>JBGCGJ010000045.1:0-55591 GCA_045110675.1 Halioglobus sp. | reverse complement strand
CTCAAGCGTCGCTTCGATGAGTTCGCGCGAGCTTTCCCCGTTCACCACAAGCCCATACTTTATCTGACGTGTTTCCAGCATCATCATCAGAGTATCTATGCCATCGACGAAGCCCAGGCAGGCGTTGCCGATATCATAGTTGCGACAAGTGGGCGATAGATTCAGGTTGCCGTGCACCAGGCAGGCGACAGAAGGTTCAATGTAATCTTTGCTCACTGAAGTATTGATAATACAGCCGATCTCATTCGGGTTAATGCCTGATTCGTCAATGACCTTTTCAGCGGCTCTTGTTGCCACTTCGCTTGGGGTAGTGCCTGGGTCCCAGAAGCGTCTTTCAGCTATACCCGATAAACCCTCCAGATTGCCGGGCTGAAGTCCAAACTTCTCTAAATTATCGGTGATCTGTTCTTCCAGGCTTAAGGATGTAATGACATGCGGGGGTAATTCGTATGCGATGGCTTCTATAACTACATTGCTTGGCATTCTTTCGTTTTCACCTTTTTGTGGTACTTAAGAGGATTTTGTCGAGTGGCAGTATATTTTGTGGCTATATCGTTGTGTTCGGCGCTACGACCGCGTCAGCGTTGCGCGGCCAACGATACCAGTAAAGCGT
Source organism: Halioglobus sp. (assembly GCA_045110675.1). Taxonomy (GTDB): domain Bacteria; phylum Pseudomonadota; class Gammaproteobacteria; order Pseudomonadales; family Halieaceae; genus JBALVT01. The sequence goes on along the minus strand of JBGCGJ010000045.1, from coordinate 54,978 downwards.
CTTATAAGCCATTTGGGGGTCGCCCGAGAGAGCACGCCGGCAATTCGGTTGAGTGTGCCGGTGACTACAATAGCGTCTCCGTTCATGCACGCGCGAAATGCCTTTTGTGCCACATCATTGACATCACTTACCACTGCGTCGGGCACCTTGAGTAGAGCCTTACTTTTCTTTTGCGCATTCACCATCATATTGGTTGCGGTGGGGCCGGGGCACAAGGTGGTAACCGTGACGCCTGTTCCTCTGAGTTCTTCTACAAGCGCTTCAGACAGTGACAACACATAAGCTTTGGTGGCGGCATAGGTGGCTAGGCTGGGTATGGGCTGAAAGGCGCCCAGGGATGCGACGTTTAAGATTCTTCCCCTGCCACGTTCCACCATGGTCGGTAGCAGATGTGTGAGCATGGTGGTGAGCGCGACCACGTTGAGTTGCATCATCCGCTGGTGATCATCCGCAGGCAGTGCAGCGAAGTAGCCATGCTCTAATACGCCTGCACTGTTTATCAGTATGTCAACCTGCCGGCCTTCAGCGAGTAGTGCATCGCACAGCTTTTGGGGAGCACCGGGTATGGAAAGATCGCAGGTGCGCACCACCACATCGATAGGATATTCCCGAGAGAGTTCATCGGCCAAAGCTTCGAGCTTATCGGTACTGCGAGCAACCAGAATCAAGTTGTGCCCTTGCTGTGCGCAGGTTGATGCGAGTGCTTCACCAATGCCAGAGGAGGCACCTGTTATCAAAACGGATTCTTGTTGTGCGTTCATCGCTGTGCGTTCCGACCCATTGCAGAAAAATGATAGTTATAGCCTGAAATTACAGCCCTATTTGTCGTCGGGAGTTTCGCAGGCTTGGTTGTCATTGCATAGGGAATTAGTAACAGCTTCTTTGATTGCCTGTCCTTTCGCTGTGATTCGTGCACAATGATGATAATAATGAATAAGCAAAAGAACAGGCGTAGAAAGCTCCAATGAGCATTGATTATCTGGAAAATTACGCGACTACTGCCGTACCTGAAACTAAAAGTGTCAGCGGTCTTCGTATCGGTATGGTGAACGGAGCGCTCGCTTTCGGGGTTCCTGGGTTGATTACCGGCTTGGAACTCGGCGGTGATTTGGGATTTGTACCCAGTCTGTACGTGTTCATCACAGGCGGGCTCATTCTTTCGGTTTTAGGCTTTATCACCGGTTATGTTGGACGAGTAAGCCGATTGACCTCCTGCATGACCATCTCCTGTGTTTTTGGTAAACACGGTAGCGTCGCGGTGAACCTGCTAATCGCGCTTTCCCTGCTTGGCTGGTACGGCGTCAATATGGATTTGTTCAGCTCAGTGGTTTCGGATCTCATGCTGGCGTGGCTGGGAGTTTCTGCTCACCTGATGAGTGTTGAAATTCTCGGTGGTTTTCTGATCACAGCGACCACGGTGCTGGGATTTCAACTGATGGAAAAGCTGGCGACGCTGTTAGTGCCGGTGATGATTGTGGTAGTGGGATACATGGCCTACCAAATTTTTCAAATGCCTGCAGATACTCTGACGCAACTGGTGCAGTCTCACCCAGAACCAGAAATCAGCTTTGGCGGTGGTGTATCTGTGGTTGTGGGAAGCTTTATAGTCGGCGTTGTACTGATGCCTGACTTCACCCGGTTTTCCGGCAGCAGCGCCGATACTGCCGTGGCCTCGGTTTTGCCCTTTGGCGTGCTTGCAAGCGGCGTTTATATTGTATCGGCTGCCGCTGGGGTTGCCGCCGGCAGCAGTGATGTGCTGATAGTGCTACAGCACCTGGGGCTGGGTGCAAGTGCGTTTGTGCTTGTGGTGCTTTCAGCTTGGTTGACCAATGTGGTCAACCTTTACAGTGCTGCCTTGAGTATCAACTCGGTATTTTTGAAGCAAGAGGAATGGGCAATTACTATTGTGTGCGGAGCGTTGGGTACTCTGGCAGCATCGTTCAATTTGCTCGACCGGTTTGTCGATTTTCTGTTTGGTTTGTCCATTTTGTTTGCGCCGATAGCCGGTGTTTATATCGCCGATTTCTTTTTTCTGCGTGGACGAGAACCTTATCGATCCGATTTCTCTACCCGCGTCAGTTGGCCAGCCCTGTTGGCCTGGCTATCGGGTGTGTTGGTCTCTTTGTCCTCACAGGCGGGTTTGATTGTGCTTACAGGAATTGAAGCGCTGGACGCTCTTGGCGCCGCAATGATCATCTACCTTATTCTTAAACGCGTGGTGTCATCGCGATGAAAACACTGGATCGCCAGCAATTACTCGATATGCTTTTGGGTTGCACGATATTAGGCACGGGTGGCGGCGGGGACCTTCAAGCGGGTGTGCGTTATATTGACGCGGCACTAGACGCCTGCAAGGTCTGCAAGCTGGTAAGTCTGGACGAACTCACAGATGAGCAATTAATTGTCACGCCCTATGCGCTGGGTGCCACGGTTGCCAGCGAAGATGAAGCCGGTGAATACGACCGGCTGCCTCAATCAAAAACTGCACCTATCCTCAACGCAGTAAATCGCCTGGAATCTCATATTGGCAAGCTGCTCGATGGCACACTGGCCTGTGAGCTCGGTGGAGAGAATACCGCCATTGCGTTCTACGTGGCGGCCATGAAAAGCGGCTACGTGCTAGATGCAGACATAGCGGGTAGGGCTGTGCCGGAGATTACGCACTCAACCTTTTATCTCAATAAATTGGACCCTTCTCCCTTGGTCTTAAGCAACCAGTTCGGCGAAACATTGTTGTGTGAACAGGTGCATGACGATATTCGAGCCGAACAAATTGCTCGTGCCTTTGCGATGGTAAGTTGCAACGATATTGCCGCCGTCGATCATCCGCTAGAGCTCAGGCATCTACGCGGAAAAGTCATCGAAGGTACGCTGTCAAAAGCACTCGAGTTGGGACAGGCTTTGCGTATTGCTGGTATCAATCAACTCGATGCGGCAAAGGAAGTGGCTGAGCTCGGCGGTGGCAGAGTTTTATTTCGCGGCCAGGTGAGCAGTACCCATAGCAGTATTGAAGATGGCTTTACCATCGGTGAAGTACTTATTAGCGGTTCCGCAGTAGGGGAGCTTGAAATCGACCGTCAAGCCAATAGCTGCGACACCTATCTGATCCGCTTTAAAAACGAAAACATGGTGGGCTTACTCAACAATAAGATACAGGTCACGATCCCCGATTTGATTTGCGTATTGGATCTGGATCAACAGCTACCGGTGACGAATCCCGATTACAAGATCGGTGCCAATGTTGCTGTGATTGGTTTTCCCGCGCCTGCGGAGTTTTCAACACCCCAGGGGCTGGAGGTATTTGGCCCTAGGTATTTCGGTCTCGACGTCGACTATCAACCCATTTGCTAATTCTAGCAGAGCTTAAGGAGAGAGCCGAGCGGGGTCAGAGTTTCAACTCTGACCCACGATTTGCAGTGGCTGTAACTAAAGCGCAGCGATCTCGGCCCGCAACGCATCCAAAAAGCGTGCGCCCAGGGCGCCATCAATTGCCCTGTGGTCACAAGACAAAGTTGCATTCACAACAGTCGCAACTGCAGGCGCACCATCTTTCACAACCACTTGCTGCTCGCCTTTACCCAGAGCCAAAATGGCGCACATAGGTGGATTAACAATCGCCGCGAAAGAATTCACACCGTACATTCCCAGATTGGAAACCGTGAAGGAAGCGCCGGAGATATCTTCTAGTTTGAGACCACCGCTATTGGCTTTTTCTGCCAGTACGGCCATGGCAGCCGCGATTTCCTGGGGCGTCATAGTGTCCGCATTGCGCACTGTTGCAGGATAGAGACCGTCTTTGGTGGCTATCGCAACGGCAACATTGGCTTGCTTGAATTGGTGAATATCGTCACCCACCAGATTGATGTTGACTTCGGGTACTGCCATTAAAGCTCGCGCTACGCACCACACCAATAAGTCGTTGACCGACACGCGCTGCTCGTTCTCTGCGTTGAATTTTTCTCGAAGCGCCAGCAAACCATCGAGTTGGTATTCGGCGGTCAAATAGTAGTGAGGGATTTCCTGCTTGGCTTTGGTCAGGCGTTTGGCAATCGTCTTCCGAGTGGCCGATAGGGGAATGACCTCGACGTCCTCAGCCACTGCAGAGGCATTCGCGCCACCTTCAGCACCAGCTTGCGCCGCGGCTTCAACATCCTCTTTGGTAATGCGTCCTTTGCGGCCAGTGCCAACTACAGTTTCCAGATCTACACCGAGTTCTTGCGCCAGACGTCTTACCACCGGGTTGGTTTTTCTTCCGACTTCGCCGACAGGAGCTGCGGAACCTGCAGCGGGTGCGCTGGATTCTGTCTCTGCACCTGCATTGTTTCCCGCAAAGTCTTTAATAAAAGCATCCAGCGCATCATCATCGATATCTGCTGGAGCGATAATACCGAGTAAACCGCCAACGGCCATGGCATCGCCTTCTTCAGCGATACGGCGGCGCAACACACCATCGACCGGAGACTCCCAGACATTGACGATTTTGTCCGACTCCATCTCGAACACTTCATCGCCCTTGCTGACGTTGTCGCCCACCTCTTTACTCCAGCCGACGATAGTGCCCTCGACCATTTCGATGCCCCATTTTGGGACAGCAATGGGGTAAATATCACTCATGCCATAGTACCCCGAATCACCGAGGCGATTTTCTCAACGGAGGGAAGGTATTCGGCTTCCAGATCCGGTGAGAAAGGCACGGGGCTATGCGGAGCGCAAACCTGCTTGATGGGTCCCTTCAGAGAATGAAACGCTTTGTCGGCCGCCATGGCTGCGATATCTGCAGTTAAGCCACAACGTGGCGTGGATTCATCGACAACCACCAGTCGACCCGTGGCCTCCACCGATTCCAGAATGCTCTCTTCATCCAGAGGTGAGGTTGTGCGTGGGTCGATAAGGTCGCAGGTAATGCCTGCTTCTTCCAGGGAGTCGATAGCGGCCGCTGCGCGTCCCACCATTTGTCCGAAAGCGACAACGGTTACATCGTCTCCTTCACGGACCATCGCCGCCTCGCCAAAGGGAATGGTATAGGGCTCGTCGGGTACCTCGCAGGCCTCCTGGTAAAGCACCTTAGGTTCGAAGAACAATACCGGATCATCGTCAGCGATCGCCGACAGCATGAGACCCTTGGCGTCGTAAGCATTTGACGGTACTACCACTTTGAGACCCGGGAAAGCAGTCATAACCTGGTACATGCTCTGGGAGTGCTGAGCAGCTGAGCTAAAACCAGCACCGGCGGAAAAACGTATCACCGCCGGGCATTTGCACTTGCCGCCAAACATATAGCGAAATTTGCCCATCTGGTTGATGATCTGGTCCATACACACGCCGATAAAGTCAGCGAACATAATTTCTGCTACTGGGCGCATTCCCACCAGTGCTGCACCGGCGGCGGCGCCGACAATGGCCGACTCGGAAATGGGTGTGTCGATACAGCGGTTGGGTCCAAACTTTTCATACAGTCCTGTGGTTACGCCAAATACACCACCGGCACAGCCAACGGTGCCGCCGCTGCCGTTTCCGCCAGCCACGTCTTCGCCAATGACAAAAACCGAGTCGTCTGCCGCCATGGCCTGGTGCAGTGCTTCATTAATTGCGTCGCGCATTGTTTTCTGAGACATTCTGCAGCCCTCCTAGTAGTTAACGTAAACGTCGGTTGTGACTTGATCCGGCGTAGGCCGGGGTGCGACTTTAGCTTCCGCTACCGCTTGATCTATCAATGCCATGACCTCGGCATCGATGGCGTCCAGCTCACTGGCATCGATCTCACCACTTTCAGTGACCGAGGCTCGGAAGTTTTTCAGACAACAGGAATCCTGGCGCAAATTCGCCACCTCATTTTCGCTTCGATAGCCCTCGGGATCTCCCACGAAGTGACCGTGGAAACGCCCCATTTCGCAGAATACACCCGCTGGGCCATTGCCACTGCGGGCGTGCTCAATCGCTTTGCCGGCAGCTTCATAGACCGCAAAGAAGTCAGAACCATCGGCCACAAAGACCGGGAAGCCGAAGCCTTCGGTGCGGCCCTTCAGGTCGTCCGTGCCCACGGCGTAATTGATCGAGGTGTGTTCTGAGTAATAGTTGTTTTCAATGACAAAGACGGCTGGCACATTCAGTACCACCGCCATATTCATCGCCTCAAGGCAGGTGCCCTGGTTGACTGATCCGTCTCCGGAAAATGACACCGAGACGTTGTTGTTTTCGCGTATCTTGCAAGCCAGTGCCGCACCGACTGAGATCGGTGGTCCCCCGGCGACAATGCCGTTGGCACCGAGGATACCTTGATCGATATCAGCGATGTGCATGCTACCGCCTTTGCCCTTACACAGGCCTTCAGAGGAACCCCACAGTTCCTTCATCATGCCGATCACGTCTGCGCCGCGAGCGATACAGTGGCCGTGGCCTCGATGGGTGCTGATAATGGTATCTTCGCCGCTCAGATGCTCGCAGATGCCTACTGCGTTGGCCTCCTGGCCTGCATAGAGGTGGGTAAATCCCGCGATCTGACCGTTCATGATCTCCGCGTGGACACGATCTTCAAACTCCCGGATGGTTTTCATCTGCCGGTAAGCCTGTAACAAATTCTCTTTAGGTAAGGCCAAGATGGTTCTCCTCTTATTGCTTTTCCAGCGAGCGCTTTTACAAGAACAGCTGGCGGACACCACAACCTTCGTACAGGCCTGGCGATTGGCCATAGATTATGTAGGGGAAGATTAAAACAGTCAACACTGACGGTAATGTTTCATTGCCGCTGTGCGGCGGGCATATGGTTGAGGGCATTCTGCTATTGAAAAGGGGCCGGTACGTCCTGGAAAACCAGGAATCCGGCTCAAATCTGGCGTGAGTTTCTGCGTTGTTCAAGGTTGCGCATCAAGTCCAGATGCCGCTTGGGGCGGTCTTTCGAGCGCTCAATCGATGGCTTAATCTGGCCTAAAACACAATAAGCTTACAAATAACAAAAATATCCATCGAAAAAGCCCCAATTTCTGAAAATTCTTCTAAATAGCTAGCTATTCTCCCGGGAAATTAATGTACACTAGCGCGCCAAAATTCAAGCAGTTGAATTACATTTACCTTACCCAGCGAGTGGAGCAATGACAGACTTATCCCTATATAGAAACATCGGTATTTTCGCGCACGTGGACGCCGGAAAAACTACGACCACTGAACGCATTCTGAAGCTGACGGGTAAAATTCATAAAACGGGTGAAGTTCACGATGGAGCGGCCACCACCGACTTCATGGAACAGGAGCAGGAGCGCGGTATCACCATTCAGTCCGCCGCAACCACCTGTTTTTGGAAAGATCACCGAATGAACATCATCGATACTCCCGGACACGTGGACTTCACCGTAGAAGTTTATCGTTCTCTGAAGGTTCTCGATGGCGGGGTAGGTGTGTTTTGTGGCTCTGGTGGTGTAGAGCCACAGTCGGAAACTAACTGGCGCTATGCCAACGATTCAGAAGTTGCCCGCATCATCTTTGTCAACAAACTGGATCGCATGGGCGCTGACTTCCTCCGCGTTGTCGATCAGGTCGAGAAAGTACTGGGCGCCAACCCGCTGGTGATGACATTGCCGATCGGTCGTGAAGACGATTTTGTCGGTGTCGTCGATATTCTGACCAAGAAAGCCTATGTTTGGGATGATACCGGCTTACCTGAGAACTTTGAGGTGCTGGATGTACCTGCCGATATGGTCGATGACGTGGATATGTATCACGAACGTCTTATCGAAACTGCAGTCGAGCAAGACGACGACGTCATGATGGCTTACATGGATGGCGAGACGCCTTCTATGGAAGATATCAAGCGTTGTATCCGCAAGGGTACTCGCACAATGGATTTCTTTCCTACCTATTGCGGATCTGCATTCAAGAACAAAGGTGTTCAGCTAATTCTGGATGCCGTTGTTGATTATTTGCCAAGCCCTACCGAGGTAGACCCTCAGCCACTAACAGATGAAGAGGGTGAGCCCACTGGAGAATTCGCACTGGTATCGACTGAAGAGCCACTGCGAGCCCTGGCATTCAAAATTATGGATGACCGTTTTGGCGCGCTGACTTTTATACGTATTTATTCCGGCGTATTGGAAAAAGGCACCACCATCCTCAACTCATTTACCGGCAAAACAGAACGTATTGGTCGCATGGTTGAAATGCATGCCGATGATCGCAATGAAATCAGCCGTGCACAGGCCGGTGACATTATCGCTTGCGTGGGTATGAAGAATGTTCAAACAGGGCACACCCTGTGTGACCCCAACCACCCTTGCACACTGGAAGCCATGGTTTTTCCGGAGCCAGTGATTTCCATTGCTGTTGCGCCGAAAGACAAAGGCGGTTCTGAGAAAATGGGAATTGCGATCGGCAAGATGATTGCTGAAGATCCTTCTTTCCGCGTTGAAACTGATGAGGATTCAGGCGAAACCATTCTCAAAGGGATGGGCGAGCTGCACCTGGATATCAAAGTCGACATTCTCAACCGTACCTATGGTGTAGAGCTGGAAGTAGGTCAGCCTCAGGTTGCGTATCGCGAAACAATCACCCAAGCGATCGAAGACAGCTACACGCACAAGAAACAGTCCGGTGGTTCTGGACAGTTCGGTAAGATCGACTATCGCATCAAGCCCGGTGAGCCAGGAAGTGGCTTTAAGTTTGGCTCAGTCGTTGTCGGTGGTAACGTTCCCAAGGAATTTTTCCCCGCAATCGAGAAAGGTTTTAGCGGAATGATGGAGCACGGTCCTCTCGCTGGATTCCCGGTACTGGACGTTGAGATCGAACTCTATGACGGTGGTTTCCACGCCGTGGATTCGTCCGCCGTGGCCTTCGAATTGGCTGCTCGTGGCGCATTCCGTCAGTCCATGCCTCAAGCCGGTCCGCAAATCATCGAGCCCATCATGAAGGTCGATGTGTTCACGCCTGATGATCACGTTGGTGACGTCATCGGTGACCTCAACCGTCGTCGCGGCATGATCAAAGATCAGATTGCCGGTGTTTCGGGTGTGCGGGTCCAGGCGGATGTTCCTCTGTCAGAAATGTTTGGTTACATCGGCAGCCTGCGTACCATGACTTCAGGCCGCGGTCAGTTCTCGATGGAGTTTGCGCACTACCTGCCTTGTCCGGCTTCGGTGTCTGAAAAGGTCATCGAGGAAGAGAAAGCGCGTCAGGAAGCTAAAAAGAAGTAGACCATTTTTCTTTGCTAGCTTCATAATAGAAAAGCCTCGACACTGTCGGGGCTTTTTTTGTTGGGGAATGTTGGTGGTAAATTAGCGATTTTGTATCCCTAGTCGAATCCTTCTACATCGTGCGCGAATCGCGGCGCTGTTAGAGTGTTTCCCGGGGACGACGTTAAACTGAGACATTTAAATGAATGATATTTCTGCAAACAAACCTCTGCGCTGGGGATTGATAGGGCCGGGTGGTATTGCCGAAAAGTTTGCCCAGGCATTGGCTGTGGTTCCCGAATCCCAATTACTCGCTGTGGCCGGTCGGAACAAAAATAGAGCCGAGGCATTTGCTCGAAGTTATGGCGCGTCAATCTCTTACGACGATTACCATGCGATGCTTGAGAACCCCCAAGTTGATGCCGTCTATATCGCCTCTCCCCATCGCTATCATTTCGAGATGGCCCGCGATGCTCTTTTGGCGGGTAAGCCGGTTTTGTGTGAAAAGCCGCTGTGTGTGAATGTCGCAGAGACGGAGGCACTCATTGAACTGTCCCGGAGCACCGGCGTATTTTTAATGGAAGCGCTTTGGACTCGGTTTCTCCCCATTTACGATGATGTAGCTGCCTGGCTAGAATACGGCAAGATTGGCAAGGTTCACACTGTCACTTCCTCTTTTGGATTGGACAATCCCAGCGATCGATTACTTGACTACAACCTGGCTGGTGGAGCGTTGCTCGATTTGGGGATCTACAACGTGTCTATGTCGCAATGGGTGTATAGATCAGAACCTGTTGGACACTCTATTGAAGGCATTGTTGGTGACAGCGGTGTGGATGAACACAGTAAAACCATTCTTAGCTATTCAGAGGAGCGCAGCTCTATTTTTGAAAACAGTTTGAGGCAGCCCTTGGAGAACAGTTTTACCATAGAGGGTGCGGCAGGCAGTATAAGACTGGAACCGGCATTTTGTGGTGCCACAAGAGCAACACTCACGACTTTGGATTCCAACACGCCGCTGAGCGTCAGCCGTGAATTTCGTGCGACGGGCCTTGAGTATCAGATTGAGGAAGTGCAGCGTTGCATTCGAATGGGTCTACTGCAGTGTCCCAAAATCTCGCATCAAAATACCCTGGATACCATGATAGTTTTAGATGCCCTGCGTCGTGATCTGGGATTAAGCTACGCGTTCGAGGGTGCAGGCATTTAGTTTCCGTGAAGCTAGCTTGCTGCTTCAAAGCTAATGTGAAGTTGTTTCAACCCCCTTAGCACAATGTTGGGCCAGTACGTCAAGTCACATTTATCCTCCACCAACTCAATATTTTTCAATCGAGACAGCAGGGCTCTAAAAGCGACAAGCATTTCCTTGCGCGCCAGCATCGCACCCGGACAAAAATGCACACCTCTTCCAAAAGCCAAATGCTCGCCGGCATTGTGACGGCAGACATCCATGTTGTTTGGATCTTCAAATACGGCTCGGTCTCTATTGGCTGCGTGGTAGCGCAACATAATGAGAGACTCCTCAGGTATTTTGACTCCATGAACTACGCTTTCCTTTTTCGCCACACGCCACAGCCCCGCGCTTGGGGATTCCATACGCAGAATTTCTTCAACGGCTTGGGGGATCTCTTCCGGGTGCTTCCGAAGGCGCTGCATTTGTTCGGGATTGCTTATCAGCGAGAGCATGCCCCCGGTAATGGCTGAGGTGGTTGTTTCGTTACCCGCCACCAGCAGTTGTTGCAAAATACTCTGCAACTCTTCCATATTCAGTGGGCGTTTCTCATGTGTGTCCGGATCTTTAATTGTGGTGTTAACCAGGTCCGAGATCATGTCATCTTTGGGCTCTTTTCGACGCAACTCAACCATGTTGGCAAAATAGTGCTGGAAGGCGACGATGTTTTTGGCGTTTTCCAATTCTTCTTCCGGGGTCGCCAATTGGCTTAGCCTCGAGGCGAAGGAGTCAGACCATTTCTTAAATTCCCGAACCTCTTCCCGGGACACCCCAAGCTGATCGGCGATCACATAGACGGGCAGTGGTGTTGTGAACTCCCGAATGAAATCACATTCTCCACGTTCGACGAAACCGTCGATGAGCTCGTGGGCAATATCCTCCATATAACGTTCCATTTCGTCTACACGGGAGGCGCTAAAAACTTTGTTCACTAAAGTACGGTAGACTTTGTGCCTGGGAGGGTCGCTGGTAATCATGGTGTCTACAGGATCCCAACCCTGGGCGTAGATATCGAGTACCTCTTGGGCGGGCTCAGGCCCCTTCAACAGGTGGTTAAAGTTATTGGAGTAGATGCTGGTGTCTTTCAGCAGGTTCTTGATATCGGCATGGCGAGTTACCATGAAAATATCATGCTCGGGCAACTGGTAGACTGGCGCCTGCTCCTGCAGTGTTTGGTAGAAATCGTAGGGGCAGTTAAGCACTGCTTCATCGAAAAAATCAAAATCTGAAGGTTTCTGTTGCATCGCGTTATTCCTTTGCTCGCTGGCTTTACAGCTCACCGCTGATGTATTTATCAAGGGTCTGATGGTAGTGGCGTATTCGCACTTCGTGGTAATTGGCCAATACCAGCTCTCTAGACTCAACGTTGTACATTCCCTTTTGAATCATGGGCATGTTGAGTAGGTCCTGATCGAAGATCGTGCCCAGAGATTCGCCCAGTTCTGGGGCCTCTGAGAACAGTTCGTTTTCACCCATTCGCCTCACCGGCACATCCTTGGGGCGTTCTGCTCCGCTGGCCAACTGGCATATAACGATTATCTCCATAAGCGCGGTGGTGTGATCATCCCCATTGGGCCGAAAGCGATAGGTTATATTGGGATGGAACCCTGCCCAGGGCGCGAAGTTGGGGAAGATCGAATACAAAATGGAGTCCATGCGCTCCGAATTGGTGGCAAAGCTGTCCAATTCCCTGTCATGATTTTTGCTGAAGGTTTCGGAGTTCTGCTTGCCGATAAATTCCCGGGCGCTCATCCCCTCTGGAACCTCCGCCTCGGTTGGTCTGGCGACCATTGCCGAAACACCCAACATTGTATCGGCGACATCCTGGTCGCTGACGTCCGTCAGGTGAAAGCTGGGTACACCCAAAGCGGTGATAGTGCGGCTGATATGATCACCCCATACGTCGTACTGGGAGTCTGCATCGTCGGTGTACGCAAGTATTTGTGGATGCGTTGCAACGGCGTGGTAGGACTCGATAAAGGCCTCCCATCCCACTTTCCAGTTGCAGGGAATGACCTTTTCCACGTGTACCATTTTGTAGCCGTTTTCGGGCTTCCAACGTTCAAAGTGGGAGGGTAGAACACCCAGGTAGTCATGCAGAGAAGCGGCATTCCTATCCATATTGATAAATACCCAGCCTCCCCAGGTGTCCACCTGAACTTCCGGTAGCTCGAAGTTATTGCTATCGATGTGTGGAAAATCCCATTTGCACGGAGCGCCTTTGAACTCTCCCTCCAGTCCCCAGGTGAAGGCGTGATAGGGGCAGCGAAAGTGTTTGTAGTTGCCGTTGCTGTCGACCAGTTGACGTCCTCTGTGGAGACAAGCATTTTTATACGCCTTTAGGGTGCCTGATGGAGTTCTGGTGACGATGATTGAAAATCGGGTGATTTCGTAGACATGGGTATCTCCCGATTCTCCAACCTCCGTTTCACGGCACACGGCCTGCCAGGTGCGCTGCCAGACATGTTCTACTTCAAAATCGTGAAACTCTCTGGATAGGTAGCGATCAACACTGAGGTTGTCCGAGCCCAAGTAAGGGTTTGTGTTCTCTCGCAGGCAATCCGGAACCGGGTTGGCCTCGCCATCCAGCAAGTCTTGATAGGACGGACCGGGAGAGCGCGCCAAAATTGACTCCTCCCGGTTGGGGTTGGTTTGTGCGGACATTGGGTTTTGGCTCCAAGGGTGGATATTCGTCGCAGCTAATATCGATGAATGAGTATAAAAAAACAATTCGGACTGTTTTTAATTGACCAAAGAATGATCTGGATCAAAAAAGTGGGGTGATTCCCCCGGGCTGGTGAACTCGGTAGGCTGGGTCTGGAAAACGGGGGTGGGAAGTTTCTGTGCAATGTACAATGAGGTCGAAACTTCTGTTTTTAAATTAAGTCTATACTTAGCACGCCAATAACAATAATGATTTTGCCTATGCAAGGGTTTACCCCAACGGAGCGTTTTCTCTCCCTGTTTACGACACTGAGGCAGGGAGAGGGCAGAGGGGCTTTGCTACTGTGCCTTCAGTCGTTTTCACTGCTATTTTCGTACTACCTTATGAAAGTGATCCGCGAGCCGATGATTCTGGCAGACGGTTCGGCTGAACTGAAATCCTATAGCACCGCAATGCAGGCGGTGTTGCTGATGCTGATTGTCCCCGCGTTTGCCCGTTTGTATCAACGGATTAGTCATCGAGACGAAAAACATCCGATTTATCGCAATACCTTAATGTTTTTCGTGGTTAATCTTCTGTTGTTTGCCGCGGCTTACCAAATGGGATGGCGTGTAGGCATCGTATTTTACGTCTGGCTCGGGATTTTTTCGGTGATGGTCCTATCTCTGTTCTGGGCCTTCGCCACTGACCTCTATAACCTCAAATCAGGGCAGCGAATATTTCCGCTCATTGCTGCGGCTTCAGCGCTTGGGGCCCTGGCGGGTTCCGGGTTTGCCAGTTGGCTGGATATGAGGATAGGGCATCACGGGATAATGTTGCTATCCGCTGCTTTGTTATTACTGCCGTGGTGGATTAGCGCCAGCACTGAGCAAAACATTCCAGCGGGGTCCAGTGCCGTTGTATACAAAGCCGAAGAGGAAAATCCCTATCCGATACTGGAGGGCTTTCATATCGTATGGCGCAGCCGTTATCTGACACTGATCGCCTGCTTTGTTATTGTTTTAAATCTCATCAATACCAATGGTGAATATATTTTGGCAACGTTTGTTACCCAGGGGGCGGACGCCGTCGCTCAGGAGGGGGCTTCGGCCAAAAGTGACTTCATCACTGAGTTTTATTCAAGCTATCTGTTTCTTACTACCATGATCAGTTTTTTGATTCAGTTGTTCCTGGTATCTCGCATTTATGACCGAATCGGAATACGTGGTGCACTTTATGTGTTGCCTATTCTTATGCTCGCCAACTACAGTTTTATTGCGCTGGTGCCGGTTTTAGCGGTAATTCGTTACACCATGGTGGCTGAGAACAGCATTAATTACTCTCTACAAACTACCACCCGTCATGCACTGTTTTTGCCTGTTGCCCGCGAAGAAAAATACGTGGGCAAACACACTATCGATACCTTCTTCTTCCGGGTTGGCGATGTGCTGTCCGGGGGTTTTGTCTATGTAATCAGCGCCATAATCGGTTTGGGTATCATCAGTTTTGTAACGGCAAATATTGTGTTGGCGCTGATTCTCCTGCTTCTGTCCAGGGCGATAGGTTTTCATCATCGCAATATTTGTGCTGAAAACCAGGCGAATTTACCGCCTGTGGCGAACAAACCGCTCGACGACATAGTGATTCCCTCGGGTCAACTTACACATCTGGTGATCGACGTAGACACCTTTGTGGATCCCGACGAGGGCGACGCTCTAAAATACCTTGCTTTCGCGGTGCACTTGGATCGACTCCCGCCCTGGGTGAAATTTGATGGATTGCAGCGCCAGTTTCAATTTCAGCCTCCGGCGAAAAGCAGCGGAGATCTCGCCATACGGGTGGTCGCCAGGGATTTCGATGGTTTGGAAGCCGAAGTCTTTTTTACCGTGAGTTATGGCAGGGAATAAAGTCCATCTAGTCCGTGTCCAGGCCGTCCTCAAGTATCAAATCTCGACGCGTCAAAATGGCCTTGATTTGCTTGGGATGTAAGTACTCTGAAAGCTCGGCGCTGAGATTGGTTTCATTTAGCAATTCCAGTCGAGATCTCAGTAAGTCTGACACTTTGAACTCGATTTTTCTGAGCTGTTTGGGTTTTTTTGTCCGAACTCTGAACGCTCTTGAGTGGTCGATAAAGCGCAGCATGAAATCATCCCTGGTCCACAGAATATTGGTCAGGTTTCTATCGTCGTTGTGGATCAGCGTGTCAAAAATAAAGCGCAGTCGATACTGTTCTGATTGTTTGCAGTGTCCCAGGAAGGGGACCTCCTGTTCAAGGCGATCTCTTTCGTTAATCGCGTTCTCCACCCAGTCCGATAGCGCGCCTTCGTCTCTTTCTACCTCGGCGATCACGGCCGTCGGAACCATTTCCCAGCCCATCATCCTGTCGAGTTTGTAGGCTGCGACATCGTAAACGTAGCGATCGCTGATTTTATTTTTACGGGAAGAGTAGCCGGGCTTTTTCTCGATACCCGGGTGGGTATCCTCAAACTTAAAGGCCGCTTGATTTGTAATGCCGTCCTTTTGCTGCGAGACCCTTTTGGGCTTTGTGACACCAGTTCCAATCTTTTCGACTTGCACAATTTCAGCGCTGCGCATGAAATCCTCAAGCTCTAAATCGCTCATATTAGATAGGCTCTGCGCGAGGCTTCTCTGTTCGGGAACTGGCTGGGCTTTCTCGGTGCTGCCCAGATAGTGGATATAATCTCCTTCGGGGGTGGACACCAGAGCAGCTGTGCGACCCTTGTAAACGCTTTTCAGCATGCCGGTGTCCAGGCGAATGGCGAGGCCGTCCATGCGGACCTGAACCTCGCCACGTGTTGGAGTGTGGCCCATTACGAGTTGTTTGGCCCCCGCACGTTTTAAGAACCGCTCGGTGTTGAACGATTCTGAGAAGGGGTGGCACACTGCCGTCCCGCGATACCAGTTTGGACTCTCGTCGCTGAACACGAAGTATTCCTGAGCCTCGAAGGATTTTTTAAGCGGCTCAAACCAGCTTGCCGCCGTTTTTGGATTAGCAGCCGCGAATTCTTCGGCGCGAGCGTTTAGGAAGTTGAATCGCTCGTTGTAGCCGACATACCATGGCATGACTCCCGCGGCCCGAAGAGCATCAGTGGCATCGAGGAAACTGGTGAGTTCAGATTTTACTCTGCGGTTGATCGAGTCAATGCTGTCTTCGCTCACATTACTGGCTATGCCTCCGTGCATATAGACCTTGTCATTCACTTTTAATACGAGTGGTTGTTGAATTAGCCAGCGACCTATCTTTTCATCGCGTGAAAATGCTTTTCTGAGCGCGATATATCCAGGCGGGTATTTATCATCGAATTTGCTCCTGACTCCGGCTTCTTTAGCGTCAGGATTGAGGGGATTGAATGACAGGTATTGCGCAAACATGGCATCTCTGTCTGCCTGGCTTTCCTCTGGTGCAAAGGCTGCGTACTCGGCCTTGGAAACGTAGCGAAGGTCTCCGCTCATTACCATGACCTCATGATTTCCCAAAACAAGGTGGACTGCGCCGCCGGCAGCGTCCGCCTGTTCGTCCAGCTTCATCAAAAGCTCGACGACTTTTCGTGAGCCGGGTCCGCGGTCAATCAAATCACCCAGTGACACCAGATGCGTATTGCCGGCGGCCCAGTTGTTCTCAGCGTCTATAATGCCAAGCTCTGTCAGCAATGCGCGCCAGTCTTCGAAGGCGCCGTGGACGTCACCGAAGGCGACGACGCGCCCCGGTGCTTCAATGTCATAGTTGGAAGTTGCTAGTGCGATGTGGGTAAGACAGCACGATATCGCAAACGTCAGGGCCCTGAGAGTGTTTATCATATAATCTATTTCCGCCGACAGTGGTGGTTGCTCAATTTATTTTAGACGGATTGGACCGCAATGCCACGTAAACCTGGATGAGGTACAGTTTATAATGCAGGGCTCGGTGTATTTACTCCTGGTCTCTTTCGGAAAACCATTGCTTGAGCGCCTGGTAATCTTTGAAACCTGTGCGAGACGTAACCTCCTGTTCCCATCGGGACTGCATATCCGCAATTAGCTTTTGACTTGGTTGTGGGCGTTGTAACGCGGCCTCGGTCGATGACACCTTGGAGGAGTAACTCTTCTCGGGCAGACCCATCGCCTGGTACCTCTGCAAGCCCAGAAAATGATCGTCAAAGTGCGTGCCGTGCTCGCGCATAAAACTCAGTGATGACTGCTGCTGAACTGTTTTCTCCAGCTCCCCATCCAGTTCAACACCGATAAACTCGGCGATTTTTTTCAATTTCCCGGAAAATCCCGATTGCAGATGTTCATAACAGAGCAACAACACATCGGGGTTGTCTCTTTGCTCCATCCAGCTAGCCAGGTGGTGCCAGTAGCCCTTTGGCGGTTTCCGTGACAGGTATTGATCATAGGCAAACTCTTCGAAGGCGATGGCGCCAGGTTCCATCAACCATCCTTCAAAAAATTTGTAGGATGACTTTAGCGCGTTGAGTGGATCTCGAAGTACGCATATATAACGGCAACCTTTGGGTATTTTGTCCCAGGGCAGGTGGCTCTTGAATGCCCGGGGCTGTGCGACTTGTGACGCGGTAAGATCCTGCCCCATATCCTTGGCTGCTTCGATCCAGGGAATCACCTCACTTATCTCGCCAAAATCCATCGAACCTCTTGTGCGTAAACCGTGTACGGTCTGCTGCATCCAAGTCGTGCCGCACTTGCCAAAGGGAGAAATGATGACATCGCTGGCTTCGGGGATAAAAGTTAATCCGTTCTGAACGCCTTGCACAGTAAACATTTTGCTCAGAACAGCGTTGAGCTCATTTAGCGTAGTTGCTCGATGGCCTGACATAGAAATCGATCCTTGTTATTGAATCTCTAAGACTAGCACGGTTAAAAAAAATCTCCGATGTGTGAACTATGACACTACTTTCCTAACTTATCAGGCCAAAAAATGATCAGAATGCGGTAAACTTTGCGCAGGGATGGTGCTGAAGGAATGGCGCTGGGGTTTGAATAATCTTTTTTAAAATGGATTTTGGCGTTTTAGGGATACCGGTTTGTCGGAAAAGAATTTGGAACAAGGTTTTGTGAGTGGGCGTCTGCTTGCGCTCGTTTTAGTTTTATCAGCGGGCCTGTTTGGTGGAGCAATCCCGCAGCTCGTCGCTGAGACTGCCACTATCAAAATCCCCGACGCCGTTATCGAAGACGTTTCAGGTGGTCAGACAGCGACGGCGAGCGACGTTGACGAACGGGTCGGCTCCGATAAGAAAAACGTTGTCGCCGACACTGGTGGAGAGCTTCAAATTGCCAGCGCTGAGGTTTCAGACGTTGTTGCTAGCTCCGACGAAGAGAAGCATCTTCCCCAGGCGAAAAGTGTGGAGCTCGATGAACCCGTCGTCGATCCGGAAGCTGCAGACAAGGGACAGGTTCCCGTGGATCAGCCATCACCCACCGTCGACAATGAAGTGCCCGCCAAGCAGCCTGCTCCGACCCTCGCAGAAGAAGCCTCTCCTGCGGCACCCATGGTCATATTGGGAACAGAAGTTCCGCCCGCCACGGCGACACGACTTTCCTGGTCTCCCAACCAATCCTTTGAAGGAATCTCCAGCCCAACTCCGATACTGATTGTGAATGGTTCCAAGCCAGGTCCCGTGCTCTGCCTTACCGC
Source organism: Halioglobus sp. (assembly GCA_045110675.1). GTDB lineage: Bacteria > Pseudomonadota > Gammaproteobacteria > Pseudomonadales > Halieaceae > JBALVT01. The sequence goes on along the minus strand of JBGCGJ010000045.1, from coordinate 36,292 downwards.
TGCTTTGCACGGCGATGAATTGAACGGTATAGAGATCGTTCGCCGCGTGCTGTACAACATTGAAGCGGAGAGTCTCGCCGGAAGTGTCATCGGTGTACCTATCGTGAATCTGGAAGGTTTTCGGCGAACCTCGCGATACCTGACGGACCGGCGCGACCTCAACCGCTCTTTCCCCGGTAATCCCAGGGGCAGTTCGGCGGCGAGAATAGCCCACTCATTTTTTACTGAAGTAATCAGTCACTGTGATGCGTTGGTGGATTTGCACACAGGCTCTTTTCATCGTACCAATCTGCCGCAATTAAGAGCGGATGTTACAAAACCCAGTGTGGTTTCCCTGACCCAGGGTTTCGGTTCTACCGTGGTATTGCAAAGCTCCGGTGGTGTTGGCACATTGCGACGCGCGGCGGTTGATGCCGGTATTCCCGCGGTTACCCTGGAAGCGGGCGAATCCATGCGTCTCCAGGAAGATGCGGTGGACCATGGTGTCAGAGGCATTCGCACACTGATGCATAAACTGGGCATGATGGAAAAATTCAGCTTGTGGGGAGACCCCGAACCCGTTTATTACAATTCTGCCTGGGTAAGAGCGGATCGTGGTGGCATTTTGTTTCGCAATGTAGAGCTCGGTGATCGTGTGGTCACGGGGGATGTGTTGGGAGTCGTCACCGATCCCATCACCAACATTAGAAACGAAATCTTGGCAGCCAACGATGGTCGTGTCATAGGCATGGCTTTAAACCAAGTGGTTCTTCCCGGGTTCGCGGCCTTTCATATCGGTATTAAAACTCCCCAGGCTCTTATTTCAGACCCTGAACAAATTGTTCCCTCAGAGGCTGATGCGCTTAGCGATGCAGGGAAAGCGAGAGACTCAGAACCTGAACTCGCCCCAGAAGTCGATACTGTGATAGTCGGCGATGCTGCCAATCGCAAAGAGGAGTCGGTATTGCTCGCCAATGAAACAATGGACGATGATTCTGCTGTCAATGGTGAAACAACGGTTCAGGAAGTCATAGAAGAAACCCAGACAGAAGTCGACGATTACGATTGATCCCCCACCTATACAACTAGTTCCACATGTCCTTTCGGTTTCCATGGTTCTCAACCGATGGGCCCACATCCACCGCGCCACAAGATCGAAATTGATTCGGTATAACAATTCGTCGTACCGCGTTTCAGTGTGTCATGATTTGCAGGTTAAACTACCACCTAATCAATGACACATAATCCAGAACCCAATAGCGCGGGACCATTAAATTGTGAATAAACTTGATTTGCGAGATACCAATGATCGAACCTTTTCGAAGATGCTTGCCCGGCAGGCCCAGCAGAGCCCGAATACGTCATTCCTGATAACCGACGCCCAGAGTATTACCTTCGCAGAGGCCGAGCATGTTACTGCACGCCTCGCTGCAGGATTGTCAAACACAGGTTTGGCAAAGGGAGATCGAGTCGCGCTGCTAATGGGTAACCGGGTGGAAATGGTTATGCTCGCCCTCGCGATTAATAAGCTGGGGGCGATCTGGATTCCGATATGTACCGATTACAAGGGTGAGTGGCTACTCGATACGCTACAGCGAAGTGAGTGTGAAGCATTGGTGACCGACTCGCAGTATCAATCGCGAATACTCGAAATTGCTCCGAAGCTTTCCATTCCCAGGACAGTTCTTATTGATGACGGCCAGGCATCGCAACTCGAAGGCGCCATAGCCTACAGTGAACTGGCTGCCAGTGAACCCATAAGTTTCGAGGGCTTGCAGTTGGACTACGGTGACACCTGCGCCATCCTGTGGACCTCCGGAACCACCGGGAAATCCAAGGGCGTCATGCAAAGTTACAATGTCTGGGTTCGCGCGATCGTGGAGGGCTGTAGTGTTCAATACGACTCCCGCGAAGGGGACATCATCTATTGCGTTCTTCCATTGTTCAATACGGCTGCCTGGATCACCAGTATTTTTCGAGCCTTGATAGAAGGCATCCCCTGTGTGATAGAGGCGAAGTTTTCAGTTACAGATTTCTGGGCGCGAGTAGAGCACTTTCAAGCGACCCAGACATTTGCGATTGGCGCCATGGGTGTGTTTCTGGCGAATGCCCCGGCTCATGAAAACGATGCCAAAACGTCACTGAGGGTAGCTCAAATTGTGCCGATGCCACCGGATCTATGGGGCAAGTTCGAGCAGCGCTTCAATCTCAAGTTGCTGCGAACCGGCCTCGGCCAAAGTGAATGTCAGTTAGTCCTGACGCAACTTGAGAATCGTGAGGATGTTCCGGTCTACGCCCTGGGTTTCCCTATTGCCGACACTGAAATTTCCCTGCGTGATGATGATGGAAAGGAAGTTTCCGTAGGGAAAGCGGGTGAGATTTGTATTAAACCACTGGCACCCTATGTTTTGTTTAACGGCTACTTCAATAACCCTGAAGCCACTGAACAGGCCTATAGAGATGGCTGGTACCTGACCGGAGATATGGCGAGACAAGATCCCACCACGGGTACTTACTTTTTTGTCGACCGGAAAAAAGATGCTCTGCGCTATGCCGGGAGAAATATCTCCACCTTGGAAGTGGAGAGCGTGCTGCGCCGTCATCCGGATGTTGCCGATGTCGCTGTGTTTGGCATAGCGTCAGAAGAAGTAGAGAGTGAGCACGAGGTAAAAATCAACGTGGTGTTGCGACCCGGCGCTGATCAGTCACACGAGTCATTGTGCGAGTTTATCAATGACAATGCTCCGCATTACTTTGTGCCTCGCTACATGGAGTTTGTTGAAAGCTTGCCTTATACACCGACCAATAAGGTTCAGAAATTTAGATTGCGGGAAATAGGTGTGACGCAAGCGACCTGGGACAGAAAGCAGTCGAGTTTTGAAGTGAAGCGTTAGTTTGACTAGCTCAATAGGAAGTAAAACCATGAAAACCCGTGCCGCAGTAGTGAGAGAACCTTCGACGCCATTTGCGATCGAGGAGTTAGATATGGATGCGCTGCAAGACGACGAACTTCTGGTGAAGGTCGCTGGAGTGGGGGTCTGTCACACCGATCTGATTTGTCGGGCCCAGGTATATCCCGTACCTATGCCAAGTGTATTCGGTCACGAGGGCTCGGGAATTGTTCAGGCTGTTGGCGCGAAGGTCACGGAATTCTGTAAGGGCGACGCAGTCGTCATGAGCTATCGCAGTTGTGGAGCGTGTGTAAATTGCCAAGTGGGTGAGCCTTCACACTGCCTGGAAATTTTTCCCCGTAACTTTTCCTGCGCCCGTGACGATGGCAGTACCACCTTGAGCAAAGAGGGTATTCCGGTTCACGGCATGTTCTTCGGCCAGTCATCTTTTGCGGATTACGCGATTGCGAAAGCCTCAAGCGCCGTGAAAGTTCCAGAAAATACCACCGTCCCGCTTGAACATCTTGGCCCTCTGGGGTGCGGCATTCAAACTGGCGCTGGCGCCGTAATGAATACATTGCAACCTGCAGCGGGTTCCTCTCTTGCAGTATTTGGCTGCGGGTCGGTTGGAATATCGGCGATACTTGCAGCTAAAATTTCCGGTTGCGGAACAATAATTGCCGTGGATCCATTGGCTGGACGCAGGGAGCTCGCCGAAGAAATGGGTGCCACACACAGCATCGATCCAACAGAGGAAGACCCTGTAGCTCGCTGCCATGAAATCACAAAATACGGGGCAGATTATTCTTTGGAGTGCACGGCCATCCCCGCTGTTTTGCGCCAGAGCGTAGACGCTCTGATAGTCAACGGCACCTGCGGATTGATCGGCGCATCGCCTTTGGGCACCGAGGTCACGCTCGATATGAATAGCATTATGTTCGGTCGTACGGTAAAAGGTATTGTCGAAGGAGACAGTATTCCGCGAGAGTTCATTCCCAAATTAATCGCTCTATATCAAGGTGGGCAATTTCCGCTGGATCGGTTAATCACCACCTATGCTCTGGACGAAATCGAAACAGCAGTGAGAGATATGGAGTCTGGCAAGGCCTTGAAGCCCGTTCTGATTCCTTGAACGACACTCGGTGATAGCGCCCTGACCGCAAGTCTCCCATTGAGCCGCCAAGGCCTGTCAATCTTAGTAACCTGACGGTCCCTTTGGCAAAACTACACCCACTTCTCGTGCATAGTCATTCCAGGCTTCGGTGAGGTGCGCCACTATTTCAGAGTGTTGGGCTGCCACATTATTTGATTCGCCCAAGTCCTCCTCCACGTTGTACAGCTCCCATTCACCGCTGCCAAAGGGAGGCGGTGTTTGGTAAAGCTTCCATTTGCCCTGGCGCAGTGCTTTTCGTCCGAATAGTTCCATCCCGAAGGCCGCATCTTGCGCGTGAATGATCGCAGAGGGGTCATCAATCAAGCGTTGTAAGCTAAACCCTCTCTGTCCACTGAGCGGTTTACCGCGATAAGTTTTGGGATATTGAATCTGCGCTATGTCCAGTAGGGTCGGCGCAATATCCATTACTGTGGCGGGGGCAAGGGCAATAGATTCAGCATGCACCATATCCTTGCGCCAAATAAATGCGGGCACATGAACGCCGCCCTCCGAAACATGGCTCTTGTAGTGCTTGCCTGGAGCTGTTGACGCATGCGCCCAACTGGGCCCATAGAAAATGTAGGAATCATGGCGACCCATATTTTCAAGACTATTGTCAAAGCGCTCGATCCAGCCATCCAGCATTGGACTGTTTTCCAGCGGTGTTCCTTCGGCACCATTGTCCGAGAGAAATAATATGGTGGTGTTGTCCAGTTCGCCGCTGTCCTTCAGATACGTGACGAGGCGCTGAACGTTTTGGTCAATGCTGTCGACCATCGCGGCGTAGACCTCCATTTTGCGTGCCGCCAGGGATTGTTCTTCTTGGGAGAGCGAATCCCAAGAGCGGTGGCCCGGCGGAGGTACGGTTTCCACTGGTGCAGTTAACAGACCGACATGTTGCAAACCACTCAGGCGCTGCTTGCGAAGCGCATCCCAGCCTTCGTCGTATCGACCTCGGTATTTTTCAATGAGTTCGTCAGGAGCCTGCAGTGGCCAATGAACAGCGGTAAATGCGAGATAGGCGAAAAATGGCTTATCGTCATCGTTTTTCTTAAGGTATTCAATCAGCTTTTCAGTGTAGAAATCGCTTGAGTAGCGCCCGGTAGGCCATTGCGCTGGCAGACCATTCTCTCGATACAGAGCTTTGGGTTCCGCCGGCCGCAGGCCAACGTCGTCAAAGTGTCCTGCACCGCCATGCAGCAACGCGAAGGAGTGGGTAAATCCGCGGGCAGCAGGACTCTGTGCTTCTTCCAGGCCGAGGTGCCACTTACCGGTCATGGTCGTATGGTAGCCAGCATCGCGAAGCAGTGAGGCAACGGAGACTACGCGGTTATTCAGGTGACCCTCGTACCCTGGTTGGCCACGTTGATTCTCGGACAAGAGTTCCGCCATATTACCGAGCCCGGCGATGTGTGGGTCTGTCCCGCTCAACAGCGCAGCTCGGGTAGGCGAACAAGTGGGTGCTGTGTAAAACGCGCCCAAACGTACTCCCTCTAACGCGAGTCGATCAATTGCCGGCGTTTCTATATCACCACCGAAGGCGCCGAGATCGGAGTAGCCTAGATCGTCCACCATAATGACCAGGAGATTTGGGCGCGGGCCCGATAAGGCTCTAATTTCTTGCGCAGCTGCTGACTGAGACGACGCGTCGGTAGCGGGCTGTGTGCAGGCACTCAAAAAAAGAGCCATGGCGCTGAGTATGCTTCCCAGTATTAACCCTTTACCGCATGGTATCCATAGATAGTTCATCGTTACTTACCTAGTCTTGGCAACGTTTGTCACAATTAAGTCAGCGTATTCATCAAAGTACCGCAATACTTCGAGATATCCAACAACTCAGCTCTATAGATAATGCCCGGTCCTATTTGTCTTAGTCTACTTGTTAGCAATAATGGATAGTAGCTCGATAGAATCTTTGTTAGTCTGTTTGGAGCTGGTGCGAGAACTGCATGTTCGCCGCGATACTGAGGACTGAACTGAAACGTAGAGATTTACTAAAAATGACGGGAGCCGGCTTGGTTGCCACCAGTGTGATTCGAACTGGAATCTATTCTAATAAAGCAGAGGCAAAAACTATGACAATCACTGCGCGAGTCAGATTAACGGCCAAGCCTGGTCTACGCGATGAATTGCTCGAACTAATGACGGATGCGATCGCCGCTACCCGGGCACATCCGCTGTGCAGTTCGGTTGAGGTTTTTACCGGGATTGAAGGCGTTGACGATGTGCTATTGGTCGAACAGTGGCCTAGCATTGAGGATCATATGGAGTTCATCGGCGGTGTTGCGGAGGCGGGGGGCTTGACCGACATCCTTGCTATTCTTGCCACTGATATCGACACGGTACATTACACGCCTACCGGGCTTTAAGTTCGACCCCTTCGAATAATCAATCGGGAGCAGGGTATGGATCCAGTTCGTCGAAAGTTTTTAAAAGAAAGCGGCATTGGCATTGTGGTGGCTACCATCGCTGGTCCGCACTTGTTGCTCTCTCCTGCCGAAGCGAAGGCCAAAAGTATTCCGCCGAAAATCCTGAGTACGTCTGAGTTTCAAACCCTGGAAGCGGTGGCGGATGTATTGCTGCCTGGATCGGTGCAGGCCGGCGTTGTCCATTTTATTGATGAACAACTCACCAGGGACCCCAACGACTGTCTGCTGGTGGCGCGATATTTTCACGTGGAGCCCCCCTATGCGGAGTTCTATAAGGCTAGTGTTAGAGCGCTAGATGCTTACGCTCAAGTCAAACACAGCAAGAAGTTTGATCAGCTAAATAGTGGCCTGCAGGACCAGCTTGTGGGAAGCCTGTTCCCCGAGCAGCCTGAAGGTTGGCAAGGGCCTCCCTCACCGGCGGTCTATTTGTGTTTACGCAATGACGTCGTGGATTCGATGTACGGCACCATGGAAGGTTTTGCAAAACTGGGTATACCTTATTTGGCACACATAGAACCACCAGCTAACTGGTAAGCGTCTGTTAAAAATAAAGTGTGGGTGCACGGTATGAGCAAAAAAGTAGATGTGGTTATTGTCGGTGCGGGTGCCGTTGCGATGGTTTTTGCAGCGCGACTGGCGGAAGCGGGCAAGCAGGTGCTGGTGCTCGAATCCGGACCTGAACGAAAAGCGGAAGATCTGTACAGCTCACAACTTTGGGGCCGACGCCTGAAATGGGCGACCCCCCACGTCGACGAGTTTGGCGGCAAAGATCGTATTCATATGAATTTTAACGCCGGGCGTGGCTACGGTGGGGCAGCGGCTCATCACTACGGTGTCTGGCCGAGGTTTGATGAGTCCGATTTCAACATCAAGACTACCCATGATCGCGGTTTGGATTGGCCGATCAGTTACAAAGATGTTCAACCCTATTATGACAAGGTGCAGGAATTCGTCGGCATGTCGGGAGACGCTTCACAGGAGCCCTGGCGTCCACCGGGCGCCGCTTATCCACTGCCTCCTATACCCACGTTTCGCCACGCCGACTTGTTGGGAAAAGGTTTTAAAAGCAAGGGTATTTCGACCTCACCCATTCCAATTACGGTGTTATCCAAACCGTACAAAGGGCGGCCGGCGTGTATATGGGATGGCTGGTGTGATTCGGGCTGTCCGATAGGCGCCATCGCCAACCCCTTGATGACCTATTTTCCACGCGCTGAGAAAGCCGGTGCGGTATTCCAGCCAAATAGCCACGTGACCCGCGTGTTGACCGATAAAAGTGGAACTCGGGCGACAGGCGTTGAATACGTCGATCAAAATGGAGATCGGCAGCAGCAGGATGCGGAAACCGTTGTACTGGGTGCCTACACGCTCGAAAACACGCGTATTTTACTCAACTCTGCTCCCGGCGGACTGTCAAACCGCAGTGGAACCTTGGGTAAGTATTTGATGGTTCACCCAAGCGTTATGATCTATGGCCTCTACGGTGAGGAGACCCAGTGTCATTTAGGCGCAACTGGCGGTCATCTTTACTCTGCCAAACCAGACAAAACGGGAAACCCCGACGGGGTCTTTGGCGGGCGACACTGGGAAATAGGGCTGGTTCTCAAGCCCAATGATTTAATGGGTATTACCATGTCGCGTCCCGATCTTTATGGAGAGAAACTGAAGGACTTTATGAAGGTTGCTAGTAAACGCATGGCGTCAATGGGCGCGGTCTGCGAAGATCAACCCTTGGAGGAAAACCAGATTGTACTGGATGAAAAACGCGATCGCTTCGGGATGCCGCAGGCCAAAGTAATTTATCAAGTGTCTCCGGATGGCCTTGCACTGCTTGAACAGGCCAGGAAAGAAGGTCTCGAGATTGTTAAAGCTTCCGGGGCCGAGCATGCCTGGACCGGCCCCATGGTTGCACAGCACATCATGGGAGGCACCATCATGGGAACTTCGGCCGACAACTCTGTCTGTGACGGCTATGGGGTAAGCCATGAGATTCCCAATCTGGTGATCGCGGGTCAGAGCACCTTCCCTACCGGTTCTCACGCCAACACGACGTTTACAATTCATGCTTTGGCAGAACGAACTTCGGATTTTTTGCTCAAAAACTGAATCGGGGAAGCCAATCTATTTGGTTCGGTGATGGTTGCTCTTGACAAAAAAGATGACCGGTCGTATATTTCGCTCTATGAACAAACACGAAGCCAAAAAAGAGCGCCTCCTGGAACTTGGTCTTGAGGTTATGCAGATCAGAGGATACAACGGCACCAGTGTTAAAGACATTGTAGATGCGGCGGCCGTCCCAAAGGGTTCCTTCTATACTTATTTCGATAGTAAGGAGGTATTTGCCATTGAGGCAATTGAGCGGGTAGCGTCACAGAATTTTCAGCAGGCAGAGGCTGTTTTGCGCGATCGTACACGGAATCCCCTCGATAGGCTGGATGCATTTTTCAACTCCCAAGCTGACACGGCCTGTGTCAGCGAATTTAGGATTGGCTGCTTCATGGGCAATATGTGTCAGGAGATGGCTGACAGCAGTGAACTCATTCGCCAAACCGTCAAGCAAACGCTGGGTAGTATCACGGACTTGATCGCACAAGTGCTCACGGAAGCGAGTCAGCGAGGTGATATCAGTGTGGATCAAGACTGTCCCGCTACGGCAAATTTCTTGTTTAACGGCTGGCAGGGTGCGCTTTTGAGAATGAAGGCGGAAAAGTCTCGCGAACCTCTGGATGCCTTCCTCAGTTTGTTGCCGAAGGTTTTAGCTGTCTAAAAAATTTTGGAACTAAAAAGACGACCGGTCGTCTTAATTACTCAGCAATTTAAAAAGACGACTGGTCGTCTTTAAAAGATAAGGAATACACCAATGATCATCGGGTTTAAAACTAGTCGGTTATGTCTGGCTCTCTCCCTCGGGATTGTATTGACTAACTCCGCACCTAGCTGGGGTTCTACTGTATTGGAGACCAATTCAGAGCTGTTGATTCAACCTCTCAAATTCGAGAAAGCTGAGCACAGCGCGCGCTCACATAAGGACGACCAAAGTTGGTCATTCGCATTCGACAACGATGTACTCGTCCCTGGGTCTCGCGACCAGGACTATACCTATGGAGTGAGTGCAAGCCTCTCTAGCGAAGCCGCACCCTACACTAAATGGTCTCTTAACACGCCATTATCCTGGTTGGATTCCCAGGCGGGATTTTCAGTCTTGGGCGGTACGGTGAATACGCACAGTACTGAGATTGGACTGTATGGATTCACACCCGAAGATATCTCGCGCAGAGACGCTAACAGTGAAGACAGGCCTTACGCCAGCTTGCTGTATTTTTCAAACTCCCGGGAACACGCCGATGTTAGACCAGATGTTGTATGGCGCAGCACGCTCACTGTGGGCGTTTTGGGCCTCGATGTTGTCGGCGACTTGCAGAACGAAGTTCACTCGGTCATCGACTCCAATAAGGCCCAGGGATGGCGTCATCAAATTTCGGACGGGGGTGAGTTAACTGCACGATATAGCATAGCTCGCCAACGACTTTGGCCGACTGGACATCCAAACGTCGAAGTCAAAACATCGCTTCAAGGGTCGGTGGGTTATTTGAGTGAACTGAGCTATGGAGTCAGTGTTAGGCTCGGACGCATTGCCACGCGTTGGCAGTCTTTTAACCCCGAACTTGCCAATTATCGCGAGCACTCTGTGCCGCTGACACTGGGCAAAGTTTATCGAGAAAGTTACTTCTCGGCCGGTATGGCCTTCAAAGTGAGGGCTTACAACGCGTTTCTGCAGGGTCAGTTTAGAGACAGCGCGGTGGAATATGACTCTTCAGACCTTAACCACGCGATTGTCGAAGCCTGGGCGGGTTATACACACGCGTTCTCAAACGGTTATCGCGTGAGTTACACAATACGTGGTCACAGCTCGGAACTGGATACTGGGGCGGGAGATCGCACCGTTATTTGGGGCGGATTAACCATCGCAAAAAATTATTGATTGCTTCGATCTCTCAACACTTCAAATGCTTGTCGCACAAATAGCCCAACCGAAACGAGTGCAGCTTTAGCCTAGCCGGCAAGGCTATTTGTGACCTCCTTCATACTTCCAGCACGCAAAACATCAAAAAGCTTTATGTTCCCTCGAAGACAGTTCAATCTCTGTCTCATAGAAAAGCTTGTCTCATAAGAGCAAGTATTAGCAGTCTGTGACGGAGGACACGCAGTAGAACAAATAGCTCAATGACTTCGCGGAACACACCGCAAACGTGATCTACCTCTCGTTTTCTCTCTTTCTTTATAAAGTTATTTTTCTCCCAGTCGAACTACAGGGTATGCGGCGAAAAGTAATGTTGGAGTGAGTCGCGCACAGAAGATAGAAAATTGTGGATACACTATGAAAAATTTGACCAAAGCAAGTTTGCTCGCAACCTTCGGCCTCGCCGGCGCTTTGATAGCACTTCCGGCGCAGGCAAGCTTTAGCTGGACCATTGACAGAAACTCCACTCAGGGCAGCTGTGAAGCTGCCTCTGTCGGCAACAAATGTCAGAGCAGTGATGCACAAGCCGGTCAACTTGTCACCTTAACAGCGACCGGTTGGGCATCCTCACGTTCAGGCGATACCGCGTCCAAGCTGGAGCAGGCGACCCTGGGTCGCTACGACGGTATCGGTGTCAGTGCACAGGGTGAAGGTCGTGAGTTTGCAAATTCCAATTTGGCGGCCGATAACCAAGGTAAGCTGGAATCCATACTGTATTCTTTTAGCTCCGGTGGTAGTCCGATCGATGTAGTGATCGAGAGCGTCACACAAGGTTGGCATCGCGATGCAGACTTCTCACTGTTGGCCTACACAGGGCAGGGAGTAGCACCCGCCAATCCCGGAGACTTAAGTAATCGTTCGTACGATGACTTAACCAGTAATGGCTGGCAGCTGGTCAGTAACAACACTTACCATGAGCCTAACTCTAGTTGGGGAACGGACATCACTGCGTCCGATGACGCGAACAACAACTACGAGACCTCAAATTTGAACGCTGGAAAAGTCCAATCAAGCCACTGGCTGGTCGCGGTCCTTAACGGTTCTTTCTGGAATCATTCAAATTATATTGGCAATGACTATATTGCGGTTAAAACTATAACCGGCACAGCCGTCGCGGCTGTATCAACACCCTCTACCGCACCGCTGCTAGTCATCGCCATGGCCGCACTGGGGTTTTTAAGACGCAAGAGATCTACTTCGGCAACACTGGAGGCATAATCCTCCGGTGTTTTGCTTTACTGCTTTTGCAGTCGTCCTTGTAAAGCTACGGCATCAGCTTTCCAGCGAGCGTTTCCAGCGCCAGATAGCGCAGCATCTAACTCCTTTCTCGCTTCAATACCCCGTCCCAGCTTCTCCAGTGCTACTGCCAGGTGGTAGCGCAATTCCGAATTGTTCGCACTTCGCGTTGTAGCTTCGCGCAGATACTTTAGCGCTTCCTGGGGTTTACCCTCATTCACCAACAGCCAACCGAGCGTGTCGTTTATCATTGGGTCCGAGGGATCAGCTGTTTGGGCACGCTGTGCTAGTTCCAAAGCACCATCCTCACCGAGGATGAATAATACGTTCGCCAAATTGTTAAGGTACTGCGGATTGGCCGGTTCTTGAGACAGCAATTCCTGCAAAGATTTTTTCCCGTCCTGCCAGCGACCATCCGCCAATAGAAATTCTGTTAGCGCGACTTTCAGCGTTTTATTCTTCGGCGATTCACGAAGACCATCTCGCAGAACGCTCTCCGCTGCTTTGCGTTTATCCTGGGCGAGCAGGGCGCGATACAAGCCGATGGTATAGCGACTTTCAGTGCTTAATTTTATCGCCTCTACATAGGCGGCCTCAGCTTTGGCATAGTCTCCCAATTGCAGATAAGCGGCACCTTGGAGGTTGTGCCAGCTGGGGTGGTCGGGAAAGCGCTCCATGGCCGCCTCACTGAGGCGCAGTACTTTTTCAAAATCACCCAAAGGCAGATGTAAGTCAATGTAGACGATGTTCGCCTCGAGATTATCCGGGTTGGATTCGAGGGATTTGTAGAGGCTGTGTCTCGCCTCTCGATAGGCTTGCAGTTCGAGTTGCAGCAAAGCAATCTTGTACTGGGCTTCGGAGTTGAAGCTCTGTTGCTTGGACATTTTTGTATAGACTGCCAAGGCTTCTTTACGCTTGCCCGCACGCGCCAAAACCTGCCCCAGTATCGTCATTGACTCGGGGCTTTGATCCATTCGCAAGGTGGTTTCTTTCGCCAGCTTTTCAGCTGCGTCTATTTCTTCCAGGTCCAGGTAGACCTCGGTGACGAATATACGCCCCTCCATTTCATCGGGTTGGGCTCGCAACGCATTTTCACCCCAGCGACGCGCTTCGATAAGGTTTCCTTCCAGTCGCTCCAATCGGGCGCGTTCCAACATCAAGGCGCCGTTCTCCGGGTGTTCCTCCAACAAGCTCAGCAGCTGATCGCGGGCAACATCGAATTGCCCTTGGGCCAAACGTACTCTTACAAGATTGATTTGCACGGGAAGTAGACCGGCATTTTCCTCTAGCAGCTCTTCGAACACCGTTGCTGCAGCGGCGAAATCGTTGGCGATGTAATGGCTTAGTCCGAGCAAGTTTCGATAGTCTGCATTATCTGGATCGCGCGCGACCAGCGTACTTGCGACTTCAATTGCTTGGTCGTATTTCCGCTGTTGCAGATAGGCAAAACTCAAAGCCATACCCACTTCGCCGCCCGATCCCTCTCGGGGAAAGATTGTCGCCAACTCGTCGATCGCTTTGGCTTGCTCGCCCGCTTGCAATTGCGTTAATGCCAGGCGGGCGTCCAATTGGGAATCTACAAAATTTCGACGTTGTAGTCCTTTCAGCAAACTAATGGATTTGTCGTACTGTCCGGTCTGGTTGTAAGCAGCGGCCAACAGACTGATCAGCTCGAGATCGGAGTCGTGAATCAGCGTTAGTGGACGCAAAAATTTAACCGCATCGCGACTTTCACCCAATGCGATAAGTACAGAACCCATTAACCGGCTGGCGCTTAAATTTCCGGGGTGATGACGGAAAAACTGCAGCAAATAGTTGTGAGCCAGTTCGAAATCACCCAGACCGTAGTGGGCGAGTGCGGCGGGCATGGCAAGTTGCGCATCGCGCCCGACGTCCTCAATGGGTATCGAAGCCAAGATTTCAACGCACTCACGAAGGGCCTCTTGAGATGCGGCGGTATCGCCGGCACGGTCGTATATCAGTCCGCGTAAATAAGCTGCCCGAGGGTCATAGGGAGAGTGCTCCTTCAGATAAGCGAGGTCCTCGGCAGTCTCGCTGTCTCTATTCAAATCCACTAGGAGACCAATCCGCGCAATTCTCGCATCGATACTATCCGGGGCGAGCTCTATCGCCTTTCCATAATATTCAAGGGCGTCCCTTCTTCTTCCCTGGGCATGCCATACGGAAGCGTAAGCGTTCCAGATGCGACTGTCCTGAGCTCCGGCATCCAGCAGGCGTTGCACTGCTGTTTCCGCCTTTAGTAATTCTCCTTTGCGAATGTGCAGGGTGATGATTGCCATTTGAGGTAATTGCGCAGAGGGATCGAGGTTCTCCGCTTCGAGTAGCACCCGCTCCGCTTCTTCTAACTGGCCGAGTCGCACGTGAGCTTCACCATGATAGGCGAGCAGTTCGACCCTTGATGAGCCGCCAAAGTTCTCCAGTTTGAGTTCGCGCAACAAGTTTTGATATTTTCCCTGAGCTAGATATGCCTGGGCTAACTTCAGCGTCACATAGGATTTGTCGGCGCCCAATAACAAGGCATCCGAAAACGCATCTTCTGCTGCCACCGGATCATTATCTGCCAGGTAGATATCTCCGGTGAGTACCAGTGACGGTACGTGTTGTGGGTCGAGTCGCAGCGCATTCTTCAACTGAATGAGTGCGCCTGGAGCGTCTCCGGTATCGAAACGCTGGCGGGCATCTTCGTAGAAATCGCCGCTGGTTTCCTGGGCGTTGCCGGTTGGGCTGGTCAATAGTATGGCGGAGCAAAATAGAAGCAGGGACAAACTCTGGACAAGCTTCAGCATTATTGAATTCCGGCGGGATCGGTTCAGTATGTACAGATTATAGGGTATACGGATGCCGAAGCGAACCGCCGGTTTGGTGAGTTTCAGCACCGGCCATCTTAGCGTCACCCAAGCTCATTTAAAACACCGTTTGTAAGTTTTAAACGAGCACGTTGCCGTCTATTTATATAACTTCTTCTCAAGACACGACGTGAATCCATCCATGGAGTCTCGGCAGCCGCGTCCTGCGGCTGACGGTCTTGAGAAGAAGTTATATAAACAGACTCTCGCCCTTGGAATAGTGCACGTATTCGAGTTTGTGGGTTGGCCCACTGAAGGCCGTTGTCCATAGAGGAGTTAGTTGATCGCAATGCGATCCAGGTCATTCAACAGAGATTCACGAATATCCGAGCGAATTTCGAAAGAACTTATCGGGTAGGCCTCGTGATCGATACCGGCATAAATGACTTCGCTATTTTGGGCAGCGTTGATCATCGTCGGTGTCAGTTCGAATCTGAGAAAGTGCACCGATGAGGTTTTGTGCTCGTTGTCACGTTCCAGATCCTCATCGGCAATCGGATAGACTTTGTCGCATCCGGCGACCTGTACCCATACCTTATCCTCGATTCCGATCATATTGGCCAGGTGCTCGGCCCGTTGGATGGGATCATCAAACTCGATCATGAAGGTCGCTTTCCAGTTGTGTCCGTCGGGAATCAACGGGTTGTAGGCCTCGAGTTCTTCGTTGATGCCTTCGGCCTCAAATACTTTTTCGATCCGCAACATTTCCTGTATTTGATATCGCACTGTCAGGGCATCTTCGAAATACAGTCTGGCATTTTCTCCAAGCGCCAATTGGCGGCTCTTCTTGTGCGCCATCACTTTTGCGCGGAACTCTTTTCGCTCTTGGGAGTATTCTTCCAGTGACCAGAGATCTGATCGGGATAGTTGTGCTGTCATAGGGGGTCTCCTGCTTAGCTCTACAAGCCGTAGGCCATGCGCAGCAGCGTCATGGGATGTGTGGCCTGATCTACTTTGTCGGACAAATTTGCGATGTGTGTGGCCGCCATCGGGCAGTCACTGGAAAAAAAGTCCGGTTCCTGTTGATCGACTTTGCGAACCACGGGTCGGGCAATTTTGACGGACTTGTCGTGTGTCTCTGTTTTTACCGCATAAGTGCCGTCGTGGCCGGAGCAGCGCTCGATGGCGGTCACATCTGTCTCCTGCACTAAATTGAGAATATCTCGGGTTTTGTTGCCAATATTCTGTACTCTCAGATGACACGCAACCTGGTAGGAGATATTGCCTAGTGCCTGCGGAAACGATGTCTTGAACTTGTCACCTTTATGCCGTAACCACAGATATTCGAAGGGGTCATAAAATGCTTGTTGCACCTTCAAAACGTCCGCGTCGTCCGGGTAGAGCAGCGGTAACTCTTGCTTGTACATCAGAACACACGAGGGTATGGGAGCGATGAGATCGTAACCTTGGTCAACCAGCGCGGCGAGTACCGGTATGTTGGCTTCCTTGAGTGCCTCGACACTGTCCAGATCGCCCAGCTCCAGTTTTGGCATACCGCAGCACTTCTCTTTGGGCACAATATCAATATGGATGTCGTTGTGCTGATAGACCTTCAGAAAGTCTTCTGCCAGAGCGGGGCTGTTGTAATTTCCGTAGCAGGTCGCATACAGGGCGACTTTGCCGGTGGTCTCGCCCACGGCTTCGGCTTGGACCTCGCGGATCATCGGTTTTGCGCGTTTCCTCAGCGTGTTGCTATGGAACTCGGGTATAGGCGCCTCTTTGTGAATGCCGAAACCTGAATCCAGAACGTTGCGGAAGGTTTCGTTTTTGTTCATCGCGTTAACAGTCACATCGACCAGCGGTATGGATGCCATCGCGAACACGGTGTCTGTACTGGTGAGCACTTTGTCACGCAGCTTTGCGCCTTCTTCCTTAAACTTTACCGCCTTGGCGCGGAGCATTAAGTGGGGGAAATCTACATTCCACTCGTGAGGCGGCACATAGGGACATTTAGTCATGTAGCACAAGTCGCACAGGTAGCATTGATCGACGACTTTTATGTAATCTTCTTTGGCAATGCCATCTACTTCCAGGGTTTCCGACTCATCTACCAGGTCGAAAAGTGTTGGAAAGGAGTCACACAGGCTGACGCAACGTCGACAGCCGTGGCAGATATCGTAGACGCGTTCCAACTCCGCGTTGAGATCGTCCTTGTCCCAGTATTGCTCTGATTTCCATTCGATCGGGTGCCGTGTAGGCGCTTCAAGGCTGCCTTCTCTCACAATAGTGTCCTGTAGGTGGTATGGGGAGAAACGAGGCGGGCCGCGAGAACAGCTCCGCCTATTGGGACTCTAGTCGTCCAGATTGTCCAGCGCTTTTTGGAAGCGGTTGGCGTGGCTGCGTTCTGCCTTGGCCAATGTTTCCATCCAGTCGGCTATCTCGTCGAAGCCTTCGTCACGTGCTGTTTTCGCCATACCTGGATACATGTCTGTGTACTCGTGAGTTTCGCCGGCGATAGCTGCCTTCAGGTTGTCTGAAGTGCCGCCAATTGGCAGGCCGGTGGCGGGATCGCCTGTCTCTTCGAGGTATTCCAGGTGGCCGTGGGCGTGGCCAGTCTCACCTTCTGCAGTTGAACGGAAGACCGCGGCAACGTCGTTGTAGCCTTCAACATCCGCTTTGGCAGCGAAGTAAAGGTAGCGGCGGTTTGCCTGGGACTCACCTGCAAAGGCGTCTTTCAAATTTTGTTCGGTTTGGCTGTCTTTTAGCGACATGTCTACTCTCCGGTTACATAAAACTCTCTAAGTATGGGTGGCTTGCCCACCCTCGCTCCCCACCTAGAGGTGGGGATGTGAGTAAGCTTAGCTTCTTAACTACCTTCTGTATAATGAAAATATTGGATGATAGCGATCTAATTTTCGGATGAGAGCGTTATCTCACATAGCCAATAATCGAGACGAAATGACACCCGGACCCGGCCAGTACAAAAAAGTGCCAAATGCCATGGGCATGCTGTAGACGATTCATTTTGTCCAATACATAGAAAACGACACCAGCGGTATAGGCAATACCCCCTGCAGTCAGCCAGAAGTACCCCGGTTCGGACAGAGCGCCCCGCAATCCTTCCAGGTCGAATGCGCAAGCCCAGCCCATTCCTAAATAGATAAGCACCTGACCAATTTTTACCGCTTTACCCGATAAAAATATTTCACTCAGAGTACCCAGGCCAGCCAGCAACCATACTATTGTCATGATGGTTGGACCGCTACCCTCTTTGAGGCTAACCAGCATATAAGGTGTGTAGCTGCCCGCTATCAGCAAGTAAATAGAAATGTGATCAAATAGTTTAAACAGTTGCTTCAGTTGCGGAGGCTGAAAACTGTGGTAGAGCGTCGACATGGTGTAGAGCAGAACCAGGGTCAACCCAAAAATGGTGAAGCTGGCTGCTAACCTCACATCGCCCGATTGGAAGCCCACGGTCAGGAGCGCACCCAGACCGATTAGCGCGAACACAGCGCCTACCAGGTGGCTGATGCTATTGAGTTTTTCGCCGTTGTACATGCTCGGATGGTTCGTCTTTATTATGATTCATGCAGACTGCCGATATTTTTCCTTATTTTTTCGACCCGCTGCGCTCAGTCGCGGCCGCAGCCATCGCCTAAAGGCCGGAAACAGATACAGCAGGGAAGTGGCCTTTGCACTTTTTGCCGGCATACAGATTTCGATCTCTTCGCCGTTGGCGATTTGTACTATTGCCTCTGCGACTTCCCGGGCGCTGCTCATGGGTTGTGAAAAAACAATATCCTCGACTTCATCTATTTCATCCATGATAAACCCGGTATCGATGGGGCCGGGAGAAACAACGCCTATATTGACCTTGCTGCCACGCAGTTCATCGGCCAAGCCATAGGTGAATGCTCGTAATCCAGCTTTCGTGGCAGCATAAGTCGCGGCGCTTTGCATGGGGGCACGCCCGGCCAGAGATCCCACCATTACAATGGCCCCTTCGCCCGCTTGTTCGAAGTAGGGAATCGCAGCTGCAGTGAGCAACAGCGGTGCGCGCAAATTGACATCGACCATGTTGGCGATATCTAGCGGTCCAACCTTTGCGACATCGCCGCGGGTGTGTAACCCAGCGTTATTAACCAGAACATGGATATTGCCGAATCTTTCCTTGGCCTTAGCTAAAAGTGCCGTGCAGGCTTCATTGTCTGCAACATCCATGGCGACGCTAAGCACCTCCGTTTGTTCTGCTAACTCTGTCGCTATCGCCTCGAGAGCCTGTTCGCCGCGAGCAACCAACACCAGGTTTGACCCGAGGCGGGCAAACTCTCTAGCGCAGGCGGCACCAACGCCGGCGGAGGCTCCAGTGATGACGACGACTTTACCCGCAAAGCTATTATCGGCGGCGCTCATGCGTCTGCGACCCAATTGCCGTGAAAGCCGAAAGGTACTCGGCGGGGTAGGTGTATCGTTGCCAGGGGCGCGGCTGAGAAGTCCTGTGCATCAATAATGACGACGTCGCTTTTGTCCGTACTACGGTCGTAGACGTAGGACATAATCCAGCCTTCGTCCTCGGCGGCGTCAGCGTGTTTTGGAACAAATACCGGCTCCATGAACGCGCGGTCTTTGCCCTCGTCATGTGACTCACTGCTTTGCTTATGAAGATCATGTTTGGTGATTGACCCGATGGTGAAGCCATCGCCGACGACACTGGAGTAGCCGAATCGGTGCGCTTTTCCGGCCAGGCGTTCGTCGATGCGCGGGAATTCGAGACCCCGGTCGTCCAACCGGGTCTCGCTTACCTGTGTTTTTTCTGGGTCGATGACCCATCGGTCCAGTGATGTCGCTCCCTCATTGGGGCCGAGGTGGTCAGTGGCGAACATCTTTGGGTGTCGCACCACATCCATCACGACTCTTCCGAGTTCATCCTCATAGGCGTTCATGGGGTGAAACACGTAGCACAATTCAACTTCGTGCCAACTGACCTGCTCTGCAGTTCCGTTTCTGGGCAACAGCCCTACGCGCGCGCCGTAGTCCGGTTGCCAGGTGTAAGGAAAAGGTGCACCACTGGTGAGTGCTGCCTCGTCAAACAAAACCGGGAAGTCGAACAAGATGAAGTAGTTCTTGGTGAACATGCAGTCGTGCACCATAGGGCTGCCCGGAGTGGGTACGTCAACGGTTTTCTTTACCGTGCCATCGGCACCCGTGAGTACGTATTGGATGTGTTTCCAAAAGGGTGAATAGACTGCAGTGTGTGTTTCTCCTGTCTCAGCTTCCGCGCGAGGGTGTGCGCTGAAGCCGGCGGGCAGGGTACCGTCGAAATTACTGCGGGCGACAGTGTCCAATTCGTAATTCAGCTCAACAGGCAGATTCCCCGCTTCGACAATGGCGAAGGTTTTGCCAGCCATGCCGACAATGTTCGTATTCGCCGCACCAGGGCCCAGTGGAAAGTCCGGGGAGGGGCCTGTTACCGGGTCCCAGCCTTTGGCAGCGACCACTTCGTCGTCGCGTACATAGCGGCTGTGATACCACTCTGCTTTGCCATCTCTCAATCTCAGTCCATGGGCCATACCATTGCCGGTAAACCAGTGGTAGTTCTCAGGGTCAGCAGCCACTGGGTTTGGCCCGATTCTCAGTAAGCGGCCTTGGAGTTCCCTCGGTATAACGCCGGTAACGGGCAGGTCAGTTGCACTGAGTTCGTCTTCAACAGGTGCGTAGTTGCCGCTCAAATAGGGGTTGGTAGTCATAGCTTTGCCTCTCGAAACCAATGTCACTTACTGCCGGGCGATTATCATACCTCAGGGCCAATGGAAGCACATGGGTTTTACGCTAGTGTTCATCATCGCCCTAAGCGCGTTTTGCCGAAGACTTTACGCATGCGCCTGACAATCGGATGTTAGCCTGAAGTTTTAAACTGCCGTTGTTTTCCTCCTGTGCTAGTCTTTTCCATGTCCTAATGTTCGAGCCGGACCTCAGTGCTTTTGATTTCAAGTAGGACGTTTTTCTTGTACGCATTTCTAAAACACGTCACCGCAATTCTCGTCGCCTCGTTTTGTCTGTCGGGCTGTGCTGGCTTCGAAGTGAAGAACCTGGCGAAATCCGACGTGGATATGGTCGCCGATCAGTTTATTGATGAGAGTCGCTTGCTGGTCAGAGAGCTAACGGCAAAATTGTACAAACGCAATCCCGGTGAACTCGTCAAAGGCAGTGCCAAGACCATTCAGGCTCGGCTCGATCAGCTCCGTAATCGCGAGGGGCCGCTCAGCTTTTCTGAACTGGCCTATCGCCAGGAGATAGTCGCTTTGGAGTTGGTTTTTGATCCGCGCTTCAAAGGTGATCGGGTGTTCGCCTTATCAGTTGGTCTCGGAGGAATGCTGCGCAGCGCCTACGGTTACAACTCGGAATTGTTTTTGTTCGATAAACTCGATTCAAAGCGTCTTATTGCCAGTGCGCACAATGTTGAGGTGCTGCTGTGGCGGTTGAAAAACCATCGTAAGGCGGATGGTTCCCCCTTTTTGATCACCAGCGAGTATCGAGGGATAACGGATAACCTGAGTTTTGAAAGACTGTTTGGCAAACTGATTGTGTTGCAGGAAATGATGGCGAAAATAGCTGGCGATGCCAATTACCGTCACTTGAATTCCGCTGTCCAAGCTGCATCTTCGGTGTTTATTCCGCTGCCAATCTAGTGGCGATGGTAATCGGGCGATCAAGCGTGCTCATTGTTGATCGCGGTTACTTCGTTTTGTTTGAAAAGAAATCCCAGATCGTGTTTAAGCCGAAATTGCCCAGACTTTCTGTTTTTGGCCAAGTGTGCGCTCCTGGCCAACTGCAGGTGATGATTTCACTGCCGGTCTTGCAGTTGGCATGGGCCTTACAGGACCAGTCATCGACATCGTCCGACTTTGATCCGTATTGGCTTGCCTGGGGATCGCAATCCTGTGCCGCCGCCCACTCCTGGGCGGCTTCCTCCGCCGAGTCGTATTGCATCGTGTCCAAACTCGCGCCACCATCGGCGCGCACCCACTGATCCTGTGTTCCCCATATTTGCAACAGCGATACTTTGCTTTGCGGTCCGCAGGTATAGCCGTTTGCGGCGAAGCCATGAATCGCGGCGACAGCCGTCAGCTCTTCCTGTAGTGGACATGCCAAGCTCGCAACAGTCTGGCCGCCCTGGCTGAAACCGAGCATGAATACTCGCGATGAATCCACCGTGTAGTTGAGTTTTGCGAAGGCAATCATTTTGCGGAAAAAACCGACATCATCCGCGCAACTGGTTCCCCAGGTACACTCGCGAACTTTTTCGGCGGCCCCGCAGTTTTCGAAAGCAGGATAATAGCCTGGGTTCGACTGACTGCAGGTCTTGCCATCGGGCCCGTTGTCATGCCGGCTGCCCAAATCGTTAAAAGACGTAGCGCCGCCGGGACTGGCGGCCATCGCGGTGGGGTATAGCGCTATGTAGTTGTTGTCGTTTACGTGTTCAAACATATTCGCGGTATTGCTCTCGAAGTCAGGCCCGCTGCCGCCATAGCCATGGACCCCAATGACCAGAGCAAGGTTTTCTGTGCAGTCGTAGTTGCTCGGCAAATGAAGATGAAACTGGCGGGGTTCACCGTCGTGCTCGATCTCGAACGCGACAGTTTTACCGGGAACCGCCTTTTTGAAATCGCAGATAGTCTTGTGTTCAGAACTATGCACAAGAGCGCTATTAAACAGTAACAATATACAGCTCGGAGACCATAGCAGTGCTCGAGCGAGAATCGATGTTACCCTACACATACTCAAAATCCGGGGTGGAGCGTACCCACCGACTATCTCACCTCAAAATCGGAAAGCTCGGGTGACAGTGTTTGTTGCCAGAACTCCCAGTGTGTCCCCGGCCAGTTTTGCGTTACTCTGCCGCGATCGTTTTTGTACCAGCTATTTACGATGGGTGAACCCCAGGCACGTTGTTTGTTAAGCTCGTCGATTTCCGCAACGAATTTCGCAAGAGGTTCTGGTTTGCACTCCAGACTTTTGTAGTTGTTTTCCAGCTGCAGCTTGATGACGCCACACATATACCGCACCTGGCATTCGACCATAAATACGATGCTACTTCCCACAACGATGTTTGAGTTGGGGCCATAAAGACAGTAGAAATTGGGGAACTGCGGTACCACAACACCTTTGTATGCCTGCGGGTCGATGCCCCATTGGCCTACCAGTTCCGCTCCGTTTTTGCCTACGACCTTCATTGGAGTGAGAAACTGATCGGCCTGGAACCCGGTTCCGTAGATGATGACGTCGGCGCGATGTAGCGTGCCGTCAGTCGTAACAACTCCTTCGGCTACGACTTTCTCTATCCCTTCAGTGCGCAGTTCAACATCGTCGCGCTGCATTGTCGCAATCCATGATCCGTCGTCCAGCACTGGCCTTTTACCACCTGGCGGATAGTTTGGTATCAACTTGCCTAGTAGTTCCATGTCGCCCTTGACCTGCTCCTGCAAGGATTCAACTAAGCCCTGGCGAAATAATGCATTGGCTTCACTAACAGTCCCGTCCGTTCCCGGCCAGGTCTCATCTGCGTAGAGCAAGGGGAGGTAGCCGTCCACTGCCTGTCCACGAAAGAGATAGAAACGGTGCCAGCGAGCGTAGAAAGGAATTTCTCGAAACAACCACAGCTCCTGTTCTGTCATCGGTTGATGGTATTCCTCCACTGGAAGAAGCCAGGGGGGAGTGCGCTGAAATACGGTTAAGTTGCCGCACTGCTCGGCGATGATCGGGACGAATTGCACCGCGCTGCAGCCGGTGCCAATCACGACAACACTTTTTCCGGTCAGGTCGTGTTGGTGTTCCCAGCGTGCAGAATGAAAAGCCACGCCCTCGAAGTTATCCAAACCGGCGATGTCGGGAAATTTCGGCGTGTTGAGTTGCCCAACGGCGCTGATCACACTGTTGGCCGGGAAGGTTTCGCGTGTTCCGCCAGATTCAGTTTCAACGTGCCAAATTCCGCTTTCCTCCTGGTAAGAGCAAGAAATGACCGAGGTGTTTAACCGGGTGTGCTGACGAAGATGATACTTTTCCACAATGCCGGCGAAATAAGCGTAGAGATCCGCCTGCTCAGAGAAATGTCCGGGCCACTGACTATTGGGCTCGAACATGTAGTTATACAAGTGATTGACAGAATCAACCTGACAGCCGGGGTAGGTGTTCTCGTGCCAGGTTCCGCCAATGTCACTATTTTTCTCAAGGATCAGGAAGGGTATGCCCTGTTGCTGTAGGCGAATCGCCGCGAGAATTCCCGACATGCCGCTGCCGATTATTATAGTTCGATAGTCGGCATCCATTGTTTGCGTGTTGATGTTTACCTTGCGAGCATCCTCTCCAAACAGATTGAGTTCTTCGCGCAGAAAGGGAGTAATCTCATCAGCAGTGGCTTGGCCTGATATGAGTGACATCGTTTCGGTAATGACTGCTTCTGAGGGGCGAGCCAGATCCTGGCACCCATCATCTCGATATTGCGTTAACACATCGAATGCGAGTTGTCGGGCCACTTGCCTTTGCTGTTCGGTCAAACCATCTTGCTCTTCTGCGAGGATATCGAATTTAGGCTGAGCCAGCTGGAAGTGATCGGTGTTTCCCTTAAAGTGTACCAGTGCTGCCAAAAGAGCGGGGACATGGGCGAGTTCCAATGCCTCATGGAGCATTGCGCTATCCACTTCACTCAGTGACTGGTTCCATTTCGTCATTGTGATACCTTCGATTTTTGTTGGTTAAATGCAGCGTTCAGTATAGGGAGAAAAAGAAGGAGCATACAAAATTAATTTAGACTATTATTTTGCCCACGACAGGAGTTGATGATTCATCAGAGTCATTCACAAGTTTTAGCGTTACCAGAATGTCGAGTGCGGCAAAAAAATGGAATGAACGTAAGGAAAATATAATGGTTGTTGTTAATGCAGTTATCGAGAGTACCGAGGCCGATATTCTCGCCCTCACGGAAGCGTTGGGTGCGATGGAAGTGGCTAGTCGAGAAGAGGAGGGCTGTGAAGATTACACTTTCAGCGTCGAGGTGAGTAATCCGTCGATAATTAGAATCACCGAGCGCTGGACAACCTTGGATGCTTTGAAGGCGCATTTTCAAGTTGAGCATATGGCTGCTTTTCAGGCGGCGATAGCAGCGCATCCGCCAAAGAGTCTCGACGTGAAGTTTTTCGAAGCTGAAGAAATACCCTCACCCTTCGGTTAGGTCGTGTAATTGGGTAGTGAAAAAAGTGGCTGTCTTTGATGCCTTTTGAAGGTGTATCTATGGAGATTCGCTTTCAAATATTTGTCCGTGGCATTGTAGGTCCTGATCTACCGCGAACCAGGGCAGCCCCAATTGCTCAAGCCATTGCAGTGCCTGCGCGGTTGGCTTTAGCATTGCTATGGTCGCCGCGCTGCCGGCTACCAGACATTGATCGGCGAGAACGCTGACAGCAGTAAGCCCCTCAACAGGCCAGCCCGTTTCGGCGTCGAGTATATGGCCGTAGCGCTTTCCAGCAATTTCTATACATCGCTCGTAGTCGCCACTACTGGCTAATCCACCCCGTGAAATTTGCACTTCCGCTATTGCCTGCATGGCCTGTCCGGGTTGTCGAATACCTATCGGCCATGGAATGCCATTGTGTTGTGTTCCGGTGACGGCAATATCTCCGGCCAAATCAATTAATGCGTGACATACACCTATTTCAAGCAAAACTTTTGCTACACAATCACAGGCATATTCTTTCACAAACCCGCCAAAATCTATTTCCATACCACGCTGTGGTAAAGAGACGGATTTTGCGTTCCAGTTAACTGCCTTCCAATCTATGAGCGGTAGTAGCTGTTGCAGTTCACTCTGCTGCGGAACTCGGCCCTTTTTGAAATCCCATGCGCGGCGTAAAATACCTGAACTTAAGTCGAATTTCCCATTGCTCTCTCGCCACAGAGTATCGGCGAATTGTAGTAGCCCGGCGGTTTCCGAATCGATGGCTAGAACTTCGCCCGTTCCCGCCCGCTGATTGATTTTGCTGGTGATTGAATCGCTCAGATAGCGGCTGTATTTGCTTTCCAATCTCGATACTTCAGTCTTACCCGCAACTATTGCCCGCTTCGCGAGAGCGGTATCTTCACAGTCAAGCCTGAAGCGACAGGGGCCGCCCATGGCAACAAACTGATGTTCAAAGCGTTCCATGGCAGCGCCCGGGGCTATCTGAAAAGATAATCCAGGCCAATGCCATATCGCCAATACTTGACCAGCCCCGGAGATTCTTCGCCGCCGTAGCTCCCGACACTGCCACTGGCGCTATACCGCTCGGTGCTCAAACTGGCGCGCCAGTTTTTTCCAAAGCTATAGTTCAGTTTTAGGCCACTGGATATCGCACCAAAAGACGAGAGGCGATAGTCATCGGCGTAGTAACGTTGGTTGAAGTCCACTGCATTGGAGAAAAAATCAGCTTCATCCTGAGTGTAGTAGCGCACAAAGGGAATGACTTGGGCGCGCTGACCAACATTCTGATGCCAGGCCAAATCGATTGTATGTGAAGTGATGCCCCAGTCATCGTTGAAGTAGCGATAATCTGCGTGCAGTGCCGCATTGGCGTCGACGAAGAAATGCCGGTAGCCGGTGCTGGCTGTCCATTCTTTGCGTTCGTCCGGGCGTCGATCATTCAGTTTATAGGTATCGGTTAAGAAACCATCCCGGTAGGTGTAGCCCAAACCAAACCGCAAAATCCCGCGCTTGCTGATAATGCGCGTGACGCCAACCCATGCAGAGCGAATGTCTTTTTCATCCCTGAGGGTGTTGGTGGGAGTGGTTCCCTGGGTAGGTTCAAGGTCATCGCTCGAAGCACTGATGGCCACGCTATAAGTCGTGAGACCATCCGCGTCATTAAAAGAGGTATCGATGCTGATAGCATCGGATTCGTAGTCGTCTTCCTCGGAGCGATTGTATTTGACTCCAATGTTGCCTCGATCATAGTAGTAACGCGTGGTTAAGCTCACATCAGTGCGCGTATCGGCTATGCTCGCCCCACTCAAAACGACTTGTGCATCGCCCTCAGCATTTTGCCCCACGAACCACGGCGATGCGCCGCTCATGTCCTCATACTGAACATCCAGGGCCAGTGACCAGTTGTCGCTAACGGGAGAGAGCAAATGAAACTGTGTCACGTCTATTTCATAGCGTTCGCGGGAGTCCCCAAGGGTTTTACTGGCTCTGGCATCGTCTTCTTCGTACTGACCGTAACGAATTCCAAGCTCCGCGAAGTCGGGGGGCGCGTCAGCCTGCGCGGATTGGTAAGCAGGTAGCAGCAGGGCGCTAGAGGTCAATGCCAATAGCGTGGGGTGTTGTTCGATTTTGGGCGTAGGCATTAGTTACACCCGCATCCGCCACCAGCGGCACCGTTGCCGCCGGATGATGCCTCTTTGCTGGCGTGAATCTGGTTTCGTAAATTGGACTCCATAAGATCCGGCTGCCATTCCATTTCTTCTTTGGACAAAGTACCCCGCTCCCAGGGCTGCACGGTTTCGCAAGCACCAAGGCCAAGCGAGGCGACGAGTATCAAGACAATACGCACTAATTTACTCCTCCAACAACTTCAGAACTTCTGCGCGAAGTGCCGCACCATCACTTTTGCGGTAGCCGGTGTGAATCTTGCGAACTATGCCTTTGCGATCGATCAAAAAACCCGTGGGCATTCCCAATATCCCCCATTCCGATGGAGTGGCACCTGTGGCATCGTGAACCACCGGGTAACTAACAGGAAGTTCTTGCAAAAATCCCAGAGCGTCGTCTGCAAATTCATCTACGTTAATGGCGAATACTTCAAATCCCTGGGGCTTTAGTTCTGTTCGCATCGCCTCCAACTGCGGAAATGATAGGCGACAGGGGCCGCACCAGGAGGCCCAGAAATCCAAGTAGACGACTTCGCCTCGCAATGATTTCAGGCTTACCATGCTGCCATCATCGGGTAGTTTGGTCAGTTCAACATCGGGTGCGGTGTCACCCAGGGCCACTCCTGCGGCATGTGTACCGCCGGCGACCAGGGTGCATAGAATAATTAGCAGACGTAAAAAGTGCATACAACGACTCTTTTATTATCGTGTTAGGGAGATTTTCCCGTTTATTGTGCCCGATAGTTTTCGCCGTGAACAGCGCAGCGCTACTTCCTTCTGGCATAATCTTCGACCGCATTTTAAGTTGCTAGTTCGGCTTTTTTTTCGGGATTTTGAGGTGTACAGTTGGGCGCTGCTA
Organism: Halioglobus sp.; assembly: GCA_045110675.1. Lineage (GTDB taxonomy): Bacteria > Pseudomonadota > Gammaproteobacteria > Pseudomonadales > Halieaceae > JBALVT01. Next base: position 8,518 of record JBGCGJ010000045.1, on the reverse strand, counting down.
TCCACTGCGTAACTCCCGATGTCCATTAGAACCGTTATCTCCATTTGGCCCTTGTTTTTAGGGCTTTCCCTTATTGGCCTTGCAGTCGGTGTGCAGGGAAGTTTGCTGGGTATTCGGGCGGAGCTGGAAGGTTTCGACGACTCGCTTATCGGGCTTTTGATGTCCTGCTATTTTGCCGGGTTTCTCGGTGGCTCTTTACTGGCCCCTGGACTGATACAAAAAGTGGGGCATATTCGAATATTTGCTGCGCTGTCGGCGGTCGCCTCCGTCACGATTCTTATGCACTCCCTCTATGTCGAGCCCTGGACCTGGGCCGCGATGCGTTTGCTCACTGGTTTTGCTTTTTCCTGTATCTATGTTGTCTCAGAAAGCTGGCTCAACCAGGCATCGGACAACGAATCCCGCGGACAGATTCTGTCTATCTACATGGTCATTCTACTTTCAGGAATTTTCGTCGGACAGTTTATGCTCAATCTGGCAGATCCGGCTGGTTTCACTTTGTTCATCTTGATTTCGGTGATGGTGAGCGTAGCCGCTGTACCCATTTTACTTACCGTGGTTACCGCTCCGCCTATTGAGGAAACCGACAGAGTAAGCATTGCCCACCTTTGGAATAGAACGCCTATGGGGGTAATGGGGATTGTTCTCACCCAATGGACGGCCAGTGTTGTGTTCGGAATGGCGGCGGTGTACGCCACCAAGTTGGGATTTGGCGTCACTGAAGTCGCCTATTTCATGGCTTCCATTATGGCTGGCGGAATGATTATGCAATGGCCCCTGGGGAAGCTTTCAGACATGATGGACCGGCGCTGGGTACTGGGAGCATCAAGTATTGTGGCTCTGGTCGCTGCGGGATTTGCCAGCTTTGAGACAACCGCTTCGGCGAAACTTTATCTGCTATCTTTTTTGTTTGGTGGTTTTTGTCTTTCCATGTATTCGGTGGTTTCCGCGCTCACCAATGATCACCTCCGCCCGGACGAAATCGTTCCCGCCAGCGGTACAATGGTGTTGTTGTCGGGACTGACGTCTATTACTGGACCCATCACCGTGGCATTTTGGATGGAAGTGTTTGGTCTTCAGAGTTTTTTTCTGCTGCTGGCCTTGGCACTGGCGTTGTTGGCCATCATTAGTATTTGGCGTGTGCTCACTATTCCCGCTCTGCCTGAGCGTTATAAAACACAATCTACCTTGCAAGTGGCGATCAACCCAGTGGGAACCGTTTTGCATGCCGAGGAAGAAGAAGACGAGTAGAAATTTCAGGTAGTGTCAGGAATTGGCAAGTCGCGTATTTCACGTTACATTGCGTCGTCGATCTGATCAGTAGGAGAACAGCTTGGATCTTAATCAGAAGCGCGCTCGCGACTTGTTACCTTCGATTATCATCACCGTATTAAGCCTTATTCAGGCCATCGCACTGGAGCTTTACTGGTCGAAGATAGTCAGTAGCGAATTTCTGTTTGCCGGAGGCTGGGAGGCTGCGTTGGGCTGGATGCAGGTCGTCGTTATGTTCATGGGCATGCTGCTCATCTGGATTATCTATGTCAGCGCGGTCTTGCGCTTCAGTTGGCTACCCTCTATGGAGGACACGCTCATTCCCTTCTATATCGGTTTGATGGAGTTTGGGATGATCGACATGATGGGCCCCGATTTGCTTGGCCCCTGGTTTCTGCTTCTCGCGGCTATTTTTGCCCTGTCCACCATCGCCAATCATTTGGTGATGCGTCGGGCGAGAAATGACCCGGCCAATGATTACTTTTTCCGATCGGTGCCTGCAGCGTCATGGCGTGACTATCTGACCTCTATTACGGTGGTCGGCGTCTTGAGTATGCTGGGTGTTGTACTGTGGGTTCTGGATGACGCTCGCCTGCTGGCCACTATCGCACTCTCGCTGGCGATATTTGCTTTGGCTTACCAGTTCAGAAATGCGCGCCGATATTGGATGCACTCCATGGATGCACCTAAACAAGAGGATACGTCTAGTGAAAATTGATCACATCAATATTGCGGCACCCTATGAGTTGCTGCTGCAAGTCAAAGACTTTTATTGCGCTGCGCTTGAACTGGAAGATGGTCCAAGACCCGATTTTGGGGTGCGCGGTTTTTGGCTGTATGGCGATGGCTCACCGATTATTCACCTGTTGGAAAGCGACGCGCATTTTGCCTCCGAAAAACAACACTATCTCGATCATGTTGCCTTTGAAGCTACAGATATCACTGCCTATGTTGCGCGCCTGGAAGCGATCAATGTCGAATACACTCGTAGCGATCGACCGGAGTTTAATTTCAGCCAGGTGTTTTGCAAAGACCCCTGTGGGAATGGCGTTGAGGCTAACTTCTTTGGATAAGTCTTCAGGCCGAATGGATCCTTATTGAGCGGCCAGTACGTCATTTTTGCGAGCTTCCACTCCGCGCTTTTCATCGACCGTAAACAACAACACTAGGCCCACTAAGAAAAATGCCGCGGTGGACAGCATGGCCATGCGGTGATCTCCATTGCTGAAATAGCTGATGACACCGTAACTCAGAGGCCCGATGATCGCCGCCGCGCGGCTGGCGAAACCCCACAAGCCAAAGAACTCAGCACTGCGTTCAACCGGCGTTAACTGGCCGATCAGTGCCCGTCCTCCAGCCTGGGTCGCGCCCATCGCCAAGCCCATCAAATTCCCGGCCAGCCATACATCGGATGGACTTTCTGCGAAATACGTGACCCCGATGGCTGCCAGCCAAACCAGTAATCCGGCGGCGAGCGTTGGCGCCGATCCGTAGCGATCCTGAGCCATGCCAAAGACGAAGGCGCCGATAGACGCCGTTAGGTTGACTACCATAATCAGGATAATCAGCTGTTGAGAATCAAAGCCCATGACGGCTTGAGCGTAAATAGCGGCAATGACGATTACGGTCGCCACACCGGACTGATAAGCAGTGAGACAAACTATGAAACGAAACAAATCCTTAAAGTGCCTCGCATTGCGCAGGGTCTTTCCGACCTCGTCGAGACCGAGCCGCCAATAGGATACGCCGGTGGGGCGTTCCCGAGGTACCGCTCTTTCGCGAAGGTAGATAAAGGTGGGTGCCGCCGAGAGCGCAAATATTCCCGCGGTAATAATGAGTGTTACCGGGACATAGTCAGAGGGTTCCTGGCCGCGACCGGACGCCCAATTGATGTAGAACAGACAGGTGCCCAGGGTGAGAAGACCGCCAAAGTAACCCAGACTCCAGCCGTAGCCTGATATCCTTCCCATATTGCCGGGTGAGGCGATTTCGGGCAGAAACGCGGCGATGAGGTTTTCTCCGGCAGAAAAAGCAATGGTAGCGATAATCAGCAAAATCATACCCAGGGCTACGTCTCCCGGGCCCGCCGCAGCCATTAGGGCGGTACCGGAAACGCATGCTGCTGTCGTCCACCACAGGAATTTCTTTTTGCTTGCGCGAAAGTCAGCGATTGCACCGATAATCGGCGCACTCACCAAAACGCAAAAGTTGGCAATGGCGATAGCCAGTGTCCACATGAAGGTAGCGGTTCCGCTTGCCATACCGGTATCGGGGCCGGCGACGACTGCCACAAAGTAAGTGCCGTAAATGGCGGTGAGAACAACCGTGGTATAACCGGAATTGGCGAAATCGTAGAACGCCCAGGCGATCACCTCTCGCAAATCAGGATCAGCTGGAGGATTGCTGGCTCTTTCCGTTGCCAATTGAGTATTGCTCATTATCTGTCCGTGTTCGGCTAACACTTTGTGATGGCTAGCGTTATTATTTGATTCTGAAACTGGCCGGGAAAACAATCGATGCGGGAACTGTTGCAAAATGTGGCAATGAAAATGGTTGATTGGGCTATAGCCGCCACCGTGCAACCGGAACCCCCACAATCCGCGCTTCGCAATTGTAAGATCATTTCGCATCGAGGCGAACACGACAATATTACTGTCATCGAAAATACCCTGACTGCCTTCTCCAATGCAAGGGCAAATGGTGTGTGGGGTATCGAGTGTGATATTCGTTGGACCTCAGATCTCGTACCCGTCATTACCCACGATAGCTGTGGCCGCCGACTGTTTGGTAATCCAAATCAAATACGCGACATGACCTTTACCGAGCTGAGAACGCAAATGCCATTGATACCGTCCGTTGCCGAACTGATTGCTGAATTTGGCACCAATACCCACTTGATGCTGGAAATAAAAGACGAGCATTACCCGCAACCGCAGAAACAGTTAGACATTCTCCGGGACCACTTGGAACCCTTGTCGCCAGGTGTGCATTACCATTTTCTGGCTTTGGATCCGCTACTTTTTGAACGGGTCAGTTTCGTCGAGCCCAAGTACTGTTTTCCGGTCTCGGAAACCAATGTGCGAAACCTCAGCGATGCGGCGATTGATCAAAGCTTCGGAGGTTTAACCGGGCACTACCTGCTGCTGGGTAACGCCCTCAAGGAGCGGCATTCTCAACAGGGTCAGCGAATTGGCACGGGATTCGTTAGTTCGAAAAATTGTCTTTTTAGAGAACTCAACCGCGGTGTTGAATGGATTTTTAGTAACGATGCGGTGAAAATTCAGCGTATAAGAGATCGCTATGTGCAAGACTAATCGCATCGTCATCGTACATCAGCGGCTTTACTTAGAGAATGCCAAGCAAGTGATGCTAATCAAGTGACGCCCCAATGAAACGCCCCTCGCCAGCGCAGTTTTTTTCCGAACTGGCCCGTGAAATCTACCTGGTTACCTGGACTTTGTACAAAATCATGATCCCTACGATTTTGGTGGTCAAGGTATTGGAAGAGCTCGGAATGCTCGTCTACCTGGGTTATTTTTTGTCCCCGGCGATGGAGTTGATCGGCTTGCCTGAATCTATGGGCATTGTCTGGGCGACAACAATCATGACCAACCTCTACGTCGGAATGCTGGTGTTTTTCGATGTGGCGCAAACTGAAACGCTGAGTATCGCTCAGGTGACGGTGCTGTCGATGCTGTTACTTGTCTCCCACGGATTGCCGATTGAGGCGCGTATTGCGCAGCGAGCGGGAATTAGGCTGGGTGTGACCTTATTGATCAGACTGGTCGGCGCATTACTGCTGGCTTGGCTCGCGCATCAGGTTTACAGCGCCGGAAATTACTTGCAGCAGACTAACGAGTTGGTCTGGGCGCCAGAGGTTCACGACACCACATTGACGCAGTGGCTTGTCTCTCAGCTTCGCAGCTTGTTCATGATACTGCTGATCATCGCCGGCTTGATGACCGGACTCAAGATACTTCGCCTGGTAGGAATTGAACGATTGCTGGGCGTTGCCCTGGAACCATTATTGCGAGTTATGGGAATTGGCCGGGAAGCCACGACGATCACTATTGTCGGTATGACGCTGGGCTTATCTTTCGGGGGTGGCTTGTTGATTCGTGAAGCGGAACTGGGTCAGGTTTCCCGGCGAGATATATTCTCATCGTTGACCATGCTTGCTCTGTGTCACAGTCTTATCGAAGATACCTTGCTAGTCATGTTGCTCGGGGCGCATCACTCCGGGATTTTGTGGATGCGCATTGTCTTCACCCTGGTGGTCTTGGCGATTGTTACACGCTGGCTTCGTCGGCGTAGCGATGAATTTGTCGATCGCTGGTTATTCAATCGACCCAGGGTGGATACTTAGGGATTATCCTGGGTCAGCAAGCTTTAGAAGAGTATCTCAACCCTCGGGTTTACTTTGTCTTGCGAGTCGCTTTCAGGCTATGTTTGAGCTTGGCGAGATGGGCGGAAAATTCAGGCCCTTTTTTAAGTGCCAGAGCGGTCGACAAAACGTCTATCAATACCAGCTGGGCAATACGTGATGTCATGGGGGTGTATAGCTCGGTATCTTCACTGGCCTCTATTTCCAATGTCACATCGCATTCTTTGGCGAGTGGGGAGTTTGCGGTGGTAATGCCAATAATCGTGGCGCCGGCCTTTTTTCCAAGGGCGGCGACTTCCACCATCGCCCCTGTGCGGCCTGTATAGGATATACACACAAGGCAATCTCCTGGTGCCAGTCCGGCGGCGGTCATCCTCTGGTTGATCAGATCAGTATGAGCGATCACCGGCGTTTCAAATCTAAGAAGCTTGTGCTGGGCATCCAGTGCCACTGAGGAGGAAGCTCCCAGTCCGCACAAGACGATACATCTTGAGCTGGCAAATATATCGACTACGCTTTCTATTGCGGCTGTATCGATTCGGTTTTGTGTTGCGCTGAGGCTGGCGTGGGTGGATTCGAAAATCTTGGATGCCACGTGACTAATTGAATCTCCAGATTCTATGTCTCGGGTGATGCTGGGCTGTGTTCTCGCCAGAGCTGCCGCCAGGTTGAGTTTGAAATCGGGGAAGCCTTTGAACCCCAATCCGGTGCAAAAACGGTTCACGGTCGGTTCACTGACGCCGACAGCAGAGGCCAGGGTTGCGATTGGCATAGACAGAACGGCGTTGGGGTCCTCGAGAATAAAAGCGGTCAACTTATGGGCTGACTTGCTTCGTTTCGCTTGGGCGTTGCGCAGTTCGGCAAGTAGGGACATGGTGATTCTGCTTAGAGGATGATTGATTAGTCAAAATGTAATAAAACAACATTAATTATGCAAGCTCTAAGGACCAGGCGATGTTCTTTTCTCGGGATTTATTGATCTCACGACTATGAAATGGGGTTGAATGGGTATATTCTACGCCGAATTCAGGGTTTTCTAGTGCAAGGCTGACTTTAATTCGCCTGAACAACAGAATATTTTTCATTTATTAAATGTAGTTAAATTACATTATTTGATGGATTTGTCCATGGATCAGAATCTGCTTAATCAGTGTCGAGTTCTGCCGGTAGTCACTGCCCGTGATGTTGAGTCGACTGTTCAGCTTTCGAAAACCCTGGCCAGGGGCGGCATGAAAGCCGTTGAGATTACCCTGAGAACCGAGGCCGCGATAGAGTGTATTGCAGCCGTCAAAACGCAGGTTCCAGACTTGCTGATTGCGGCCGGCACGGTAACCAATCCGCAAGAACTTGAGGCGGCTGTGTCAGCCGGGGCGGATTTTTGCGTCAGCCCCGGCCTGACCGAAAACCTGTTGCGGGCCGCGTCGGCTAGTGGAGTGGGTTTCGTTCCGGGTATCGCAACGGCTTCTGAGATTATGCTGGGCCTGGATTACGGTTACGACTGCTTCAAGCTTTTTCCCGCAGTAGCAGTCGGAGGCATCCCGACGCTGAAATCCCTCGGCGGGCCTTTTCCTCAAGTGCGTTTTTGCCCCACAGGTGGATTAACGCCAGACAATTTCCGTCAGTTTTTGGCGCTTCCTAACGTCGTGTGTTGTGGCGGATCCTGGATGGTGGCAGACAAACTGGTCGATGCGGGAAATTGGGCGGAAATTGAAAGCCTGGCGCGAGACGCGATGACTGAACAAGACTAGGGCTAGTGAGTATTGTTTCATTAGAACTTTAGAACATCTTTTGTAACGCTTTATCAAAAACACGTCAGCACAGGAGACAGTAATGAGTGATCGAAAAACGATACGCCTGGGAATTATGGGCTTTGGCCAAACCGGCCGGCAACTTTATGATCTGGCCTCGTTGAGTGACGATATAGAAGTCGTCGCTATTGCCGATATCGGCGAGCCGGATATTCTGCATTATCTGTTGTGTTCGGAGGTTGAGAATCCTCAGCGGCATCAGCTGGAAGGCAACTTTTTAGTTAACCCCCGATTTAAGACACGACTGATGCCCACAGACTTACCCTCTGAAATGCCCTGGGATATTATTGACGTGGATGCGGTGATTGATTCAACCGGAAAGTTTCGCCAGCGCAGTGATATGGAGGGGCACCTCAACAATGGCGCGCCCCGGGTTGTGCTGCGGACGCTGCCTTCTGATCATATTGATCGAATTGTAATGCCCGGAATTAATGGTGGCGACATTCACCCGGAGGATAGGATGGTCTCGGCCGGTTCGGGTACGACAACCGCGCTCTGCTTGCTGCTGCATATCTTGTCGGGAAAATTCGCCATCGATTGCGCTACGATGACTACGGTGCATTCGTACACCTCCGACCAGGCGCTGCAGGACTATGCCGGCAGTGATTTTCGCCGCAGTCGCTCGGCGGCCAAGAATATTATCCCCAACAGTCACGACGCTGGCCTTTGGGTGGGTCAGGTGTTGCCGCAGTTTGAGGGTAAGGTGCTGACTTCTGCCCTGAATGTTCCCATTCACGAAGGTTGTCTCCTCGATGTCAATCTGGTGATGGCTGACAGCGAGGTCAACGCGGAAGACATTAACAATACGATGCGTGAGCACGCCGGCGACTATCCAGGCATTGTCGATGTCGTTGAAGATCCCATTGTGTCGTCAGATATTATCGGCAATCCACATTCCCTGTTGTTCGATACTAAGGGCACCATCAAGGCGGGTAGCAATATTATCAAAACCCTAGGCTGGTACGAGAACCAGGGACATGCGGCTCGCTTGCTCGATGTAGTGAGACTTTACGCTGATTTGGATAACCAACAGGAGGCAGCGTAATGAGAGTTG
>JBGCGJ010000044.1:0-93800 GCA_045110675.1 Halioglobus sp. | reverse complement strand
GGATAGTTCCTTCGGTTTAGTGCACACCCTGATCTAACTAATCAGGAGTGCAGAAAATGCCAAAACCAGGCCCAAGAACGACTTACAAATACAGTGAACATTTTAAGGCGACAGCCGTTCGATTGAGTAAATTACCCGGTGTTGCGGCGCAAGACGTGGCAGCCTCACTTTACATTCACCCCTTTATGTTGTCTCGTTGGAAAAAAGAAGTGAGGGAGGGTTTGATAGTGGCGAAGGGTGCGGATGTTGACAAAGATGTAGCTGCAGAGCTGAAGGAGCTGCGGAAGGTAAAAAAGGATTACGAGCGCCTCAAGCTCGAGCATGACCTTTTAAAAAAAGCCATCGAGTTAACTTCAGCTCGAAAGGCGAAATCTTCGCGTTCATCGACTTCCACAAAGAAGACTACCCGGTGACCGTGATGTGTAATTTATTCGGAGTGAGTGCCAGAGGCTATTACTCATGGAGGGGGCGTCCGCCTAGCCGTCGCTCTATCGAGGACAGGGTACTCCTTCGTAAAATTAGAGGTGCTCACAAAGCCAGCAGGGAAAGCTACGGCAGCCCTCGGGTTCATCGAGCGCTGAAGCGCCAGGGGGAAACCGTAGGAAAACGGCGAGTAGAGCGTATTATGCGAGAAAATGGTATTCGTGCGTGCTCTTCCGAAATGTATCACCGCACACCGGGTATAGATCGATTCTTTGGAAGTGTGGATAGCAAGGTCCATCAAATGAAGGTGACTGCAGTGGACCAGGTATGGGTTGCCGATGTGACATACCTGAAAGTGGGGAATGATAGGCGCTATCTCGCTACGGTGATGGACCGTTACTCGCGCCGCCTACTTGGCTGGGCTCTCGGGAGCGACCGTACGACGTCACTCACTCGTCGAGCGCTGTACAATGCTTTAAGGGTTCGTCGACCGCAGCCAGGAACGTTCTTTCATACTGATCGAGGCGTTGAGTATTTGGGCTCAGACTTTAAGGCATCACTGGATAATGCTGGCTTCGAACAAAGTGTCAATCGGCGCCGAAGAATGAACGACAACGCTCACATGGAGTCATGGAACAAGACGATGAAGTCGGATATGTATCACAGATTCACCTTTGTTACGGATCGCAGTCTGCGTGCAGCGATAAAGTCGTACATCGACTTCTATAATAATGATCGATTACACTCTTCACTGGGCTATAGGCCACCGGTAGAGCTGGAAATGCAATGTGCCTAACAATTGGGTGTGCACTTTTTCGAAGGAACTTCCTGCTGAGCGACCTGCGCAAGTATTCATACCATCTGATTACACTCCGACCACACGCTATCCACTCGTAATCGGACTACACGGTTTTACCAAAGATTCCGCGCAGGTCATTTCATATATGGGCCTCGAAGATCGAGTGGATTCTAAACAATATATCCTCGTTGCTCCTGATGGTACCGAAAACCTGAACGGATTCAGGTTCTGGAATGCCACGCCTGTCTGTTGCGCATACCCTGCCGCGGTTGACGAAGTAGTGAACCTCGATCAGAGTGAGATCGGCGATGCGAGCAATATTCGCAGTCTTCTTGATGAAGTTGAAGCGACTTACAACCAGATTGATGATGTGGCCTATATTCGCAGTCTCATAGTGGAAGCTGCAGCGACCTACAGCATAGATAGCAGCCGCATTGGTTTGTTAGGGCAATCAAATGGAGGGTTCATGGCGCTCCGCATGGCTTGTGAGGCCTCGGAATTCGTCACTTCAGTGGTGAGCGTCTCGGGAGCGACGTTTTTGGAGGCCTCTCGGTGCAGCTCAGCTACAATGCCAGTCAGTGCACTCCTGGTGCACGGAGATGCAGATGAGACGATTTCCTACGCTGGCGGTCAATTTTTTGGTCGACAGTATCCGGGCGCTGAAGAGAGCGCAAATCGTTTATCGATATTGGCCGGATGTGACAATGCTAATCCGTTTTCTCGCCCAAATATTGACCTTGATGGAAGCATTCCCGGATCGGAGACATCCATACTTGCATTCCCGGATTGCGAAGAGAATGTCGAGGTAGAGCTGTGGACGATAGCCGAAGCTCCCCATGAACCTAGCCCCTGGGAGGCGGGAGGCCTGGATTCATTTGTTGATTGGTTGATAGACCACCCACGAAACTAGCGGCGTTAACGTCTGTCTCGAAATCTGCCTACGCGTTACGCAACTAAATAGACTATGAAAAGACTACTAATTTATGGTAACTCTGGTACGGGGAAGTCCACTCTTGCTAAAAAGCTAGCGCAAGAAAATGATCTACCCCTATTAGATCTCGATACGCTTGCTTGGAGTGAACCAGGTGTAAGAGAAAGCGAGGAAACTTCGCTCGCGAAACTTAGATCGTTTTGCGATGCTAATGAGTTCTGGATAATTGAAGGCTGCTACGGTTCGATGATTAAGGAATTAGCGCAGTTCTGCACAGAGCTTCATTTTCTCAATCCCGGCATTGAAGCGAGTTTAGAAAACAATGCAATGAGGCCATGGGAACCCCACAAGTATGAATCGTTATCAGTACAAAACCAGCACTTTGAGAAATTGCAGGAATGGGTAAAACTGTACAAAGATAGGGACGATGAATTTTCATATAGATATCATCGATCGATTTTTAGAAAGTTCTCCGGAACCAAGTATGAGCATACGTCATTGGGCAATCACGGTGCACAATAGGAGCAAAAAGTACGGCTATGTCGGCAGAATATTTGGTGGCACTTATATTTCCAGTCAAATATCGAAGTAATGTCCACCAATGGCAAAAACGTAAATGTATTCTTCATCAAACTTATAGATAAGACGATCTTTTTTAGAGATTCTTCTCGACCATAGCCCAGCGAGATTATGTTTCAGTTTTTCCGGCTTTCCAGTACCAGTAGTAGGATCGCCGCGCAAAATTTCTTTCAACAGTTTGCAGAGTACTCTGTGCATCTTGCTATCTTTCTTTCGAAGCTCCTCGTACGCCTCCCAGCAGTTCCCCTCAAATACCAGTGATCTCATCCATCTCTTCCTGAGTAGGTTTGTAGCCACCCTTCTGAGTGTGAGTTTCGAGAGACGCGGCAATCTGTTTCATCAGACTTTTGTTCTGAAGTACGAAGAGAGTTTCCTGCTCGCGCTCCCAGTCATCCGCACTGACAACAACAAAGTCCTCACCCGAACGGCGAGTTACTTTCAGTGGAGAATGATCTGTAACTATCTGTTCTATAAAGGTTTTTAAGTTTTCTCTGAATTTGTTTACGCTTACGGTATCCATTGTGGCCCCATTGCTTTAACGTACGGTATCTCCGTACATTATAGCATTGAGTGGTAACGAATCAATGCAATGCCTCTTGGCTCAAAAATTGGATATCTTGGCAATTTTCATCAGTTTGAGAAGCGGCGTCCCATACTCTCCTTTTATAACAGCCCAAATACCCGCCGAACTATCATCTACGAGCCAGCCGCCATGTACTAAAAGCCAACACAATAAGGCTAGCAGCAATTACCGCCAGTCGATCTCCCCAATAGCTAAATGGAGTTCGTCCCACAACCTTAGTGACGGTAGCGCTCAAAACTAGCCGCTTATACGGCTCGGCTTCCGCTAACACCTCACCCTTGTGATCTATAACAACTGTAATTCCATCATTCGATGCCTGTATCAGAGGCCTGCCATTTTCGAGTGCTCGGAGTCGCGCCATCTCATATTGTTGCCAGATCTCAATAGATTTTCCGAACCAATTTCCGTTGCTTACAACCAATAGTAAATCCGCGGCTTGAGCATCCTTGTAAACGGTATTCGCAAAAGCGATTTCATAGCAAACTAGTGAAGCAATACGCCAGCCACCTACCGCAACTGGCGCTTGAACAGTAGCGCCGGGGGAAGAATGGGAGTTTGGTAGGTCGAAGTAGGGAATTAGCCCTCTAATCCATTTTTCGAGGGGAACAAACTCCCCAAAAGGAACCAGATGGCGCTTGTCGTAGAATGAATTGGTACGATTAAGAAATACCACCGAGTTGTAGGTATTCCACTGCCCCTCCTCGAATCGCTGATCACGAATCCCCGTTATTAATGTTGCACCTTTTAACAGGACTTGCCGCCCTACTTCGTTAAGCCAATGCTCTACTTCTGAGTAGGGCTTTGGCACAGCTGATTCAGGCCAAACAACAATCTCGGCGCCTTCAATAGGTTTAGTCATCGTCTGAAGTCTATTGACTATCTCGTCATGGCCACCCTCCTCCCATTTAACATGAAGTGGCGTGTGAGATTGAACAAGTGCCACTGACAACTCATCGCTACTTGGAGTCACCCAATCAACTTCCTTTAGTGCAAAACCAATAACCCAGGGGATACTCATCACCAGCAGCCAGACAACAGCCCGATGTTTCCAGAACAAAAGACCCGCGGCACCGGTAAATGCAACCCAGTAACTCGTCCCCAAGGCACCCAGCAAGGGTATCCAACCGCCCAATGGAGAAGAAATATGTCCTCCACCTGCATAAAGCCAGGGCAACCCAGAAAGAGGCCAATAACGGCACCACTCTACCAATACCCATATCGCAGGAAGCATAAGCAGTGACGCGAGTGGAGTCGAAGGAGAGAATTTTCTAAACACCCACAAAAAGATACCGAGTATCGAAGCCATAAACACGACAAAACAGCTAATCAATAACTCAGCCACTGGCCAAGGTGTGTAGCCGATCGCAGTAATACTTGTGTAAATCCAGCCTACACCGGTACTAAACATGCCGACACCAAACAGCCAACCATGAAAGAAGGCCTGTATTGGAGTCGCGTCAGTTACAAGATAGAGCAAAATCGCTATAGCAAGGATTCCTAGAGGCCAGAAACCGTAAGGTTCCAGGGAAGCAGTAATCATCACTCCGCTCACTATTGCGATGACGATCCTGAACAGCTGTAGTCGACTGCAGAAGATAGAACTATGCACGAAATACACTCCACACACTTAAGTTTCGTTCTTATTAAGGCGGAGTAACTGCAAGGCCACAAGATTCAGGACTGAAAAGATCAAATTTCTTCGGCAACCTCTGATCAAGTAGGGCCGAAGTATCTTCGATCAGATGCAGTCAAGAACGACATTGATGCTGGTAGGCCACCATGAGAATGCTATCTTTTTCCCGTGCCTATAACGAACTCAAATTCGAATGAGTCTCACTTGAGATACTTATTCTTCCTATTAATCTGCCTTACTCTAGGTAGATCGAACACAGTGGCTGCACAAGGTTACGCGCACGAGAATCTGTCTGCTTCGCCACAAGAGCTTGGCGAGCGGGTTACCTTGTCGTTGGAACAAACTGATATAAGGCATCTCGTACAGTGGGCCTCAACCTACCTCGACAAAACCATCATCGTACACCCGAGTGTACAGGCAAATATAACAGTCCTTGCGGGCGAGCCAATTCCAATTCAAAAAGTCAAGGAGGTTTTTCTGACAATACTTCAGGTATACGGGTTCATCGCTGTCGAAACAGAGACAACAATAAAAATTCTACCGGACTCCATGACGGCTACATCAGGCTCTGGCAGCCTGACAGAGAAGGCGAATCTACTCGACGAGGAAATCGTGAGTCGAGTTATTCCTATCGAGGGAGGTAACGCGGAATATCTAGTCGGTAAACTAACGCCATTTTTAACAACTGCGGCCAAAATTGCTGTTTTCCCGGACAGCAATCTTTTACTGGTAGCTGATCGAGCTAGCAGCATTAAACGTTTGGCGGAGATACTCGAACGCATAGATATTCCGAGTAGATTGGATATCAGAGTAATTCAACTTGAGCATACCAATGCTGTCGATGTGTTGGCGATTGTAAAAGAAATGGTTCCGAGTATTCAGGAAAAGAAACCTCGCGGAGTTAATTTTACGGCGGACAGTTATTCGAACTCCATCGTATATAAGGGTGATGCTGCTCAAACTAGTGCGATCGTGGCTCTAATAAAGAGGTTGGATCGCCCGCTTTCATACAACACCAACACTCAGGTTATCCGCCTGAACTATACCAAGGCCAATTCAATAGCACCAATCTTAACGAGCATTGCCACCGGCATCGAGAAGAGAATCTTCGGCCACGGTAAGGCGAAAGCGGCCACCCTAATTGAAACCAGCGAAAAACAAAATGCTCTGATCATAACTGCACAAACCGAGGTTATGACCGAACTCAGGCAAGTGATCTCCGACCTGGACAAAAAAAGACTCCAAGTGTTGGTAGAGGCATTAATCGTTGAGGTCAACGAGGAGGAAGCCAAGGACATAGGTCTCGAGTGGAGAGCGCTTATAGGAAACGAAGGCGGCTACGCGGGCAATGCCGCGCTGACAAAAAATCTACCCACTCCTGAACTACCCGGCTTGGGCCCTGGACTTACCTTGGGTTTCTTACGTCTCGATGAAACAAGCTTGCTCATCAGGGCACTCGAAGTTAGCAGCGCAGCCAATATTCTTTCCAAGCCAACTATTGTTGCGTTGGACAATGAGGAGGCAGAAATTTTAGTGGGAGAAAACGTTCCATTCATAACTGGATCGTCAACCAGTAGCGCCTCATCGACCGACAACCCCTTTCAGACCATTACACGCCAGGACATTGGCATCACCCTAAAGATTCGCCCACAGATAAACGAAAACGGCTCAATTACGCTCGACATCAGACAAAAAGTGGAAAGCCTTTCGGAATCGATCACGAGTACAGCAGATGTCGTAACCAATAAGCGGGAGATCAAGACGCACGTATCGATTGAACATGACCAGGTTCTGGTGCTCGGCGGGCTTATTCGCGACGAGTTGCAAGAGTCTACTCGAAAGGTACCTATTCTTGGTGACATCCCACTGATAGGTCGTCTGTTTCGAGGTAACTCAACGCAACTACTAAAGCGAAATCTAATGGTGTTTATACATCCTCGTATTCTCAGGGCATCACGAGATGGTATATCGGTTACGAACCAACATTACCGACAAATGGGGCGCAATCAAGAGTACATCAACAACAAGATTGACCGCTTCTTCATCTCGCAACCACCGCCTCATATTCGCAACGAGCAGTACTGGGTGGTTCCCCCAGAGAGCGGTAAGGAATCGGATGAAAAAACACCCATACAAAGCCAGACCATTTTGGAAGAGAAATCACAATGAGCCTGCTTAGCGATGCGACTGAAAATTTTCGAATTCCGGTGAGCTACGCTCGTAAATTCGGATTACTGTTCGACCATGAGAATGGCAGTCAAGTGGCCTTCATCGCAGACAGAACGACGACTGACACGATTGTGGAATGTCAGCGTATAGCCGGACCAAACATCACCATTATAAAACTAAGTAATGATGAGTTTTCACAACGAACCAATTTCTTCTATGAGTCTACTACTTCCGATGCCAAGGAAGTCGTCGAACAAATTGAATCAGAATCAGATGATCCGATAGAAAGTGTCGTGCAGATGACCCAAGACTTGTTAACTGAGTCTGAGGATAGCGCTCCCGTTGTCAGGTTGATCAACGCAATCATGATCGATGCCATAAAACAGCGCGCCTCTGATATTCATATAGAGACTTATGGCAGCTATTTCTGTGTGCGCTATCGGATCGACGGCTTACTTCACGACGCTGCCCAGCCGAACAAAACACTAGCCAACGCACTAATCTCAAGAGTGAAAGTCATGGCAAATATGGATATAGCTGAAAAACGCGCACCTCAGGATGGTGCGGTATCAGTCGTACTGGCTCATCGCGAAGTGGACGTGCGGGTCTCAACGCTCCCCACGCGTCACGGGGAGCGCGTTGTTATGCGCTTACTCAACAAGCAAACCGATGAAATCAATTTAGACACTATAGGGCTGAGCAGTATTCAGTACGATCAAATCAGCGCCCTGCTCACAAAACCACAAGGGCTTGTCCTCGTCACCGGTCCCACAGGCTCGGGGAAGTCCACTACGCTCTACGCAGGCCTCAAACAACTCGACATCACCGGCAAAAACGTTCTAACCGTTGAAGACCCAATAGAGTACGAACTGCCGGGTATTGGACAGACCCAGATCAACTCAAAAGCCGGAGTCACATTCTCAGGTACTCTTAAAGCCATGCTGCGCCAGGACCCGGATATTGTAATGGTGGGAGAAGTTCGTGACGAGGAAACCGCAAAGACAGCGGTTCAGGCAAGTCTGACCGGGCATTTGGTGCTTTCTACACTCCATACGAATAATGCTATTGGTGCCATCATACGACTTATCGATATGGGCGTGGAATCTTATCTACTCGCCGCAACACTGCACGGCATTGTAGGCCAACGTTTAGTCCGAGTCTTATGTCCTAAGTGTCGGACTTTAAGAAAAACAACGCAACAAGAAAAGAAGCTCCTCGGTGCGAATTGCATGCTCTTATATAACCCAGGTAGTTGCGCGCACTGCTTGTATAAGGGCTTTATCGGCAGAACGGGAATATACGAAGTGCTGACCCTGAACACGGACTTACGATCTCTCATTCAAGCGGGCGCTCCGGAGCGCGAGCTGGCGGAGTATCTGAATTCGAGCGGCCAGACAATGGCTCAGAACGGCTACGCGAAAGCGGTTCAGGGAATTACGACTTTGGATGAAGTACTTAGAGTCGCGACGGTTTAGGATATGGAGCATAGAAAAATCATTTTTCGCCTGTACTCCGAACTGGAATCACTCTGTGAGGAGCCCATTTATGACGTTTTGGAGATCGGCGAGACAGTAGAGACGATAGACATTGGGGTAAATTTCGATTCAGTAGACCGCACGCTCATCAGCTACCTAAAGAGCACGGGCACTACAATAATTCTCAACATTCCGGCAGAAATTGTCCGCGAAATACCACTGGGCGCAGTACCCGGAAGCACCAAAAAGTCTCTCAGTGCTGCACCATTTTTGGTGGAGGAATTCTTACCTTACAGTTTGTCCGCATCACATGTAACCCTAAGACGAGATTTAGCCTCGAAACACATTACAGCCTTTGTAATCCAGCAAGAGAGCCTAAGACAGTGTCTCGAAGTATTTTCAAAAGAAGCCATTCGGGTAGATTGCGTCATCCGAGATGTAGACAATTTAACGGACAATAAACGCCCATTCATTCATGTTATTGGCAATAGAGCAATTATCGGCACTAGCAAAGAGTGTACCGCACTATCCCTA
This sequence comes from Halioglobus sp., assembly GCA_045110675.1. Classification (GTDB taxonomy): domain Bacteria; phylum Pseudomonadota; class Gammaproteobacteria; order Pseudomonadales; family Halieaceae; genus JBALVT01. The sequence continues at coordinate 84,674 of JBGCGJ010000044.1, read as the reverse complement.
ACCAACAGCGAGTTCTATCTCGAAGCATTATCGAAGGAGCTGAGCACTAGTGAGCTAAGCGAAATTGAGGTGCTTGTTTACACGTCACAAAATAGGCGGATTAGCCCCCTACCCAATCACTTAACCGAAATGCCTACAGTCTATATTACTGAAGACTGGTTCCTACAACAGTTCCAGCTGACGGACACGTGCACAAATCTCGCACCAGGGATATATGCCTCAGAAAATTCTAGCTTAGGTTTTAGGCAAGCACACTGGGTTTTCCTGTGCTGTTTATGTTTGACGCTTATCGCGCTAGCCAGCACCTATTACGGCTTTGCTGTGCATTTAACGCGTCTTTCACACCACCTTGTGATAGATCAACAGAATATCTACAAACAGCTTTTTCCTCAGGACAAAATTATCGTCAATATTCGCGCTCAAGTTGCCCAGCATTTAGCGGCAATGGAGCTCGACAAACATAAAGATGGGTTTAACGAATTGTTCTATCCGGTTTTGGAGCAATATGGAAGCCTTGCGGGGCGGGTTAACGGCGAGATACGACACTTACACTACCAGAGTGCGCCTCCAGGAATAACTATCGAGATCCTGACTACATCTGCAAAAGTCGTTGACGAGCTAGAGCAAGAATTGTCGAAATTGGGTTTATCGACATTAGTGGAATCAATACGGCAGGAGGGAGATGCCTTTCTAGGGCGCATCCAGGTTTCAAAGGACTGCAAGCAATGCTAGAAAATATCAAGACATTGCTTGTGCAACAGCAACAAAGAAGTGTACCGAGCGTTATGGCGGCTGCAGCGGCTATTACAGCCCTACTGCTACTTTTCATAACTACAACAGCGCGCCATACCTATGACCTCGGGAGAACGCGCTACAAACTTGCCTACGAAGATTTGCATTGGATGATCTCGCAGAAAGCTACAATCGATAGCATCCGGTCTACACCATTCCGGCAAAGTAACCAGTCAGAGCACTCACTAATATCAATAGTGACTGCCGCTGCCGAAGAACATGGGTTGCTGTTGTCGCGCTACAAACCAGAAGGAGATTTCGATGTGCAATTGTGGACGGAAGACTCCCCACTGCATGCCACATTGGACTGGGTCAAAGACTTGCAGAACAATCATCACTTTAATGTCATAAATATGTCCTTAGGCAGAGGCGACAAGGACGGCTTTTGCAGACTACAAATCGAATTGCGCTCCAATAGATTTGGTCCAACATGAGCACTTTTCGTTACAAAGCCCTGGATACCAGTGGAACTACAAAACGAGGCCTTCTGGAGTCGAGCTCAGCCTGCCATGCACGACAAATTCTGCGTGACCGAAAATTAGCCCCACTGGAAGTGGCGCCTGCGGCTGTAGTCGTTGAAAGAATCACCAATGTCTTGGCACCACAGCAAAAGCTAGCGGTAGATCGAAAGCATATTGCGCTTTGTACACTACAGCTGGGCACCTTCCTGGGAGCAGGTGTACCACTCAGTTACGCTCTCAAATTTATCGCCGACGGCGGTCCCAAGCAAGTGAGCGGTCTTTTCCATTCGATTAGAAACAATGTTATGGAGGGAGATACTCTGGCGAACGCGATGTCGAGATACCCTGAAGTATTCGACACGCTGTACCTCGCCAGTATTGAAGCGGGAGAGCAGGCAGGTGTTTTAGATAAGGTTTTGAAGAGCCTGGCTGATTTCCAAGAATCCAATATAGAAAATCGTAGACAAATCGCTTCAGCACTACTCTACCCCACCATTCTACTTCTTGCCTCTCTGTCAGTGGTAACACTACTGGTAACTACAGTCATGCCGGGATTCATTGATATCTTCGAACAAAACGATCAAACCTTACCGCCGACTACAACTGTGGTCCTTGCGGCTTTTAACTTTGCAAAATCGAATGCAACGACACTGTTACTTTTGCTTCTGATAGCCATTGGGCTAGTTCGACGAGCCAAGGAATCGCAAGCCTTTATGTGGAAATGTGATCGCGCGCTCCTGCATATACCCCGCATAAATACTTTTGTTGCCAATCGTACGGCGGAAAACATTGCTCGCACCCTCCACATTCTCACAGCGAGCGGCATGCAGCTTCTCGACGCCCTAAAGATCGCCACTAACATTGTTAGTAACAGAGTGATGCGTAAAGAGATGAGTCAGTGTCAAGACCTCGTGGAACAAGGAACCAGTTTTTCGCAGGCACTCGCAGAAGTCACATCGATGCCAGCAATTATGATTCAACTGGCAGAGTGCGGGGAAGCTACAGGAGAACTTGATTCAACGTTGAATAAAACAGCGGAAATCCTTCAGCGCGAAACGCAGTCCACCCTATCAACTATTGTCAGCTTGGTTGAGCCAGTCATCCTGGTATTGGTTTCCTGCCTCGTACTCACGATTGTTATTGCGCTAATGCAACCAATTTTTGAACTCAACTCGTTTTTTTGAGCTGTCAATTATATGAATAATCTTGCGAGATTAAACAATGGATTCACTCTTCTAGAAATCATGATAGTGGTCGTGATTCTGTCCCTGCTGGTAGGCATGCTGGCTCCAAACATACTCGGACGAGTCGATGAGGCTCGGGTAGCGACGGCGAAATCAGATATTAGTACTCTGATGCAGGCTCTCGAGCTCTATAAATTGGACAACTACACTTATCCAAGTACTCAAGAGGGTCTTGAAGCCTTAATCTCAGCCCCGTCGGCGTTGCAAGAGAGCAAAAAAGGGCGCGAAGGTGGTTATTTAACACGCTCAGAATTACCCAGAGATCCATGGGACGGAGCCTACTTCTATTTAAGTCCCGGTGAACACGGGCCGTTCGATCTGTATTCCTTGGGAGCTGATGGGCTAGAAGGTGGTGAAAACTTTGCGGCGGATATCGGCAGCTGGAATCTATGAAAGTCGATGCGTCCAAAGGTTTTACCCTGATTGAGCTTTTGGTTGTGTTAAGCATCATTGGGCTGGCTACAATAACGGTCTACTTGATACCGACAGACTTGGGAGAGACAAATTCAATACGCGAAATAAAACAGCTGGAAAAACACCTTAAGTGGAATAGATGGCAAGCAATCCAGGCAGGCCTACCTCGAAAGTTGGTTCAATCTGGAAGATCACTATTGACCAGACAATGGAGCCAGTCAACTGGTGGTTGGGTGAAACCCAGCGATCAGACAATGCGAAGCACGTTCTCAGCCAATTTTTCCATTCAAATCGAAAATCTTTCTGATACCAACTCTGGAATTTTCCCAATGACAGACAGTGTTAACGAAGTTTTTGCCAATGGAAACGAACAGTCCCTCATATTCTGGCCAGACGGAACCAGCAACGGAGGCAGAGTAATTTTGAGTTCGAACTTGGAGGAAACTCAATACATATCGGTCACACCAATGGGTTCGATGAACTCGCAATGAACAAGTGCCGGGGATTTACTCTGATTGAGGTTCTGATTTCGCTGGCCATTTTCATGCTCATAGCGCTTGCCTTCGGGCGATTTACCCAAATGCAGCTCAGGTCCTGGTCGGTTGTTGAGAAAATAGCGCTGGGAGAAATAGTGGCCATAAACGCTATGGAGCACGCACGATCTCCTGCATTTGACAACTTTACTGGGCAGATTGAGTCAAAAGATGAGGTCGCCGGCCTCGCAATGAACACCATAACTCAAATCAGACAGACCGACGTTAAGCGGTACAGAAAAATTAGCATTGAGGTTTCCCTGGACCGGAACAATGGAAGACCTGACGAAGTGTTATATCGACTTCAAGGAGCTCGCTATGCAAGCCAGCAGGAATAGGAAACACCAAATTGGGTTTACCCTACTCGAGCTACTTCTAGCGATTTCGATTTCTGTTGTCGTAAGCGCGGGATCATACCGAATACTGTCGGCAAGCTCTGAAGCGATTCTTTACCTCACAAGCGCTCAATCGATGCTAAAACCGATTCAAGAATTGCAATGGGTTCTAAGACATAATCTGCATAGTACAATCCTCTCGAAGGACTATGTGAAATCAGAAAATCTCACTGATGCCAAGCATAATGCGGATTCGAAAAGCCAGCTTATTGTTTTCGAACCGAGAAGAACATCGTATTTACAATCACGGGTACGTAATAGCCAGTATCTCTCAACGTACACAAATACTCCAACAACCAAGATCTGGCAAGATCAGATCACAGTGCTGGCAGATGAATCCTTTGAAGATTCCATGGAGATCGTCGCACAGACTCTGGACTCAAATCTACGGCAGAGACCGGCTGTCTATTCCCTGCAGCTGAAACTCACAGACGAAAGCATCGGGAAATTCACGCTTAGGGTGAGTCGATAGAAACGTGAGTATATCGGAGCAATCTGGCCTGGCGTTAATCATTGTCTTGATGATTATGGCCATTTTGAGTGGGATGAGCTTAACCCTGGCGAACCTTACCCAACAAGAGATTCACCGCAGCGAGAATCGAAAAATCCACAATTCTCTCTACTACATTGCTATGCGTGGCGAGGCCCTGGCCATGGCAGCGATGACCAATTCTGTAGAGAAAAAAGGGAGGGCATTCCATGCGGGGATTCCAAATCTCCCGTTCAAACCTTCCAATCTATTCCCGGAAGTACTTCCGCACAAAATAAAGATTGATGTCGTGGACCTTCAGGGCCGCTTCAACATATCGAATTTAATTTCAAAAGCAGATAGATCTGCATCTGATACGCAAATGCTAGTTTTGGAAAACTACTGCAAAGAGCTTTCGCTACCTGTGACCTTGTGTCTCAATTTACGCCAGGAAATCGAAGATCAGCATTTACAAAATAGTGACTCAGAGACTGTAGATTACACAAGACTTTTCGAAGCTGTCAGGAAAATGATCGAAACTGGTCAGATAAACCAAGCGCAGTCCATAATCGTCGCTAATGCGTTCACTTCCTTACCAAAAGGAACGGCAGTTAATCTCTATACTGCTCCCGCCACCCTTCTTGACGCGATTGTTCCTAATCTGGGTCGAGAAACAATCAAAGAGTTTATCGCATCCCGAGACAACCTTGGGCCGCGAATAAAAGCGCTGAATTCGGTCCATCCGGCTTTGAGTGCGCTGAGCCGAAGTAACTTCCCAATTACGACAGATTCAAAGTATTTTGCGATCAATACCGTTGTTCAACACAAAAACTATCAAAAAGCTCTCCAGTCGGTAATACGGCTGGATTCGATGACAGGTTCGATGGTGTTAATTCTTCGCCGCTCGCTTGAGTTTCCGCAATTGGATCTTCCATTGTTTACTTTCGAAACATAGCTCAACGACAAATATCTCATGGATGAGGATAAAACTATGAAAATATCTCAGCCGCTGGCGGCCTGCATATTATTGATCATTACTTTACTGGTCGCCTGCGGAGGAAATTCTGGAGGTGGCGATAGTTCATTCTCTGATCCCGCTAATGCGGAAGGTGTGCCTTTGGATGAGCAAGTGACAATCGAGGTAGAGACGACAAATACCATAACCGGGAGATCAACCAATGTAGTCAATTCGCTTGAACCGATGCAGATATCAGTACAGGTAAGAAACGGTCGAAACAGAGCCGTCACGGGAAGTATAGTCAGCTTATCGACCACATTGGGCCAGCTCGACACTGCCTCCGGCGATATATTGATTGACTCGCAAGGCATAGCAACTACAAATCTCACAGTGTTCGACGAATTTCCTGGCAGCGCTGGGGCCTTGGTCGCATCGCATCTGGATGAGTCAAAAGAAGTGTTTTTTACAGTACAAAAAGCGCCCGCACTGATAGGAGCTACTCATAGTGGTGGGTTTACCGAAGGTACTATTGACGTACTCGCACCAACAATCAGTGAGGGGGGAGAAACGCTCCTTTCCATCTCTATAAGAGATACTCAGGGGAATTCACTGACTCGAGCTTACACGGCCAATTTTTCCAGCGAATGTACTGAAAGTACTCCGCCGCTGGCCTCCATAGGGCGCGTTGACTACAGCATAGGCGGAATAGCATCGGCACTGTACACCGCAGAGGGTTGCACGGGGACGGATGTAATTTCCGTGGAGATTGCCGGACTAGTAGGCCACTATGCCGAAGGCCGCGTGCTTATTCGAAGACCTGGAGCCACCGCTATTACCTACGCAGGTGCAGACTCTGCAGCTCTTAATCTGGCTGAGTCGAATAATGAAAACCTGCCGGACGAAACGCTAGTCTTCTTTAAGGTAGTCGATAAAACTGGACAACCCGTTCCGAATATTCCAGTAGCATTTGGTTTATCGAGCACCATTGGTGGAATCAAAATTGAATCAGAATCAGTCCTAACCGATGCAGCTGGTGTTGCCGGGACTAGGCTGAAATCAGGCAGTATTCCTACCGCTGTCAGAGTCTCAGCAAAAATACGTGAAGACGCAAAAGAGCTTACCGCCATTTCTGAAAGCATTTTCATCAGGAGTGGAAGACCGAATCAAAGTGCTTTTTCCATAGCCGCAGATACGTTAAACCCGGGTGGGGACTTACAAGATGGGGTCACAGCCAATCTGTCGATAAGCGCAGCAGATCGATTCAACAGCCCAGTGCCGGACGGTACGGTAGTATTTTTCCGTACAGAATACGGAGGAGTGAAAACCAGCTGCACTACAGAGTCAGGAGTTTGCACAGTACCCTGGAGAAGCCAGGCTCCGCGCCAACCGCTATTCTCCGAGTTTACAGATGATGACGGTAATTCGGCTTTTGTGCGAACACTATACAATACCAACTGCCCTAGCGGCGGTAATAGTCGCGGTAAGCCTTGCCCCGATTTTCTCGGCCATCCTATCGGTGCTCGAACAACTATTCAAGCGTACACCACTGGTGACGAGGCGTTTGTAGATGCCAATGCAAATGGGCTCTACGACAGCGGTGAACGATTTGAGGATCTACCTGAAGCGTTTCTCGATCACAACGAAGATGGAGAGTTTGGGAATAGCACTACAATAGGAAGTTGTCATCCCAATTGCAATGAACCCGGAGGAAGTGAGGAAGTATTTATAGACATCGACGAAAATGGCCGCTATTCAGAGGCAAACGGAGTATACAATGGCAGTCTATGCACTACGCAAGCCATAAACGAAAAAGCATGCGATCCTAATCCAGTAACCGTAAGTGACAGTATTGTAATACTCGCATCGGGCAGCCGGCCCCACGGTGCTTTTTACAATGGAACAATCAAAGGTACAAGCCCAGCGAAATCAGTCTCGATTGGAGGTGTTGATCGCGCGCTGTTATTTTACGTTTCGGATAAATACAACGGCAAGTTGCCAGAGGGTACAACTGTCGAAATTTCTGCCACGGGTTGCGCCCTGTCAGGAAAACAAAGCTTTTCTATCGCCGATAGTAACTCAACAGGTCCATCCATATTCCCTATAACTGTTAAGGGGAGCACCAATGATGAAGCTCTATCCGGGTGGGTGTTGGCAAGCGTAACGGTACCATCGAATGGAACTGCTATTATCGACACTTTTTCGCTGCCTTGCAGTGTAGATGCCTGTTCAATTCAACCGGCCCCGACTTTTTGCTCGGCCGATTCGGGATAACACAGTCGGTGATTATTCCTCACATGATTGAGTGGATTGTAAGTTCAGCATTAACACTGGTGCGTTCTGATAATTGGTGGTATGCGTGCAGCCTGCTGACGTTGGCGAGCGGGCTGACACTAGGAGTCTATGATTTGTATCTTCAAGCCCCAAGCCCGAAACAGAAGGCGTTTGAGGTGGAGTCAAATCGACCCAGCAGAGATATTATGAATCATGAAGATGAAATGTCGCAGCGCTATGCTGATTACAGACATTGGGATTTTTTTGGCGTACCGGAAAAGGTATCTGAAGAGCTTGACATCAAGGCGCTACCCAAAACGGAACTGGATCTTAAGCTAATAGGTACCTTCACGAGCGATAAAGATTTTTCAAGTATTGTCATTAGAAATGACAAGGGAGAATCTAAGCGTGTCTTTCTGGGTGACGAGATTATAGCCGGCGTCAATATTCATACAATCAACGAAACCCAGGCAGTTATTATCAGAGGATCTATATTGGAAACTCTGAATCTCTATAACCTCGATGCCCGAAACGTTGGAAGAAATCCTAATCGCCCGGAGTATCGTAACGAGGTAGCACGACCGATGAAGATTATTTCTGATCGACATGAGGTTCGAACTGGCTATCAGAACGATGTCGACGAACAACGTGTAAACAGGCAAAAACGTCGTGAGAGATACTTGGCCGCAATTAAACCAGTTCCGCCCTCAAGCTAATCAGTGCTACAAGCATAGTACTCACAAAACTAGGCGCTATACATCTCTACGAATCGACACACCCGACTGCCCACCAGTATGAATAAACAAAACCCCCTCCCCCTCATCGGGTTTGGATAACCGAAAATACCCTCTCCCAAAAAGCTGATTACCCTCAACATCACCCAACCAGGTAAACTCCAAAAACGGCTCGTCTTCAGCCACGCGACAATCCATTGCGCCGTGGATAGTGCCAAATACGAAAGACCCCAACCCATGCTCATCAAACTCGAAGTATCCGGGTTCGTTTTTGTCCACATATTCCTGGGACCAAGTTTCCATCCATTGAATACGCCATCTTCCTACAAAGTCATTCATCAAAGACCTCAGCCGCTCAAGTCAGAACAAATGCAATGATCGCAGCAGCTAACACCCACGGCACCAACCCTAATCTTTTCAACTTTCGAACGTCTTTCTGCATCTCGGCGGTTTCGTTGGTGCGGGGGTATGGTGTATCCGGAACGGGTTTATTCAAAAACTCGCAGAGGGGTTCCCAGCCTTCTTTTGCGTTGTGAACCAGCAGGCGATGCTCGGGAATAGTTCGCTTACCCTCTTCGATATTCTGTTCAAATACTTTTATCGCATGATCTTTGTCTTCAAACCTGCCATCGAAGACGCCATTCCAAACGGTGGAATTCACCATGTCTCTGGTTTTTCTTACCCGGGGTATTAGCGTCGTCATCCACCAGGGGAAGCTCTGACTAATGGTGTAGATCGTGTCTTTTGTGCTCTTGTAACAGCCCTCGGCATCTCGCACACTCAAGATCACTTTCGCTTCCGGGTAATAATCGGCGAGCTCTTTGTAGTACTTACTAGAGGGCCAATCCACGGAGGCATCGAAACCCTCGAACACTTTATCCCAATTCATGGTGTCGCCATTGATGGCGGCGAGAAAATAGTCCACTTGTTTTGGGTTAGTGATCACCTTGCGCATATGGTGGCACTGGGCATAACCCAGTTGATGAAGCGCGGCCTGCAGCGAGGTTGTGCCGGTGCGGCCAAATCCGGCACCTATAACTTCGAGTGTCATGCTAGTGTGGCTGCAACGCTACCGAACCTTCAATCCATTCTCAACGCTTTTCACACCGGGCACATCATGGGTAACCTGCCCCGCTGAGACTCGCTCTTCTGTTGAGCCAACAAACCCGCCCAGCACAACCACACCGCGATGAACCTCTACCTTAATGTCCAAGGCACTCACATTCGGTGCGCTAGCCAGTGCCGCGTTCACTTTTCCCACCAGCACTTTGTCATCCAGGTACTGGCCTGCACTTCGGCCTCCCTCGGCAATCTTTAAAACGTTATCGACCGAGTTAACGCCCTTGGTATTCCTGGCAATTTCGCTGGCGCGCTCCACTTCCTGGGCAGAATCTGCAAAGCCACTGAGTTGCACTCTGCCGCGATTCACCTCAACTTCTATGTCCAGGCCATCGGTAACTTCATCGGCCAACAGGGACGCTTCAATCTTGGTTGCAATGGTTGCATCATCAATAAACTGCCCGGTGGAACGGTGCTCGGAAGTGCTGGCGCAACCTACCATCGTCGCCACTAAAGAAACGCCAATCAGGGCTCTTATTTTTACTGCCGCTGCAAAAAGATTCATTCTTAAGCTCTCCTCTATGTAATGAATGTCTAAGGGGACTACGCGCCCCCTGGATTGTCAAACTTAACTGTCTTCCTTACCAATAAATCGATACACCAGCGCCCCGAGCACCCCACCTACGATGGGAGCCACCCAGAACAGCCAGAGCTGCGATACGGCCCAGCCTCCTACATACAAAGCAACACCGGTACTACGCGCCGGGTTCACTGAGGTGTTGGTCACAGGAATACTGATCAAGTGGATAAGTGTTAAGCACAAGCCGATGGCGATCGGTGCCAAACCGGGAGGCGCACGTTCATCGGTTGCCCCGAGAATCACCACCAGGAACATCATCGTCATTACCACCTCGGTAATCAGCGCCGACATCATGTTGTAGCCACCGGGTGAATGATCACCGAAGCCGTTGGAAGCAAATCCCGCCGACACATCAAAGCCCGCTTTGCCACTGGCAATCAGATACAAAACTCCGCCCGCCACAATTCCGCCCAGCACCTGGGCGACAATGTAAGGCAACAGTTGATTGCCTGGGAATCGTCCACCCGCCCAGAGGCCTATCGATACCGCCGGATTGAGATGGCATCCGGAGATATGGCCAATAGCGAAGGCCATTGTTAGCACGGTCAAACCAAACGCTAATGAAACACCTAATAAGCCTATCCCCAATTCCGGGAAGGCCGCGGCCAGAACCGCACTGCCACAGCCGCCTAGAACCAACCAAAACGTACCAAAAAACTCCGCTCCATACTTATTCATATTATCCTCCTGGATATATCTAGATCACGAACATTGAGTTGCCATGAGTGCTAACAGCATAGGCTATCCAAGGGGAGATCACACGTAATAGGTAAAACAGGGGTCACCAGAATGGGGCACTGGGGCAATCACCATTTGGTTTTGTCCCATGGAGACGGTTTTTCGAAGGTCCTTAGATACAATTTTTCCACCTTTTCCCTGGCCCATTGGGTCTTGCGCAGGAATTTCAGTGAAGATTTTATGGAGGGGTCGTTCTTAAAGCTGTTGATATTGATTTCACCGGCGAGCTTTTCCCAACCGTAGTGTTCAACCAACCGCGTGAGAAGTGCTTCCAGGGTGATGCCGTGGAGTGGGTTATTACTCTGCTTGTATGCCATGCCAGTAACATAACATGGTTTCTCGCTGTCTAACTGAAAAGCGGCACCAGCACTGTTTGCTGCGGTGCCACTCCAGGTAAGTGCGCTTAACGAGAAGTGCTGTTAAGCATCGTCGCCTCCCATACCCATCAGGTGCATCAGGCTGGTGAACAGATTGAAGATAGCGACAAACAGCGTGACCGTCGCGCTGATGTAGTTGCGCTCACCACCGCGCAGTATGTCCTGCGTTTGATACATGATAAGCCCCGCCATCAGCAATACGAACATCGCCGAAACGGCCAACGACAATGCCGGCATGGAGAAAAAGAACGCCGCCAGGCCCAGGCAAAATGCCGTGAGAATACCCACCATCAAAAAGGTGCCCATGCGCATCATGTCGATCGCATTGTCTTGCTTGGCGTACCAGGAAAGTGCGAGGAATACCGTCGCAGTGGAAGCCATTGCTGTCAGCACAATCTCATTGCCATTGGGCAAACTCAGGTACGCTGCGATGATGGGCCCCAGGGTATAGCCCATGAACCCCGTGAGCGCGAACACTGACAGTAAACCCCAGGCACTGTTGCGCAGATAGGATGTTAAAAACAACAGCCCGAAGTAGCCGCCCAAGGTGAGCATCAAACCGGGATGAGGCAGTTTCAAGCTGGCGCTGAGCCAGGCGACTGCGGCACTGAATACCAGTGTCGCAGAAAGTAAACGATAGGTGTCTCTCAGTACTGCCAGCGCCGCGGCATCGGCGCCACGTGCACCGGTTTGGGCAAACTGCGCGTCGTCGGGGTCAGCAACTGCGATCTGGGGAACGGGTTTTCGTGTAGTCACAATCTTGTCCTTTTAGGATTACCAGTCAGGCCACTATAGAGCTTTTAATCAACAGTTCTATTCGATCTTTCTTTAATCAATGTACGAATTATCCGATGTGTATCTTATGCATATTCGAATATACCGCGCGCCCAACATCGCCTACTCTTTTCAACATCAGTTAATCTAAAGAGGTGTAGAGAATGAGTGATATCCAGAGCCTGTTAGGACAATTTCTAGGCGGCACAGACAGCGCTGTGGGTCATCAGACCCAAGCGGTCCAGCAGAACGCATCTTTTACCGACAAAATACCCGGCGGACTGATGGGCGGTGCTGCAGCAGGCGGTATCGTAGCGCTGCTTTTGGGTAGCAAGAAGGCGCGCAAGTTCGCCGGAAAGGCCGCGGGTTACGGTGGTGCTGCCGTAGCGGGCGGGCTGGCACTCAGTGCCCTGCAAAAATGGCGCAGTTCGTCGACCAACACTCAGCCACAAGCCCATGGCATCAGCAAAGCGCAACCGCAGCTCTCGGTGGTATCAACAGCGCCCGTTAAAACACTAGAAATCAGCATTATCACAGCGATGATCGCTGCCGCTAAAGCCGATGGGCACATAGATGCCGTGGAGCAAGAGCGCATCTTTGAAATGGTCGATCGTATGGAGCTGTCAGCAGAGCTGAAAGCATTGGTGTTTGATCTTCTCCGGCAGCCGCTCACGGTGGAAGACGTCGCAAGAGGTGTTGAAGGCCTGGAACACAAGGCCGAAATCTACGGTGCTTCCTGCCTTGCCATTGATGAGGACGATCCCAGGGAACGCGCCTACCTGGACCAACTGGAGCGCGCCTTAAACCTACCCGATGGACTGGCCAACCAGATTAGATTGGGATAAGAAATCTCACCACCCCATCGATAAAAGCAAGAATGTCAGCGCGCCACAATGAGCGCTCTGCATATCCTCATCGGTGTTTGATAGCGCATTTCACAAAAACAGTTCTATTCGATCTTTGAATCGCTTATAGTCGTTTTTCCCGAACTTAGCTTACGCCGATCCGAGGCCTTAATGCGCCACCTGAACTACAACCACCTGCACTATTTCTGGACTGTTGCCAGCGAGGGAAGTATCGCCCGCGCCGCCGAGGTCCTGCATCTCACCCCGCAAACCATCAGCGGCCAATTGAAGCTTCTTGATGAAGTGGTGGGCGAGCCGCTATTTCAGCGCGCCGGACGCGGGCTGATGCTCACGGACATGGGTCGAATCGTGAAACAGTATGCCGATGACATCTTTCAGGTGGGAGCAGAACTCAGTCAGCTGGTAAAAAATCGTGAGCCTCACATTCAACCTGTTCTAAACGTCGGAATCGTGAGCTCTCTGGCCAAGTTGATTGGCTACAGAATGCTAGAGCCTGCCCTGTCTGCGCAGAATCCCGTGAAACTGGTTTGCAGTGAAGCGAGCCTCGAGCAGTTGCTCGCCGACCTGGCTATCCACCGGCTCGATATGGTTATTTCAGATAGGCCTATTCCCGTGGGCATGAACGTCAAAGCCTACAACCACCGCATGGGCGGCAGCCCCATTGCATTGTTTTGCGTAAAAGAGGCTGTGGCACGTTACAAGAAGGGCTTCCCTGCATCGCTTGATGGTGCGCCCTTTTTGCTGCCCCTTTCGACCTCCGTGTTCAGGCGTGATCTGGACGAGTGGTTTGAAAGTGTCAATGTGCGACCCAACATTGTTGCCGAGATCGGCGACAGCGCTCTATTGAAGGCTTTTGGTGAAGCCGGTGCCGGAGTGTTTCCAGCTCCGCAAGTGATCGCATCGGAAGTTGAGCGGATGTACCACGCTGAAGTTATCGGCGTGCTGGACGATGTGAAAGAAGAGTTTGTGGTGATTTCGCCGGAGCGAAAAGTGAAGCATCCCGCTGTGGTGGAAATTATCGAACGGGCCAGAGAGCAGCTGTTCAGCTGAGCGATTGCATAGGCTTCCTGCCCGTCAGTGCAATACCCACTGCGCATCGGAGACAATGCAAATGCCGCCTGATCTATGAATCAGCGGCCGAACCAGCTCTACAATACTTTCAACTTCATCGAGATTTTCGCAGGCGATAATAAACATCGTATTACTGGAATCACCCGCGAGCTCATCAGCTCGCCGAATACCCCGATCGCCCTCCCCGCTAATATTGGGAATGGCGGTGTAACCTCGGGTGCCCTGGGCACGCAGCAGCTCGATAAGTTTAGGCGCCATGACCTGCTCGATAACCACTTCTATTCTTTTACAAGGTTTCATCAGGGCCTCAAGAGTTTAGTTGAATCATGCACCGACCAGATACTCCGCCACCTTGTGATACAGCGGAATACCCACCAGCAAGTTGGCAGGAAAAGTTATCGCCAACGACATAGGAAGATACACACTGGGGTTTGCCTCTGGCAACGCCAGTCGCATCGCAGCAGGTACGGCGATGTAGGACGCGCTCGCCGCCAGAACTGTCAGCAACACTAAATCACCCAGGGTGAGTTGCAACGCGGCTCCCAGCGATAGAGCCAGACCCGCATTTACGATTGGGAATAACAGTGCCATCGCAACCATATAAGCTATAGGCACTGCTCCTGAGCGCTGTTCTGAGCTCTCACGAAGATCCCGCAAGCGGCGAGCAGCGACGATGCCCATATCGAGCAGGAACAAACATAGCACCCCTAAAAAAAGATCTTTGATCAACGGCGACAATTGTTCCATACCCGGTGGACCGGTAATCCACCCGATAATCATGCTGCCTAAAATGAGAAACACCGAGCTGTTGAGACAGGCTTCATGCAAAAGCTCGCCCCACTTATGCGGCTCGCTGGACGCCTTACTCGCACTTCGAGATCGGCTGTAAAGCAGTAGACCCAAAATAATGGCGGGCGACTCCATCAACGCCATCGCCGCCACCATATGTCCGTTCCAGTCGACGCCCTGGTAAGTCAGGTAACTGGTCGCGGTGATGAAGGTGACTGCACTCACTGAACCATAGGTCGCGGCAGTTGCAGCGGCATCGGCCACTGACAATTTCCTGCGAAGGACATAAAAACTGTAGACGGGAACCACTGCTGACAATAACACGGCGGCTCCCAGCGAGAGCCATACCTCTGCGTCCAATTTAGATTCATTGAGTGCGACGCCGCCCTTGAAGCCGATAGCGAACAGCAAATACAGGGACATAAACTTCGCTATCTGAGCCGGAATATCAAGATCAGAACGAACCAGAACCGCAAGCATTCCCAAAAAGAAAAAGAGCAGCGGCGGCGAACTCAGATTGTCGAGGAACATCGTGTCAGCCGCCCGTTGTCCTGCTATCCAGTGCGCTCACCTTTGCCATGACTTTGTCTTCCAAACTTTGTTTGTAAGCTTGTAAGCGCTTTCTCAATTCGGCATCGCCAGTTGACAGCATTTGCGCCGCCAAAATTCCCGCATTAGTCGCGTTATCGATGGCAACCGCAGCGACCGGCACGCCTGCTGGCATCTGCACGATGGACAGCAAAGCATCTTCGCCCTCTAGACACGTCGCACTCACCGGTACGCCAATAACCGGCAATACCGTGAGCGCAGCAGCCATACCCGGAAGATGCGCTGCGCCGCCCGCACCAGCGATAATGACTCTCAAGCCGCGCTCCTCGGCGCTGCTAGCGTAATCAAAAAGTCGCTGCGGGGTTCTGTGTGCGCTGACGATGGTGAGTTCCCAGTCCACTCCGAGTTCGCTCAGTGTGTCTGCGGCGGCGTTCATAACAGGCAGATCAGAATCGCTGCCCATGATAATTCCTACTTTTGGTGTTAGTGACAAACGGGTTCCTTAAAATATGTGGATGTAACAGGCCTGCTAAGGTCAGTAGCACGCAAACTCATCAGTGCCCTGGAAGCTTCTGAACCGGTTGCTGCAGCGGAATTACCCAGGGTGGTGAGATGCCCCATTTTTCGCCCAACTGTGCCCTCGGGTTTTCCATACCAGTGGGCCTGAGACATCAGGCTGAGCTTCACCGGATCACGGCAGGGTTCTGCCGGGCACAGATCACTCCAACTGTCATCGTAAAGAATGTTTAACATCACCGCAAACTCTCGCTGCTTGACCACGGGCATTAGCGGCAGCCCCACCACAGCACGAATATGTTGTTCGAATTGCGAGACCGTAAACGCTTCCATAGTCAGGTGTCCTGAATTGTGGACACGCGGAGAAATTTCGTTGATGTAGATACTGCCGTCTTGCGCAATAAACAGTTCAATCGCGAACACACCGATGCCCTCGAGTGCGTTTACGGCGCGGCGCGCGAGTGTTTCACATTCTTGCTGGAGTTGTTCTGGAATCGATGCGGGGCTCATCACCGAAGACACGGCATTGAAGCGCTCGTCGAAGTCCATCGACACCGGTGGATAAGAAACCAGGTCACCATCGCAGTCTCTGGCTACGATGACCGAAACTTCAACGCGATGATCAAGCAGCGGCTCCAGGACGCTGGAAACTGGCCACGCCTTTTGCAGCTCCTTCTCGGAGCGAAGCATTTGCACGCCCTTGCCATCGTAACCCCCCTGACAGGCTTTCTGTACCAGCGGCAAACCGACAGGCTTTATCACACCCAATGATAATTCTTGAATCTCCGGTACGACCACGAAAGGTAGCGTCGGCAGGGATTGCTCGTGCAACCACGTTTTTTGCAGGCCTTTGTCCTTCAGCAATCTCAGAGTTTTCAAGCGAGGAAAGACCCTAAGCTGTGACTGTGCCTCAGCCTCTTCGAGCATTTCAATTGTTGCTTCCGGAATCGCCTCAAGCTCGAAGGTGATCACATCAGATGTTTCAATCAGTGCACGAACAGCCTGTAAGTCATCCAAAGCCGCTATGATAACTGCGTCAGCAGCATGGGCAGCAGACTCGTCGGGCCTGGACATCAGAACGGTGGTTGTTAGACCCAATGGACGAGCCGCCTCGCACAAATACATGCCGAGCTGCCCCCCACCGATAATGCCCACGCGGCAACCCGCGCGCTCCATCCTTTTCGCGGCAAGCTCGTCTACCCATTCATCTGACTGTCCCACCGGCATATCCTCTCTCAAATATCATCAAAATCGCACACAGCGCAAAACCGGACATTATAAGGACGCACAAAGACTCCGAATATTCGATTTAAATACCTTATTGTTTCGCTATACCCGAAGAGTCAATCAAGCGAGTACGACTTCGGCAAACGAGGGACTGCAAGCGACCAACCAGGCGGCCTGCCCTGCGGGACCTTTCTGCAATGGCACTAGGCGAATTCTCCCTCAGGCATCGCTCTAATCTTCACCCTTTTATGGTGGCGATTCATGGCTCTGGAAATCGCGTGTCGCGCCCTTTTTGCCGAGTGGTCGATGGCTTGATACAGGTCGGCTTTGGTATCTTTCACGACAAACCGGCCCAGACCAGGCACTGAGAACTGCAACTTGCATTGCTTGTCTTCTCCACCGCGGTTTCCGTTGATGTCACTAAACGTAACCGCAACCTCCGTAGGGTGGGGCAACCTGGACAGTACCGTTTTAAGCTTTTGTCGAATATGGTTTTCCATTCCAGGTGTCAGCTGGAAGGGTCGTGAATAAATGGATAATTTCATTCTCATTGCCTCTTTTAATTGCTGCGTAATCTGTAAACTGCGCCGCCTTCTCAGCGCTAGTTGAGGTATTTATACGCTTTGTCGATACATCCGTATATTCGAATTTAACACCCATTAAGATCGTAATATGCGAACATATGTCTGCGGCCTGTATTTCTCAATAGCTGCAGCTTACCTACCTACCTTCTAAGCTGGAGCGCTAGCCTGTCATCATTAACATTGACAAAAGTTGAGCAGCCGCAGTGCGACGCAACAGCACAATGAGGCTGGATCTACCGGCGTAAAATGATGTGCGGAGGCGGCAATAGCACCTATTAGGGTCACTAAGGTGTCTTATATACAACTTAGGGGCTTGGCCAAGTTGCTGCATCGTCATTTAGCCACTAAGCTGATAAATTAAAACCATAATGTCAGGACCCCCAATATGAAGAAGAGTTTTATCGCTGCTTCACTTCTCTCAGCATTCGCTGCACCGGCAACCGCCTTTGAATTTGAAACCTCAGATGATTGGAATATCCGCTGGGATAACTCATTTAAGGCCAACGTAATGTCGCGAGTTGCCGCCCAGGACAAAGATGTCTATGTGGGACGGCGCGGCAATACCTCTTTTTTCCTGGCTGATGACGCCGACCTATCAGTTGACCGGAGTGGCTTGGGCTTGATCAGTACGCGTCTCGACGTTTTGTCTGAAATGGATGTCATCTATAAAGATAACTTTGGTTTTCGAATCAGTGCCTCGGCCTGGTACGACCCGGCCTATAAGGACAGCGATCACCCGCGCAGTCGCAGGTTTACCTGGGCCTCACCCAGTGTAGATCCGGGACAATACAACGATGAAGCTCAGGACCTCCATTACAAGGGCGGCGAAATTCTCGATGCTTTTGTGTTTGCCAACTTCGACATTGGCGAGACCGCGCTGGGGATTCGGGCTGGGCGTCACACGATCTACTGGGGCAACAGCCTGTTAGCCGGAGGCGCCATCAGTGGCGTCGGAGCCTCAATGGCGCCCCTTGACTTCGCCAAGGCGTTTTCGGTGCCAGGCACCGAAGCAAAGGAACTGTTCCTGCCTTACGGAAAGATATCTACGGTCTACCAGGTCACTGACAACCTGACGCTGAACGCCTATTACGGTTTCGAACATCGGCGGCACCGGCTGCCTGAGAGCGGCACCTACTTCAGCCCGGCAGAAGGACTCACCGAAGATACTGAGTTTATTTCGATTCCGGCGGGCGATCCCGATGCGCCGTTTCGAACCGGGTTTACCACGCGTAAGGATCAGGTTGAAAATAGCGAATGGGGTTTCAACCTACAATACTGGGTCGATTCGCTATCACTGGAAACCAGCTTTATCTATCTGAACTACGTCGACAAGAATCTGCATGGCTTACATTCGGGATTCGATGTCGGTCAACTGGGTAACGTCATTGCTGGTGGCGATTCCGATCTCGCACCGCTGGCAGCTGCATTGCTCGCCCAATTGAATGCCCTGTGTTCAGTTGATGCCAGTGTGGCGTGTCCGAATGATCCGGTCGTAGACGCCGGCGCGGGAACAATCACCTACGGCACAGGCCGGTGGCTGTTCAAGGAAGATATCGACCTCTTCGCCGTTTCTCTGGCGAAAGAAATCGCCGGTATCAGCATGGGTTTAGACTTGGTTTATAGAAAAAATACGGGGCTTGCTCCTGGACTTTCCGCATCTTTACAGCGTTTTTACAATTCCCCTGATCTATTCACCGAAACGATCGAGGCAGCCTTGGGCCTGGATGCTATTGAAGGAGATTTTTTCGCCTACGACTCCAGCGACTATCTGGGTCCGGTGGGTGATACCTGGTCCCTGGTTGTAAACGGTTTGGGATTTCTCAGCGACAACGGCTGGTGGGAAGGAGGCTCCTATGTCGTCGAGGGAACCTTTTCCATGCTCGATGACTGCACCGAGAGCTGCGAGCTACTGGACCCGGTCGTGGAGGAAGGAAGAATCGTCAGCAGCATCGCAGGGGTTTTCAAACCCACTTGGTTTCAAGTTCTGCCCGGTTGGGATATGTCGATGCCTATCAGCGTGTCCTACACGATCCATGGCAAGAGCCCATTTACCTTCGGTGGGGATGAAGGCCGCGGCAATGGTAGTGTAGGACTCGAATTTAATATCAACGAGGTCTGGAACTTCCAAGCAAAATACAATGTGTTCTTTGGCCCCGTTACCGCTGGAATTGGTGGCTTGCTAAAAGACAGAGACAACATCTCACTGACGTTAAAGTACACGATCTAAACATCGAACAGACACACGACATCACATTACTCTCAAAGAGGAAGACAAGATGATCCATACAAAAATGCTCACCGCATTTTGCCTAAGTACCTTCGTCGCCAGCAGTGCCTTGGCTGGTGTCTCTGCTGAAGAAGCCGCCAAACTCTCGAACGAACTCACACCTATGGGTGCAGAGCGTGCGGGTAATGCTGACGGTTCGATACCACCGTGGAACGAGGCTGGCACACCCACACCTGCAGGTTTCGTAGCCGGCTCAGACAATTACATTAACGCCTACCCCGATGAAAAGCCTCTTTACACTATCGATGCAAGCAATTGGCAGGAGTATTCCGATAATCTCACCGACGGCAGTAAAGCGTTGTTTGAAAAGCTCGGCGCTGATGGCTTTAAAATGAACGTTTACCCTACTAAACGCGATTTCGTTGTGCCTGACTGGCTGTATGCCAACAACCTCAAGAACGCGACGGGGGCAACCTTGGTTGCCGATGGATTAAAAGTCGAAGGCTCTTATCCTGGTGTGCCCTTCCCCATCCCCAAATCAGGATCGGAAGTTCTGTGGAATCACTTGACTCGTTATGTTCCCGATCACTCCATGGAATATGACGTCTACTATGTAAGCTCCAATGGCAAGCGCATTCTTTCCACGACAGGCTACATCACCAATCTCATGCCGATGTACCAAAACCCGGATCAACTTGCCGGCGACACCCCTTGGCTGAAGCTCCGCATTAACTATAAGGCACCCGCCCGACGAGCCGGAGAAATCTTACTGGTGCACGAACCCGGTGCAGACTTCACCCAAGGTAAGGGACGCAAAGCCTGGCAGTATCTGACAGGACAAAGACGCGTTCGGCTAGCACCTGCTGTATCTTTCGATACCCCCAACCCCGGCGTTGCAGGCACTTCCACCTACGATGACTCGTTTATTTTCAACGGTTCTCCAGAGCGCTATAACTGGGAACTTGTTGGCAAGCAGGAAATGATAATCCCCTACTCTTGCTATGACTTCGTTTTCCAGTCAAAAGTAGAAGATGTTCTGGGCGACAAGTTTCTCAATCCAGATCTCATTCGCTGGGAAAAGCACCGTGTTTGGGTCGTCGAGGGAACTCTGAAGGACGGCAACCGCCACTTGTACAGCAAACGTCGTTTTTACATTGACGAAGACAGCTGGGCGGGCCTTGCTGCAGACAACTACGATGGACAAGGGAATATGTGGCGTGTGCAATACGCTTACGGCGCCAATCTTTACGATATCAAGTCAAACTATCACTTCGCTTACGGCGCCTATGACGTACTACAGGGTATTTACAATCTGAATACCAAGCCTATTCCAGGCAAGTATAAAAATGGCGTAAAGCAAAATGATAAATACTTTTCAGCCAAGGGTATGGCCAGAGGTGGCGTGCGATAAACCTGTTCTATCCAAAGGGCGCAGCAATCGTAGCGCTGCGCCCTTTTTTTAAGCAATAAGCTTTCGATGGAAATAGAATCATGATGATAAGAAAAGCGTTACTAGGCGTATTGTTTTTATTCACCACCACAGCGGGACTTCACGCCAAAACCTATGACGTGATGAATTTGCCCGCCGTAAAGAGTGATATCGCGACCAAATCCCTTATTTATACTATTGCGAAATTCGGAGAACGGTATTTTGCCACAGGTCAATTCGGACACATTTTGTACTCGGACGACTACGGCGAGAACTGGACTCAAGCTGATGTGCCGGTACGCAGCAGTATTTTGGATATCAGTTTCCCCACCGCTGAAAAAGGTTGGGCAGTGGGTCATGAAGGCATCATTCTTCATTCCTCCGATGGAGGAAAAACCTGGGTTAAACAGTTCGATGGCTTGCGCTTCGGCTTGGAGGGCAAGGAATACTACGAGAAGCTGGCGGAATCAGACCCGGAAAACGAAGACTACCCTTTTCTGGTAGAGGAGATGATTTT
Organism: Halioglobus sp.; assembly: GCA_045110675.1. Taxonomy (GTDB): domain Bacteria; phylum Pseudomonadota; class Gammaproteobacteria; order Pseudomonadales; family Halieaceae; genus JBALVT01. The sequence goes on along the minus strand of JBGCGJ010000044.1, from coordinate 63,040 downwards.
CGCAATCAGCCAGGGCGCAGACAAACCTTTTTTCAAAGTGAACTTTGTGAATGATAAGCAAGGCTATACAGCCGGTGCTTATGGCATGTCGATGGTAACCTTTGACGGCGGCGAGAATTGGGAACACAACATGCACCGCTTTGAAAATGATTCCTTCTACCATATGTTTGACTTCGCACCACTACCCGACGAAGGTCAATTTTTTATCAGTGGCGAGGCCGGTCTTTTTCTAGTCGGCGATGTCATTTCCAGGCATGCCAGCCAGGTGCACTCAGTGCCCTGGGAAGGGAGCTTTTTTACCAGCTCAAATACCTCTGATGGCTCAATCGTCATGGGCGGTTTGAGAGGGCGAATGTTTCGGACCTCAGACAAGGGACAAACCTGGACAGTAGTCGAGAAGCCCCCTACCAGCTCAATCGTTGATTCCACCGTGCTCTCAGATGGACGTCAGTTGTTTGTCGGAATTGCCGGTGAGGTTTTACTCAGCAACGATGACGGCATGAGTTTTTCTCGTTTACCTGTATCGAGTGGCGGGCGCGTTTACGCTGTTGAAGAAGGTGCCAAAGGTACTATTTTGGTGGGTGGTCCCGCCGGAATTAAAACACTCACATTGCCGAAATAATTATAAGCCCTCGGAGAATTTTTAATGGCTCACGCTGAACAGTCAGACTTACCGGTAGTTTCAGATTTAACTCAATTTGATTTTCAATCTGGGAACTTCCTCGAGAGATTGGTTTTTAACAACAGGCCGGCAGTGGTTCTTTTTTGCTTACTGGTGACATTAGTTCTTGGGTTTCAAGCGACGAAAATTAAATTGGAAGCAGGGTTTGAGAAAACCTTGCCCAAGAATCATCAGTACGTGATGAATTATCAAGAAAACAAAGATGAACTGAAAGGACTCGGCAATAATCTTCGAGTGGTCGTTGCTGTTAAAGACGGCACAATGTTTACCCCGGAAAACCTGAGTTATCTGGAGCAGGTTAATGACGCCATATTTTACATTCCCGGCGTTGATCGAAACGGCATGAAATCTATCTTCACACCTAACACTCGATGGCGTGTGGTGACAGAACAAGGGTTTGAAGGTGGGCCAGTCATCCCCGGCGATTTTAACGGCTCTCCCCAATCAATCGGGGAGGTAAAACGCAATATTCTCAGAGCTGGCATTATGGGTGACCTGGTCGCCAACGACGAGAAGTCCGCGGCCATTATTGTTCCTCTATTGGATAACAACCCGGAAACAGGCGAGCGCCTCAACTACACAGAGCTTTCGGATAAGCTCGAAGAAATTCGCGAACAATTCGCCGGTGATGATGAAAACAAATCGATACATGTTATCGGCTTTGCCAAACTCATCGGCGATCTGATTGATGGATTGTTCGCCGTCATGATATTTTTCGCGGTCGCTGTGGTCATTGCTACAGTACTACTTTACATGTACACACGCTGTCTAAGATCGACGCTGATGGTGATTGGCTGCACTCTGGTTGCCGTTGTGTGGCAGATGGGTATTCTTGCGACCCTGGGCTATGAGCTCGACCCCTTTTCAATTTTGGTGCCCTTCCTGGTATTCGCGATTGGTGTAAGCCACGGCGCACAAAAACTCAATGGCGTACTTCAGGATATCGGCCGGGGAAGTCATCGCTATGTGGCTGCCCGTTACACTTTCCGCGCTTTGTTCATGGCTGGAGTAACCGCTCTCTTATCAGACGGTGTGGGATTTGCCGTTCTGATGATTATTCAAATTCAGGTCATTCAAGACCTGGCAGTTACGGCGAGTATCGGCGTACTCGTATTGATTTTCACCAATCTGATACTCACGCCTATCATTCTTTCGTATACCGGTGTCGGGATTAAAGCGGGTGAACTGGCGAGCAAGCCTCATAAGAGCATGGAAGAAATGCATGGCCTGTGGCGTTTTCTCCTGAGCTTTACCAGGCGCGGCCCGGCAGCAGCTGCAATTGCAGTGAGCGTAGTACTTGCGGGTGTGGGCATTTACGTAGCGGGAGATTTAAAAATTGGCGACCTGGATCCGGGTGCCCCTGAGCTGCGTCCGGATTCTCGCTACAACAAAGATGTCGCATATATGATCGAAAACTATTCTGTGAGTACAGATGTTTTCGCCGTCATTGTAAAAACACCTGCGGATGGATGCGTAAACCACGAAAGCTTGAGCCTTGCCAATGAGCTCGAATGGCGATTGAGACAAGTAAACGGTGTGGAAGATGTTCGCGGTCTGAACGTCAGAACCCGAGACATCATGATGGGTATCAATGAGGGTTTCCCCAAGTGGCACTCGCTGTTCCGCAATCAAGACACCGTCAATTACGCTGTTAACGAACTCGTTACCCTCGGATATGTTGATGCAGGCTGTTCGATCTGGCCGATGCTGATTTATTTGGCAGATCACAAAGCAGAGACTCTATCCGATGTAGTGGAAGCCCTGGAAAGCTTCAACGCTGAATGGGGTGAGAACGCCACCGCTGATTTCCTCGGTGCAGCTGGAAGCGCCGGATTTGAAGCAGCGACTAACGTGGTCGTCAAAAAGGCCAATAGAGAAATGCTATTTTACGTGTACGGCGCAGTGATCGTGCTTTGTATGCTTACATTTCGGTCGGTGCCTGGCGTTATCTGTGCCGTGCTGCCTCTCATGCTCACCTCTATATTGTGTGAGGCGCTAATGGTTTGGTTGGGTATTGGAGTGAAAGTGGCGACTCTCCCGGTTATCGCACTAGGAGTCGGAATTGGCGTCGACTACGCGCTCTATGTCTTAACGGTAATTCTGGCGAAACAAAAACAAGGCATGGATCTCACTACCGCCTATTACGAGACCCTCAACTTTACTGGACGAGTCGTTGCCCTTATTGGGGTCACTCTTGCCGCCGGTGTTATCACCTGGGCGGCCTCCCCCATCAAGTTCCAGGCTGATATGGGCATATTGCTAACGTTTATGTTTATCTGGAATATGTTCGGTGCGCTTATCCTCATGCCAGCGCTAGCACACTTTCTAGTTAAGCCCGCTGTAATCGAAGACAATGTTGAGCAAGCCGCTTAAACGCTACTTTAGAGAGCCACTTTGCTCAAAAAGGAAATAGCAATGGTATATGATCAAGCTACACACTCGCTGAAATGCCCAAAGTGCGGTCATGGAATGGAAGAAGCCACTCACGATGGCATTACCATCGACCGCTGCACCCACTGCGTGGGACTTTGGTTCGATGACAAAGAAGCCAACAGGCTCAAACAAATTCTGGGCAGCGAAGATCTCGATTCTGGTGATCCGAATGAAGGCTGGAAGTGGGATAGTCGAGATGAAATTGACTGCCCCCGCTGTGGAAAACCTATGTTGAAGTCTGCCGACAAAAAGCAGAAACACATCTGGTGGGAAGTCTGTGACGAGCACGGAGTATTTATGGATGCGGGCGAGTTCACGGACTATAAGGCAGAAACCCTACTCGATTGGTTCCGCGGATTGATTAAAGGCAAGCGCACCAAGATTGCTCCCTAGCAGGCACAAGGATGAGCTACTTGTAGTAATCCAGACCCGATCTGAAAGACAGTGTCTGACTGCCGATGACCGCTTTGTCCTAACAGCGGCCTTTTGGTCTACAATGTCCCGAGGGTCTGCTTTCGACTGTGAATTCAATTGATCAACGCAACACCCTGCTATCTTCAATAGGAAACTGGAGTGTCACAATATGTCTCGAAAAACTCGTCTGCATTACACCGATGAAATGAAATCCTATCTATAGTGAATCGGCGCTATATGCCACTTTTCCGCATACTTAACTTTTGGGCGGTACAAGCATGAGTCAGTTCGAGTTTGTTTCCGTTGCCGTCGCGCTCCTCTATTCGATCGCCGTGGGAAGGCTTCTTGGCTCACTCTCCGACATTTTCGATTCTAATCGGCGCTATTGGGTACACGCAGGGTGGGCCGTGTATCTACTTCTATTCTCAGCACTGTCGTGGTGGAACTTCTTTGCCGCCGCGCATGACTTCGAGTTCGGTCCCATTACGTTCCTACTAACACTCTGCACTCCCGCGTTGGTAATCGTACGCGCCCAACTACTGACCGGACGGCCCTCACAAGAAATCGCCTCCTATCGACAACACTTTTATGACAATCGAGTTCCCTTCTTCGCTGTCGGTCTCGCGTCGATGACTACTATCATGCTATTTCCTTGGCTCGCGGGCACCCAACCCTTAGGCGAAGTAACAGCATATCAGCTACAAGCCGCTCCGTTCATGCTCATCTGGATAATTGGCCTTGTGAGTGCGCGGCCCGCGGTTCATATTGCCCTCATCTCCGTGATGCTGCCGCTTGCAGCAGGTCTATTCTTGGCGGACGCATTTATAGTCATGGGACAGTAACCGACGCAGACTGGTATTCCACACATAGAACGCCGATCCGTTGACGGCCGCTTTGAGGTGCGGGTTCAACCGGTCGACGCAACACATGCGGCAAATCGATCTGCCGGTGTTTCATAGTCTAGCGTTTTTCTGGGGCGTTCGTTTAATCGTCTTGCCACCCGATTTAGCTCTTCCTGAGAGTGGACCGATAGATCGGTTCCCTTGGGGAAGTACTGCCGTAACACCCGGTTTGTATTTTCGTTAGAGCCTCGCTGCCATGGGCTTTTGGGGTCGCAGAAGTACACCTGGATATCCGTCGCCAGTGTAAATTTCTTGTGGCCCGACATCTCTGAACCTCGATCCCAGGTCAGAGACTTATACAGCTCATTCGGCAGTTCCCCAGCTTGTTGAATCAAGGAGCTGACAACAGTATCAGTGGTCTTGTCTTCGACCTTCGCCAACATGACATACCAAGTCTGACGCTCCACCAATGTGGCGATATGGCTTCCACGAGAGCCTGCTATTAGGTCGCCTTCCCAGTGACCCGGTACGGCGAATTTCTCGGCTTATTGTCGAGGGTGAACGGTCAAGTTGGCTCGCTATAGTGCGCACGGATAACTGCTGCGCCAGCCCACGCGAAATAATCTCTCGCTCCGCGAGAGTCAATGCCAGGGGTGATCGTTTTCTTTTCGGCGGGCGGATGCCACCATTCTCAGTGAGGATTCGCTGAACGCGGGAAAAGGGGCCAGAGCCCTTTTTGCCTGCTCTTAAACTAGCACAGGCAAGTACTAGGCCAGAAACCCCAAACCCTGCGAAGCCAGGGTTGTGGCGAAATACGAATCCTTTTTATTTCTAGAAGTGTTAAAAATCCTGACATAGTATAACCATATATTGTATAAGGCTTTATGGCCTAAATGTCGTAAAAGTGGTGAAAGCGGACATCTAGTCTAGACCCGATCCGGCACTGCCTGTCAGATAGGGTCTGAGCTACTACAGCTACTCCTGAGTGGTTACATACTTCAGTATATCTACCACCTGCTCGACGGTGGTAGACCACGCCATAGCCGCTGCATCCACCTCCTTTAAGGGGTGGATGATATTTTCATCGTGCAGCGTAATGTATGGCGTGTCCAAGGCCGCACAATAACCCGCATCAAACGCCGCGTTCCACTGCTTGTATTTGTCTCCAAAACGCACCACTGCAAGATCACAGGTTTCAATAAGCGTCTTCGTCCTGATCCCATTTACTTTTGCGGATTTATGGTCTCGCCAAAAACTGTAGTCCTCATGACCTAGTACGTCGCCTGCAGCGTCGCTTGCTTCGTGATTAGTCACCGCGGAGGTGAAAGTGATTGGCAAATTTTGCGCTTCACAACCCCGTATTATTTGCTCTCTCCAATCTGTGTGTATTTCGCCTGAGAGATATACCGTCCAATTCATTTTCAAAACCTTTTTTTAATTGATAGCGTTAGGATCGAAGCCATGGGTGTAGTGATACCACACAGACCAAATACCTATGTCATAGCCGTAGCTTAGCGTAATCTGAAGAGACTCTTTTTCTGTTGCTTCGGGATAATTGGCAATGACCAGATGAGCGAACTGACTCGCCAATTCTGAATCGTTGATATTCTTGCCCGTTAAAAAGATCTGTGCGTTCACATAATCAGTGGATGTGCTTTCTTGGTTAATCTTGCTCAAAATCATAGTATTGGTAGACATCTGTGCGTACGACACGCCTTCAACAGACATTATAGCCGCTTGAGCTTTCAGCATACTTTTAAACGCAGTGCGCTCGACGAAATAATTCCCCAGTAAGGGTGCCAGAAGTGCCAACACACCTAGAACGAGAATGACAATGAGGTGTGCACTCCACATCTTTCCAACTTCTTGATTGGGCGCTTCCGCATTGACGACATAACTCCCAACGGCCAGATCGTGAAGTGACTGGCGGGTCAGACGGTTGAATAGATACAAATAGCCTATTGAAAAAATACCACCCAAAACCACCAAACTGAGAGGGTAAACCAGATACGAAAAAATCAGATTGCTGGAGAACTGAGCACCATTGAGAGAGAACGGAATGGCGAGAATTGCAGCGCGAACCAGAGACTTACGGGTTCCGATAGGGAGGTTATCCGACCCGATCACCCTTAGATCAAGTATACGCTTCCCGACAGTCTGTCCCCCAGAGATACGACTGTTCATAACACCAAAGTAGACCAGCGCTATCGCAAAGCCGACAACGCGACCCCAGCCGCCTAATTCAACGAAAGCAGATTCAAAAACCAGCCCCAGCATTGAACCCAGGAAGCCGAGTAACACGACATCAATCAGTAAAGCGCCGATTCTCCGCCAAAAACCGGAAATCAATTTCCCTGTATTTTCTTCGCTCATAGCTCTCCGCTCGTTGAATTTATCCCTATACAGAAAGGGTTAATCCCAGCTGGCGTTAAGGCCACAATCACACGACACTGGCGAGCGTTCGACCCTAGCGATACCTCGCAGATGTAATAAATTCACCAAACGTCTCGCACCAAACGATGACAGTGTTGTAGTTTGAGATATTGACATCAGGGGAAACTTTAACCAGAAAGTTTTCAAAGGTTTTAACATCTCCTACGCGAACCATAGCTGGCTTTAAACGTTCAAAGTCTAGTTCAGTTTCCACAAACTCTGGCGATAGGTAGAGCTTGTAGTCTGGACCAGCCGCGAGCTTCCCCATTAGGGTGATAAACTCGGCGCCAACAGAAACATGACCCTCCCCCCAATGAAGTGAGTCGCTATCTGCGCGGTCTCTTGTAAACTCTCCAGAGTATTTTGCTCGTGAAGACATAGCAGTGATCTCAGATTCAGTTGGCGACTCCGGAGCAATGAGTATAGGGAGGGCGTATATTCCGGCGGCAAAACCAAATGCACCCACTGCGATATGCGACACTATCAGAATGAACAAATTTTTTATTTTCATTAAATCTCCGTCAACAATAGCCAGTCACTCTTGAATAAATGCCTGGATTCTAACCATAGCTAAGCGAAATAAAATCGGTCGCGAAAGCCGGACTAAACAAAACACATGACACCACAGTAACAAATCTAAATATTTTAAATCCTTTCTCTACTCTGAATAACCATATTATCAATGAGTAGGCATCAACACTTCGTAGTCAAGAACAACAATACTATTTAGTACTGGGAGAAACTTCTCTTTCAAGGCTTCGTGCTCCGGATGAGGTAAGTAGTGCTGACGGGCTTCCTCATCCGCAAAAGTCATTAAAACACAATGAGTAAAATTTCGATTCAGGTTTTCGGGGCTATTGTTCACACCCCACTCCACCGACTCAACACCAGCTATTTTTGTTGGAACTGCCAAAAAAGCCTCTTTTACCTGCTCAATCGAAGAATCGCTAGCCTCCGGTTTGAACTGGATCACCAGGATATGCCGAATCAAAGGACCCCCTCAAATATTGTCCCAGCCGGTCTACTCATGGAACTAGCATGCTACAGGCCCATTGACCCTGTCCCAAGGTGTACAAGTGCCTCTCATGTATACGATCTGTAACTGAACCTTGCCAAGTTTCAATATGATCAGCTTTAATCGCGATTCCTTCCGCATTTTCTGGAAACGGAACATCGTCCTCCCTCGAGTACGCAATCTTGAGCTTGTCTATTCCATTCAGCAGTGTTTCTCTGCTATCAAGCTGGCTAGATTGAGGGTGATAGTCTGTATAGTAATGATCGATTATCTTTGAATCATAGGGTTTTCTCGACCAATGTCGGCGCATTTCATCCTTTGGAACCAATGCTATGCTTCCACGAATTCGGTACTGCTGCATCATGCTAGGCCAGAATACCAACAGCTCTAACTTCTCGGAATAATGAAGTTGCTGCCATTTAGGAGACGTATTGTTCACGAAAATCACGAACGAATCATCAGTGACCTCTCTCAACACCAAAGTCCGAGTTGAGACCTGGCCCTCTTCAGACACAGTCGCAAGAGTACAGTAATTGGCATTCGCATCTTCAAGCGACTTCGCTTTATCCCAATTACTTTTGAACAATTCGATCGGGTCACTCATCAACTGGTCCTGTATGCCTAGTACCAAAAGTTATCAAAGCAGAATAAGCCTATTTGCCTAGGAAGGTTTGTTCTCTGCCATCGCCTGGAGATAACCAGGTCGCAATGCTAATCGGTTCCTGTAAATTTCCAGCGGCGCAGGTAATTCCAACCCGTAAAACAACGCCCAGTCGAGGCATGAGACAAGTAGGATATCCACGGAGCCAAAACGATCTCCCATGGCAAAGTGTTGATCGTCCTTAAACCATCGCGCAGCCTCGCGCAGGCCCCTGGCTGCATACTGCTTCGCTGCATCGACGGCCGCTGGTGCCGAGCCATAGACCGAGGAGAGCCCGCCGGGAGGCTCATCATGCAAGCGGACGCTGTACAATCGCGCATCGATCTCAGTCATGACAAACATCGTATAATCCTGGAGAATGGCGCGTTCCTTCGTACCGGCTGCTGGCATGGACAACGCTTCATTGCCGTACCGATCGGCAAGATAGCTCACGATCGCCGCACTCTCGCCCATCGTGATACGGTCGTCCTGATAAAACGGTATTTTATGCCTGCCGGAGAGCGCGCGAAAAGCCGGGTCTTCCATTCCCTCGCCGCGCGGCAATATTTTTTTGTGATCGTAAGCCAGTCCCAGCTCGATCATGGCCCACAGTGGACGAACTGTTCGGGGCGTACCATAACCCCAAGCTACTCGGTTCATGCAGATCAATTCCTCCTGTAAAAGACCAAGTTCAGCGCCGTTAGAAATCTATTCCTGCTGTAACTTTTGTAGGCGCTCTGACTCCGCCTCAATCATGGCTTGAAGCTCACCTATGTTCTCCTGAACACGAGCGGCACCAATCTGGGCGCCTTGTGCCATAAGAGCAGGCATCGACTCAATCGTTTTCCTGCCCACCTTGGTTGAATAAAAATCATTAATTTCACTCAGTTCGGAAGCAGTAAACGCCTCTGAGTAAATTTTTACCATGTCAGACTTTAAGCTCTCATAGCTCATATGCTTACTGAAGAACTCTTCCATGACTTGCTTATACGGCCCTAAGGCAGGATTTTGTTGCAGCTGAAGATCGAGCATCAGAGCCATAGATTGCACAAGTGACTGTTCCATTCCGATCACGTTTAACAGCTTTTCCGCTTCTTTCTCAGCCTGGGGATCAGCTAAAGAAATTGAAGAGAAGCACAGTGATGCGATCAAGAGGCAAATATTAACTAGTTTCATTTTTACACCGATAGTTAAAAACAACCGAACAAATTTTATAAAGAATGGTTCACAGGCTCCTATTCCAAGATAAAGCCTCTCACCTCACACTCCTACTGCCAATAGTCCCACAAACACTGGTAAATAAGCCACCAAGGGCAGCAAACTAACTGTCAGCGCGCTTTACCAGACTTGTGTCACACGAGCTTCAGAACAGCTTGGATTTATCACTTTAAAACTACTCGACAACAAACAACTGCTAGCCACTCAGCAAACACGAATATTTTTGTGGCTCCCTGCACCTGAGATCGTTCATGTACTAGACTGATTACCAGCAAATTAGAACTCCACAACAGAGACTCCGCTTTGAAACTCTCCACCTTCGGCACAAAGTTCTCCCAAGAATCAGGAATCGTGGAGCTCATGGACGATCTGGGCTCTGCGCTTAACGAAAATCCCAATATGATCTTTATGGGAGGCGGCAATCCGGGTCGATTACCGGAAGTCGAGGCAATATTCCAACAACGGCTTGAGCAGGTCATGGCGGACCCAGCGCAGCGCCACAGCCTGTTCGGTATCTATCAGTCTCCACAAGGAGACAAAGACTTCCGCGAACAAATCGCGTCTTTTCTGCGCAAGCAGTTTGGCTGGTCATTGTCAGGTGAGAACATCGCGGTTTCCAACGGCAGCCAATCTGCCTTCTTCGTACTTTACAATATGTTCGCCGGTGTTATGCCTGATTCCTCCGTCCGCTCGATACATTTGCCGCTTGCGCCCGAATATATTGGCTATCGCGATATTGGCCTAAGCGAGAATTTCTTCAGCGCAACTCGCCCCAGCATCGAGTTATTGGACAACCATCTTTTTAAATACCACGTGGATTTTTCCCAATTGACGGTGGACGAACATACTGCCGCGCTTTGTGTCTCTCGGCCCACTAATCCTACGGGAAACGTGCTCACTGATGAGGAGATTGAGCACCTCGATGCGATAGCCCAGGAGATGGATATCCCATTGATTATCGATGGAGCTTATGGCCTCCCCTTTCCCAACATATTGTTCAATGACGCTCGTCCACATTGGAACAGCAACACCATTCTTGCGCTAAGCCTCTCCAAGCTTGGTCTTCCGGGCGTCCGAACTGGCATTATAGTGGCGCGGGAGGAAATTATTCAGGCCTATACCAAGGTCAACACGATTGTAAACCTGGCCTGCGGGAACCTGGGGCCCACCTTGGCGAAAGAGCTGTTCAGGACCGGCGAAATACTGTCACTTACCAGGGATTACGTGACACCCTTTTATCGACAACGCTCCGAACAAACCCTCAACTGGTTTTGCGACAAACTGGGTGACCTGCCCTTCCACATTCACAAACCTGAGGGCGCAATATTCCTGTGGCTGTGGTTTGAAGGACTGCCTATCAGCAGCCAGGTTCTTTATGAACGACTCAAGAAGCGAGGTGTACTCATCGTGCCCGGCCACAACTTCTTCATTGGTATGGACGCGAACTGGACCCATCAACGGGAGTGTATTCGGGTCTCCTACGCGCAAAAGGCCGATGTCGTAGAGCGTGGGATTCAGATTATCGCCGAAGAGGTCGCCCTGGCTTATTCTCAAGGCAACCAAGAACACCATCCCCAGCGCTAGTCTCTTAGACTATAGAGGCACAAGCCAGTATACTTGCGCCACCTAAAATCCCCGATAACGAGACTTTCGAGCGCCCATCTTGACTATCCCCACTAAAGCATTTTTCGGCAAAACCCTGTCCGGCCCTTTCACCATCCCCTCTGGCATTGTTACCACCGCTGTCCCCATTATTCAGTATATCTTCGACAACATGCCGCAGGTTGGAGTGGTCACCACCAAGAGTATTGGCCCAGACCCCAAGCTGGGCAACCGCGAGCCGGTATTCAGTCAGTACGCCCCAGGTTGCTTTGTTAACGCAGTAGGGTTGACCAATCCCGGGGCAAGCGAGTCGGCGAGGATTATGGCCCAATTGAAGGTTCCAGCCGATCGCTTCCTGCTCACTTCGATTTTCGGTGGATCCGTAGAAGAATTTGTTGAAGTCGCCAAGATTATGGCACCGGTTTCCGATGGCCTTGAGTTAAATCTGTCCTGCCCTCACGCTAAAGGTTACGGCATGGCCATGGGCCAAGACCCCGCACTAGTGCGCGAGGTAACCGCCGCGGTTAAAGCCGTCGTCGATATTCCCGTTATCCCCAAACTCACACCCAATACCCCGGATATTGGCGAAATAGCCACCGCTGCGGTTGCCGGTGGAGCAGATGCCCTCTGCGCTATTAACACTGTTGGGCCCGGATACACCTCGGCCCACGGTCATCCGGTGTTAAGCAACGGTGCTGGAGGCCTTTCGGGCAAGGGTGTACTCCCCATAGCGTTGAAGTGCGTACGAGAAATCGCCGCGGTAACCGACCGTCCCATAATCGGCTGTGGCGGTGTTAGCAGTGCAGACGATGTCAGGGCATTTGTCGATGCCGGGGCAGCTATTATCGGTGTGGGATCGTCGCTTACCGGCCTCACCACGGATGAGATCGCCGACTATTTTAATGTTCTATCAGCTGACCTGGATTTCGGTTCCAATAAAGCCGAGTCTCACATTCGCTATGACATCGATATGTCTTTCAGCCCGGTCACTCTGGTAGAAAACAAACGGGTTTGCGATGACATCACCATTCTCACCTTTGATCGCAAGCTGAACATCCAGGCGGGCGAGTTTATTTTCTTGTGGATACCCGGTCTGGGAGAAAAACCTTTCTCAGCCCTCACCGATGACCCGTTTTCGCTCGTCGTTATAGACGTGGGGCAATTCACCCACGCACTAATGGATTTACCAGAAGGCACAGAGGCCTATGTTCGCGGCCCACATGGCATCGCCGCAGCTCCCGGCGAAGGTGCGAAGATAATGGCTGTAGCCGGTGGTACCGGCTTGGCGGCGGTGTATCAATTGGCACGAGATTTTGGCAACGCTGAAATTTTCGCCGGCGCCAGAACCGCCGAGCGCCTGTATTTCTTGGATGAGTGCCGGGAAATCGCCGATGTACATGTGGCAACCGATGACGGCAGCGAAGGCTATCAGGGTTTTGTAACCGAAATGCTACGGACTCGTCTGGAGAGCCTTTCGCAAGAAGAGAGAGACACGCTTGTGTTCTACAATTGCGGGCCAGAGCCAATGGTACATGCTGCCATTGCGGTAGAGCGAGAGTTCGTTCGAGAGGACCAGATACGCAGTGCCATCGATTACCTAACAAAATGTGGAGTCGGTATCTGCGGTGCCTGCACTACGCCAGACGGTAGAAGATTGTGTGTCGACGGTCCGTTCCTGGCGCCATAGCAATGCCGTTGCCTTTCCATGTGTAGCTCGTGATAGTCTACTCAAATCCCCATAATCCCCGGCCGACCCCACCACTTAAATTATGAAAAAATGGATTGCGCGCTGCTTTTTGCGAATCAATGGTTGGGAGACCGAGGGAGAGAAACCCGAAGCCGCCCGCTTCGTCTTGATCGCTGTACCGCACACCTCAAACTGGGACTTCCTCTATCTGATCGCATTTGGGGCAGTATTTGACCTAAACATCAGATGGCTCGGAAAGCACAGCCTGTTCAAACCACCTTTTGGTTGGGTTATGCGTAACTTAGGTGGCATTCCCATCGTGCGACACAGCAACCGCAATGTCGTTCAGGACATGGCAGCCGCATTTGACGACCATGATGAACTGGCTTTGGCGGTGCCCACCGAGGGTACCAGAGCTCGCGCGGAATATTGGAAGTCGGGGTTTTACCATATTGCCATGGGAGCGGATGTGCCGATTGTTCCCTCTTACCTTGACTACGGTAAGAAACGGGCGGGTTTTGGTCCACCCCTGGTACCCTCTGGCGATTTACGCGCCGACATGGAATACTTTCGCGGGTTCTACGCCAAATCAATCGGCAAGTTCCCGGAAAAATTTGGCCCCATTCGATTGCGAGAAGAAGATGAATAAGCCCCTAACTTCAAACACCTGCTGCGGCACTACCGCCGAAGCACCCAACACCTTCATATTTTCCAGAGAACAGGTAGACCAGGATCCCTATGCTGTTCCACTCGATGAATTCAGCCCCGCCAACCCTTACCTATTTTCTAACAACAAACACGGGCCTTGGTTTAAACGTCTGAGAGAGGAGTCACCGGTGCACTACTGTGCCGAAAGTGACTTTGGACCCTATTGGTCCGTCACCCGCTACGAAGACATTATGAAGGTGGATACTTCCCACGAAATATTCTCTTCTGAGCCCAGCATCAACATTCGCGACCAGCCAGATGATTTTCGGCTGCCCATGTTTATCGCCATGGACAGACCCAAACACGATCTACAACGCAAAGTGGTCAATCCAGTAGTCGGTGCCGAGAACCTTAGAAACTTTGAATCGATGATTCGCGAGCGTACCATCGAGGTGCTCGAGAGTTTACCGGTGGGAGAGGAATTCGATTGGGTCGAGAAAGTCTCCATTGAATTGACCACTCGTATGCTGGCCACCTTGTTTGACTTCCCATTTGAAGATCGAAGCCTACTCACCAAGTGGTCTGACTTTGCCACATCAATGCCCGACCCTGAAAACGGCAACACCCAGGAAGTACGCAGAGATGTTATGGGCGAGTGTCTCACCTATTTTACTCGGCTGTGGAATGAGCGCGTCAACGCCCCCCCCAAGTTTGATTTTATCTCCATGATGATTCACGGCGAAGCGACCAAAGATATGTCGCCACCTGAATACCTGGGTAACTTGCTATTGCTTATCGTTGGCGGCAATGACACCACACGCAATACAATGAGTGGCAGTGTGCTGGCTCTGCATAAATTTCCGCAGCAATTCGCCAAATTGAAAGCCAACCCGGATCTGCTTCCCAGTATGATTTCGGAAACCATTCGCTGGCAAACACCCTTGGCGCATATGAAAAGGCGGGCGACAGTCGACACCGAACTTGGCGGTCAGACCATCAAAGCGGGCGACAAGGTGATTATGTGGTACGTGTCCGGAAATCGCGACGAGAGCTTTTTTGAACGGCCTGACGAGTTCGACATCGAACGTGAGAATGTGCGTAAACACCTTTCCTTCGGCTTTGGTATTCACCGCTGCATGGGCAATAGGCTGGCGGAGCTACAAGTGCAGATACTGTGGGAAGAATTGCTAAAGCGCTTTGATCGCGTGGAAGTGGTCGGCAAAGAAACACGTAATGAATCGGTTTTTGTGCGCGGCTACACTTCTCTACCGGTAAAACTTCACCCTAAGTCGATCTAAAACGCAAAAAAAAGCCCGAAATTTTTCGATCTCGGGCTTTTAGTCGTTGGCGCTTTAGCCACTATTCATCTGGATTTTCCCAGCTAAGATTTTATCGCTACAGTTGTGGAACACTCGCCAAATCAATCGGCAATTCACTGCGGCCAATACGAGAGGCTCTGTCCTGCAGAGTCGCTTCGGCATCTTCCAAACCAATCATGATGACGAAACGTTTTTCCAAGATCCCCTGCAAGCAATAACGTCCGAGCTCGTCCAGATCCTGGACGGGTAATTCCATCCCCGCATCGGCCGCGGCTTTTTGAAAGTCCTGCACCGTAGGTACCGGATCGTAGGGTTTTTCACGAGCCAGATCTTTTGGCCGATTTCGATCTGTAGTCCAGATACCGGTATCTAATAATCCGCCAGAGGGGTAGAAGATAGAAGCCCCGAGATTGGTCCCCTCTGTGAGCAACTGCGCCGAGAGACATTCGGTCAGGCAGGAAACTGCCGCCTTACTCGATGCATATACCGACTGATACGGCAATGGCGATACACCGCCATCACCAGAGGATGTATTGATTACATGCCCCTCGACGCCCGATTCAATCATGCGCGGAACAAATGCCTGTATGCCGTGTACAACCCCCAGCACGTTAACCCCGTGAACCCATTTCCAATCGTTTTCGGTGGTCTCCCACACGTTTGCTGAAGGCGCGGCTACACCGGCATTGTTAAACAACAAATGGCAGGTACCATGTTTTTCATAGACCGCATCCGCAAAAGCATTGACTGATTCAGCGCTGGACACATCTGTGACCACGCCCGATATATCACCTGTTGAGGAAAACTCGGCTATCACTCGGTCGAGCGCAGACTGCTCGACGTCTCCAATCACCACCTTGGCACCTGCGGCTAACAACTCCTTAACCAGGGATCGGCCGATGCCGCTGGCTCCGCCAGTAACGGCTGCAACCTTATCTTTGTAATCTTGCATGTCTATTGATTCCTTTTTGATTCACGTTGGCATGATGATTTAAACGATACTACTTGGCAGCCAACTATACGCCAACTATACAAAGTACCGACCATGCCAGATAAATGAACCGAATAGGGCTTGTTATCAATCTCATCTGTATACCCGGAAATATTCCGATGGCAGTATAACTAAAACTCAAGCGGCCCTCTCAGGACTTTCATGGACGCCAGCACACTGCCACCAGCGACATCGTATCATCGCCTGCCCATCCGCGTGATTAACGGCGCCGTCAGAGCACTGAACAGCATGAATCTCGCAAAAACTCGCCTGGATGAAGACAGCCTGTTGGCGGCGGCTCGCAAACAAACAGGCCTAAATGAGTTTGGCGATGAGCGGTTTTTGGAGCCGATGAGATTACTATTGGACTCACTCGAAAACGAGGCGGAACTCAATCCTCTGGGCCGTTTTATGAATCGCATGTCCATCGTTCGATTACTGAAAAATCGCCTGTATGTTCACGATTTAATCACCCGTCATCCAGAAATTTTGCAACGCGAAATTAAAGCGCCCGTGGTGGTCGTAGGCCTCGCGCGTTCAGGCACAACGCGACTTCACCGACTTCTTGCGACCGACGAGAGATTTCTACATCTCAAAGCCTGGGAAAGCGTCAATCCGGTTCCCCTGCCCGCCAGTTTCACGACTACGCCAGACCCGAGGATCACCAGCATAGAGGAAGGTCTTAAGGCCGTGCTGTACATGAGCCCGCAAATCGCCTCGGTACATCCATTGGGCGCTCACGAAGTCGAAGAAGAAGTCGGCTTAATACAGCATGGGTTCTCCAGCCAGTTGTTCGAGATCCAGGCCAAAATACCCAGCTTTGCGGAGTGGTTGATGATACACAGTCAGCTCGATGCCTACGAGTATATGGTCACGCTGCTGAAAGTGGTCTCCTGGTTTCGCAAAGATCCGCCGGACAAAACCTGGGTGCTAAAAACACCTCAGCATATGCAGGATCTGGATTCTCTAATACACGTTTTCCCGGACGCCAAGCTAGTGTGTTCCCACAGGGACCCGGTGAAAGCAGTCGGCTCCGCCTGCTCTATGACCTGGAATTCCATCGTACGTGACACCGACAGGGTTTCGCCTCAGGCAGTCGGCCGGGATTGGCTGGAAAAAACAGAACGCATGTTGAAAAAAACCCAACAAGTACGTCAGGAAATGATTCCCCAAGAAAATCAGTATGATGTGCTATATGCCGACATTGGGGAAGACTGGCAGAAAGCGGTGGCGGGTATTTACGATTTTCTCCAGCGCGACTTTTGCGATCAAGCGAAAGCTGATATGCAACAATGGGTAGACGGCAACAAGCAACATAAACACGGCCAGCATAAATACCGACTAGAGGATTTTGGCCTGAGCAGTTCACAAGTTGATGATCGCTTATCGTTTTATCGGCGACACTACAACATTCCCTACGAATCCAAAAACCCACATTTGACCGCTAAATGATGGTCGCAAGAGAGATCGAAAATGACTATACAATCTGAAAGCCGCAGCGCACTAAAAGAGCTGATTACTCTTCTCACAGAAGTCGATGAGCGTTGGTCCAGCGAAGAATGGAACCTGGGCTCCGCCGAGGATATCGCCGGTTCACATCGGGCGCTAATGCACATTCTGGAAGCCGGACTGGTTGGCAATTTCGAACAGGATTCGCGCACGCCCAATTTTCGAAGAATCGTAACACCTAGCCGCAAACTTACGGGTGACAACAGCGATGCAATCTACTTTGATGCACCTGTGTCCCCAAAGTATTCCTATGTTATTCGCGGCAATTACAACGGCGCAGCGTACTTTTCAATGACCATTGAAGAAGGTGCTGAAAATGGCGGCATGGCGAACAAGACGGCGGGAGTATTGAACGACACTCAAATTGAGACCGACGCCGATGGCGGATTTACCATTTATCTTGGAGGCGAACCTCGCAAAAACAATTGGCTGGCCATGAGCGAGGGCGCTTCGAGGGTCACTACTCGGCACTACTGGGAGTTAGAGTACAGCGCTGCAAAAGATCCGCTACTGGAGCCTCGAATGACCATTGAATGTCTCGACGAGACCGAGACACCCATGCCACCCGATGACAATAGCGTCGCGGCCGGAATACACAGGGTATGCAACTTTGTGCGCAGCCGCACGCTGGAAATGCCCCCCATGGCGAATACCGAGCCGCCGCCGTTTGTGGCCTTGACTCCCAATCAGTTTCCACCACCCCAGCCACCCGGTGACTTTGGACTTTCAGCCGCAGATGCCCACTACTCCATGGCACCTTTTTTTATTAATAGCGACGAGGCCCTGGTGATCACTGGACGATGGCCCGAATGCCGGTTTGCCAATGTCTGCCTATGGAATCGATTCCAACAGACCTATGACTATTCGAATAGGATCGCTTCGCTGAACAGGAAACAGACCTACCTGGAAGATGATGGCAGTTTCAAAATCATTCTGGCGAACGAAGACCCCCGTCGTCCCAACTGGATTGATACGGAAAATAATTTGTTTGGAATGGTGTTCTGGCGATTCTTTTTAGTGGAAGGCGAAGTGGTTACGCCGCAAACCGAAGTAGTAAAACTCGTCGACCTATAGTCAGAGACGGCAGTCGCGCCGGTCATTATCGATCAGAAACCAACGTTACCTGTGGGCATGGCTGGATAGTCTCCCACTGTAACGCCATTCTTTTCAACCTGCGCTATGGATTCTTCCAGCATAGACAAGCCTTCAAGCAACGTTGCTTGATCCATATTGAGCGCCGGATACATTCTCACCTGGGCCTCGTGATCACAGATGGCCCACACACCCCGCTTGAGCATCTCATCTCGCACTGAACGTGCAACGTGAAAATCTTCTCCCTCGGCCTGGGGGTGTTTGAAAGAGACGCCCATGAGCAGACCCAGAGTTCGCACCTCGCCGACTAACTCATATTTCTCCTGCCAGCCACTCATGGCCGACAAAGCCTGTTCTCCAAGGTGCTTCGCACTCTCGACGATATTGTCTCTTGCAAATATCTCCAGTGTTTTAAGCGCAGCAGCACAACCTGCGGGTGTACCGGCAAAAGTGCTGCCACCGGATGCCCGTGGGTTGTCGCCCAGGATTTCGTCCGTCGTCGCAACGCCCGCGCAGGGTTCTATGCCACCGGAAAGGTTCTTACCCGCCACCAGGATATCGGGCACGATATCATAGTGTTCTACCGACCACATTTTGCCGGTTCTACCGACACCGGTTAAAACCTCGTCCGCGATCATTAACCAATCATTGCGGTCGCACAGGGCGCGAATTCCCTGAAGAAAGTCGACGCTGGGAATCCAATTGCCACCCTCGGCCAAACCCGGTTCAATGAGCACGGCGGCAATGTTTTCCGCAGGGACGAGGTAGTCGGGAATATGTTTCTCCAGATACCACAAACAGTATTCCACATACTGATCCTGCGTCATGCCGGCCGGTATATTCTCTGAGTAGGGATACGGCGCCTTGATAACACCGCCTGCCCAACCCTCCATGTATAAGTTTTTGCCACTGTCGTAGGCACTGACCATTTTGGTGCCCAAACCTTCGCCGTGAAAAGAGGAGGTGAAACTAATAATATAACGCCGCTGTTTATGGCAAAGGGCGAGGTGAATGGCCGATTCGGCAGCCTCTGTGCCCGACACCTCAAAACTGAAACGTGGCAGCGCATTATTGGGCATGATATCCGCCAACTTTTCAGCGAGAGGAATACGCAGTGGATGTTCCCAATGATAGCCGTAGCGGCTGTGAGCCTGATGAACAGCCTCTATGATTTCCGGATGGCAGTTGCCCAGTGGATTGGTCGCCCAGCCATTTTGAAAATCGATATACCGCTTTCCCTCGAGATCCCAGACGAAATCCCCTTCAGCTCGATCAACTATCAGCTGCCTTGGAGCAGTGAAACCTTTGTCGGCACTCTTGCGAGCCTGGCGTTCGTAGCGCAAACCATCGCGCAGGTGCGGCAAACCGCGCATGAGCAGGTCTTTAGTAGCGCTACCTCCAGCGGGATCGGACACTAGAGAAAAACCACCGTCTTGTTATCTCGAACAATGACACGATCTTCCAGGTGATATCGCAATGCCCGAGCCAGTACGGATTTTTCAACATCGCGCCCGAGCCGGACCATATCATCGCGGCTACAGGTATGATTTACGCGGATCACGTCCTGTTCAATAATCGGCCCCTCATCGAGATCCTGAGTCACATAGTGACTGGTAGCGCCGATGAGCTTAACACCGCGATCATAGGCTTTCTGATACGGGTTCGCGCCGATGAAAGAAGGTAAAAAGCTGTGGTGTATGTTGATCAACCGACCCGCGTAAGCTTCGCATAACTCGGGGGGAATAATTTGCATATAGCGCGCGAGCACCACACAGTCGGCATCGTGACGAGCGACGATTTCGTTCACCTTCGCGAAAGCTTCAGCCTTGTCTTCTTTGGGTACCGGCACGTAGTGAAACGGAATGCCGTGCCATTCGACCATACCCCGTAAATTTTCATGATTGGAAACAACACAGGGAATATCACACGCCAACTCATTTGCCTTCCAACGATACAAGAGGTCGGCCAGGCAGTGGGATGCATGGCTCGCCAGCAACACCACTTTTTGCAACTTGGCGTTGTCTCTCAAATACCATTGCATTTCAAATTTTTCCGCGAGTGCTTCAAACTCGTTACGAAACTGTTCAAGATCAACAGCTAGCGAACTCTTATCGATAACATTCCTCATGTAAAACCAACCACAATCGACATCAGTATGGTGATTTGACTCAACCAGAGAACCGGTGTGGTCGGCGACAAAATTGGCGACAGCGGCAACAATACCCACAGCATCGGGGCATGATACGACCAGGGTACATGTAGAAGATTCTTGCTCACTACTCATAGCGTTTATCCAATAGTTTGTCTCGCGAGACAATACAGTGATTATAAAATTTATTACAACAAGTCTTTCAATCGATAATACAGCATTCCAAGCGCGACCATCTGCGAGCCAAAGGATGTTCCCAGTGGAATTCTACGGTGAGATACTTTAGCAAAAATATCAAACTTTTCGTACGTACCAGCAATAGTATCCGCCATAATCTCGCCACAGAGGTGTGTAGTACCCACACCGTGGCCACTGTATCCCATGGAATAAAAAACGTTGTCCGCAACCCTGCCCAACACCGGCACTCGATTCACCACAATGCCTATATTTCCACCCCAGGCGTAATCGACTTTCTTGCTCGCCAGTTGAGGGTAAATACGCATCATTCGCGGGAACATAGTCTTGGCGATATTGCGCGGCACCCTGCCAGAATAGTTACATCGACCCCCGAATAACATACGCTTGTCAGCTGATAGCCGGTAATAATCTAACACTTCGTTCTGGTCGCACACTGCCAGATCCTGTGGGTTCAAGTCTGCTACTTCCTCATCAGACAGTGGCTCGGTTGCCAATATGTAACTACCCGCTGGGAACACCAGCCCCGAGAGTGATTTCTGTTCAAGGTGATGATAGGCATTGCCCGCTAACACAACAAAGTCAGCGGTAACTTTTCCAGTACTGGTTACCACAACAGCCTTCTTGCCATGCACAATATTACTGACATGAGTGCCTTCATGTATTGTCACTCCTAGACTGGCGGCGGCGCGCGCCTCCCCCATGCACAAATTGAGTGGATGTAGGTGACCATTGCGGTTATTGATTAGGCCTCCGTGGTAACTGGTGGTACCCAGGACTGAGGTCATTTCAGCTTTGTTTACCAACCGCACGTGATCAGCCATACCGTGCTGACAAAACGTTTCATACCATTGGTACTGGTCATTAAGCTGGCGGGCTTTGAGTGCAACGTCTATATAGCCATACTTCAGGTCGCAATCTATCGCGTACTTCTCAACCCGCTCTTCGATAATCTCATGGCCGCGAAATCCCAGCTCCAACAGTTTTTTTGTATAGGATTCGCCCCAATGTTTAAGCAGTACTTCCTCACCGCTTGTGCCGCCGATCATTTGCCCGCCATTGCGACCGGAAGCGCCCCAGGCAACACGATTTTGCTCCAGCACCGTGACGCGGTATCCCCGCTCAGCGAGGGTCAACGCTGCTGCGATACCAGTGAAGCCGGCGCCGACAACACAGACATCCGCTGTCGTGTCACCGACCAATGCCTCGTACTCACTGTGATCGTTACACGTCGCTGCATAATAGGATGGGCAGTGAGGTTCTGGTGTTGTCATAGTGTGGTCATAGCGTGGCCAGCTAAGCGGCGCGAAAACTCTGCCAACACAGAGGTTTAGGGCCAACTCTCGAGTAGTTTGTATCAGTGTTTAATAATTTATATGAGTATATAATGACAGCAAGACAAGATGATAGCCAGAGCAAACTGACATGAAGAGACAGACCCGGAGATCACAGCATGAGTGAACCTGGCCCCACGGTGAGCGAGTCAATTCAGAGCGAAAGGCGTCGACTTCTAATCGACGCCACTATCACAGCAATTTCAGAGTACGGCCTGTTCAAACTTACCCTGGCGAAAATCGCCAAGATCGCGGGTTTAACAGCGGGCTCAGTGAACTTCCACTTCGACAGCAAAGAGGCCCTGCTGTTGGAAACACTTGCCTTCCTGACCCGGGAACTGCAAGAGTCCATTGATCAAGCTCTGATCCTGGCCGGAGAAGATCCGGCCGATAAGTTATTGGCCATTTTTGACGCTTCACTAAACCCGGAAATCACCGAGCCAAAAAAAATGGCTGTTTGGTATGCGTTTTCTTCAGAAGCACGAGCGCGCGAGGATTATCAAAAAATCTGTGGCGAGCAAGATCATAAGAACTTTCAGATAACTCGTCACCTGTGCGAGCAGATAATCAGTAAAGGGGGTAAACAGGAATCCATGAGCGCTCGGGCGATGGCCAATGCAAATCAGGGTTTAATCGACGAGATCTGGCAGGAAATATTATACGCTGGAGAGAATTATGATCGCGAGGACGCAAGACATGTCTACCTGTCCTTTCTTGCAAGTGTGTTTCCCTGGTGTTTCGAAATGCCAAAAGCACCCTCCGCAGCCAAAAATGGTTTGTCGAGAAAAGAAGGCACTCTGACGATTGCGCGCGCGGGCCCTGAACACCTGACGGTTGCCAACGAATTGTTCGACTTGTACCGGCAATTTCGCGGAAAGACGGCGAATACAAAACAGTCAAAACGCTTTCTCAGCAAAAATATGAAGCAAGACAACAGCGCCATTTTCTTGGCCATGAATGAGAACGACAAAGCGGTAGGCTTTATGCAGCTATACACCAACCGGTGCTCTTTAGAAACGAGATCCTTTCTGACGCTAAACGATCTCTATGTGGACAATCATTATAGAGGCAGAGGAATTGGTCATGAGTTGCTTCAGCAGGCAAAAAAATACGCTAAAAAACTAGGGGCTTGCCGCATAGAATTAGACACTGCGGTGGACAACTTTGGCGCACAATCGCTGTTCGAAGAACTGGGCTACAAAAAGGACCTTGACTTCTACCAGTATTCCCTTGAGATCAGTTAGGGGCTGCAGAATCTTGCCAAATACCTTGCTCTCGCAATTCTTCCAGCGCTTTTTCTAAACCCTTTCGCAGGGCCTCAACCAGCTCGTCAACCTGCCCGCGAGTGATTATCAACGGTGGCGACAAAATGCAGACATTAATCAAGGGCCGAACCAACAATCCAAATTCATGGCAGTGATGATCCACTAAAGCGCCCACCGCATAATCTTTTTCCAATAACTCAACGCTGTCCTTAGCGGCAATTCGCATCTCCACCGCCGCCATCATACCGGTGCCGCGCACATCACCGACCAATGGGCAGCTGCGCAGTGTTTGCAACTGTTCCTGAAAGTAAGGGGCCAGGTCGCGGACATGAGCTAGAAGCCCTTCCGACTCGATAATATCCCAACTGGCGAGCGCTGCCGCACAGGAAACTGGATTGCCACCCCAGGTATAACCGTTGGAATACAAATTGCCCCTGGCGTTGTCGCCGCTTATCTGTGCCATAAATGCATCGGATACCGCATAGCCACCCAAGGGTAAATAACCCGAGGTAACCCCCTTGGCAAAAGTAATAATATCGGGAACCACTCCATAAACCGCTTCAGAGGAAAACCAATGCCCCAGTCGACCAAAGGCGGTAACGACTTCATCGGCGATGTACACAATGCCGTATTTTTTAACCACTTCCCAACAGCGACGGTTGTAATTCGCCGGGGGGACAATGACACCACCAGAGCCCAACACGGGTTCTGCAATAAAACACATCACATTGTCAGGTCCCAATTGCAGAATTTTTTGCTCGAGTTCGTCCACCAATTGGTCACAGAAATCACTTTCGCTAAGCCCTTGACCAAATGAGTAGTGACAGGGAGCACCAAGAAAATGGACGTTATCCTGCAGGGTATCCATCGCCGTTTTATCGCGTTCTTTACCGGTTATTGAAGCGGCCAAAAAAGTGCTGCCGTGGTAGGCGCGCTCCCTGGATAAAATGTGCTTACGGTGAGGGCAACCCTTTATATTGTTCGCTAACTGGCACAGGCGCAATGCAGAATCCACAGCAGTAGAACCACCGGTGGTAAAAAATATTCGATTCAGATCACCGGGTGTTTCAGACGCTATCCGCTGTGCAAGTTCGGCTTCCGGAGAATTGAGCACAGAGAAACCAGAGGCGTAGCCAAGAGTCATAATTTGCTGGGCAACAGCATCGGCGATCTCCCTACGCCCATATCCAGTCTGCATGCACCACATTCCCGCAGGGCCATCGAGCAGCTTTTGACCTTTGTCGTCAAAGATGTAAGCGCCCTCTCCTTTTACAATCACTGAGGTAGTTTCGTCTTCCCCGAGACTCGGAAGATCCGACCAGGGGTGTAACAAATGTTCGTTGAATTGCTTCAGGACATCTTTTGATGACATTAGACAGCGTGCTCCAGGGTGTGCAAATACCACTTCACGAAATCGTTCAGTGTTTCTTCAAATTCTGGATGGTAGGGGCCAGGCTCAAAAAACTGAGAGTTTAATCCTTCACTATTGCGACTGATAATGTATTCATCTTCCAGCGTAGTGTGATGCCAAAGCCAGATCAGTTTATCCACATCGTAATCCACACCTTCTTGTGCGTCATTTTTCACAAACCAAATAACCTGCATATCAGTCGAGGTCAGGCTTCTGGGAATAAAACGATACAGCACACAGTGATCGGGATAATTTAACATGGAGGTTAAAGGACCCATCTGAAAGTCCCCTGCGCCACCATCATAACCTTGGAAACTCCCCATTAGCGGAGCCACCGGCTGACCATCCTCACTACCCGTCAAATACCCCTCATACAATCCATAGCGATCGTGATAAGAACAGGCACCGAAACCCTTGGCATCCAGAAATACCTCACGGTGATACTTACCGATATTCTTCACGCCGGTGACTTCTTCTGTTCTGGCCAGCATCGCCTCGACAATAGGTGCAGACTTTACCTCTAGGTCTTTTAAGGTATGACTTTTGGCATAGGCCCTATGGGAGGTCGCACAGTGGTAACATTCGAGGTAGTTCTCCAAACATAGCTTCCAATTCGCATCAACTGTATAGGTGTGCTTGTGCGCTATCTTCGCGTTGGGAAGATCGTAGGCAGCGAGGGGCTCGCGAATATTCTCAAGTGGTGCACGAAAATCAGCGGCCTCCGGGTCGCAGTTTATATAAATCATGCCCTCGAAAACTTCCACCCGCGCTTTTTTCAAACCCAGGCCTTGTGTATCAAAACCCTCGAGTACTTCCATCTCGCGAGCTGCTTTTAGGCTACCATCTGTGTTGTATACCCAGCCGTGATAAGGGCAGACAAAGGTTTTTCGGTTTCCCGAAACGGCCTCACAAACTCTGGCGCCCCGGTGGCGGCAAATATTCATCAAGGCCTGTATTTCACCGTTGGCATCGCGCACGATAATAAGTGAGTCTTCGCCTATCTCAAATAGAACATAGTCCCCCGGATTCGGCACTTCACTGATGTGGGCTGCGTATATCCAGCTGCGAAACACCAGCGCGCTCAATTCTTTTTGGTAAACCAAATGAGAGCGGTAGAAATACGGGTTGATGGCGTAATTTGGCTTGCCTTTCTCCAAAGCCAGCATGTCCTGCATCTTCTGCACAGAATCATCAACGTGGGTAGCAATGACTTTCATTTTCCCTCCTGGTAGAAACACGGCGCAGACACCGAATCTTTAGATGGGCACTATACTACAAGCGATTATACGCTCATATAGTTTGCTAAATATTCATTCAACAAGAACCAGGGATGCTGCCGCTAAAGATTCTAAACGGATCGCAGATACCAGGCGTAGTCCAGGTCGGGCACCGCGGCGTGATAACTATTGCACTCGGATTGGCGCATCTTGGCGAAGATGTCAGCGTACTCCCAGCCGAGATATCTGGGCATTATCTCGGATGCGCGAAACCGGTCCAAAGCGGCTTCCCAGCGCTGGGGCAATTGGGGCTCCTGCTCGGGTAGCTCTGTGAGTTCAGGTATCCATGGGCCGGGATCGCAATGCTGAGTCATGCCATGATGAATGCCCCCCAGCACCAAGGCCATCACCAGATAGGGATTGGCATCTGCACCTGCGACTCGATGCTCAACGCGACAGTCCTTCGCTCCAGAAACCGGAATCCGCAGGGCGACGTCCCTATGGTTGTAACCCCAGGTGGGAGAAACGGGTGCATAGGTACCGGGCACAAAGCGACGATAGGAATTCGCGTTAGGGGCGAATACCGCCATAGCATCAGCCATAGTTTGAGCCAGACCGCCAATGGCATGTTTCAGGGTGTCGGAAATGGCAGGTGTCGCGCTTGAACTTGGGTCACTAAACACATTCTCACCCTGCTCATCATACAAGCTGGCGTGAATGTGAAGACCGCTTCCGGCGATATCCGCAAAAGGTTTGGCCATAAAACACGCCGAAAAACCGTGCTTCATCGCCACACCTTTGATAATCCGTTTCAACAGCATGGCGTGATCACAGGCAACGAGTGGATCATCCACATGATGTGTATTGATCTCCCACTGGCCGGGAGAGAATTCTGTCTGAATAACCGTCAGAGGTACACTCTGTATCTCACAAGCTTCGCGCACATCAGTCAAGAAATCATCAAACTGCCAAAGATCTTCGGCGACACAATACTGGGTGCCCAGCTGATCGAGACTGGTACCGGGGATTTTGGTAAGCAGTGGACGGGGTGTTTCCCCGTCGCCGGCGGCGATGAGATAAAACTCAAGCTCGGTTGCGACAACGGGTTTCAGTTTGAGTTCGCGGAACTGCTCGAGTACTGAGTCCAGAACATTGCGACAGTCAACCCAGGAAGGCTCCCCTTCCAGCGTGGCGCAGCTTAGCAACACTTGTGCAATAGACGGGTTGAGCCAGGGAACAGCAGCTAAGGTGCCGCTCACCGGGCGCACCAGTTGATCCGGGTCGCCAGCAAATGAAGTGACCGTTAAGTCATCGCTTATACCTCCTTTACTGGTGATAAGCGGTAGGCACTTGGCGCTTTTGATCCCGCCGTTAAACAGCGGCCCAAATTCTCGGCGATGTATACGCTTGCAGCGCAATATGCCGTTCATATCTGGCATCATCGCTTCCAGCATTTGAACGTCAGGATAGGCCTTTAAAAAACCTTCAAGCTCAGCTTGGTCAGCGATCGGCATGGTTCACTCCATTGAAAAGTAACGTTGCGCCGCGAGAATCTAAAACGGCTGTGCCGGCGTAGCTCGACGCCTGGGTGGATTGAATACCGCGCTCTCTACCACTTTGCACGGCGCCAAAACACGAGTCCAATGCAATTCGCGCTGGTAGTAGATTTCAGCGACCAACTCTTCACCGACTTTGCCGTGGGGCATTTCCAATTGCGCAAAAGCCACATTGGATTTAGCAGTGGGACACCAGGCTGCCGATGTCACAGTGCCAACCACTTTATTGCCTTTCATAATAAAAGAGTGGTCCGCGGGTTTGTTGCCATCGACATCCAGAATCACGAATCGGTAGCGTGAGCCTTCGCGTTTTTCTTTCACAAGCGCCTTTTTACCATTGAATACCGGCTTATCCAGGTCGACCAACCAATCCAGCCCCAGCTCAAAGGGAGAGCGTGAACGCCCATGTCGAACCATTTCTTCAGCGGGAACAAAATCCACCCCGGCCTGAACGAACCCCGTTTCAATCCGCGCCATATTGAGGGCATCCGAACCAAAGGGTTTGATTAGGTAGTCTTCGCCGGCGGCAAATAAACGGTCCCAAAGCGCTTCGGCTTTGCTCGGCGCTATCCAAAGCTCGTAGCCCAAGTCACCGGTAAATCCGGTGCGACTTACCATCAGTTGCTTTCCTTCAAAATCAAAATAGGTGAGGCCGAAGGGTTTCAGATTTTCCAATCCCGCCAGACCCATGGCCTGCAGACAGGAGCAAGACGTGGGGCCCTGTACCGCCAATGCGGCCACCTCGTGGGTCTCATCGATTACTTCAACGTCAAAACCCATTGCCGACCAGGCGAGCCATTCCGTCGCTCTGGCATAGGCACAAATTCGGTAGTCGTTTTCCGCGAGGTGAAATATCGTGCCATCATCCAAGACCTGGCCCGCATCGTCGCACCAGACCGTATAGCCGACCCGGCCCTCGCGAATCTTACTGACATCACGTGTGACCAGACGGTTGAGATAAGCCTCAGCATCGGGGCCCTTCACTCGATACTTGTTCATCGGTGTCAGATCGAAAACGCCAGTGGTACTGCGAACAGCAAAATACTCTAACTCCACATCAAAGTAGGCGCTGGGTGTGGTGTAACCCATCCAGTCTTCCCAGGCGTTCAATTCATTCAGTTTCGCTATCCTTGAATGGAATGGTGTTTCCAACAACATTCTGTCATCGCTTTTTGCGCTCATGCCGCTGCCCCCCGTTTGATAATTTCTTTCGCTGCATTGTGTCCCGCCAAACCCATCACACCGCCACCGGGATGTGCTCCGGCGCCGCAAAGATAGAGGCCATCAACAGGCGTGCCGTATTGTGTCGCACCGGGAAAGGGTCGCATCATCATGACCTGGTCCAGGCTGATTTCGCCATGGTGCCAATGGCCGCCTGTCATATGAAATTCCGACTCCAAATCAACGGGGGTTAACAGTTCACTGGCGGTGATTTTGCTCGCAAGATCCGGCGAGTAGGCTGACAAGCAGTCAATGATCTTCTGTTTGCAGGCCTCTTTGCTGCCCTCCCATCCACCTTCGAGATCGTAGGGGGCAAACTGAACAATCGCCGAGAGAACATGTTTTCCGGCTGGCGCGAGAGAACTGTCATGCACTGTGGGGATACTAATGTCCATAGCGGGCAATTCCGAGTATTCACCGTACTTAGCACTATTGAAAGCCCGTTCGATGTAATCCATGGTCGGGGCAATCACCAAACGCGCTCCGGCCTCAGATGAATCCAAGCCGGTAAAGCTCGGCAAATCATCCAGGGCCAGATGCAGCTTGGCGACGTTGCTGCGCATACGTATTTGACTCACTCGACGAACTGTTCCGGTCTCCAGGTTTCGATAACCCACCAACTTTTCAAACGTGGTTTTGGGATCTGCATTGGACACCACCAAATTGGCGTTGATGACTTCTCCGCCTTGCAAAGTAACCCCGCTGACGCGGTCACTGCCCAGGTTCACTTTCTCAACCATCGCTGAAGTTCGTATTTCCACACCGGCAGCTTTCGCCGCGTTGGCCATGGCCTGACCCAGAGCTCCCATCCCGCCTTTGACGAGGGCGCTACCCGAGTAGCCGTGAATATCTCCGATACGGCGATACAAATAACCAAACACGGTATTGGGAGAACGAGGTCCCATATGCGCGCCCAGCACACCATCGAAACTCAACAGGCCTTTGAGAACGTCGTTATCAAAATTCTCTTCCATGACGTCGTACATATTGATGAGGGCGAGACGCAACAACTCACTCATGTCTTCTTTGCCAAGCATTTTCATGCCCAGACCAAGCTTCATCAAGTTGATGCGGTCCGTGAGATTGGACTCCGCCAACTTGGGCGCTCGCACAGCGAAGGCTTTCGACATCAATTTGGCGAATTTTAAGGTCATGCGATGGAAGTCTTCGTAGGCAGCCTTGTCTTCGTGAGACAGTGAAGTACCTTCGATGCCAGAATCGGTAACCGTCACATGCTGACCATCGGGAGAGAGGCCGATGGAATTCAAATCCCGCGCGGCGAGTTCGAAGCCGTGGTTCTCCAGGGACATGTCTTTGACAACCTGGGGGCTCAGCTGATTCAACCAATGGGCGCAAGCCGAAACCGAATAGCCAGGCGCAAATTCCCGAGTTGCAGACCCGCCGCCCGGTGATTCATTGGCTTCCAGCACCAACACTTTCTTGCCCGACTTGGCCAGGTACGTCGCACATACCAGGCCGTTGTGGCCACCGCCAATTAACACCACATCGTAATTAGTCATCGGCATAACCTCCGGGTACTGTGCTCGGTCTCTTCAAGTCCATTAGTATTTCCCGGGCGGCGTTGGCTCCCGGCGCAGCCATCACGCCACCACCTGGGTGGGTGCCGGAACCACACATGTACATCCCTTTCACCGGGCCGCGATACTGCGCATAGCCTGGGAAGGGGCGGTTAAACAGCAACTGATCAAAGGTCAGCTCGCCCTGGAAGATGTTGCCTTCGGTGAGGCCAACTTCATTTTCTATGTCGCCGGGCGTGCGCGTTTCGCAGTGTAGGATCAGATCTTTAAAATCCGGGCTGTAGGCGGCGATTTGATCAATCACGGACTTTTCAAAACCGGCTTTATCTTCCGCCGTCCAATCCTGACCTTTTACCTTGGGTGGCGCGTACTGAACGAACACACTCATCATGTGCTTGCCTGGAGGTGCCATGGTTGGGTCGCACTGGGTGGGAATAAGGCAATCGACGTAGGGGTCTTTCGACCAGGTGCCGTCTTTCCAATCATCGTAGGCTTTCTCGAGACGGTTAAGAGAATCAGAAAAGTGCATTTCGCCAATTCTCAAGGGACTCTTGTCGTCCATCCCATAGAAGCTTGGTAATCCATCCAGGGAGATATTCAGCTTTCCGGAGGAACCGCGAATCTTAAAGTTGTTGGCTTTCTTGACAACATCCGCAGGCAAATCCGACTCGTCCATCACGTCCAGGAAAGTACGCTTGGGGTCGAGATTAGAGACCACAATGCTCGCGTGATATTCGGTACCGTCTTTTAAAGCGACCCCGGTGGTACGGCCATGCTTTACAACAATGCGGTCGACATCCGCATCACAGACGATTTCGCCGCCAAACGATAAAAAGGATTTGGACAAAGCGTCGGACACTGCGCCCATACCGCCGCGAGCAAAACCCCAGGATCCAACATTGCCGTCTACATCACCCATGTAGTGATGAAGGAGAACATAGGCAGTACCCGGTGAGTAAACGCCCAGCGCGGTGCCGATAATACCGCTACCGGCTAAGTGTGCTTTGATAACGTCGGTTTCAAAATACTCTTCGAGATAATCACCAACACTCTTGGTCCAGAATTTCAGGGTATCCGCGAGCCCCTCTTCTCCCAGTTCAAGAAAGCTGCTGGCAAATTCCGAAAGATCTTTCAGGTCGCGCAATTTCAGCGAGGTGGGATCGGGTGGCCGTCGTAGCAAGTAGGGCCGAATAAGACGCGTTTGCTTCATGACATCGGCGGAGTAACGGTCGTAAGCATTGGCATCTCTCTTGGAGTGCCTGGCCATTTCTCGGTGATGCCGCTCGTGGTCGAAGTAGTTGCCAAAATGATCGCCATTTTGCATATAGGTCACCCCACCACCGTAGGGCACAACCTGCAAACCGTGGCGAGGCAATTCTAGATCTCTGGCCAGTTCGGGCCTCAACAAGCTGCATACATAGGAACAATTTGAATAGGTCCAACCCTTGTGGAGAGAGCGACTAACCGTCGCACCACCAATATAGGGGTTGCGCTCCAGAACAAGCACATCCAGCCCGGATTTTGCCAAATAGGCTGCATTTGTTAGACCGTTGTGGCCGGCGCCAATGACAATAGCATCGTATTTCTTCACTGCTCTTTCCCCTTTACCATCTACTTGACGACCTGGCATATTCTGCACCAACAGGGTGCACAGGTGATTTAAATGGCTGTTTTACACCACTGTTCGGCCTCTTATTGGGGCCGTGATTCGGCTTATTCCATCGCTGCGCAGCATGCCATGAGGAGCGTGGCCTGTCCATAGTCGAATGAATGATCATTCAGTGATTGCCAGAGGCTGGGCATTGGTCTATGTTGACAACTAAGAATGGCTTTGAGCCGGCAAAAACGCGATGATATAGGTGTAAAACACCGCTTTGGAATCCAACACAGTGGCAACAGAGAGCGACAACAAACCCGGTACTCGCCGCGCCCTTCCTAAAGAAGTGCGCAGAAAACAACTCATCCAGGCCACCATGGACAGCATCGCCGAAAATGGCTTGTCGGGCACGACAATGGCTACTGTTACTCAAAAGGCCGGCCTGAGCATGGGTATCGCTAACCTGCACTTCGAAAGCAAAGAAAAGATGCTCACCGAAACATTGCAGTACGTTACCGACGAATACAGCAATGGCCAGATGGATATCCTCACCAGCGGTAAATACATCACCGTAGCAGAGAAAATTCAGGCCATACTCGCTTTTGATTTGAGCCCCAAGGTCTTACAAAAAAGTAAGCTGGCAGTGTGGGTAGCCTTTTGGGGAGAGGCCAAAGCAAGACCAACCTATCAGAGGATCAGAACCTTGGCGGACATACAGTCCGAGAGCGCATTTCGCGAGCTGTTCCAGGCGGCCATCGACGAAGGAGGCTACGCCAATACCGACGCCGACCTGCTGGCCAGGGGATATACCGCGTTGGTTGACGGCTTGTGGCTGGACTTGCTGGTCGCACCGAAACAGTTCAATCGTAAGAAGGCCATGAAGATTGCCCGCCACTACCTCGCAACAGCGTTTCCAAAACACATTCAACTGGACCCCTAACAGAAGATGCAAATTCAACTCAGTGAAGAAAGCTTGCAATGGCAAGCTCGAGTCCGGGACTACGTAGACAGTGATCTTATTCCCTGGGAAGTCGAAGCTGAGTTAAACGACGGTGAATTGCCCGATGAAGTAATGAAGAACATTCATGACAAAGCCGTCGCCTTGGGTCTGCCGGGTATGGATGCGCCTGCAATACAAGGTGGTCTGGGCTTGTCGATGACCAATCAGGTCGTTGCCTGGGAGGCACTGGGCCGAGTGACCAACGCGCTGTGCTGGTGTTTCCCCGAGGCTCAAGCCTGGATGTATGAAGCCTGCGCCGACAGTGAGTATCAGCTGGAGAACTATATTCGCCCGCTATTGGAGGGGAAACGGCGTGAGTGCTATGCCATCACCGAGGCGGAGTCGGGCTCTCATGAAGTCGTGGAATCTACAGCAGAGCCCTGTGATGAGGGCTATAGGATCAATGGCGAAAAATGGTTTGCTACCAGTGGCAATCTCGCCGATTTCTTTTTCCTGCAAGCAAAAGTGGAAGACAACAACGACGCGCTGTTTTTGGTCGACAAAGCCAGCGCTGGAATTGAGGTAGTCGAAAATCCAGTCTTTTCTCACACCTTCCCGTCCCATCACCCCACCTACCGATTCACCGATGTGATTGTCCCTGCGAAGAATCGAATCGGTGGTCCCGGATCGGGAATGGATTACAGTCGAAGTTGGTTCAGGCACGAGCGCATGACCATCGCCGCCAGAATGTTGGGCGCAGCGGCAAGAATGATTGAAGAGGCCACTGAATGGGCCGCCAGTCGAAAAATTCAAGACGAGATGTTAATCGAAAAACAAGCCGTTCAATTTATGTTGGCCGACAGTGTCACCGAATTGTGGGCAGCCAAACTGATGGTCTATGAAGCCGCCGCCGCACATGACAGAGGCGAGGACTTGAAAGCGCTTCACAGTCGCTGCTCCATGGTGAAGCTGTATTCGACAGAAATGGCCAACCGAGTAGCGGACCGCTGTCTGCAAATTTGGGGCGGCAGGGGTTACCGGCGAGACAATGCCGTTGAGCGCTTTTACCGCGAGGTAAGAGTGGACAGAATCTGGGAAGGCAGCAGCGAGATTCAGCGCATGATCATCGCCGGCAGCCTGAGCAAACGCGGCCTGGATGGAATGTGACTATGCGAGCGCTGTCAGTCATATTGTTGCTGCTCATTACGCTCATGCATCGCAACGTTGTAGCGCAACAATCAATACTCAATGTTTACAACTGGTCAGACTACATAGATCCGCAGATCGTCGAAGACTTCGAAGCGCTTTACAACATCAAAGTTAACTATGACATCTACGACTCAAGTGAGATCGTGGATACCAAATTAATGACCGGAAGTTCCGGTTACGATCTTGTCCTACACTCGGCCAGCTTTGCCGCCCGCTTGTCGCCTATCGGCGTTTTCGCCCCCTTTGACAGAGATCGACTGAAAAACTGGCATCACCTCGACGTGGACCTTATCAGCACCGTTGAGGAGCACTACAAGCAGCCGCTCGTCGGTGTGCCCTACATGTGGGGAACCACAGGCCTGACCTATAACGTAGACATGATCAACGAGAGAATGCCCGATGCTCCCGTGGATAGCATGGCGCTCATTTTCGACCCCGAGGTGGTGTCCCGATTTGCGGATTGTGGCGTGAGTTTTCTGGATGATCCGACAACGGTAATCCCCTTTGCCATGCTCTATCTGGGCCATCCCACAGACTCTGTTGAAAAAGAGCATTTAGCGGAAGTTGAAGCGCTTTTGAAAAGCGTTCGCCCCTACATTCGATATTTTAGCTCCACCAAAATGTTATTGGACTTACCCAGCAAGGAAGTGTGTATTGCGATGACCTGGTCCGGAGATTACTCGGTGGCTCGATCACGCGCCGAAGAAGCAGGACTGGATATAACGCTTGCCTATAGCATACCTAAAGAAGGTAGCATCGACTGGTTTGATGTATGGTTCATGCCTTCAGATGCACCTCACCCGGACGCCGCTCATTTGTTTATGGATTATCTCCTGCGGCCTGAAATTATCGCCAAAGCCAGCAATTTTGTGGGTTATGCAAACGCCAATAAAAGCGCCACGGCACTTGTAGATAAGTCTATCACTAGCGATATCGGCATCTACCCGGATGAAGAAACAAAGAAACGACTCGTACCATCAATCGTCCTACCACCTAAACTGGAGCGGCGCCGTTCCAGAACATGGACAAAAGTGAAAACCGGATTGTGAACTTCCGCAGGATATGCAATGAGTGATACTGAATCGAACCCAGCAGACGAAGTCGCGAAAGACCTCAGCGATACACCCTGGGAGGACCCGAATCAAAAGCCGTTTATTGAATTTCGAGCAGTGACAAAAAAATTTGGCGATTTCACTGCCGTCGACGAAGTTTCACAAGATATTTACAAGGGTGAGCTTTTTACCATACTGGGAGGTTCAGGTTGTGGCAAATCTACCTTGCTGAGAATGCTCGCGGGTTTTGAAGCACCCTCCTCCGGCAGCATATGGATCGACGGTGTTGATGTAACCCACCTACCCGCCTACGACCGCCCGGTCAACATGATGTTCCAGTCTTATGCCGTGTTTCCCCATATGAACGTGGAGCAAAATGTGGGCTACGGCCTGCGCAAAGAAAAAGTACCGAAAGCGGAAATACAAACTCGCGTGAAGGAGATGTTGGAACTGGTGCAGTTGACCGACTTCGCCAAACGCAAGCCGGATCAATTGAGCGGCGGACAACGGCAGCGCGTCGCCCTGGCTCGCGCCTTAATCAAACGGCCCAAGGTATTGCTACTGGATGAGCCTCTCGCAGCCTTGGATAAAAAACTGCGTGAGCAAACCCAGTTCGAACTAATGAACCTACAAGATCAGCTGGGGATTACCTTCGTAGTGGTCACCCACGATCAGGAAGAGGCCATGACGCTCGCTACTCGGGTAGCGGTAATGGACGAAGGAAGATTCGTGCAAATCGGTACACCTGGAGAAGTCTACGAATATCCCAATAATTTTTTTGTCGCCGACTTTTTCGGCAACATCAATATTTTCGATGCAACAGTCGTGAACAGCGAACCGGATCACTTAACGGTTGCATTGGATAAAAGCGGCACACAAATCCGCACGCGTTACTCTTCAAGCCTCGGAGATGGGGATCGGGTGATGATCGGCGTGCGCCCAGAAAAACTGGCTATTAGTGAAACCCGACCAGAGCTGGAGGGATATACCATCACCAAAGGCGTAGTGGAGGATCTTGCCTACTACGGCAATCGATCCGTCTATCGCGTGCGCTCGCAAACGGGAAGAGTTATTCAGGTGAGCGCGCAAAACTCCCTTCGCTCAGCGGAACACGCGGTCGAATGGGACGATGAAGTGTTTCTGAGCTGGGAGTCAAGCTGCTCCGTGGTGTTAGAGCTTTGAATACAGCCCTGGGAGCGAGAAAGAGTGACAAGCTGTGGCGAGCTTTCGTTATCTACTTGCCCTACTCCTGGTTGCTACTGTTCTTTCTCATCCCTTTCTTTATCGTCTTTAAAATCAGCCTTGCAGATCCACTGGTCGCACAACCACCTTTCACGCCCCTGTTCGACTGGGGAGAATCCGCCCAAAAATGGCTGCTAGCTACGGCCGACAATTATCGCTTTCTGCTGGAGGACAAGCTCTACTGGATAAGCTACATGCGCTCAATAAAGATAGCGCTGATATCAACTATTTTATGCCTACTGGTCGGCTACCCTATCGCCTACACCATCGCCCGCGCCAAGGCGCCCTGGCGGAATATACTATTGCTGCTCATTATTCTCCCCTTTTGGACCTCTTTTTTACTGCGCATTTACGCCTGGATGGTAATGCTGGGTAAGCACGGACTTATTAATAATATGCTGATGGGGGCAGGACTGATCGAGAAGCCTCTGCAGCTGCTGTACACGGATATGGCGGTCTATCTCGGCATTGTTTATACCTATGTGCCGTTTATGATTCTTCCATTGTATGCGACCCTGGAAAAGCTGGATTTAAATCTCAATGACGCCGCAGAAGATCTGGGCGCAAAACCTTGGCAGCGTTTCATCGATATCACCCTGCCCCTGTCTATACCCGGAATTGTTGCCGGTTCGCTACTCGTCTTTATTCCCGCCCTGGGCGAATTCGTGATACCCGCACTCTTGGGCGGTCTGGATTCCCTGATGATTGGTCGCACACTGTACGACGAGTTTTTCGTCAATCGCGACTGGCCTCTGGCATCGGCGGTGGCAACGGTACTGCTGTTTATTTTGATTCTGCCCATCATGCTTTTCCAACGTTCCCAGCGCGGAGAAGAAGCATGAAGAATCGTTCCATACTATTGTTAACCACAGTGAGCTTTGGCTTCGCCTTTCTCTACATTCCCATTTTTGTCATGATGGCTTACTCCTTCAACGAATCACGCTTTGCGACTGTCTGGGGTGGTTTCTCTACTCGCTGGTACACGGCTCTGTTTGAAAACGAGCAGATTTTATCCGCTGCACTGCTAAGTCTGAAAGTGGCAGTGGTAAGCGCGAGTTTTGCCACCGCATTTGGCACCCTGGCGGGACTCGCTCTCAACCGGATGGGACGCTATCGGGGACGAACCTTGTTTACCGGGTTGATTGCCGCGCCATTGGTTATGCCGGAAGTGATTACCGGCTTGTCTCTGCTATTGTTGTTTGTCAGCCTACAGGAACTTACCGGCTGGCCGAGCGCCAGAGGGGCTACCACCATTACCATTGCTCATATCACTTTCTCAATGGCCTATGTCGCGGTTGTCGTGCAATCTCGTCTGGCGAGCATGGATCAATCATTGGAAGAAGCTGCCATGGATCTGGGGGGGCGTCCCTTTCAAGTGACTTGGGATATAACACTTCCACTCATCGCTCCAGCAATGATGTCCGGTTGGTTGCTGGCATTTACACTCTCTCTTGACGATTTGGTCATTGCGAGTTTTACTTCTGGTGCTGGCGCCAGCACATTACCTATGGTGATTTTTTCCAAGGTAAAACTGGGGATAACACCGGAGATCAATGCACTCGCGACAATCATCATCGCGATGGTAGCAGTCGGTGTGATCGTCGCCGGTTGGATTATGCTTAATCAAGCGCGGAAAAAGCCTGTAG
This sequence comes from Halioglobus sp., assembly GCA_045110675.1. GTDB lineage: Bacteria > Pseudomonadota > Gammaproteobacteria > Pseudomonadales > Halieaceae > JBALVT01. The sequence continues at coordinate 24,943 of JBGCGJ010000044.1, read as the reverse complement.
AATAATAGCACCGCAATACATCGCCACGGAATGCTCCACATTTACTTCTTTCTGACATACTCCATCCATGACTGCTGAAGAAATCGCCGCGGTTTTTGAACACGCCGGCAATCTGAAAAAGAGTGGAAAATACACCGAAGCTGCTGAGCTTCTAGGCCTGCTCGCGAGTAAAATGCCCAACGCTCCCATTGTTCATTTTCGCCACGCAGTCGTGTTGGCCCGAGCCGGGCAATCCAGCGAGTCGGCTGCTGCGTATAAACGATGCCTGCAACTATCCCCCGGGCATCCCGGGGCACTATTGGGGCTTGGACATGTATTGAAGGCCCTTGGGGAAACCCAGGAGAGCATTCGCAACTATAAGATGTGTATCGAACAACGCCCAGATCAGGGCGAGGCCTACTACAGCTTGGCCAATATTAAAACCTATCGCTTTGACGATGCGCTAATCGAGGAAATGCAGCGGCGCGTAGAAAAAGACACTATAACTGATACATCCAAAATAAATTTCTTCTTTGCCCTGGGCAAAGCCCACGAAGACCGTTGGGACTATCGCGCAGCATGGGACTACTACTCACGGGGCAACACAGCGCAGCGAATGAAAGTCAACTATGACCCTGTTGTTACCGAGTCCGCCGCTAATGAGCTCATCAAACACTTTAGTCATGAGTTTTTTGCCAAGACCGCGGGCGGAGGCCACTCAGACGCAGCACCCATCTTCATCCTCGGCATGCCCCGTTCAGGCTCGACCTTAGTCGAGCAAATTCTGGATAGTCATTCGATGATTGAAGCCTGCGGTGAGTTACCGTATATCAAGCGGCTTACTAAAACCTTCGGCAGAAAAGCCACACGAGCGATGCAATATCCGGCGGTATTGCAAAGGCTGGACTCACGCAAGCTGATTCTTTTGGGTGCCAGATACCTCGAGCTGGTATCTGGCCATCGTACAGATACCAGCCTCAAGTTCATCGACAAACGGCCAGAAAACTTTCTCTACATAGGGTTTATTCACTCGATACTGCCCAATGCAAAAATCATCGACGCGAGACGTCATCCACTCGACACCTGTGTGGCCAATCTAAAGCAACTTTATGCCCGCGGCCAAAATTACTGCTATGACCAAACCGAGATCGGCGAATACTTTTTGCAGTACCAACGAGTTATGGACCACTGGGACGAGGTGCTACCGGGTAAAGTGCTGCGAGTGCAATACGAAGATACTGTCGGAGACCTCGAATCCCAGGTGAAGCGAATTCTCAACTTTCTGGAATTGCCTGAAGAGGAAGACTGCCTGCACTTTTACAAAAATGATCGCGCGATTCACACAGCGAGTTCCCAGCAGGTTAGACTTCCCATCTACACAGGAGGGATTGGACAGTGGAGCCACTTCAATAGCGAGCTGGACGAACTGAAGACTGTGCTGGCACCTATTCTTGATCGCTATGCCTGATACAGCTACAACACCAAAGGAAAAAATCAATAAAAAGACGTGTGGAGAACACTGTGAATAAACTCTTGTCGAAGAAGACCATCCGCTACATCATCCTGGTACTGGCCCTCGGTGTAGCACTGTACAACAACACCGAGGAATCCTCTAACAGTACTTCTGGCGATACAGGGCAAGTAACGCCAAACAATCAGCAGGTGAATGCGGCCTACGAAAACCGACGCAGTGATGAACAGGTCATGGGTTCTGGAGTGGTCGTTCGCATTTTACCGGATGATAACAAAGGCAGTCGCCACCAGAAAATGATACTTAAAATCCCCTCCGGTTTACGCCTGCTTATCGCACACAACATAGATTTGGCACCGCGAATAAACAGTCTTCGTGAAGGAGACACCGTGGAATTCTACGGTGAATACGAATGGAATGAGAAAGGTGGTGTGGTACATTGGACGCATCACGACCCCGGTGGTCGACATATCGATGGCTGGTTAAAGCACGAAGGCGAAATCTACCAATAGCAACTCCTCGAGGAGACAAGTCATGAAAAGTTTGGCCAGCGTCATGGTGGCAATCGTCGCTTTAGAGCATCTGTGGTTTCTTATCGTGGAAATGTTTTTGTGGCAGGGTCCGATTGGTCTGAAAACCTTCAATCTGACGCCGGAGTTCGCCGCAGAGACGGCGGCATTGGCGGCTAATCAAGGGCTTTACAATGGCTTTCTCGCGGCTGGACTACTGTGGTCACTAATGAGTAAAAGCAACGCATTCGATTTGAAGATTTTTTTCCTAGGCTGCGTTGTGGTCGCGGGTTTATTCGGCGCAGCAACTGTCAGCCCCAGAATATTTTTCGTGCAGGGCATTCCTGCCTGTTTCGCGTTAGTTCTGGTTTTTATGACCCGTCCTGGCCGAGATTCTGAGGCGGCACATAGTCAAAAATAAAATTGATGCGCCCCTCGTCACCTTTGTTCATTACGCTGTGCTGCTTCTGGTTGTTGATTTCATAAACCTTTCCCACTTCAAACTTGTAAGGTTTGCCGTCCAACATAAACCGCACTCGGGGGTTGGTGACGAGTGGAATGTGAATCCGATGGCCGAAGTGAAATGATGGGTGCTTGTCTTTGTGTGGCTTGATAATGCCACCGGGAATCAAGCGAGCGGCCATAGCGCGGATAATCGTTCCACCGGGCGGATAGTGTTTCTCCAATATCTCATGCATGAGGGGGACCGCCTGTTCGGCGAGTAGATCCCAACCTGATTCTCTAACGACTTCAATATTTGGCCAACCGGAACCGTCGGTGAACACCATTACGATTGACTGGGTTTGCTCGTGAACCTCGTAGGTATCCTGGCGATATTCGTTGCCCAGCCAGTCATCGTCGCCCAAACCCAGGATCACATCCTGCAAACCTGAGATATCGAATTCCCCTAGCTCCCTCAATGGCTGACCAATGTCCATCGCTGTGTGTGCCCTTTACGCTAAAACAGCCGCTGAATTTACCATAGAAAACCCCTATTGCGGAATCTCAAGCTGGGAGTTCTCGCCCGCACTGAGGTAAAATAAAGGTGTCCACACACCCTAACTGGAACCGACATGAGCAATGTTCTTGCTGGAAATCTGGAGGCAACACTACCCAGTAGCTGGTATCTCGACGACAGCGTTTACGCCCTGGAGTGTGAGCACATATTTTTCGGGGAGTGGCTATGCGTTGGACGGCAAGAGGATATTCCCGGCCCTGGAGATCATAGGGTACTGGAACTGCATGGCCAAAGTATTATTCTGCTGCGGAATGACGACAACGGGCTCAGGGCTTTTTACAACGTCTGTCGTCATCGGGGGGCGCAGTTGTGCCCTGTTGGCGAACAAGAAGATTCGAAGGATCGACTCCCCTTACGAGGTGGCGTCATCAATAAACGCAGCATCATGTGTCCCTATCATTCCTGGACCTATAACTTAGATGGCCAACTGCAGCGCGCGCCTCACATGACGGAAAACACCGGCTTCAAAACCGACGATATCCAACTGCATCGCGTGGGATGTGAAACCTGGGGCGGTTTTATCTTTCTCAATTTGACACCTGACGACGCTGCAAACTTCCAGGAGGACATCGCCGCCATAGCACAGCGCTTTACACGCTATCCGCTGTCCAATCTACAAGTCGGCCATCGCATTCGGTATCAGGTAGAGGCAAATTGGAAAGTCCTATGTGAGAACTACAACGAGTGTTATCACTGTGGCCCTGTTCACCCAGAGTTATGCCAAATTGTACCTTCCTTTAAAGCGTCAGGAGGGTCCGAACTCGATTGGGAAAGGGGGGTTCCCCACCGAGAAGGCGCGGTGACCTTCACCGCAAGTGGTACAACAGAACGCAGAATGTTTCCGGGCTTAAACGAGGACGAACAAGTACGGCACAAGGGCGACCTCATCTACCCCAACTTGTTTTTGAGCCTCGCCAGTGATCACGTTGTGGCTTTTATCCTGCACCCTAAAGGGCCTGGGAAGACGGAAATCGACTGCCTGTTTCTATTTGAAAACTATGAAATGGAAAAGCCGGACTTCGATCCTTCCGATGCGGTGGAGTTCTGGCATCTGGTCAACCGTCAGGACTGGAGCATCTGCGAGCGAGTTCAAAAGGGTATGTCAGCCCGAGTACATACCCAAGGTGTCTACGCACCGATGGAAGATTGGAACCTGGATATTCGCAAGTACGTCACTGATCGGATCGGCGCGTACTTGTGAGCTGCTAAACAACAGGCCCCGGCGGGCTTTCTGCAATCGGAATATCTCTGAGATACAAGGGGTCAGAGTGGTTATCCAGTTCACGTGCATACTCATGCCCCGAGTACACAGCGTGAACCAATGCACCCGCTGCCAAAGCATCACCTATGCGCTTAACCGATTTGATGCCGGCATCACGTAAGCGCGCTTCCCCAAGCGCAGTAAGCCCATGATAAAGCTCGTCATTGGGCAACCTCATACCAACAAGGACAACCGATGATGCGGGTATTGACTGCGCTCTTCCGGTAAAAATATTGGCTAGATCGACTCGTTCGCCATCGAAGTTTTCGAGTAACATTTGTGTCAATACCTCCACCTCCAAACGCGCTAGAGACTGATGTACGAAAGGTTGCTCGTTGGTCATGATCGTCCACGCGGAGGCGTGGCCTGCTGGCGTTACATAAGACACATCCAAGCCTTTGCCGGCAAGATATTCGGCAATCGACCCGCCGAGATAGTAGTTGTCGAAATCGTAAACTAATACGGGACCGCTGGGCACAAAGCCATTGGCGAGATCGTCCGGCGTATACACTCCGGGGCGTTCCAAACTGCCATGAGGGATTTCCAGAGATGAATACAATGCCTTCGTCCAATGGGCGCCGGTGGCGATGGCTACGTGATTGTGTTCAAGCCCCAATACCTCATCAATACCAAGCTCGCTGTCGGTATAGAGATCAACGTTGCCCATTTGTTTTAAGGCATACAAGCGATAGTCTGCCACCCTGCCCCAGGTACTCAGACCTGGCAGAGATGTCTCGAAACGCAATCTGCCGCCGAGTTCAGTGGCGGAGTCTGCAATAGTGACTCTATAACCGCGCTTCGCCGCTATTAATCCAGCTTCCAACCCCGCGGGCCCTCCGCCCACTACTAGAATTGAATCCTCACTACCGGCAGATTTGAACCGTTCAGGGTGCCATTTCTTTCGCCACTCCTCCCCCGCAGTCGCATTTTGTGTGCAGCGCACGGGAACACCGTCGTGCCAACTGGCGATACAAATATTACACCCAATGCATTCGCGAATTTCATCCTCTCGCCCTTCGCGGATTTTATTGGGTAAGAAAGGATCTGCTATAGAAGGTCTGGCCCCACCGATCAAATCCAGAACACCCCGTTTGATCTGGGAAACCATAGTATCCGGAGATGTAAACCTGCCCACGCCTACCACGGGTTTGTTGGTCACTTTTTTAACGAAATCGATAATGGGCTCATGAGCTCCCTCCGGGCGGAAACGTGAAGCGCCACAGTCGGTGGGACTGGAGTCCATTTTGACATCCCATAAATCCGGTACATCCGCCAGCAGGCTAACCACTTCATGCGCTTGCGAAGCATGGTGCTGACTTGCCTTCGCTCGAAGTTCCTCCAGACTGATTCGCAAAGCCACGGCACAGGTATCTCCCACTGCTTCTTTAGTGGCCTCGATTAACTCGCGGACAAAGCGAACGCGATTTTCAACACTACCGCCGTAGCAGTCGGTACGGTGGTTGTATTCCTCAAGGAGGAATTCGTAACCCAAATAACCCATACCGGCGTAAATATAGACGATGTCAAAACCCGCGCTCACGGCTCTCTTTGCTGCATCAACCTGCCAGCCGATGACATCGCGAATGTCCTTGGCGTCCATGATTCTTGGGCGCAAATTTCCCATAAAGCCTACATGCGTTGCCGCCCAGGGAATACCTGATGGCGAATAGGGAGCGATTCTGGAAGTGCGGTTCATCACCGCCGCACCGCCGTGCCACAATTCTACCGCCGCCAGAGAGCCGTGCTTGTGGATAGCGTCGCAACTCAGTGCGTGAGAACGAATATCGTTGTCGTCCCAGAGCCTGGCAAAAGGCAGAGGACTGTCATCTGAAGAGGGGTGAGTAGACACCGCTCCTGTGGTCACAACCCCCCAGCCCCCCTCAGCCTTGGTTTCCCGAAACGCCGCCCGAACCCTCGGGTTCGCCTCGGTCATACCACTGGCATGGGGTACTTGATAAAAGCGATTTGGTGCAACCACGGGGCCGATTTTCACCGGCTCAAATAGTACTTCGTAATGGCGATTCACATCGCTCTCCATTTATTTTATAGCTTGTGTACCCAGTATTCACGATTTGACGCCCGGAGTACAACTTGCTTATCAGTGGAAAAATAGCTGGCCTAAAACCGGCGATATTTATATGATTTAGCGTTGCGTTCCAGGCCACACCAGAACGTGTTTTCCCTATAACTGCTACGCCTAGGATCTCGTGTGAGTGAACCGCTAAACCTGCAAAAATCCTTCAATCGTGCGATCGACTTGCTCAAAGAAAACGCCCATGAAGAGGCGGAATCCCTCTGTCGCAAAGCCATAGCACAGGAGCCTAGTGACGTTAATTTTATCGCCCTGCTGGGAACCATATTACTTCGCAAAGGCGATTTGGAAGAAGCCGAAAAGCAACTGCGCAGAGCGGTATCCATCGCGCCGGGATTTCCACGCCTGCAAGAAGATCTTGGCACGGTACTATTGAATTTGAAAAAACCAGGCGATGCGCTCCCCCATCTGCTCAAAGCCGCCGAACTCACCCCGGACAACGCAGAGGCATTTTTCAAACTTGGCGGCGCGTTGAAAGCACTGGGGAAAAACGAGGATGCGGATCGAGCGTTCGCCCGCTCGACGGCACTGTCGCCGCAGAAAGGACAAATGGAGCAGGCGGCGGCGTTATTCGCACAGGGTAAGTTTCGCGAATCTGAAAAATTGGCTCAGGACTTACTCAAACAAAATCCCCGCGACGTCAACGCGGCGGTGCTGCTGGCGAGAATCGCTATGGAAGCGCGCTGCTATGAAGATGCAGAGGCACTGTTACGCCGAGTGGTGGAGATTGCACCGCGATACATCGAAGCCTGGCACGACCTGAACACGGTTTTGAAAGAGCAAAATAAATTCGACGAAGCGGTGGAAGTCCTGGACACTGCCATCGAGCTAGTCCCAAACAACCCTATCAGCCACTATTTCCGTGCCGCCGCTCTGGCGATGGGTTCTCGCCCCGAAGAGGCAGAGCACTCCTATGTTAAGGCAATAGAACTCGACCCAACACTGTCAGGGGCACACCTGGGGTTGGGGCATGTTCTCAAGACCCTGGGCCGTCAGGAAGATGGTATCGCCGCCTACAGAGCGGCAATGGCCCTGCGCCCCAACTTCGGTGAAATACACTACAGCTTGTCAAATTTGAAAACCTTCAAATTCAATGATGAAGAAATTCAGGGAATGATTGATACACTGGAAAATGAGCAACTCAGTAAAGAATCTATCGTCCACTTTGCTTTTACCCTGGGAAAAGCGTTTGAAGACAGCAAGGATTACGACCGCGCCTTTGAATACTACAATCAGGCCAACGAGACTCATCGCAACACCATCGCCTATGACCCTGTTCAAACCGAACTGATACACCAAAAAATACGAGAGACCTTTACTGCCGAGTTATTCGAGCGATGCGCCCAGCAAGAGGCGGGCTGCCAAGACGCTTCACCGATATTTATCCTCGGCCTACCCCGGTCCGGTTCTACACTGCTAGAACAAATACTAGCAAGCCACTCGCTGGTGGATGGAACCAGTGAACTGCCCGATCTGAGCCTGGTATCCCAGTCTCTAACGGATCGACGCACTGGCAGCACCTACCCTGGCGTCATCCCTGAATTGTCTCCAGATCGACTGAAAGAGCTCGGAGAACAGTACATAGAACAAACCATGCGTCATCGCCTAAGGGCGCCGCATTTTACCGACAAGATGCCGAATAATTTTCCTCAAATCGGCTTTATTCAACTCATTCTTCCCAATGCGATTATCATCGACGCCCGAAGACACCCACTGGACAGTTGTATGGGTTGTTTCAAACAGCACTTTGCCAAGGGCCAGAATTTCACTTACGACCTGTTTGAACTCGGGGAGTTTTATCTGGAGTATCAGTTGATGATGGACCACTGGGACACTGTGCTTCCCGGCAAAGTGTTGCACGTGCAGTACGAAGAAGTTGTCGCCGATCTCGACACCCAGGTGCGACGGATTCTCGACCACTGCGGGCTTCCCTTCGAAGAAAGCTGCGTGAATTTTCATCAGAATGATCGCGCAGTGCGAACCGCCAGCTCTGAGCAAGTACGCCAGCCGATCTACTCTGGCTCCGTCAATACCTGGAAGCGTTTTGAAAAACATCTTCAACCATTGATAGATGTGGTAGGCCCGATACTTCCACCTGGCAATTACGGTGCACAGGCATGAGTGAGCAAAAACTTAGCCTACCGAAACTAATCGCCAGCTCGGTGGTGAGAGGTAGCGAGAAAGGTCAGAGTCACGGCGGCATTTACACGATCGATTTCGCCAGTCAATCAGTGCAACAACATTTGGATTGGAATCGCGGCGATATCGACTTTTCCGGCCGCGGTTGGGACCGAGGTTTACGAGGTATTGCATTTGCCGACGATGAAATTTTTATCGCTGCCAGTGATGAGCTATTTTGTTACACGAGGGATTTCCAATTAAAAGATTCTTATACAAATCCGTACCTGCGACATTGTCATGAAATTAGCCTACAGGACAACAAACTGTTTCTGAGCTCAACAGGCTTCGACAGCTTACTGGCATTTGACTTAAGTACACGCAGTTTCGTGTGGGGCTTGTTCGTCAATCGCAACGGCAAAAACTGGGTTGCACAAGCTTTTGATCCGCGCACTTCAGGTGGCCCCCCTCTGTCCAATACCTACCACATCAACATGGTGCACGTTGTACCCTCCGGTATTTATTTTAGCGGGCTTCACACCAAAGCAATGCTGCACCTCAACGGGCAAATGGAAATTAGCGAAATCTGTAACTTGCCCCAGGGCACACACAACGCCCAACCCTTTCAAGGAGGCGTCGTATTCAACGACACACAGAATGACGTTGTCAGATATGTATCGCGAGATGGTAAGCAAAAAACGATGCCTATTCCGAGCTACCCAAAATCTGACCTGGAATTTGATGGCGTCGATGATTCGCGTATCGCCAGACAGGCATTTGGTCGCGGACTGTGTGCCGTGGGCGATCACCACATCGCGGGTGGCTCATCGCCCTCGACGATTAGTCTTTATGATTTACGCAATGGCGAGCGAGTTGCCGTGGTGAATCTAACCATGGATATTCGCAACGCTATTCACGGGCTGGAGGTTTGGCCATTCGATTGAGAACAAACTGCGTAGTTTAGTTCCACAAAAAAGGGCGTTACAAACGCCCTCTTTTGTTTCCTGACAATGTAATGTTTAGAAGTTGTACCTCACACTAAAGTTTACTCGTCTGGGCCTGATAATATTTTCACTACTGCGACCGAAGAACGTATCGAAGTCTGAAGAATCGGAGAAAGTGGTTCCCCGTTCGTCGTCGAGATTCATCACAGACAATCGCGCGGTCCAATCGGCGGTTTCATAGCCCAGGACAATATCCGTCTGCGAATAGTCTTCCTGTAAAACTCTCGGAGAATTACCGGAACTCGTCAATTGGTTCAGGGATTCACCTGTGTAGCTATGCTGCAACCGCACATAAGCTTCATCACCGTCAAGCCAATTTGTAGCCCAGCTATATTCTGCATAGGCAGACCATGCCAGATCAGCAAACAGTGGTAGATCCGAAGTCGGCTCCAGGCCCAGTGAGGCAACCCCTCCCTCGAAACGCTCATCGGGGAAAGTTGCAGGGGCTTCAACTTCGGCGGTGTCAATATAGGTCATATTGAAACCTACCACCAAGGCTTCGGTCACAGCTGCAGTGAAGTCCAAATCCAAACCTTCCACCGTCGCATCGCCTAAATTGGCGACCACTACCTGGAACGGCTGACCAATGTTAAAGCTTGGATCTGTTACTTCCAGCTGAACATCGGTCCAATCCATGGTGTATAGCGTCGCGTTAAACTGTAGGCGTCCGTCAAGCCACCTGGATTTTATACCAACTTCAAAGTTTTCCAGAGTATCCGAGTCATATTCGACTGGCAGGGTAGGCACACCTCGGCCGCGATTGACGCCACCGACCCGGAAACCTTCGGAATAGAGAACATAGCCCATCACGTCGTCTGTAAAGTTGTATTGGATACCCACTTTTGGCACAAAGCCGTCGTCTGTGCCACCGGCAATCAAGTCTTGCTCCAGACGAGTTGTGGGTCGGTACACTTGATAGGTTCGATCAACGTCGATATCAAACCAGCGACCACCCAATATCAAATCAAGCTTGTCGGTGATGCTGTAGTCGATCTCGCCGAAAACGGCCATATCGGTCCGTTCTGTCCCTTGAACCGAGAGCCACCAGCCATCGGTCGGTGCAATGCCGGGATAGAAATAGGACCATGCGGCAAACGCGGGGGAATTGCGATAATCATCCAGGTAGGAAATAAAATCCCAGATCTCCTCCGATTCCTGATAGAAAGCGCCCACAGTCCACTGCATCTTCTCTGAGCTGCTACTCAGGCGGAACTCCTGGGTAAATGCATCGTTGTTCTGCTCGTTGGACTGACCACCGATGGGGTCGAGACCAAAATCATAGGTCGCGTAGCCCGCGTAGATGCCGAAGCTGTAGTGAAAATAGGCCGAATAAGCCTGTGTGTCTGTTTCGTAGTAGATATCACGGTCGAAATAAGAGGTCGCGGACACCAGCTGGGCAAAACCCAGATCCGCTTCGATCATCAGGCTTATTTGCTTGAGTGTGTCTTCGCGAGGCTCTTCAATGAATTTAATGACCTCGAGGTCGCCTACCGTGGGGTCGTGGTCGTTAAAACCATCGGCATCAATTTTTTGGTAGTTCGCCGCCAGAGTAGCAGTGATGTCCTCGTTAATATGCCAGCGAACTTGCGCTCGGCCGCCGGTCCAGTCGTAACCGTTGATATCATCATCAACCGCACTGGCATTGGTTTTTTGGCCGCCAAGCCCAGAACCCAGTGCATTGGGGCCATCGACGACAGTGGTCCCAAGGACATTGTCGATAAATCCAGCCTGTCGCTTGCTAAAGCCTGTGAAGCGAACCGCAAGTTTGTTTTCGATAATCGGGATATTAACCGTCGCATCGATATCGTAGCCGGTTTCACCTTCACTGATTGATTCGACACCGACACCGATATTGGCGCTAAATTCTGTGGTATCTGGCTTGTTGGTGATATAGCGCACCGTGCCTGACTGGGAGCTGGCTCCAAACAGTGTCGACTGAGGGCCTGCTAGCGCCTCGACACGAGCGATATCGGCCATGTAAATATCAGGCGCTTGGGAGGTAAGAGTCAAAGGTTGCTCATCCAGGTAGATCGCCGCGGTGGGATCTACCAAAAATCCACCCCCGTCACTTACACCCCGGAAGGTAATGGTATTTTGACCCGGGCTGGTACTGGAAATACTCAGGCTGGGAACAAAACGGCTTAAATCCTCCAGAGACGTAAGGCCTTGTTTCTTGAGGTCCTTCCCTGTGAGAGTCTGGATATGCATAGGCACATCCTGGGTACTCTCCTTGTGCTGTCGAGCTGTCACAATCACTTCTTCAAGGGCAAACTCTCTTTCCTGCCCGGTAGCGACTCCCGCTCCCGTAACACCCAATGCGGTGGCAATAGATCGGGCGAGCATGGACTTGGCAAAGCGGACGTGAGGGGACTGTGATGCTTCAATACCTGACATAAGTACGGTCTCTCAATTGAGTTGTCATTATTATCTCAAACCGCCAATTGGCCTCGGTGTCGCGAAACGACTGGACATGCGGCGATTAATACTTTCTTATTGAATGAATACTAATTCATTTAGCAACCGCCGTACAAGCTTTCAAACACTAAGTTATTTGCCCCATTTTGGTTCAGGTAGCTAACGCAGTGCACGCCTGTGGCGCAACAATGAGATTTGAGTATTATGTGTGGATTAGACCAGTGAAATCGGCACCTCCAGTCGGATGAATCACGGGTCGGTCAAGGGAGCAACAGACATCTCAAGCATTCGTCGCTGGCTGATCGTAGCGGTTATCAGTATCTCTGGTGGAGTGGTGTTCTTGCTGCCATTCCTGCAAGAGGTTTATTACACCCCTTTGGCCACTGCGCTATCTCTGAACAACACCGAAGTGGGCAGTTTGCTCAGCATGTTCGGTTTCACCTCCCTGGTATGCTATTTCCCAGGTGGTTGGCTGGCAGACCGGGTGTCCTCTCGAGCGCTCATCACCAGCTCCCTTACACTCACTGGTGCATTGGGATTCTATTTCGCCACCTTTCCCAGCTATTCCGTCAGTTTGGCTATTCATGGGCTGTGGGGAGTGAGTATCACCTTGCTGTTTTGGGGCGCTATGATTCGAGCTACCCGCAACTCAGCCCCTCCAAAGGAACAAGGGCGAGCTTTCGGCATGTTGGAAACCGGGCGCGGGTTTGCGGAAGTCTTGAGCTCTGTCGCCTTACTCGCCGTCTTCGCCGCCCTTGGCAGCAAAGATCTAGCCCTGTCTGCAGTCATTCAGCTGATGTCTGGCTTCATGATTTTGCTGGGCATGATCGCCTGGTTGGTTCTCACCGAACCCGATGAGACGCAACAAAGGCGTGAGGACAAACCTAAAGTCGGCCTGGAGGAAATCCTGGCAACCCTCAAAATGCCCATTGTCTGGCTCATTGGCCTAGTTGTAATGTGTGGCTATTGCGCCTACTGGGGCACCTTCCGCTTCACCTCCTACGCCTCTGATATATTTATGCTCAGCGTTACCATCGCCGCCAGTATCAGCGTAGGAAAAATGTGGCTAAAGCCACTGGCGGCTTTGATCGCCGGGTTCATTGCAGACAAGTTCGGAATCGCCAGGTCCGTGTGTTTTCTGTTTCTACTGCTAATGACCAGCTTCATTCTGTTTGCCCTGCTTCCGGGCACAGCGAGCCTGCTGCCTGTCATGCTGATCAACGTGGCCATAGCCTCTATTGCCGTGTACGCAATGCGCGGTATTTATTTTGCTTTGCTTGAGGAAGGTGGCATCCCCCTCTCCGTGACGGGAACGGCAGCGGGCATTGTTTCCACCATTGGATTCTCTCCCGACATCTTTATGCCCATCCTCGGCGGCGTGCTGTTAGACAGCTACCCCGGCGCTGAGGGTTATCGATACTTTTTTCTGAGTACGGCGGGTATCTGCGCCCTCGGTTTGGGCACGGCCACGGTGATCTACATCAAGTTTGTCAAAGGTTTGAAGAGCTAGACTGCCGTTGTTTGCAGCAGAGCAAAATTGGTCAGTGCGCCGAAAAACCTTGTTTTTTAACGGTATTCCAGCACTAGCGGCGAGGGAAAAGCGCGAAGTTATATCAAAGCAAATTCTCAGAACAAATCAATTGTCGACTTGTGCAGCCGGCTCTGGTTTGATGAACTGGTGTTCAAGGACACCAAGCTAACCCAACGGAGATGTACTCTATGAGAAGACAGAAACGTGATATGAACGACAGAGCATTCGATCGAGGATACCAGGCCGGCCTGAGTGGCCGCAGCAGTGATTTTTGCCCCCATGAAGAAGACAATCATAGACAAAACTGGCTCACAGGATGGCGCGAAGGACGCTGCGATCAGTGGGATGGACTCACCGGTGTTTCCGGGGTTCATAAAATTCGAGCTGTCTAGTCTCAATAAGAATTCAACTAGCACCGAGCTATTTACCGCATCCAAGGGGTAGATAGCGCTCAACAACCTAGCGACACTATCTCATCCCGGTCGACAATCCGACCGGGCAAACACACCTCAGTCGACCATGCTGCTCTGTGCAAGATCCAACAACTCTCGGTTGGCCACGGCGTACATGGCAAAGTCTGGCGAATCCGTCGCGTGCAACTCCGTCAACATCTCTTTCCAGCGATTAATCAAGGTTTCCTCCAGGGCTTCCCAGCGCTCCAGGCACGCCACAATGTCGCGTTTCTCACAGACATGTCTGAGAGCTCCAATCGATAGTGTGCGCTGCTGCCACTCCAGATCCTCCATATAGGTATCCCTGGCGAGTGCCTGCCACTCATTTTCCACCTTGGCGGCATTAATCTGCCCGCTAAACCAGTCGAGTTCCAATCTTTCGCCCTGCAGAAAATAGACCTGCGCGACCTCCAGTAAATCAGCATCTGTCTCCGACGCCGCCTGGATAATTCCCAGCGCCTTATACAACTGGGCCGAGCTGGCTACCGCAGAGGCCAGCTCTTCAGGCACTCCTGCACTGGTGTATTTCTTCAATCCGCTTTGGTAAGACTCAGCCGCTCTCCCGCTTAGCATGGGCATTAGCACTTCGCGAAGCTGGGCTAAGCCCTCTCCAAATTCGGCAATCGACTTGGTGGGTGCCAGATCGTGACGCCTGTTGCGCAGCATCCAGCGCACGGATCGTTTTACCAGCCTGATCAGCTCCAGCATCATGTCCATTTGAGCGCAGGATTCTACCTGGTGATCCAGAGTTTCGATGTCATCCCAGAGCTGGGCGACAGAAAACACATTCATAACCGTGGTATAAGCGCGTGCAACATCAGCGACCGGGGCCCCCGTGGCCTTGCGCTGCCTATCGACAAAATTGAGGCCCATGCGATTGACGATATCGTTGGCAGTTTGGGTACACATGATCTCTCGCTGCAGCTGATGGCCGAGAATCTCCTCTTCATACTCCTCCAACAGACGATCTGGAAAGGCGGTCTTCACCACATTGGCTAGATGGGGATCCAGCCCTAGATCAGACTCGATTAACTCTTCCTTCAAAATCGCTTTACTATAGGACACGAGCACGGATAACTCGGGTCGAGTCAGCGCCTTACCCTGTGCTTTTCTATCGGCCAACACCTCATCTGAGGGCAAAAACTCCAGTGCTCGATTGAGACGCCCACTGTTTTCCATCTTGGTGATGAAACGCCGATATTCGCCGCTGCGAGCCTCCGCCTGGTTCTCAGTAATACTGATGGCCTGGACCTGGCGATAATTATTTTTGAGCACCAATTCAGAGACACTGGTGGTCATTTCCTCGAGCAGAGCATTGCGATGTTTCTGGGTGAGATCCCCTCTGGCCATGACCGCATTCAAAAGTATCTTAATGTTCACTTCGTGATCTGAGCAGTCGACTCCACCTGCATTGTCGATAAAATCTGTGTTCGATCGGCCACCGTTAAGACCGTATTCCACCCGGGCCAATTGAGTCATCCCCAGGTTCCCACCCTCGCCGATGACGCCACATCGCAATTCATTAGCATTGAGCCGCAGGCTGTCATTGGCTTTATCTCCCACATCCATATCCGTCTCTGTGGTCGCTTTGACATAGGTGCCGATACCGCCATTCCACAGAAGATCGACCCTGGATTTAAGTATGTAGCTGATCAAATCGTTAGGGGTAAGCCTGTCCTCGGTGATATCAAAGCAGGTTTTCATTTCCGCAGAAATGGCTATCGACTTGGCGGAGCGTTCAAAAACACCGCCGCCTTCAGATATCAGCTTAGCCTCGTAATCGGACCAACTGGAGCGGGGCAATTCAAAGAGTCGTTTACGCTCCACAAAACTGGCTGCCGCATCAGGATTCGGGTCGACGAATATATGAAGATGATTGAAGGCAGCCAGCAATTTAATATGTTCGGAAAGTAGCATACCGTTGCCGAATACATCGCCAGCCATGTCTCCGATACCCACCACCGTGAAATCAGTGGTCTGTACATCAATACTCATCTCTCTGAAATGACGTTGCACCGAGACCCAGGCACCCCTGGCGGTGATGGCCATTTTTTTATGGTCGTAACCGACACTTCCTCCGGAGGCAAATGCGTCTCCCAGCCAAAATTTGTACTCGGCAGAAATATCATTGGCAATATCAGAGAAGGTTGCCGTCCCTTTGTCTGCGGCTACCACCAGGTAGGGGTCTTCGTCATCTTTAACCACCACCAGATGCGGTCGCACCACCCCGCCTTCTGTGCGGTTATCGGTAATATCCAGCAAGCCACGAATAAACAGTTTGTAACAGGCTATTCCCTCCTGCTGCACTTCATCTCGAGTCATGTTTGCCGTCATCTTCTTGGCGACGAAACCACCCTTTGCACCCACCGGCACAATGACCGCGTTCTTCACCTGCTGGGCTTTAACCAAGCCGAGCACCTCGGTGCGAAAATCTTCCGCCCTGTCGGACCAGCGCAGGCCACCGCGCGCCACCTTGCCGCCGCGCAAATGCACGCCTTCAACTCGAGGTGAGTAGACAAAGATCTCAAACATGGGGACAGGCTGCGGGATGTCTGGAATATCCGCCGGAAACAGCTTAAACGAGAAGTAGGGTTTAAGCGCACCACCCTCACCTTCCTGGAAAAAATTCGTTCGCACAGTCGCCTTGATGACAGCAAGAAACTGCCTGACGATACGGTCTTCGCCCAGGTTCTGAACCCCCTCCAGACCATCGGTAATACTCTGTACGATGGCGCTCTCACGCTGGGCTCGCCATTCTTCATCGCCGTCAAAAGCGGGGGAGAAACGGGTTAAAAACAGCTCTACGAGATAACCGGTCAAGTGGAGGTGGTTGGCCATGGTTTCGGCGATGTAGTCGGCGCTATAGGGAAACCGAACCTGCCTCAGATAGCGGGCGTAGGCTCGCAGCAAGGCAATTTCACGCCAGGTCAAACGCGTACCCAGCAGCAGGCGATTAAAGGAATCACTCTCTGCTTCACCAAACCAGATTCGCGCAAAGGCATCCTCAAACTCATCCTTCACCTGGTCGAGATCGATATCGTTGGACAGCGCATAAATCAGACTGAATTCCTGCACCCAATAGCGGTCGCCGCTGGCCGCACGAACCGCATAGGGTCGCTCGGTGACAACGCGCAACCCCAGGTTCTCCATAATAGGCAGAATGTCTGAAAGCGGGAGGGACTCTCCTCGCCGATACAATCGCAGCCGCAGTCTGTCGTCACCCTCCTCCAATACGCGGTAGAGACTCATCGCTACTTCCTGGCCATCGAGCAAAACCTGGAATTTCTTGATATCCAGGACTGCGATGCGCGGATCGAAATCATCCCGGTAGCCCGGCGGGAATCCCTGGCCAATATCACGGACATAATTCTCACCACCCTCCTCGCCGAACTCCTCAATAAGTCTGATTCGCAGTCGGTCTTCCCAGGAAAGTGTTGCCTGCACAATGTGCTCCTCTATTTCATTGAGTTCGAATTGCGTTTCATCCGATGGATTAACCCGCAGAACAAAGTGACAGCGCACCAGTATGGATTCGCTGAATTGGGTGGTGAACTCGGCCTCTTCTGCGCCCAAGGCATTCACCAGAATATTCTGGATGACCATCCGCAGTTCGGTGCTGTAACTATCGCGGGGTATGTAAACAAGACAGTTGAAAAACTTCCCATGTATATCCTTTCTGATGAACAGGCGCGTTTGGGGCCTCTCCTGAATACGGTTAACGGACTGAACTGTTTCGTGCAGTTCATCGATACTGGACTGAAACAGCTCATCTCTGGGAAACGTCTCCAGCACTCTGGCGAGTTCACGGCCATCGTGCTCGCTGCCATCGAGGTCGGACATCTTCATCACCTGCGCGACCTTGCGACGCAATATAGGAATCAGATCCGGGCTCATACTGTAGACGTTGAAGGTATACAAACCCATAAAGCGATGTAGGCCTACCACCTCACCTTGTTTATCGTATTCTTTCACCTCGACATAATCTGGGTAGGCGAGCCGGTGCACGCGGGATCTGACTCGCGACTTGGAAAAACTCAACTGCTTGCGGTGCAGTTGCTCTCGAGACATGGATTCCAGATCGGAGGTGAGATCGCGAACACTGCTGGTGTTGCGATGGCGCAACAAGCCCAGGCTCCTGTTATCGTCCACAGAAATCGACAATACACTTCCAGTGCGAGACACCTGAGCATACTCATAGCCCAGGAAGGTGATATGGAGGTGAGACAGCCAGCGCACGAACTCCAGGGCTTCACTGCGAAAGTCTTCCGCCACACAGTCGCTTTGAGAAATAATGTCAGCACAATCGTCCAAACGATCCAGCATTGGCTTGAAATCACCGACGACTACGCCGACTTCGCGAATGATGTCCGCCAGGGTTTCACGCAATGGTTCGAGAGACTCCAGGTCCGAGTGCCTCACTATTTCAAAATAGACGAGGCTTTCTTTGCTGACTTTGCTGAGGTTCTTAGCCTTGGACTCCCCATTCGCTTCCAGGATGTCTTTCAGTTCGCCTTTCTTGTTGCGCGTCGTGACAAGATTGCAACTCGAAACGACGTGAACCCTGATGCCTCTGCGGTTCAACTCGCCTCTGACGGAAGATGTGCAAAACGGCATATCACGGCACAGCAGCGCGATAACGGTATTTTTGCTCTCCCAGCCGTGGGAGCCCAGCTCGGGATTGAAGATGCGAACTTTAGGTTCATCGCCGCTGCTCTTTTGCAGAAAGTGGAGCAGGCCGTAGAGGCAACCGTAAATATTCTCTACGGACCGACCACGCATGTCTTCTGCGGCAAAACGGCCATAAAAGGTTTTGGCAAGCAGATGCAGTTGACCACGATGAGCTTCCTCACCTCGATGATCAATAAGTTGAGCCAAATCGGATAAAACGCTTTCTTTCAGAGTATCCCAAGCCATTGCTAAACTGTCCTCGAGCGGATCTTTGCCACCGTGGCGCCACTGTGTTGTGGCACCGTTATTATCTGATACCAGTCTAGACTATTCCGCCCCCTTTGTGCCCCTGGCTCAGGAACTAATGCCGATAATATAAGTCACAGAAATCTATGGCTTTTTTAGTCCAGAGGCTTGGAGGAGCTAAAGGCTTTCGCTAGAATGCAAACCCGTTCGGCACGACACTCATAATGCCGTAGTTAAAAGTAGTTTAAAGCATTTCAAATAGACAACTCAGATTCAGGAGAAGGCGTGGCAAGCTCACAAGTCAGGGAACTCGAAGACTGGTTAAGTCGACAAATTATCGGCCAACCCCATTTAGTACAGCGACTCATTATCGCGCTTCTGGCCGATGGCCACTTGCTGGTCGAAGGTGCCCCGGGCCTGGCCAAAACCCGCGCGATTAAATCCCTGGCCGACGGTATCGAAGGCAGCTTTCACAGAGTGCAATTTACCCCTGACCTGCTGCCCGGGGATGTGACCGGAACGGAGATTTACCGCCCGCAGGAAGCCTCTTTCCATTTCCAGAAAGGTCCGATCTTCCACAACCTGGTACTTGCCGATGAGGTCAATCGAGCACCGGCCAAGGTGCAATCAGCTTTGCTCGAGGCGATGGCTGAACGTCAGGTCAGCGTGGGCAGCCAAACCTATTCACTCCCTGAATTGTTTTTAGTCATGGCGGCCCAAAACCCCATTGAACAGGAAGGTACCTACCCGCTACCGGAAGCGCAGCTGGATCGTTTTCTGATGCAGGTGAATGTGGATTACCCGGATGCCGCTGCGGAAACTCAGATACTCAGACTCACCCGCGCGGAAGCCAGCGCCGAGTCGGAGCAGGCGCCCCAACCCCTGCTGCAAGAAACGGTTTTCAACGCTCGCAAAGAAACCCTGGCAATGCATATGTCGGAACCCGTGGAACAGTACATTGTGCAATTAGTGATCGCCACGCGTAACCCCTCACTCTATTCGGAGCAATTGGCCAGCTGGATTGAATTTGGAGGAAGCCCTAGAGCCACTATCGCCCTGGATAGATGTTCCCGCGCCCATGCATGGTTACGCTCAGAGGATTTTGTCAGTCCGGATGATGTTCAAGCCATTGCAGCCGATGTCCTCAGACACCGTTTGCTGCTCAGCTTTGAAGCAGAGGCAAACGGCGTTACGACCGATCAGGTCATTGAAGAACTACTCGCATTGGTACCGGTCGGGTAAAAATGCATCTCGCGGATATCACTCTACCGGCGAGGGGAGCCTATACGGAACTCCCCGACCTGATTTCACTGCGTTTTCCCGCACGGCAACTTCAGCTCACCCGAAAAAGACGCGCGCTAAGCGCTCTGGCCGGGCCCAACAAATCCAACTTCCGTGGAAGAGGTATCGATTTTGAGGAGGTCCGCAGCTATCAACCCGGAGATGACATTCGCACCATCGATTGGCGAGTAACCGCCAGAACCGGCAATGCACACACCAAAATATTCCGCGAGGAACGAGAGCGTCCGGTTCTGGTCGTTGTAGATCAACGCGCGAGCATGTTCTTTGGCTCGAGCCACTGCTTTAAATCGGTACTGGCGGCACAATTGGCAGGATTGATCGCCTGGAGCGCACTCGACGGCGGAGACCGAATAGGCGGCCTGGTATTCAACGGATCTGAGCACAGGGATATTCGACCCAGACGCAGTCGCAAAACCGCTCTGGCACTCCTGTCTCATGTTGTTGAATACAATCTCGCACTGCCGGCGCACAGAGCAGATGAACGCGAGAGCTTTTCCAACATGCTGGGAAACCTGCGCCGTATTGCCAGGCCGGGATCAGCCATCTTCCTCATCAGCGATTTTCACGGCGCAGATCAAGACCTGGCACGCGAACAGATGTTCCAGCTTTCTCAGCATACGGAAATCACCGCCATCGCATGCGCAGATCCACTTGAGAGTCAACTACCCCGAGGCGGACACTACGCGGTCACAGACGGTGATCAACGCAGCGAGCTGCACACCGGCGATAGAAGCCTCAGAGCCAAATACCATCTGGAGTTTGAGCAGCGCCAGGAAAACCTATCCCGAGACTTTCAGCGTCTGGGCATCCCCATCTTACGCGCCGGAACAGACGTCGCACCTTTTTCGCTGTTGCGGCAGTACTACGGAGACCCCAGACGGTGAATCCGCAGGACCCCTTGGCCGATCTGCATCCTCTGAGGGAGCCCGAGATAATCGGTTGGTGGCCGCTGGCACCCGGTTGGTGGATTGTTATTGGTCTCATTGCCCTGGCCCTGGCTGCGTTGGCCTTCGTTCTGTACCGAAAATACGCTGCCAATGCTTATCGAAGGCAGGCGACACAACAGTTGCAGAACATACATGCGCAATGGTTAGCCGACGGCGATTCCCAGGTCTATGCCGCCCAGATAAACGCGCTACTTAAGAGCGTCGCTATACACGCTTTTCCCTCTAGAGACGTGGCGTCATTTAACGGCTCTAAATGGTTGCAATTTCTCAACCGGGGGCTTGCAACCCAAGGGCTGAGCTTCCCAGAGTCCTTCGCCAATTCAGCTTACCAAAAGCAGGTGCCGTCTTCGCAGTGCCAACTTTATCTTGAGCCAGCCAAGCAATGGATTAACCAACACAAGGTGGCCCAATGATCGAGTGGATCTGGCCATGGATGCTAGTGCTCCTGCCTCTACCCGCACTAGTGCGCTGGCTGTGGCCACCGGCCAACAGCAGCCAACCCGCGCTCAGAGCACCCTTTTTCGACCATTGGCGAACACTGAGCGATTCTCAAAGCGGCCCCGGTAAAGTGCGCAGCAAGGTAGCCGGAATGACCTTATGGTTGTTGTGGTTATGCCTGTTGATCGCAGCGGCGAGACCTATCTGGATTGGTGAGGCCATTGAACTACCGAACAGCGGGCGGGATCTTATGCTGGCGGTGGACATTTCCGGCAGCATGCGCATTGAGGATATGCAACTGGGCCAAGTCATGGCCCGGCGGATTGACGCGGTCAAACAGCTGGGCTCAAATTTCGTCGAGCATCGCAAAGGTGACCGCTTGGGACTTATTTTATTTGGCAGCAACGCCTATGTTCAGTCGCCATTGAGTTTCGATACCGGCACCGTAAAGCGCTTTTTGCTCGAGTCTCAAATAGGGTTCGCCGGCCAGGAGACCGCCATTGGTGACGCAATAGGTTTGGCCGTCAAACGACTGAAGGAGCGCCCTGCCGAATCGCGCGTATTAATTCTGTTGACCGATGGACAGGATACGGCGAGTTCAGTGAAGCCCTTGGACTCCGCAAAGCTGGCGCAGAAGCTCGGAATTAAAATCTACACCATCGGTATCGGCGCGGACGAAATGACCCTGCCCGGTATTTTCGGTTCAAGCTTTGGTAGCCGCCAGGTTAACCCTTCAGCTGAACTCGACGAGAAGGGGTTGCAAGAAATTGCAACTTTGACCAGCGGGCAGTACTTCAGAGCGCGCAATCCACAGGAGCTGGCCAATATCTATGCCATTTTGGATGAACTGGAACCTGTAGAACAAGAGACAGCCACCTACCGCCCACGACAAGCCCTGGGGTACTGGCCACTGCTAGGAGCTGTACTTCTGAGCTTCGTACTGGCCCTGCGCCAGTCATGGCTGCACGGAGGTTGGATGGCAGCGACGACAATTAATCCCAGGGGGTCGCAATCTTGATGCCCGATATCAGCCAGCTCCATCTGATGCGCCCTGAATGGTTGTGGGCGCTGGTACCGGTTGTTCTGTTGAGTGTGTTGCTGTGGCGAGTGCGCAGTCGCAGCGGCGGATGGAGCGATGTGATTGCACCGGAGTTGCTGCCCTTCTTAATCGGCAAGCACGCGGGCAAGAAAGCACCCAATTTTTTACCCTACATCATCGCTGCCTGGATCATTGCAGTGCTCGGCGCCAGCGGCCCCAGCTGGAAAAAAATTCCACAACCAATACACCAAAAGCAAGATGCAATGGTGTTGGTGCTGGACCTGTCCTATTCGATGAAAGCCGGAGATCTGGCGCCGTCGCGTCTGGACCGAGCGAGGCAAAAGCTACTGGACTTACTACAGCTCAGGCGCGAGGGACAAACAGGCTTGGTTGCTTACGCGGGCGACGCGCATATCGTGACTCCACTCACCGACGACCACCCCACCATCGCCAACCTACTCCCCGCCCTGTCTCCGGACATGATGCCGGTGCCCGGTAGCGACGCAGCAGCCGCCATTAAGTTGGCTATTGAGTTGATGCATTCTGCCGGCGTCGCACAGGGAAAAATTGTATTGGTGACCGACGGTGTAGACAGCGAAGGTCGTACCGACATTGCCAAACTGATTAGCGCCACCGGTATGAGCTTGTCGGTACTCGGCGTGGGAACGCCCAACGGCGCCCCTATCCCCCTGCCCAGAGGTGGCTTCCTGAAAGACGACCAGGGAACCATCGCTATTCCCAAACTGGATATTGCCGCTTTGCAATCCATGGCATCCGATAGCGGAGGCCGCTACCTCAACATTCAGATCAATGACAGCGATCTGGAGCAGTTGCTGACTGACATCCTTGTACCGGGCACAGAGGAAACCCAGGCACTGGATCGAACAGCAGATGCCTGGGAAGACAAGGGTTATTTGTTAACCCTACTGCTGATACCTCTGGTTCTGCCTCTGTTTCGAAGAGGTTGGGTCATATGAGAACCAGGGTCTCGGGTTTACTATCCACAGTACTACTATTGATGTCTTATCCCACAATGGCCCAGAGCTGGGATGATTTATGGCTCACAGCTGACCAACAGGGAAAGCGCGCACTGGAGCGCGGAGAAAACGAAGCGGCCAGCGAACTGTTCAAAAACCCGGACTGGGCCGGTACCGCCGCTTATCGCTCAGATGATTTCGAAGCCGCCGAGCAACACTTTTCGAAATCTGAAACGGCAAGTTCCTTGTACAACAAGGGAAACGCGCTGGCCAAAGGCGGCAAGCTTGACGATGCTATCAATGCCTATAAAGACGTCCTCGAATTAGAACCCGATGCAACCGATGCGGCGGAGAATCTGGCCTTATTGGAAAAATTGAAAGAACAGCAGGAGCAGCAGGAACAACAGCAGCAGGACGGCGGCGACAACTCCAATGAAGAGAATCAGGATGAGTCAGAACAACAGCAGGACTCTGATTCCCAACAAGACGATCAGCAAAACGAACAATCCGGCGAGCAAAACGACCAGCAATCTGATCAGGAAAATCAGCCACCTGAAAACGAACAGCCCTCCGATTCAGAAGAATCAGAGGAGTCAGAATCGGATGCGGAACAAAATGAACAGCAGGAAGATCAGGAACAGCCCGCTCAACCTGAAGAAGAACCCACTAAAGAGGAACAGGAGGCCGCCGCAGCCCAGGCCGAAGAAGCCTCTGAACAGGACAAAGAAGAAGAGCAGGCAATGCAGCAATGGTTGCGAAGAATTCCCGATGATCCCTCAGGCCTTTTGCGCGAGAAATTTCGCTACGAGAGTCAGCAACGACAGGAACAAGGAGGCGGCAAGCGTCATGAAGTTTATTAACACCGCACTTCGAAGTGCCCTATTGCTTTTCATATTACTCGCTACCAGTGCTGTGCAAGCGGCGCTAAACGCCAGTGTGGACAGAGACAGAGTGGCCATGGGTGACACCATCCGTTTAACCATCACCGCGACAGATGGCGAACCTATCAACAATACCGACCCGAGACCGTTATTGCGAGATTTTGAAATTTTGCAGCGTTCCAGTTCAAGTAATACCAGTATCATCAATGGGGAAATGACCAGCTCGCGCCAACTCATCCTGGACATAACGCCCAAGCGCGAAGGAAGTTTGCGGATCCCCCCGTTGAGAGTTGGACGTGACGAAACCAATTACTTGCTGATTGCGGTTGGCCCGGCAACCACTGCCGCTGGCGATCCCCTCATCGACTTTGTGGCAGAGCTGGATCAGGACAGTGTTTATGTGCAAGGCCAGGCCATTCTGACCCTGCGAATTCAACAGGCGGTCAATCTGGAATCGAGGAGCGTCACCGAACTGTCACTGGACGACGCTTTTGTAAAACAACTTGAGCAGAAAACATTCCAACGCACCATTGGCGGAAGACCCTGGTTAGTCCACGAAATTCGCTACGCTATTTTCCCCGAGAAGAGTGGATCT
>JBGCGJ010000043.1:0-9428 GCA_045110675.1 Halioglobus sp. | reverse complement strand
CTCTAAAAACAGTTCGAAACTCCGGCTTTTTTAAACATAGACGACTGCCCCACCGTCAACACGAATGTTTTGTCCGTTGATATATCCCGCCTGTTCTGAACACAAAAAAACCACCAGGTCCGCCACTTCCTCGCGTGTTGCCAGGCGGCCACAGGCATTGGGAAATTCCTCGCTGACCACATGCTTGATAATATCCTCCCAAGCGTCGCCCCAACCTTTCGTAGCCGCACGCGCGCGAAAGCCCGCTTCCAAATCAGGCGTGTGAATGAGGCCTGGAGAGACAGTGTTAACCGTAATCCCCGTATTGGAAAGTTCCTGCATGAGGCTGACGCCCAAATTCGCCAATGCACCTTTGGACGCATAGTAATGTGGCATGATCTTTCCGGGTCGGTGAGAGCCGATCGTGCCCAGGTTGACCACCCGGCCCCACTGCTGCTTTTTCATTTCCGGCACCAATGCCTGTACCAGGCGCGCGACAGAGAGAACATTTTTCTGGTACATATCGATCCAGTCGTCTGAAGTGGTAGAGCTCCACTTTCCCGCAGAAGCGGTACCGTAATTGTTCACTAAAATATCGACAGCAAGATCTAAATCTTTGAGTTGCTCCATTAATGAAGCGCAGCCATCGGGTGTGGCGACGTCACCCTCGATTGAAAAGGCCTCTGGAACAGTGGTAGCTGCGGCCGCTGCCGAACCGTCGCGTTCGTTACTGTGAAAGACCACGGTCGCACCGCTGCGCGCGAGGCTGGTCGCAATGACCTCTCCAGTGTTTCGATTGGAGCCCGTCACCAGTGCCGTCCTACCCGTCAAATCCAACTTCATAGTGTCGCTCTTACAAGAATTGATTGCTTCATGTTCACATGTAGGAATCTAAGTTAGATACCGATGTTCCAAGTGCTTTTTAAAGTCAGTAACATCCAGAGGTTTCCCGGTAGCATGCACCATAAGCTCCTGCATCTCATAGCGAGAACCCTGAGACCACACTTTGTCATTTAACCAGTCTTTCATTTCAGAAAACTCGCCTCGGCGGATCTGACTCTCTAGGTCTGGGATCTGGGAGAGCATGGCTGACTTAAACTGCGCCGCCGCAATAGCACCTAGCGTGTAAGTAGGAAAATAGCCGATGCCACCTGAAGGCCAATGGACATCCTGCATGCAACCGTCTTTATAATTTCCCACAGTCGAGAGGCCGAGCATCAGCTGCATCTGGGTATCCCAGGCTTCGGGAATATCAGCAACAGACATAGACCCATCGATAAGTTTCTGCTCCATCTCATAGCGCAGAATAATATGCGCGGGGTAAGTGCATTCATCCGCGTCAACTCTTATCAGTCCGGGAGAAACCTGGCTGGACAGGCGCAGCAACCGATCAACACTCCAATCCTCATCCGAAGTATCCGCAGAAGGTGCCAGGGTCTTGCGGATTTGAGGAGCCAGGTGCGCTACAAACGCTTCGCTTCTAGCTACCTGCATCTCCATGAACAGGCTCTGACTTTCATGAATCGCCATTCCCATTGCGCCACCTGCCGGTTGGCTGATGTAGGCTGCAGGTCTGTTTTGCTCATATAGTGCATGCCCGGTCTCATGAATCACACCCTGCAGGGAGGCGAGAAAATTTTCCTCCTGGTAGCGGGTCGTAATTCGAACATCGCCGACAGCACCCCCACAAAATGGGTGATGGGAAAGATCCAGCCGCCCGCGATTAAAGTCAAATCCCAGTAGTTCCATCGTGAACAACGCCAGATCGCGCTGGGATTCAACACCGATACCGGCAACAGCTGTTTGCAAACCTCCCTCAGCCCGCTGCCGCTCCATCGCCTTTTGCACCACCGGTGGTAGAAAGGTCTTTAAATCTTCGAATACCGGATTGATATCGGCAGTAGAAATACCGGGTTGATACTGAGTCAGAAGCGCGTCATAGGGCGACTTATCCATCGCGTCACCCAGTACCTGGCCGTGCTGTCTCGTCAGGGAAAAAATCGTTTCGAGATAAGGTTTGAAGTCTTGCCAGTTATTCTCTTCGCGCAAGCTTCTCCAGGCTTGCTCGCCTTCTGATGCGGCTTTGGACATCGCTGCTACCAGATCTTCAGGTACCGCCGCGTTCATTGTGTAAAGCCGTTGAATTTCCCGAAGGTTCGCTCGCTGCCAATCATCTAGAGCTTCGTCACGAGCTTGCTCCAGCCAGTCGACAATAGCTGGATCGGTGTTCAGGGTGTGTAGATGAACGCTCAAAGTCGCCATCGCGTCGGTACGACCCTGCGCACTGCCAGGTGGCATCATGGTTGCGTTGTCCCACTCAAGAATATCTCTGGCGTGCTCAAAGTCCGCTATCTGACTAAAGTGATTATTCAGTTTTTGGTAGGCGTTCATTTATTCGGGTTCCCCAATGTGCGTTCCGGGAGAGCGAGATCTCAAAGGAAATTTCCAGCGCGAGCCCCGCAAGTGAGCGAACATGATACATTGCATATTCAGTGAGTCCAGCGAAGACAAGCAAGCGTAGATAGTCAGGAGAGTATAGGGGTAATGCATCACAGCAGTTATCAGGAAGCGCCTGAGCAGGGCTTGAACTGGCGCTTGATCGCCAAAATATGGCCGTTTCTCGCTGAGAGCCGAGGCCGTGTGGCCCTCGCACTGCTATGCTTGCTCGCCGCGAAAGGCGCAATACTCGCGATTCCCTTCGTACTCAAAAACCTGGTCGATACGCTCGACAGCAAGAGCGTGTTAGATGTCGCACCCGTTTTGTTACTGGGATTGGTACTGGCGTATGGCGCGGCTCGTTTTTCCAACGTCTTTTTTGGAGAGCTGCGAGATACCATCTTCGGGCGGGTGACAGAGCGAGCTATGCGCCGCATCGGTTTACAAGTGTTTCGCCATGTCCACGCCTTAGACCTGGATTTCCATCTCAACCGGCGCACCGGCGGCTTGGCCAGAGACATTGAGCGAGGTGTAACCGGCATTAGCTTTTTGATGCGCTTCTTTATTTTCAATATTGCACCCACACTTTTTGAAATCGCCATGGTAGTGGGAATACTCTTGTTCAACTACGGCCCCACGTTTGCGGTGATCGTCGCCACCGCAGTATTCACCTATGGGATTTTTTCCTTTCGCGCGACAGAATGGCGCACTCAATTTGTGCGGGAGATGACCGAGGCTGATTCCTCTAGCAATACCAAATCCGTCGATAGCCTGCTCAACTTCGAAACCGTTAAATATTTCACCAACGAAAAGTTTGAAGCGGATCGCTACGATAAATTGCTGGCGGTCTGGGAGGTAGCGCGTCGGAAAAATCGACTGAGCTTATTTGCGCTCAACGGTGGGCAGGCGCTTATCATCGCCGTCGCACAAACCAGCATTATTGGTCTTGCGGCGTTACAGGTTCGCGATGGCGAGATTAGTCTCGGTGACTTTATTCTCATCAATCAGTTCATGATTCAACTGTTTATGCCCCTGGGATTTTTAGGCATGGTCTATCGGGAGATTAAAAGCTCGATGGTCAATATAGAAAAAATGTTTGAGCTATTGGCGGTAAAACCCAAGGTCGTCGATATGGAAGGCGCAGAGCCTCTTGAGATAACAGATGCTGCGATTGAATTCAGCAATGTCAGTTTTGGCTACAGCACTGATCGACCTATTCTCAACAATATTAGTTTCAAAATTCCCTCCGGACAAAAGGTCGCCGTGGTTGGCGCCAGCGGTGCGGGCAAGTCGACACTTATAAAACTTCTTTTTAGGTTTTACGACCCCACCGAGGGGCTGGTGAGTATCGATGGGCAGAACATCAAGGCACATACACAGCTTTCACTGCGACGCGCCATTGGCATCGTGCCTCAAGATACGGTTTTATTTAATGAGAGTATTTTCGAAAACGTGCGCTACGGTCGCCCGGAAGCGAGCGATGCAGAGGTCGAGGAAGCCATAGAAATGGCACTTCTGAGCCAGCTGATCGATCGACTTCCAGAAGGTCGAGCTACAATGGTAGGAGAGCGTGGCCTGAAACTCTCAGGCGGCGAAAGACAGCGGGTCTCAATCGCGCGAACAATTTTGAAGCGATCCCCAATCCTGGTATTTGATGAGGCAACCTCTTCATTGGACAGCAAATCTGAACAGGCAATTTTACAATCGCTCAGAGATATATCCCAGGACCATACCAGCTTAGTTATCGCACATCGTTTGTCCACCATTGTTGACGCCGACGAAATTCTGGTATTGGACCAGGGCCGTATTGTGGAGCAGGGTTCCCACGACAGCCTACTCGCATTGGATGCGCACTATGCCGAGTTGTGGCGCGCGCAACAGAAAAAACGAATTACTACCGAGGACGTGATTTAACCTTGCGTCTCCCATGCACCTAGGGGATATTAAGGCCTGTTGCTAGTCAATAAGAATAAACGGACAAACGATGTCAAATAGCGAAGAAGCGTCCCCACAAGTCGAAAATCCATACACATCAAACAAAGCGCGCAATTATGCGCTGGTGATGTTGACCATTGTCTACGCATTCAATTTCATCGACCGTCAGCTACTGGCGATATTGCAAGAGTCCATCAAACTCGATCTGGGTCTAAGTGATGGACAGCTAGGTCTTCTCGCAGGATTTGCCTTTGCCGTTTTTTATGTCACCGCGGGCATCCCCATCGCCAGCTATGCGGACCGTTCCAATCGACGCAATATCGTTGCGGCATCGGTCTTCATCTGGAGTTTCATGACCGCTGTTAGCGGTTTCGCACAAAATTTCGTTCACCTGCTAATGGCTAGAATTGGCGTAGGTATCGGCGAAGCCGGAGGCAGTCCACCTTCTCACTCGATCATTTCAGATATTTTCCCGCCGGAGAAACGGGCCAGCGCCATGGGATTTTACTCAACCGGAGTGAGCATCGGCATTCTGTTTGGGTTTTTACTCGGGGGCTGGCTAAACGAGTATTTCGGTTGGCGTGTGGCATTCATGGTTGTTGGTGCACCGGGTATCTTGCTGGCTGTCGTCGTGAAGATGACACTGGCGGAGCCCATAAGAGGTGTAAGCGAACAAAAAACCGTCAGTGATGACGCAGTGCCTTTTAAAACGGTTGTTGCGCTGCTCTGGAGCAGAAGGTCCTTCCGTCATATGGCATTTGCCGCAGCGTTAAATGCCTTTGCTGCATACAGCACAGCAAGCTGGTCGGCGTCATTCATGATTCGTACTCATCAGATGTCTACCGGAGAGCTAGGCACCTGGCTGGCACTGATCAGCGGTGTGGGTGGCGCAATAGGCGTATTTTACGGTGGCGTTCTCGCTGACAAGCTCGCCCTGACAGACAAGCGTTGGTATATGTGGATACCCGCCCTGGCCGGTTTCATTGCGACTCCCTTCATGGCGTGTGTGTATCTTGCGGACAATGCCTATGTATCATTGGGTCTGGCGGTAGTGCCAGGGGTGTTGTTTAACGTCTACCTGGGCAGCACCATCGCTACTACGCATGCTTTGGTGGGACTTCGAATGCGCGCGCTTTCATCGGCAATTCTGTTTCTGATCCTTAACCTTATTGGTCTGGGACTTGGACCGGTCGTCATTGGTTATCTAAGTGATTATCTTACACCTGCCTATGGCGTCCACTCGCTTCAGCAGGCCATGCTCTTTGTGCTGCCGCTGGTTATGTTTTGGTCAGCCTGCCACTTTTTTCGAGCGGGGAAAACTCTGAAGGACGACCTCGCTTCAGCTCCAGATTGAATCGAGTGTCGGGGCCGCATACTCGGTGGGTTGACGTGAACTATCGCCGATAAAGACAAGCAACATGATACAACTGCACATTGCTGCGAATTTTCTCCCCCTGTTGACACAGCATCAACTGGTTCGATACGACCAGCTTATGAGTAGTTCGGCAGGAGAACTTCTCGACCGGGACGATCGAAGGGACATTCAAAAAATCCGGCTCGGAAACGAGAACTTCTTCCTGAAACGGACCTGGTCAGAAAAAACCTCTTCTGCCTTAGAAAGTTACCTATCTGGAAAAAAAGCCCACAGTAAGCCCTTTAAGGAAATGCTACAAATTGGCTATCTGCGTGAGCAAGGTTTTGATACCGCCGAAGTTGTCGCTGCCGGAGAACAGTTAAAATTCGGTATTCCAGTGGGCGGATTTATCATGACCCGGGAGGTGAATGGAGAGGAACTTACCCTTAAGTACTCTAAAGCGGACTCCCTAGAAAGCTCGGCACTTCTTAGCCAACTCGGGCAACTTCTAGGGCGCTTGCATCGCAAAGGTTTCTTTTTGTCTGTGCGACTGAAAGACATATTCGTGCAGGAAACTTCGGAGGGTACTCCGCTTTTTGTCTTGATCGATAGAGAAGCCAGAAATCCGGCACCCAAGAAATTTTCAGCGCGACAGGCCAGGAACGGGCTGCACACTAGCGCAAGGCGACAAATTCGCGCCGGAGATAGCCTGCTACCCTTGGAGTTAAGAACCGTGCTGCAGCACTACTGTAAGGAAATTTCCGATGTCTGGCCTATTAAACCCGCAAAGCTGATGCGGGAACTGAGATCTTTCCAAAGAAGCTAGCGGAGTTGCCAAGCTCGCGCTAATCCGCCGAATTTCTCAACACGTGAAGCGCCACATCGACGCTCAGTGAAATAGTCTTCAGCGATTGAGCCTTGGCTCTCCCCTCTCTACTCGCGCGAAATAGGTGTGGTGTCATCAGCAACAACTGACTTATCTCGGCTTGAGACAGCGATGGAATGGAGTATTGCACAGCGCTCGATTCCACTAAGGTAAATCCCGTGGCCATGGCTTGTGCCAACTCACCAGAGTCCGACACATTCACGGTGGGGTAAATCACTTCTCGCAATTCTATGAGATGCCGAGGACCTGCGTTGGCAACAATCAAAATTCCATCTTTTTTTAGCACGTTTCGAAAGGATTCATAGGCCGGAAATCCAAATAGACTCAGCAGCATATCTACGCTTTGTGATCGCAACGGAATATTACGGTTACTGGCGACCAGCCAGGTTGCAGGAAATCGGCGCGCTGCCGCCTGCACAGCCCATTTTGAAATATCGTAGCCAAGCAAAGTAGTGCTCCCCAAGTCCGTATTCGATAATCGGTCG
Source organism: Halioglobus sp. (assembly GCA_045110675.1). Lineage (GTDB taxonomy): Bacteria > Pseudomonadota > Gammaproteobacteria > Pseudomonadales > Halieaceae > JBALVT01. Next base: position 2,353 of record JBGCGJ010000043.1, on the reverse strand, counting down.
TAGAGGTATTTAAGGTAATAGCCTTCGCCACACCCGGCGTCGACGATGACGCTCTTGTGTTTCGATAAACCCGCGAGCAATTCGAACAGCTTGTCGGCCAGCCCCGCATAGTGCCCTGCATCGAGAAAGTGGCTGCGAGCATTCACCATCTGTTTACTGTCACCGGGATCTCTAGAACGCTTTTCATTCGCTAGCAGCAAATTCACATATCCCTGTCTGGCGATATCAAAGCTATGCCCCGATTCACAGCGCAGACAATTGTCCCGCCTGGTTAATGGGAGTTTATCAATGGGACAAACAAGACAATCGTTCTCTACAAAGCTCAAAAGGTGGGTGATCCGCGGGTGTTCCGAGAGGGTAAGGTGATAGTATATACACAAATAATAAAGGGTCATCTGATTGACTATGTCGAATCAAACAGCAGATCAATTCTCCTGGGCATTTCTGAAAGCGCCACAAGGCTTACTAGCGGTGCTGCTATTCCCAGTCCTTGTGTATCAGCAGAACCCGGCCGTGGCACTGCTGCTTGGCACAGCCATTTCTCTGAGCTTTAACAAAACCGTTATTCCTCATGCGGGGACGCTTGGGAAATACGCACTGCAATGTGCCATCGTGCTGCTGGGTTTAAAATTAAATACCTCAGAATTGCTGCAAATAAGCGCGGACTATAGCCTGTTGGTAACCGCCTACGTGGCAATAACACTGACTCTGGGGTTGGCACTGGGTCGATTGCTCAGAAATGACAACAAATGCAGTCAGCTGGTTTCATCTGGCACAGCCATCTGCGGCGGCACCACAATCGCCAGCTTGTCACCGGTGATACAAGCCAAACCTGAACAAACCGGCGCTGCACTAACCCTGGTTTTCCTGCTCAACGCCGCGGCACTGTTTACCTTCCCTGCGATCGGTAAATATCTGGCCCTAACTCAGGAACAGTTTGGCGTATGGGCAGCACTCGCTATACACGACACCTCCTCGGTCGTGGCCACCAGTGCACTTTATGGAGAGGAAGCTGCAAAAGTTGCAACCACGGTGAAACTGGGCCGCACCCTCTGGTTGATCCCCCTGTTATTGGTATTTAGTATTCTACAAAGTACGGGTTCGGCGAAGCTGCGTATCCCTACCTTTATCATCTACTTCGTCTTTGCCGCCATTATTGGCTCGACGGTTCCCCTGCCCTCCTGGTCAGTAGATCTCGCATCGACGGCTAGTAACGCACTGCTGGTGCTGGCACTTTACTGTATTGGCATGGAAATCAGCCGCGCTACGCTGGGGAGTTTGCGCGGCGCCCTGTTGCTACACGGCCTACTTTTGTGGGCGCTGGTCGTGCCAATCACCCTGTTTTTGGTTCTGAAACTGGCTTAAAGATTGGTTATAGCTATTTTCACGCTTCAATGTAACTAAAAGTAATAAGCATATAGAAAACGCTTCCTTCACTCAGTTGCCGTGATTCAATAACATGCCGGCCATGACTATCCGAAACGTAAAAATTGATCTGCTCAGCGTCACCGCCGTCGGTGTTTTCGCTCTCTACCTGCTGGCGCCTCTCGTCGCTTAAACCAGTCGACTGACTGTATTTTTTGACACCTATTCCATCTTATATTAAGAATTGCTATTGATAGTTTCAGGCAATGATTTCTACGGTTAAGTAACGAGGCCAGCTTCCCTCAGACCCGGCATCACCTCTTCAGCCCACAAAGTTAAGCTTTCCCAGGCCAGATCCGGATGAATGCCCCCACACAGTGGATGGAACATAATCGGCTGTTGCGTACTCATCATTTGCGCCGCTGCAACCAGTTCTGCCGGGTGAAACACTTTGTATGCGCCGCTAGCGCGGAGATCGTCAGTATTCGAATGATGTTTATAAGGGCTGTCGATCCCCGCTTTCTCAGCCCAGGCCGCGTAACTGTTAGTCTCGTGTTGGACGTGAGGAGCGATTTTCTCCCAGTACTCGTCCGGTGAGTTTGAGACGAAACTCACCGTCGAGGGGGCCTCAGGCATCGGGCCCGGATCCGGTTTACCCAATTTCTCGAGTTCCTCCCGATACATCTCAAAAATGCGAGGACTTGTGGGAATAAAGAAATCGGCGTGACTGGCCGCTCTGCGAGCCGCCGCGCGACTGCTGCCCCCCATCAAAATGGGTGGCCGTGGTTGGGTATGGGGCTGCGGCGTGATAGTGACTGTACGGCCGTCAAAATCAAAGGTCTCACCCGTCCAGGCACGGTTGAGAAATGGCCCAATACTTTCCATGTAATCTCTGCGATCCGCCAGTGTTTTCCCCACTGCCGCAAACTCTTCCTGTCGATAACCGGCGCTAATAATGGGTATGACCCGGCCCTCGCTAATAATGTCC
>JBGCGJ010000042.1:0-118188 GCA_045110675.1 Halioglobus sp. | reverse complement strand
GCAAACTTATGTCAGATAAGTTTGCGGCCACGGGGACGTATTCCGGTAGCGGGCCGGAGGGAGCAAGACCGGGGCAAAGCACGACTAGCCTTACCCCCGCAGCGCCGTCGCAAACCCCTGTTTGCGGCGGCGTTTTTTATTCACCCCTTCAGTAACTCAAGTACTCATACCACTCGCGCACTTCGGCAGATAATGCGCTATGCTTCCAAACTCACTTAGGGGGAAGTATGGCAAGCATCAAGCAGTTACTTAAAGACGTTGAAGAGTCACCAGATGGATCAAACATTGCGGCAATTTTCGATTTTGATGGCACAATCATTTCGGGCTATTCCGCCACTGTCTTCATACGAGAACAGCTAAAGCGCGGGGATTTATCAAAGAGAAACTTCGTCGAGCTCATGGCTGCCATGACCAATTTTGGTCTCGGTAACATGGGTTTCTCCGCCATGATGGCGATCAACGCCCAGTTCATGCGCGGCATTGATGAGCAGACTTACAACGAGGTATCAGAAGAACTTTACACCAAACAAATCGCCCGACTCATCTATCCGGAATCACGCTCCCTGATAGATGCCCACATGGCCAAGGGACACACCGTAGCCATCATATCTTCCGCTACGCCCTATCAAGTCAATGCCGCCGCCAAAGACCTCAACATCGACCACGTGCTGTGCACTCACCTCGAAATAGAAGACGGCAAATTTACCGGCTCTGTGGTGTCGCCTACCTGCTTCGGTGAGGGGAAAGTTACCGCCGCGGAATTACTGGCGACTCAGGAAGGTTGTGATCTCGACCAGAGCTTTTTCTATTCAGATAGCACAGACGATTTGCAATTGCTGGAACGAGTGGGCCTCCCCCGGGCCCTCAATCCTAGCTCAAAACTCGATCGAATAGCGCGCAACAACCGCTGGCCAGTCGCCAAGTTCGGCAGCCGCGGTCGTGCTACCGCATCCGAGTTTGTTAGATCCGTCGCGGCGACCGCAAGTTTGGTGGGATCTTTTGCCGCAGGATTGCCGATTTACGCCCTGACAGGGTCGAGGAGAAATGCACAGAACTTTTCGTTTTCTCTATTTGCCGATACCGCCAGCGCACTAATAGGCCTTGAGCTAAATGTTAAAGGTGAAGAAAACATATGGGCCGAGCGCCCAGCAGTGTTTGTGTTTAACCACCAGAGCAAAGCCGACGTGGTGATTTGCGCGAAGCTGTTGCGCCGCGACCTGGCAGGAGTGGGTAAGAAAGAGATTAGAGACATGCCTGTTATCGGGCGGGTAATGGAAATGGGTGGTGTGGTGCTGATTGACCGCGCAGATGCCAAAGGCGCCATTGAAGCGATGCGCCCACTCGTCGATGCCATGCAAAAAGAGGGAAAATCGGTCGTACTCGCGCCCGAAGGCACGCGAACAGTTTCACCCCGCCTGGCACCCTTCAAAAAGGGTGCATTCCATCTGGCAATACAGGCCGGCGTACCCATGGTCCCAATCGTAATCCGCAATGCGGGTGACGTAGCGCCAAAAGGTGATTTCGTCTACCGGGCAGCTACGGTTGATGTCGAGGTGCTCCCTCCCATTGACACCAGCAATTGGAGCGCTGATACGATCAATGAACACGTACAGGATGTACGAAATATGTTCCTGCGCACACTCGGCCAGCCCGAAGTTGGTGTTGTTAAGGAAAAGAAAAAGAGCAAGACAAAAGAATCGACAGAGAAAGCAGCCAAGTCCAAAAAAACGGCCAAGAAAAAAGCACCATCAAAACCAAAAACAAAATTAGAGACTGCGGTTAAAGCCAAGACACCTGCAAAATCGAAAGCAAAAACCAAATCAAACGTGAAACCGAAGCTAAAATCGAAACCAAAGGCCAAGGCAAAGGCCAAAACATAGAAGCAAACCTGGAAAAAGCTGACACAAATAGAACCACACAATAAATAGAAAGGTTTAGATTGAATGGATTTAGCACAAAGATTTAAGTCCAGCCCCTGGCCGGGGCAAAAATCCCAGCGAGTCGTCTTTATCCTCGACGCTAGGAACCAATTTGAGCAGAGCATACTGGAGCAGTGGATTGCACACTATGCCCCCTCAGATACCACCTCCGAGGAAGTCGTTGTAGCTCTGGGGGATGACCGAAAAGGTATCGATGCGGAGCAACTCGAGGCAACCCTAAACAAGTCAGAGAATGCCATCAGTACCCTGGTAGCACCGGTACGGATCACCTGGTTGCCACCGGAATCGGTGATCAATTCGGGGCCTCGCGTACGCGACTTCTTGTTTGGCGATCCGCGACGCCCCAATGCGAGTCGCGGGGCAAAAATTGTCCGGGAAAATCCGGAGTTGATGCACCTGATCACAGGGAAACCAGACTCGCTTGAAAACCTTAGGGGGCGATTTGCCGAACAAGAGAGATCTGAGGCCGACGATAACCAGCGCGAATTGGCTAAGTTTACTGCTCGACAGGCAGCTTTAGTACTCGACATCGCGGAGCGACAGCTTCAAGGGAGCCGTTATAAAGTACCGCGATACGTAGCACAAAGCCTGCATAGCAGCCCTAGCTACAATGAGGCGGTGGAGAAACTCGCGCAGGAGTCCGGCAAGAGTAAATCCGAACTCATGAAAGAAGCCTCCGTTTACATGAAGGAAATGATTTCGGTACCGCGCACGTTCTGGTTGGACTTCTATGCCAAATTCAACAATTTCGTTTTGGGTTTGGGCTACGAAGATAAAATAGTTTACAACCAAACGGCTGTGGAGGACTTAAGGAAGATCGTCCGCGACCACCCTTCCCTATTACTTTGGACTCATAAGACCTATCTCGACGGGATGGTCGTGCCTAAGGTGATGTACGAAAACGACTTCCCCATGCCGCACATGTTCGGCGGAGCGAATTTAAGTTTTGCCGGGCTGGGGTTTTTATTGCGAAGGTCCGGAGCGATATTTATTCGCCGAAGCTTTCAGGACAACCCACTCTATAAGTTGACCTTGCGCCACTACATCGGCTACTTGATGGAAAAGCGCTTCCCCATGAACTGGGCATTCGAGGGCACAAGATCCCGCATGGGCAAATTGATGCCCCCGCGCTATGGCCTATTGAAGTATGTATTGGAGGCTTGCCACTCCGCAGACGCTAAAGACATTCACATCATTCCTGTAACCATCAGTTACGACCTTATTAGAGACGTCGAGGAATATGCCACAGAACAAACTGGGCGCGGCAAGGGCGCGGAATCCCTGCGCTGGTTTATCGGTTACATTCGCAGTCTCGCGCGGCCAATGGGAAAGGTGTATATGGACATCGGCGAAGCGGTGGTATTGGATAAGGCACCAGACCCTGGGGACAGCCTGGCCCTTTCAAAAATTGCCTTTGAAATCTCCGTAGAGGCTAACAATGTCACTCCCATTACCTTCCCGTCATTGGTAACAATGAGTTTGCTCGGTGCCGCGCCCAAGGCGCTCACAGAACAAGAGGTCATCGAGGACTTGCGTGCTCTACTGGGCTGGGCCGAAGCCCGCAAGCTGCGACTGTCGAAAGATTTTGACCGAGCCTATGCAGAGCATATGGATGGTCTCCTTGGAATCATGATTGATGAGGGCATTGTAACTCGCTATGACCAGGGTCCAGAAACGGTCTATGGCATCGCGATGGAACAACACCCGGTGGCTAGTTACTATCGAAACACCATCATTCATTTCTTTGTCAACAAGGCGATCATCGAGTTGGCATTGCTCAAAGCCAGCGAGAAACAGGGGCCCAATGCCTTGAGCGTATTTTGGGAAGAGGTCGAACATCTTCGAGATCTTTTCAAATTCGAATTTTTCTATGCCCCTACCGAAGAGTTTCAGGAAGAAATACGCGATGAACTGAATCGCTATGATGAGAATTGGGAGTCTTTACTCGCCCAGGGAACCGTGGGCTTTATGCAGTTGCTCAACTCAATGACCCCGGTGGTTTCGCACATTGCATTATTGACCTATGCCGAAGCCTACTCTGTAGTGGCCGACCTGCTCGCCAGTATGGATCCCGAGGCGTCGATGGACGAGGCAAGCTGCGTGAGCCAGTCACTAAAGCTGGGAAGACAATCCTATCTGCAACGCCGAATCAGCAGCGAGTCATCCATCGGGAAATTACTGTTCAAGAACGGCTTCAAGATGGTGCAACATCGCGATCTGGCTGAAGGTGGGGCTGACAATACGCAGGAACAGCGAACAGAACTCGCACGAGAATTGCGAGACGTTTTGCGTCGAATCGAAATTATTCGCGCCATCGGAGTAGCCAGTCGCGGCGCCTTTTAAGGATTAAACATGTCGAGAACTTTGAACGTGAGTTTATTGGGTGGCGGTTCCTGGGGAACAACAGTCGCATCATTGGTATCCCGAAACGCCCCGGTGACTCTGTGGGCCAGAAACCCGGAAACAGTAGCCGAGATCAACGACCAGCATACTAACGAAGTCTACCTCCCGGGAGCGAAACTACCCAAAAAACTGGTGGCTACCGATGACATCGCCGAAGCTGTAAAGAGCTCTGATGTCATTATCATGGGAATTCCATCGCATAACTTTCGTGCTGTGTTACTCGAAGTGAAAAAACACATTCGAGCATGGGTTCCCATCATCAGTTTGACCAAGGGGCTTGAACTAGAAACCGGAATGCGGATGACGCAAGTCATAAATGAAGTTCTCCCGGGTCACCCCGTGGGCGTGCTCACCGGCCCCAATCTGGCGAGGGAAATAATGGCCGGGCAGGCCGCGGCAAGTGTTATCGCAATGGAGGATGAAATTATTGTTCGCGAACTGCAATCGCTATTCAGCAGTGGGTTGTTTCGTGTCTACACCAACTCCGATGTCATTGGCTGCGAACTCGGGGGTGTACTGAAAAATATTATCGCAATCGCTGTCGGTATGGGCGATGGCCAAGGTGCCGGGGACAATACGCGATCGGCCCTCATTACTCGGGGTTTGTCGGAAGTGACTCGCCTGGGAGTTGCCATGGGAGGCAAAGCGGAGACCTTCGCCGGACTCGCTGGCATGGGGGATATGATAGCAACATGCACTAGTCCTCAGAGCCGCAATCGTCATGTTGGTGTGGAGCTGGGCAAGGGCAGAAACATGCAGGATATCATCGACGAAATGGTAATGGTGGCAGAGGGCGCCAAGAGTGCACCGGCTGTCATGGCGTTGGCAAAAGAATACAAAGTCGAAATGCCTATCGCGGAAGATGTTTCCCGTGTGGTAGCAGGAGACTCGAATGCCCGGCGCGCGTTCCGAGGTCTATTGAGAGTCTCTGCCGGCGCGGAATCTGAACCAGGATAGATTTGCACGCCAGCATATAGCGCTTTCGGCTTACCTGGTGCACACTACGCCTTAACAAATAAAAAAATCACCAGGGGCAACAATCGGTATGGCGGCGACGCGCAACAACGTTTGGTTTTTGATCTTACTGAGCTTCACCACACTCGCGTCCACTAGTGCGTTCAGTCAGTCTTCTGCAGACAATCCGGGGATGCGTTCAGCATCTGTTTTGGTCACGGACTCCGCAGGAAAAATCATCTACGGCAAGGACATCGACACGGTAAGACCCATAGCGTCGATTACAAAACTGATGACAGCCATGGTTATCATCGATGAACAAGTGAGTCTGGATGAAAAAATTACCATAACTAAAGAGGATCGGGATCTGGTGCGACTCACCGGTTCCCGTCTGGAGTATGGGGCCAAACTCTCGCGCAAAGAGCTTATCCAATTAGCACTGATGTCATCTGAAAATCGCGCAGCGACTGCACTGGGACGATCCTTTCCAGGTGGCATGAGTGCGTTCCTGGAGAAAATGAACAGAAAGGCGGCAGAACTGGGAATGGCCGATAGCTATTTCGCAGATCCTGCGGGTTTGTCCGAGAAAAACGTTTCCACCGCAAACGATTTAGGCAAAATGGTCCGGGCCGCCGGAAACTACCCATTGATCAGTCAGTCCACCACCACTTTACGCAAAGCAGTGAGACCTTATGCAAAAAGAGGTCCTCTGAACTATGGCAACACCAATCGACTACTGAAGAACAAAAGCTGGGACATTGGTCTTAGTAAAACGGGCTACATCAACGAGGCTGGCAGATGCCTTGTCATGCAAGCGAAAATCAAGGGCGAAGAAATATCAATCGTACTGTTAAATTCCTTTGGCAAGCTAACCCCGTTCGGGGATTCAAACCGTCTGCGCAAGTGGATGTTAGCGAGTAGCTGATCAGCTGCCGAATAATCCCCACAGACTCCCTCAACCTCGGGGTGGCGAGCGTCACCTCATTGTCCAGACAATGGCATTTAGCAGCAAATTGCGTTGCTGATCGTTTTGCCAATTGTGATGAAAATGCCCACCCGTAAACCCAAAGCCTCTGCCGCCATTTTCGCGTTCGTAGGCCCAGGCAGTCACCTGTGGGGTTTTCGCAGCCACAAGTTGGCGCACGGTTTCATTTCCGCTATGTGCACCATTCCGGCGCTCCATGGTTGAGTCCGGCGCGATGGCGCTTAAGATCGGCGTCACGCCCTTCATCTTGCTCTGAAACCTCATATTGAAGTACCACTCATCATGTACGCTGAAGGGGCTTATACCTTCAGCAATGGGATGATCTGGTAACTTTGTAAATTCTGCATTCCAGTGAGGATTTACAGACCAGTCTGTTTCAAAGTATCCGCCAATGGCCGCCAACATCGCATCTGCGGAGGCACTGCCTTTAGGAACCTCTACGCCGTAGTGCAGTGCGATCACTCCAACACCCTTGGCAACAAGCTGATTGAAGCTACTCAGGTGTTTGTTGATCAGATGCCCTGCGCCCCCATCACAGTAGATAACGATCGCCCGTGCATCTTCAAACACATCAGCATTCTCTGGCCAACCTCCAGTGACATTGACGGTCGAAATTCCGGAATATCTCTCACGCAGAGCGTTTGCCAGTAATTCTGAGCCCGCAGTGTGCTCATGTTCGCCAGCGCCGTGACTATCGGGGCCGGCAATAAAAACGACCTTCGCGGAAGTCCCATCGCGGGCCTCCTCCTCGGCGGGATGCTCGGTAACAGTGATAGGCTCGGGCACGCAAGCACTCAGCAACCACGCCATGAAAGCAACTTTCAGTGGGTATATGGAAAAGCGCAAAACGGACATTGAGAAGTCACCTTTATCGCAGAGCTTGAAAAGATATGGCAGTTAACCTAGCAACAGCATACGCCAAACACATTGTGAAATCCGTCTAACCGAATCGACCGGTTTAATAATTCGCCCCCAGGGGTTTCAATTATTTAGCCCAATGCTGACTAAGGCAACTACACCTACTCGCGGACGATTCAACTTCATAACCATACCGCTATACTTATGATCATATTTAAAACAGGAATATTTATCATGGCAACTGCAACTGACTACGGTCTTGGCCCCAATACATTTCCGCGGGGCTGGTTTATCGTAGCCGAGAGTAAGGAATTGGATCAGGGCACCATGGCGGTGCACTATTTCGGCAGAGACCTTGCCCTTTACCGCGGAGAAGATGGCAAGCCGGTGATGCTGGATGCTCACTGTGCTCATATGGGCACCCATCTAACCAACAGCGACAGTGCGATGATTGTTAAGAACGGTGAACAGATCGAGGGAAGCTCAATCCGCTGCCCTTATCACGGCTGGCGCTATGGCCCGGATGGGCAGGTCGACGATATTCCCTATGCTGAAGGTCCCTACCCTAAATCGGCGGCAATTCGATCTTATCCTGTGGTGGACAACATGGGTTGCATAATGGCCTGGTTTGATCCAGATGGCCGAGAACCTGACTACGAGGTGCCAAGCCTCGAGCAATGGAATGACCCCCAATGGATTCAATGGGAACTGGACCATTTGGGTGAACTGAACATTCACCCCCAGGAAATCCTCGACAATATGGCGGATGTGAGACATCTGGGGCCAACCCATGGAGCACCTAGCGAATACTTCGAAAATGAGTACATTGATCACCTGTGCATCCAACGCCAGGGTGGGCCGATGCAACTCTACAATACCTATCTTTACACAACCACCTGGTATACAGGTCCTGGAATTTTACTGTCCAAACAAGTATTCGCAGACAACGAAATTTTCGAACTGATTGCCAACACACCTGTAGATGATGGTGTGGTTAAGTGCTTCCATGCTTGCCTTTATAAAGCGAAGTCTGCAGATCCTACTGACGAAGATCGAGAAGCGGCCATAGGCGCTCAGGCGGGAGCCTTGGAGGCGTTTGGTGCGGACTTCAATATCTGGGCCAACAAACGTCCGGCTCTAAAAATAATGCAATTGAAGACCGACGGGCCGTTCCGCACAGGTCGACGATGGTATCAGCAGTTCTATGATCAACCCGAGGCAATCGCCGGAATACAACAGGAGGTCAACGGTATTCACCACACCATAGGCATGGCCACACCTGCGGACTCCAACCACAATATCGACGAGGGTTTGCCCTTCTAGCATGTTTCATTTCAACTGGCTGAAGGGGCAGGAGCTGATCAGCGCCTGCTTTCGGCCAACAAAAGAAAAATAAATAGTTTTCAGGTCGAAGGAATTGCAGCGTACCCGAATAAAATCGGTTAGAGTTTAGCAATGAATCAACCGCCAAAACTCAGTCCAACCTCCTTCGCTATGCTGGGCCTGCTTGCGCGCAAACCCCAGTCTGCTTACGAGTTGAACACCATCATGCAAACCAGCCTTATCCGTGTATTTTGGCCGAGAGTCGAGAGCCACGTGTATTCAGAACCCAAGAAATTGCTTTTACACAATTTTGTTACTGAGCACAAAGAACAAGTCAGCGGGCGTGTGCGTACCGTATATACGATTACTGAACTGGGTAGAGATAGCCTCCGAAGCTGGTTGCGCAGTGAAGAGAACCCTGAGCTCAGAATGCAATCCGAACTCATGCTGAAGCTGATTTTGGCCGATGGAGGAACAGTGGCCAACGCCAGCGAAACCATCGAACAGTCATCTCAGGCCAGTCAAAAAGACCTTCGAGAAGCGATCGCCGGAGTAAGACACATCCTTTCTGATACCTCTGATCGATCCGAAGGCATGCCCTTCAACGGAATTGCAATCAACCTGATGGCCGACATGTTAATTGCCAGGTTGAAGTGGAGCCAATGTGCAAACCAGTGGATTTCTAAAACTTCCGACGGCAGTGGCTCGAATGATCGAAGAGAATTGGGGCGAGCCGCTTATGCCGAAGCATTACTCAAGATGGAACGCGCACTGGAGGAATAGCCCGCTAATCGTAAGCTCTCAATTTCTGAGAGCTTACTTCTTACCTATATACCACTTCAAAAACCAACCTGACAAAACACAGGCCTTCTCAGCGTTTATCTAGCACGAACGCTTTTGTTGGGCCATGGTAGCGCTCAAGGAAGAGCGCCCCAGTAACAACAACATGAAGATCAGCAACAACATCGCCCACTGGGGCAAGGTAGGTATACCCAAGGAAGGAGCTATCGGTATTGTGGCTGGGTCCAGAGGCAAACTCTGCTCAATAATGTCATCGCCATCAAACAAAGTCAGTCCGGTTAAGCCGCCCCCTGTAGCGGTAGCACCGGCTGGGTTGGTGGACGGATCTCTTCCGGCTACTGGCGCAAGACCTCGCTCATTACTCACAGGTGGCCCGAAGACATTGCCGTCAACTGGATCTCGGAAAACGATATCATAGCCACTTCCGGGAGCTATATTTTCTAGAGCATAGTCACCAGAAGTGTCGGTTAAAACAGTTTGAACCAACACGCCATTGAGAAACAGCTCGACGATCCAACGACTCTGGCCGCGCTCACCCATATCCAAAATATTGTCGAGATTGTCGTCGCTCCAAACGGTTCCGCTGACCCTCGCCACACCACCGATGGCAACGCTATCGGATCCTGAATTGTTGCCGGTGAATCCTGGTAGCTCACCGCCTCCAGAAATCGACGCAGTGTTAACGAGCACTTGTGAAGCTGCAGACACGTCAACCAACACCCGCACAACAATCGCTGCACCACTTCCACCGGCTGAAATAACATCACTGGAACTGCAAGATACAACGGTAGCTCCCGGGCCGCCCGTACATATCCATCCGGTTCCCGTCGCTACTGCAGCGAGAGTCATTCCCGCAGGGAGGTTGTCAGTCACAGTAATCGTGCCCGAGGTGTCCACGGTGCCGATATTTTGTGGGAATAAGGTGAAGAACCCGGTACTGGAGCCCGCGCCGAAAGTACTTGGCGTATGGGTTTTACTCAATGCCAAATCAGGCCCCGGATCGGGAATTTCAGCGAAATCATTCGCTGCGGATACTGTTACAGCGCCAGTTAAATTAATACCCGAAATCTCAGAGGGCGTTGTTGCTCGATTCGTCACAACGCCACCCGCGGTTCCCGCTATAGTCGCACCACTGGCAGAATCTGCAGGCTGATTGGGTTGCGTTACGGTATAAGTCCCCTCGGGTAACCCGACAAAGGAATAACTACCATCCGCCGCCGTGGTGGTCTGTCGAGGAGCAATTGGGTTACCGTTGATATCGGTCCCGGTCAGATCAATAATCTGCGCTCCTAAACCAAAATCTGGGCCATCGAGAGTTCCCGAATCATCAAAATCAAAAAACACGTTGCCCGATAGCACACGCCCGTTGGAAATCTCTGCAAAGTCATTATTGGGAGATTCAGTATTGGGTGGCAGCACAATGGTAGCAATGACACTCGGCGCGACAGCTGGATTTGTAGCTACTCCCACTGTGCCACCATTTGGCACCGAGCCTGGCGTTGTTATACCTGGCGTAGTATCCGCAGGCTGGTTAGGTTGGCGCACTGAATAGGTTCCTGGCTGAAGGCCAGTGAAACTATAGTTGCCAGATGCATCGGTGTTGGTTGTCTGGATGACGGTATTGCCAGCATCCAGAAGCTCTATCAACTCCCCCGCGAGCGGCATATCCGGTCCATTAAAGAGGCCATTGTTATTGATATCCAGAAACACCTGCCCCGATATTGAAGAGGTGACGACTTCGGCAAAGTTGTTTCCGGGTGAGCCGCTGGTTTCACCACCCGCTCCATCAGCATTGAGCACGATCCCGGTAATTTGGCTACTGCTGCTGTCAGGGTTTGATGCTGTACCCGTGGTACCCGTACTACCCATTATTGGCACAATAGCGCCAGAGGTGGGAATACCATTGGTTGTCCCAGGGGGCTGCGACTGCTCACACACAGAGTAAGTTCCCGCCGGGAGCCCAAAGAACAAATAAGCACCTTGAGCATCCGTCACCGTTGTCTGAAGCGGAACGCCGGCACAACTCGAACCGGAGTATAGGTTGATTGTGACACCGGCAATCGGCGCATCAGACACCGGGGCGAAAATTCCGTTTGGAATGACATCGTTGTCCTGAAACACGGTGCCTGAGATGTAACCCTCGGTGCTTACGATCAATGGGGAATTGGCCGCAAGAGCATTGTCACCCGCGTCGGTCTGAAGAGCACCAGCAGGGATATTATTATTGTGTTGTCCCGAAGTTGCGGCTGTAACGTCGACCTGAACGCTGCAACCTCCAGGTGGAATAACAGCGCTGTTGTTCAATTGTACTGAGGCACCACCAGCCGAAGCTGATACCGTTCCAGTACAGGTGGTCTGAGCATTGGGTGTACCAGCAATAACCACTGCACCCGGCAGTGTGGGCAGGGTATCGACCAAAGCCGACGTCAGAGTAATCGCTGCGTCATTCTCATTGCCGATCACAATTATCAGAGTAGAGACGCCGTTGGGAGGAATAACAGCAGGGGCAAACTGCTTACCGATCGTCGGCGGTGCGGAAATAACAATTTCAGCACTCGTGTCTTCTGTGTTGCTTACACCCTCGAAAGTATTAACGGCGTTACCCGGTATACTATTGACGTAGCTTCCGGGAATGTTGCTGGATACATTGACCGTCACTTCACAAGAGGCAGAAGCTGGAATCGTGGCACCGGTTAGCGTCACGCTTGTGCCGAGTGCTGTCGCATTTACAAGACCCCCCGCACAGCTGGTAGCTGCAGTGGGAGTGGTGGCTACAACCAGCCCCGAAGGCAGGGAATCGATCAGTGAGGTCTGGGTGAGTGGCGTTGTATTGGGGTTGATCAAAACTATTCGCAATACCGCGCTGACACCGGGTGGACGAATAGCAGTACCCGTGGTAAGGCCGGCAGGATCGCCAAGATCCAACGTCTGATTGTCTATGGCCTTGTGAATTTCCAGGGGCTGCATTGCGCGCAAGGTATCCGTTGCCGGTTCAGAGTTTGAGCTCGGCATGCCACCGATCTCCGCGGTCAAATCTCCCGCGGGAATCGTATTTAAATAGCTGCCTTCTGCAGTGGCCGTTACATCAATTTCAACGTAGCAGGTAGCCGGTGTAAAGTTGATGGCCGCCGCTAGTATACCGCCGGTAACTTGCACTTGGTTTGGTGCTGGCGAGGTGATGGTAGCTCCAAAACAGGCAGATACCGGGTTCGCACCCGCAGGTACTGTGACACCTGCAGGCAGGGTATCAATCACTGCGAGATTGGTGGCCAAATTGGCCGTCGGATTGAAAAAACTCAGCCGCAGCCGAGAACGAGCACCGGGCACGATCACGTTGGGAGTAAATTGTTTGGTAACACCCAAACTTGTCTGCGTCGTCAAACTGGTTGTCGCCTGGCCCGCGTTACTCAATCCCTCCGAGGTGCTGATTGCTCCGACAGGAATGAAATTGGTGATACCACCAATCGTGGTTGAAGTCACATTGGCAGAGTAGGTACAGGTTTGACCTGCACTCAGAGCAGCACCAGACAGCCTCAGTGAGTCACTGTTCGGCACTGCCGTGACTATGCCCGCTGGACAGTCAGTTTGCGCGCTCGGATTGCTGGTGAGCACCATACCATTGGGCATAGCACCACTGGTCCCGTCCATCGTGAAGAAATCAGACAAACTGAGATTACTCACCGCTTGGGTGCCGTTGGTAATGGTGATAACCAATCGACTTTCCTGCCCGGGAAAGGTCAAGGTGCTGGGGTTGGTTGCTTTGGCAATCGTGAGCGCACTGCCGGAACTGAACAATAATGTCCCGCTAACAGCAGCTTGGTTTATCACACCAGAACCCACAGCTTCGATACCGCCTATTGGAATGGTGTTTACCCAGTCCGCAGATCCTGTTGCGGTGACGTCGAAAATAAGTCCGCAAGTACCCGAACCTGCGATGGACGCACCGGTCAAGCTAATAGACGAATCACCAGGATTCCCTGTAATCGTAGTGGTACCGTTACAGGTTGTGTAAGCATTGGTAGGACTAGCCAGTACCATACCCGCCGGCAAAGGATCGGTTACACTGACATTATTGAGTGGGTCGCTACCTGAATTGTTCATCTCGATGGTAGCGGTAGAACGCCCGCCGGAGGCCACATTGCCTGGACTAAAGCTCTTGGACGAGCTGAGCACTGAGGTAAAGGTAAAGGGCGCGGTATCCATCACTGGCGCTACGGCAGAAGTCGTTCCATTGGCAAAGGTTTGCACTCCAGTCGCCGTGACATCATTAGAATAAACTCCCGCAGCACCCACAACGTCGATTTCGAGGATACAGGTGCCGGCAGCGCCAGCGCCCAAACTGGCCCTCGCCGGTATGCCGCCATTATTGAGGGCAACCGAAGTAGAGCCCGCTACTGCGGTAATCGTACCGCCGCACGTCGTCGAAGCGTTCGGTGGAGTGGCCACCATCATCTGTACAGATCCGGTAATAGGTAAGGTATCGGAAATCGACAAGTCAGTGGTTGGGTTTGCCGAATAGTTACTTAACTCAATCCGCATGCGTGTAACACTACCTTCGGGAAGTGGGCCCGCAGGTGCAAAGCTCTTATCAATTTCCAAGACTTCTGCCACAACTGGACTGTTGGGAGAGCTAGCACTCCCGCCATTGCAGAAGCCGGCGCCGTTATTGGTACAAACTGAACCGGCCGGAATTGTATTCACTGTGCTGCTGCCATTGGTCGCGTTGGGATCGGTCATCGCATAGAAAGTAATAACACACTGACCTGGGCTGCTTATCGAAGCGCGAGCAGGAACTGTTCCAACGGTAAACTCCGGGACAGTGGCGCCTGTAGCACCTGTGACAGTCAAAGCGCCACACGCACCACCCGAAAGCACCGGTGAGTAATCATTCCCACCGATCACCCCGGTGAGATAGGTCATCCCGTTAGCCAGAGCATCCACAACCTGAACATCAGAAAGGGCGCCCGCCGACCAGTTTTGTACCGTAATGGAGAACTGAACCGGATTACCGGGCCTGGGGTCAGTGGTCGCCCGCGCCTTGAGTACCCGCAGCGTGTCAGCTACCAGAATCGTGGCACTGCGGTTCTGGCTGATGATATTTGTATCACCCACATCTACCGCACCCGGTGGAAGGTTATTGGTATAAGTGATGGGTGTATTGGCACTCTGAGTTTGACCGAGCACGGGTACTGTCAATGTACAGCTGTTACCCGCTGCAATCGTAGAGCGATTAATCGCCCCTGCAGTCTGCTCAATTCCCTCATTATTCGCCGTCGCGTTGTATACCCCGTTGGTGCCTCCGGGGCAACTGACCGCAATTGGACCATCGACTCTCAAGCCCTCGGTCACAGTTGCATGAACAATGCTATCGATAGGGCTATCAGAAAAAGAATCGACGGTTAGTGGGGCATCTCCGCTGTTGGTAAATCGAATCGTCATCGTGGCATTTTCGCCACTGGACAGAGAACTGGGAGAGAATGATTTGGTTACCGCCAAGGGAGAGCGAGCGCGAATTCTGGCGGTGGCGTTGCTCTGTGCACCAATGCCTATTTCGTTGGTGAAGTCACTGCTCGCATTAATGGTATTGTTCAGATTACTAGTCTGATAGCCGCCATTGGTATGCCTGGCCTCTACTTCTACCGTAATCGTACAGGTGCCGCTGGGTGCCACCGTGCCCCCTTCCACTGTTATCGATGTAGCACCGGGTGCAAGCCCGGTAAATGTCGGGGCAACGCCACCAGCACCAGGACAAGTAGACGTGGCATTGGGTGGATTAGCCACCTGAATAATCGCACCACCGGCGCCCTGGGTAGGGAAAGTGTCAGTGATGTCAAAATCCGGTATCGCCACCGATGTGTTCGAGTTGCCAACGGTGATGGTCAGAGTTCTAGCGGCACCGCCGAGGATTGCAGTTCCATTGCTAAACGCCTTGGAGATCGTGGGCCGATTCAGAGCCAATACGTTAATACTCTGGCTCACATTACCTATGTTTTGTACCGCCGATCCGTCGTTACCTGTTACATCGCCGTCGGCGATTGTAAACGTTCTGGTTGCGGTCCCGCCGCTGGAGGTTCCCGGT
The DNA here is from genome assembly GCA_045110675.1 of Halioglobus sp. GTDB lineage: Bacteria > Pseudomonadota > Gammaproteobacteria > Pseudomonadales > Halieaceae > JBALVT01. The sequence continues at coordinate 102,845 of JBGCGJ010000042.1, read as the reverse complement.
GTGACAGGTAACAACAAGGTACAACTACCATCTGTGCTGCTTGCGGCGTTTCTCTGGGGAATGGTTGCGTTTGTCAATGTCAGCGACTGAGAGCCGATCGGTGCTGTCACCGGGTTCGGCGCGGGTGTACTGGTCGCAGATGTCAGCGGGTCAAAGCACGTGAATGTCGCAGGCCCTGCAACCTTTAATCCATCGGGAAGCACCCCGGGAAGGGTGTTGCTAAACCCGACAGAATTGATAACAGAGGTATCGTTGTTATTCGACAGGGTAATCTCAAGTACTGTGGTAGCACCTGGTTGCACACTGGAAGGCTGGCCCGATTGTAAGGTCACAGAGGCTGCCAAGCCTGCCATCGCCTGAGGAGCATGCACAAAGCTGGCTAGTAGAAGGGCCCCGCAAAGTTTTCTCTTTTCAGTTACTAGTTTACATACACTGAAAGAGGCCACACACGAGCGATTCGCCACAGGAAAATTCCTTAAAGTTATTATTGTTGATCGAAAAATAGTAGTTAAAACTAACTATAAGACACGGCTAACCTAGCATCGGAATTGTAACTAAAATGTAAAACAAAAATCTATAAACCGCTCTTTAAACCGAGACTAATACCAGACAAACAACTCGAGGCAAATTAGTATAGATTTCGCAGTCAACTGCCACTTTGTTAACATTTTGTTCACACCGCTAACACAGAGACTCCATGGAAGAACCCAGCGCTCTATCTTTGCTACCTCCCGCACTCGCTATTGCTCTGGCAATTATCAGCCGACAGGTCATCATTTCGCTAATGGCTGGCATCTGGCTGGGCCACTGCCTGCTACTGAGCGTGAACCCTCTATCTGGCCTTGCGGCCGCTGTAGAGGGAATCGTTGCCGTCTTGAGTGATTCTGGAAATGCCAAAGTCATTATCTTCACCTTAATGGTGGGCGGCCTGCTGGCGACCATGGAAGCATCCGGCGGAGTGAGGGGCTTCATCGCCCTGCTGGAGAACAGACGCTGGGTTAACTCACCCAAGCGCGCTCAGCTTATGGCCTGGATTATCGGTATCGTGATCTTTGTGGAGTCGAATATCACTTTGTTGGTCGCTGGAACGGTATCGAGGCCTTTGTTCGACCGCTTCTCCCTCTCCAGAGAAAAACTGGCCTATCTAATCGATTCAACATCTGCACCCATCTGTATTCTGATTCCCTTTAACGCCTGGGGAGCCTTTAATATTGGATTGATTTCGAACACGGGTAGCGAAGCGCCACTCAACCTTTTCCTGGCCGCCATACCACTCAATCTTTACGCCCTCATTGCAGTCGCCCTGGCTGGACTCAGTATTATGATGGATCGCGACATTGGGCCGATGCGTAAAGCAGAAAAACGAACGCAAAACGGCCTGAAACTGTGGCCAAACTCCGCGCCGATGATTGATCAAACCGTGCCGGCAATCGAATCTGACAGTGGAGCCACACCTAAAGCAATCAACATGATTCTGCCCATTGTCGCGCTGGTATTGACCCTCCCTTTAGCACTGTTGATTACAGGTGAGGGTGATATCCGCGATGGCTCTGGATCAACCAGCGTGCTGTGGTCAGTAATAGCTGCGTTGGTGGCAAGTTGGGTCTGCACTTTAACCTCACGCAGCCACAACGTGAACGAGTTGACTCAGGTTTTTTTCAAAGGGGCAGGCGGTCTTTTACCCGTAGCGGTCATCCTACTGCTTTCGATGGCATTGGGTGATGTCGCCTCAAGCCTCCAGGGCGGTCTTTATCTGGCAAACTTGATAGGTGAAAGCACTTCCGCCGCCCTATTGTTGCCACTGACATTTCTTATATCCGGGGCCATTGCGTTCTCGATGGGCACTAGCTGGGGAACATTCGCCATCATGATTCCGATTTCACTTTCGATTGCCACAGCCCTTGAGCTTCCACCGGCACCGGCGTTAGCAGCGGTTCTCTCAGGGGCCATTTTTGGTGATCACGCATCGCCAATTAGCGACACCACAATCGTCGCGTCCATGGCCGCGGGGACCGATCATATCGACCACGTGCGCACACAACTCCCCTACGCCTTAATTGCAGGCGGGCTCTCGACGGTAGGATTTATGATTATGGGCTTGCTTGTTAGTTAGCTAAGTCATGGCGCGAGAAAACACCAGGCAAAAAAAAGCCCTCTCTCGGAGGGCTTCTTCAAAACATGATTCTGTAAATTAAGCAGCTTTCAGGCGGCCTTTTACAGATTCAACAACATCTTCAACCTGGTCTTGAACCTTGTTGATTTGAGCTTTAACGTCTTCAACAACGTTGTCGAATTCAGGCATTTCAACTTTAGGCATATCGATCTTGTCAAAACGGCCGTTCAGTTCAGTGCGCAACTTGGCACCACGCTTCTCAAGCTGCTTAACGCGCTTGTCATTTTCTTTGCGAGCAGTTTCCAAGTTCTCTTTCATCAGGTCGATGCCCTGACCAATAACACCGAAGTAAACGTTAACTGCTTTGTCAGCAGTAGCCTTGAAAGTGGAAGTGGTTGATTTCTTTGCAGCAACTTTCTTAGCTGCTACTTTGCGGGCAGGTGCTTTTTTAGCGGCTGCTTTCTTTGCAGGAGACTTCTTAGGTGCTGCTTTCTTGGTAGTTGCTGTAGCCATGATCATATCCTCTATAAGTTTCACAGTTGGTCTTGCTAGGGCTCGAACTGCGTCTGTGCAGTCAATGGAGGCTAAGATACGCACAAAAATTAGAATGCACTGCCTAATTACAGGAATTTATTGAATTTAGCGGAATATTTCGTCGGCGGATTGATTCAAGAACAGCGAAAACCCGCGCCATCACTGACTTTGAAGCTTTTTTTGGGAACAGTTTAGGGGAATAACCTGATGAATCGCCCACACGCATCTGTGTATGCATCATCACAGAACGCTATTTTTTGAGTAGCGGGTGGTCAGCTGGTAACTGCCTGGAAATCCACAGGGCCAGTTTGTGTTTCATATTGGGTTCAGTTTCCTGGCCTTTGGCCAGGGGCTGGATCAGTTTGTCATGTACCAGCAATCGATAGAGATAGGTAATTTTATTCTTCGCAGAATCTGTCGCTTCGAATTTTGCGACACCGCGCTTGCTTGCGTAAATCGCGCCGACCCTCAAAGCTTCTACAACAAGTTCTGCTTCATTTTCTATTTTTTTCATAAGACCCTTTTTCATATTGAATGAGAACGGACGTCTGACGTGGGGATTTCTTGTTTAACAGTATAGGTACTTTTGGACTTATTTAAACCGCCTCTTGTTCGCGAAGGCCTCGTTTGGTTGGAACCCCACGCCCGCAGGAGGCCTTCGCGAACAAGAGGCTAACAATGTCGAAAACTGTAAGAGTGAGATGCCGATGCGGATGTACGTGGAACGCGGCTTGGCTAGAAACCTAAGAAAACAATTTCTGAGGTGGCGAGTTAGTCGTTGAGACTGCCTTGCAGTAGATCACCCAAAATCTGCTCGGTATGCTCACCCAATGTCGGCGGGGGATACTGGTACTGCGCCGGTGTTCGCGAAAGTTTGATTGGGTTAGCCACGAGCTGTAAATCCGGGTTGTGTGGGTGCGGCACATTGATTTGCATGCCTCTGGCTTGTATTTGCGGCTCGGCAAACACCTGCGACACATCATTGATTGGCCCGACCGGAACCTGGGCGGCCTCGAGATCTCGCAGCCAATCGGCTTTGCTACGCTCCAGCATTTTTGCCTGCAGTAATGGTATGAGTGAATCGCGATTGCTCACTCGCAATTGATTGGTCTCGAAGCGAGTATCGGCAGCCAAATCCGGAACGCCCAGCTCGGCGACGAATCGCCTGAACTGGGCATCGTTTCCAACGGCAACAATTAAATGTCCATCACTGGTAACAAAACTCTGATAGGGCACCACATTAGGATGGGCATTCCCCAAACGTCCCGGCACCATACCGCCTACCAGGTAGTTACTAGCCTGGTTTGCGAGCGTGGCTGCGGTAACATCCAGTAGGGCCAAGTCGACAAACTGACCCAAACCCGAGCGCTCTCGCTCCGCAAGTGCGGCTAGAATACCTATGCTCGCATACAAACCCGTCATGATGTCGGTAAGTGCTACACCGACTTTTTGCGGACCTGCACCCGGTTCTCCATCGGCTTGCCCGGTGACACTCATCAGCCCGCCCATTGCCTGCACCAGAAAATCATAGCCTGGGCGATCTTTATCGGGGCCCGTCTGACCAAAGCCTGTAATGGAACAATAAATGAGACCCGGGTTCCGCGCCGATAAAGTTTCATAGTCCAAGCCGAAACTTTTTGCGCCACCGACTTTAAAATTCTCAAGGACCACATCGCTCTGATCGGCCAATTTTCGAATTGTCTCTTGACCCTCGGCGCTCTTCATATCGATACAGACCGATTTCTTGCCGCGATTGGCACACAGATAATAGGCAGATTCTGATGTATCGTTTCCAGCTTCGTCCTTTAAAAAGGGAGGACCCCAACCGCGGGTGTCGTCTCCAGCATTCGGACGCTCTATCTTAATCACTTCGGCACCAAAATCCGCCAGGATCTGACTGGCCCAAGGGCCCGCCAATATCCGTGACAAATCCAATACCTTAAGATGAGATAACGCCGACATCGTAACAATCGACTTTAAAATGCAGGGATATCGGTTTGAGTTCGCCCGAGTATCAGCGCGTGAATATCATGGGTACCCTCGTAAGTGTTCACCACTTCGAGATTCACCATGTGACGCATAACCGGGTATTCGTCAGATATCCCGTTTCCGCCCAACATATCTCGCGCAACTCTGGCGACATTGAGAGATTTACCACAGGAGTTGCGTTTTATCAGGGAGATTAACTCCGGCGCAATTTGCCCTTGATCCATCAACTCACCTGCTCGAAAGCAACTTTGTAAGGCGATGCCAATTTCTGTTTGCATATCTGCCAGCTTAAGCTGGACGATCTGATTGGCCGCAAGAGGCTTACCGAACTGTTTTCGATCCATCACATAATCCCTAGCGGCATGCCAACAAGCTTCAGCGGCGCCCAGAGCGCCCCAGGAAATACCATAGCGCGCGTTGTTGAGGCACCCAAAGGGGCCCTTTAATCCCTCGACGTTAGGCATCAACTGGTCTTCGGATACGAACACTGAATCCATAACTATTTCGCCCGTGATCGAGGCACGCAGAGCAAGTTTGCCCTCAATTTTTGGCGCGCTAAGCCCCTTCATTCCTTTTTCAAGAATAAAGCCTCGAATTTTTCCATCGTCGGTTTTGGCCCAGACGACAAACACATCCGCTATTGGACTGTTAGATATCCACATTTTGGCGCCAGAAAGTTCGTACCCGCCCTCAACGGTCTTCGCACGCGTGATCATGCCGCCCGGGTCGGAGCCGTAATCCGGCTCGGTCAAACCAAAACAGCCTATCCACTCGCCGGTCGCCAGCTGCGGCAGGTATTTCTCTCTTTGAGCTTCAGTGCCATAGGCGTAAATGGGGTACATCACCAAAGAGGATTGAACGCTCATCATTGAGCGGTAACCCGAATCAGCTCGCTCAATCTCGCGCGCGACAAGGCCGTAGGACACATAATCGACTCCCGGGCAGCCATAGCCTTCTATTGTCGACCCCAGCAATCCCAACTCACCCATCTCGCGGAAAATGGCGGGGTCGGTCTCCTCATTTCGAAAGGCGTTCTGAACCCTGGGCAGCAATTTGTCCTGAGCGTAGGCACGAGCAGAATCACGCACCATACGCTGTTCGTCATTCAGTTGAATATCCAGCAGGAAGGGATCTTGCCAATTGAGTTTTTGCCAGCGTTTTGCCTGTGCCATGTTGAATCTCCGTCATATTTTTAGTGTCAGGGAAATTAGCAAAAATCCATCCATTTACAAAATATATATTTTAAATACTTTCTATATATATTTTATATTTATAGAATATCCCGATGGATCTTCGCAAACTGGAAATATTCGTGCAGGTAGCCAAGCTGAATAATTTCAGTCAGGCAGCCATAGCACTGCACATGGCTCAGCCGGCTGTCAGCATTGCGGTCCGTAAGCTAGAGGAGTCGATGGCGACGAATCTCTTCGATCGCAGTGCCCGGCGCGCAGAACTCACCGCTGAAGGGCGTGTTCTATTCGAAAAAGCCCAGGCCATACTCCGCGATGTGGATGATCTCACCTCATCCGTGGACTCCATGACTCGTTTACAGCAAGGAGAAATCACACTGGCCTGCCCCTCGATGCTCGCCACCTACTACCTGCCCAATGTGCTCAGCGGCTTTCTCGCAATGCACACAGGCCTCAAAGCGTCGGTAACGCAAGCCGGCACAAAGCGGGTGGAAGAAATGCTTCTACAAGACGAAATTGAAATAGGCGTTACTACTTCATTGCCCTCTCCAGACAGCGCCGAGCTCGACATTGTGCCCTTGGTCAGCGAGCAAATGGTTCTGTGTGTGGCAGACAATCACCGCTGGGCCAAGCGCAAGAACATCGATATCGCTGAGTTGGACCAATCCCCCATGGTGGTATACGAAAGCGGCTACTTTATTCGCAGCAAACTGGATCAATTGTGCGCTGCGAGGGGAGTGGAGCCAGATTTTCGTATGCAAACCAATTTTCTACCCCTTATCACCAAGATGGTAAAAGAAGGGCTGGGCTCTACTGTCGGGATCAAAATTATGGCCGATGAGGAGCCAGGTATCGTCGGCATTGGGATTAAACCGGCAAGCAAAGTCAATATGGCATTGGCCAAACGCCGGGGGAGAACCATATCCAGAGCAAATCAGGCCTTTTTGGATTGGGCCGAAATCAAGTTATGATTCGGCCCAACAATAATTGACTACAACTGAGTCCCATTGATGTCGCCTCTCGCACCTTTTTGCAAAGAGCTTGCCGACCTGATTCCCGCCATTGGCTCGGAACAATTCCCGCAGCGGCTTATCCAAATGTTCAAGGAGATTGTACCCATTGGCGACGCAACGATAATCGTTTACCCAGGGACTGATCTACCTGTTATCGAATATTTCGAATTACCAACAGGTGGCAGTCGTTCGACCCTCGATATTTTCGTCAAGGGGGCCTTTCTGCTGGACCCTTATTACCTCAGCGCAACCCGAGATCAAAAGTTCGGTGTGTTTACTATTCGAGAGCTTTCTCCCGAAGGCTTCAAAGACAGCGAGTACTACAAGACCTGGTATCGCGACTGCGGCTACCAGGATGAATGTGGCTATTTGATCCCCATATCGGGGGAGGGTTTTGTGAATATAGCCCTGGGACGCATTGAGGCACGCTCGCGTTTCACTGCTCGCCAAATGGACGTATTCAAAGCCATCCAACCCACTGTTGAAGTGCTGTGTCAGCTACATTGGGCCGACTCCGGAGTGGCTGCAAACGAAAGCAATCTACGTGGCAAGATGTACGCAGCCCTACAGGCCTTTGGCAGTAGTATTCTAACAGAGAGGGAAGCACAGGTGATCAACCTGGTTTTACACGGTCACAGCACCAAGACCGTGGCCGAAAAATTATCCATTTCCATGGAGACCGTAAAACTGCATCGCAAGCATGCCTACTCCAAACTGGAGATAAGCTCTCAGGCGGAGCTCTTTTATCTCTTCCTGGATTCCCTGATGAGTGCGAACGACTACGAAGGCGGCGATACCTTGATCGAGTACTCGCAACCACCCAAACGCTAATCTTCGGACAAACCAAATGGCTAGAGGAGACCAGCGGCGGCATCGTTCCATCCCACCTCTTTGGTCCAAAGCGCCCGAGAACTTTCGGACTGCGATTTGGAACCCGCTGGGATTAGGGGCCGCTCCATAAAAAGAGGCGCTCCTACGAGCGCCTTTTTTGCTCTTCTATATTAACTGCGTTCTAAATTCTCGATCCGCGCATATACAAAAACTGTAGTGCCAAAGTTGCGCCGGCAAGCGCAGTGATATCCGCATGGTCATAGGCCGGCGATACTTCCACCACATCAAAACCTACAATATTGAGATCGGCGATACCCTGCAAAATTCGAAGTACTTTCGAGGTAGACATCCCTCCCACCACGGGCGTTCCCGTTCCCGGTGCATAGGCAGGATCAAGACAATCAATATCGAAGGTCAAATACGCAGGAGACTCTCCCACACGAGCGCGAATAGCGGCGACAGTATCATCAACCGACTGTTCATTGGCCTGATGCGCATCAATCACTTCGAATTCGTGAGCGGGGCGGTCGTAATCCGTTCGTATACCTATTTGAATCGACTTCGAGGTGTCTATCAGCCCCTCTCTAGGTGCGCGAAAAAACATACAACCATGGTTGTACTTCTCTTCCTCGTCGTAAGTATCGGTGTGCGCATCAAAATGTATGAGGGCCATCTTTCCATGAGTTCTCGCGTGCCCACGCAACAGAGGCAGGGTGACAAAATGATCTCCCCCCAAACTGATTAAAGTTTTTCCGGTCGCAGTAATTTTCGCGGCATGCTCTTCCACCTGGCTGAGCATATCTTCACTATCACCCCACAGAAATTGAACGTCACCATAATCTGCAGCGTTAACTCGATCCGCGAGGGTAAAACCCCAGGGCCAGCGCTGCTCTTCCCATCGAAGATTCGCACTGGCTTGGCGAATGCCGCTGGGTCCACTCCGCGTTCCCGCACGACCACTGGTACCCAAATCATAGGGCACGCCCATAACGAGTGCATCGATATCGTCGCGTCCTAACTCTCTGCTCAGCGGTAAACCCATGAAGCTAAAAACATTAGAGAACATGGATGTATCGTCGATGGGAAATTTATCGTCTGCCATTCCTAAACCTCTTTTCTATCTGCTACAAACATGCATCATATTCGAGAGCGGTCACAACGCGATCGAACTCATCCAGTTCCTGCTGCTTTAACGCAGCATATATAGTCTGAAACTCCTTTCCGAAATTATCACCGATAAATGGTGATTTCTCGAAGCGCTCAAGTGCATCGGGCCAATAGCGCGGCAGACTGGGCGGAACCTGATCGTAGGCATTCCCCTCTAGGGGCTCCGGCCCTTGCAGCTTATTTTCAATACCGTACAACATACCCGCCAAAATGGCGGCTATCACCAGATAGGGGTTGGCATCGGCTCCAGAAACACGGTGCTCAATTCGTGTAGCCGCAGGTAAGTCGGCGGGAACCCGAACGGCAACAGTGCGATTTTCATATCCCCAGGTGGGTGCCAGTGGAGCATGAGTACCACGTTGAAACCGCCGATAAGAATTGAGGTTTGGCGCGAACAACAACATGCTCTCCTCCATCGAGGCCAGGCACCCCGCCACAGCGTGTCGCAGCAGTTCATTACCCGTCCCAGTCCCACCGTCGAAGGCGTTCTTGCCCTCGCCGTCGACCAAACTGCAATGGATATGCATGCCGTTGCCAGCAATATCACCAAAGGGTTTGGCCATGAACGTAGCTCGCAAGTCATGCCTCTTCGCGACGCCTCGAATAGCGCGCTGCAACATGACTGCTTGATCCGCTGCCAACAAGGCATCTGGGCAGTGAAAGAGATTAATTTCATACTGTGATGGCGAAGATTCCTTTATCAGCGTATCTACAGGCAGATTCTGCGCAGCGCAGGCGTCGCGTATGCCGTGCATTAAATCGGACATCGCCTCCATTGTTTCAATGCAATAGGTTTGGCCGCTATTGAGAACACCCCCTACCCGATCTGTTTGCGTATGTTGGGGGCGGCCTAGGGAGTCATCCTCGTTACGAAACAAGTGAAATTCCATTTCGCTAGCGAGCATGGGTGTCAGGCCCAGCTTTGCGAAACGATCCATCAAACCTTTGAGTATGTGTCGACTATCGAAAAGACAAGGTTCACCCGTGACTTGTTTCAGCGAAATGATCAACTGTCCGGTGGGTCTTTCCAACCAGGGAACTGGAGCGAGCGTGCGAATATCCGCTATACAAAGACCATCCCCGTCGCCACTGTTAAATACCCAGGCTTCGACGTCTCTACCCCAAACATCAAACGCCAGCGCGCTCAGAGGTAGCTTAATCTCCCCGGCAAAGACTTTGTGGATTTTTTCGCGCGTCACCCACTTGCCGCGAAGGCCGCCCGCAATATCCGGGAGCATGATTTCAAACACTTCGATGTCTGGGTGTTCGTTGAGAAACGCCTGTATTTGATCCGCGTCGCTAGTCATCGCATTGCTGTCCGTTTTACGGCGAGTTTCGTCCCAAATTGAAAACACCACTTTAGGGTTAATTCAATCAATGAGGGACTGTGACAGACTATTAAACAGTGTCGCATTAAGATCGACTATACCTCTTATGGGTAGTCTGGAATTACACCCTTCACGCCAGCCGATACATTTCGCCATGGAGAGCAAAAAATGACTATGAAAATTGACACCTCAGCTCTGCGTGCTCTGGATCAGTCGCACCATATGCATCCCTTTACCGATCCGGGCGCCTACAACAAAACCGGCGGACGAATCGTTTCCCGCGCAGAACATGTTTACATCTACGACTCCGACGGCCATAAAATACTCGATGGAATGTCGGGGCTGTGGTGCTGCAATTTGGGCTACAGTCAAAAGAGTATTGCTGATGCCGTATACGCTCAGCTGCAAGAACTGCCCTACTACAATAATTTTTTCAACTGCTCCAACCAACCCGCTCTGGAAATGGCCAAAGCCTTAGTTGACGTCACGCCGGCGCAATTTAATCGAGTCTTTTTCACCAACTCTGGCTCGGAAGCCAACGATACCAATCTCAGGCTAGTGCACCGCTACTTCGACCTACTGGGTAAGCCGAATAAGAAACAGATTATCAGTCGCAAAAATGCCTATCACGGGTCCACTATAGCGGGTGCCTCGTTGGGCGGCATGGAGTACATGCATAAGCAAATGGCGCTTGTGCCTAACATCCACTACATCAATGAACCCAATTGGTATTTGAATGGCGGGGAACTAGACAAAGCCGAGTATGGTCTTCAAGTGGCTCGAGAGTTGGAAACAAAAATTGATGAGATTGGCGAAGATCAAGTAGCGGCTTTTATCGCCGAGCCTGTACAGGGTGCCGGTGGTGTCGTGGTGCCCCCAGAAACATACTGGCCCGAAATTCAACGGATCTGTGACGAGCGCGACATTCTGCTAATTGCCGATGAGGTTATTTGCGGATTCGGTCGCACGGGAGAGTGGTTCGCCAGTGAGACATTCGATATCAGGCCCGATCTAATGACCTTCGCCAAAGCGGTTACTAATGGATACATGCCACTAGGCGGAGTAATGGTTGGCGATAAGATCGGAGATGTGCTCATTGACAAAGGTGGTGATTTCAATCACGGCCTCACGTACTCGGGTCATCCCGCAGCTTGCGCGGCGGGACTTGCCACGCTTGATATCTACAACAACAGTAACGTTATCGACAATGCCAAGTCCATTCTAGGTCCGCGCCTGCAAAACAATTTGGCGGCACTAGTGGACCATCCCATCGTTGGCGAAGTACGCGGTTTGGGTATGTTTGCAGCGGTAGAACTGGTAAGAGATAAATCCAGCCGAGAGCGGCTCGCGCCAGAATCTGCCGGCGCGGAATTTTGCCGGGATACCGCGGTAGCGAATGGACTCATGGTAAGAGCAACCGGTGACGCCATGATCATGGCACCCCCACTGGTGTGCACTGTGGATGAGATCGACACTCTCACAGAAAAATTTCTCCAGGCGCTTGATGTAACTGCGGCGCACTACGGCGTGTCATAGCGCTGCAAAAATGACCCACATAAAAACCCTAAAGCAACGCGATATGGTGCTGTTCACCGTATCGGCGATCCTGTTGCTGGACACACTGACCGCCGCTGCTTCAGTAGGTCCTTCCAGTGTATTTTGGTGGGTTTTCCTCGGCTTTGTATTCTTCATCCCCTTCGCGATGATTTGCGCGGAAATGGGTTGTTCTTATCCCGAACAAGGCGGTATTTATGCCTGGATCAAAAACGCCTTCGGTCGCCGCTGGGCCTCCAGGGCGACATGGGCCTACTGGGTGAACACAGCGGTTTGGATGCCCGCGATTTTTATACTGTTTGCCGGTGTGTTCAAGCAGATGTTCGCTCCCGATTTATCTCTGGGCGCGCAGGTGACTTTAGGAGTGTTGCTCACCTGGATTGCTGTCGCGGTGAACGTGATTGCCCTGGACGTTGGCAAGTGGATTCCAAATTTGGGGGCTATTCTCAAAGTTATTATTTTTCTCGCCATTACGGTGGGTGCGGTGCTCTACACCCAGGATCACGGCATGGCCAATCCACTGAACTTCGATTCCATGAAGCCCGATTGGGGCAGTAGCCTCCAGTACATCCCAGCTATCGTCTACGGCATGCTGGGCTTTGAGCTGGTAAGTGCCAGCTCTGATGAGATGAACAACCCTGCACGCGACGTTCCCAGAGCGATCTTTGTTTCTGGCGCTGTCATCATCACCTTGTACATTATGGGAACGATTGCCGTCTTGGCCGCAATCCCAGCGGGAGACATTAACTTAGTCGAGGGTTTGATCGACACCTTCAACTTGTTTTTTGGAGACAGCCCCACCGGTAAAGCTTTCGTATTTGTACTCGGTATTTCTGCCTTGTTTACCTTCTTTTCAAACGGCGTAACCTGGGCATTGGGCTGTAATAGAGCGGCGGCCGAAGCGGCGCATGAAGATGAGCTGCCGAAAATTTTCGCCTATGAACATCCCAAGCTGGGTACACCGGTGGGTGCCGCCATGCTAATGGGGATTGTTAGTACTGCAATCATGGTTTTGTATGGTTTCTTGTCGGGATCGAATGAAGATCTGTTTTGGTCGTTGTTTGCCTTTAGTGCAGTTATTTTTTTACTACCTTATTTGGGGATGTTTCTCGCCTTTGTTCGCATGAGAGTGCGAGATCCGGATCACCCGAGGCCCTATAGGGTGCCCGGCAGCATGGCTATTGCCAGATTATTCGCCTTTGTTTGCTTTTCGGTCCTCGCTCTATCAATTGTCTTGTTTGTTTACGTACCCGGAGAAGGTATCGACTGGACCGTGCTCACTGGTGTTATCGCTACACTGGCCATTGGCGAAATCGTCATCCGCTACGCAGAGCATGCTCGCACCTAAGAATTTCCGCCCCCGGCCTAGTTATTTATCCCGAGCTCCAGCATTTTCTTCGCTTCTATATCGCGATTCCTCGTAAACTTGATTGCTCACTATCTCTACTAAAAAGCCGCAACAGCGGGCGGGATTCGCAATGAGCAGACTGGAAGGGAAATTCGCTTTTATTACCGGAGCAGCATCGGGAATTGGGCTGGCCTGTGCCAAACGGTTTTCGGCGGAAGGAGCGACCATCTTCGGCGCCGATGTTAACAAGCCAGCCGATGAAGATTGGCACACTGTTACGACAACCGCCCCCAGGTCCATGTTCACACTCTTGGACGTCACTGACGAGGACGCGGTAAAAACATCCGCAGAGCTCGCGCTAAAAGCTTTGGGTAGAATTGATATATTGGTCAATTCCGCAGGCGTTGCCGGTGTCGGCAGTGCTACGGATCTCGACACCCAAGAATTCCAAAGAGTATTGGACATCAATCTCAAGGGCAGCTTTCTTACTTCCAAACACCTGATACCTTCCATGGTTGAGCAGCGTGGCGGATCAATCGTAAACCTCTCAAGCGTTTTCGGTTTAATGGGATCAGACAATAACTTATCTTATTGCGTGTCCAAGGGCGGCGTTTTACAACTCACCACCAGCCTATCGGTCGACTATGCCTGGGCAAATGTGCGCAGCAATGCACTATGCCCCGGCTTGATCGAAACTCCCCTTACTGAGATCGTCAAACAGATTGAGCCACTGCACAAGGAGTTCGTGAGTTGGCATCTGTCCGGAAGGCCAGGGCAACCAGAAGAAGTTGCCTCGGCCGCGTTGTTTCTAGCCTCAGACGAAGCTTCGTTCATCACCGGGCAAGCGCTTGCCGTGGACGGCGGATTGAGCACCGGGCGCCGGTTGTTTCCGGCTCCTAGTCTATAATTCGTTCACTTTAACCAGAAAACAAACCATCAACGAATACACGACAAATACAGGAACTAAAGCATGAGTGATCAAAGGCAGGTTCTAAACAAGATCAACATGGGTATCACCGATGGAATACCGCTTCAGGCCTCCCAGGGCGGCATCGATGAACTGCGAAAAGATATCCAGCGACTGATGGATATCGAGGCCATCAAGAGACTCAAGCACGCCTATTTCAGGTGCATCGACACCGCTAACATGGAAGAGCTGGGCACTTTGTTCCACAACGACGTTTCCGTGCACTTTATCGGTGGCACCTACGAGTGGACGACCCAGGGCAAGCAGGAGTACCTGGACAACATCGGCGTATCCTTCAGCAATAAATCTATTGGTCACCACAACGGGCATCAGCCGGAAATTCAGATGATCAGCGACTGCGAAGCTACGGGCATCTGGTATCTCGCCGATCATATGTGGATTCTTAATCACAAGGCCAAAACCTCTGGCACAGCTTTGTATTGGGATCGCTATCTTAAAGTGGACGGCGAGTGGCTGATCAAGGACACCAAGTACGAACGGCTTTACGAGATTAATGAGTCGCTTGAAGAGCTGCCAAACCTCGGTTCTCACTACCTTGGTGTGCATGGCAATGAGCCAAAGTATTAATTCGCACCCAGCTGAAACAGCTTTTTAGAAAACAGAAAGTTAAGCCATAGCTCACATGGTCGATTCGGTTTTCAAGACTGTCTACAGCATGGAGGTTGGGGGCGGCCTCCCGCTAGACAAGCCTACATGGACGTATTTACGGCGTGTCTGGAAAACCGAATCGACCATGTGAGCGCCACCCAATTTCGTTCAAAATACGGTTGCGAGGTTTTTAACTAGTCCGTTGCCGTCTATTTATAAAACGTCTTCTAAAGACACGGCGTGAACCAGTCCATGGGGCCTCGGCTCCCGCATCCATGCGGTCGACGGTCTTGAGAAGACGTTTTATAAACAGACTCTCGCGCGTGGACCGCTTCGCACATTTAACTTTTCGAGCGGTCGAACTTTCTCATGAATAGTAACCAGCGTATGCGCAGGAATGTTCCCTGGGAGCCCGCAGCGACTATATCCTCTAGAGACCCTTCCCGACCTATCAAATTCCTGCGTTTCGCGATAAATTATACGGCTAAAATAAATCCAAAAATCTGGAGCGCAAATGCCTGCGAAAATCAAAGTCGAAAAGCCGCTGGTCATTCTTCACGGCGACGAAATGGCGCAGATCGCCTTTGAAAGAATTCTGGAGCAGTTCGTGGCCCGCAGGCTGGATATCCAGTTGGTTGAAATTGATTTAACCGCCGAAAATCGCCTCATTACAAACGGCAAAGCGGTTATCGACGCAATCGAGGCGCTTAAGACTTACGGTGTTGGTGTCAAAAATGCCGGCATGACGGTCAATCGAGAACAACTTGATGAGCTCCTGACAAAGCATCCTCAACTGGAGGAAAGCAAACTCGATAAGCTCGCTACCAAGTCTCCAAACGGGGCGATACGCAAGGGCATCGGTGGCAACATTACCCGGGAAGACATCCAGTTCAAAAATCTCAAGGTAAATCAACCACAATGGATTGACCGCGACATCGAAGTGATGACGATGGAGAGCGGCGGAATAAAGCACAGCCACAACGAGCTATCGACCGCGACCGGGGTTGTGAAGCTGGTATTCGTCGGCAGCAGTGGAGACCCCGTCGAATTGCATCGGCGAAATATCAACAAAGGCGACCCCTGGCTGTTGGCAACGAATGATATCGAAGATGTCAGAAACTGGGCGCACAGCTTTTTTCAACGCGCGCTGGACGAAAAACGCGATGTTTATCTGGGTCTTAAAGACACGGTGATTCCTGGCTACGACGGAGTGATGCGGTCAGCTATCGAAGAGGTATTCGAAAGCGATTACAAATCTCAACTGGAGAATCTCGGGCTTGCCTACCACTATGAGCTCATCGACGCACAGGCAGCGCGTATCGTCGCCAACCCACCTGAGCGCGCCCTCTGGGGTGTACCTGACAATACGACAGGGAGGAAACTCTACAAGCTGGTCAAACAGTTGAAAAAATACGGTATCCCGGATCGAAAGCACCACGTATCCCTGTCCAGGATGAGCGCAGGCGGAGGCGATCAATACGGCAGCTTTAACATGCCGATACCCGAAGACGGCATCTTGAAAGTCATCGTGGACGGAGATGAGAAACACGCGCGAGCCGTGAAGAAAAATGACCCCATATTAATAATGTCTAATGACAGAAAGGCGATTAAAGATTGGATCAGGCAAGTCTTTCGCGATGCATCGGTAAACGACAAAGAGGTGTACTTCGGCTTAAAACGTGAATATATGGAGTACGATGAGGTATTCAGCACCGCGATTACTGATGCCCGCCGAGAGTTGGCTCAAGCCGATACACCGCCACCGTCATTTATGATCATGCGGCCGTCTAGCCAGCTGAAAAAAATGATTACCGACCCTCCGCGCAACGGGCTTTATCCAGCCCAGAATCTGGACGGAGATATATTTTCTGATATCTCCGCTGCACTTGGGGGAAGCTTGGCAACGGCTAGCTCTATCATTGAGAGTAAAGATGGAACCATGTTGTACGAGGCTCCACACGGAACGGCACATGACCTCTACCTGAAGTATTTGGAAACCGGTGGCAAAACAGCGCACTTCAACTCCTCTGCGCTTATCTATGCTCTTGCAAACGCACTGGAGAACCTGTCGGCCAGGGAGAGCAACGAGGCGCTAAAGGACTATTCCTGCAGATTAAAAACAGCGCTGATCGAAACCGTTGCGCAAGGTACCATCACCGGTGACTTGAAGGGCAAAACAACTGATCCAGAGTCGGAATCCCTTGTCGATATGCAAGGTTTTCTCGACGCTGTTGAGGCCAACATCGAAGACTGAATACGCCCTAGAACTGTCTAGTCATCTAGGTCATCGGTGGCGCGCTTCTTGCGGAAGATTTCTGAATACTGACGGTAGGTGGAAACGCCTGACAGAACAGCAGTCAAACTTGGACCTACTATAGGAATCGATCCCAGCAGAGCCATGTTGTTGGCACCAATGCGGTCCAGCAAAGTACCAATTCCCTGATCTTCAAGATTCTCTCTGGCGCCATCGACGACAGCCAAAAACTCATGGGGTGAAAGATCAAGCTGGCAAGCTGCTTTCGCCAACTGCTCAATCGTAAGCGCTGATTCACCCTTTTCTATCCTCGACCAGGTCGATTGGCCTATACCTACCAAAGCACCAAATTCGGCCTGCCCAATGCCTTTTTCCTTGCGCAATTGCGCGAGCACGTTGCCAACCAGGGCGGGATAGGTGGTATTACCTTGAAATTTCTCTTCTTCAGTCACTTGAATTTTCTGCATTTATGCATATAGTGCATATATAAGAATTTGGCAATATTGCAATCAAGATAATACCGATCGCTGACATAAATACAAAGAGGAATTCACCTATGGATCCGATAAATCTCGAAGATGCCTTGAAAACTGATCGCCTGGGTATGGCGCTTGCTGCGATCAACGGCTTAGTGGGAGACCGCCTCCGAGCGAACAACAACCCACTGGCGACTCATATGGGTTTCTACCATCAAAATCGCCCGCTGGCACTGACCACAGAACAGTTCGAGTCCACCCGTCACGAGCTGTCAGGGAGGTTGGTGGTATTCATTCATGGCCTGTCCTCTCATGAACAAATGTGGGCCTTTCCGAGCGCTCCAGAGCAGTCAGCACTGGTCTCTTATGGAAGTTTGTTAATGCAAGCGCAGGGAGTAACACCTCTCTATCTCAGGTACAACAGCGGTTTACATATCTCCGACAACGGCCGCCTATTGGCGGCCCTATTAGAAGAGCTCACGCAAGTTTATCCGCGACCTGTTGATGAACTGGTGTTAGTGGGCCATAGCCTGGGTGGGCTGCTTATTCGCAGCGCATGCCACTACGGGAGACAGAGTAACTGTGACTGGCTCGAGCCATTGAACAAGGCGATCTACCTGGGTACTCCGCATCATGGTGTGCCCTGGCAATCGCTAACTGCCAACATGTTGCATAGGTGGTCTACTAGCAGCAATCCAGTCATTCAAAAATTGTATTCGTTTTATGAAGGTCGTAGTGCAGCGGTTCGAGATATTGTTGATATGGCCCTCATCGAAGAGCACTGGCGATCCGAAGAGCCCACTAAACCACTGGCCTGGTCGGAAGACCTGCAACACTACTTCATCGCCGGCTCGATCAACGAAGACCCCAATCATGTGATGAGTCACGCTTTTGGTGATGTCCTGGTTCCCATTGGAAGCGCCCAGGCAAGATCAGCACTGCACGGACACATGCCCGCGCCGCCGAATCTTGAACGGAATTCCAAGCTCGTTCCCGGTGTGAAGCACATTGCACTGGCGCATAACAAAAAGGTTTATGATCAACTTCAGCAATGGCTGACCAGCACCCAAGACCAACCACGACAACTGGCCTATGCCTAAAGAGCGGGACTGAGCTCACGAACTTCAGCGACGTCGAGCGGTGGGAGTTGACGATGAAAATCAGGTGGACGACATTCAAACGCACACTGCAAAAGCTGAAGAACATCGCCATGCGCAACCAGCAAAATCACTGCATCCGAAAACTGCGATTCCAACTCGACAATAAGTCCGACGGCGCGAGTGGCAACCACAGTAGCGGGTTCCACAGCAAAGTCATCATGGCCAGGGTCTACTCTATCTCGCTCCCAGACTTCGCGATAACAATTAGCCGATTGCCCCTCTAAATCACCGAAGTAGCGCTCGCGCAAATTTTCGCTGTAACTGACCGGAGTCTGCACGACCAGGGAATCAGCGATAATCATTGCTGATTCCCTGGCCCGCAAAAAATCTGAACTGACAATTTTTAACTCGGAATCGAAAAGGCTTGGAAGCTCTAACACTAAAGCGCTTAGCTGCTCTCGACCAAGATCACTCAGGCCATAGGACTGTGTTCCAACACCTGGATCACTCACAATAATCGACTGCTCATTGGCCTTGCTGTGGCCATGCCGCAAAGCAAAATATCGATTTTTTAGTGCAGGAAAATGCAGGACACCATCAGTCATAAAAATAGATCGCTCCAAGACACGACAACCAACAAAGCTGGCTATGCTACTATCGATGCAACTGTTATCCCATGCCACGGAAAAGAAAAACCATGCTTATATACGGACATCGAGGCGCCGCAGGTGAAGCGCCAGAAAATACCATTGCTGGAGCACTGCATGCCATAGAACGCGGTACCCGCTATGTCGAAATCGACCTGCAGCTCTCTGGTGACGACCAACTGGTGGTCATACATGACAAAACGCTCAACCGCACAACAGGAGTTCTAGGCAAACCCAGCGATTATTCCGCCAGCAAGTTAGCCACACTGGATGCGCGCGCTGACGGCCCCTTATGGCCATCGAAGAAGAACTGTGGAGTGCCGACACTGGAAGCATTTCTACAAGCGACGAAAAAATTCAAGGGCTATCAGCTAGAAGTCAAACCTGATACTCGGGCCAATATACGCCGAGTCTCTTACCTTCTGAACGAAAGATTCAAAACCGCAGCTTCCGCCAAGAAAGTGGTTGTCACCTCATCCAGCAAATACTTACATCGCTGCCTGGGTGAAATCGCACCACACATTCGCAGGGGCATGGTTATCTGGCGACCAGCTGAACTCCCGACACTACTGGAACTCGGATGCGTTTATGGCGCCTTGGATTGGTCGATTTGCGATCACCGCACCGTGCGAAAATTAAAAAAAGCCGGTGTCCACATCTCTGTCTGGACAGTGAACGACGCTCAAATGATAGACAAGTTACACAAGATGAACGTTGACAGTGTCATCACCGACTACCCATCCATGGCTATCCCGCTAGTAACCGCGCTCGAGCGGCAAATGGTGTAGCGTACTAGCCGAGTAGATCGTCGGCGACGAAGTACTTCGGATCTTCGATGACATTAACTTCCACCAATGAACCGGCTTTCTTGAGTAACTTTCGGCAATCATCGCTCAAATGGACCAGATGCAAGGTTTTTCCCGCACTCAGGTAGCGATCAGCCAAAGTATCAATCGCCTCCAAGCCTGAGTGATCGGCCACTCTGGAGCGCGCGAAGTCAATAATCACATCATCGTTATCTTGCTGGGGATCAAAGCGGTCCAAAAAGGAAGTGACGGAGCCAAAAAACAGAGGGCCAGTTACCGCATAAACCGTAGAGCCCTTGTGATCTTCCTTGGCCTCAATAAGTATGTGCTTCGCATGCTCCCAGGCAAATACCAGCGCCGACACAATAACACCCACCACCACAGCAACGGCAAGATCTGTCGCCACAGTTACCGCCGAAACTAACACCAGCACCATGGCATCAGATCTCGGCACCTTGCGAATAACCCGAAAGCTACTCCATTCGAAAGTGCCAATCACAACAATAAACATTACTCCGATCAGTGCAGCCAAAGGAATTTGCTCAATCAGCGAAGACGCGACCAAAATAAACAACAGAAGACTCAATGCAGCTGTAATTCCCGATAGCCTACCCCTGCCGCCAGAATTCACATTGATCATGCTTTGGCCGATCATTGCACAGCCACCCATTCCGCCGAAAAAGCCGGTTGTCGTATTGGCGATGCCTTGTGCCACACATTCTTTATTACCCCTCCCTCTGGACTCGGTAATTTCATCTACAAGACGCAGCGTTAACAATGATTCGATCAAACCAATCGCGGCCAGAATCACTGCATAGGGAAAAATAATGTAGAGAGTATCCAGACTAAATGGCACCGTTGGAATATGAAACTGAGGAAGACCACCTTTAATGGACGCAACATCACCGACTACCCGTGTATCCAGATCCAATCCAAAGACCAAAAAGCTGACCACCAGAATAGCCACCAGGGAAGAGGGAACAACGGTAGTGAGCTTTGGCAAAAAATGGATGATAGACATAGTCAAAAAAACCAACCCCAACAACATGTAAAGTTGCTGGCCTTCTAACCAGGACACATCAAGAATAGTGTCCTCCATGAATGTGCCTGCCAGCCAACCCGCCTCACCGGCCACACCGAACTGACCGAGCTGGGCAAGAAAAATAACAATGGCCAAGCCGTTGACGAAACCCAGCATTACGGGGTGTGGAACCATGCGAATAAATTTTCCCAACCTGAGCGCACCAGCAAGGATCTGTAGCACCCCCATCAAAACTACCGTGGCAAAAAGATACTCGACCCCATGGTCCGCCACCAGAGCGACCATCACGACCGCGAGTGCACCGGTAGCTCCCGATATCATTCCCGGGCGACCGCCGATACAGGCTGTGATCAATCCGACCATAAATGCTGCATAAAGCCCCACCAAAGGCTCGACCCCAGCAACAAATGCAAAAGCCACTGCTTCAGGCACCAACGCCAGCGCGACGGTAATTCCGGACAGCACGTCGTTTTTAATAGTCGCTACTTTACTGGGGTGAAACTCGAACATGTATGACTCTCAGTCTGCAGTTAAAACATCTTTTGGCATTTATGCATCAAGACGAAAATGATTACGCCAATCGACCGTAGAATTATTATGCAGCGAGTGGAGGGGCGCGCATTCTAGCGAAATTGGCCCGCTGGCACAAACAGCGCTCGGCGGCGGACTCGGGAAGGAGGGCTTGCTTAGAGCTATTTGGCCGTGGAGACGTTTTGCAGAAATCGACCCGTGCGCAAATATTGCTTCACTTGCTCGATTACTTGAGGGTCTTTCATTAGAAATGGGTGGCTTACAGGTAGGGAAATAAAGTCATTCATTCCCTCCAGTTTAGCCCGCTCCAGGGAAACTTTGCCATCATCCTCCTCTGGAATGATTAGCGAGAGAATCAAATTGATACTCGCAGTACCGGCGACAATACCAACATCAAAGTTGGCTGGACCCAGCTGATTGGGCACGCTTTCGGCGTCGGTAGTCAGCTGCACGCCCGCCGGTCCATTAAACCATTCAAACCCATAGACAGGCCCAAGAACATCTACGACCTCGCTACCTCCATTTGGCGGGCCGAGCATCACGGTGCGTCCGAGTCCGGGTACCTCCCGGGTGCTCAGGTATTGCCTTAACAGAATCCCGCCCATCGAATGGGTGACAAAATGGACGACATCGGCAGACTCACAAAGTGCGACTGCCGGTTCGATGAACTGATCTGCTAACTGTTCTATCGGAAGTTCAGTGGATGGATAGTCCACGTTGACAACTGTATAACCGTCTTGTTCAAGGCTGAACTCCATCTTTTCCATTGAGGAGGAAGACCTCGCCAGCCCGTGCAGTAAAACAGCACAGGCGGCTTGGCTTTCCAAGCTGGTCAGCAATAGAAAAATGCTGACAAGCATCCTCATGCGGAAGCTTCCATCCCGCGAAGCCGTGCCAAGACCGTGGCGATGCGCTCACTCTCGCGATCACATCCGGATTCTCTCAACTTGCGATCCAGGGCAGAGGTTTCGATTCTCTCAATGGCTTCTTTCATTCCCGCCTCGGAGTGATCGTGCGCGCTGACTGTGCCACGAATGCTATCCCGCGTCTCTCTCAATGCGGCGAGGCGTCCGGTCACGGTCTGCCCTGACAAGAGACCTCCACCGCTGCGTTGGCGCTGAACTTGCGCAGCCATCAGTTTGAGGTCCCGGCGGTGTTCATTAATCTCCGTCAGAAGTCGCCGCAAAGTAATCTCCTCGCAGTTGACCAGCCGACAGACCGAAACATGCCGCTGTTTGAGATCATCGAGGTGATTCTCCGTAGTCGCAATATCTTGCGCGGCCAATTGCAAGAGCTCTTCGTTTCGCTCCTGTGTCGGAAGACCGGCAATCTGCCGCTCCCTGCTGGATACCCTCCCCTGCAAACTTAGTATCTCTTCTTCCAACTCCTTTCTCGTTGCAATCATTTCGGCTATGGCTTCCCGGCGATGAGTCAGAGTTTGTTGGGCATCGACAATTTCCTGCTGATAGATACGAATCGCATTGGCGTCAGTTAAGCCCTCAGCAGATTCGCGCACACCGGCACGGAACAGTGTGCCAAGCTTATTGAGAATACTCATGCGGTCTCCTCCTATTTGCCTTCAAGTTCTTGAATCAGTTTCGAGGTGCGAACCTCACTGATCTTGTTGTGCAATCGTTGAGATTCATGGCTGTCTCGAACTGTTTTCGACAGGGTAATTGTCGAAAACACCATGAAGAGTGCACTAATCAGGAAGTAGCCTTTGATCACCAGCGGCCCGGGAAGCATGTAGATCCCCAATAAAGTAGAAGTGATAGCCACTGCGAACGATGCTTTTACAAAGAAATCCCACTGCTTAGAATTATCGCTAACGCTGTATTGATCCATCGTCGAATCCTCCCTTGGTGTTAATCGACAGGACCAGTGTTGCCGCGCAGGTACTACCTGCGCAACCAATAGGAGAAAAGGGTCGCGATACTAAACCTTAGGTATCACTCAGAGATACTAAGCCTTGCTGAAGCGGTTCCTAGGCTCGATTGGCCCGTTAAGATAGGGCCTAAAAGAGCGATAGCGCCAGTCGCGCATTGCGAGCACCACGGAATAGCCTTGACGCATATCCAACGGCAGACTGTTGTCTTCCTGATTGAGTAGATCGAACTCCCTGGATAGTCGATCCATCTTGCGCTGAAACTCGGCATTGGAGGTGCTGGAAAGCATTCCGTTTAGGACAATGAGCTGATGATCTTCCTGCTCAAATCGCGCGGCGAAGAAGTCCTGCTGAATCGCCGCCAGGAACACACTTTCTATTGGACCACTTGGTCGCCACTGGAAATTGGCGTCAATCAGCAGTTTTATACGATTGTTCGGCAGCAATTCGATGAACTTTAAGCGGTCCAGCTTAGCTAGCTTCTGAATCAATTCGTGCTCGGTAAAAACATAGGCCGTCATAAGGTCATCAAACGTCCAGCGATTCAATACACAGACTGTAACCAGCAAAAGCGCCATATCTTCGGCAATTTCTTCTTCCTGCTCTTTAGTGAGTTGTTGGATACGCCCCTGCTGTTCCTCCATAAGCTTAACCAGCTCAGAAATCTCCGTGCTAATATCCGCGCAAATACGATCCAACTCAGTAAGGCTAAAATCTTGCCTGGAGAATTTCCGCTTTACGGAAGATTCGGACAAACCTAAAGAATCGGCTACACCGGCATAGTTCACTCCAGCTGCTTTGAGTGCAGTTTTTAATGCCTGCACCAGGGCACTGACCTGCGCCATAAGGACTACCCCATTCAATCAGTATCGTAAGATGATACTTCAAGGCTTGGAAAAAGCTACCAATAATGGCATGGTGGTATGGAACGGCACAAACGGAGATAGTGCAGTTCAACTCACCTTTTCAGGAGAATCGCATGTCCCAATTACGCAGCATAACGGGATACATACCCTACGTCGTGGTTGTCTTCCTCAATGCGTTCGTGGATCTCGGGCACAAGATCGTCATTCAAAACGCCATATTTAAAACCTATGACGGTCAAGAGCAGGTGATTCTCACAGCGATAATCAACGCGCTCATATTGATTCCATTTATTTTGCTTTTTTCGCCTTCAGGCTTTCTAGCCGATAGATTCTCCAAGCACAAAATCATCCGCCATGCGGCACTGGCTGCTGTGGGCGCTACACTGCTCATCACCTATTGCTACTATCAAGGGTGGTTTTGGGGAGCGTTCGCACTCACCCTCGCTCTGTCTATACAGAGCGCGATCTACAGCCCTGCCAAATACGGCTATATCAAGGAACTTGTCGGCACCAATAATCTGGCGAGCGCCAACGGTATGGTTCAGGCCATTACCATCGCCGGCATACTCCTGGGCACCTTCGTTTTTTCAATTATGTTTGAAAAGTTCTTGCAGGACTCTGGTCAGTCAGACCCTGCGCAGATTATGAAGACGATTGCACCGATAGGCTGGGTCTTAGTTGGCCTGTCGATACTTGAGTGGATCTCCGCATGGCGGCTACCAAAAAAACGGGAGCCCGCTCCAGATACAAAGTTTGAGTTAAAACCCTACCTAAAGTTGGCGTATTTGCGCAGAAATTTAAGAGTGCTCAACAGCAACACCACTATCTGGCTGTCGATTATTGGCTTGGCGACGTTCTGGTCTATTTCTCAGGTGATGCTGGCAGCCTTTCCAGCCTTCGCGAAAGACGCTCTGGAAATAAGCAACACGGTTGTCATCCAGGGAATACTCGCCTGTTCAGGACTCGGGATTGTACTGGGGTCAGTTATCGCCGCGCGTGCTTCGCGAAACTATATAGAAACCGGCCTTATTCCGATGGGAGCTCTGGGGGTCGCTATTGGAATCGCGTTATTGCCAGGCTTGGGCAGTACACTGGCAATGGGGACAGCTTTCTTGTTCGTCGGCATTATGGGTGGCATGTTCATAGTACCACTTAACTCTCTCATTCAGTTCCACGCACGCGAAGAACAGCTGGGAACCATCCTGGCCGGAAACAACTGGATACAAAATGTCGCTATGCTTACAGCACTGCTGACAACCGTCGGCTTTGCCACCGCAGGGATCGACTCAGTGGGTATCTTTTACGTGCTCACTGTCATCGCAGTTATCGGTACTGGATACACTGTTAGAAAGTTGCCGCATTCCCTCGCTCGCATTATCGCAACGGGTATTTTGCAGCGTCGTTACCGAATAGAAGTGGTCGGCTTTGACAATCTGCCGGAATCGGGTGCCGCACTGTTGCTGGGTAATCACATCTCCTGGATAGATTGGGCGCTCGTGCAAATTGCCTGCCCTCGCCCAATCAGATTTGTGATGTTGCGAAGTATTTACGAGACCTGGTATTTAAAGCCATTTTTTAAAGTATTTGGCGTCGTTCCAATCTCCTCCGGACAAAGTAAAGACAGTCTGAAAACCATCAATGAGCTCTTATTGTCAGGCGAAATGGTGTGCCTGTTCCCAGAGGGAGCGATCAGCCGCAATGGACATCTTGGCAAATTCCATTCGGGCTATCTAAGAGCAGTCGAGGGACTTGAAGATGGAGTTATCATTCCTTTTTATCTAAGAGGACTTTGGGGCAGCACCTTTTCCCGAGCTGACACAGGATTGCAGGAGGCTCGCGCTCCCAGTGTCCGACGAGACCTCATTGTGGCGTTTGGAAAGAGCATTCCACTGCATACCCCACCTGAACAGCTGAAACAAAAGATCTTCGATCTGTCGATCAGCGCCTGGGAATCCTATAGTCACGAACTGGACCCTCTACCTTTAGCGTGGCTCAAAACAGCGAAGCGGGCACCCGGCCAAATTAGTGCTGTGGATACCAGTGGCACACAGCTTAGCAACCGGCAGATGACAGCAGCTTGTGTGTGTTTCGCCCGCGCGATGAAACTGAAACCCAAGAGCCAAAATGTCGGCCTGGTGCTTCCAGCCAGTGGCGCTGCGGCGATTGCGACAATGGCGACTATGTTAAAAGGCAAAACTGTTGTTCAGTTGAATTACACAGCAGGTGAAGAAGCCGTAAAAGCCGCCATCAACGCCGCTGAAATTAAACAGATATTTACCTCGAAACAATTCGAGACAAAACTGAAGGCACGAGGGATAGACCTTGAAGTTATTTTGGAAGGAACCGAAGTACGTTATCTGGAAGATATAAAGGAGAGTATCCCAAAATGGCGTTTATTATTGGCTGTCGCACAATCTACGATACTTCCCGTGAAGTGGTTTTACCGTCTGCATGGCCGCAAGTCGAGCCTGGATGATCCAGCGGCTATTTTGTTCAGTAGCGGCAGCGAAAGTAATCCCAAGGGCATCGTGCTGTCACATCGAAATATTATTTCAAATTGCAAACAAATCTCTGATGTACTCAATACACGGACTGACGACGCAATCATGGCATGCCTCCCACCTTTCCACTCGTTTGGACTGACCGTAACGATGATTATGCCCTTAATCGAGGGCATTCCCATGGTGTGTCATCCTGACCCGACGGATACGCTAGGTGTTGCGAAGGCAATAGCGAAACACAAGGCGACTATTTTGTTGGGTACCGCAACGTTCTTGGGGCTTTACTCTCGCAATAGCAAGATTCATCCGCTGATGCTGGATTCATTGCGACTCGTTGTTGCCGGTGCTGAAAAACTGTCCGAGCCGGTTCGCAGAGAATTTCAGCTCAAATTCAACAAGCCCATTTACGAAGGTTACGGTGCGACTGAAACGACACCGGTGGCCAGTGTGAACATTCCTGACAGCATAGATCCCAGTGACTGGAAAGTTCAGACCGGCAGCATGCTTGGTACTGTTGGAATGCCGCTCCCGGGAACCAGTTTCAAGATTGTCGACCCGGAAACTCTTACAGAACTGCCCCTGGGTGAGGATGGTCTGATTCTAATCTCAGGTAGTCAGGTAATGCTCGGTTATTTAAACGACGCGGAAAAAACGGAGGAAGTCATTGTAGAGCTCGATGGAATGCGATGGTACAAATCTGGAGACAAAGGACATCTTACAATAGAGGGCTTTTTGGTGATCGTAGATCGCTTTTCGCGATTTGCGAAAATTGGCGGCGAAATGATCAGTTTGACTTCAGTAGAAGGCAGTGTGTTGGATGCCTTGGATGATGACAGTGCAATTATCGCAGCGGTCGCTATTCCCGACTCGCGCAAGGGTGAAAAGATCATCTTGTTAACCGAGCAGGAACTGGATATCGATACGATCAGAAAAAGTTTAATTGCCGCCAACGTCTCTTCCTTGCTTATACCCTCCGCGGTTTATCGGGTGCCGGAAATACCCAAACTCGGTAGCGGCAAAACAAACTATCCAGAACTTAACGCCTTGGCTCGAACAATCTCGGATACTGAAGTTAACGTGAACGAATAAGGAAGAAAATGACAAATTCTCTTGCGATAGAACTCACTCTGCCTTGCGGTGCTAGATTATCCAATCGCCTGGCAAAGGCAGCGATGACGGAGGGGCTCGCGACACCCGAAGGTTTGCCAGGCAAAGAGCTGGAACGACTCTACAAAATCTGGTCCGATGGCGGCGCCGGCCTGTTACTTTCAGGCAATATTGTTATCGACGCAGATCATCTCGAACGTCCGGGTAATGTTATCGTCGACAGAACTCCCAATGAGGAAATGAAAACTGCCCTCGAGAAATGGGCAAAGGCCGGCACTCATAACGGCAACCATTTCTGGGCACAAATAAGTCACGCGGGTCGCCAAACGCAGAAGCAGGTCAACCCTCACCCCAAAGCGCCTTCGGCAGTGAAAGTGGGTCTACCCGGTGGGCAATTTGGAGAGCCCGTCGCTCTGACCATTATTGAAATTGAAGAAATTGTTAATCGCTTTGCAATTTGTGCGTTGGCGGTCAAGGAAGCAGGATTCACAGGCGTGCAAATTCACGCCGCGCATGGCTACTTATTGTCACAGTTTTTGAGCCCCAGAACCAATCAACGAAAGGACGAATACGGCGGCAGCTTGTCCAATCGAGCAAGAGCTCTTTTGAACATCGTACGCTCGGTTCGCAAGGCAGTTGGGCCTGAGTTTCCTGTCGCAGTAAAACTCAATAGTGCAGATTTTCAAAAGGGAGGATTTGCATTTGAAGACAGTCTCCAAGTCGCGCAATGGCTAGAGGAAGCGAGCGTCGATTTGATCGAAATATCGGGCGGCACCTATGAACAACCCAAGCTGCTGGGAATGGAAGGCATCGAAGACGAAGAGGATCAGCAGATCGCACAATCAACCAAAATGCGCGAGGCATACTTCGTCGATTTCGCGATTGCTATGCAGGAGGAAGTTACGATCCCGCTAATGGTGACTGGCGGATTCAGGTTGCGGGAGGTGATGGAGCAGGCCATTGCCAGCGGTGGTGCCGATGTCATTGGTTTAGGTAGGCCGATGTGTGTAGACACTGACGCCCCCGCGCAACTTCTAGCGGGCGAAAGAGAACTCAACCGTTATGAAAACACTTTGTCACTACTTCCCAGCTGGTTGTCGTTTTTGGAAGGTATCGGTACCGTTCGCTCGATAGCGGGGTTTGCAGTTCAATACTGGTATTACGCCCAGCTCGACTCGCTGGGGCGGACCGGAGTCACATCGCCGGAAACATCGGTATTTTCCGCCACTCGTCAGGTCATGAAAGACGCCGAAAAATGGCTAGCCCAACGGAGCTGAAGGAAACTGAATAAAATGCTCAACCATCATTACGGCAAAGTCAGTGGGTTCCGGACGGGGGCCCTTCAGCACGTTTTGATCGCGCAACTCGGCTTCCAGTATGGCTAAGATTTTGTCCAGGCTCAGATCATCACTTCCTTCGCTCCACGCAAGTTGCTCTTGCTCAGTCTTAAAGCAATACGCTTTCCAGGATATTGAGTAGCGGAGATGCTGCCAAAGGTATTCACCGAGAACTTCATCTCCCTCGCGCAATTCCCAGCGCTCACCCTCGCAAAAAAACAATCGGGTCTACTGAGTGATGGCAGGCAAACTTGGGAGTGTCTGTGAAACTCGCTCAACGCCGTGAAAGACCATATCAGTATCAATCAGGATCGCGGAGTTATGCGTAGCGGGAATGGCTTGTCGAGGAGAACCAGGACCCTCTAAATAGAAGGTGAACGCCCCTCCTTCAGCATGCCCAAACCAGGAAACGCAAGTGAGAATCGGAACTCGCCACTGCTCGAACAAACCTGAATGCAGCATACAAACAAGCAACCACTGTGGTGTGACTTTACGATTGGCACCTCGGAATTCGGGAACGTCGGTATGAATAGCTAATTCCTGCCCGGGAATCAGTAAGTTCGCGTAAACAATTGCGGGAACAATATATTCACTGTTAGATATCTGGCGGGCGGTGGTCTTTAAGGCGGAATGTTCCATAAACGCCTGAATACCCGGAGCCTGGATAACATCTCCGTAGGCATAGGTCTCACGAAAATAATTGGTTCGACTGGCAGCTACCTCAGGATCATCATCATTCCCGTGCCCATCAATGCCCGAACTAAAATAGTTAAGGCCGACGTCAAAGCGTTGAGGCAATTGCTCCCCCAAACCTTCACTGGTCGCTTCATCGGCGTAGGTGCCGAAACTGCCAAAAGACTCGGCAATTCTCAACATATTGTCCGCATCGGTGGCGGATAGGAATGGATCCATATGCAAATAATTAGGTGTCATAAAGTGCGTTCTACCACCTTGAGTAACAGCGGGCGCATGTACCGCTTTTCAGTCATGTTAAGCCCCCCAGCAAGCTAGTAAATCCATTCAAGCGTGGCGCCATAGGTTCGCGGATCACCCCAGGTGGACCAGGGACTCAAGCCAAGGGCACCGCCAGGAAACAACTCTCTGAGCGATCCGGTGTTAACAAGAAGATATTCCTCGTCTGCCAAGTTGCGCCCCCATACCGAAACACGAAGATTTCCGCCGGCTATGGGTACCTGTGAAAGTGTAATATCGGCGTCGAAGAGTCCGTGGTCATCTAAGGATATATTGTCGAACTCATTCAGAGAACTAACCGACCCATCCTGGTATGAATAGCCAAGATGAAACGCGAGATCGCCCAGGCCAACGGCGGTTCGATAATCCAGAGCAGCTGTATAAGAATTTTTCGGCGCATAAGCGATCTGCTGCACAACCTCAGTAACCTGAACTTGACCGGTAGAAAGCAGAGTTTCAATCGTGTCTACACCCATCTCGGTATCGAGATGCCCATACCCCAAGCGAAGCTCGAGACCTTGCGCTAGCAGCAGCGTCATATCGGCTTCAAAGCCGTCTATCACGTTGTCATCGACTGGCGTAAAGTCGCGATCGCCAGCGGTTCCACCCGTTTGCACGCTCGCCTGGAATCCATCGATTTCCATATGAAACACAGCGGCATTAAGTGCCATTCTCGAATCCCAAAAGCGACCTTTCATGCCCAGCTCGTATGAGACCACATCTTCCTCGTCAAACCCTTTGCCAAATGCCTCGGGATTAGCCGAGCGCTGAGATGTGCCTCCAGATTTGTATCCGGTAACGACTTTTCCGTAGATATTGATATCGGGTGTCAAATCATACGCCACCGTGAATGAAGGATTGAAATTTTCGAAAGACTCATCGTAGGAAGTACCTGCAATCGTCGCCAGAGGATCACCCGGGCATGCCTCTCCCTGAAAGTAAGGATCATCACAATTACTCTGTGTGAATCCACCCAAGGCGGCAAAGGTGACTGAATTTTCGTTGATTCGAAATGCTTCACGCTTGTCCTTGGAAAAACGGAGACCGACTGTAAAATGCAGATCTTGAGAGCTGGCAGGCGTGAAGGTGAATTGCCCAAACAAAGCCAATGACTCATTCTCAGACGATGTAATGTCGTTTGGATCTCGCAAACCCAGCACCGACCAACTATCGACCTGCTGATCGGCTTCGTCTTCGTAATAATAAATCCCGGCAACATATTCAATCTGATCGTCCCACAACTCTCCCAAAATTTGAATTTCCTGGGAGAACTGCTCGAACTGGGTATCTCGGATGCTCCAGCTTGCAGGATTGCCGCCAAGAATATTAACCGTGGGGGTACCGTCGTGCTCGATAAAAGAATCGACATCGCGATAGCCGGTGATCGACTTCACCGTCAGCGAATCCGATGCATCCCAGGTCAGGGTCAAATTGTGACCCGAAACCTCAACATCGCCTGCCTCGACACCTCGAGCGGCAACGGCTCGATCAGGTCGGCCTCTGGAAGGTTCTGTGGTAAAGCTTGCAATACCGAAGGGGTTGACCGCATCGTGGATAAATTCCAAACGACTACTGTCTTTGTTCTTGGTGAAATCGTAGGCATAATCCAGGGATAATTCGTCGGTGAGTTCGGCACTGAAATCGAGACGCCAGGCGCTGCGATCTTCTTCCGACCAATCATCCCCCGGCCCATCATTCTTGGTGAGCCCATCCCGTTCTGAAGCGAGAAACGCAATTTTTACAGCCGCACGGTCTGAAACAGGAACATTCAGCGAAGTCCTGGATTTCAACAGGCCAAAATTACCGGCGGTAAAGCTCTGTTTAAAACCTAAAGCCTCGGGATTTGGACGCTGGCTAATCAGGTTAATCGCACCACCGGTAGCATTGCGGCCATAGAGTGTGCCCTGTGGCCCCCTGAGGACTTCAATGCGCTCTAGTTCTACGGTTTCCATGCCAGAGCCAACTGACGTTCCCACATAAACCCCATCAATATACAGTGCCACCGAGGGGTCTTGCGTCAACTGAACATCATTTTGCCCGATGCCGCGAATAAACAGTCTCACGGTGGTGGGATCA
This sequence comes from Halioglobus sp., assembly GCA_045110675.1. Taxonomy (GTDB): domain Bacteria; phylum Pseudomonadota; class Gammaproteobacteria; order Pseudomonadales; family Halieaceae; genus JBALVT01. The sequence goes on along the minus strand of JBGCGJ010000042.1, from coordinate 70,602 downwards.
TTATTGAAGCCATTGAGAAAAAGATTCGGCACATTGGCGCCCAAATCTTCCAACTCATCAATGCCCATTGTCTGCAACATCTCGTTGCTAAACGCCGAAACGGAAATGGGCACATCCTGCAGGGTTTGCTGGCGTTTTTGCGCGGTGACAATCACCTCTTCAAGCGCAAGCACCGAGCCCTGCGCCTGGGCCGCGGATGAGAAAAAGAATGCAGGTATTGCGAATGATGATCCAATGAATATAGAGCGAACTACACAGTTCATAAAAGACCTATTTGACGCTACGGTTGTTGTTTTTTTGTATGCTTAAAAACTATCAGTTTGGGAGTGGCATTACAATTGCCCTTCTTGGGATCGTCTATACCATCCTCAAACATCGAAGCTGTTACCTGCGCGCTGTATCCCAAGCCTCCACATCCACAGTCGTATCGTTGTAACAGGCGCCCCCAGCGATATCAGCTTTATGGCCGGGTATGAGTGCATTAATCGTCTGACCCGTTTCGCTATCTTTTATCCAAGCACCTTTGGGAACATACAACGTGGAACAGCGAATCTTATCTGACACAGACAGCGGCATGACAACCTCGGCCTGGTCATTGAATATACGAACCCGTTGGCCATCAGACAATCCCAAAACTAGAGCATCTTCGGGGTTCATTTCGACAGTAATATCCCGATCGTGATCAGCGACACCGCCAAAAGTTGAGTTGGTGCGCTTGTCTGAACTTGGGCTTACCAGAACGAAACGAAAAGAGGTTTCCAGAGGGCGATATTGAGGCAAGCCTTCACCGCAATCTTGTTCAAGAGCCTCGCTAAAAAGTTCAATTTTCCCGCTGGGCGTATCGGGGCTCGCGCCGCGCAGCAAACTGCTGCGACTTCCAACCGTCATATCAATTGCGCCTTCGGTAGAGATGTCCACAGCCAGGCGTCCCTCGAGAGCAGCCACGTCAGGCTTTATGGCCGCATTCATTAACGTTTCATCAGAATGTGAGAAACAGGCCTCTTCAAAACCGAATTTGCTGGCCAACCGGCGAAACAATTCAGTATTGGGCAACGCCTCCCCTACCGGATCAATCACCGCCTCACTACGTTGCAAATAGTGATGGCCATAGGCTTTATACAAATCGCCATATTCGAAATGAGAGGCGGCAGGCAAAATAATGTCCGCATAAACCATGGAGTCAGTCATGGTAATGTCACTGCCCACTACAAAAAGACCTTCACTGAGCAATGCCTCCTGCATGTGACCCTGCCTGGGGTGAACCGCAACCGGATTGTGATTATAGATAAAGACGCTTTTTATCGGCACGCCATCACCTGGGGAAAGTATTTTGGAGGGAACATCGAGGACACTGATTTCGCGCGTACCTTCGGGAATTAAAGAGCTCTGTTCCAGCACATCGTGTTGAATAGGAAAGAAGCCCGAAACATCGCACACACCGGCGCCGGGCATGCCAATATTCCCTGTCAACACGGGAAGTGCAAACGCCGCGCGTATTCCGCCACCGCCATTTCGATTGCGCTCTGGGGCGACTCCGATTGAAATGGCAGCAGGGCGGATATTGGCCCACATTGCGACAAACTTTTCAATATCCGCAAGTGCTATACCGCAGATAGAGGCGGCGTCAGCTAAAGAAAATGTGCGAGCCCTCTCAAGGTAAGCCTCGGCGCCGTGCACATGCTCTGCAATAAACGAGTCATCAAGCGCACCGAGTCTTTCCAATTCAGCGGCGACGGCATAGGCCAATACCACGTCGGTGCCTGGCACGATTGGCAAATGCAAGTCTGCCTCATCAGCAATACGAATACGCTTGGGGTCGATCACGACGAGCTTGGCACCTGATTTTCTGGCACGACGCAGCAGTTTGATCAGGTGTAAGTTTCCGACGGTAATATTGTTGCCCCACACAACAATTAATCTGGATGTAATCAGTTCCTCATAGGGTATACCACCGGTATCTCCGAACACACTTTCATAGGCGGCTCCAGAAACGCCGGCACACAGCGTCGATGCATCGACCTGAGTGGCACCCAATTTGTTAAAAAAACGTTTATCCATGGAACCACCAGCGAGCAATCCCATCGGGCCACCGTAGCTCAATGGGACAATGGCCTGGGGGCCATGCTCAGAAATAATCGCCTGGTAGCGCTGGTGAATTTCCTCTAATGCAGCGTCCCAGCTAATGGCTTCGTACTGTCCACTACCCTTGCTGCCACTAAGGCGCAGGGGAGTTGTTAAACGATTGGGACCGTGCACTTGCGCGGGAAAGCCAGTGGTCACTTTGCTGCAGACCTTGCCACCGGTAAACGGGTTGGCCTCACCGCCACGGACTTTATGAATCTTTCCGTCTCTAACTTCGACAGACAAGCTGCAGGTATCTGCGCAGTCCAAGGGGCATACACTACTGTGAGTCGACACTTCGGGCTCCGAATTTCTCAAGACTACTACCTCCCACAAACTGGTATCGATTTGGCCGGACTACTATCAAGAGTACTGTCGAGACTATAGGTGAGAACCACACCTGTTACCAGACCAAACCCTGCCGTTGGCAGACACAGGACGATCAATTAGACTGGATGGTTTTCGGATACCTCATCATTCACAACCTCACAAAGAGATCAAAATGCTTGTACTGCACGGTTTTCCATTTTCAAATTATCACAACATCGTCAAGCACGCCCTAATGCAAAAGGACATCCCTTTCGAAGAGGATATTGTCTATCCCAACTCCCCCGAGATACTGGCGATAAACCCAACTGGGAAGGCGCCGGCGATGACCACTGAAAAGGGCACTACGCTTTCGGAAAGTAGCGTTTTGGTGGAGTATCTGGAGGACGCCTACCCGCAAAACCCGCTATTCCCTAAAGATCCCGATGCAAGGGGCAAAGTACGCCAGTTGATTAAAATATCTGAACTGTATATCGAGCTTCCGGCACGAAGATTGCTGCCCGCTGTTCTGGGCAGCGCTACCATTCATGAGTCCACGAAGGCGGAAGTGAAAGGAGCACTGGAGCGCGGTACGCAATCACTGCGGGAATTGACCCATTTTTCACCCTTTCTGGTCGGTGCAGAGCTAACCCTCGCCGACATCTATTTACGGTACGCGCTTTCAATTCCAAAAATGGCCTGTCAGCCACAATTAGGCATGAATTTGCTCGAGGAGGTACCTGGCCTGGCAGAATGGGATGAGATGATGGCAAGCTCCGAAATATCGCAGTCGATAGACGCCGATAAAGAAGCCAATACCGCCGAGTTCATGGCTCTCATAACTGGAAAGACCAAGCGGTAACAATCTTCATACCAAGAGTTTTTTTCCTCCCGGAAAATGCGCGCAATCGGGATACAGTAACCCGCCCGATGCTATGCTCATTTTTTTGGAGGAAACCCGATGAATACCATAATCCGTGAGAGTCTCGGCAACTGCGCAATACTGAAAATGAATCGTCCCGCCGTCCTGAACGCAATCACAACTGAATTGCTAGATAGACTGGATGAAGAACTGGATCTTGTAGAAGAGGATAACAGCAGAGCCGTTATTCTGACGGGAACCGGCCGTGGTTTCTGCCCCGGCACGGATCTAAAAGAACCTCCCACTGACATTAAAAGCCGCATCGATCATGTTCACGCGCTAGTCGAAAGACTGGTCAACTTTCCGAAGCTCAGTGTCGCGGCCATCAATGGCCTGGCCGTCGGCGGAGGTTTGGAATTGGCCCTCGCCTGCAGTTTTCGCGTTGCTGTTAGCGATGCGAAGTTGGCGTTACCCGAGATAAAAATTGGCCTAATGCCATCCTACGGCGGTACGGTGCTGCTACCGCGATTGATTGGGGCTGCACGAGCCGAGGAAATAATGCTCAGTGGAGAATCCATCACTGCCGAACAGGGGCAATCCATAGGTTTGATAAACCGGATCTGCAGCACCCCTGCGGAAGTGGTGCAATTGGCTCACGACTTCATACAGCCAATGTGCACCAAAAGCTTGGTGCCCCAACGCGCAATCCGCCGCGCAATTCGCGAAGCTGGCAACTTGCCACTCAAACAAGCACTGGCCCATGAATTTAAAATAATGGAACCGATGGCAAAGAGCGAAGATTGTGTCGAAGGTGTCATGTCCTTCATCGAAAAGCGTGAGCCCAATTGGAAGGACTGCTGAGAGGAAGCAGGGAGGGAAGTTCTCGAGCGTGCGACTAGCTCAGATGGTTAGAATAGTCGACCTTCAGCCACCAATTAGCAACCGCGCTATTGGAAGCCTCACGTCTGCGGTCGCGCGCTGTTCTGCGACAATCGCGCACCCCATAAGGCATCAAACCATTGCGACGCTTGGTGTCTTTCCTGCGATCTGAAAACATTGCTTCGTTCATAATATGAACACCCTGTTCGCCCTCGACGGCGAGTATCTGGAATGAGTGTATATTATATGACAGGCGAATACTCACTTGAGTTGCAAACCACAGGCTGAAAATTTTGTAAAAAAGTGTAAGGAGAGTTAGTTTTTCAAGAGCTTTTCTCTCAACTCTCGGGCTTTCACCTTAATGCGACGCATATTTTCCGGCCCCATACGCAACATTTGTTTCTGTAAGTCAGGCAATGCTTCGAGCATAGGATCTTCAAATTGGTAAAACACTGACTTATGCTCAAGCGCAATCGGCTGATCGATTTCCGGGGTCGATAGAACACGATCTAGCGTCCTGATAACTGCATTGTCAAAATCTTCAGGGTCCAGACCCAACTTCTCATAAGTGGCCTCATAAAGCGGCCGTAGACGATGAAAGCCATCAACCAATAGATCGACATCCAGGGCCTCTATCGAATCAGCATAGACATCGTAGCGCGCATAGCTTGAAGCACTAATGAACAATTGATCGCCGCGGGTATCAACACTGAAAGCTTGCTTAGGAGGACTGGCCGGCAAAATCTTTCGCAACATCGCACCCCAACTCATGCCATCAATCAAAGCGGCACTGATCTCCAGTGGACGCTGGTCACTCAGAAAACCCAGTAACCGAGCGTCCGCACCTGACCTTGAAAAGATGTCTCGCAGTTGGGCATCTCCATCCAGGGGCTCCGGAGACGTTTGCTGTGGATCTAGTGGTATATCGGATGGCACCGCTACAACCGGCTCGGCAACTGGTCGTCGCGGGACATCCGGAGCTGGTGTTACCTCTTCGGGCATGGGGCGAATCACTTCGGTCGAAGGTGGCGAGTCCCCAGCGATATCCTTACCCGGAGCTTGATCGAACCAAAACCAGATCAAACCAGCAGCCACTAGGAACGCTACGGCAACCTGAACTGCAACAATAGGCACGCCTCTCGCTGAACCGCGCGCACCCAGCTGATCCTCTGGATTTGCCCTCATACATCTACCTCAACACTCGTTGTATAACTCGTTTTTCAAATTAGAACCGCGATATCCAGGCGAGCAAAATCGCTTCTTACAAATGGACAAACCGGACGCAAAAACTCACCGACCGGAGAAAATTCAATCGGATTCCTCGCCGGTCCTCGCAAGGGAATCCATATACTCTTGGTAACGCATCTCGGCCAGGGGTCCAAATAAAATCTCACACGCTTCTTTCAGGCCGGGGGCACTGCGGATTTTTTCGTTGCGCACCACCAGCTCAATCTTGGATCGGCGACGCATAAAGTCTTCCAGTTTGACTACCATCTCCCGCCTGGCCGCCAGTTCAATTTCGCAGCGAGTGTACTCCGCATTCTCGATCAATAACTCGGCCTGGCTCTCATCCTCACGAATACGTTCGAGCAACCCCAAGGCGGTTTCACCGTAACGACGCCAAAATCTCTCAGATAGTGGCTCCGAGGAACTTTCATCGGTCAGCGCATCCAAACTCATAAGCTCGGCCTGCAGCATAAACTCCCGACGCATATCTTCACCCGGCTCTCCGTACCAGTGGTTATCGGGTTGCGGAACCACAATACCTAATTTTTCGACCAGTTCGGCAACCTCATCACCCACATTCAGACAATCGGTTAACTTGCCGCCGAAAATACTCATGTGAGAGCGCGCCTCATCTACTTCGATCACGTGCTTGCGAGAAAGTTGCACCCAATCGGCTTCACCACTCTCACCTTTAATTGCCAGGGGCCGCACTCCGATGCGCTCGGCAATAATATCGCTGCGGTTCAAGGGCCGTTCGAGGTCGAGTAAAGCGTTGGCGTTCGCCAAAATGAAATCTCTGTCTTCATTGGTGACCTCAACCTCCGGAGAATCTACCTGGGTATCGGTAGTGCCAATACACGTCTTGGGCCCCATTGGGATGAGAAAAAACAGCCTTCAAACAAAAAAAAAAAAAGTGAGGACTCTCTTGTTGTCCGTAATTTGGTCGACAATGAGATGCACACCCTTGGAGAACAGATGATGATATTCCGTCTCCTCCCCCCTCAGGCGATTCTGCATGTCGACATAGGGGCCGCAGGCGTTGATAACCGCAGTGGATCGTATTGTCAGGCTGTCACCACTGACATTATCCCGAGCGCTAGTGACCCAGGTATCCCCATCCCTTACCGCGCCAGTAGATTCGACATAGTTAACAGCAATACAGCCATAACTCAGGCTTCGACGGATAAAATTAAACACGAAGCGGGCATCATTGTCGTACAGGTAACAATCTGAGTACTCGAAACCACCGGCCGCATCACTGGTATTCACAATGGGTTCTGCTTTTTCCAGCCCCTGGGCGCTGACATAACGCGGCGCCTTGGTCTTAAAGCGCCCCATAATCCAGTAGACAATCGTCCCAAGAAATACGAAGGATGGCCAAAATCTAAAACCGCGTTGAATCGTCGTAAAGAAACGCACTTCTTTTACGGTGGACGGATAACTTCGCATAAGATGATTGCGAGATTTGCACAGCTTGTTGACCAGGAAATATTCATGGCTCTCGAGGTACTTGATCCCACCCCATGCCAGATTGGAGGAATTGGAACTAACACCAGAGGCAAAGTCCCCCTTGTCTATGAGCGCAACGCGCACTCCCCGTCCCGCCAAAGAAGCCGCCGCTACCGCGCCGTTAATGCCTCCCCCCAATATCAAAACGTCAAACGACTGCTCTTGCAGTTTATCCAGATTACTCTGGCGTAACTTGATCGCCATTGCGTTTTAAGCCCTCCTTTAGTGACAACATACTCTACAGTTTCCAATAGCGCTGGCATAGGGAAACAAAGTTACTGGCGCTGTCGCTGAGGTTTTTTCCAGCGCGAAAGTACAAGCCAACCTGTCGATCAATTCTACCGAAGGAAACGTCGTCCATGATTTTGAATTCGCGACACTGAGGATGCTCCACTAACATTTTTCGGTCGATGAATGTCACTCCCATGCCCTGCTCAACCATATGTATTCGCAAGGACAGGCTGTTTACCTCCCAGACCGTACTGAATTGATCGCGCAAACGGAGTAAGGCGGGCCGCATATCGGGATTGTCCAGGGCCGAAGCAATGAGGGGTGTGCGCTGCAATGCCCTGGCGTCGCCACTATTGATCGCCTCGAAATCTGGATGCCGCGCACTGACGACGAGATGTCGCGAGTCTTCATAGAGAGCGACTGTCTCAAAGGCAGGCATGTGTTTTTGGAATGGTCCCATCCCCAACTCCACGCCCCCGGAAAGAACGGTGTAAATGATACTGCGACTGGGCAGATCGGCGATTTTCATTCTGCAGTGGGGATTTTCTTGATAGTAGGCACTAATGAGTTCGCGGCCGTAGAAATAGTTAATCGAGGCACTCATGGCAATATTCAGGGTCTCGGTCTTACCCTGCTTCAGCTGGGCAATATCTTCAATAGTCTGCTGTTCTTCACGCAAAACCTCCACAGCGTGGTCGAAGAGACGTTTCCCTGGATCGGTCAACTTCAAATCCTTTCCACGGGTAATCAAGGTGCTATCAAGCTTGGATTCCAGACTCGCCACCGCCTGGCTAACCGCCGACTGACTAATATGCAAAGCTTCCGCCGCACGCTTGAAGCCACTCTCCTCGACAACCGCTCGAAAGGCACGCAGCTCGCTGTTTTCCAGCCTCACTATCTCCTCCGCTTATATATGTATAAGTAAGATTAACTCTACTAATGATATTCCTCTGAGTATACTCCTAAAAAATCAACAAAGAGGAGCCAATGATGGGCGCACAACGGGAAATTTACTCAAGCGATCTAGCAGGTGTAGTGGTAGGAGAAACAGGCATATCCGACGTACAAGGGGACATAGGACTGCTCAGCTATCGCGGAATCGACATTAAGGAGTTGGTAGACAAGCCTTTCGAGCAAGTGGTGTGGCTAGTTCTTTTCGGAGCCTGGCCCACACCGGAACAGGAACAGCAGTTGGTCCAGATCATGTCGCAAAATACGCAGTTGAGCGGAAGTGAGATCGCACTACTGAAGCAGATTCCCAGAGATTTGCACCCGATGTTAATGCTACAAGGTGTCGTGCCACTCATTCCTTCTCATGGGGACAACAAGAACTCGGTCATGTGCGACGATGCGCAACATGGCCTGATCGTCGCGGCCAAGATTCCGGCTTTGATTGCCGGCCACTATCGACTGGGATCTGGCGATGAGTTAATTCCCTCCGATACCAAAATGAGTTTCCACGAGAACTTTCTACACATGTTTCACGGCGCGCCGAGTTCCCAAGATCAAATTCGAATGCTGGATACCGCGCAAATACTGCAAATGGAACATAGCTTCAATGCGGGAACCTTTGCCGGCAGAGTCTGCGCCAGCACATTGGCACCCATACAATCCTCCATCTCTGCATCGATCGGCACCTTGTTTGGCAAACTCCACGGTGGCGCAGATCAAGCTGCCCTTGAGATGGCTATGAATATTGGGGCAGCAGATAAGGCAGAGGCCTTCGTAAAAAAATCCCTGGCAAACAAGGTCAAAATCATGGGCATGGGTCACAGGGAATATCGAACCGTTGATCCCAGAGCACTGATATTAAAACCCATGGCCGTCGAGCTGTGTCAGAACGAAGAAAGTAAAGCGTTACTAGCAACCTTGATCGCCGTTGAAGAAGCCTGCCAAAAAGAGTTCGCTGAACGGGGCAAAGAGATCTGGGCGAACGTAGAATTCTACAAAGGAGCGGTCTTCCACAGCCTGGGTATTCCCAGCCACTATTTCACCGCTATGTTCGCTATGGCAAGAGTGTATGGCTACATCGCACACTTTCTGGAATTCTCACGCGACAGCCGGCTGATTCGACCCCGTGCAATCTACAAGCCCTAAAACTGCGCGCAGTTCGGGCTATACCTAAGCCGCCCGCAGAGCCCTACCCAAGGGCTTAGTGCCCAAAGTAGAGGTAAAATCATTGTCGCACCAAACGGTTTCACCGCTGATCAACACTCTTGAAACGACCCCATCGGATCGGTTGACGATCTGTTTGTGCTCAAACAGATCTCGATATACAAACTGCCGATTTGGATCGCTCTCATAGGGCCCGAGCGCCTCAGGGTCGATGATCGTAATATCCGCCTGAGCACCAATATCGAGGGTGCCCACGTCCAGACCAAAGAAACGAGCCGGTTCACTCGTGAGACGCTGCACCACCCGGCTCACGGTTTCCAGAGATTCCCGTTGCGCCAATTTCAACGACATAAGATTCGCATCGAAAAACGCCATGTTGGTGATGTGCGCACCCGAGTCGTTGAACCCGGGCAACGTGTTCTCGTTCAGCAAAAATCCCAGCGTCGCTCTATTACCGACGTTTCCAATATCGATCCAGAATCGGAAGTTCTTGTCGTATTCCCGCAACATGTGCAGCATGAAGTTGGCATCGTCCACGATGGGACTGGGAAATTTGCCGAAAGCTGTGGCTTCTTCTTCGCTGCGAGCCACCGATGCCATGCCATTCTGGTAGCGCTCTAGACGATCATAGACTCTCTGAAAAGTTTCGCCCTCCCACTCCGCGACTGGCGCTCCGTCAAACACCATCATATTGAACTCTCTGACCACCAGGCTATCTGGCATACCGAGTTTTGCTTTGAGATGAGCGAGATTTCTGCCTCGGCGCCCGTGCGCCCAATCTGCGCGAAATTCTTCGATGAACTCGGGATCGTTTAACAGCGCCAAACGACCTTCCACATCATCGTATTCTTTGGCGATGAGTTTGCAGCCCGACTCCATTTCCTCATAGAGCGGGCTGACAAGACCATCGGACCAAATACGGAAATTGGTTCCCAGTGCCTGAAAATGCATATTGCCTTTAAAAAAGCGACTGTTCATTAATTTAGCGAAGCCCAGAAAAACATTGCTGGCTTTGGGCATCAGAGCAAATTCCATGGCACTCAGTGCCGATGTTTTCAGCGTTTTCCCGAACAACCTTCCACTGGTAAACGCAAAATAGACAAACGCCTTGATACGACTTTCAATAATCGGTGTGGTTTGCCAAACACGATCTCGATCGCGCACCACCTGCAAAAGACGCTTCATCTCACAGCGAGGTGCAAATTGTGTTGGGATACGCTTATCGGTATTGGGGTTATTTGCCAGATAGTGGAAGGGTAATCCGTCGGTACTAAGGCCCATATACCCCTCATCCATCGCTTTATCCAGCAATTCCGCCATTTTCTCAAGTTCGGCTGGCGTTGGTTCGCGGCTTACGCTGTCTTGAAGCCCCATAACCTCAATTCTCAACATCGAGTGAGGAACAAAGGCCGCGACATTCGGCCCCAACGCGATATCATCAAAATGCTCCATGTACTCACCAGTGTCTTCCCATGTCACCGCTTCAACACACTTGGCCAGCACTGACTTGGGAATATTTTCTACTCGCGTAAAACAATCTACGATGGGGTTTTGCCCATCTTCTTCCTGCTTGCCAAAACAGGTCCCCAGACTGCAATTGCCTACTAATACGGTGGTAGTACCGTGACGAACAACCTCCGGAAGTCGAGGGTCGAGATCGACCTCAAGGTCCAGGTGCGTGTGGATATCCAACAGTCCTGGCATTAGCCATTGACCCTCTGCGTTGACCACTTCAGCGGCCTGGGAACTCGGCAAGTCCGAACCCTTCGCCACTATTCGGCCGCCACTGATGGCAATATCCAGCCGTGTAGGCGCAGTGCCTGTGCCATCGAATACTAATGCACCGCTGATCAGCGTATCCCAGGTTTTCTCTGCCATCACATTTGCCTTGAAAAGAATTTGATTAAATTATTCCGCACGCGCCGACCGCCTGGAGAGCACTCGAGCGCATAGGGCACCTCGCCCCATCGGAGTGCTCGTGGATAAGACGAGCAAGTATATTATACGAATATTTATCACAGGGGTTATCATACGCTATCTCACTATATCGCGATTGGAGTTTGGCAATGGATCACACCATAGACAGTTTGGAAAAGCTTCGGGAAGTTATCGACGAGCCCGCCCCATTTATCGCGCAAAAAGTCGTTCAAACCATCGACGACATCTGTCGAGAGTTCATCGAAAAATCCCCACTCATCTGTGTTGCTACCTCAAACCAGCAACACGATCTTGACGTATCGCCAAAAGGTGACGCACCCGGATTTGTTAAGGTTCTCAATGAGACCACGATATTAATTCCGGAGCGACCCGGCAATCATCTCGCGTTTGGCTTTCGCAATATTATCGAGACACAAAAAGTGGGCGTTATCTTCATGCTACCCGGGGTTAAAGAAACCGTGCGAATCAACGGTGAAGCGGTGATATCGAAAGATCCGGAGCTACTGCAATCTCTCTCTGCCAAAGGGAAACCGGCCATACTTTGCACCATCGTCAATGTTAAAGAGTGCTTTTTTCACTGTGGCAAAGCGTTTGTGCGATCTAAGCTATGGCAAACGGAAACCTGGCCCACCGACACCGCAAGCAATGCCCACAAACAGATATCCAGGGCCCTGGATGTAGATGAGGGATTCGTAGAGCAAGCGTTGAAAGATGATTACAAAGATAACCTTTACTAACACAGTGACTGACAAGGTTGCAGCAAACCAACCTTCTGACTGAGATGGAGCCCGCCATGACTGAAAAGCTCATCACATTTCTACTCATCATTGTTGCGATCATTCACATTATCCCCATCAGCGGTTTCGCCGGCACATCTCGTCTGGAAGACTTGTACGGCGTCCCCATTGCCGGTGCGGATATAGAGATTTTGATGAGGCATCGCGCCGTGTTGTTCGGAATTTTAGGCATTTTCTTTGCGTACGCAGCCTTCACACCGTCACTGCAACCGCTGGCATTCATCGCCGCATTTGCCACCATCGCCTCATTTTTCTACCTCGCTTTCAGTGTGGGTGGTTACAACGCAGACATTAGGAAAATTGTTATTGGCGATATCGTCGCAGCAGTTGCGCTGATCGGCGCCGTCATTCTTTTCTACAGCAAGGACAGTACCTGAATCGAGCAATCTGATTTCCGTTGAGACATCAGATTCTAAGATGGCTTCTCAATTTTAGAATCGGTAAACTTTTCGAGTTATCCACTATCTGTAGGAAAAGCTCATGTCTGTTCCCCTAATGTGTATTGCTCTATTGGCCTTTCTTTGCATTGCGCTAGGCTTTTCTGTCTCCATGGCCAGAAGCAAACAAAGTGTGATGATTGGCAATTCAACCGATCCGGAAGATATTGTCTTCCAAAGAATACGAGCCCACGGTAACACCGTCGAATATGTGCCGATATTGGCGCTACTGATTTACATCCTGAGCCAGTCGCCACAACCAGCCTGGGTCATCTGGCTAATGGCGCTAGTCACCGCTTGTCGCTACCTGATCGTTGCCGGCCTAATTTTTCCCAAATCAATGGCAGACCCCAACCCAATGCGCTTTGTAGGAGCGCTGGGAACCTATGTGTTTGGCTTTGGCCTAGTGGCCGCCCTGGGGCTGCAGGCAATCTCTTAAAACACTCAAACTCTGGGTGAGGAGGATGACATCGTGAACGAACATGAAAAAATTAACTACGTTGAGTTTCCCGCAAAAGATCTCCCGGCCACCAAGGCTTTTTTCGCGCAAGCCTTCGACTGGAGTTTCGAAGACTACGGCGCGGAGTACGCAGCATTTTCCAATCAGGGTCTGGACGGCGGTTTTTACGCATCCGAAATGGTTTCCTCAAGTGACCACGGCGCTGCACTAATCGTGCTGTATAGCGAAGACCTGGAAGCGACACAGGCAAAGGTCGAGGCAGCGGGCGGCACAGTTTCCAAAGCCATTTTCGCCTTTCCAGGCGGGCGCCGATTTCACTTCCTGGAACCTAGCGGCAACGAGCTGGCGGTTTGGGCGCTGTAGAAACACAAAAGGAGGAGCGCATGTCGCGAACAGGAAGCTGCCAGTGCCAGCATATTCGTTATACTGTCGAGGGCGACCCCCTAATGACCTATGCCTGCCACTGCAAGGACTGTCAGAAAAGGACGGGTAGCGCATTTTCAATGGGCACAATATTTCCATTGTCTGCGATCACCGTCACGGGACAACTCAGCAGCTGGGAGCGCACTTCCGATGCAGGGGATAGCAACACCCGAATGAGTTGTAGCAAGTGTGGCAACATAATCTATGGAGTTGGGAGTGCCACCCCCGAATTCATCAAATTGCAGACAGGCACTTTGGAAGATACAAGCGACATTCACCCAGACGCCCATATTTGGACGAAAAGCTCACAGCCTTGGGTCGCGATTCCAGACTCGGCGATTCAACACGAATCCCAGCCAGCGAATCTCCTGGACATTTTCAGCGCGGTAATGGCCCGTCGACAGCAAGTGGAATAAGCCAGACTATCAACCGCCCCGAACACATCCCGGAAATGAGCAAAGCATTTCAAAAATTAAGTTAGCGGCCAACAGAGAGGTATTTCCAGAGGTATCGTAGGGAGGAGAAACTTCCACCAGGTCGGCGCCAATCAGATTAAGCCCCCAACAACCGCGAATAATCTCAATTCCCTGAATACTCGTCAGGCCACCTGGTTCCGGAGTGCCTGTGCCAGGGGCGATGGACGGATCAAGCCCATCGATGTCAAAACTCAAATACAAAGGCGTATCCGGCCCAACAGCTTCACGGATCTCAGCCATTAGCGGAGCGAGCGACTGATGCCAACACTCCTCGGCCGGAACAACTCGAGCACCGCGATCGCGAGCCCAATCGAAATCTTCCGCTGAATAGCCGGTGGTACGAAGTCCTATCTGAAACATTTTCTTGGGATCAACCAGATTCTCTTCAATCGCGCGCCGAAAAATCGTTCCGTGGGTGACTTCTTCACCAAACATGGCTTCGTTGGTATCCGAATGAGCGTCAACATGAATAAGCGCAACCGGACCGTGAACCTTTGCAACTGAGCGCAGAATGGGCAGGGAAACCGTGTGATCACCACCCATAGAAACCGTTTTGGCTCCGCAGCTCAGAACCTCGTCAAAGTGAGCCTCTATAATGTCGATTGATTTGAGCAGGTTAAACGTATTGAGCGCCACATCGCCAATATCCGCAATCTGAAAGGAGTCGAATGGTGCGGCCTTCGTATACATTCCGTAGGGGCGAACCATCACCGACTCGCAGCGAATCTCCCGAGGGCCAAAGCGACTACCCCCGCGATTGCTAGTGCCAATATCCAGGGGCACGCCAATCAAGGCAATGTCCAAATCCTTGGCAGTTGTTTGAATAGGCAACCTGAACATCGATGCGTGTCCCGCAAAACGGGGCATCTCGTTGCCACTCAAGGGTTGGTTGGTTTTTTTATCGCTCATGCAAATTCCTTTAGCTACTGCGCTTCCCAATGGCACTCCAGCGGGGGGCGGGCCACCAAAAATACTGCATTTTTAGAAAATCGATAGTTAACGCAAAGCTAAGATAGTCGATTCAGTTTTCTAAACTGTCCGCAGCATGGATGCTGCGGACAAGCCTACATGGACGTATTTACGGCGTGTTTGGAAAACTGAATCGACTATCTTAGCGCCACACTACATGAACTCAGCAATTTTATAATAGCCCTAAATAAAATACTTCACCAACCGTTGTCTGCGACCCAAAGCACACACAGATGACGCACCCCCCAACAATATGTAACTATCCCAATACCAAACCAATAAAAGCATCTAAAAAAGCTGATCGGGAATATCAAATGTGGCTACTCTCATTTTTATGGCGTCGAATTTTGGGCCTAGCGGCAACCCTGATCCTACTTATCCTGATTCTCGCAATTCTAGCCGCCCTACGGATATCCAGCTCGCAACAAAGCGACAATAGGGAACGAGTCGCAAACAAACAAGAGTACCTACAAGGTTTCTCCGATCTCGCCACAAGCGACTCCCCCGCAGCACCCCGCCCCAATATAATATTCATACTCTATGATGATCTGGGTTACGGCGATATCGGAGTCGGCGCGCAAGGCCTGATCAAAACACCCAATATCAATCAACTGGCAACAAACGGCGTCAGCCTGAGCGACTTCCACTCCCCGGCACCCGTATGCACGCCCTCCCGCGCAGGCTTCCTCACCGGTAGGTTGCCCGCCAGAGCAGGCCTACCCAATGTGGTATTTCCAACGGGCAGCACCAAGTCACTGATCTTCGACAAGCTACTCAGCCCTAAAACCAACAAACGTCTACCCGAAGAAGAAATTACCCTGGCCAATATCCTCAAAGCCACCGGCTATGCCACCGGAATGATAGGCAAGTGGCATATGGGCGATCGCAGCCCCTCACTGCCCAATGATATGGGCTTTGACAGTTATTACGGAGCACTCTATAGCAATGATATGGAACCCTTCGCGTTTTATCGCAACAAGGAGGTAGAGGTAGAGGCGCCCGTCGATCAAACACGAATGAGCGAGCTGTACGCCAATGAGGCCACCGCGTTTATTGACGCGCAAGACGAGCAACCTTTTTTCCTCTACTTTGCACACAACTTTCCACACGACCCATTGTCAACCCGGCCCGAGCGGGCGGGTAGCTCAGATGCCGGGCTGTTCGGCGATGTGATTGAGGAAATAGACGATGGCATAGGACAGATCCTGCGCAGCCTCGAAAAAAACGGCAAGCTGGAGAACACTCTAATCATCATCAGTTCTGACAATGGCCCCTGGTATCTGGGCAATGCCGGCGATCAAAGAGGCCGCAAGGGCAACACCTTTGAAGGCGGTATGCGAGTGCCCTTTATCGCGCACTGGCCCGCCGCAATAACACCGGGGAGGGTTGAACCGGCGATGGCAATGGGAACAGACCTGGTACCGACCATTCTGGATATACTGCAGTTACCCGCACCTGCCGACCGGATACTGGATGGAAGGAGTATTCTCAAGGTACTGACCTCCAGCGCGCCTTCTCCCCATGATTTCATCTATTACTACGATGGTGAGGCACTTTTCGCAGCCAGAAATCAACGCTTTAAATATCGCGGAGCCGCCGGGGTCTTTTACTCTACTGACCAAATGCCCATTGGAGCTTCGGTACCCCAAAAAGAATGGCTGTTCGATCTGGAAAATGATCCCCGAGAATCTTACGACACCTCTCTGCGCCACCCACGCCAACTAAAGATTCTGCGAAAAGCCTTCGAAGAAAAGCGCCGCGAGATGGAAGAAAATCCGCGCGGCTGGGATTGAGTTAAGACAAACCGCCCTCGCTGAGATACAGTAAGCACCCATGACTATGCCACAGATCAAAACGACTAACATCACGCTCGCGACGCTTACCAAATGCCTGATTCTGTTTGCCACCACCTGCCTATTGCTCGGCTGTACAGGGGGAGAATCCAATGTGGTGCAAGGCAATCGCGATGGAATACTGCACTACGGCAACGGCACTGAACCCCAGGGCCTGGATCCTCACGTCGTCACCGGCGTTCCTGAAAACCATTTGATTCGGGCTATGTTTGAAGGCCTTGCTGTAAAAAACCCGTACACACTAGAACCAGAACCAGGAGTCGCCGAAAGCTGGGAATTCAGTGACGATCGCAGAGTCATTACATTCCACTTACGTGAGGATGCTCTGTGGTCAAATGGCGAGGTCATGACCGCCCAGGACTATGTATGGTCTTGGCGGCGTGCCCTGGATCCCAAAATGGGCAATTTGTATGCCTATATGCTCTATCCCGTCAAAAATGCAGAGGGTTATTCAAAAGGTGAGATTAGCGACCCAGAACAACTTGGGGTGAGAGCAATCGATGATCGAACCCTGGAAGTCACCTTAAGCGAGCCAACGCCTTATTTTCTGCAGTTGATGGATCACTACAGCACATTTGCTCTGCACAGAAAAACCATCGAAAAATTTGGAAAAATGACGGACCGCTTTACCAAGTGGACCAGAGCTGAAAATATCGTCAGCAACGGCGCCTTTAAGCTAAAGGAATGGAAGCTCAACCGCCGTATCACGGTTGAGAAAAGTCACACTTACTGGGATGCCGATAAAGTAAAACTCAATGGGGTGGTGTTTTATCCCACGGAGAATCTAGTCAGCGAAGAGCGCATGTTCCGTGTGGGACAGTTGCACTACACCAATGATGTGCCGCTGAGTAAATTGGAAGTTTACCGAGCAATGGAAAATAGCCCCTTGGTACAAGCGCCTTATCTGGGGACCTATTTCTATCTGATAAATACCAATCGCGCCCCGGTGGATGACCCCAGGGTAAGACGCGCACTTTCAATGGCAGTCGACCGTGAAACCCTTACCGCTACTGTTCTCAAAAACGCTTTTTTCCCCGCTTACGGTATCACTCCCCCTGGGACTCTCGGATATCAACCCCCAAAGCTGTTCAGCCATGATGTGGCGCAGGCCCGAGCGCTGCTGTCGGAAGCAGGCTATCCCAATGGCGAAGGCTGGCCCGGTTTGGAAATAAAATACAACACCTCCGAAAACCACAGGAAAATTGCTGTCGCCCTACAGCAGATGTGGAAGGAAGCGCTAAACATCGATGTGACTATCGCCAATGAAGAGTGGAAAGTGTATTTGGACTCAGTCACGCAAATGGAGTTTCAAATTTCCCGTCGAGGCTGGATTGGCGACTATGTCGATCCCAATAACTTCCTGGATCTATACATCACCGATGGCGGCAACAACAATACTGGTTTTTCAGATCCACGTTACGACGAGATGATATTGCAATTGGCACCCAAGGCAAAAACTCGCGAAGAACGCTTTGAAATCTTTCATGCCGCTGAGACCCTGTTAATGGAACAGATGCCGATTATTCCCATTTACACTTACAGTAGTAAGCACCTTATACACCCAAGCGTGAAAGGCATGCCCTCCAATCTGATGGATTCTCTAAACCTCAAGTACGTGTACCTAGAACCCGAAGCAACTTTAGAGACAGGTCTATAAACATGTTGCGATTTATCAGTCTTCGTTTGCTGCAGGCCATCCCGGTGATTCTGGTCGTTATAACCGCAACTTTCTTTTTAGTCAGGGCCGCTCCCGGCGGCCCCTTCGACAGCGAAAAAGCGGTCATGCCCGAGGTCAAAGCTGCCCTGGAGGCACAGTACCGACTGGATCAACCGCTGTTTTCACAATACACCTCCTACTTGGGAGATATTGCCCAAGGTAAGTTGGGCCCTTCGTTCAAATACCCAGGACGCAGTGTCAACGAGCTCATCGCGGCGGGTTTGCCGGCGACTGCCGAGCTCGGTTTCTACGCCTTACTGGTGGCCATTGGTATCGGCGGATTGGCAGGAGTTATCGCCTCCTTAAAACCCAATACAGCCCAGGACTATGTTCCAATGTCTGTAGCGATGATCGGCATTTGTATGCCCACCTTTTTGCTCGGCCCGCTGCTGGTGCTGGTGTTTGGTATCTATCTCGAGTGGCTGCCGGTATCGGGGTGGGGAGATATTCCAGGGGACAAAATTTTGCCCAGCCTCACCCTCGGAGCGGCCTATGCGGCTTACATTGCGCGATTAAGTCGCGCGGGGATGCTGGAAGTCATGTCGCAGGATTACATTCGCACTGCCAAGGCCAAGGGCTTGCCACAGTGGCAGGTGGTAACACGCCATGGACTGCGCGGTGGACTAATACCTGTTGTGGCTTTTCTTGGGCCAGCTTTTGCCGGCTTACTCTCGGGATCATTTGTAGTAGAAACTATTTTTCAGATCCCGGGGCTGGGTCGGTTCTATGTTCAGGCTGCCTTTAATCGCGACTACACAATGATATTGGGCACAACCGTATTCCTCTCTACCTTGATCGTATTGTTCAATCTATTGTCAGATATTTTAGCGGCCTGGATGAATCCAAGATTGCGCGCCCAGTACGGGAATAGCTGAATGAACACTCCCACTATCACTGAAATCGCCGCCGCGGAAAAGGGAACCTCTCTTTGGAAGGATGCCTGGATTCGCTTACGCAAGAACAAGCTCGCCGTATTTGGCCTTATAGTGCTTATTCTGTTTATCGTTATATCACTGTTAACGCCGTGGATTGCACCCTATAGCTACGAAACCCAGAATCTGAATCTGGGGGCGTCACCTCCCTCAGCGGAGCACTGGTTGGGCACCGATATATTTGGTCGCGATCTCCTGACAATGATTATGTACGGCGGCAGGGTCTCCCTGGCAGTGGGCTTTGTCGCTACCGCTGTCGCACTGCTGATCGGAATTACCTGGGGTGCCATAGCAGGGTATGCCGGTGGTCGAGTCGACGCGGTTATGATGCGTTTAGTCGATATTCTCTACGCCCTTCCGTTCATGATATTTATCGTGCTGCTGATGGTGGTGTTCGGCAGAAATCTGCTGCTGCTGTTTTTGGCGATTGGGGCCGTAGAGTGGCTCACAATGGCGAGAATAATGCGCGGACAGGTTCAATCTCTGAGGCAACAAGAGTTTGTTGAGGCAGCAATCTCTCTCGGCCTTTCTCCTGCGTCTATTATCCGCAAGCATCTCATTCCCAATGCCTTGGGCCCGGTGATTGTGTACACCACACTGACGATTCCCAGCGTAATGCTGCTCGAAGCCTTTCTGAGTTTTCTGGGTCTGGGGATTCAGCCCCCACAAACCTCCTGGGGCCTGCTGATTTCCTATGGTGCGGAAACCATGGAAGAATTCCCCTGGCTGCTAATATTTCCCGGGGCCGCTCTAACACTGACGCTGTTCGCCCTTAACTTTTTGGGTGACGGCTTGCGCGACGCCTTAGACGTGCGCGGCTCAAAGGACTAGTTGGCATGTCGCTGCTCGATGTAAAAAACCTTAAGGTGAATTTTGTTACGCGTAACGGCGTCAACACTGCGGTGAACGATGTCAGTTTCAGCGTGGAATCAGGGCAGATTACCGCCATTATTGGCGAATCGGGTTCGGGCAAATCCGTCGCCTGTTACAGTTTGTTGGGACTTGTTCCACAACCCCCCGGACAAATTGAAGGGGGCGAGGCATTTTTTGAGGGCGCCGATTTACTGCAACTGCCAGAGAACGAACTGCGCAAAATTCGCGGCCGCGATATTGCCATGATTTTCCAAGATCCCATGACGTGCCTCAACCCGTATATGAAAATTGGCAAGCAGTTGATGGAACCGTTGCTCTTTCATAAGGATGTTTCCAAGCAGGAAGCCAGAGATAGAGCGATTGAATTACTCGACGAAGTCGGCATTCGCGATCCGCAATCAACCATCGACTGCTACCCCCACGAATTCTCCGGTGGCATGCGCCAAAGAGTCATGATCGCTATGGCATTAATCAATGAACCCAAACTGCTCATTGCCGACGAACCCACCACTGCGTTGGATGTCACCATACAGGCTCAGATTCTCCAGCTGATGGCCGACCTGCAGAAGAAGCGCGATATCGGTGTGATTTTCATCAGCCATGATTTGGCGGTGGTCGCCGATATTGCAGATCAGATTATTGTCATGCAAAGCGGTACAGTGGTAGAGCGCGGCAACTCAAGAGATATTTTTGAAAACGCAGCACACCCCTATACACAGAAACTGCTCGCCGCCATACCCGCTGGCACTAAAGCACTGCACGCCGATGAACGGGAAACCTTGATCAAGGTGAGCAATCTGCGCACCTGGTTCGATCAGGGCAAGAAACGAGAACCTGTCAAAGCCGTTGAAGATGTCAGCTTCTCCCTGAAAAAGGGTGAAATTTTGGGTTTGGTAGGCGAGTCGGGAAGCGGTAAGTCGACGATTGGACGCTCGCTGCTGCGCTTGGTTCCGGTCACCTCTGGTAGCGTCGTGTTTGACGGGGTTGATGTTACCAAACTACAGGGCAAGGCATTAAAAACCATGCGTCGGCGCATGCAAATGATTTTCCAGGACCCCTATGCGTCACTAAACCCCCGTATGTCGGTTTTTGATACGCTGGCCGAGCCGCTTCTACTACACTCCATAGAAACTCGACAAACCGTTGAAGCGGCCGTATTGAGACTGATGGACAATGTGGGACTGGCCAGGCATTTCGTCCGCAAGTATCCCCACGAATTTTCCGGTGGCCAGAGACAGCGGATCGCCATTGGCAGAGCACTGGCGACGCGTCCGGAATTTATTGTCGCGGATGAACCGGTATCTGCGCTGGACGTCACTATTCAGGCACAAATCTTGGATTTAATGTTGGATCTGTCGAAGGAATACGGCTTAACGATGCTGTTTGTGTCACACGATCTCGCGGTAGTGAGGCATATCGCCGATAGAATACTGGTGCTCTATAAAGGTGAAATCGTCGAGCAGGGAAGCGGGCAGACTCTGTTTGAGAACCCCCAGGAGGAATACACACGGCAGCTACTGCAGTCTATCCCAGGACGCGCCCTACTTGCCTAGTAATGGCTAATTAGTCAGCGACTGCCGCACTAATCTTACTTCTAAGCTCACTTAAGAGCGCAACATCCGGCTGATAGACGACTGGGCTAATCCGATCGACCTTCCCCTTGTAACGAGCCGCAATCTGATCCGCGACCTCGGTCGGTGTTCCCACTACGGCAAAAGTTTTGAGTAGATCGTCATCAATCAATGCGTTGAGTTCCATCCACTTTCCTTCCCGGGTGAGTTTATTAGCTTCAATCTGCAAATCCTCCAGACCGTGGCATTTGAGTATCGGCAAATAGGAGGGGGTAGAGGCATAAAAGGCAATTTGATTTTTCGCAGAGAAGATAGACGCCTTCATACTCTCCTCGTCTAGACCAGTGGCAGTGACAACCTGAGCGGAAATGGTATAGTCGTCACGCCTCTTATCGGCTTTTCCCAATCCGCGCCCCAGCGCAGCAAGAGACAGTTCATTCATGGATTTTTCGGTGTTGAATGGGTGCATAAAGTAGCCATCACCGACTTCCCCCGCCACTTCGGTCATAAGAGGGCCGACACCGGCGAGATAGATCTTAGGTATTCCGTGCGGATTGGGTCCGGGACTGAAAATAGGCGACATTAAAGTGTGCTGGTAAAACTCGCCCTCAAATTTGAGTTTTTCACCGGTTTCCCAGCACTTCCAAATGGCTCTGATCGCCAATACCATTTCCCGCATTCTCGCAGCGGGCTTGCTCCAGGGCATGGCAAAACGTCGCTCTATATGAGCTTTAACCTGAGTCCCTAAACCGAGAATAAAGCGCCCACCAGACAGATTTTGCAAATCGTTAGCCGTGTAAGCCAAACTCATGGGGTTGCGGGAAAAGGCTACGGCGATTGACGTCATCAGCTCCATCTTGCGCGTATTCATCGCAGCGACACTGAGAGATATGAAAGGATCACTTTGGCCTTCAAAGGTATAGGCGCCATCGAAACCGGCCTGCTCCAGCTGACCGGCCATTTCACCGATCTTCACTGGATCGAACATCAGGGAACTGTCTATTTTCATCTGTTTATCTCCACAGCATACAATTGGCAACCTATCGAGCGGATTGCAGTAGTAAGCCAATTCGCACCCAGCGCATATTTCCCAGTATCTATCGCGCACCAGAGCAGGTACACATTCCATTCGGACAAGATATGCTGTTAAATCCGATCAGCGCGCTACCATCGACAACTTTCGCGGGAACGACTTCAGGCAACAATTCTGGCCTGAAGAGACATTGCCTGTCGCTCCCGCATCGTCAAAATAAACATAAGGAGATTACTTATATGACTTACGCCATCGACCCTGAGCTGCAACCTTTTATTGAGTTTCTTCCTAACATCGCCTTGGAAGACCCCGCCGCCACCCGCGCCGGTTTCAATGAGATGATCAGTCAGACCAATGCCGAATTGGACGAATCCGGTGTAGACATCGAGAACCTGTCAATTCCGGGAGCGGAAAAATCGCCCGAGGTATCCGTTAGAATCTATTCGCCACAAGAAAAAGCGAACTCGGTCCCCGCTCTACTCTACATTCACGGCGGAGGCTTCGTCGTTGGCAATATCGAAAGTGAGCACGGCGCCTGCCTGTCACTGTGCCGGGATTTAGGCATCGTGCTGGTGTCGGTGGATTACCGCAAAGCGCCGGAGACGCCCTATCCGGGAGGTCTCAATGATTGCTACGCAGCGCTGCTGTGGACTAGCGAAAATGCCCAAAAACTCGGTATCGATCTCGATCGCCTCGGTATTTTTGGCCAGAGCGCAGGTGGCGGTTTGTCCGCCGCCACCGCATTGCTAAGCCGGGACCGAAATGGACCGAAACTGTGCTTTCAATACCTGGGGATTCCAGAGGTCGATGACCGACTGGAAACAAGCAGCATGAAGCAATTCACAGATACCCCTCTATGGAATCGACCAGCCGCAGAGCTGAGTTGGGATTACTACCTGGGCGCCGACTATACCCGTGGAGCCGACAATGTCCCCTACCTGGCAGCACCCGCGCGCACCGAGGATCTTTCTGGACTGCCGCCTGCACACGTCACAACCATGGAATTTGACCCCCTGAGAGATGAGGGTGTGCTATTCGCTTTGAAGCTGATGCAAGCGGGTGTCTCAGTAGAACTGCACAGCTACCCGGGCACCTTCCACGGTTCCTCAATGTTCATGAACGCGGCGACAAGCCAACGCGAAGCGCAAGAAATGAAAACAGTACTGCGACGCGGCCTTAACATTTCGAACCCTTAACTAAATCAATTGATGCAAAAAGACATGGAGCTTTCATGAGTACTGACGCCATTCACCACCCACCCTTAATGCCGCACTTGCTGATCGACGGGCTGAATCGCCACAACGATGAACCCTGCCTCTACCTTGGTGACAAAGTGGCCAGTTACCGGGAAGTGCGCGAAAGCACCAGCCAAATGGTGCAGGCATTGCAATCCAAGGGTTTGGGCAATGGCAGCCGCGTCGCCGTTATCTCTGCGAACCGACCTGAAGTGCTGTCGAATATAGCCGCCATGCAACTGGCCGGTTGCAGCGGAACACCGCTGCATCCACTGGGGTCTCTGGATGATCACGCCTACGTACTGGAGGCAGCTGGCATCGAAACTCTGGTCTACGACGCCGCACTGTTCGACGATCACGCGGCGGCGCTCAAAGAAAAAGTGCCAGGATTAAAGTTGATGCTTGGGTTTGGTCCGACAAAATGCGGCGAAGATTACTTGGCTCTGGCCGCCACTTTCGAACCAAAAGCGCTAGTTGCGCCGGATGTCGATCCCGATGATGTGTCATCGATTAACTTCACCGGTGGCACGACCGGCAAGCCAAAGGGCGTGCAGAGCACGTATCGGGCCACCGCCTACATGACGCAAATTCAAATGGCGGAATGGGAGTTTCCCGAAGAACTGCGCATGCTGATGGCAACACCCCTGTCACATGCGGCCGCTGCTTTTTTCATCCCCGTGTTGCAAAAAGGTGGCGCCTTTTACGTGATGCAGGGGTTTAGTCCAGACGAGTTCTACGCAATGGTCGAGCAACACAAAATCACGGCGACCATGCTGGTTCCTGTGATGTTGTATTTCCTGTTGGATTCACCACTGTCAGCGACGGCAGATATGTCCAGCATGGAAACAATTTTCTACGGTGCCTCACCCATGAGCCCTGTGCGGCTTAAAGAGGGCATCGAAAAATGGGGGCAAATCTTCTATCAGTTCTTTGGTCAGTCGGAAGCGCCCATGGTGCTCACCAATATGAAAAAAGCCGAGCACGATTTGGCCAAACCCGAACGTTTGGGATCCTGCGGCCGCCCCGCTCCCTGGGTTCACCTGGAACTCATGGATCAGGATAACAATCCGGTGGACAAGGGAGAACCAGGAGAAATCTGTGTTCGCGCACCTTTGGTCATGAAAGGCTATCTGGATATGCCGGAGCAAACCGCCGAGGCCTTCGACGGTGGCTGGATGCACACAGGCGATGTCGGGCGATTCGACGAAGACGGCTTCCTGTACATCGTCGATCGAACCAAAGACATGATCGTAACCGGCGGATTCAATGTGTTCCCTCGAGAAGTAGAAGATGTTCTGGCAACACACGATGCGGTCGGCCAAGCAGTGGTTGTCGGGGTCCCGGATGAGACCTGGGGAGAAGCGGTTAAAGCCGTGATTGTTCTCAAACCCGACATCGAGGGAACGGCAAGCTTAATCGCGGAGATGCAGGCCTTGGTGAAGGATGCGAAAGGCTCTGTGCAATCACCAAAATCCATCGACTTTGTTGATGGCATTCCCCTTACCCCTGTGGGCAAACCAGACAAGAAAGCGGTCAGAGCGCTCTATTGGGGTGACTCTGAAAGAGGCGTAGGGTAAAGCCGCAGCAGAGCAGATTCATCCACTGACTGGTGTTGGCAACAAATAGGCATTGTGTCTATAGTGTCTGCAGTCCATCTGTCGCTGGCAAACAATGCAAGGATTTAGCCGGCGCAAGCTCATTCGGACTCCGCTAACAAAGGAACTCAAACTATGGAAAAGCGCGCATACAACCCCACCCCCTGGTTGCTGGGTTTTGGAATTAACCACGGTGTCGAGGTCAAAAACGAGAGTCGCACTTTGTACCTGTCGGGGCAAACCTCTTCGGCCAGTGACGGCTCGGCCATGCATGAGGGCGATTTACCCGCCCAGTTTCGTCTCGCCTGGGCGAACTTGCTCGATGTGTTGAGTGAAGCAGATATGGAGCCGAGCAATATCGTCAGACTCAATATATTCACAACGGATGTAGATGCTCTGATGGCAGCTGGCGGTGATCTCTTCGGTATGATCGGCGAGAGCGGCTGCCAACCTAGCTCCACACTGGTGGGTGTAGACCGCCTATATGATCCAGCCATTATGGTCGAAATTGAAGCGACGGCCGTTGCCTGAGCTACACCTGACACGGCTCACAATATGCTCAGCGAAAACTCAGAACTCTACCGCGGCCTAAACTATCCCTGGGGTGTCGCCGCTGCACCCGAACCCGGCGTCCCGGAGAAAGTTGCCGAGGGCGTCTATTGGGCTAGATTCCCCATGCCAATGTCCTTGGACCATATCAACTTGTGGCTGCTGGAAGATGACAATGGCTGGACAGTAGTAGACACTTGCCTGGCCATCAACAGCGCCAAAGAAATCTGGGAAAGGATATTCAAGGAATTTATGGGTGGCAAACCCATCGTCCGTGTTATTTGCACCCATTTACACCCAGACCATGTGGGCTTGGCAGGTTGGCTAACAGAACGCTTTGGCTGCCAGCTCTGGATGTCGAGGGAGGAATTCCTCATGTGTAGGGCAATGGCCGGCGATACGGGTCGCGTAGCGCCTAAAGCCGCTATTACCTTCTATCAAGCGGCGGGATACGATGAAGGGCAAATGGATGTCTACCGCAATAAGTTCGGTGGATTTGGGCGGGCCATATCGCCACTACCAGACAGCTTTCGTCGCATGATCGATGGCGAGACGTTCAAGATTAACAACCGCTACTGGCAGGTTATCTCAGGCAGCGGTCACTCACCAGAACACGCCGCCTTATACTGTCCGGCACTGAAGCTACTCATCTCCGGCGATCAGGTATTACCGAAAATAACCCCAAACGTCAGCGTATTCCCCACTGAACCCGGGGGTGATCCACTCAAGGAATGGCTGCAATCCAATGCAAAAATTCGCGACAAGCTTCCGGATGACGTATTGGTTCTCCCGGCTCACGAAGCCCCTTTTTACGGATTGCACGTGCGATTGACCCAGGTTATAGAAGAGCACGAACGCGATCTGGATAAACTGTTTGATCACCTTGAAGAACCCCGTAGAGCCGTCGATTGCTTTCCCGCTTTGTTCAAACGAGAAATTACATCGGGCCTGATGGGCATGGCAACCGGTGAAGCACTGGCTCACCTGAACTGCCTACTCGGGAGACGAAGAGCATTGCGCACCCGCGACGAGCACGGTGTTGATTGGTACCAGCAGAAACCAGAGACCGCTGCCTTCGACGAGGCGTGAATGAATCATAGACCCAATAAGGCCTGAACCATGCTACAAACCCTGAAGGTTTTTCTGCTGCGCAAGTTTTATCGGCTCGCCAGTGCCTACGCCTGGAAGGGCCACACGCAAGACAAACCCTACAGCACGTTTCACGCCAGTGGCCCCAACGGCCCTATCGCGCTGCGCGCCTACCTCCAGGACAGCGGTGCTGATAAACCGATGATCATCTATTTTCACGGCGGCGGCTGGGTCATTGGCGACCTGGATACCCACCATCCCATTTGCCAGAGACTCAGTGACGAATGCGGCTGCACCTTGATCGCCGTAGACTATCGTCTGGCACCGGAACACCCGTTTCCCGCAGCCCAGGATGATGCCCTGGCAGCGACTACCTGGATCGCGGAACACTGTGGTGAGTTGGGCCCTAGCAATGGGGAGATAATCCTCGCTGGCGACAGTGCGGGAGGTCACCTCGCCATAGCCACCGCAGTGGAATTACCCGAAGACGTGAGCGCAGGAGTCGTGGGTAAGATCGCCATATATCCAGTCACCGACCACTATACGATCGACAGAGTGTCCTACGTCGAAAAGGGCAAAGGCTACGCCCTGAGCAAAAACCTCATGGTATGGTTCTGGGATACTTATCTGGCAGGGAATGAAAATCCTTCCGACAGAGCCTTTCCCTTGAGATCAACCAATCTGTCGAAACTGCCGCGCTCGATGGTCATCACAGCGGAGCACGATCCGCTGCGTGACGAGGGCAAAGCCTATGCGGAAGCATTGCAGGCTGCGGGAGTGGATGTGGCCTACAGCAACTACCCCAATGCACAACACGGTTTTGCAGGAGGACAGGGACCGATAGAAGACTGTGAGTCTCTCCTTGGGGAAATCAGCCAGTGGGTCAATGGCAGCGGGCGATAGTCTACCGTTATTGATTTAGCTCAGTGGTTTTCGACATCCTCGAGCCCTATAATCAGCAGCTGAGCTGACAGCTTCAAAACGGCTAAGCAGAACACTCACCATTGCGCTAGCGCACAATCGAGCCTATAGAAAACAATGAAAGCGTTTTACGACTCATCCCCCCATATTACCCATGCGGGTGCTTTGCGAGAACGATTTTTTCAGGATGGATATCTCTATATTCCCGGACTAATGGACCGAGGCATCCTGACATCGCTTCGCCGACAAATTGTTGAGATTTGCGAGCGGAGTAAATGGCTGAAACCGGGCACAAATCCGATGGACGCTATTTCCTGGACTGTCCCCAAGGTAGAAGGCGAAGAAGACTATTTCGAAGTCTATGACCAGGTCCAACGTCTACAGGACTTTCACGCGCTTCCCCACCATCAAGCGCTAGGCGAGGTCATGCGCGCTTTACTGGGACCGAGTGCATTCCCACATCCCTTATCCATTGCCCGATTGGTGTTTCCGGATAACCAGGACTGGAGTACACCGCCCCACCAGGACTTCCCCAATAATCAGGGCACATCGGAACTTTACGCGAGCTGGATCCCCCTGTCGGACTGTCCTGGCAATATGGGACCTCTGGCAATACTGGAAGGCTCGAATCGTTTAGGCTTACTGCCGCTGGAGTTTTCTCTGGGGGATGGTCATCGACAAGCATCGCTACCGGCGGAGGCACAATCACTGGACTGGGTGGGTGGCGATTTCACACTGGGCGATGTCATCATATTTCACAGCCACACGGTGCACCGCGCGCTACCCAACAACAGCGAACGCATGCGACTGTCAGTAGACTATCGCTTTCAAGCCGAGGGCGAAGATATCACCGAAAGTTGTTTAACGCCGCACTGCAATCGTCAGAGCTGGTCGGATATCTACGCCAATTGGGACCGGGAGGAGCTCAAGTACTACTGGCAGCACAAGCGAGTGAACCGGGTGCCCTGGAACGACAGCTATGGTCGCCTTCCCGATTCGCACATGCGAGAGGCCGTCAAACTGGAAAAAGGCTACAATCGCCGCCGAGAGGCGTTGTCGAGCAAATACTGTAACGACGCCGGCACGGATCAGGCAACGAGAATTACCTCCTAAATGAATACTCAAAGTACCGGATACCCGGATCAATCGCTGCTCCAGTACAACCAACTACGCAATCGATTTATGGCAGCCCATGAGGATTACGTCAGCGGCGATCCCTTTCCTCATATTGTTCTCGATGACCTTATCTCAGCAGACATCATTGATACTGTACTGGCAGGATTTCCCGCACCGGAGGCGGACATTCAATGGCGGCAGTTGCTGGCAAAACGCGAAGACGGAGAAAAAGCCCAGTACAACAAACAGGGCATGCCCCATTTATTCAAAGTTTCACCCGAGATACGCCAACTCATCTGGGAGTTTAACTCCAGCACGTTTATTCGAGCGCTGGAGGGGCTGACCGGGATAGACAACCTAATACCCGACCCCTCATTGCGAGGCGGAGGCCTTCATCAAATACTGCCCGGAGGTATTCTGGGCGTTCACGCCGATTTCACGCATCACGTTGAATACAATTTACACCGCAGAGTGAACCTGCTGCTCTACCTCAACAGAGATTGGAAAGACGAATACCAGGGGCATCTCGAATTGTGGAATCAATCAGCCACTCAATGCGTAAAGCGTATTCGGCCTACCGCCGGGCGCTGCGTGATATTCAATACCGATGACGATTCCTTTCACGGCCACCCGCGGCCGTTGAATTGCCCGCCAGACCGCACACGCAAATCGATTGCGCTTTATTACTACACCGTGGAGCGCGAAGACAAGGCAGTGGCGCCTACTCAAAAGACCGATTGGCAGGTGCTGCCCGATGTGGAGTTACCTCCACTGATATGAACATGCCACTGCAACAAGGTATTGGCGAATGAGTGCATCCACGCAAATTATTGATTACCAGCGCCTGGAGCTGGCTGCAGATGACCTTGCAGAACAGTTTCGCAATGCAGACCCCTTTCCTCATATTGTTCTAGACGATTTTCTCAGCGGGGAATTTGTCGGTGTACTGAACGCGAACTTCCCGGATATTTCAGCCAAAAAGAAAGCCGGCTCAGAACATATTCCTGTAGTACTCGAAGATGGCACGGAAGCACAGCTAGGGAAGAAATGGCTGTCGCGGGAGAGATTGGTACCCCTGGTCTATCGACGGCTATACTGGGAGCTAAACACCAATCCCTTTGTAGGTATCCTGGAAAAAATTACCAGTGTGAGCGGACTGCTTCCAGACCCTCATATGCGCGGCGGTGGAGTTCATCGCACCGGCACCGGTGGCTATCTCAAAATGCACGCAGACTTTAACAAGCACCCGCAGTTTGGTTTGGATCGCCGTCTAAATTTGCTAATTTATTTGAATGAGGACTGGCTACCGGAATATGGCGGTGATCTGGAACTATGGTCAAAGGACATGGGGAGCTGTGTGCAGAAAATCGCGCCTATTGCCGGACGCTGCGTGATTTTTGCGACCACTTCAACCTCTTATCATGGCCACCCGCACCCTATGACTTGTCCCAGCAATCGAACGAGAGATTCTGTCGCCTTGTATTACTATTCCAACGGAAGGCCAGAGGAAGAGCTCGCGGATGAGCATGGCACTTTGTGGCAAAAGCTACCTGAGTGACAGCGAAAGCTTATTCGCTATTATCACCCTTTGCTGGTTCCGCAGCTGCTTGGAGCGGTGGCGATGGTTGTCCGCGACCTTTGCCATCACCGCCTTTATTGGCTCGCCCCTTGAGTCGTTTAGCTTTGTTTCTGGCTTCAAGATACTCACTGTTATAAATATAAAGTTGGCGCAGCCTGTGCTGTTCCTGTTCGCTGCCATTAAACAGCAGGTCTAGCAGAGGGTGGCTGTCCGTAGCTTGTTCGCCTCCAGGTTTCCGTAACACGCCCAATCCGAAACCGTGTTTAAAAGCAAAGGTTTCATGCTCTGCTTCCAGCTCCGCCCAAAATCGCCAAACACCGAAATCCGATTGTCGGGCTTCGATATCATGAAACAAAATAATGCCACCGGGAATGACCTTGGAGTACCAATTATTGAAGTCTTCCTGCACCGCTTCGTAGGTGTGAAGCCCATCGATATGCAGCAGGTCTATGGTTTCGTCTTCAAAATGCCCGACGGCTTCATTGAATAACATTCGCATGAGATAGGTGTTGCCGCGGTAGTGATCTCGCGCGTGCTGGCGCACATCGTTAAAGATAGAATCGTCGTACGCGCCGGTGTGGTCATCGCCACCCCAGGTATCCACCGCATAGCACAGGCCACTAATATCGTTCTCGATCATGGACTGGCAAAACACAAAAAAGCTCATGCCATTATAGGCGCCGAGTTCGACAACTTTGCCAGGCCGCACCGCTTCTACAATGTCGTAACCAAAGGAAACGTGGTCGCTCCAGGTGCTGAAGGCTTTGCGACGTGGCTCAAACCCGCGAAACGAGGGCGGAAAGTAGATACGGTCGATGAGATAATCTCCTGTTGTCGAAGGTCCAAGCCAGCGGCTTAGTTTACCGCGTTCATTGCTCAGACTCTACAAGTCGGGTCGGCGCACTACTGGTCGAGCATCTTAATGGCCTGAACCGCTCCGTGCTTTACAAACTTCATTACGCTATCGGGCAAACTACCCAGGTAAATTGGCCTCTTGTCGGGCGATTGATAGGGTCCGCCGCGCAACTGCGCATACTGATTGAAATGGTCTTCCATTGATTTTATGCGACTCTCCCCTTGCGTGCCGGTGGTGATACCGCCATGGAATTGATGAAAGCTGCCCTCACCGGGAAGAATAACTAGCACAGTATCTGGCAGTTCAACCGTACGCTTAAAAAAGTCCAAATTGACCTGACCGCCACCGGTTTCGGTAAAAGCGGGATCGAATCCTCCGACACTTTCCCATACCGCCTTTGGGACGCAGTAGCAGTTGCTCTCGCCTATGGGTTTAAAAAAACCGCTGGTGCTAGTGCCACTTAAACATGAGATTTCGAAGAGCTTATAACCGTCCGACGGCCAGTCAATCGAGGCCATGAGTTCCGCTTCAACTTCTTCGCAGTACCCTTCAAGCATGGAACGCTGCTGTAACTTCGGACCGAGATGGTATCCGGGTAGAGCCACTAGCGCCTGGGGATGTAAGCGAGTCGCGGCCAACATAAAACTGACAACCGAAGGACTCAACACCCGAGCGCCATCCACCATAATAGTGATGTGACTGCCGCTGGCATGAGACGCACCAAAGTTCACCGCGGGCACCGGCGTCGGCAGTGTTTCTTCGCGATAGAAGTAACGAACGTTGTCGCCGTACTGGCAGGCTCGCTGTTCTCCCAAAACCGCACTGGAAGCATTCTCAACCACAATCACTTCAAAATCTGACTCGGATACTCCGCGTTGATATTTCGTGCTCAGTGAATATAAAGTCTTCTCTGCCTGATCGGGCATTTTGTAGACAATGACGACGAAACTTATCTTGCGACTGGGACCTTCGGTGGGAATGACAGGAAGGGAAACCTCCTCGGAAAAGCGGTGTATCGGGATAGGCGAGTTCTTCATCTTTGGCGTAAGAGGCGCATTGGCCTTCTTGGGCTCTGACGTTTCAGCTTGGGGTTTGGCCTGAGACTTTGAAGAGGCCGAGGCCCCGGAGCCGATACCTTCTGGCTCGCGTCCTAAAATTCGGTCTAAATATCTGCGCATGAACTCACTCTATCCAAGGCATCCAGCCACGCGTTAATGTTATCAGCTCTTGCTCAAAGAGCAGCTTGAGGAAGATTATACATGGGAAACCCGACTGCAAGAGATGAAGTCAGCGCCGCTGCACTAGTCCGGCGCAGATACTGCACTATCAACCGGCCAATTCATCTCTGCGGGCCACACAGACGATAGAGGATCCCGCAACAAAGCCCGGCACAAGCCGGGTCTCCAACTGCGTCACCCAACCCAACAAGCGATGAAATCCAGCCGTAAACCGATTGCGATTGGGGGATTTAAAATCCGACCCCCGCTTGATACCCAGCCATTTCATGGCCAGCAGTGATAAATACATCCATTGGAAAACATAACTCACCGCAGTGGCCGTAAACCCGCCACTGGCAAGATCCCCAGCGAGGCCCGGACGGTCATAACGCAAAAAGTGGCTCCAATGGTCGTCATAATTCGACCATATTTCCATTCTCGCGGGCACTGTGACAAGCAGGTGCGTGCAGTTAGGGAGGTCGCTGTGGATGCGCCGCAAAAACTGCCGACGTTCGGCAATGTGCTCTAGCACGTCTAGCAAAACAACCACTTTGATCTGCGAGCGAATAGCCTCCGGCAGGTCAAAAAGGTCGGTGCCGATATCAATCGACGCCTCTAAGCCTGGCTGAACCGTCGGCGAGCCGCGCTCAACACCCCGAGCATTGATTGGCTTGTCGCGCAGGGAACCCAAAAAAATACCGGGGCCGCAGCCAACATCCATGACCAGGTCGTCCGGCCCTACCAGAGGCTCCAGCATTCGATACAAAAGATCATTCCGGGCCCGATTCCAGAAATGGAGTTCTATCCCATCAGGATAGCCAGAACTGTACTCCTGCGAATTGTAGACTTCATCCATTGGAGATAACTTCCAGAGGTTTACGTGCAGAAAACTTGATACAGCCCGATTTCTTCATGAGCACACAGACAGCATTAACCGGAATAAAGAGTAACAGCAGGACCGCATAGTAACGACTTCTGCCAAACCTGATCGCCGGGTTTTCACGCAAATTCTCGACATTGCGCTGCAGAAAGTTTTGCACAGACAACGACCAATGACTGGTATTGAGCTGGTGGCTAATTTCAACCTCTTCAAACCCGGTGTCGCGCAGCAATCGGGTCAAGAAATGGCTATTAAACTGGTAGGTATGGCGCGGCACATGATTGCCACCCCAGAATCGGCCGAACAATCTGCGCTCCCAGGAATCGAAACCTGGCACTTCGCCGACAAGATAGGCGCCCGGACTCAACAGGTCCAGAGACTTTTTCAGTTCCAGACGCGGCTCCACCGTATGCTCCAGGTAGTTATTCATGGAGATAAGATCGTAGCTATCGGCTTGCCCTTCGAACTCGGGAAAAGTACCGCAATAGCCTTTAATGCCAGCCGCGCTCAAAGAAGCGATCATATCTTCACTAAAATCGATTCCCTCCACAGCGGTGACTCCCAAGCTCCTCACATTCTGCAGAAACTCTCCCGCGCCACAGCCGACATCCAGGACCTTTGAACCAGAATCGACTAAACGAGACATTTGGCGGCGAAAAAGATGCTCCTTGGCGCCGTAGAGAAGAGAGAAAAGAACACCGCGTTTCTCGCCAGTGGCGTAACCGTGATACTGAATATCGTAGGCTTTTTTTAAACCTTCGAGATCGGGAAAAGGGTGGAGCTGTACACCTTCACAGGATTGGCATTGGTAGTAGTCGTAGGTGCCGGTTACACCGTATTCCCAGTCCCTTATTCCCTGGGTAACGATGTCGAATCTCACGGCACCGCAATAGTTACATCGAAATTCGGCATTCATGGACAGCGATAGCTCAAGCTACGAGGCATATTGAGTAGCATCTAAAATGGCAACTAAAGTGGTAAATCACGAAACCAGCCCCACAATAACTTTCCATAGCCGTTTTCGTAGTGTTCGTAGTGCGGCTCCCCGGGGGCGTTGTCCGAATACACGGACTCAGTCAGCTGTGAATTCGCAACCGCCAGATGGTTGTAGGGAATAGCAACGTAGCGGTGATGCTCTGCATGGTAGTGAAAACAGAACACTCCCAAAATTTTCTCTCCGAGGAATGAGCCGGTAATTGTCCTGATGGTCGGCTGATCATCGGGACATCCATGCTCGCAAAATGCCCTGGTGGAAGAAAAGAACTTTCCAAAAGTGGCGATGGGGATCAACCACAGCCAAAGATAGTAGAACCACCCTACCGTCGCAGAAAACAGTGCCAGAATAATCAGCTGGGCACCCAAGACGCGAAAAATTGAGCCCGAGGATTCAGCCGCATCGGCTTCATCAGATGAAGTTCTGGACTGGCGCACACCCAAAAATTGAAGAAGCGCGAGCCAACCGCAGAGATTAAGGAACAACCGCCAGAGAAACTGCCGTTTGGTTTTAGGAAAATCGGCATAGTTGGGATAATCCGGGTCCAATTGCGGGTCGCCAAAATACTTGTGATGATCCAGATGAACCTTGCGATAACTTTCGTCAAAACCAACGGTATAGGCAGTACTAGCGTAGGCCAACAATTCTCGATGAGGATTTCCAAAGCGATTGTGCAAGCCTTCGTGCAATGCGTTAAACAACGCAAACTGACACCAGCCTATCAGCGACCAGGCGAACACTGAACAGCCTAAAAACATCAGGGTGACCTCTGGGCGAAGAAACGCAAAGCAGTAAGCGCAAAGACATACGACCGCATAGAGTGCTGCCACCTGAAGATAAATAGCGTTACTGGGGGTTTTCAGATTTTGGGCAAGCGCTGACATTGAATACCGTTATGGCGGTGTTTCGCGGGCACAATTCTACCGCATAAACACCCGCACCTTCTAATACTAAGCGGATTCGCGCCAACTTCGTTTGCCATCTAGCTCGGCACACAAATTCCACACTCTATAAGCTATACTGCGCCACAGCACTACCGACGCCTTCAGACCAGTCGGGTATTGAAACCAAAAAACAAAAATATGGGCATGTGGAAGTAATAGACAAAGTGTGGCGAATGCTATTCCCGGTGGCAACACTGGTGTTGCTGCTGTGCCTGGTACACCACCACTGGCAAATTATCAGTGCCCCTGTGCCTCTGGATTTGTATGAAGGCACTATGCCCCTGATCACCGGAATTATTGCTGAAGGCTTCAACCCCTACACCCGAGAATTCCAGCCCCACGCCGCCGACGTGTATCCCCCTCTATACAATATATTAGTCGCACCTCTCACCCATATTTTTGGCAACACATTTTTGCTGCATCGTTCCGTATCGGCGGTGTTTATTATTATCGCTGCCGGACTGTGCGGAATTGCGACCCAGAAAATAACGCGCAACTGGCGCTTCGCCCTCGCAACTTTTGCTCTGATGTACGCTGCGCTACTTTTTTATGGGACTCCCGTAGCCAGCACCAATGCGCCTGGAGTCGCCATTTTTATCGCTAGCTGGATGGTGCCCTGGTGGGCGAAATTCAGCCACAAAAGTTTGGTGTTTGCGCTTGTTTGTGGCCTTTTGTCGTTTTACACCAAACAATACTTCATTCTTGGAATGCCGATACTGTGCTTGTATCTGTTCCTGTACCACTCCATGCGCGCAGGACTGATACTGGGGACCGTTTTCGCAAGCCTCCTCCTAAGCACACTGTTTATGGTGCACTACACCAGCCCTTACTATCTGGACAACACATTGTTCACTCCCTCAGCCGCCGCAGCAGGATTGCAAACATGGGATATTCTGTTGATTCAGTTGCAAACTTTCGCCACAACCTACAGCGGACTTCTGGCGATCATGATCGTTGCCGCCATCGCCTGGCTATACACCAAAGGTCCAGGGAGAGGCCTAAAGCTTTTGGCTGCGCATTTCCAACTGGCTAAAGTGGGACTGAATGGCCCCTTACTCAGTGCCAAGATTAATTTTTTTTGGTTCGGCCTGTTCTGGTCAACTGTGGCGATCGTCGTTAGCCTGGGGCAAAACCCCGGCAACTACATGACTTATCTGTTTCAACTCATGTCGCCGTTTTTACTAATCGTCGCCTTCAAAACCCTGGCCACAGTGCCGGAAAACCTCAAGTTCATTTCGCCATTGGTACTCATTACCCTGTTCCAATCCTACGAAATTCTGCCAAAAGACTTTTCAACCGATCTCGATAAGTGGGGTGAGATGCGTGAGTTGATTGCGGAGAATGACGAGATCCTGGCAACCCAGATGCTGGTAATGACACTACTTGAAGAAAATAAGAAAGTGAATCAGGACGGACATACCTTTTACTTCCCCTTAGCTGCAAACAAACCTGAGATGTTTGTGAAAAATCAGCAGCAGGATACGGTAGAGAGCATCTGGGCAGCTTATATCGCCGACATGTATCGCAAAATCGAGCATCGCGAGTATGACCTGGTATTGGCGTCTTCGTGGGAAATGCGTGGTTTCTTT
The DNA here is from genome assembly GCA_045110675.1 of Halioglobus sp. Lineage (GTDB taxonomy): Bacteria > Pseudomonadota > Gammaproteobacteria > Pseudomonadales > Halieaceae > JBALVT01. Next base: position 33,309 of record JBGCGJ010000042.1, on the reverse strand, counting down.
GATCGCAATCCACCCGCCAACTCAACTCTTACTGGACGAAAGTTTCTCGCGCGCCACTACAAAAACGTCAAAACAATTCCCCTGTCCATGACAGACAGGTATGGAGGAGGAACCTACAAGGTCCAGGTATGGCAACCCAGAGCCGCAAAAAAATCTCGAAGCAGCCAATAAAGTGCAGATAGGCACCTCGCCCAAAATCTCGATCTTCCTCCGATATCTCTCGGCGATCGTTCTGCTTTTTACGCAGACTTCCTGCGATGAAAGCATTCCGGAGAAAGTAAACACACAAGTACAACCGAATATTCTCATGGTGGTTCTCGATGATTTTGGCTACAACGATCTGGCCATAAACAACGGCTCCGACTCACCCACTCCAACACTGGACAAAATAGCGCAATCGGGAATCCGCTATACCCGACACTATGCAGAGAGTAGTTGCACCGCCAGCAGAGTCGCTTTATTAACCGGTCTTTACCCTGCCAAGGTTGGAGCTCAACCCGGATTGAGCGGCATCGATCACGAGTTCAGGACTTTGCCCGACGCACTTTCCAGTGAAGGCTACACAAATTATATGATCGGCAAGTGGCATACGGGCGATGCTCACCCCGAAGCCCGTCCGGAGCATCAGGGTTTCGACCACTGGCTGGGTTTTATGAACCAACTGTATCTGAAAGGTCCTCACGATACCGGTGCTGAGGGTTTTGATCGCTACCTGCGATCGCGCCCGAGCTACCGAAACCCATGGCTGGAAACTGAGCTTGGGGAACTGAAACAGTTCAAAGGCCACTTGACTGACTTGCTAACAGACCACGCAATCAAGGTGATGGAGGCTCAACAGCAAAAGTGGTTTATCTACTTGTCTTACTATGCACCGCACTCCCCTATTCAGCCATCGAAGTTTTACCGCGATCGCTATCCTCAGGATGAGGCGGGACAGTATCAAGCGCTTAAAAGCCAACTTGATAGCAATCTGGGTCGCATCTACTCCTATCTTGCAGAATCCGGGCAACTCACCAATACCCTCATTGTGATTGTCAGTGACAATGGAGGAACAGCAAAGTCATGGCCCAGCAACTTCCCTTTCCACGGAGAAAAGGGGGCCTATGGGGAGGGAGGTGTAAGAACACCGTTGATACTGTCCTGGAAAGATCACTGGCCGCAACACCAGGTTGACGACAGGACAGCGATGATCTTCGATCTTTACCCCACCATTCTCAAGGCGGTGGGAGGTGTACCTCCGGAGAATCTCGCTGGCGTAGATCTGTTTGCGCCTAGGCAGGATAGGGTTTTACGCTGGTACAGCCACGACCGATGGGGCGATAAATACGGCATGCTCTCCAGTGACGGGCGCTGGCGAATCAACGTCTGGGATTCTGCATTCGAGCAACTTCAGAACCAACAGGACACACGATCAGACGCGCAAATAAACCGCCGGAAGGAACAACCCGAGGTAGCCCGAACCATGCGACTATCAATGCAAAAGTGGATACGCAACACCACACAAGTCGATAACTTGACCTCCTCAGACAACGACGAGTGGAGAAGCTACAGCGGCTACGGTTTCAGGAGAACACCGATTACGGATACGCTGACAATGGGTTTTGTCTTTCAGCGTAAATTACATTCGGGTACGGCAAAGTCCGGCCAAACACTCCAGACACTAGTGTCGCAAGACGGATATCTACATATCAGCGAATTCAATGACAGGCTGACTATCGAACTCGACGGCAACATTCTGGAACTACCTTCACCAGACGCTGAGCAGCAGTGCTTACGCCTAATCGTGCAAAGTGAACTGGTCAAGAAAAACAGAGTATTTGATAAATCGCCCAGCCTGATGCGAGTGTATATCAATGGTGCTCTCGCCGGGGAATCAAGCTTCAGAAATACTGCTCTCAACAAAGCCTCGCCGAAAAACCCGCTGCGCGTGGCTATCAATTCGAGAGACGGATGGTTTATGCCAAGCTCTGCAAACGTCTACATTTCCTCGCGCTTCCTGCCTGTCGCGGAAATAAGACAAACAACTGACCCACTGCTAAATCAGGCTTGTGATCTGGAAGAACAGGGGAGCGTGGGAACTTAAGGCCAATCCAGGTCGAGCGAGGTGCGCCTAGATCGAATGCGATCATGCAAAGCAGTGTCCAGCGCCACGCGCTGTTCAAGAGTTGCAAGTGTTGATGGCTTTAAACTATCCCGCACAATGGGATTCGTGGTCACAAACTGCTTGCCTTTTGGAAGCTTTCTCTGGATACCAAGATCCTTCAGCATTTTCTTAACGTCAAGATCGAAAGTCTCGGTAAGCCCGATATGGGACAATTCTTCTAAATGAGTTTCGGCAAGTTGCAGAAGTTCGGAATCATTCAGACGGGCAAGCATCTGCCTATCTTCATGCCAGTAAGATCTCGCCAACTGCCAGCACTGTAGATTGTCCATAGCCTCGCTAACCTCAGGCGCCGTGGAATGAACGAATCCGTCCAGGCCGAGATCTTTGGCCGCTCTTGCTACAGGAAATTGTCGCTGCATCTCTTCGTGCATGCAAAACTGATAAAACGATAATACTCGATCGATTGGATCTCTAAGAAACGTAAAGGAATAGGCATCGGGCAACAGTGCAGCAACCTCATCATAGCCAAAGTGACCTGAGACGAACTGAAACGCCCCGAGTGATTCCTGACGCTCAATTCTGTCTGATCCCAAATGTAGAAAATCGCCGTGGGAGCATATCGACTCAGGGGGCATATGTTTTCGAAAAAAATGGACTATGGAGGTGCCCGCCGTCTTTGCAATATGTAAAAAGACAATCTTCCTGGACAGGACCAGGGGACGGGAAATAGGCCTTGCATCGGGCATTCGGTGAGTTTTCCAACTTGAGTGTTGCGCCGCGGAGCCCCGAGGCGCGCAGACATTCTAAATCCGGTTTTTACCGCAGTCTAGTCTGCGGTATAGTGCCCTCCCGTCGATCCGGGGACGAAACTTCGCCAGAGAGTATCTTGGGAACAGTAAATGGACGAAATGACTAGCAATAGTCCATCAAACAAGCCCCTTCAACTGATGGTTGCCTTTGCACTGGCGTTGGGCGCATTTTGGTTTCTCTGGACCTTGATCCTTTGGTTCAGGCTACACCCACACCTTCCCTGGCGCGATCTGTTTGTGATTCTGGATGGGATGTCGAAACAGACGGCGGTCTTCAGCGGCTGGCAGTTTTTGCTTGAACCGCACTACGGTGCCCATCGCATCGCTGTTCCCAGACTGCTGGTGGCACTGGACTTACGATTTTTCAACGGGCAAAACCAAGTGCTCTATGCCAGCGCCTGGATCGGTATTTTTACCTGCCTTGGTGTTTTCGTCTATTGGGCGAGAGCGTATTTCAAGGGCAGTATCGTGAGCCAGTGGTTTTTTATCGGTATTGCAACCACACTGATGTTTGCCCCAGCCCATCTTTGGAATCTGGTAAACGCCATTAATGCGAGCTGGCATATCACTTTTGCCTGCGCCGCCCTCGCCTTCACCGTATTGCTGCGGGAATCTAAACCCCCTGGTCTCCGGGCTTGGATGGCAGCTTACACTTTTGCAAGCGTCGCCGCGTTTACAACCTTTGCGGGGGTGATTGTATGGCTCCTGTTACCGGTTCTTGCGCTTAGACATTCTCGCTTTACTCTGTTTGCTACTCTGACAATCAGCATCGCCATGGCCGCTATTTACTCTAATGGCCTGAGTTCCGATGCCGAGATCGCCGTAGCCTGGGAGGGAGACAATACCGAGGTCATCGAAACGATCAAGGCGACAGGCAAGGAGGCCATCGCCAACAACACGCCGAGAGTAATCATAGTGAAAACCTTAAAGATACTGGCATGGCCGCTGAGCTCGGAAAAAACAATAACGGGTACTTTGCTGGTTTGCTTATCGTTGTGCCTGTTGGGCTACTGCGGTGTTCGCTTTTTGCGATCAGAATATTTTCGTCAAGACGTTTCCCACCCCTGGGTGAAATTGTGCCTTATGGCTTCTATGCTGGCTCTGGGTACTACGATTGCCATCGGGCTAGGCAGACTGATAGAACAACCGAATCACCCCGACGGACCCAGCTTTGAGCGTTACAATACGGTGGCGGCCATCTACTGGATCGGCATTATGGGTCTTGCGCTAAGCGCGCTGAACTTTCTTGGCAACTTCCACCGCTTATTGTTAATGGGCTCCTGTCTGATCATTACAGCGCTACTGGTTTACCCCGAGGGCAATTACCTTCAGCAGGAGGTGAAGAGTATGGAGCACGCCAGCAGGCTCTATGCCAGTGGCGAGAACCCGAAATTACGCCCCCGTGGCGGCGACAAATTGAGGCGATTCAAACCAGAATATGTTTTCCGCTTTGAGCCCTTGTTCGAGGAGAAGGAGCTGGCCTATCTCGCCCCCGACGAGCCACCAAGCTTAAGCGAAGCCCCACTTAGCGAGTGCCCAGCGGGTTCCGTAACCGCAAGCTACAGCAAATCGAATATTAAGGGTCACAAAACAATACAGGTGCGCCTGGGAGTCGTTCCGTCAATACTGACCCGAGAACTATTAATCTATTCAGAGACTGAGTTTTTGGCGCGTCTGCATCAAAGCCACACCGGTGACTACACCCCAATCGCCTTGGCGCACCCCAGTAGCAATGTCTTTACGGGGCAAGTACCTTCTCAGCAAGCACGCATGGGTTTGCTAACCCTGGTGGGCAATAGCTTGGGACCCAACTTGTTTCGCTGTAGAATGCCGAACACGATTGTCGGCAGCTGAGTGCCCGCTAATCACAGCCCCCGCGGGACCTTGCCCATGTATGAGTACAATGACGCTTTCTACCAACTGATCAACCGCGGATCTGCTGCGTCTGCTCGAGAACTGATTCCCCGCCTGCTTGAGATAACCTCGATTTCAGCCGACTCGGTTCTAGACGTGGGTTGCGGCGCAGGAGCCTGGCTGAGCGTATGGAAATCTTTCGATGCCAAAGTGATTGGGCTCGACGGTGACTATGTTTCCCGTGAACGGCTAATGATTGAGCCGGAGGAATTTATTTCAACAGACCTGCGGGCCGCCTTCTGCCTGGATCGAAATTTCACCTTAGTCCAGAGTCTGGAAGTGGCGGAGCACCTACCGCACTCTTGCGCAGCTGGTTTTGTGAAAAGCCTGTGCGACCACTCCAATTTGATACTTTTCTCAGCAGCCGCTCCAGGACAGGGAGGTGAAAATCATATCAATGAACAACCCTATTCCTATTGGCGAGATTTATTTCAAAATCAGGGCTATGACATGTATGACCCGGTGCGCCATCAGCTGGTAGGCAACACCACTGTAAAAGCCTGGTATCGCTACAATACTTTTGTCTATCTGAAGTCTGCGAGCGCACCGGAGCTGGAGGCTAAACTGGCGCCCTATCGCGTCGATCCAAGGGAATCACCAAAGGATATCAGTCCGGCCATTTACCGGGCTCGCAAGCAATTGATCAAGATTCTTCCCGACCGCATTAGTGCCATGCCTGCAATCATCAAAAAAAATCTGTTTAGGCTATCATCTGGTCTGAAACCTCATGAGTGAGCCGATAGAAAACATGCAAGCGCCGATATTGGGATTGATCGTCCCCTGCTTCAACGAACAGCAGGTATTACCCAGCACCAGCGAGACTCTCGGGAGGGAGATGCGGAGGCTGATCAGTTGCGAGCTAATTTCCCCCAAATCCTGCATCTATTTTGTCGACGATGGTAGCGAAGACCAGACCTGGCAGCAGATTCAAGATCTGTCCGACAATGACACATTGTTCAGTGGCATCAAGTTGGCACGCAACTATGGTCATCAGTACGCGGTTTACGCCGGGTTAATGGAAACTCAGGCCGACGCGTATATCAGTCTCGATGCAGATCTCCAGGATGACATCGGTGCGATCGAACACATGCTGGCGTCTTTTTCCCGTGGAAACGAAATCGTATACGGGGTGAGAGAAAATCGCGACAGCGACACACTCTTCAAACGCTTCACGGCCAAAGTGCATTACTGGCTGTTGGCGAAAATGGGAATCAGAACCGTGAAAGACCATGCTGACTTTAGATTGATGAGTCGCAAGGCCGTCAAGTTCCTGGGGGAGTACAAAGAGGTCAACCTCTATCTTCGCGGTATTGTTCCTCTGCTGGGCTTGCCTTCAGAGAAAGTGTATTACACGAGAAGTGCGCGCTTATTGGGAGAGTCCAAGTATCCCTTTAGCAGAATGCTGAATCTCTCTCTTCAGGGACTTACCTCTTTCTCCATTTTGCCCTTGCGAGTTATCTCCATGCTCGGGTTCATTGTATTCCTGATTGCTTTGGGTCTGGGCGGTTGGGCACTGGCAGCAGCTATTGGCGAGCAGAATACGGCGCCGGGTTGGGCCTCTACGGTGATACCTATCTATCTGCTGGGGGGACTGCAACTTCTCGCGATTGGCGTCGCGGGAGAATATGTTGGAAAGACTTTTATGGAGAGTAAAGGTCGGCCGATGTACCAGGTGGAAACTAAGCTAGGGAAGACCCCAGGAAAAACGGGTAGCCCGACTGAGCAAGCTTAGATGACCCCATCGCCAAGAACAATATTTCCACTGGCCATCGCCGACAATACCTGGACTCTCCCTTACCTTTCTTTGGGCATGGTCACAGCCTATCTGCGCTGTTGCAGCGAAACTCAACTCAAGGGCGCCTACCAGGTCGAGGAAATTCTACTCGGTGGCCTGGAAAATTACTCGCTGGATAATGTTTTCCAAACGGTAACACCGACGAAAAATCCCGTATGTCTATTTTCCTCCTATGTCTGGAACCATGATTTAAATCTGATCGCAGCGCGTGAAATAAAGGCTCGCTGCCCGGACAGTTTGATTATTTTTGGCGGACCTGAGGTGCCAAAATACCTGGGCGATACCGAAGGCTTTCTAGCCGAGCACGACTTTATTGATATCGCGGTACTTGGCGAGGGGGAAATAAGCTGCGCAGAGATCTTGGAAGTTCTAGCCAATCAAACAGCGAATGACCTATCTCCATTGGAAGCTACAGAGGGCATCGTATTCAGCAATGCTGGATTGCAACAGCGAACCCCGGAGCGCGACAGAGTTAAAGACATCACCTCACTTCCCTCTCCGTACTTGACTGGAGAATTTGGCGACTGGTTTTACGATTTCTCCAACACCATTCTGGAAACCAACCGAGGCTGCCCCTACGGTTGTACCTACTGTGATTGGGGTTCGGCCACGCTACAGAAAGTGACAAAATTCAGCCCGGAAAGGGTGATCGCTGAAATCGAGTTCCTGGCCAGCCGCCGATCTCAGGTCATCTTTATCGCCGACGCAAACTTCGGCATGCTCGAACAGGATATCGAGATTTCTAAGGCCCTGGTGGCGATCAGCAAGCGAACAGGTTATCCCAAAAAACTCAATACAAACTTCGCTAAAAATGGCGGTCGTCGACTCATGGAGGTGATAAAAATTCTGCACGAGGGCGGCCTGCTGCCAACCGGAATTATCGCCCTGCAAACCACCGACGAAGATGTACTGAAAGTAATCCGCCGCGACAATATTAAAACAACAACCTATGAAACCATGATGGAGTATTTCAATTCCGAGAAAATTCCCATCGCAACCGATTTGATGATTGGCTTGCCCGGACAAACTGTCGAGAGTATGGCGCGGGATTTACAGTATTGTTTCGATTGGAAGGTTTCCGCAAACGGAAACTTTACTTCCATGATGCCGAATGCGCCGATGGCTGAAAAAAACTATGTAAAGGAACATAAGATCGTCACCGACAAGGAGGGGCTAATCGCCTCCACCGCCACCTTCTCGGAGGCCGACATGCGCTATATGCGCAGTTTGTTTATGGTCTACGAGTTTCATGTGAGACTGGGTATTCTGAAATACTATCTCTATTACCTGCAGCTGGAACACGACATTAAATCCATTGTGTTTCTTCGGACCTGGCTAGATGCAGTTATTGCCAAAGACCACGATCTACCGGTATCAATTCGCCTCTTCGAAGAGGTATTTGCAATGGAGTCGCGCAGCGGAGATTGGTCTTTAATGAGCTGGGGTGAAGAAGCGGCATTCTTCTTTGCCGATATCGGTGACTACTACGCTGAAATTATCGAGTTTACTAAAAGTCGATTTGGTGTTGCTCTTGAACCCTCGGTCGCAAAAACACTAAGCAAAACTCAGGGAGCTGTCACACCGCGTATGGGCCGGCGCTATCCGTATCTGGAGGAGCTGGAACACGACATAAAGGCCTACTTCGACCAATTGAAAGAAGCGGCCTCGCTCATGCAGTTATCAGAAGGAATCAAACCACTTTCTGAGTTTGGTCCCGGGGAACTTAAGGTGAAGCCCAAAATTAAGTTCAAGAAGTCCATTCGGTTCACCAAAATAAGTGGACACATGGACGACTGGGAACTTCCCTCAGCACTGCGATTCTACTGAGACCAGCTTTCCCCGGGCTGTGAAAATTGCTAGTGTTTAACAAGACGTTATTCCAATAAAACCTGACTATTTATGAGCACCTAAGACTTTGTCACCATCACCTACAGTTTCCGTGATCGTCATTGCCTACAGAATGTCTTCGCAACTGGAAAACACCTTGCTGACATTGGCCCCCGAGTTCCAGCAGGGGGTGACTGCCGACGACTACGAAGTGATCGTCGTCGAAAACAGTTCAAGCGATAACCTGCCAGTCGAAAAAGTTGCCAAGCTGCCGAGTAATTTCCGCTACCTGCTGAGAGAAGAGACCGCCGTATCGCCGGTGCACGCCATCAACATAGCATTCGACATGTGCAAAGCACCCTATATATGCCTGATGATTGATGGTGCGAGAATGGTCAGCCCCGGCATTATTTACAACGCCCTGATGGCCTATGCCATATCGGAAAACGCTGTGGTCGCGGTGCCCGGCTACCATTTGGGTCATGAGGAGCAGCATCTGGTTGAGGGTGACCCCAATCAAGCGGAAACCGAAAAGGCGCTACTGGCGTCCGTCGATTGGCAAAGTGATGGCTACGAGTTGTTCAGGATATCGACTTTCAGCGGCGCCAATAGCCATGGCTATTTGCACCCTCTAATGGAGTGCAACTGCCTGTTTGGCTCCGCTAAAAACTATGCTGCTATCGGCAATGCCGATACACAATTTCAGTTGCACGGCGGTGGTAGCATCAATCTGCACATGTACCGAAGCCTCGGCATGCTGCCGGGCACTGCGTTGTTCGTCTTGCCAGGCGAGGGCTCGTTTCACCAATTTCACGGAGGTGTGACAACTTCATCCTATCGGGAGCGAGCTGAGGAAATCGAGCGCCACAGGGTCCAGCTCCACAGCTTGTGGCCGGAGGGATTTTCCAGTCTTCGTCGAGAATCAACGCTACTAGGGAGAGTTCCACCACAGGCGAAACCTTTTCTCATTCACTCTTTGCAACGAGCGCAGAAGCGCAATAAACGTCTAATAGGACAGGGCAAGGATCCCTGGGAAGATGACACCGCCCTAAATAGGCAACCTGGCCATAATCGCGTTCGGCAATGAACGAATAATCAACATGATAAAACGCCAGTATCCCGGGACGTAATAGACCCCTCCTCCCTTCTCAATAGCGCGCAAAAGCTGAGGTGCTATCGCTTCCGGGGTCGACCAAAGTGCGCCAGATGGCATATGCGCAGTCATGGGCGTTTGAATCATCCCTGGCTTGATATTAACGATTTGGATCGAGGTACCGGTAAACCTTGCGCGCAAGCCTTGCAGTAGTGCATCAATGCCGGATTTGGCAGAGCCGTAGGCATAATTACTCCTGCGGCCTCTATCACCAGCCACAGAAGATAGTGCGAGCAAGGTACCGCTGCCCTGGACCGCCAAAGCGCCTGCACAGCACTGAATGACTATCGCCGCGCTGGTAAAGTTATCCTCTATACAAGCGCGCATTGCTGCCGGAGAGGTTTCACAATCGCTTTGATCTGGCAGTGATCCGTGAGCAACAATAACAATATCGATTTGACCCAGAGATTCAGTGGCTCGACCCACTGCGGCCTCATGCATATCCCATTGATTGAAGTCGTAGGATTCATGACCTGCAATCGTGCCTCCGCGCACTTGCAGATCTGCGACTTGAGCCGCCAGCTTCGAACAATCTCTGGCGACAAGATAAAAACACCCCTCTGAGCTGGCGAGCAGTTTCAGCAGCTCAGAACAAATTGCTGAAGAGGCGCCAAAAACCAACACGCGTTGACCACTGTTCATAATTGCATCCTGCGCCAGAAAGTGGACGAGAAGCGAGGATCGATCTGCTCGGTAAATGTCTCTAATTGTGGATAGCTAGTCGAGAATATCTCACGCGACATGCGTGCATCTTTCGCAGGATACAGAGCGCCGCCGACCTCACGCACTATATTGTCCAATCTTTCAAATAGACGGTGAGTGCTGTCACCTCTATTGGGAAAATCCACCGCGAGCGTAAAACCCGGCCTGGGAAAGGACAGCAGACCCGGGGAAATTCTCTCTCCAAATACCTTCAGCACGGTAAGAAAAGAACCCTGGCCACTATGGCGAATCTCACCCATCAAGCGCTCGATGGCCGCCCGGCCGCCCTCGATGGGAACAACGCACTGATACTGGTAGAACCCGCGCTTTCCATAAACCCGATTCCAGTCGGAGATGGAATCCAGAGGGAAGAAGAAGGGCTGAAAGTGCTGCTCAGTAGCTTCGATGTTCCTGGATTTATGCCAGTAAAAAAGCTGATTGAAACGCGCCACAGTCCAATTGTTAATCAGCGAGAAAGGAGGCACCAACGGCACCGATAGCCTTCGCTTTTGACTACTAAACACCAGATCGGTACTGCCAACAATGTGCTTCGCTCGAGAGAATATACCCCTGCCAGCCTTGGCACCGTTTGCCGTTGTATCAACCCATGCGACACTGTAATCCCAGTCCGCAGACTCACGACTGAGCTCCGCAAAGTGCTCGATAGATGTGAATGGCACGTTCTGAGTCGATAGCATACCACTGGAAATTTTCCGTAATTGCACACCCGCCTTAGTGATCAAGCCGGTTAATCCAAGACCGCCAATAGTCGCGGCAAACATCTCGGGATTTTCTTCTTGTGTACAGAGTATTCGTGACCCGTCGCTGCGCAAGACTTCCAACGATGCAAGGTGGCAGCCAAAGGAGCCGGCGATATGGTGATTTTTCCCGTGCACATCGTTTGCTATGGCGCCACCCAAGGTCACAAATCGCGTTCCCGGTAGAACGGGTAGAAGCCAACCTCTGGGAACCACCAGATCCAGAATTTCTGCGAGTGTGATTCCGGCCTCACACTCCAGGAAACCCGAGTCGTGATCAAAGCTGATAAACCTATTTAGCCGCCGCGTACTAAGATGCTTACCCCCGCTGTTGACGCAGCTATCGCCATAACTTCTGCCGCGTCCATAGGGCAAAACGGACTCGCCCACGTCCGGCTCTGGCAAGGCCTGGAAACGCCAGTCGCTTTCAATACTGTGACTGGGCCCCTGGATCGGCAATCGTCCCCAGCTGATACTCACTATATTGCTGCCCACAATATCAGCAAGCTAAAAAACCCGACCAAATAACTCACCGGGTCGCGGGTCGCGAAAATTACCGGGTCCTGATCCAACACACCTCGACTGGCGAGCAACCAGATTCGACCAATCCAGTACATGAGCAAGGGGCACAAAAGCCAGATATACGATGCGTTGCCATACAACTTCAGCACATCCGGACTGTTCACATACAATGCTAGAACAAGGGTCGCAATATAGCCAGAAGCGACTCCGAGACTGGATATCAAAGCCAAATCGCCGACATGATATCCCCGGCCACTGGCCCAGGTACTGGATTCTCGCTGCAACATTTTTAGCTCTGCATAACGTTTCGCCATGGCCAGACTGCCGAAGATAAACATAGCGAAAGACAGCAGCCAAAAAGACGGCATAACGACTGCGACCGCAGCACCGGCGACAATACGCAAGGTGTAGAGCATAGCCAGAACAAGGACATCCAAAATCACAATTCGCTTGAGAAGCAGGGAATACAATACGGTGACAACAAAATAGGCCAGCAGGGCCATGGGGAAAACACCCCCCGCAATTGCCGCGAACGCAAATGCAGCTAGCAGTAAAGCAGGTGCTGCTACCACACCATAAATCGGCTGAAGTTTGCCCCCCGCAAAAACCCGGTGACGCTTGGTGCTATGGCCCCGATCAGCATCCAGATCAAGTAAATCATTCATAAGATAAACGGCGGAGGCACACAGACAAAATGCAATAAACGCGGCAAAGGTAGAAGCCATCAACGCCATATCGCCCAGCTGGTGAGCCATCAGGATATTGACAAAAACAAGTAAGTTCTTAATCCACTGTCGCGGACGCATCGCCTTGAGAAGCATTTTTGCAGTGTCCTGGTCAGAAGAATAGACACGGGCCACCGTGGACGTGGCACGGACACTCGCTAACACCGAAGGCTTTGCATCAACGACAACGGCTTGATGGCTGTGCTTCCATACATGCAGGTCCTCAGGGCTATTCCCCGCATAATCATAACCGCCTGGACCATACAATTTGTCCAGCTCATCACGTTTTTCCGTACCGCTCAGATTCTGGCCCGGTGAGCTGGCGATCACCTTGGAAAAGACTTGCAAATGTTGCGCCACAGCATTCGCAATCTTCTGGTTTGCTGCGGTGACCAATACAATACGGCGGGTATCGCGCACACTATTAAGCCACGCAAGCAGGTCTGTATTGTAGGGCAAGAGAGCAACATTGAGATCCGTTCGCTCGGCTATCTGGTCTTTCAGATGGGCTTTACCCTGCACCAACCAACGCAGCATGGCAAAGACATTGAACGGGTTTTTCTTTACAAGCAGTAGCGCACTTTCCACCAAAGTATCGGTTTTTACCAGAGTGCCATCCAAATCGACGCACAGAGGTATGTCTTCCTCAAGAGCATTAGTATCAATGGCCATTGTCGATATCCACAGATCCGGTCATGGTTAGTGGTCCAGGCGTGCAACGATAAGAAATTGCTTGCCCATAATTTTCCAGGCCAGGCGAATTTTCAGATAAAGACGCACCAGGAACAAATTCGGCTGCCGTCCATCGGACATGGTATAGGGCAAAAACCCCGCATGTTGTTCTACGATTGAAAAGCCACGAAGAGTCAGCAGTTCTGCCAAAGAATGATCGGATATCGGCACATGATGATCCCAAAAATCCCAGTAAGCCCCAGGTACAAGCCTGACGTTGGGCCCCAAAGCAACAAATTTACCTCCAGGTTTAAGACAACGCTTTGCCTCTGCAATGGTTTTCTCCACGCAATGTTTGTCTGGCAGGTGTTCCAGGAAATTACTGGTGAAGACGACATCGAGGGAATCGTCGTCTAAAGGCCAGGGCTCGGAGCAGTCCTGAGCGATCAACTCCACCCCGCCATTGAGGTGGCTGGCGGCATCGGGATTGAGATCCATGGCATATTTCTTGGCAGCGACGATATTGTTGCTAAATTCACCCCAGCCACAACCGAGATCCAAGAGCACAGAATCCGTGTTGACGTAGGCCTGGAAAAAATCTTTACACAGCACGCTCCAGAGGTCATTACGATACCTCGAAGCACTGGAAAACCTCGCTCGATATTGCTCCTGCAGGGAATCTGCCTGACTCTGCTCGGCATTCATTATTACTGTTATTCCGCTCGATTCTTATCAGTGGGAGATTGTATGCTATTCCCTGAAAGTAAGGTACCTGTGGCCCAGATAGCTGGTAAACACCGGTAGTAATACACCGGCGCCATGTGCGATCGCCTCCGCCCACTCGCGTGGGTTGACAGCGTATGCCGTTAGACTTTCAGACAGGTACTTTGCCAAATAGACACTCAGCCCCCAGGTTTGCAGAAGAGCAAGCAAATTGATGACAAGAAACCACATCATCTCTTTGGGTACTGAGTTCCCGCTTCGGGTGAACACGAAACGTTTATTCAGAAAATACCCAACCGCGAGCCCCGTTGCAAAAGCCAGTACAACCGCATTACTAAAATCCAAAAAAGTGCTGTACAGAAACCGACTGCCAAAATTGCAGATCGCCGCAAGACCTCCCGCCAGCAAGAAACGCACAATGTGATTGGCCAAAAGACCTGGGGAATCTTGCTCCGATTCATTCAAGATTCGGCATCCGCCATATACGCAAGTTTCTTACCTAGTTTGACGCTCTCTGATATCGATCGATCTTCCGGATAGTAAAAAGACGTATCCGCAATAAACAGGCCTTTAGTGTCGGGGTTGATAGGGGGAAGTTTTTCAAGAAATCTTGGCTCGCAAATCGGCTGTGCATAGCGATACCTCCCGGCCGCGATTTTTAGAATATCGGCTTCCTGCAAATCTTGGTTTATCGTCAGTATGTAGCGCCTAACTTTATCGATAAAAAACGCATCGTCCTCCAGGTAGTCGGGATGTTCTCCGGGTATATAAAACGGTGCATAGACGACATGCCCGCCGGCCCCGTTGAGATTACTGTATTCAATCAAGCCTGGAATATCCATATCAGGATCACTGACATTCAGCCAAAAGTAGGAAGATAATGGTTTGCGAAGGTGGACCAGCACGCACACCACTGCAATATTGTTAATGGCATTGTATTTGTCGAGAACGCTTTCCGGCAAAGCGGGAACCATATCCGCCACGTAGGGCATTGGAACGGTACTGATGACCTTATCAAAAGCGACAAAGCCATCGGCGGTGACTACCCCGAACGCCTTACTGTTATCAACGCGAATTTCCTCAACCCTATCGCCAAGGGAAATTTGGCCACCCAAGGCATCGATCTCGTACGCAATACGATCAAGGAAGGTATCCGAACCTCCTCGCAGATAACCCAATTCTTCCTGCAGCAAACTTTTTCGGGAAGTCCCGGTCCGCTTGAGCCGCGACCATATCCAGGCAGCGGACAGATTGCTGGTAAAGTGATAAAACTTAAGCTCAAACAGAGGACGCCACAAGACATCGTAAGCGGCATCCCCCACCCATCTTTTGAGCCACGAGACCGCATCGATCTGGTCCAAGCCTTTCCAATTGCTACGCTTAGTGGAGGTAAATGCCATCAATCCATAGCGAATTTTGCTAATCAGACTTAGGCCAGGGAATTTCAGAAGCGCAAAAGGGTCACCCCACTCATGAGAGCGGCCCTGATAATAATAGCCCATGCGCGTTTCGGTCCAGCGCAGTTCATCCGCGATATCGAGCTCGTCCAGTAAGTCGAATAGAGGCTGATCACTCTTGCAAATGAAATGGTAGTACCGCTCAATTTTAATACCATCGAAAATAAAGGATGCCGTCATGCCACCGAGTTGAGTGTCGGCTTCATATAGCGTTATCTGATGCCCGAGTTTAAGCAAATGATAGGCAGTTGCCAGCCCCATGGGTCCACCACCTACGACTGCTATATTCGCCATGTTCAGAACTTCAACTTAATTTTGCTGTAAACAGAATCGGAAAATGTCTGCTGAATCGCCGCGGCCAGGGGGGTTGCAGAAACGCTGAATATAGATTCCCAATCAATATCTTCAAACACTTCATCAATGACCAACGCCTTCAGTTGCGAGGTTGTGAAAGGTGGATCGCGATCAAACAAAGCATAGACCGACAGCAAGAAGTAGAACAACTTATAGGGCAATTTCAACAAAAGGCAATTTGCACCGTTCGCCGTTTTTATCAATCGTATGATATCGATGTAATCCGCCCTCGCTTTGCCTGATATATTCCACGACTCGTTCTCGGCTGCCCCAAACATGCAAGCCAGTATTATTTCGCAAAAATCTGCCGCATAAAGAGGCTGACGAATAAATTTGCCGTCGCCCGGAATGGGAAAAATTGGAGAGGCACAAAGAAACTGCGACAGCCAGCCAAAATGCTTTCGATCAAACCAGCCAAACATCAGAGTGGGACGCAATATGGTGTGCTTCAGACCAGATTGCGATACCAGTCGTTCCTGTTGCGCCTTACTATTTGTGTAGTCGTCTGTCGCGGCAGAGTTGACCACCGATGAGCTGACATGGACAAGGCGTGCCACGGACGGAATACATGAAAGTACATTCTCTGTCGCCACAACATTGTTGCGATGGAAATCGGCGCTGACATTTCCACCGATCTGGGCATGCAACATAACCACAATATCCGCGTCTTCGAAACAGCTCTCCCAGGGACCAGACTCCGACAAGTCGGCGTCAACAAAAACGCAATTGGGATGCAACTTCTCCGCAATGGCGAGGTTATGGCTAGACTTATCGATAACACAAATGTGATTGCACTTGCCAGCCAGTTTGACGAGTAAGTTTTGACCAACCAATCCTGCTCCGCCAGTAATAACAATCTTGTTGTCAGTCAAATCCACGACGCTGCCTTTTGCTCGCTAACCTATGATCACAGTGCTCAATCAGGTTAGTCATTGCCAGAGGATTGACGAACCGGAAACTATGAACGTTAATATACGACAGCCATGTGCCTCCGACAATCAAGACAGATCCAGGCGGCAGGACGCATCGAAGCCCAACAGGCCATTGATTCTAATATCTGCAGAAGAGAACAGGTTCACCGCCTTACCCATGTAGCCCCCGCGCCACTGAGTTTCCGAAGGTTTTAGCAAGTCGATAGGGGTATAGCTTGCCTCTTGCACCGGGGTAAGGCGTGTGAGCATTTTACCGTCTACGAACACGACCATGTCTCGGGTGACAACGGCACGCCATGTTTCCAGCTCTACTGAAATCTGCCGTAAGTTCTTAGGATTCTTGACAAGTGCAGTTAGCGCCTCATTTGGCATCCCGGCGATAGATCGCAAGCCGAGTTGTTTGCAAGACGGTAGGCTTCCACCGGCTGGCCCCTGAGAACCACGCTTATAGGCGAGGGAGCGTTGTGCAAAAAACGCTCTAAACCCCAGCGCATACTCAGCCGTGTATAGCAGCCCAGTCTCGGGAAGCTTGATACGCAGATTGTCGCTCTCACCAATGGAGTACAACATTGCCGCGTGCTCAGCGCTGCGAATCTCCTCGCGAAGATAATCTGGTCGAGGCGCAATAACGATAATCGCAAGCACAACGCTTGCCAATACTGGCAACCACTTTGCGCGATTAGTTCGAAGACTGATGGCGTATTCCATCAGTAAGCCCAGACAAAAAATCCAGTAAGCGAGCACGTAGGATTGATAGCGCTCAGGACTCGCACCGTGAATCACATCTGGATAAGGCATGACTCTACCCAGATGCGTACTGAGTGCAGCACCAATACACAGTGTACACCCCAGTAAACAAAGTTCGGCCCATTGACTCAGCCGCTCTTCCCGGAGCCACCATCTGCGCAGCGCTGCAAACAAAAACCCAAGCGGAAAAACAAGAGACAACACAACAAGGCCAGCGGCAATAGCGGGATGGCCAAGCGATAAGGGCGCTCCAAGGGACAGAACTGATTTCGAAAGAATTGCCATGGGACCATTGAGCGCAACTAGCTCGCGCACCTGAGACGCGTAGGTTTGCATCTCGCTATTATCTGGATGACCGTCGGCAATGGAAATGGCTATTTCCGCGTCGGTGTCAATGCCCTGTAGATACAGGAACACAAATACCGCACTAGCGATAACGCTTAAATACCAGTACTTTTCTCGGCCCGCAATTAGCGGCAAAGGCAGTAGCAGCCAAACCAACACTCCCAAAAAATTGCTAAACGCCGCCAACAGGGCCAGGCAATAAACGACTGTCAGCAAAGGAGCTCCGAGTTGTTGCCGACGGCTCACCAATAGATAAAGAGCTGCAACTGATAAACCAATCGATAGCGGCCAGGAACTACAAATCGGGTTGAGGAAATTCCACAGATGAGCGGGTGCTAGCAGTACTGCAGCCGAAAGCGAGACTGCAAACAGGCGACTCCAAAAATCACCCCGCAGGCGCTGTATCGCCAGGGACGAAAAACTTAACCAGATTAGCGCCAGGCCCAAAACCCCTGAAGCGAAAAGGAGATGGCTGCGGCCCCCGAGAAACTCTATGTCCGCGAACAGTAATAATCGGGGCACCAACACTCGGTGGGCTGTGTAATGCGGTTCAATGAGCGACAGCGCCGCACTCGTACTCCACCCGTCGGTAAGCAAGGGCATCAAATTCCGCAATAGTGGCAGAGTATCGCGCCAGGGCATATGCGGATGGTAACGATACCAGGCCGCTAACAGCGAAAAAGCCAGTAATACCGCTACTGAGAGCGACAGCAGTGATAGAACGCTTGGCACGAGCCGCGCACCATCCCGCTCACCCATCCCATTTATCCTCATAGCGACGATCGGCCAACTGAAGTTCGGGTCCGGAAGCATCACGTTTGGCTAATGTTGGCTCGGAGCGTTTCCCCAGCGTAAAGCCGAAACGAAGCGATCGCCCTGGGGCAACAAAACCAACCGCATTGGCATAGCGTTCATCCAATAAATTGTCCGCTGCCAGATCTATCGAAAGATGTTTATTGAGCCTCCAGCGAAGATTCCAATTCACCAAAGAGTAACTGTCCAGAGATTCAATCACTGACTCTCCGGTGTGCAATGAAGATGCAAACACGTCCCCAGTCCATTGATACATTAAGGCGGTGCTAAGGGTCGGGGATACTTGCCAGTCCACCGTAGCACCTGCTCTCCACGCGGGTCGGCCCTGAAGCGGAACTG
This sequence comes from Halioglobus sp., assembly GCA_045110675.1. Classification (GTDB taxonomy): domain Bacteria; phylum Pseudomonadota; class Gammaproteobacteria; order Pseudomonadales; family Halieaceae; genus JBALVT01. Next base: position 14,618 of record JBGCGJ010000042.1, on the reverse strand, counting down.
AGCTGTGCTTGACATCAATATCGGTGTAGGTCACCTGAGCGAGCACATCCACTGTCCGCCGGGGTTGGAAGCTCACTTCCAACTCAAAGCCATTAGAGTTCACCTGGTTGCGGTTCACATTGGTGAAAAGTTCAGAATCGAAATCGACTAAATCACGGTACTCATTCTGAAAGTAGACGATCTGCAACCACAGTGGAGCTTCTGCATCCCAGCGAATACCCACATCCCAACTCCGGGCAGTTTCCGGCTTAAGGTCGGAATTACCTACCAAGGGATGACCCAGGGCAAAAAAGCTCGGGAGCTTAAATCCCTCTCCCCAATTCGCGAACAATCGTGTCGTCGAATTCGGCGAAAATCCCGCTCCCAGTTTTAGCGTTGTTTCTCTCGAAAAATCTTCCGGTTCGTCATGGCGCACACTTCCCTGCAGCAACAAGACGTCCCCGAGGTTTGCCTGTATATCAGCAAACACACCAACACTGTCTCTTTCCAGCTGGAAATCCGTCGGCAACTCAAAACCTGAGAATTCGAGGTAGCCTTCACTATCGCCGTCCTCTGCCCTATAGTCTGTTCCCAAATTGAGTGTGTAGTTGCCAGCCAATTCAATAGTGTTCACCCACTGCACTTGCCGGCGGACAAATCGGGTTTTCGCACCACTCGGTGGAACTGAGGAAAACGGGACAATGCCCGGAGAGACAGTATCTTCACTGTGCTCAAAACGATCCAGCTTTAGGAGACTGGTCCACTGCGGGAGCACCTGCCATCGCCACTTGCCGTCCAAAACTTCCTTGTCAAAATCAGCCAGCTCAAGCGCGTTACTGACGGCAAGCTCTGGACCGCCACTCTGTTGGGGGTAGGTACTGCTATCACCCTTGAGTGTACGAAACCCCAAGTCAAACTCGTGGGAGCCTTCGGGACGCCAATGAATTCGCACACGGGCTTCATCCGTTTCCAATTTACTGCCCTGCACCGGTTCGCCGCTGTCTCGCCCGTTCACCTCCAGTGAATACGCAAATTCACCCTCGACACCCGATGTCGACAAACGGTACTGGCTAAAATCTCTCTCGCCCAGAGACGCGCGGAATAGCTGTTCGTTTCTGAAAGTCGATTGGCGCGAAATAATGTTGATAACCCCCCCGAGCGCATTGGAGCCATAAATCGAAGATTGAGGACCCCGGATAATTTCCAGCCGTTCAACAGAGGCCGGATCGAGCCTCGAGAAGTCAATGCCACCGCCGCGGGTATTGGTCGGATCATTGATCGCCACACCGTCGAGCAAAACCAGGGTGAAATTGGATTCTCCACCACGGACAGAAACCGCAGAGAGACCACCGGGCCCGCCAAGCTCTTCCACCTGAACACCGGCAACTGTTTTCAAAACGCCGCCCAATGAGCGCGCGTTGATCGACTGCAATTGGTCGAGGTCAACCAGCGTTGAGGTACTACTAAGTTCAGAGGGCTTCAGGGGTGAATAGACCCCGGTGACTAAAATCGACTCCAGTTCCGGATCTGACCAGGCCGAATGGCAGGCAGAAACAAACAGCAGCGACACCAGTGCAGTATTGGAAAATCTAGGCAAAACGTAATTCCAGAATTCGCAGCCCTGCTTCTGCATGGGCACACAGTAAAAGTGATGTAGTATACCGCCCTGATATCCAAATGAGACCAATATATGGCTTTTGTCGTGTTAAACAGCCTCTTTCTCACCATTTTTGTTTTGAGCGCGGCCGTCCAATACAACGATACTGACGCGCTCATCTGGATCACTGTTTATTTGAGTGCAGCGGTAATGTGCGTCTCGGGATTTCGCGACAACCCCATTACCTGGCTACCCCCTTTGCTGTTACTGCTGGGTATTGCTTGGATGGCATTCCTGGCAAGCGAGTTCGTCGGTGCAGTCTCAATGGCTGAAGTCACCGCGTCAATGAGTATGCAAAGCGACGCAGTCGAAGAAGCCAGAGAGATGGGCGGCTTAGCCATTGTTTGCTTCTGGGCCGCTTGCTTAATCATCAGACAAAGGCGGAGTTTGCGTGAAGAACGTTGAGAACGAGGGAGCTCTACCTAACCTTTTGGTACTCGGTGCACAAAAAGCGGGCAGCACATGGCTACACGAAAGGCTCGAAGCACATCCGGACATCTTTATGTCCAACCCCAAGGAGTTACGATTCTTCGGCCACCGGGACAAAACCGATTCGGCGGAGGGTATTTCCGCTTACAAATCAGAATTCTGTGCCGGAACCGGGATGCGTTACCGCGGCGAATCAACACCTGCGTACTTCTGGTCGAAGGATATTCGCTCGCAATACGGCCAAGACCTGAAACGAAGTAATGTGGATATTCCCAGTGTTGTCGCCCGTATTCTGGAGCCTGAGCCGGCGCTGATAATATCGCTGAGAAACCCAGTGGCAAGAGCGATATCAGCGTTTTATCACCATCATCGAGCCGGCAATATTGATGCCGCTGAGCGCATCCAGGATCGCGGAAATCGATGGGGCATTATCGATATGGGTTTTTACCAAAGACATATGGAAGCATGGCTGAAATATTTCAAACCTCAGCAACTTCATGTCGTGCTGTTTGACGATATTATCGAGCAGCCCCAAAAGCTTGTAACAGAGCTTTACCACTGGCTCGGCCTGCGATCCGAAATCGAAGACCGGAATCTCTTACACCCTAGCAATCGGGGTAGAGGCCGACCGGCAGGCGAAAGGGGAAAAGAACCGGTAATAACCCAGGACGACATTCACTATCTCAACCAGCTGTACGCAGAGGATGTCAGCTTTGTCGAACACTACCTCTCACGCAAACTACCCACCTGGCGATCCGCTAAACTTCAAGACTATTTATAGTCCGGCTTGCAGTCCAGCTTATAGTCCAACGAGTAGCCCGGCAAATTACCCAGGCCAATGGCCAAGTCAGCAAAATGTTTGCTATGCTTGCGCTTCTCCAGCGGCACTCCAGAAAGTCGCGGACCAATCACCGTAAACAAGATTCAACCCGCTGCTGAGCCCGCCGGATCGACACGCGCACAGAACAACGACGTTGTATTCTTACCTTAAATGAGGACATGGGTGTATGAGCCAATTGGTTGATTTGATTGTTTTCGGTGGCACCGGAGACTTGTCTACCCGTAAACTTCTTCCCGCTTTATTTCAACTTCACCGCCATGGTTTGGCCGGCCGCCTGCACCGCATTATCGCCACGGGCCGAGGCGAAGCAGACAGCGAAACACTTCGAAAAGCCGCGCACAGTAATCTGCAAAAATACCTTCCTAAAAATGATTGGGACGAAGCCATCTGGGAAAAATTTCGCGATACTCTTTACTACCAAAAGCTGGACGCCTCCAATGAAGTCGACTACGAATCCCTTGCTAAACAGCTAGACGGTGACAGCGCGCCTGCAAGGCTGTTCTATCTCGCCACTCTGCCCTCTTTGTACGGCACCATCTGTCATCATTTGTCGCAGGCAAATATCGTCAATGACGCAAGCCGCGTGGTACTGGAAAAGCCGCTGGGTCACGACCTCGATTCCTGCCAGGAAATTAATGCGCAGGTCGCCGAGGTGTTTCCGGAACAAGCAATTTTTCGTATTGATCACTACCTGGGAAAAGAGACAGTTCAAAACCTCCTGGCCATCCGCTTTGGCAATCCTCTTTTTCATCCACTGTGGCAAAACACCTTTGTCGACAATGTACAGATTACCGTCGCGGAAGAAATCGGCGTCGAAGGTCGCGGTAGCTACTACGCCGACATTGGTGCGCTCCGGGATATGGTGCAAAACCACCTTTTGCAGGTAATGACCATCGTGGCGATGGAACCCCCTGCGAGCCTGGATCCGGCAGACGTTCGCGACGAAAAAGTAAAAGTGCTGCGCAGTCTTGATCGCATTGATGCCAGCAATGTTAAGAGCAGCACCGTACGTGGCCGGTATGCGGCCGGTGCGGTTAATGGCGAGGCAGTCCACGGCTTTCTCGACGAAGCTGAGTACAGCGAAGCTGATACCACCGAGACTTTTGTCGCCCTGAAGACAACTATCAGTAACTGGCGCTGGGCCGGGGTGCCCTTTTATTTGCGCACTGGCAAGCGATTGAGCAAGCGCTATTCCGAGATAGTGATCGAATTTAAACGACAGCCCTTCTCATTGTTCGCCAATGATCCCAACGAGCTCACCAACAAGCTGGTTATTCGATTACAGCCCGAGGAAACCATTACTCTTCATACCTTGAACAAAAAACCGGGGCTGGCTAAAACACTGAGGTTGAAGCCCGTGGAGCTGCATTTAACGGATGACTCCGAGGAAGAAAAAGTTCATCACGATGCTTATGAGCGCTTACTGCTCGACGCCATACACGGAGATCAAACCCTGTTCATGCGCCGCGACGAAGTCGAGGCGGCCTGGCGCTGGACGGACACTATCATCGCCGCCTGGGAAGAGACAGGGATGGAGATCCAATCTTATAACTCGGGCACCATGGGACCCGGAACCGCTACTGCGTTGATGGCTGTAGATGGAAGAAACTGGTATGAATGATAAAAAAAATTACCCCGATCAGGATCAACTAAACAGGGAGCTCGCAGCGCATATTTGTGATGTTCTGAGCGCAGATGTCGAGAAAACGGGTTCAGCTAGTCTGGCCGTGTCAGGTGGAAACACACCCAAGGGATTGTTTCGATGCTTGTCGATGTCCGAAATCAGCTGGGAAAAAGTCACCATCGTTCTGGTAGACGAGCGATGGGTTGATACCCAAAGCCCCGACTCAAATGAGAGACTTGTACGAGAACACCTTGCGCAAAACGCCGCACTGGAAACACTGGTAGTCGGTCTGAAAACAGATCACCAGCGCGCCGAAGATGGGTTGAGGGAAGCACAGCAAAGAATCAGCTTACTGACCAAACCGTTTACAGCAGTGATTCTGGGTATGGGGGGCGATGGACACACCGCTTCGTGGTTCCCCAAGGCGGATAATCTAAAAACGCTGCTCGATCCCGAAAACACAGACGAAGTAGCGATCACAGATCCGGTTACAGCACCTCACAAACGCGCGACGCTCACCCTGTCCGCCGTACTCAATAGCCGAGAGGTCATTGTCCATATTACCGGTGATGAAAAACGTGCAGTATTTGAATCTGCTCAGGATAGGGGGCACCCGATAGCTGCAATACTTGAGCAAAGTAAAACCCCGGTAACACTCTGGTGGGCACCCTAACCATGAATCCGAAGCTGCAAGAAATCACTCAAAGAATTGTCGAGCGAAGCACAGAATCGAGAGCGGAGTATCTGCGAAGAATCGCCCAGATGGGTAGCGATGGCCCACTGCGCGGCACGCTTTCGTGTAGTAACTTGGCCCACGGGTTCGCGGCCTGTGACAAGGACGACAAACAGACTCTGAAACTTTCCGAAGCTGCCAACATTGGTATCGTCAATGCGTACAACGACATGCTCTCCGCTCATCAACCACTGGGGGATTACCCGGATCTGGTTAAACAGGCAGCCCATGGGGTAGGCTGCACCGCTCAAGTCGCAGGGGGAGTACCCGCAATGTGCGACGGTGTCACTCAAGGTACAGCCGGTATGGAACTGAGCCTGTTCAGCAGGGACATTATCGCCGGTGCAACAGCGATAGCGCTATCACACAATATGTTCGATGGCGCGCTGTGCCTGGGTGTCTGCGACAAAATCGTTCCCGGCCTGCTGATTGGAGCGCTGAGTTTTGGTCACCTGCCTGTAGTGTTCGCGCCGGCCGGGCCAATGACCACCGGCTTGAGTAATAAGGAAAAAGCCGCCGTTCGACAACAGTTCGCCGAAGGGAAAGTAGGCAGGGATAAACTGCTAGCCGCCGAGTCCGGGGCATACCACGGCAAAGGAACATGTACATTCTACGGAACCGCCAACAGCAACCAAATGCTTATGGAAGTGATGGGCCTGCATATACCAGGCGCCGCCTTTGAAACGCCGGGAACCGAGCTTCGCGATCATCTCACCGCCGCAGCCGCGCAGAGACTTTGCAAAATCACAGCGCTGGGAAACGAGTACACGCCCCTGGCCAAAGTCGTTGATGAAAAATGCATCGTAAATGCCCTTGTCGCCCTGCTGGCTACAGGAGGTTCTACAAATCACAGTATTCACTGGATAGCGATCGCTAAAGCCGCAGGAGTCATCATCGACTGGCAGGACTATAGCGACTTGTCAGAAATCACGCCGCTTGTCGCCAGGGTCTACCCGAACGGCAGCGCGGACATCAATCACTTTCATGCGGCCGGTGGAACCGCCTACGTCATCCGCACACTGCTTGAGGCAGGCTTGTTGCACGAAGACGTCAACACCGTCTGGGGCCATGGATTAAGCAACTACACACTTGAACCTCGCCTTAGCCATTCCAAACTGGAGCATGTTCAGGGTGTGAACGAAAGCGCCGACCTGGAAGTCCTGCGACCGGCCCATACTCCCTTTGACACAGAAGGTGGATTAAAGCTGTTGCAAGGCAACCTAGGGCGCAGCGTGATAAAAATTTCAGCAGTGGCTCCCGAACATCGCATTGTCGAAGCTCCGGCAAGAGTATTTGAAACGCAAGAAGCTCTCAAAGAAGCCTTTGATCAAGGCGAACTTGAGTGCGACCTCGTCGCTGTCGTACGTTTTCAGGGACCCCAGGCAAATGGAATGCCCGAGCTGCACAAGCTAACACCTTACCTTGGTATCTTGCAGGATCGGGGCTTCAAAGTGGCGCTAGTGACCGATGGACGCATGTCGGGAGCCTCCGGAAAGGTGCCAGCGGCAATTCATCTAACACCTGAAACACTCTGCGACGGACCCATAGGAAAAATCTGCAACGGAGACATCATACGACTCAATGCCGACAGCGGGTTGCTTGACCTCATTGCGGACAACGAGGAGTGGCTGCAGCGGCCTATCGCCAAACGCAGCTCTGAGGAAAACCAATACGGATGCGGGCGCGAACTGTTCGCATTCATGCGCAGCAATGTGAATGACCCGGAGTCGGGCGCTAGCGTCTTTTAGCATCGGGCTCTCATGATCACCCGCATATAAACGTTTAGATTGTAGCGACCGAGTCCCGCACAATCAGTTCATAAGGAAGCTGTATACGTTTTCCTCTAGCCGCTTCACCCTCGAGCTGATCCAGCATCATCTGCATACTCAGTGCACCGATCTCTCGCCGCGGCTGCCGGATGGTAGTGAGTGGCGGATCACAGTAGGCCGAGAATTTTACATCGTCGAATCCCACAATAGAGATATCTTTGGGAACAGACACTCCGCCGCGCTTGATGACCTGCAGTGCACCGATCGCCATCGCATCGTTGGCCGCAAACAAGGCGGTCGGCAATATTTTTCCAGAACACATTTGTCTAGCCACCTGAGCACCGGAATCCAGGGTAAAATCGCCGTGGAAAATTAGATCTGCCACAGCACGCCGCCCCAACTCAGCCATCCCTTTTCTGTAGCCCTTTAGTCGATCTCTGCAAAGCGGGGAATCTGCCGGTCCATTGATAAACGCAATCCTTCTGTGCCCCTGTTTTGCCAAATACCGGACCCCATCCAAAGCGGCAGCCTCGTTGTCAATGCCGACACCGGGTACGGCAATAACATCGTCGTATTCGCAAGCCATAACCAGTGGAGGCCATTTAGGATCTACCGTTTTTCGACTTTTCGAGTATTCAAAAGGGATAGTTCGACACAATGATATCAATCCATCTGCCTGACGCTGGGCACAAAGCTCTCCATAGGCAAGCGCGTTTGCCGGGTCGTTTTGCATGTCTCCAAGCAAAATTCTGTAATTATTGCTGCGAGCAACCTCTTCGATACCTTGAATGATGTTGGCAAAAAAACTATTGGTAATATCCGGAACAAGAACCACAACCGTTCTCGTTCGTTTAGTGCGAAAACTCCGGGCCAAGCTATTGGTTACATAGCCTGTTTTATGCACTGCTTCCAACACTTTATCGCGGGTTTTGCTCTGCACTTTATCGGGATCTGCCAGTGCCCGGGAAACTGTCGCGGTTGAGACCCCCGCCGCTTTAGCGACATCTTTAATCGAAACCACGGATACTCCCATAAAAATACCTTCCACCCGTAACAATGGATGTCGGAGTCCAACGATCACACACTGGCAACATCTAGGAAATGACTAGGCGGTAATCGCCGTCAGAATCGCAATGGTGGCATCGCGTTCCAGCAAACGCGGCGCTGGGTAACCATCTCCCTCGGCAATAGCTGCCGTGCAAAGGTCTTCGTAGTCCTGTTGGCGAATTTTCTCCGAGCTATCGGGAATTCCCACTTCGGAACGAAGATCGCGAACCGCCTGAATAAACTTGTCGGCTTGCTGCTCCTGAGTTTCATTTTGCGAACCCACGCCGATCAACAATGCGAGTTCCGCCAAACGCTGCTGCGCTTCCACTCGACAGAAATCCAAAACATGTGGAAGAACCATGGCATTTGCCAGACCGTGCGGAATTCCATACTTACCACCCAACTGATGGGCGATAGCATGGACGTTGCCCACGTTAACCTGGTTGATTGCCATACCCGCATAATAAGATCCGACCGCCATACCTTCGCGAGCGGAGAGATTACTGCCATCGTGATAGGCCGCGGCGAGATTTTCGAAAATAAGCTTCACCGCGGCCCGGGAATCCTCGGATCGAGTGCCTCTCTCCCATATACCGATGTAAGCCTCAATACCATGTGTCAAAGCGTCCATTCCGGTTGCTGCGGTTATGTGGGGAGGCAGACCTGCGATCAAGTCCGAATCCAGCGCCGTCGCCACAGGCAGCAAAGTCGCAGCGGAAATGATGGATTTTGCATGGGTTTCACTGTCGGAAATGACGGCGCCCATAGTCGCCTCGGAACCGGTACCCGAGGTCGTGGGAATCGCAAATAGAGGAAGAACCTCATGCTGCACTTTCCCAAAACCCACCCACTCCCTGGGTGACTGGTCACTATTGGCGCTGGCCGCAATAATTTTCGCGGCATCCATAGAAGAACCACCACCGATAGCGAAAACCGCTTCACTACCGTGCTGGGCCAGTATTGCGGCTCCATCGGCTACCTGAGCGAAAGTTGGATCCGGTAACACACCGTCATAATAGGCAATATCGACCCCCGCTGCAGAAAGCGCAGCAACGGCGCGATCAACGACACCAAGTTCCCTGAGAGGCTTATCAGTTACCACCAAAACTTTTTTAAAGCCCATCCGAGCAATGTGATTACACAGTTGAGCCGAACTTCCACTACCGGAAAATGCAAAATGCCTCGCACCACCTTGAAAAGAAACTGCGAATGACATCAATTTTATATAAAGGTATTTTTTGACTTTCCGAAGGAAAAGCGACATGTCTGGCTCCATCTATACATAGCAATGAGAATGCTAGTTTATGTCGGCCATACAATACCATCGAATTGATCGTGCATGCTCAGTTTTGGTACAAGAATTCCGCACCAGGAAACCATCGAGAGAGCATCAAAAAAACGGGATCTAGGCGAGTGTTCTGAAAAGAACATAGGACATCATAAGCACCACAAAGCCAGAAAAAAGCTTTTGAATCCCTTTTCCAGACAGCTGAGCACTCAATTGTGTGCCCACCAGAATGCCCACTATGCTTCCTAGGCCAATCACGCTGAGTGCTCGGTTGTCATGGGCAGGTGATGTGACAACATGGTAGAGATAACCAGAGCTACCAATCAAAGCAATAACCAGCAAAGACGTACTAATCGCTTTTTCGATATTCATTCGGGCATACAGATTCAGGAAAGGCACGATTAAAAATCCACCGCCGACACCAAACAACCCGGATAGCAAACCCAAGCCGATGCCAGCGCCGAAGAAAGTGACGCGTTCGGAGGGAATCTCGAGCAATTCGATATCAGTGTTACCGCGGCTTGGATTGGACTGCTGAGGTTCCGCCGACCACATTTTCTTAGCCAAATATACAGCCAGGAGGGAAAATAGCACTACGATAACTCGCTCATCAATTTGGTGGGATATCCAACGCCCTAAAGGTGCGGCAAACATTCCTGTGACAGCCAGCGCTAGAACCGCATTCCAGATTGGAGGGTGCCCTCGCCTACGCCGCAGCAATACCCCGACCATCGCCGCTGCACTGACAGCACCTAAACTAATCCCCATAGCATCTTGCGGGCGCAAATCCAGAACATACATGAGTAGAGGAACCGCGACGATTGATCCACCGGCACCGGTTAGAGCTAGGGCTAAACCGATAAGAAAACCCAGTGCAATCAACTCCATCTAGGATGCACTCGCAAAGCATCGATCCGACGATGGCGAAAGTGAAGCTGAAAGCATCTCCCGAGCTTCCTGAGGTAACAAAAACCATCGCAAACGTTCGCAATCTTCACTCAGGCACAACGTCGAAAACTCTCCAATGCGATGCTCCTTGAGTAACTCTCGTTCGGCCTGCTCGCATTTACCATTCAGGCTCTCTACTTCGAAGAACAGCGAAGACTTCTGATAACATCTATCTGTAAAACTGAAATTGTTGAGACTGCTGACCATTTCATTTGACACACCCTGAAATTTCCACACAGCCGATTCCTCATCGAATGAGTAGTAAGGCAGCATTCGCCACCCGTGTGCGGCCACCAACTCTATGGCCCTCAGCAAGTATTCAAATTCGTCTTCGGCGACAAAATAGTTAAAATTTAGCCTCACCCAACCGGGTCGTAACACAGCCGCGCCAAGGGCAACTTGTGCTTCAACTGCGCGACTGTACTCCATGTCCATTGCCAGCAGGCTATGACCGTAGGGGCCAGCACAGGAGCAACCACCGCGAACTTGTATACCGAATAGATCGTTGAGTAGTGAAACAATAAAACCGTAATGCAGGTCCTTGTCGCCATGAACAAAGCGCAGCGACATAATCGATATTCGATCGGCATCGGGGTTGCCCATAATTCTCAAGTTACGGCACTGCCTGAACCTTGCGACGGCGCGCTGAATAAAGCTCGCCTCGCGTCGCTCAATTTCCGCAGTCCCTACCTCGCTCTGCAGTTTAAAAACCAGCCCCGCGCGAATCGACTCGACTATGCCAGGCGTTCCACCCTCTTCCCGGCGTTCGCAGTCTTCAATGTAAGTGTGATCGTGAGGTGTCACATAGCGAACTGTGCCTCCGCCCACTGTGGCCGGCACACTGTTTTTGAAAATCGACCGCTTGGCAACCAACACACCAGGAGTCCCCGGACCTCCTATAAACTTGTGCGGCGAAATAAATACCGCATCGAAAGGAGTCGCTCCATTCATATCAATCGACACATACGGCGCAGCGGCTGCATAATCCCAGAACACCAAAGCGCCGTGCTTTTTCAGCACAGCGCTCACCGCTACCACATCGCTTTTTATACCAGTGACATTCGAGGCGGCGGAAAAACTCCCTATGAGAAACGGGCGGTGAGAGTAGGCTTGTAGCTGCTGACCCAGAATTTCGATGTCAATTCTTCCACAGTGGGTAAGCGGTATAGAGATGACATCGGCAATACTTTCACGCCATGTAAGCTCGTTCGAATGGTGCTCATAGGGGCCGACAAATACCACGGGGCGCTCGCCAATGGGTATGCTTTCCAACAAGCCATGTCGTGTGGATAAATCCGCGGGCAAGCGCAAGTTGAGGATGTCAATTAACTTATTAATGGCAGCTGTTGCGCCAGATCCGCAGAAAATCACCTGATCTTTATCGCCGCCATTTACCGAAGACCGAATTTGCGCGCGGGCCTCCTCTCGCAGTGCCGTCGTTTGAGCTCCGGTGAAAGAGGTTTCCGAGTGGGTATTTGCGTAGAAAGGTAAAACCTGCTGGCAGATATATTCTTCGATGAAACTCAGACTGCGACCGCTTGCAGTGTAATCGGCATAAACGAGAGGCTTATCACCAAAGGGCGTTTGGATACTGCGCTTATCACCGATCACTGAATCACGTATTTGTTCAATGAGTTCGGTCATCTGGGCTCGATCCAATTTGAGTCATTGCCAAATGATAGCGCTGATTCGGAGAAACATTGTCTCCAATCGTGACTCTAAACAGGGTATTATTGAAACAACGTTCCGTTTTAGTAATATGAATCGAAATATTAACTCGAATAACTTAAATCAACCGAATTCTTCGCGGTAGCAAAAATGGAAAAACTGGACAAAATTCTACTTTCCCACCTGCAGTCGGATGCCGCACTTTCTGTTGGCGATCTGGCCCAGATTGCAGGCATTTCGAAGTCTGCCTGCTGGCGCCGAATTCAAAAACTGGAACAGGCGGACATTATCCAGGGAAGAGTCACTTTATTGAATTCTGCCGCACTTGATTTAGCCCTTAAAGTGTTCATCTCAGTGAAGACCAATCAGCATAATGAAAAGTGGGCGAACAAATTTAAGTCCGTAGTCGAGAGTATCCCCGGCATCCTCGAAGTCTATCGGATGGGGGGAGAGGCAGATTATCTCCTCAAGGCCATCGTCAAAGACATGCCTGACTACGATCGGCTTTACAAGGAGCTGATTAAAGCTGACCTATTCGACGTCACTGCCGGCTTTGTCATGGAAGAGATTAAATATACGACGGAGCTACCGATTTAGAGTGGCAGGCCTGAGTGCGCAAGCCCGTCACGAATAAACTGGATTCCATCGGTGTAGAGTTGATCCGGGGAATCAAACGCATCGCGCCAAAGATTGGCGGCCCCGACAATGGCCTCATCTGAAGTACCGAAGGCTTCGATGGTCAGCCAGCCTTCGTATTCCAGAAACTTCAACGTTGCGAAGGTTTCCTCCCACTTCACCTGACCGCTACCCAGGGTACCCCGGTGGCTTTCACTCAGATGGATATGCATCAAATGATCGCTACAGCTGGGCAATGCGATTGCAGGATTGGGGTCTTCAATATTTGCGTGGTGGGTATCGTACAAAACACCCACATTTTCCAGACCGACATCTCTACACATTCTAGCCGCATCAGCCGCGGTATTGATCAGGTACACCTCGAAACGATTCAGAAACTCCAGCCCCAGCTTTACACCGCAGCTGCGAGCGTACTCTCCGGCCTCACGGAGATATTGCCTACTCCATTCCCACTCCTGGTCGGTGGGGCCTCGGCCGCTAAAATACTTGTGCGCTTGATAAACGCCCCCCACCAAAATTTCACTGCCAAGAAGGGCAGTTTCGTCAATCCTTGCCTTCAGATAGTCTACAGAAAGTGCACGCACAGACGGATCCGCGGCAATCGGATTCGCTTCAGGCGGGACAAAGGTGCTAGCAGTGAGGGACATACCAAGGTCGGCCACGGCACTGCGCATTATTTGCAAATCGGATTTATCCTGGCCTACCACGGAAATTTCAACGCCATCAAAACCTGCGCTGGCAATATTTTCGAAAACTGGAATATGAGAGACCTTCGTTTCGGCACCCCACAACAGCATGTTCATTCCTATTTTGACTTTCATGATTAACCTGCCAATTGCCCGCCTTTGAGTTGCGCGACTGCGTAATCGCAGGCGCGAGCGGTGAACGCCATATAGGTGAGCGAAGGATTAACACAAGATGCTGAGGTCATAAACGAACCATCTGTGACAAATAGGTTTTCCAACTCGTGGGCTTGATTGTACTTGTTGAGCACTGATTCGTTGGGGTCATCACCCATTCGCGCTGTTCCCATCTCGTGAATTCCATCTCCACCGGCACTGATCGATTCGATATCGGATTCTTGATAGAGAACCGCACCGGCAGCTCGGAATATCTTGCCGGCCTGCTTGGCTGAATCCCTGGCAAGGCGCAGTTCATTCTCCCCCCAGCTGAACTCGGTTACCAGTTGTGGGATGCCAAAGCGATCCTTCTTGCTCTCGTGCAAATACATACGATTGCTTTCATCGGGGAGACACTCAATAAAACCGCCCAGCACCCATATCCAGAAAGAACCGGGTTTGCGCAAGGATTCCTTATACTGCGCGCCGAAACCTTTGGTGTTGAAGGAGGTCTGCCAATCTGGCCGAACAGCATGGGCCTGATACCCGTAGCCGCGCACAAAGTCAGCGTCCTCATCCTGGCCACCCACATTGCGAAAACGTGGGATATACAAACCGTTGGGGCGATTACCCTGGTAATAGCCATCGATATTATCGACCATCATACCCATATGGCCGTGCATCATATGGTCCATGACATAGCGACCCAGGGCCCCACTCTTATTGCTCAGGCCGTTAGGATGCATGGGACTGGCTGAATGCAGCATAATCTGCGCAGAAGCCATGGTTGAAGCGCACAGGAAGAAGATTTTGGCGGTGTACTCTCGCCGCTCTCCGGTTTGGGTATCAATCGCTTTAACCGAAGTAATACGTTTTCCCGTCTCATCGTGTTCCAGGCGTTCAACCACCTGATTGGGCAGCAAAGTCAAATTCCCTGTAGCACGAGCCGCCGGCAACGTTGAACTCTGCGAGCTGAAATAGCTGCCCGAAGAGCAGCCGCGGTGACAGGGGCCGCAGTAGTGACACGGGGCACGGCCGTTGTGCGCCTGGGTTAAAATAGCCGCTCTTCCCATGGTGATCTTCACCTCGGGAAGTTTTTTATTCACTCTTTCTTTAATGGTTTTTTCGATATCGAAGTAATCCATCGCCGGCAAAAACTC
>JBGCGJ010000041.1:0-62406 GCA_045110675.1 Halioglobus sp. | reverse complement strand
GGGCGCCAGCGTCGCATGTTCACCGAACAATCCAGACTCGCGCAGTTTCTGGGTGCGCGCTTTCCTCACGGCCACCCATCCTTCGAGGTAACGGCCTCTGTAGCGGTCAATGAAATGTGCAGGCGCCTGAATAGGTGTGTGATTCGCCATGAAAGCGACGTAGGCGAAAAACGGTTTGCGCTGCGAACTGCTTGAGCGCAGAAATTCGATTGTTTTATCGACAAAATGCGTTGAAGAGTAAAAGCCTTGCGGCAGCGACCGCAACTGCTCGCCATTTTCAAACCAGTAGGCCTCTGCCTGCATCGGCAAATAGGGCCGCATTTCAAAATTGTCGGAGCCACTGTCGGCCTGAATGACTGAATAATCGAAACCGCGGGCGGGTGGCAGGTTTCTGGCTTCGATTCCCAGATGCCATTTACCCGCTGCTGAGGTGCGATATCCAGCTGACTGTAACCGCTGCGCGATCGTCTGCACCCGGTCGTTGAGTACGCCGCCATAACCGGGTTTACCGCGATGCGATAAAGGCATCAACTCGCGCATGCTGCCGATTCCAGCCAGGTGACTGTCTGTGCCAGTCATCAACATTGCGCGGGTAGGTGCACAGCTTGACGCCACATGGAAGTTCGTGAAACGAATACCGGCTTGTGCCAGGGCGTCAATATGCGGTGTCTCGATTTCTCCGCCATAGCTTCCGAAATCAGAGAAACCAATATCATCTGCCACGATGAGCACGATGTTTGGTGGCGCACCGCTCGGTGGCGCACCGCTTGCTCCTGTCTGCGCGACTACCGCAGGCAACCACGCCAGCAGCGCTAGGCCGAACCCAGCGCCTAGGAAAGTCTTCACTAGTCGTCTAATAGATTGCATGCATTACACACAGCTCAAATCATTTGTAAGTTACACGAGTCACGCGAACGCATATACGCGATATGTGTGGCCAGACTGTTTCCATCGAAGGTACATTCAATCAGTGCTGGTTTGCAATATAGTACTCGCAGGCCGCAAAAATGCGTTAAATTGCCGCGCACGATTTTGGAGGCTTCCATCGAGGCGTCGCCAATTGGCTCTTGTGGCGAAACAATGTCTGCGCGTATATTTAAGTCTGGAGCGTCGCTCATCGGCGATTTTTCAATCGAGTGAGTCGAGTCTTAAAAGTTTATCGGAGGTTGCATAGTGGGTCGCTGGGAAGGCATTGAAGAGTATATCTGTGTAGTGGAAACCGGCAGTTTCACAGCAGCTGCCGAACAGTTGGGCGTGTCAAAGTCCTATGTCAGCAAGCAGGTCAGCCAGTTGGAGGACCGCCTGGGCGTGCGATTGCTACAACGGACGACCCGTCGACTCACTCTCACCGAGAGCGGCAACACGTTCTTCGGCTATTGCAAGGATATGTCCGATCAATTCGATCGGGCAGAGTCCACGCTCTCAGACATGCAGAAAAGCCCTCGGGGAACCCTGAAGCTGGCGCTGAACAGCCGCTATGGCACGCAGTACATGGCAGCGGCAGTGGCAGAATTCTCGCGCAAGTATCCGGACTTAACCGTGGAGGTTCACTCCAACTTCCAGGACGTAGACCTACTATCGGGGAGTTACGATCTCACCGTGCGCTATGACAAACTCGAGGACTCAACCCTGGTTGCCCGACGCCTCGGGGGACATGCCCTATGCCTTTGCGCTACATCGGAATATTGGGAAGTCCATGGCAAACCAACGTGTCCTGAAGATCTCCAGCAACACAACTGTCTCACCACTCCGGACCGCTTCTGGTTTTTCGATAACCCGGACCAACGCGATATCGTAAAGGTGAAGGTCAAAGGGAATTGGACCAGCGAAGACGGTGCCAACCTGCTGGCGGCAGCGAAGGCGAGTATCGGAATTGCGCAGTTACCACATTTTTATATCAGAAATGCAGTTAGCCGAGGTGAGTTAGTGATACTCGAGGACCAGGACTGGAGTCGTTACTATCGCATCGCGTGGGCGGTGTACCCAAACACGCGGCACTTATCAGCCAAGGTGCGCTACTTTATTGATTTCCTCGTTCTCTACCTGCACAAGCTTCAGGACAATCCAGATTCCGAAACCTTCCTGGAATAAGTAAATTGCATCTCGAGGGAAAACACTGAAATTATCAGTGGCGCCTTCTCTCCGTTTAGCAGGAACCCTAAAGTAGCATCCACAAGATTGGCCGATTCTGCTGCAACTCCTCCCAGTGTTGCTAATCCACATCAGGCCATCTGACTATCGCTAACAACAGGAGAAGTCCATGACTGCTATCGCCGCCGCAACTAAAAAACACACAACACAGGGAGAGTGTGCCTTCAGCCTGGGCTCCGCTCGCGCGAATGCGTTACTCGAAGTGGCAAGACGGCTGGGACCAGTTCTTGAATCTCGTCGAGAGATTTGCAACAGTGATCGACGCGTTCCGGAAGAAACGATTGCCGACTTTCACGAAGCAGGATTCTTCAAGATTCTCCAGTCGAGCGAATACGGCGGCTTGGAGATGGACCCACAGGTGTTCTATGCCGTCTTACTGGAAATCGCCAAGACCTGTATGTCCTCCGCATGGGTCCTGGGCGTTATTGGCGTGCACAACTGGCAGATGAATCTGTTTGACGATGCGGCATCGCAAGAGGTCTGGGGCGCCGACAGCAAGGTACTGATCTCTTCATCTTATGCACCGGTGGGTAAAGTTACCGTTGCAGATGGAGGCTTCAACCTGAGCGGAAGATGGAGTTTTTCCAGCGGCTGCGAACACTGCGACTGGGTGTTTCTAGGGGCAGTCGTGCCTACCCAAGACGCGCCCTGGGACATGCTGAACTATCGCACTTTCCTGCTTCCCAAAAAGGATTACAAAATCATCGACAACTGGGATGTGCTGGGACTGAAAGGTACCGGCAGTCACGATATCGTGGTGGACGATGTTTTTGTTCCGGAACATCGTACCCACAACATGCTCGCCGACGCTGGCGGCAAGAAATTCATGCACAAGCCCCCGTTGTACCGCCTGCCATTCATGCAGGTCTTCTCGCGGGCTGTCTCCACGCCAACACTGGGAGCGTTAGAGGGCGCATTGGAAAAGTATATCGGCGTAGCACAGACCAGATTAGCTGGCCCAATCATGATGAAGGATGACCCGAATGCCAGGCGCATAGCCGCGGAGGTCGACATCGCGATCGGCAGCATGAAAGATACGCTCTTCAGCAACTTCGACGCGCTGATGGACTGCGCGCAATCAGGCAACGTGGCGAGTTTGCAGGACCGGGCGAGATATCGCTACAACACCTCAGTTGTCGCTGATCGATGTATCGCGCTGTCATCTGCCATGCTCAAAGGGGTAGGCTCCGCCGGCATCCGCGCAGGTAACAGCTTGCCTCAGCAGCACCAGGATATTGTTGCAAGTCAGGCGCACATAGCCAACATCTCCGATCCGTTTGCCGTCAACCTCGGCGGAATACTTTTTGGCGAAGATTCCACAGACCCCAGCCTGTAGTTTTTCATTGCACTAACACATTACAAAGAGGTGAGGATGTCAGAGTTGAACCCGCTGCCAGAAGGGCAATACGTAAACTGTCCGAATGGGCAACGCATACACTATATTGATCGGGGTGAAGGTCCCGTGGTGGTTTTCTTACATGGGTCAGGCCCCGGTGCGAGTGGGCACAGTAATTTCAAGGGGAACTATCCAGTGTGGGCAAACAACGGTTTTCGCTGTGTCGTACCCGACCTCGTTGGATTCGGTTTCTCCGATAAACCCGATGATGTCGACTACCCTCTCGGTTTTTTCGTCGAGTGCCTGAAGCAAGCGCTCGATGCAGTGGGTGTTACCCGTTGCACAGTCGTGGGAAATTCCCTGGGGGGTGCGGTTGCCATCGGCCTGGCACTGGCCTACCCCGACCTGGTTGAAAAACTCATTCTCATGGCACCAGGCGGCATGAGCGAACGCGAAGAATATCTGCAAATGCCCGGCATGCAGAAAATGTTTGAAGTGTATTTTTCAGACGAAGGCGTCAATAGTGCAACAATGCGCGAGATGTTCGAATTCGGATTGGTCCATGATCCAAAGCACATCACTGACGAACTGATTGCGCAGAGAATGCAGGTCATGGATCTGATGAATTCTCAGGTCATGCTGACATTGGATATCCCGCACCTGCCAGAGCGCTTGCCCGAACTGTGCTGCCCCGTCTTGGTCTTCTGGGGTGCGAATGACAACATGATGCCTGACAGCGGAATTCTCGCGCTGGTGAATCGGTGCTCTGCCATGAAAATGATCGTGCTTTCTGAGTGCGGTCACTGGGCCATGGTGGAACACGAGGCCCTGTTCAATCGCGAGTGCTTGCGATTTCTCGGTTCAGCTACAGAATAAGTCTGAGTGGTAATTCAATCCCAGTAGGGCCAGGTTACGGCCCGATCAATTCAAAACGTTCAATCGAATTGGACTTCTTGATACGCCGGATTCCTGCCCGAAACAATCGTCTGCGTCATGTCATTGATATACTGGTTAAACGGATGTGGAAATATCCAGAACCTGCGTTCGACAATAGCACTGAATACTCTATCGGCACATTCATCGGCCGATATAAAATCTGGCTGCCCCGCCATCATATGCGTCGCGGGATCGACTTCTTCATTACCAGGCTCAAGTCCAAGTAATTCGTCGCTGATGGAAGTCAGAACCGGACCGGGGCACAGTAGCGATACATCAATGGCCGCATTTTGCGCGACGAGGTCGTTGTGTAGGCATTCCGTAATACCGCGTACAGCCATTTTCGTCGCCGTATATTGCGCCATTCCCGGCGCGGCAACCAATGAACCGACCGAGCCCGTATTAATGACGTGCGCCGGTTTGCCCTCCTCTAACATGGTCGGTATAAATGCATTCAAGCCATTCACCACGCCCATGATATTGATGGACAATATTTTCTCCCATTCATCCGATGGATGGGACCATGTCTCACCGAGGCGAAGAATACCGGCGTTGTTGAAAAGCAGATCGGGAACCCCCAGTTCAGTCCGGCAGCGCTCGGCAAACGTTTGAAATGCTTGCGCATCGGACACATCAAGCGTGTGTGTCAGTACTGTGGCACCCTCACCTTCTAACTGAGCTTTAAGAGATTCAAGTCGTCCCGCTTGTATATCGGCCACCGCAAGGCGCATACCTTCTGCGACGCAACGTTTGGCAAGCGCCCTGCCAATGCCACTTCCAGCGCCCGTAACAATGGCGAGTTTTCCGCTAAACTGATCCATAACTGAGTCCGTTGTAATTTTAATGCGTTAAAGCCTGCGAATAGACACTCTAGCCTTCGATCTGGTTCGAGAAAAGGCACCTCATGGAATTTGATTGTCCATCCTCGAGAGATAATCACCCTCCTCCCGGAACTGAAACTATTAGTCTTTGCTGATGGACAGTCAATTCGCGCCGACCCTGTTTTTCGATGGGCACTTAAGGCTTACTCTGGATACACGAAACGTCACTCGATTCCGTTTCCTGTGCTGTCTAATCAGAACTATAACGAGGTGGTGCCATGAAAAACCGCTACATAACGCCCGCACTAGTAATATCTCTAACCCTATCAGCCATATCCCGCATGCCTGTCGCACATGCTCAGGGTCCTCAGGTTCTGGAGAATGTTGTGGTCACCGCACGCAAGCGCGAGGAGAACCTGCAGGAGACACCGATTTCAATCACTGCAATTTCCGCTCAGATGATCGAGCAGACCAATATGATCAATGTGGCCGATATCGAGCAACGCACGCCGAACCTCTCCATCAGAGCATCTGACAATGGTGTCAGCAGTGCCCTGCAGGCCTATATGCGCGGCGTCGGGCAGTTCGACTTTGCGCTCACGGTCGATCCCGGCGTGGGTATGTATGTGGATGGTGTCTATCTTGCTCGAACCGTTGGAGCAAATTTTCAACTCGCCGATATTGAGCAGATACAGATCCTACGAGGCCCTCAGGGCACACTGTTCGGCAAAAATACTATCGGTGGTGCGATCAATGTCACGACACGTAGACCCTCCGGTGAAATCGCTTACAATGCCGAACTCATCGGCGGCGAAGATAATTACCTTTCTTTTGCCGGTTACATCGAGTTCCCTATCACCGACCAAGTCGCCGGTAGCGTCGCTGTACTGACTAAAAATTCGGATGGCTGGCAGGAGCGCGATCGGGGTGATGATGCAGGCAATGACGACATGTGGGCACTACGTGGGCACCTGGACTCGGATTTCAGCGAAACCTGGAATTCGCACCTTGTCGTCGACTACACGGACATCGATCAAAACGTTTATCCCCAGGTACTAACAGACTTTAATCCTGCTGCACCCGTTGCTGGTCCATTTATCGGCCTTGTACTGGCGCCCCAGGGTCAAACATGTTGTACACCCAATCTCGACGATATTGACAAAAGCAGCGCCCTTAACGAGCTCGATCGAGACAAGAATGAAACCTGGGGTATCAGCTGGACAAATACCTGGGATATGAACCACTTCTCGCTGAAGTCGATCACAGGCTATCGCGATATGAACGCCGAGTCCTACCGGGATGCGGACAACAACGAGAATGACTATTTTTCTGTGGGATCAGAGTTTGATGTGCAGCAGTTCAGTCAGGAGTTCCTGCTTAGCAACGCATCTGGCACAAATTTCGACTGGCTGGTCGGTGCCTACTTTCTTAAGGAGGATGGGGATCACGCCAGCTCAGTAACCATTGGAGCTGGCTTATTCGAAGCGCTCCCTGTTTTACCCCTCGATCTGACACTGTTCTATGACCGCACCCAGGAAACTACAAGCTACGCAGCCTTTTTCAATGGCACCTGGCATATGAGTCAGGATCTGCGGCTGAACCTAGCGGCACGCTACACATACGATGAAAAGAAACTGGATATGTTTACTCTCAAGCTTGCGAGTCAAACACCTGTTCTCATTCCGGGGCCTACAGATCCGAGCGCTTGTAGCGACGCCATCGTCGACAGCGTTGGTTCGCGTCTCTCCTGCGATGAAAACTGGGATGAGTTTTCCCCAAGAATCGGTCTGGACTACGACGTCAGCGAAGACACCCTGGTTTACGCCAGTGTATCGGGTGGCTTTCGCAGCGGGGTTTACAATGGCAGGCCCACCGCGACCGCGCAGATTTCTGTTGCCGACCCAGAAACACTTCTCAGCTACGAGCTGGGCTTTAAGACACAGCTGTGGAGCGATCGCCTACAGATTAACGGCGCGCTGTTCTATAACGACTACGAGGATCGACAGTTCCTTATTAGCCGCCCCTCTGCCTCTGCAGACAGCGCGCTAGCGTTGGTCGTGGATAACGCTGCGGACTCTACACTTTGGGGTGGGGAACTGGAAATTACCGTGCTGCCGGCAGATGGGCTGACAATCAGCGGCGGAATGTCTTATATAGACCCTGAGTACGAGAACTTCGATTCGATAAATTCTGCCACTGGCGAGCTGGAAGATCTCAGCGATCGCCCCTTCAGCAATGTGCCTGAGTGGACTGCAAATCTGCTGGTCCAATATGTCTTTGAGCTTAATAGTGGCAGCAGTGTGCGGTTGCGCGGCGACCTGGCCTACAAGGACGAGATTTTCTACAGCGATGATGAGCAAAGCAGCAGTTTCGATCGCCTCAACGCAGGTGGTTACACCCTCTACAATGCAGGTATTTCGTACAAGACCGGCGATGACAAGTGGGAGATCGGCCTGTTTGGACGCAACCTGGGAGACAAACGCGAAATTCGCGGCGGTTTCGGTGTTGATGCATTCGGTACAACAACAGCCAGTTATACAGAGCCCCGTCGCTACTTCGTCAGTGTGAAGTATCGTAGCTAGATCTAGTATGAGCATCGTTGTTGGGATGTATGGCATCCTGACTCAACAGGACATCAGCAGGTGGTAATGACAATGAATTCGAATGTCTTTGGGGCTGTGCGAATGGGCTATCTCGTGGTCGGTTCACGCAAGATAGGCGAGTGGAAGCGATTCTTACAAGAAGCAATTGGACTGCATCTGGCTAGCGAGTCAAGCAGTGCTTTGGCATTTCGCATGGATGCGCATGCCAGGCGCTTGATCATAGAGAGTGACCCATCTGAGGACGTAATCGCTGTCGGCTGGCAATTGGATGATGACGCCGTACTCCAGGTTATCCTGGATCGCCTGAAGGGACGCGGGGTACAGATCGATTACATCCGTGATGGTGAAGCTCAAGCCAGAGGTGTCGAATCGCTGCACCGCTTTGTGGGCCCAAAAGGCCTCGTCATTGAACTTTTTGTTGATCCCCTACTTGATGACACCCCGCTTGATATGCCGTGCAGCGCATTCATAACAGGGGCCGCTGGCATGGGCCATATCTCGTTGATGTCACGGGAACCGCAACGCAATATCGCTTTCTGGCAGGACCTGCTTGATGCCAGAGTCAGTGACACGATCGCACTGGCCAGGGGTAAACGAACTGCACTTGATGTCTATTTTCTACGACTCAATCAACGACACCACTCGATCGCAATCGCTGCGACACGGGGTCTATCAATCGATATGTTCAAGACCCGCATCAACCATTTCAATATGGAAGTGGCAACGTTGGATGATTTATCTGCCGCCTATGAGCGTTGCATCACAACGGGCTGTAAACTGTCGCGGGGTGTTGGCCAGCATCCGAATGACAAAGAACTATCCTTTTATGTTCACACCCCATCCGGGTTCGAGTTTGAGATCGGCTGGGACGCGTTGGCGGTTGATGAAACGACCTGGCAAGAGGGAATAACGTATCGAAATATGAGCACCTGGGGACATGAAATACCCGGAACGTTTTCTTCGGAGTTGAGCTTCGGCCACTTGGTGAATGCGGTTCGGTCGTTGCGTGGTGAAGAATATTTGCCCTGGTGATTGAAGATGCTCTAACGAAGGAGTAGCCCTTTAAAAAAATACCCTTCCCACTTTGTTCGTGGTTCCGTATCTACGTCCATTGCACATAACTTATTATTGTGCAAATTGTAGGGCCGTCGTGCTAGTATTCCCCCACATCCAATGCCGTCGCCTGAAGGTTCAGATCGACTCAGTGAACAAACCAGTCACCGAAGCCAGTGAAGAGATTACGCGAACACGCTTGCTACAGATCGCGCGTGACTGCGTGATGCAGAGCAGCTTGGAAAAATTCAGGATGTCGGACCTTTACACAGCGGCCAATGTCTCTCGGCGTACGCTATACAATTATTTCTCAAGTAAAGAAGAGATATTAATGGGTGTTGTCGAACTGGAGTCCGATGAATTCCTGCTACAACTTCGCTCTGAAATGGCACCGCAGGATACGTTTGCTGATTACCTCATCGAAAGCCTCGTTTATATTATTTGTAACCAGCACAAACAGACCTTGTCGAAAGAGCTTTTTGCCAGCCGATCTCGCCTGATTGGTGATTTATATCGATCTAGCATGCGCATCCATAAAAACTGGTACCACATGTTGGAACCCTCTTTTTTGAACGCTCAGACCAAGCTTGAGATTAATCCGCAGCTGTCCTTGGACCGGCTTATTCAATGGTATGGCCGGCTCGTATTGTCTTATACGCAGTTTCCGCCAGAGATTAACGATGTAACGGCACTAAGAGCGGAACTGAGGCAATTTATTATTCTGGGTGTGCAAGCACGCGACTGAGCGTCTTCGAGCCCAGCCTGCACTGAGTGACCAATATTCCGGAACTGGAGAATCAAACATGAGTAATATTTTAGTCGTCGGTGGGACCGGTTTGACAGGAGCACATTGCGCACTGCACCTAAGGGATTTGGGAAACGACGTTACGATCATGTCGCGTTCACCTACTACGCTTGATTGCCTAGGCGACTTCGATCACATTGCTGCCAATTATGTAGACAACGCTGTTTCTGGCAACGTGCTGGGAAAATTTGAACATATGGTGTTCGCAGCAGGCGCCGACATACGTCAGTTTCCACCGGGTGAGGATGAATACGCTTTCTACACCCGGGTGAACAGTGAAGCTATCCCCGCTTTTTTTCGCACCGCGAGAGACGCGGGAATTGAGACTGCGGTCTATATTGGCAGCTACTATCCACAAGTGGTTCCGGATGTCATACAAAGCTCTATCTATGTTAAGTCCCGTCATCTTGCGGATGAAGGTGTTCGCGCACTAAACAGTGATAGTTTTCGTGTTTGCAGTCTCAATGCGCCATTCATTCTAGGCTATGTGGATGGGATGGAACTGCCGCACTTATCCGTACTGGTTCAGTATGCACAAGGTTTACTTGAAGGTATTCCTGTGGTTGCCCCCACCGGCGGAGTCAACCATATCAGTAGCCAGTCAATGTCTGAGGCTATCGCTGGCGCCTTGCTGAACGGAACGGGAGGGAAAGCCTATCTGCTCGGCGATGAGAATCTGAGCTGGAAGGACTATCTCGAAATGTATTTCGAAGCCGTAGGTAAGCCTGTCGAACTGGCTGTATCAACGGATGAGCACCCACTGTTCCCCGATGTCATGCTCTACGCCGGGCGCAATGCTACAGTGCATTACCAGCCAGATGATAGCCTCGGATACTGTCGCAAGAATATTTTCGCAACGATAAAAGAGATTGTCGCCGCATACAAATGAAAAACAGGATCTGCGAATGAATACCATTGAGCGCAACAAACAACAGACTATCGAGTTCTTTGACGCAATGCAGCGTGCTGACGCGAACGCCATTGCTGACACCTATGCGGAAGATGGCAGGGTTGTCACAATGGGAAATACTCTGATCTCAGGATCCCGGGGAAAGGAAGAAATCAGAGCGTTTGCCGGTGGTGTACTTGAATCATTTCCTGCGGGCCTTGTTTTCACGATATTAAATATGACAGCGGAAGAAGATCGGGTCGCTGTAGAAGCCACTTCAGAGGGCCGTCACGTGACTGGCCAGCAGTACAAGAATCACTATCATTTCCTCTTAACCTGGCAAGAGGGCGAGTTATTGGAATTGAAAGAGTATATGGATACCGAGCTCGTTACGGCCGTACTTTGCGGTGGCGCCAAACCATAAGGAAAAGTAGACGCAAGTCGCTGATAAATTAGTTCGTATCGAACGGCTTATAGGGTATAGCAAGTGGCATCTCGTGGACGCTCACAATGCCCGGCTTGGCCGCACAGACATGTTTTAGCGAGTTTACCGCTTGCATAGCAGTTGCCATCTCGGTTGAGTGCACATGGTCTTCCAGGGACGCGGTACTGTTCGGGTCCAGGCTGGCGCAGCATAGAAAATGAGTTTGCATTGAAGGTGAACCCTCAACTTGAACAGTCCATCCGTCGAGCTGCTGTGGCCAGTGGTCCGGGTATTTATCGCCCACACTCCACAGCGCGTCAATCTCAATAACCACTTCTGAATCAACAACTCCCTGCCAATGATAGCGTTGCCCGCATACGGTGCCTTTGTTGATATGCCCGCAAATTATGTCGAAATCCTCATCGGCCAGAATCAGGTCCTGCTCGGTGACTAGATCAGTGAGCGTCACATCGAAAGCATCGGCGAGCATATAAATTTGCTCGCAGAAAATTTGGCTGTTGAATTGCGCAAACGGATTATTGCTTAGCAGCGCCTCCTCTCTCGAATGACCAAATCGCATTTGCGTAAACGTGATCTCGGCATTGTTATAGTAGCTCCAGTTGGCTCTTTCAGACACACTCACTTTGCGAATACGCTGTGACATACCGGCGAGCACAGCGGGCTGAATCATACCGGCAAAGCCCGGGTTTATTCCTGTGCCGTACAGTGTTGACTTGCCCTCCTCGCAAGCTCTGTTGACCTTGTCCAGTTCAGCCTTCGGCAACGACTTTGCGTAAAACGCAAATGGGGTCGCAATGACATTCTTCCCAGACGCCAGAATCGCACACACCTCACCAAGGTCACTCAGACGCGGCATATAGAGAACACAATCGGCTTGCAACGCTAAGATCTCTTGCAGAGAACGGGTTGCGGTGATTCCCGCTCGCGGAAGACCCACTTGTTCTCCAATGTCCTCGCCCTTCCCTGCGCCAGAATGCCGCCAAGCGCCAACCAGTTCCAGGCCCGGATCGGCGATGACCGCCGATAGTGCCTCTGCTCCTACATTACCGACACCCCACTGTATGACTTTCAAGGTCATCGATAATCCTCCTTAATTATTCTTTCGAGCTACGTCGCGTACAAACTGCCTAGTGTTCTACAGCAGCACCGGCCGAAGAAAAACGGCCACTATAGTGGTGGGCAAACCACAGGGGTACTGCAAGAACAATAAGATTGGCGATCCAAAACAAGGGGTGCTGACTTGTCAGAGCACTCTCAGATATCCCTGTAGCGAAGATATGTGCGAACTGTCCCTGGGCTACAATGCCCGCCATAATCCATGACCACAGAGCAATGCCCGCTGAGGGCGCGCGCCAAAGTGATATGATCGCAATAATCGCAAATGGGGCCACGTACATACCGTAGGCGATCATCTGAACCTGGGGGTAGCGCGAAGGGCTCAGCAGGTAGGGTTCTACCTGCCCCGCCCAGAATACGGTCGCTGATATCTGGGGCGCGAGCACTACCAGCATCCGATAGGCACAGATCAAACTGATTGCCAGCAATGCTAATGCCAATAGATAGACTTGTAAGCTAGCGGGTGGACGCTCTTCGTACTGGCTAAATCCACTGTCCTTGCTGACTCTCCACACATAAAACGCGGGCACTAACATAAAGGGAACATTGAGGAGATAGGCTGGCTCAATGTGCTCAGCATACTCTCCGATAAGATTCGCTATCAGATAGACAAAGGACGAACCGATCATGGAACCCGCCCAAAACAGCGCCGATTTAAAATGCCTGGTCGAGCTGGCAATGCAAAAACATAGCCAGACATAGAGGGTGAAATGCACTGTCCCGTCCCAAAAAAGTATTGCTGCGCCATGACTGGACTGCAGGTATGGCTCACTCTCCTGAGCATAACTTCGCATGAGATCTGAGTATCCCAGCAAAGTTAGAGAAATGAGTAAGTCGATAATCGCTGCGAAGGCGAAGATGACGAAGAAAAATAGGTAGGGATCTCTCCTTATAGACGCGGATAGGTGACGAAAAACAAGGAAGTAACCGGCGACCCCAACGGAGAGCAATAACGCTAAGGAATATACCAATACCCATGTCTGGCTCAATTGCCCCATTAACTCTTCTTGGACGTATGCAAATGGAACAGCCAAAAGCGAAATAGCAGCGACCGCCCAGGCAACCTTGCGAGGATCAAAATTTGAGGTAGTGTTGGCGCGGCTCATTTGTGTGTTCATCCGTACTAGTACCTATTCGAACGTATAAGAAAGTTGAACACCATAAGTACGAGGCTCGCCATAGGTAACCAGCGTTGAACCCGTAGTCGGCAAGCCGAAACCGTCGAGCTGGTATTCTTCGTCAGTCAGATTCCTTATCCACAGAGCGAAGCCAAGTGCTCCGCTACTTGAGATTTTCCACTCTGTCAGACTGAGACGTGCATTCCAAAGCCCGTAGCTTCCCACCGGATCGCCCA
The DNA here is from genome assembly GCA_045110675.1 of Halioglobus sp. Classification (GTDB taxonomy): domain Bacteria; phylum Pseudomonadota; class Gammaproteobacteria; order Pseudomonadales; family Halieaceae; genus JBALVT01. The sequence goes on along the minus strand of JBGCGJ010000041.1, from coordinate 48,897 downwards.
CCTCTAATTCCGTGGTTTTGATATTCCTGGAATCGCGCCAAGCATAATTTAAATTTGCACTAAGGTGGCCCCAATCGTAATGGCCAATCGTGTAGTCTAGATCCGCGTTATAGCTAGTTTCCGGAGCGCCTACGAGTAGGTAGATGTCTGAAATATCGTCGCCAGAAATAGGATCAATCACCTCAACGAATTCGCTATCCAGGTAAGCGTAGGCAAGATGGATGCGCAGACGATCACTGAGCGCTGCAGTGATATCTAACTCGATACCACTTAACTCCGCCTCACCTGCATTAATTCTCGCGACCGCTCCAGGGGGGGCATCGGGATCATTATCAACCAGGCTGAGTTGAACATCCTCGTAGTCACTGACGAATACGGCCGTATTAATCCTTAGGCGTCTATCAAACCATTCGGATTTTAAGCCAAGCTCATAGGAGACCAGATTTTCCTCATCAACCGGTTTAATCGCCTCACGAACGGTTCCAGCACGCCCATTGAATCCACCTGTTCGATAACCGTGTACATATTTTATATAGGCGTTGGAATGATCACTAACATCGTATGCCAGTACAAACGAGGGGCTTAAGTTACTCCAATCGTCTCGTGCTCCTCCAGCGGATTCAGGCGTTTGAACTTCCAATAAATTGTTGGAGATTTGAATTTCTCGTTTGTCGACAGAGTAACGAGCACCCGCGGTCAAGTGCAAGCGGTCGCTAAGCGCAGCGGGCGTCCATGTCATCTCACCATACGCCGCCCAGGCTGAATTTTCAGCTTTCACAAAGCGATCGTATATCTGGAACTCGAACGCAGTTGTTAGGGAAACAAAATCGGCATTCGACTCTTCGCCTTCCTCGCGAAAATAATACAGGCCTGTTGTGTACTGCAGCTCATCATTAAAGGCGCTGCCTAAAAGCTGAAGCTCTTGCGAAACCTGTGACTGATCAACGTCAAAGGGATCATTCGAAAAAATTCTGGTTGATACAGGGTTGGCACCGTTGTCCGTATAGTTGTGCTGTTCCATCTCACGGTATGAGGAGATCGATTTAAGCTGCATTGAGGGTCCCAAATCCCAAAGGACGGTTAAACCATGCCCTTCTATCTCGAAGTCGCTTTCTTGATAAGGAACGCTTGGACTAGCGTTTTCCTGCCTTGAACGTGAAAATGGCACGCCCGCAAAGGCCGCATTGAAAGGTGTCCCATTTTGATAATAGTTTGATCCAAAATCGGATTGCGAATAATCGTATGCATAGTCTATTTGGAGTTGTTCGGATGGCACCCAATTTAACGCCAGTCGGGTGCCCAGGTTTTCTTGGTCGCCGAAATCAACACCCGCGGCCCGGTTTTCAACCCAGCCCTCCTTGTCCTCATAGAGCAGGCTAAGTTTTGCTGAAAGCTGCTCCGTAAGAGGTGCTTCAATTTGCGAGTTGGTGCGAACAAGATCGTAATTGCCAATATCCACTGTTTGTTTAAAACCAAACTCCCCTGTGGGAAGCTTGCTAATAAAATTGATGGCGCCACCCGTCGTATTTCTTCCCCACAGGCTGCCCTGGGGGCCACGCAGAACTTCAATTCGCTCGATATCTGCAACGTCAAAAGCCAAGCCGGTGTTTCGCGCGAGGTACACACCGTCCATATAGATACCGACGGCGCCATCCAGTGTTACCACATGGTCGTTGACACCTATTCCGCGTATATAGACACGTGCCCCTGCACTGCTGTTAGTGGTTTGGCGGATATCCAAATTGGGCACTGCAGAGGCAATATCATGTAAATTGGTAATCCCAAGTTTCTCTACATCTGCATTGTTAAATGATGCAATGCTGATCGGAGTGTCTTGCAGCGACTGCTCGCGCTTTTGCGCGGTGACTATCACCTCTTCCAGCATTGAATTATCTTGCGTTGATTGTCCCGCTGCTGTTGAAGTGATAATCGGCGCGACTAATCCAACACCACAGCAGCTGAGTATTCGGGCGAGCTCACATGTAGTCATTTGCTTCATCACTCATCCTGTCTCTTTTATTACATCTTTTGAAGAACGCTGGGTACAGGCCCACTGCGGAACAACCGAATCGGGCACCATTGTCAATCAATCTCAGTATTGCACATATTTCTAAAAATGTGTAAATCGAATGCATAAAGCATCGCTATTCATGTATTAAGTGTTTGTAAATGATGAAATAATGGCAGCACAAACAAGCGCTTAGAGTTGAAGCATTCGTATGGCAGAAAACCCAAAAGTAGCCACTCAACGAGGTAGCAAGGCTCCGCTGCAGAACGAGAGTAGACGCAAGATTATTCTTGATGCGGCGATTGCTTGTTTTGAAAAAAATGGACCGAGTACCACCATTGACGAAATCGCGGCCACCGCTAACATCACCCGTCGAACGGTATATCATTATTTCAAGTCAAAAACTGATATCTGGAGGTCCGCCACAATTCAGCACGCTTGCGATCAGCTTCTGTGTATGCGAGCAGCGGTTGATCACGAACAAAGCTTCCCTGACTTTGTAACCGAATGCACGATGTACATGATCGAGTCACTGCCCAAGCAAGCGTTTCACAAACTGCAGACAAGTGATGGCTTGGGACTTCAAATTGGCCATGTGTACTTCACTTCATCGGAGGTTACAACAACCTGGATTGATACCTTCCAGCCTCACTATATTAGTGCCTTGCGCGCGCGATCAATTAACCCAGAACTTACGCTTGAGGAAATAATTACCTGGTCTGGGCGGGTGATTCTATCCTACGTGCAATACCCGGATTCAGGGCAAAACCAAGATGAGATCCGTAATAGTATCAATCTGTTCTTTACCAACGCATTGCGCTACGGCGCTTGAGGCTTTTCGAGCGTAGTTATCATATTGGTGAGCGTGAACCTCTAAATGTCGTCTGCCTGGAAATTACCACTGCCCCCTGCGACATTAAGTCGCATTTACACCACCTAAGCACTTCTCGTAGCCTTAATGTGTGATAACTATAAGGATAGGGATTAGAACGGTGCGCACACTAGCAATCTTTCTCACCAGTTTAACGGCTTTACCCACGCTTTCTGCCAGCACACAGGCTCAGGAAATGGAGGAAACCACAGTCATCGCTGACCGACTGGCCAGAGAAACCGCCCTTGTCAGCCCTACTTCAATCATTTCGGCAGAAGAACTCAAGGCGATCAACTTGCTTACAGCGGAAGATTCTGTGACCTATGAACCCAGCGTTGTCATCCGTCGCCGCTATGTGGGAGACCCGAATGGCGTTCTCGGTATTCGCGGCTCCGGCATGTTCCAGACTGCACGCAGCATGGTATTCGCAGACGGGCTCCCGCTTCACTATCTCCTGCAAACGCGCTGGTCTGGCTCTCCGCGCTGGTCGCTGGTAGGGCCTGATGAAATCGAATCTGCACAGGTAATCTATGGCCCCTACTCCGCCCAATACAGCGGCAATAGCATGGGCGGTGTCGTCGATATCAAAACGCGAACGCCAAGCGAGCGGAAAATTTCCTTGCACGGAACGCTGATGAGCCAGGACTACGACGTGCTTGGAACCAATGACAGCTTTGGAGGCAATAAAGTATTCGCCTCTTATGAAGATAAATTTGAAGGTTTCACTTTATTCACTTCTTTTAACCGGCTGAAAAATGAAAGCCAACCGCTGACTAATTATTCCTTGGATGCCGCGGACGCTGATGAATTGGAGGCGCAAGGAATTACGGGTTTTATACGCGGTCAAGATGAGCGTGGTGAACCGGTGATCTATGTCGGCGATTCCGGAAAAGAAGTCTCGGTAACCGAGCTATACAAGGCGACGCTGGGCTACGACTTTGCCAATGTGCAACTGCGCGGCACGATTGCCTATGAAGATCGCAGCCGCGACGAGGAAGATAAAAACAACTACCTACGCGATGCGCAGGGTAATGTCTTTTGGGGCGCTGGCAATCGAAACTTCGAAGAGCGGCACCACGATCGGGAGAGTCTATTGCTGGGCTTTGGCATCAGCGGCTATCTTCCCGCGGACTGGTATTACGATGTTTACGCCACCGACTTCGACATCCGCAAGGACGAGGAAATACGAACCGGTCTTAGCTCGGCTGATCCTGTCTTCGGCACCCGTGCTGGTCGCTTCACTGAATACGACGATACAGGATGGAATACCTTAGATATCAAATTCGGGACCGAGAATCTTTTTGGCGATGAAAATCAGCGCATGTCGGTAGGCTATTATCTGGATTCCTATGAGTTGCAGATCAACGCCCGCAACATCGATGCGGCTACTGGAGCACGTATCAGCGACCGGGCATCCAGCGGCGGCGAGACTAGCACACAAGCACTCTTCGTACAGTGGGGTTGGTCGTTGAACCAGCAATGGGATGTGTCCATGGGCCTGCGCTATGAAGACTGGAAGGCTGAGAATGGTTTCAATGGCGACACCCAAGCCAGTGACCGCTCAGAGTCTGGCACCTCCCCCAAACTATCCTTGGCCTATACGCCTAATGACGACTGGTCGTTCCGCTACTCCGTAGCCAGGGCCTTGCGCTTCCCGATCACCGAAGAACTCTATCGCAACGAGAGCAGCACGACCAACATTGTGATCGCAGACACCAGCCTGGATCCCGAGGAAGGCATACACCACAGCTTCAGTATCGATCATCCCATCGACGACGGTGTTTTGCGCTTCAACCTGTTCTACGAGACCGTTGAGAACAGCATCTACAATCAGACGGGGACTATTCGCGATGGCAACGCAAATGTTAGCGTAACCACGTTTCTGGCAGTGGATGAAGTTGAAACCAAGGGCGCGGAGTTCATCTACAACCAGCAAGCTCTGTTCGGTACCAAGTTGTTGATGCGCTTCAATACCAGCTATACCGACGCCACAATTAGTGAAAATAGACCCAACCCGGAAATCGAGGGGAATGAAATGCCGCGTATTCCCGAGTGGCGTGCCAATCTGATTTTAAACTACCCCGTTTCTGAAACGGTCGATCTCAGCACCAGCTTCCGCTATGCCAGTGATACCTTCGGTGACCTGGACAATGGCGACAGTGAGGGCGAGGTGTACGGTGCAATCGACGATTATTTTTTCGTTAATCTCAAAAGCAACTGGGCCGTCAATGAGAACATCAATCTTTCATTGGGCGTAGATAATGTTTTTGACGAACTTGCCTATGTGGCTCATCCCTGGCCGTCGCGCACCTACTTCCTCGAAGCTCGAATGAATTACTAGTCCAGCTTGCAAAGTGATGTATAAGGTTTGCTTTAAGGCGGTTTTCGCTGTAGTTGCGCTAATACTTTCTGTCGCTGCTGTGGCGGAGGCACGAGATTGTGCACTGGTGATACACCCTGCTTGTGGAAACACCCCAAGCGCTGCCTTTGACCGACAGGGCAAGCTCTGGATCGCGTTTGAACAGCGCGATAGGGTTTACGTCACCTCCTCTACTGACCTGGGTCATTCCTTTGCCGATGCGGTTGCGGTCAATGCCATCGCTGAACCAATTTACGCCCGGGGTGAAAATCGTCCGAAGCTGGTGCATGGCCCTAACGGAAAGCTTTTCGTTTCCTGGACACGAAAGCTTGCGAATCGATTCAGCGGCGATATACGTTTTTCACGATCACTTAACGGCGGCAAGAGCTTTGAAACACCGTTGACCGTAAACGATGATGGCCTGCAGATCAGTCATCGGTTCGATGCACTTAAGGTCACGCCATCAGGTAAGGTTTTTCTCACCTGGCTGGACAAGCGCGACAAAGTGAAGCTCCAGAGCGAAGGTAAAAACTACCCTGGCGCAGCGCTTTACTATGCCGTGTCTGAAGACAGGGGTGCGAGCTTTAAGCCCAACATCAAGGTGGCAGATAACAGCTGCGAATGCTGTCGTATCGCCATCGCTAACTATCGTCAGGATAAAGTTGCCGTGATGTGGCGTCACATCTTTGAAGGTGGGATACGTGATCACGCGTTAGCGATTCTTGGAGCCGACAAAGCTACCGCGCCGGTGCGTGCCACGGTTGATGACTGGCAGATCGATGCCTGTCCTCACCATGGGCCGGACATCGCGTTATCGAGCGACGGTATGCGCTATCACATGACGTGGTTTACCAATGGTAAGCTGCATAAGGGTCTCTACTACGGCCGTATGTCGCCTGGCAATGCACAAGCTGAAGGCATCATTTCTCTCGATACTAATGCGAACGCCTCTCACCCACAGGTCGCTGTCAACAGAAACACGGTGTTCTTGCTGTGGAAGCACTTTGACGGTGAGAAAACCGAACTGAAACTGATGAAGTCTACAACCGATGGCAGCAGCTGGGGTGAGCCAAAGTCCACGGTTGCCACCACTGGGGCCTCCGATCACCCGCAGTTGCTCCAGCACGGTGACAGAACCTATGCCGGATGGCATACCCAAAATGAAGGCTATCGTCTTGTCCAGCTCTAATAATTTACTCTTTACTCGCTCCTGGCTGGTACTGTTGTTGCTGTTTAGCGCGGCAGCCCGTCCCGCCGGCATGCAAGCCCTTGGCGCAGAAAGCTACGCTGGTATAGAAAAAACCTATGCGGGCCATTCCTTCCTCGTCGCCCTGTGGTCTTTGGATTGCCCGCCGTGTATGAAAGAACTTGAAATGTTAGAACGTGTGCATCGGGCCTACCCTGACTTTAAGATTGTACTGATCAATACGGATGGCGTTGAGGCGAGCGAAGAGGCCGAAGCACTGTTGGAGCAGTACGAACTAAACAGTGCTGACACCTGGATTTTTGCGCCTGAGGAAACTGAAAAGCTTCGATTCAGTATTGATCGTCAGTGGTATGGCGAGCTGCCGCGCTCCTATTTGTACCGGGATAATGCCCGTCAAAGCCACAGCGGGCTAATAGATGAAGCCCAGCTTCGCAACTGGTTGGATTCCCTAACAGATCGCTAGTCGCTAAATCTGCCAACTCAGTAGTCTTCGATTCAGCGTCGGCCGCTCCATCTACCAATCTTCATCCTTGAACAGATCCAGAACCGCACCCTTACTGGCCGATGACGCATTGCGCGCAAACTTGGCCAGCACACCACGGCGATAACGCGGTTCGGGTTTTTGCCACGCGGCTCGCCGCTGTGCCAATATCTCATCGTCCACTTCAAGCTCCAGTAGCTGGCGATGGGCATCGATGGTAATCCTGTCGCCCTCTTCAACCAGTGCAATCAATCCACCGGCATAGGCTTCAGGCGCTACGTGACCGACCACCATGCCCCAGGTGCCGCCGGAAAAACGTCCGTCGGTGATCAGGCCTACGGTTTCCCCAAGGCCCTGTCCTACCAAGGCGCTGGTCGGTGCCAGCATTTCAGGCATACCGGGCCCGCCTTTGGGTCCGAGATAGCGCATCACTACGATATCCCCGGCCAGGATCTCACCCGCTAGAATGGAATCCAACGCAGTTTGCTCATCATCGAACACGCGCGCCGGGCCTGACATGACCGGTGTCTTGAGGCCGGTTATCTTTGCGACGGAGCCTTCCGTGGCCAGGTTGCCGCGTAAAATGGCTAAATGGCCCTCAGAATAAAGCGGTGACTCAATCGGACGAATAACCTCTTGGTCGGCCGGGCAACCGGATTCTATTGTGGCCAGATTCTCCGCCACGGTCTTGCCGGTAATGGTCATACACTCCCCATGCAAGAGGCCTGCATCCAGCAGCATTTTCATGACACGCGGGATGCCACCCACCCGGTGCAAATCGATGGCCATGTAATCTCCACTCGGTTTTAAGTTACACAGAACAGGCACTTTTTTGCGGACCAGTTCGAAGTCGTCAATGTCCCATGGCACGCCGGCGGCATGCGCAATGGCGAGAAAATGCAGTACGGCGTTGGTCGAGCCACCCGTGGCCATTACCACTGCCACTGCATTTTCAATGGAGTGGCGAGTAACGATGTCCAGGGGTTTGAGGTCATGTTTAACTGCTTCCACTAAGGCCCTTGCGCTTTGCCGAGTACTCTCAGCTTTTTCTGACTCAACATTTGCCATGGTGCTGGAATAAGGGAGGCTCAGTCCCAAAGCCTCAAAGGCAGAGCTCATGGAGTTAGCGGTATACATGCCTCCGCAGGACCCATTGCCGGGTATTGCATTGCGCTCAATAGCGAGTAGGTTTTCATCGGTGATTTGTCCGGCACTATGTTCCCCCACGGCTTCGAACACGCTGACGATATTGAGGTCCCTGTCTTCCAGGCGTCCCGGTAGAATCGTACCGCCATAAACGAAAACCGCGGGTACGTTAGCCCTTAGCATGCCCATCATTCCGCCTGGCATATTTTTGTCACAGCCACCGAACACCAATACCCCATCCATCCACTGGCCCAATACGCAGGTTTCGATGCAATCGGCGATTACTTCACGGGATACCAGGCTGTATTTCATGCCCTCGGTGCCCATGGACATGCCATCGCTAATGGTGGGTGTACCAAACAGCTGTGCGTTGGCTCCCGCTCCTTTGAGCGCTTCCACCGCAGCATCGGCAAGCGGTTGCAAACCGGCGTTACAGGGCGTAATAGTCGAGTGGGCATTGGCGACACCGATCATCGGTTTGTCGAAGTCCTCCGCCTCATAGCCCAGACCATAGAACATGGAGCGGTTGGGCGCGCGCTGCACACCTTGGGTGATATTTCTTGAACGACGGTTACTGGTCATGAGGTGTCCCTGTTACAAAAATCTGTGAGTCAATTGTATACACTCGGCGGGATGAATGGGCAGCGATTGAACATTAAAGCTGAGCAAATCCATCGAAATGCTGATGCGTCGTGACCTATACCACCTTCGTTTGTTAACCTGCATCACAATACTCTTCCTAGGTGACAAGACACTATGTCGAATTCCACTTCCAACGGAATCAATCAGCGCTTTCTGAATGGCATTGAGCGGGCCGGAAACAGACTCCCTGACCCGGCTGTATTATTTATTGCGCTGTTGTTTATTGTCTGGGTACTGTCCTGGCTGCTTTCCTATTTCAGCTTTGCTGCGGTAGACCCTCGTACCGGGGAAGCCGTTGTCGTTGTGAATCAGCTGTCCGGCGAGTCCCTGACAACTTTTTTCGCGTCGATGGTAAAAACGTTCGCACATTTTCACCCGATTGGTGTGGTGCTGGTCGCGATGCTTGGCATCGGTGTGGCCGAGCACACCGGCTTCATCAGCGCCAGCTTACGAGCGACTATGGAGGTCACATCGCGCAGCCTGTTAACGCCGATGGTCATCCTGGTTGGGATTATGAGTCATACCGCTGCCGACGCAGGTTACGTTCTTGTGATTCCGCTGGGAGGTGCATTGTTCTACGCCGCCGGGCGGCATCCTCTGGCGGGGATCGCAGCGGCCTTCGCGGGAGTCTCGGGCGGGTTCTCCGCAAATTTTATTCCGTCAGCAATAGACCCAATGCTGCAGGGCATTAGCCAATCGGGGGCGCAAATACTGGACCCGAATATCGTCCTCAATCCTCTAAACAACTTCTTCTTCACCGCTTCGTCATCGGCGCTGATTGTTGCACTGGGCTGGTTGATCACAGACAAGATCGTAGAGCCGCGTTTGCAGACCCAGCAGGACATCGATACCGACCTGACTGATTTGCCCACTCTGGACCCGCTCACTGCGCAAGAGCGAAAGGGATTGCGTGCCGCTGTGTTGGCCATGTTGTCCGCTGTCGTTTTTCTTATTGTGACAGCCTGGCCGGAAACGTCTTCGTGGCGCGGACCAGGAGGTTCTCTCACCGAGTCCGGCGCGCCGTTGATGGCCTCAATCGTGTCGTTAATTTTCGTGTTGTTTCTGATACCGGGTGTGGTCTATGGCGTTGTGGCCGGCACGGTTAAAAGCTCTAAAGACGTTATCGAGGGTATGAGCCACGCAATGACCGGTATGGCCTACTACCTGGTCATCATGTTTTTTATTGCGCAGTTTATCTTCTCCTTCGGTCAATCAAACCTGGGGATTTTGCTGGCCGTAGAAGGCGCGCAATTATTGAAGGCCGCCGCACTGCCACAGACACTCACTATCACAGGCATTGTTTTAATCACTGCTTTGCTCAATCTCTTTGTGGGTTCGGCGTCTGCAAAATGGGCACTGCTAGCGCCCATTTTTGTCCCGATGCTAATGGAACTGGGAATATCACCTGATCTCACCCAGGCAGCCTATCGGGTGGGGGATTCCACCACCAACATCATCACCCCTCTTATGCCCTACTTTCCCCTGGTGGTTGTTTACTGCCAGCGTTACATCAAGGGCGCAGGTATCGGCACGGTCGCGGCATTGATGGTGCCCTATTCCCTCACCTTTATCGTCGCCTGGACGGCTTATTTATTGGGCTATTGGGCACTGGGTATACCCCTGGGACTGCAGTCGAGCTATGCGTTCCCTTAACATGCCCGGCATCCAGCACCCCTGGAGGTATGTCGGCTCGCACCCTTTCAGTTGAAACTTCGAGAGACAGATCAATGATGGACTTTATGTGGTACGACGCCGTTGGGAATCTCGGTGTGATTCTGATTCTAGCTGCCTACCTGCTGCTGCAGACAAAGAAGTTGTGTGCGGAAGACGTCAGTTATTCATTGATGAACGGATTAGGTGCTGCATTGGTTTTGGTTTCCCTCTATTACGAATTTAATTTATCCGCGTTTATCATCGAAGTGTTTTGGCTGCTGATCAGTATTTATGGTGTGGTAAAAAGCCTTCGCGATCCCGTCACCGCCTAAACAGCTAAGGCAGTGGGTCAGTTACGTGACATTCAATACATTGTCGAGGAGGGCCTCCCTCCTCACCTGTTGCAGACTTGCGAATATGGCAGCCCATGCACAGATCATGGAATTGCGTTTCCAGTAGTGGCAACAATTTCTCGTCACTCACATGGCAGCCCATACACATACCCCCGCCTGTATCGTCGACATAATTATGGTGACACGTCACGCACTGTTCTTTCGCGTGATGATGATGGGCGAAGTTCATCGGCAGAATCCGCTGCGGGCTGCCATAGTAGGTACCTTCCACCAACAATTCTTCATCCAGAGGTGTGCCGAATACCGCGAGTAGAATGAGTGCCAGGACCAGTATGCCTGTAGCAAGTTTCATCTCTCGAAATTCCGCACTGTCGAGAAAACAACTATCAGAACAACACTGATCGCCAGGTATGCAACACTGCCGACAAAGGGCGGATGCACTATCCGCTGCCATAGCGGTCGAGCGAAGCAAGTGAGCAGTGCGAGCAGAGACAGAAGTAAAGCTTGATACCAGCTCGACAAATAAAAACCACTGCCGACAATGTGGTACGCGCCGGCGGCAATGGCACTAACAGAAAGCAACTGGTGCCAGTATTTGAATACCGAATGACTGCTGTGCACGCGCTGACGATCTGGTGGCAGTGAAACTGTGATAACAATACACAGCAAGATCAAACTGGCCACACCTGCCCACATGTAGATCGGTGCGCCGGGACGGATGTATTCCACCGCAGCAGCGTCACCCAGCAAAAACCAAAACGCATGTGCTGCGCCCATCACTAACACGGTGTAACTCACAGATTGATGTGGCCGAACTCCCAGCGGTCGCGACCCGATTATTGCAACATACAACATTCCGGCAAATGCGGCGAAGCCCAGTCCATTGCCCAGATCCCAGAACCATCCGCCTGCCAACTGTGGGTTGGTTAGAAAGGAAATGCCAAAGATGCCGACCAAGATGGGCAATAGCAATTTCATGCGCTGGTCCCATTCATGCAGTGCATAGCTTCGGCACCATAGCTATTCATATTGTTAGCGACAGTGTCCTGCTCTTATTGATGCGCCGACAAAATTACAAATCAGTCGCTCTGCGTGAATGGCTGTTATGTTGCCAACATCATAATCCGGGGCAATTTCAACCAGGTCCATTCCCACTACACGCCCCTTTTTTACCAGCCCATGGATCAGTTTTCTGGTTTGATTCCAGTCTAAGCCGCCGGGTGTCTGCGCCATAACCGCCGGCATAATCGTTGGATCAATACCATCGGCATCGATGGTTAAATAGAATGGTCCGCCGTCGGGGATACGATCAAGTACCGCGTCCATTCCAATATCGTGCATTTCATAGGCAGAGACCAAGTTCGCCCCATGCGCAAGCGCATCTTCCACTTCACTCGCTCGTGCGCTGCCAATTCCTCGCAATCCTATCTGGATGATTTCACCGATCCAAGGCATTTCCGATGCTCGCCGGATTGGGCTGGAATATCCTTCGGTTTCGCCGTTGATTTCGTCACGCCAATCCAGGTGGGCATCAACGTGCACCAGGGTAATTGGTCTGTCGAAGACCTCCAGGGCACGTAATACGGGAATTGAAATGCCGTGGTCACCGCCCAAGGCGATTAGATTTGCGCCGCTGGTGAAAATTTTGCGAGCGGCGAGTTCAGCATTTTGATAGTGCGCTTTGGGATCTTTAGCGCTTGCACAGGCGTTTCCACAGTCAACGACCTGAATGTCTTTACCATCCAACAGATGTCCTCCGAGGTCCCAATCGTAATGGTTCCTGGTGTACTCGATATCTTCTTGGCTGGGTGTGTGGCGAAGCACATCGGGTGCTGCACTCTGATTATTTGGTGGTTTGGAGCTGTCGTAGGACATCCCAAAAGGAATACCCAGTACCGCAAAGTCCGCCTGGAGATCTTCGAGGTTTAAGGCCAGTGGGAAGTTGAGAAACGTTCTACCTGCTTTTCCTGGTTTTTCTGTTAGAGGTTTTGTCACCAAGAGTTATCCATTGCTGTTTCGAGTTTGGAATTGCCATTGAGGATAGCATTTTAGCACTCGATGCAGCAGCTACTACGCTAAAACTCACGCGTTTGTCCGACGTCCAATATCCAGGCATCCTCCAGACCCAATTCAGTGTCCTCAGCCGCCTGGCGAAAACGTTTCGGTGGCTCAGCAAGCGGTTCGTCGGAAAGGTCAAAAGTGCCGAAGTGTATCGCCATTGCCCTGCGAGCGTTGAGATCCTGTGCCGCACGAATGGCTTCCTCGGGGTTCATATGTGACTCGCGCATCATCGCTTTAGGCTCGTAGGCACCAATGGGCACCGCTGCGAGATCAAAGGGTCCCAGTTTTCGCCCAATCTCCTCAAAACCGGAGAAATATCCCGTGTCGCCTGCAAAGTAGAAGCGTCGCTGCTCGCCGGTCACAGCCCAGGATGCCCAAAGCGCCTTGTGATCATCATTGAGGCTGCGCTTGCTCCAGTGTTGTGAGGGCAGGCAGTGAATCGTGACGCCCTTGTATGTTGCCGTGTGACCCCAATTCAGCTCCCGTACGTTGCTGATTCCCTTGCCGCGCATCAGGTCTCCATTTCCCAGGGGAACAAAAAATACCGTATCAACGTTTCGTTTAGCCAAGTCACGCAGGGTGGGCAGGTCCAGGTGGTCGTAGTGGTTGTGTGAGATCAATACAAAATCGATGGGCGGCATATCCTCGAATGCAATTCCGGGGGCAACATAGCGTCTAGGCCCGATTAACGGCACTGGGCTCGGGCGGTTTGACCAGGTAGGATCAGTTAGAAAAGTGATACCCTCTATTTGCACCAGCAAGGTCGCATGTCCTACCCAGGTTACGGTGGGCTTGCCGTTGCGCACATTTTCCCTCAGAAACGCACCATCATTGGGGACTCGAAGCGGTGCGCCGTCACCGTTGCGAAAATACGTGCCGAAGCGACGTAGTATAAAGGGAAAGCGTGTGCCAAGAGTCCCATGGGATATCTCGCCCACCTGGTTAGTGAAGCGCCCGTTGTCGTCTCGCGGCGCTTCGCTGAACAAGCCCTCCGTTTGAGCGTGTAGGACATTGACCGGCGATACCGCCAGGAACAATAGAAGGTAAAGTGTGTAGCGACGCATAATGCGGTCTCGATTATTTGGTTTTTAAGTAGTACGCAGAGCAGGCAATGTCAGATGAAGTTGATCTTTATACCCGAAGTTAACGTATCCATCGCATGAAAAATCCGATCATATTTTGGTACCGGCAAGACCTGCGAACCAGCGACTTGCCGGGTCTGATAGCCGCTGCCGCCACGGGGCGCCCTGTTATTCCCTGCTATATTCTGGATGATGAGACTCCTCGGCAGTGGGTAGCAGGTGCGGCTAGTCGCTGGTGGTTGCATCACAGTGTGCAGTCTCTGAGCGGCGAACTGTCGGCACTGGGTGGACATCTTGTACTGCGCCAGGGAGAAACGAGTGCGGTGCTGCAAGACTTGCTACAAGAATCGGGCGCGCAGCATATCTATTGCAGCCGAATGTATGAGCCCTGGGCCGCAGGTCTGGAGCGGCGCCTGCACGATCAACTCGGCGCCAAGGGCGTAACGTTCAAACGCTTCGCTGGCGCGTTGCTGCACGAGCCTGAAACCGTGCTGAATCTCAGCGGCGCACCCTATAAAGTGTTCACGCCCTATTGGCGGCGCTGCCTTAGCCGCGGTGAGCCGACACTTCCGCAAACTCTGGACGAGAATGTGAATTGGTCGAAGCAATTACTCGCCTGCGATGATGTCGATGATTGGCAATTGTGCCCTACTCAACCCAACTGGGCTGTCGGCTGGAATGCATTGTGGTCACCCGGCAGTGCCGGCGCCCACCGCAAGCTAAACGGTTTTTTGGCCGAGGGAATCAGCAATTATGATGATGGGCGTGACCGCCCTGCTCTTGACTGCACTTCGCGGTTATCCCCCCATCTCCACTACGGTGAAATCTCCCCCCGAGAAGTCTGGCTGCAAGCTCGTAGTGCCGCAGCACAGTTCCCCGAACTTGACGGACAAATTGAAAAATTCTTCAGTGAGCTGGGTTGGCGAGAATTCTCCCATAGCTTAATGTCCCACTTTCCGGATATTACCGAGCGCGCATTTAAAGAGCCTTTTCTGCAGTTTCCCTGGATACGCAGCGAGGCAAAACTTAAGGCCTGGCAATCAGGGAAAACCGGTTACCCTTTGGTCGATGCCGGAATGCGTGAACTGTGGCAAACCGGGTATATGCACAACAGAGTCAGGATGATTACCGCCTCATTTTTGACTAAGCACCTGCTAATCCATTGGCGAGAAGGGGCAAAGTGGTTTTGGGATACTCTACTTGATGCCGATCTGGCGAATAACAGTAGCGGCTGGCAGTGGGTGGCGGGCAGCGGAGCCGATGCCTCACCTTATTTTCGGATTTTTAATCCTGTCACCCAGGGCGAAAAATTTGATTCTGAGGGTGAATATATTCGGCACTGGGTGCCCGAACTGAGCCGAATGCCCAAGCGCTATTTAAATCGACCCTGGGAGGCTCCCGTGGAGGTTTTGGAAGCAGCTGAAGTGCAGCTAGACGTAGACTATCCACTTCCGATTGTGGATCACAAGGCTGCGCGGAACAGCGCATTGGCGGCCTTGGCTTCAATCCGCGAGGAGTAAACACAATTCCTAAATCATTGTCAGCGCATCAGGTGGTCTCAGGGGCAAGATACAGTACACTGCTGAGATAACTGACCTCACGATACCGGTATTGCATGGACTTCAGCGACTGGCTCACACTCTCTAGCATATGTTTGCTCGGCGCTATGTCGCCAGGGCCCAGCCTGGCAGTAATGCTCTCGTGCACATTGTCTCAAAGTTCGGAAAATCCCACAGGCGACGGTTACGCCGCCGCGCTCTCGCACGGTCTGGGGGCCGGGCTATATGGACTGCTAACGGTCGTTGGTCTGGCCACTGTTATTACCAAGACGCCGGCGCTATACACTGCAATTCAAGTTGCCGGCGCGTTGTATCTACTTTACTTAGGTGCAAAATCACTGCGCTCTTCGGTTTCACTGGCATCGGATAGCACGGGTTCTGAAGATGTTAACGTAGAACTGCTCGCGAATGAGTCTACGGCACAGGCCACAGCAAACAGCGGAATGAAAAGTGCGGCCATACAAGGTTTCCTGGTTGCAGCTTTAAATCCGAAACTCTGCGTTTTCATGCTCGCCCTGTTCAGTCAGTTTCTGCAACCTGGCTACGGCGCAATGGAGAAAGGCGTGATGGTAGCCACTGTCGGCATCATTGATGCGACCTGGTATTGCGCCGTAGTGACACTGGTGTCACGTCCAGGTTTTCGGCGCTGGTTCCAAAATGGCTCGGTTATAATCGACCGAATATTTGGAGTGATTATTATTGCACTGGCGCTAAGTGTTTTGTACGCCGCTCTGATTTTATAGAGCGTAAAGCGATCACTATCGTCTCATAGGAGGTAGAAATTCTGCGCTAGCACTTCGAAAGAAGGGTCAGCATGGAAGGCGTCACTCGAAAGTCACCATGTCCGTGGACAAAACTTTGCTCTATTTTAAAATGGGATACTATCCTGCGAAGCTCCGGGCTTCTCAGGCGCATAAAACGCCACTCCGGCAGCGGGTAGAGTTTTACCTTTCCTCCCGGCTTCAGAACCCGCAAAAACTCACTGAGAATATCAATCAGCAATGCCTCATCCTCAATCCAAACAAATAATAAATAACTGCACAGAATCTCGTCTACGCTCTCATCTTCGAAATCTAATTGTTCAGCGCTGGTAGACAGCGCCTTTGAGAGACCGGGTGCATGTGCGCTGAAACTCCCAGAACCACCCGTGGCTTTTGCCATGGCGCGTTCTTTGATTCCAAATTCGATGTCGCGATTAATGACGGGATCTACTCCATAGAATTCAACTTCGGCATCATGACAGGCGCGAAACATTGAGTCGGCGGCATAGGGAGTATACCCACAGCCAATATCAACGATGCGCTTGCCGCGAAGGCTTTCGATCACCGCGTTTTTTGATTCGTTGTTGTAGAAAATTTTGCGGTAATAGGAAAATGAGCGGGCTGTGTGCATCATTGGTACACCCGCCCCTTGGATCGATCTGACGTAGCGACGCATCATGGCAAAGGAGATATTGGCAATGGGTCGAAGCATATTTTGCGACTTTCTTACTTATTTGTGACCAAGAGGCGTCTGGCCATTGTCGGTGAGCAAAGAGCTAATGTCCTCCACCGACAAGGGCTTGCTATAGAGATAACCCTGGAGCAAGTCACAGCCTCTTTCAACGAGGAATTGCTGCTGCGCTTCCTGCTCTATGCCTTCGGCTACAATAATCTTATCCAGGCTTTTCGCCAAAGCAATGATGGACTCAATAATTGAATTTGCATCTTCGCTAGTACCAAGGTTGTCTACAAAGGACTTATCAATCTTGAGTGTATCGAAAGGCAGCTGGTGAAGATAGCTTAGGGACGAGTAGCCGGTTCCAAAATCATCCAGAGCTAGCCCGATGCCTAGCTCCTGTAGGGCGATCAAGGTATCCCTGGTGTGCTGATAGTCATTGATCAATAGGCTTTCGGTAATCTCCAGCTCCAAACAATTTCCGGGTAGTCCTGTTCGATCTAAGACCTTTGCCACACTCGAGACGATGTCGGTGTATAAAATCTGACGCGGAGAAACATTAACCGCGATTTGATAGATCGGCAGCCCTTCTGTCTGCCACTTCGCGAATTGTTCGCAGGCGCTGTTCAGTACGAATTCCCCAATTTCCTCAATAAGACCGATCTCCTCGGCAATACCTATGAATTTTTCAGGGTTCACCCACCCCAGCTCCGGGTCATGCCAACGTATGAGCGCTTCCGCAGAGTGCAGCTTTAATGTGCTTGCAGATACTTTCGGTTGATAGACCAGGTGTAGTTGTTTGTTTTTTACACTCTCGCGAAGTCTTTGTCCCATTGAGGATCTTTCGATCAGCTCCTGGTTCATATTATCTTCAAAGAAGTGATATCGGTTACCCTGCTCTGCTTTGGCACGGTACATTGCCACATCTGCGTTTTTCAACAGATCCTCAGCAGAGTCAGCATCTTGTGGGTAGATCGCAATACCAATACTGGCGCCTATGGTAAATTTTTGGTCCATCACCTGAAAGGGTTCGTTTAGATCCTTCAGAATCGTATCTGCGACTTTTACCACACTTTTTGCATTGGCCAATTCCGGTAAGGCAATCACAAACTCGTCTCCTGAGAGTCTAGCCAAGGTGTCAGATTCACGAATCGTTCTGCGAAAGCGATCGGCAGACTGTCTTAGCACGAGATCACCCTGCGAGTGCCCTAAAGTATCGTTCACCAGTTTAAAGTGATTTAGGTCGATATAGATTAGCGCTACCTTGGTGTTCTTGCGCGATGCCTGCAACATGTAGTGCTGCAGACGATCAAGAAATAGTGTGCGATTAGGAAGTCCGGTTAAACTGTCGTAGTGCGCCTGTTCGTAGAGTCGGCGTTGTCTTTCAGTGGCGGATAACGCAACGGTTAAACGATCAGCAACACTGATTGACTGCGCTATAAGCTCAGTTGAAATAGGCTTTCCCTCGAGGCCACCCACACACAAACATCCCAATGTGCGTTCTTCAAAACGCAGTGGAAACAGATGTAGCTCATCGTTTTCGCTAAACGCATCTTCGAGAAATTGCAGCGCATGTTGACCCTGGCTGAGCGTGTAGTGTTCGCGCACCGGTCCCATGGCCAAAAATACTTCGTCTAAATCTAGTTCCTGACGCAAGGGAATTGATCGAGGGGTATTTTCCGATAGAAACATGTTTAAGTGCCGTGCTTTCTTCGCATCGTTTGCCACAACGGCCGCTGCGGTGCCTGGCAATAACTCCGGCAAGCGTCGTGCTACCAGCTCTGCGATTTCGGTCATATCGCTGGAAGAAAGCAGCACTCTGTCGATTTCTGACATGGCTGTTAGAAATTTAAATTGAGCGCCCAAATTATCTGCCATGCCATTGAAGGTACCGGCGAGCTCTGAAAATTCGTCGTTTGAATCGAGTGTGATTCGAGTATCAAACGCTCCACCGCCGAGCTTTAATGCCCCATTGCGCAATACAGACAGTGGGGTTAACTGACGTCTGGTTTGCGCCATGACAACCAATAACATGCTGAGAATCGCGAGGGCCACCAATCCTGGGAATAGCCAGCGAAATATCCGGATGGATGCAAAAACGGTGTCGGACTCCTCAGCGGAAACCACCGTCCAGGTGGGGCCATTGAAATGAGAGCGGATAAACAAGTCTCTTGCCGTAGCGAAAAATTGTCGATCACCGGAAGACCATTGCAGGTTTCTTGCGTAACCCCCGCCTTCATCAAGCTTTTGGAGGTTCGTCAATTCGTCGCCTAAGCTTTCAGTGCAATAAAGTACGGCTGAGCCCTCGAAAACACAGAAGTCGTTATTTAATAGTCTGTCTTCGTTTTCACCAAACAAGTGAGACTTGCTTATTTGAGCAACGAATCGAGCGTTGTTTTGCCCTCGGACGTCTAACAGGATGTTGTCCTGTTCTACGCCGCGTGTAATCGCGGACCTTTCTACAGTCGCCTCGATTGTCCAATCCGTTAGATCGATATCTCTCAGACTGAATTCACGATTCAAAATCGCACGTGGACCGGTGCTCTCACTCATATCGAGAACAAAGTCCGTACGGGTTCGTAATTCATCGACCGCGGAGACTCGGTCATTCTCGTTGTTAACGATGAACGTCTGTAGGTTTTGTAAAAGCGATTCAGTGGTTATCAGGCGATCAATTAAAGTATTGCCGTGAAACTTACTGGCAGTATGTAATCTTTGGTGGGCCTGCTCGGTGAGTGAGTCCTTGACTTGGAAATAGGAGAAAAAAGCAGCCGCGCTTATAGGCAGTATCACTACAATTGAGAATAGTATTTGAACGCGCGTGAGTACTGTACTTCTTTTAGATCCCATAGTTGTGGTTTAGGTATCTACAATTCAAGCGCTAGTAATCTTCTGCGACGCCGTAGAAGCCGCCGTTATTCGCTCTGATGATATCGTCCCTGCTGGATTTGGCAGTTAGCGGCGATACGCTGGCACCATCCGGACCTTTGCTGTACAGGTCGAAGTCAGTATTAATTGGTACCAGGTTTTTGTCTTTTCGCAACGTTCCGTTGCCTTTTGCCGCGGAAATATTCAGGTATTCATAGGGGTTTCCCCATTGGTCAACGGATTTGTCTCTGCCTATTTGGACCAGACTGATCGGCAGGCGACCGTTTTCGATGAAATAGCTTTCGATCTCTACGGCTATGGCGGTCAGATCTGCTATCGTTTCATAGTTCTTGTTTTTTTCGATATATTCCTGGTAGGCCGGCACTGCCACGCCGAGCAAAACGCCAACGATTGCTATGACAACCATGAGCTCTATGATTGAAAACGCCGCCTGATTTCCAGGCGATCTGCCACCTATAGCGCTGAGAAGTACCCTGCGGTCTGGTGTAAAGCGATTATCCATTTCAGCTTGCTCCACTCCTAAAAATCACAAAGCCTCCTGAACGAGAAAAGATAGCATTAATTAGTTAAATTTCGATGGGACTAACATACCAAGCTTACGGTGGTTTTCATACCTTGCAGGGTCACTTATATGTGAAATGGGTCACTGCCTGATCTGGTCAGCTTTCGATACTGGGAAATTTGCGATAGATATCACGTTTTTCAACAGGTATTCGGATTGATATCAGTGTCTAATCTGCGATCCGAGCCTTTAGGAAGTCAACGGCAACCTTCACTTTTGGGACCAGGTATCGCTGCTTTTGATAGAGCAGATAGATCGCCAAGCTAGTGTTCTGCGTTATCTTCAGTTCCGGGACAAATGTCAGTTCTAACAGTTCTCCACTGTCCAAATAGGGCTTAAGAGACCAACGAGGTGCCATCATAATCCCACCACCCGCCACCGCTCGGTCGGCCAACCACTTACCATTGTTGGAGACACCAACTTGGGGCGCGGAGACATCGTGCCACTCGCCATCAATTTCACATAACCAGGGGTTGGGTCCTTTGGGTGTTCGGAAGTACAGGCCGCGATGCTGGGGTAGATCAAATACGCTTTTGGGTGTGCCCATCTCGTCCAGGTAGCCAGGAGACGCCACCGGAATAAACTGATTCTCCATCAGTTTTATCGCCTGCACTCGCTCGTTGGGTGCATAGCCTCCTCTGATCGCAATATCGACCTCATCACGACCCAGGGTAGACAACTCATCTGACAAGTTTACGTCGAGGATAATGTCGGGATACAGTTCACTGAACTCATCCAGCAGAGGCAATAGAATTTGCGCACCAAATCCCGCCATTGCGCTTATGCGAAGCTGTCCCATCGGCTTGGCGTGGTAGCTGCGGACCGCTTCATCGGTCTCTTCCAGTTCATGCAGTATCTCGCGAACCTGGGTGAAATACGTCTGACCTATTTCAGTGACTTTGACTGCGCGTGTGGATCGCACCAACAAAGTGGCACCCAGGTATTTCTCCAAGTCGGACACTCGCCGCGAAAGTGACGAAGGCGGAACATCAAAGTAGCTGGCTGCTTTCGTGAAGCTGCCAGTTTCGACAATCTTGCAGAAATAGCGCAGTGCGCGAAGTTGATCCAATTAAATATCTCGGCGACTTAGAATGTGCATGATACGGCTCCAGTCGATCGAATTACTGAAGAAACTCTGCCGAGTCCAGGTCGACGCACTGTTGCAAGTGGCGCTGGATCATCGTCAGAAACATCTTGTCGCTGCGTTCTTCCGCAGCGGTAAAAACCGCTCCAAGTACGGTGATAACAATGCCGTGCATGGAAAACTCGCGGTACTGATCCCAGCAATCCTGGAGGCTCAAGTCAACGCCGTCGATGGCTAGGTTTCTAGAGTAATCATCAATCAGCGCCCTCTCCCATTCTCTACGTTTGTCTATATCGACGCTGCCACCAAGAAAGTAGGCCGCGTCGGTAAGAGCGCTGGATTGCGCGACTGTCTGCCAATCCACTACTGTCGCTGAACCGCTATCGTACAACAGGTTTTCGCAACGGAAGTCGCCATGTACAAGCGTCTTGGGGCCAGTGTATCGATTCACAAAATGAAGGTGGCTTTCCACATAGCGCTCGCCAAATGCCAGACACTCTTTGGAAAGCCCGTGACCAAAGCGATCGACGAACTGGGGCCAGCATTGCTCCATAAGCGCAGCACCCTGAGCGCCACCATCGCTACGCGATGGTGAAGTCACGTAGTCGAGCTCGCCGATGCTGTCATCGCCATAAAACGTGGCAGCAAGCTTCGCCGCCTGGTGCAATGAGGCCCTGGCGTTCTCCAGGGATTCTCCAACCAACTGACTACCTGGTTCTGCAGGTGCCAAATCTTCCATCAGAATGACGAATTCAGTACCCGCATCATTGATTTCATTGGCGTAGATTTTAGGCGTAGCCATTGCTGTGCGATCTGCCAAGTGACGGTAGAACATCACCTCGTGGTGATACGCACCCAGCTCCCCCGCCATCATCTTGGCGGTTTCGTCAGTGGCTGGCAGCTTGGCGATTAGGGTTTTCGGAGCCTGGTAGTCGCCATCGTAGGTCAGCGACAACCTGGCATTGTCTCCCATTTTTCCCGTACCGATAATATTATGCTCCACAGCGGTAACCTCGCCAACTTCAAGATGGCCTGATTGCTTCAGTGCGGTGGTCAGCCACCCGGCGGTTATCTCTTCAGGCGTTGCTGCAATTTTAATCATCTTATGCGGGAACCTTATGGGGTGGGTTTTGGGTGGTCGTAGTTGATTAGAGTGTAATAAATTGCACTGTAAAGCACCCACGCCTCCAGGTCGAGATACTGGCTGTTTGACAGCTCGTGTTTGTAATATGCTGCAAAGCGAATTGTAGCGGCGAGGCGATAAGAACACTATGTTATCCAAGTTTGACGATTACCCAATACACCAAACCAGTAAACCCATATTTCACACCGCATCCAGTGATCGCTTTACTTACGATCGTTACTGGTACAACGGGCACGCCGAAGATGGCAGCTTCTATTTTGGTGTTGGTCTGGGCCGATATCCAAACCTGGGGATACTTGATTGCGGTTTCAGCTTGGTGATCGACGGGCATCAATATGCGTTTCACGGATCGAGGCGCGCCCCGCTTGAGCCAACGGAAACCATTGTTGGACCCTTTGAATTAAAAATACTGGAACCCATGGGCCAGCATCAGTTAATTATTGGGCCCAATGAAACCGGTATCGAATGTGATCTTGTTTTCACACCTCGCACCGCGGTGATTGAAGAAGGCAGCCAGAGCTTGAGCAATGAAAGGCATGTCGTCATGGAGGCCACACGTCTGGATCAGTTTGGTTACTGGAGTGGTGTGATCAAGTATGCGGGGCAAGAGCTTATCGTTAATGGCAGCACAACCTATGGATTGAAGGATCGCTCCTGGGGGTTGCGTCCTGTCGGAGCTCCTTATACCGGCGGCGCGCCTCTGGATGCTTATCAGGCGATACATTTCCTGTGGGCACCCATCCACTGGGAAAACGAATGTACTCTGGCAGGCTGGTTTGAAGACGCGCAGGGAAACCAGTGGCATTCAGATCAGGCTTTAGTCCCGGCTTACGACGATCACAAAAATATTCCAGGTGTTGTCGATCCTGGCGTAAAAATTTGGCGCGGCGCGATTGGGCACGACATCACTATGGTCGAGGGTACAAGACAAATGCGTACTGCTATTTTGACTATGCGCGACGATAAGTCTGGTGAGGAAATTGAACTGACGCTGGAGCCACGTCTGCTCTACCGCATGAAAGGTATAGGCTATCAACACCCTGAGTGGGGCCACGGGCATTGGAAGGGCGAGCTTGCCATTGGTGGAGAGAGTTGGAAGGTGGATGAGGTTGATCCTCTCGCCCTGGAAAATATTCATATTCAGCAAATTGTTACCGCGCGCCGGGGAGATGAAGTGGGTCATGGTGTATTGGAGCAGCTGCATATCGGCCCTTGGGCACCGGCGGCTTTTGAAGATTGGTTTGATGCATGAACAAGTTCACTATTTTCCTGATCGCTGTTTTCAGCCTAGTCTTGGCAAGTTGCAGTCGTAGTCCCAGTGGTTTGAAATTGGGAGAAGAACAGCTTGGCGAAGATGAAGCGCGCCATGCCAAGGAAATGGTCGACGCGATTAAATCAGTGAGCCTGAACCGCCATCCAAGCGGAAAAATACTCAGGTTCAATCAATCGAAGACACTAGGCTGTTTTAAGGCGCAATTCCAAATACTTGGCGACCTTGAGCCCAACCTGCGCCAGGGCTTGTTCAGGCAACCCGCCACCTATCCCGCGCAACTTAGAATCGCCAACGCAACGAAAGCCGACGACACAGAGAAAGACTTTCGAGGCATGTCCATTAAGATTCACGGCGTGGAGGGGCCGGCACTTTGGGGGCTAGCAGGACAACAAGATTTTATATTGAACAGCTACCCTCGTCTGTTCGCGGCTAACCCAGAGGACTTTCTAAGCTTTATCGATGCAGGTAAAGACGGACAGCTCTGGAAATACTTTGTCAACCCCTCACACTTTTACTCTCTGGGTGTCGTTTTGAAGGGGCGGGAAAAAATCGATAACCCATTTGGCATTCGCTACTGGAGTACCACACCCTATCGCTTTGGCGACGATTCCAGCAATGCGGTCAAATACTCAACGCGCCCTTGCTCATCTGTCACCTTCGACAGCAAAATCCAGAGAGACGAAAATTTTCTCACAGAGGTCATGCGTGAGCAGCTAAACAGCGGAGATGCCTGCTTCGACTTTATGGTGCAGTTTCAAACTGATCCGGACCTCATGCCCATCGAAGACGCTTCAGTTGAGTGGGATGAATCCCTTTCGCCTTTTGAAAAAGTTGCAGAAATTCATATCGATAATACTCCAGCGGCACATATGACTGAATCCTGCGAAAGGATGACGTTTAATCCCTGGCAAAGTCTCGCGGCTCATCGTCCCTTAGGCGGGGTTAATCGCGCCCGAAAGCTAATTTACGCAGAGATAGGAGAGTTTCGTTCCTCTCGAAACCGCGAGCGGCAAGCTAACTAACCGAATTCAATAATCCAGGTCTTTTTCCTCAAAAGGTCTGGTGGGCGCTTTACCGAGTATCGTGCGAAGAATGTGGTTCATGGTGTGCACGTCATTGTCGAACCCTCCGTGCGTGGTACTGCGAGTTTTGTTACCCGTCACACCGTTCGAGTAATGAAAATTTGGAGGAATCGCGCTGTCCTTCACTTCCTTAACAAATTTTTCCATACCCAGTAGAGGCAGCTCCTTCTCCTGCTCGAAAGCATTGGACACCAAATATAAAAGAGACTTCCTGTAGGCAATGCGGCTGCCGACGGTATCGTCCTGTTCGAGCTTGTCCTTCAGGTTGAGGATGTCCATATGTTTAATGCGCAACTTGTGTTTTTTATCAAGAATACGTAAATAGGTTTTGTGGTATAGATCAACCGAGCAGGCAGGCGCCATCAACGTGCAGGAGTCGATGGTCAGCGTCTGGTTCCGCAGAGCATCAACCATATGCGCAAATAACACCGCACCCGTACTGTGACCCGCCAAGTGAATCGATTTTGAACCGCCCTTTTTCGTTTGGCCGAGGGCGCTAATAAAGTATTTCAAAGATTCAGTGCCGGCTCCAGTTTTAGCAAAAGCAGCGTGGGCATCAGACTTCATTTCGTTCCAAAGCAAGCTGCCGGGGCGCCTAACAATGTGCTCCACCATGCGATCCAGCCAATCTGCAGCGCCGCCCACCAACTCGTTGGCCTTTGCACTTTTCCCCATAATGAGATCTTTGAGCTCTTCAACAAGCCCGGTGTCGTACATTATGTGATAGGGATAGATACCGTTGGCTTTAAACACGGGCTTCATCGCAGCAATGCGTATTGCGGAGTCCTTCGGTGAATTTAGTCCGCCGTGTCCATAGATTAGCAAGTGTTTGTAATCGTTACTTTGCGCCACAAAGTCAGCGGTTTGTTTTACATCAAATGCCGTGCTCCAGTAGCGATCGGTTTCTGAAAACTTCCCGTCGTCTATGTGAACAAAATGTCCGGCAATGGTATCGCGCATAGGAGCGCGCGCTTTCCCCGCGGCTTCCTTGTCGTCATGACGCGAATTAATCAGCCGTGAAGACATGGGTCGCATGCCAAAAATTTGTGGCGTGGGGAGCGCGAGGCGAAACGCCCAGGCATCCATGACGTTTTCTATCCAGTCTTCGTAGGACCACAGTGCGCAACCACCGTCTCCCCAATTTTTTCCCCAGGAATTCTGAATCCAAAACCCCTCCTGGGTGTAGCCCGTAATGGCGAAGGCGTGCCCTCCCTCCTGGGACTCTTTCTTCTCAATACGCCCGTTGACGGGGTTGTCCCAACCCGGATGGTAGCGAGCCGAGGCGACGACGACGCCCGTTTCCATCAGCGCAGCATGGTAGTCGCTCACTACAGGTCGCATACGGTAGTAAGCTCCAAGAGTGATTTCACGGGCCGCTTTAGCTCTTTCTATAGTCAAGTTCCCACGTCCCGCACGAGTGGCAACAAAGGGCCAGGTGTCCTGGGAGCACACGCCCATTCCCTTAAACCCGTGTATGGCACCGCGCAGACTTGAGCCGTTGTAATCTTCTCCAGCCCATTCATCGTGGCGCTTAGCCATTTCGTAAAGCATCCTCTCGCTCACCTTCAGGGGGTTTCCACCGCGCCGATTGAGAAGATTGATGGCCGCAGCGAGAGCGAAGCCGGTGCAGGCGCCTTCGCTGTGCTGATTTAGAATATCGACGTTTTTGCAAGATGGAACTTCCGATTCTAACTGAACCAGTGCTGGCCTGTAGATCCAGTCTCGGCTATCTGGGTAATCTGCTTGAACGTTGGTTTTCTTTGCTGCCATGCAATGCTCCTTGCGCACTTCCCGGTGCGTCTTTCAATTCATTCCAAACCTGAAATGCGAAACTGACCCGTTGGCAGGGTATCACTTAAAGTTTAGGCCAATAAAACATTCGCGTGGAAATTTACGGCGATAATAGCCCAGGGGTTTATGCGCCTGTGACATATGAGCCTGTCCTAGACCGATCGCTGTAGCGTACCCAAGCAGCTTTCCCCGCTATGAGCGCACTGGCTTACAAACAGCATAAAACGCCATAAACCGTCAGTCTTGACTGTTTATGGCGTTTGAAGATATTCTCATTGCCCACTCCCACCGTATTGGCGTTTTCAGAGCTGGGACAGTCTGACAAGCAACGAGCGGCTCAACGACAAAAACATCACAAAGGATCGCAACTATGGCGCAAACCACCGACCACGAAGCTGTTTCCATTTACCAGTTCACCGACGCCGAAGTAGATACACTCATGACGCACTCCTTCGAATGCGTACTGATGTGGGCAACAAAAGACGGCTGGCCCGTAGGTGTTACCCAGTCTTTTGTTTGGGACGATGGAAAAATCTGGCTGACCTTCACTGCCCAGCGACATCGGGCCGCGGCTATTCGGCGGGACAACCGTGTATCGGTCAATGTGAGCAGCCGGGGTTATCCTGAAGGTGCATCGGCAGACCTTCCCAGTGGTGCAATTACTTTCAAAGGACGAGGCGAGTTTTTCGAGGACGACAAGACCAAGCACTGGTACTACGAGGCGCTCTCCAAGAAATTGAATCCAGACAACAAGGCGGGTGAAGAGTTTTTCTACAATTTATTGGATTCACCCTTGAGAGTGATATTGGCGGTCACGCCAGAAAAACTCATTGCCTACAACGCCACACTTGCAGAACGTCATATGGCGGGTACTGTCGAGGAATCAGAACTTGCGGCACCTCTAGAAAGCGATACCAAACGGATGGATCGCGAGCGCGCAGCACGAGGTTTACCCCCCTTAGAACGCTAACCGGGAGAGCGCTATGCTGGATGTGTTGATCAAGGACGCACTGATTGTCGATGGAACCGGAGCCGAGCCTTTTAGCGGCGATATTGGCATCGCGGATGGTGTCATCAGCGAACTGGGCAGTGTTTCCAGCGCAGCGAAAAAGACCGTGCACGCTGCAGGTGCCTACGCTAGTCCAGGCTGGATTGACGTGCACACACACTTCGATGGCCAGATCTGTTGGGATGACAAGGTAGACCCCTCTGCCAGCCACGGGGTTACCTCGATCGTTATGGGTAATTGCGGCGTTGGCTTTGCACCCGCGCCCCCCGGTGGTGAACAGCGCCTGATAGAGTTGATGGAGGGCGTTGAAGATATTCCCGGTACGGCGTTATACGAAGGCATCGAATGGGGCGCGTGGGAGACTTTTCCGGAATACCTGGATTACATTGCTGGCCGCGAATACGCCCTGGATATCGGCACCCAAATTCCTCACAGCGCGGTTCGCAACTATGTCATGGGTGACAGAGCATTGCGGCACGAAGATGCTACTGCTGATGATTTACAGCAGATGGCTGTCATCGTAGAAGAGGCATTACAGGCAGGCGCGCTCGGCTTCTCTACTTCTCGAACCATAGGCCATCGTTCAGTATTGGGCGAGCCGATACCGGGTACCTTTGCGGAAAAAGCTGAATTACTCGCGATCGCCGCGGCGATGAAAAAAGTCAACAAGGGCGTGTTTCAAGCGGTCCCGGCCGGAGTTGTTGGCGATATGGCCGGGCCGGAGAAATACACCACCGAACAGGAAGTCGAGCTGTTTGCTGAAATCGCCAAGGCCAGCGGGCGCAAATGTACATTCACCCTGTTGCAAAATGGTGAGCGTCCCGATCAATGGCGTCACTGTCTAAAGATTGTTGAGGAGGCGGGCGCGGCTGGCGTGGTAATGCGGCCACAAATTGCAACGCGGCCGGTGGGCTTTGTCACAAGTTTGAAGTCTTACCACATGTTCATGAGGCGCAAGACGTATTTGGAACTCGCCGAGTTGCCTTTTGAGACGATGCTCAAAGAATTGCACAAACCCGAGGTGAAGGCCGCTATTTTACAGGATATTGATATCGAGCCCGAGCAACCAGGCACGATGGCGAGTCTCTACCAAATCCTTGGAATGACCGCTGGAATGATGTTCCCCATTGAGACGCCGATAAACTACGAGCCTGAAGCGTCCGCAAACCTCGGCTCACTGGCTGCCTTAACCGGCAGGGAAATCAATGAGTTTATGTACGACTTCCTGATCGCCGACGGTGGTAACAATTTCGCCATATTGCTTGGGGCCAACTTCATTGACGGCAATTTTGATGTCATCCATGAAATGCTCACCCATCAGGACACGGTGATTGGCCTCAGCGATGCAGGTGCCCATGTGAATTTGATATTCGACGCGGTCGCCCCCACCTACCAACTCACCCATTGGGTTCGAGATCGCACTAGGGGGCCAAAACTGCCTATTGAGCTGATCGTCAGAAAACAAACCAGTGCCAACGCAGAGTTGTTTGGTTTACACGATAGAGGCGTGATCGAAGTGGGCAAACGAGCAGATCTGAACGTGTTTGATCTCGACCGACTGTCACTCGGTGAAATAGCCGTCCACAATGATTTACCCGCCGGTGGCAGCCGTATTTTACAAGGTGCTTCTGGTTACCTGAATACCTTTGTGGCCGGTGTAATGACGCGGGAAAACGATTGTGATACGGGGGCGCGGCCCGGCAGATTAATTCGCGGGTAGCGCTGCGTATTACTCGATCTCGTAGTTAAAGCTTATCCCATAGGTTGCCGGCGGCGCGTTGATACCTGCAAATCCTCCTAGCACTGGAATATCGAATCCGACCACAAAGTATTCTTCGTCCAGTACATTCCGCCCCCACAGCGTGACCTTCCATTTGCTGTCGCTACTCGATAGTCCGAAGCGCGCGTTAACAATATCCAATGATTCACGCTTTAGCGTTTCATCGAGGTCCTGAGACATATACAGCTCGCCAATATAATTGTATTCCAGGCGGGCAAACCAGTTGATATTAAGATCTTCGAATTCGCCGTTCCACTGGGCAAAGTTACTGAATGTCCATTCCGGTGCGTTATCCAATTCTCTATCGGTTAAATCCTGTATACAATCTGCGAGCACAAATGCACTTCCGCCAGTAACTGCAAATAGTTGTGCCGCTGTGCATTCGCCGGTTTCGAAATCAGAATAAGTAGCATCGTTGTAGCCGACTGCGGTGCCCAGGGTTAAGCCCGCAGTGGCCGCATAAACCACATCTAACTCGATGCCTTTGCTCTCAAGGGATCCGGCATTGCGGACCGTGATATTAGCGCCATCAAAACCCTGAGCTTGGAAATCGTCATAATCCACAAGGAATAATGTGCCGTTAACCTGCAGTCTGCGTTGTAGCCAAGTGCCCTTCCAGCCCAGTTCATAATTTCTGGATCGCTCTTCGCCAAACTCTCCAGGGACGCCCACAGCAGTACGCAGCTGATTGAACCCACCGGATTTGAAGCCCTGACTCGCGCTGGCATAAAACATCAGACCCTCTCTTGGAAAATAGCTCAAGCTGATCGTAGGGGAAACATCCGTGGAATCCGTATCTTCATCGACGCTACTATCTGGCCCGGCAATAGGTGGCGCGTCCAGAGGGAAGGCCGGTTCAGGGCGGGACATTTGCGTTCCCGCCCTCGCTTTTTCCTCGTAGGTGTACCGAGCCCCCAAGGTGAGCTTCCATTGATCGTTGATATTCCAGTTAGCCTGGCCAAACAAGGCATAGCTCGTGGTCTCGTGATCATTGGTATCAAAGTTGACCGCCCCATTGGGAAATAAAAGACCCAGTGCAAATAGCTTACCGGTCAGCGGCAGAAAGCCGTTCTGGCCCTCGGTATCCATGGTGGAATTAAAATAATAGCCACCGAGCTGATAATCCCAGCGTTCACCCTCCTCGGAGGCAATTCGGAATTCACTCGAGTACTGATCGAGATCGACACTGGTTTCGAACTGAATGGCTTCGTAGGGGGAAAAATCGCCATCAAAGGTGCTGTCGGATTCGTAAAATCGCCAGGCATTGATCCAGGTGATTGTCAGACCGTTTGACAGTTCCTTGTTCCATTCCGATCCAATCCCGCCGACCGTTACATCGTTAACAAAGGCCTTGTCCAAGAACAGTTTTCTGTCGAATGGGTCCGCTTCTGGAACCGGTATTCCCGTCTCTGCCTCCAACAGAGAAAAAGGTAGACCCTGGGCTGACCCAGAGCCGACGTAGCTGATGATGTCAGGGGCGCAACAATCGCCATCATTCCTCGCGTAGTCGAGGCTGATAACCAGGTCGCCATTGTCCTCGAGATTAAACAAGGTGCGCGATCGTATTCCCTGACGCCCGGTGTCGTTAATTCGCTCGCCAGTGAAGCTATTTCTATCGAATCCGTCATTGGTAACGTGGTAAGCAGAGAGCCTCGTTGCGTGGCCACTGTCTCCCAAGGGTAGGTTGATCATGCCGCGAAATTCCTGTGCGCCATAGTTCCCCGCTACGGCCTCAAGACTGGCCTGGAAGACCTCTGCGGGTGCCTTAGAGACGATATTTAGAGCTCCCGCCGCTGTATTTTTGCCGAACAAAGTGCCCTGAGGACCGCGCAGAACTTCAACGCGCTCAATGTCCATAAGGTCGGCGATACTCATACCGGCCCTGCCCTGGTAGATACCGTCGATAAACACACCGACGCTGGGATCGATGCCGGCATTGGTGCCAATAGAACCTATTCCACGAATGCGAATAGAAGTAGAGCGAGAATCGGTAACGGGGGTAATTTTTAAACTGGGTGTGTACTGCTCGAGTTGATTGAGGTTGGTAGTGCCGCTGTTTTTGAAAAACTCGGAGGTAAACGCCGCCACTGAAATTGCCACTTCCTGGAGGTTCTGTTCTCGCCGATTGGCGGTGACTATCACCTCCTCCAACTCAAACACCTCTTCGGCGCTTACGGGTAAAGCACTGTAGAAACTGGCCATCGCGGCCAGGGCGAACGAAGATACGCAAGCAAATATTCTCATGTCACCTTCCCGGTCTTACACGCGAAAAACCGAATGATCCGATTCCAGCGAGAGACAATTGTTATTAGCGTGTGGTGTTCGGACTTTTTCCTTTTTTTATCTGCTCTTTTCTCTGGATCTACCTGCCTAAGCTAGGCGGCAACCCAGGTGCCGTGAAAACCCGCAGGTATGCGCAGCGGTAGCCTGGCTTTTGCGATTGGACCCGGCTCGATGTCCGCGGCGTCAAAAATCAGCATTTCACTGAGGTCAGTCGTTTGATCGTAGGCGAGCATAAGAAGATAACCATCGCCTTCGGGGGCGTCGGCAGAGCGCGGTGCGAACACAGGTTCACCGAGCATATAGCGATCTTCGCCCCACTCTTTCCTGGTGCCGCTGTGTGTATCAAAGTGCAAAAGTCGATTAAACGCCAGCTCGCCACCATAGCCACCCACCGCGAAGCCGTGGCGATAGGGAATCGTCATGTAGCGATCGTCCGTCCGCGGAAATTCACAGGGCATATCATCGAGCAGCTCTTCTGTCACTGTGGCACTTTTGCCACTCAAATCGATGCACCAGCGTCGCAGAGTAGGAGTAATGCCCTCCTCCGGCGTCGCTATTGTTCCATCCAGCTTAGGTGCAAATTGGGTGGCATTTGAAGCGCATATATCAACCTGAATTTCATCACCGTTCTCCCAGGCATTCATCATGTGGAAACTCCATCGGGCCTCCATACTGTGCCAAGTGACATCGGCTGCAGTTCCGTTGCGTGGCATGACGCCGAAGTGGGTCCCTCTATCCGGCTCCCAGGCCATGGGTACACCGCCATTGATCGCCCGAGCCATATCGAACGCCAGGGGGAAAATGGGAAAGACCACGTAGTTTTCTGTGACGAAAAAATCGTGCACAAAAGACGGGAATGGCGCCTGGATCATTTCGTCTTTGATTAAATTTCCATTCTTGTCCGCGACATTCATCCGCAAGTACTCGCTAAACGGTCCCTTGGCCTGGTTGCCAAAGAACACCATTTCACCAGAGCTATGATCAAATTTAGGGTGGGCAGTAATCGGGCCATCGATTTTGCCGTCATAATTAAAGTTGCCAATGGTGGCCAGGGTTTGTGCATCCAACTCTACCGCGATAGTGCCTTCCATCAAGGCCATCAGTTTGTTGCCGTGATACACGACATGCGTATTGGCGGTATTGTAGTGCTCGTCCGCCACTGATGGATCGGCATTCATCGGGTTACCCAAGACGCCGAACAGGGACTTCCCAGCCTCGCGCTCCAGAGTGTACTTCTCAGTGCGTACCCAGCGGTTTTTCCAGGCCACACGGCCGTTGCTAAATTCAAACCGTTGGATCATACCGTCGCCATGAAACCAGTGATATTCCTGACCTTCTCGCGGAGGATGCACGGGATCTGGCCCGTTGCGGAAATAAACGCCCTGTAGGTCCCGAGGTAACTCGCCTTCGATAATTAAGTCCGGGGCGTCGCATTCAACGCCAGAGGGAGCAGTGGATCCGGTGAGAAAAATATTGTTTGGGAAGGGTTGCGTCATCGTGGATCTCCCTTTTGCTGAGGCGTATTTGCCCACGTATTGAGTGATTATCGGCCGAGGCCCGCGGTCGACACAGCGATCAGGTCGAAACACACTCGAGCTGTTCGTGGCGGTAACTCACCTGAGAGGAATAGATTGCTCCCCTGCGCAATAAAAAGCAAGCTATCCTGTTTTTAAGCGTGAAGAGCAAGCCCGGTCCGTTCACTTGATCGAGCGCAGTCATCGGTGGAGTGGTATTTCAGTTAGAACTCACTTGCGGAAAACGGACTGCCAGTTCTTCCCGCGGGACAGAAACTTTACAAGCTGGGGATCACTCATTCGTTAAGACTAGTACTTCAGAAGGAATTCTGGAGATCTTAGTTGACGCTAGTTTTTTTTGCGGGTTTTTCTGTCAAATTTATTTCGAGTTATTTTTTCACAGTCATCGCGGTCTACAGATTCATTTACCAGGCGTAGTCTAATTCTTGACGATCTGCTTTGTTATGGGGCCAGGTTTTACACATCTGAATATAAAGCGGTTAGCGGTTTGTTATTGGCACAACGGCTTGGGGCAGATCATACAGCGTAATAGGGAAATTGCGGCTATGAAGGGGCGATCATTTCAAGAAATTTTGTTGCTGTTGCTGACGGCGATTTTAGCCGCCGCTGTGACTCCGTTTGCTGTGTTGAGAATTCTCGAGGAACAGTGGGCCACCGCCATACTGGACACGAGTATTGTCGTCGTAATGCTTGGGCTTTTCCTCAAGGTGTATTTCACCCACGAAACCAAGGTACCGGGTTTTGTGGTGGCATTGAGTTTCATCGCATCGGCCTTAGGTTCCTTGCACCTTCAAGGCATGTCGCAGCTGTATTGGCTCTACCCTGCCCTCACGGCCGCTTTCTTCCTATTGAGCGCCACCCATGCGATGTTGCTGTGCGCAGCCTCACTCCTGGCAATTTGGGTGATGCTCGTGGGCAACGTCACGCCACTGGTGTTGTTCACCGTATCTCTGACAATACTCACCAACATACTATTTGCCTATGCCTTCGCGCTCACGGCAAAACGGCAAAATTCGGCGCTAGAACTATTGGCGACAAAAGATCCTCTAACCGGTGCGGGCAACCGCAGAGCACAAAATGAAAAGCTCGATGCAGTAAATGCCATGTTTCGACGATCGCACACCTGCGCCAGCGTTCTGATCCTCGATGTTGATCACTTCAAAAAAATCAACGACACCCACGGACATATCGTGGGAGACGAAATTCTGGTAGAGCTGGCCGATTTAATTCGCGCCAATATTCGACCAACGGATAATCTCTATCGCTACGGCGGTGAAGAGTTCATTGTGATTGCGGAGCATACCGATCTTGCCAGCGCCCAAAAACTGGCGGAGAAGTTGCGTGTTGCGGTAGAGAACAACAGTTTCACCTCAGATATTAAGTTAACGGTGTCTTTTGGTGTGGCAGAACTTCAACCCGGAGAGGGTCGCCAGGGGTGGCTGGGACGTGCAGACAGCGCTCTGTTCAATGCTAAGGGAGCAGGGAGAAATCGGGTGAATCTCGCTCAACCCACGGAATTTTTAAGCCGGGTTACACTCTCAAACGCATCCTAATGGCTTTGTGGACAGCTGTACTTCTAGCACCTCGGTGTGTTGCGAAGATGAGCATCTGTGGCTAGGCTTCTAAGGTTCAGGCTATTTCACGGCCGATATGAGCCAGCTGTTAAAGCCACAAATAAAAGCAAATAACAGGAGCCAACATGGAAGATTCGAATCGTTTCGACTTATCAATCATCGTCGAAACAGCCAAACGTGTGATTACCGACCCCACTGAGTTTTACCAATCCATGGCACCCACGGGCGGCTATGGCAATCCAATTGTCTTCGTCGTGGTGCTCGGAGTTGCCGGTGGACTGATCGGCAGCATCTGGGCCCTTTTCGGAGCAGGTCCCGCCGCAGGATTCGCCAGCGGACTCGCCTCGATAATTATGCTGCCTGTATTCATGGTCATTGGTAGTTTCATTGCCGGGCTAATCCTGTTCGTTATTTGGAAGCTCATGGGCTCCACATACGGCTATGAGACAGCCTATCGATGCGTGGCGTTTTCAATGGCCATTTTGCCTGTAGTGGCTGTGGTAGGCCTAATACCCTACCTCGGTCAGATTTTGCAAACGGTCTGGGCTTGCTGGCTGATGTACATAGCTTCAATACAGGTGCATAAAATCAACGCTGGAACCGCAAAAATTGTGTTTGCAGTGCTGGCCGCATTGACGTTGTTTAGCAATGTGAGCACCGAGTATCAGGCGCGAAAAATTCAAAAGTTTGCGGAGAATTTCGAAGAGAAAATGTCCGCTGTGAATCCGCTAAATGAAGAGATGGACTCAACAGAAATGGGCAAGGCCGCCGCCGGTTTTCTCACAGGTCTTCAGGAAGGCAGTGGCGGATCGGCGCTGACCAGTGAGCAAAAAGCGGAGTTAGAACAAGCTGGCGCAGCTATGGGTAAGATCATGCAGAGCCTGCAGGACACTGCTCGGGACCTGGAAAGCAAGAACCCTGAGTATATAACGCCCCAAGATGCCGGGGCGGCAATGGGTGCGCTTTTCAAATCACTACAAGAGGCCGCGGAGTCAATGCCAGGGCAGCAACATATCAGCTCGAGCGCACTGGCCGCCCAGGCCCCTTCGGTGGCTGATATTGACATTGGCGAGCTGACCTCGCTTGGTGTGATTGCAAAGCCTTCGAGCGCTCACGCCATTGGATTTTCAGTGAATGACAACGACCGTTTTGCCCCTGTCGCCGACACGATCAAAGTGTATCGCGACGGCGAAGGTATCCGTTACCGTATTGATCTGGAGGACGCTTACTTTCGCGAGTTCACATCGCTTGCGTCAAACTCAGCTAGTGATTCTGCCGCCGCAGCTGGGGCCAATAGCTCCGCGCCGTTGCCTGGGCAGCAGAATATCGTTGTCAACAACGCCGGTCTGTTTGTCTACGATGAAGATGGGCAGGTTGTTGCGGGAGACGAATGCCAGCAGTCAGTATTACAGCTCGGCCGCGAGACTTCAGCCGAAAGCTCGAGCGGTAAGCGCGAAATTTGGCTCTGGTGCCCAGGGTCCGAGCGCAGCACGATGGCACCCTGATAACCCCAAGCGCGTGCCGGTCGCGTAACTTTAACGACCAGTGGACGCTTTTTTGTTGTCGGACTGGAAATGGGTTGATCTGCCGGAAAAATAAGTATAAAACGTCATTGGGTTTCTCTCACTCAACACTCATACCATAGGGATATAAAAACAATGCTAGAAAAGACTAAAACGTTCAGCCGAATTCTCGCCAGCGGGTTTCTTATTACCAGTTTGGCCGCGTGTAACGCAACCATGCCCACCATGGGCGGCTCCAAAGGCAATACTGTAACCGGCGCAGCCGGCGGTGCAAATGCAGAGGGAAACAATTCAGCGCTTGAGAGCTGCGATGAAACGTTGGGCACCCTCTCCGTTTTTGAAGATACCAATCTGGAATGGTGGCAGGTCTACAGAAGTCGCTATCCACAACTGGGCAGCACTATTCCATTGATAAGAACCATGATTCAGCAATCTAATTGCTTTGTCGTCGTTGAGCGCGGTCGTGCAATGGAGGCTATGTCGACGGAACGTGCATTGATGGATTCAGGCGAACTTCGCGGCGGCAGCAAGTTTCAGAAAGGCCAAATGGTCGCAGCTGACTACACAATGAACCCTTCGATCCAATTTGCTGAAAAGGGAACAGGTGGCTTGGGTGCACTGGCCGGTGGCCTACTCGGCTCCGTGGGCGCAATCGTTGGCGGCGGTCTCAAAAGTAACGAAGCCTCTACCACATTGCTGCTGATCGACAATCGCTCCGGAGTGCAAATCTCCGCCTCCCAGGGCAACGCCAAAAACTTTGACTTCAATCTCTTTGGGGGAATGTTTGGAAGCGGTGGTTTCGGTGGTGCCAGCGGATTCTCCAATACACCTGAAGGCAAAATCCTGGCGGCGGCATTTGCCGATTCCTTCAACAATATGGTGAGCTCACTGCGGAACTACCGTGCGCAAACCGTGAAAGGTGGCCTGGGTAAAGGAGGCAACCTGAAGGTAGGCGAATAGTTTATCTCTTGTGCTAGTTTGAACCCGGCTTTATCGCCGGGTTTTTTATGCCTGCCAGATCTCTAGTTACCAGCACATTGCGCGACAAGGTTATCCCTGACGATACAGAGCGGCTTGGTAGATGATGATGTACGCGATAAAATTAGCGCACCCTCGATGGCAGCGATACAACTAATCGCATAGTCCCTCGCTTCTGCATTGCTGCAACCGGTTTCTCGATACACCTGCGCGATAATATCAATCCAGTTTTCAAATGCCTCTTGACCTGCCGTTTGGATGGCCGTTGTCTGTGGGCAGGTTTCTAGAACCGTGGTGGCAATAGGACAGCCAGAACGAAATTGGGAAGCCTCCATCCAACTGGCAAGCTGATCGCAGTACTGCGCAACGAAATCGGCCGGAGAGTTGGCTTTCTCCTTCAAACCTAGCAGTGTTTTGCTGGCAGCTTTACCGGCTAAATTTACCGCCGCTGCCCCCAGGGATTCTTTACCCTCGGGGAAGTAATGGTAAAGCGACCCCTTGGGCGCCCCACTTATCTCAAGAATCTGTTTCAGTCCTGTTGCGGCATAGCCTTGTTTGCGGAAAAGTTCCGCAGCTGTCTGAACCAGGTTTTCTTTATGCTTGCTTGCTGCTGCCATTTTCAACATGTCTTCGTGATGAGTATTGCGATTATACCGACAGGTCTATAAAATCAACAACGATTATACCAATCGGTCTACATGGTAGACAAGGGTTTGAAATGGCGACAATGCAGCAATTAACCTATGTATCTCCGCAGATTTTAGAATGGCAGGAAGCGCCTAGGCCTGAAATCTTAACTGAGTTAGACGCATTGGTTCGACCAATTGCTGTGGCGCGCTGTGACCTGGATTTATACATTGCTTTGGGCAGCTACAGAACGCCAGGCCCTTTTGCGCTGGGGCATGAAAGCGTGGGCGTAATCGAGGATGTTGGTAGCGGTGTGACAGACTTTGTGCCCGGTGATCGAGTCATCGTCCCCTTTCAAATCAGCTGTGGTGTATGCGAAAACTGTATCCGTGGCTGGACGAATGCCTGCAGTGCGGTACCTCCCCTGGCAGCCTATGGTCTAGGCACTCACCCAAGCGGGGAACACGGAGGTGCACTTTCGGATCTTCTCAGAGTGCCTTTTGCCGATCAAATGTTAGTCCATTTACCGGATAGTCTCAGTCCAGAGGCGGCCTGCGGTTTATCTGATAACGTTGCCGATGGCTATAGGACGGTGTCTGAAGGCTTGAAACGCTTCCCTGGAGAGCCTGTACTGATTATCGGTGGCCTGGCCCAAAGTGTCGGTCTCTACGCCGTCCACGCCGCGATAGCGTTGGGATCGCGAAGAGTGGTGTATACAGATTACGACAGCCATCGGCTTGAGGTTGCCGCGGCTGCTGGTGCGGAGACCGCTCTCATAGACTATTCCGATGCCCCGCAGATAGAGCAGGAATTTCTGATTACCGTCGATGCATCCGCGTTGGCAGGAGGTCTGACTTACGCGCTACTTTCGACCGCGCCCTGTGGCTACTGCACCGGCGTGTCAGGAGGAATGACGGCGAAGACAGAGCTTCCTCTAAACGCCCTGTATCTACGTGGTATTACCTATGACGTAAGTCGCGTTCACAGTCGCAATGTACTGCCCAATGTCCTTGCTCACGCATGTTCGGGACATCTGGATCCGCTGAGCTTTGCCAGTTGCTACGCTGCTTTTGATCAAGCTGTCGAGGCGATGTTTGACCCTTCTCCAAAAGTTATCTTTTCTAGAAGATAGCGCTACACCAACGGCAAGCTCTCACAGTAGTATAGTCGTCCGCTGCGGATTTATGCTGCGCGTAAAATGATGAGTATCGGTGGCTGTGCGCGCTGAGCTCATGCCAGGATGTTTGATTATTAAAGTACTGCTGAAAATTTTTCTCTTTGTGCTCCCTGTGGTGCTGTTCGGAACGCCGTTAATGGTTCTTCTATCTGCCGTACAGCCGACCGCATTGGTGCAGCCAAGTAGTAGCCTTGGACACTCGGATGTCGCGAGGATTCGTAATTTCCTCCGCCAACATGACCCGCGTGGAATGTACGATGGCGAAATTCGCCATATGGAGGTCACCAGTCGAGATATGAACTTGGCGTTGAATTACGCTCTGCGCAACAGAGATCGAAACCGCAGCTTGGTCGAGTTAACGGAGCAAACCGCCACATTGCATTACACCTACGCCCTACCCGAAAATCTCTTGGGCTCCTACGTGAACATGGCTATCTCCGTGGTGCAGGCAGGTACAATGCTAGAGGTCGCGCATCTCAAGTTCGGGGATCTGACAGTATCTGGCCGGGTAGTGAATCCTGTGATTAACGCCATAGACCGTTACCTGCGGGGAAGGTTTGAGGAGTATCGGGGGATTATAGCCGCCGTTCATAGGGTCGAATTGGCACCTGGTGAGGCCCACGTGATTTACCAGTGGCAGACAGGATTGGCCAATCAGCTACAAGATCGAGGCAGAGATCTGTTCTTACCCCAGGAAGACCGATTACGCGTTCAAGCGTATTATCTCGAGATAGCCAAAGTTTCACGCACGCTTCAAGGTGAGCGCGCCTTCAACGCATTACTGCAACATCTGTTCACCCTTGCTCAGACTCGCACACAAAGTGGTGGAGACGCGCGCTCGGAGCACCGCGCACTGTTTCTTGCTCTGGGATTGGTTGTCAGCGGCAGCGCTTACCACAGACTCCTGGGGGATGAGATAAGTGCGCCGCACATGTATCCGTCTCGGATGCACTTAACCCTGTCCCGCAGAGGCGACTTGGCGCAGCATTTCGCCCTGTCCGCCGCCATTAGCGCCGCTGGAGGTGGCGGTCTGGCCGACGCGGTAGGCATATTCAAGGAGTTGAACGATTCGCGCGGCGGCAGCGGATTTAGCTTTGTCGATCTACTGGCGGACCGTGCCGGTGTCGAACTGGCCACCAGGGCGATGGGTAGCGACGCAGAGAACATACAGCGTCGAATGGCGGCACGCTTGAACGAGTCTGACTATATGCCCGATATCACCAATCTACCTGAGGGGTTGCTGGAGCTGGAGTTCAAGAGTCGATATCAAGATTTGGACAGTCGAGATTACGCCGTTGTCGACGCTGAAATTGAACGGCGAATCAGCGCTTGCAAGGTCTATCAGTAGTATCTTATCCGCTGCATCTATATCTATAAATTACATTCAATATTATCTATAAGCTAATGAAATATAATGATATTTATTGCCCGATTTGGTTTGGAGGGGAGCCGGCAAATTCTCTGACATCACATTAGCCGGGAAAGCTCAACAGCAGCTGATGTTCTGCACAGGCAGCTGAGCGATTCAGATGCGCCGCACGATAATCAGCGTCTCTAAACACGCTGATAAACGCCCCAACATCCGGGTATTGCACCAGACCGACGATATCCCAGTCTGAGCTTCCTATCACCGCTTGGCCCACAAGGCCGGAGTACACGGAACTTCCTCCATAACGCTCCACAGCGTCGATGCTGGCTGATTGATATCGCACCATGAGCTCCAGACCGGAAAGCTGTTCGCTGGGGTCGTAGGGGTTCGCTGCCGTCTCTTCCAGGCGAATCATGTTTACCATGACCACAGGGCCGGTATGATTACTGTTGAGTAGCGATCGCCACTGTTCCAGAGTCGGGTATTTGTGCCCTCCCCCATAATAGGCAAATAGTTCTGCTGCGATGTCTTCGCTTTGCGTCATGGAATGGTTTACCGGTCGATTGGGATGCGAGTGATAATATGGATGCTAATACCGCTATGGTCAACTTTGACAGCGCCCTGAAATACTCGGAGCGCGCGCTGTTTGTATGATTCTGAACTTTTACACCCATTTTTTATCTATAGATATACCCTTGCACCGTGTTTCAGCGAGGTTAAACTAAACTTCTGTAACTTATGAAAGTGAGTCAACTTTGAAATCATTGCCAGGTTCCGCATTGAGCGGAAGAATCACCACTATCAAATCTCCCTTTGTGACCAAGATAGTCAGCGCGTTAACCGCCCTTACGATTACGTTTTTATCCAGTGCAAGCTGGGCGCTTATTCAACACACTGAAGATCAGGCGGAAACTATCGTTGAAATGATTGAGCAGCTCGAGGAGCGGCACTACGCGAAATTAAAATACGACGACGCTCTGTCCTCCCAACATCTGGACAGTTACATTGACAAACTCGACGGAAGAAAAATGTTCTTCCTGGCCGCAGACATTGCCGAATTTGAAAAGTATCGAAGTGAGCTGGATGACCAGTCTCGCAAAGGACAGTTGCAAGCGGGTTATCAAATTTTCAATCGCTTCCAGGCCCGCATGGAAACTCGATTGTCTCAGGTGATCGAAAACCTACCGGCGGCAGTTGAAAAAATGGATTTCACCGTTGATGAAAGCTATCCACTTGAAATTGACGATCAGCTCTGGGCGCAGACTAATGAGGAGTTGGATGAGCGCTGGAGATTGCATCTCAAAAATCAAATTCTCAGTCTCAAGCTGGCGAAAAAATCGGAAGATGAGCTGGCCTCGACTATCGTGAAGCGCCAGAAGAATCAGCTTAAAAGAGTGCAGCAATACAATAGTCAGGATGTGTTCCAAATCTATGCCAACGCGCTCACCGAGCTTTACGACCCGCACACGAACTATCTCTCTCCGCGGCGTTCAGAGAATTTCAATATCAACATGAGCCTTTCCCTGGAAGGCATAGGCGCTGTTTTACAAATTGAAGATGATTACACCAAGGTCGCGCGACTGGTGGCGAAAGGCCCGGCAGACAAACAGGGCGAACTAAAGCCAGCTGATAAAATTGTCGGAGTTGGCCAGGGCGAAAGTGGGCCGATTGAAGATGTTGTGGGATGGCGCCTGGATGAAGTCGTAGAACTCATTCGCGGCAAAAAAGACTCTATCGTCCGTCTAGAAGTGATCCCGGCAAAATCCAAGGTGAAAGATGTGCACAAAGTGATCACCATTGTGCGTAACAAGGTCAAGCTCGAAGAGCAAAGTGCACAGAAAGAGATTTTGGAAATCCCCACACCGGATGGCGGCGTCAAAAAAGTAGGCGTGATCGACATCCCCGCTTTTTACATCGATTTTGAAGCGATGCGCCGGGGTGACAAGGAGTACAAAAGTACTACCCGGGATGTGAAGAAGCTGTTGGACGAACTCGTCAGTGATGGTGTCGAGGGCATTGTCGTCGATCTGCGTAATAACGGTGGCGG
Organism: Halioglobus sp.; assembly: GCA_045110675.1. Classification (GTDB taxonomy): domain Bacteria; phylum Pseudomonadota; class Gammaproteobacteria; order Pseudomonadales; family Halieaceae; genus JBALVT01. The sequence continues at coordinate 6,311 of JBGCGJ010000041.1, read as the reverse complement.
CTCCCTTCAGGAGGCCAACGAACTCACCGGCCTGTTTATCGAATACGGTCCAACCGTTCAAATTCGCCATTCATCCAGTCGCGTATGGCGAGACGGTAAGCGTTTGAGGAGCGATTATTACGAAGGACCTTTGGTAGTGCTCATCAACCGCTTAAGCGCTTCAGCCTCGGAAATTTTTGCCGGTGCTATTCAGGATTACCAGCGTGGAATCGTTGTGGGCGATCAATCCTTTGGCAAAGGTACTGTTCAAACACTCATTCCATTGACCGAAGGACAATTGAAGATAACCGAATCAAAGTTCTACCGCATCTCTGGCGAGAGCACGCAGCACAGAGGCGTGCTGCCCGACGTGGAGTTCCCATCCCTCTATGATACTGATCAGATCGGTGAGAGCTCACTGGATCACGCGCTGAACTGGGACCAGATCAATCCGGTCAGGCACAGGCGCTACAGCGATTTGCAAAACACCCTTCCCGAGTTGGGAAAGTTGTTTCAAGAGAGAAGCTCACACAACCCAGACTTTATTTATCTTGAAGATCAAGTAGAAATGCTTCGTGTGTCTCGTGACATCACGCACCTGCCGCTCAATGCGGACGCTCGAATGGCAATGCGGACCGAGCAAGAACAGAAAGCCTTGATGATTGAAAACAAACGTCGCAAGGCCAAGGGCGAAGAACTACTGAGTTCCCTGGATGAGGAGGAGGAAGTACAAGACCCTGACGCGACAGCTGGGGCAGAATCCGATGCTGAGTTGGCGGCAAACGAAGAAGAAGGCGAGCAGGACGGCGCAGCAGAGGAAGACGAAGAGGCGCCGGATGTTTTACTTGTTGAAGCTGGAAACGTCCTTGTAGATACACTATTGATGAGCAATCAGAGTTTTGTGGCAGCTAACCGAAAAAAGAACAGGCTAAAAGAGGGAGCTTTGTAAGGCTTAGTACTGCGCTATAGTGAGAGCTTAAACTCGCTCCGCGACAAAGCTGCCGCGACTTCTTGCAAACCGCAGACTCATAAACTCGGCGGCGCAGACCCACTCTGAACCCTGAAGTTTACAACGAACAATTCGCGCGACGGCCTTCAACATCGGCGAGTCAATGTTGATCAGTTGCCCTACTTCCAGGTTGGTTTGAGAAAAAAACTTCATCCCATTTAAAGATATATCATCTGTTCGGCCGATGCTCGGGTTGGGCTGTGGCCAGTATGTGGTGAAAACAATCGAATGATTGTTCGGTACGCGGCTAATGCTGCGTCGATCGCTCTCTTCCCTATGGGTCACGTCCAGTGGATAAAGTGGGCTGTCACATCGTTCACACAGGTCTTGCGGAAGCAGCCTCTCGGCATGGTCATGCGCGAGACCACAAAACATACACTCACTATTCGCCAGCGCGACTCGAGATCGAGCTACATTGGTGTTTTCAGTTTTGCTATGGCTGCGGTCCGCCTGGGGGCGAGTTTTATCATAAGCCGCACGATGCTGAGTATTTGTTAGCACCTCGTAAGCTTCGTTGATAAGAGAGGCATTCCAGTCATCGCCACCGAGGTCGGGATGCATACGCAACTTCTGCATCATTGTTCGATAGCTCGAACGAATGATTTCTTTCGGTGCATCGGGTTGCACGTGTAGAACTCGATAGTAGTTGCGTTTGTTTTTCATGCTCTAGTTTCTAACAGAACCTTTGCTGCCTCCCAATATGCGAAGGAATATCATCCCAGGCTGAACGGCACTATTACGTAACTCGACGTATTTTTCAGATAAAAGACACTAAAGTGCGATTGTTATCACAAAAACTGCCGTGTTGGGACAGTGACTGACCGCGATCAGTCCTGTTGCTTGGGCGCGCAGGCCGAGATCAATTCAGTATAGTCGAACATTTCCATTGCGAGCGTATCGAGGGCTAACCTAAGTTGGTGTACAGCGTGGGTATAGCCATCAGTTGTCAAGGATCTTTGGATATCGAATTCTTTTTTCCAGGGCCTGGAACGTCCGGTTTGGTGCAGCCAGTATCGCCCCGCCACGACTACCATAGACTGACTGGTGGCGTGAAACTTGTCGAATTCAACCCGAATCCGACAGTCGCCTTCAGAGGTCCACTGGCCGGCATCTCGATCAACCAAAAACGTCGGTGCGATGTTGGAAATGTCTCGCACAAGAACCTTGGCGATGGCTTCATCCAAGGGCTCTGCCCAGAAGTGACGATTCGCCATTTGGATTTGATTCGATTCTGTTTGGATAGCGAGGCCCGGTTGGCTGAGGTAATTAGCCAGGCGTATGGGCCCAACTATTAGCTGTGCCATTGCCTTGTCACTCGGCACAGGCTGGGCCACCTTTTCGTTCACCAGCATTAAGCTGTAGAAATTATCGCGCGCTGGTTGCGAACCGCAGGCCACCAAACCACTGAGCACTAAAATGACAAAAATTCCTGGGCTGTGTTTCATTGCTTTACTCCTTTAGGCTCAAGGTCCTCGTCCACGGAACTTCCAAAAATTAGACTGTTCGGTTTTCGTCTAAGTGTTCCAAGCACCGGCTGCAGCTGCTTCAATACTTCCTCCAGGGAGCTCAGCGTTTGCCGCAACTCCTGGTGCGTCAAAGAGCCTTCCGAAAAGTCCCCCGCCAATTTTTGGAAACTGAACAGCGTAGCGTTGAGATTACCAACCAATTGGTGGCTGGCCGGATTTGCCATAATACCTTCGAGTTCGGTGGCGGATTTACGGAGCTCTGAAAGCGTCCCGGTCGCTTCATCAATCGCGTCGCGGGCGCCCTGAGCAATTTCACCCAATGGCAATTTGTTTATCGTGTCCAGCGTGTCTTCTACGCTTTCCAGTAACTGGCCAAATTGCCCATTGATTGCAGGTATGACTCGATACTTTGCAAAGGTTTGCGGTTCGCCGGGAACGCCCTCGTGGTATTGCAGCTCAACGTACTTTTGGCCTGTAAGCAAACTACCTGTCGCCAGCCCGCCGCGCAGCCCGTCGGCGATGAGTGCGTCAATTCGCTGTCGCAGCTTTGGCAGCGCAGCCTCCGTGTCGGCAAAGCCTAGTCGTGCCGGCACCACCTCTATCAATACGGGGATTCTGGAAGCCGGATCCAACAAATTCTGAATTTCAGGAAAGTCGATATCAGCACGCAGTACTCGTCCGACTTTGATGCCGCGATACTCCACCGCCGCTCCAGGTTTGAGGCCGCGTATCGAGTCATCAAAGAGAATCGCGTAAGTGAGGGCGTGTTTATATTGCTTCTCATAGATCGCGTCTTCGCGCGGATAAATGGTAAAAAACGCGCGCTCGGTGATAAGTTCTCCCCGGGGCTGTCCTTTGGGGACATCAAACGATACACCGCCCGCTATGAGTGTCGCCAGAGACGCCAATTCAACGCGAACACCATCGGCAGAAACATTGAGGGTAATCCCACTACTAAACCAAAAATGTGTGTTGCTGGTAATCAAAGCATCAAAGGGTTCAGCAATAAAAACGTTGTAATAGTTTCTGCGTTCCGCGCTATTAAAATGAACGTACTCAATCGTACCCACTTCCGTCCCATGAAAGAGAACCGGGTCGCCCTCAGTAAGTGCTTGATTGCTGTCGCTTTCCAGGGTGATGTGTAATCCCGGTGTACCTACAGGCGTGACAGGTGGCGTTTCCAAGCCTTCGAAACCGAAGGCGGCTTGCGCCTGGGATCCAGGAGATAATTCGATGTACGCACCTGATAGAAGCGTGCCGAGCCCCGTGATGCCGCCTTTGCCGACCCTGGGACGGACCACCCAAAAATTGGTATCGCTGCGCAATAGATGCTTAGCATCTTTTTCGATACGGACCGACAAGACAACGTGCTCTGCATTGTCAGAAAGTTTTACCTCCAATACCGCACCGACTTCAACATTCTTCATCTTGACCTTGGTCTTGCCGGCTTCAATACCCTCCGCGTTCTGAAAGGTGATACTGATCAACGGACCTTGGCTTGCCCAGTGGGTATAGACCATCCATAGGCCAATCACCAGGGCGATAACCGGTACCAGCCAAACGATTGAAAGCTTCGATCCTCCGTCTACGTTAGCGGGTGTGGCGTTACCTTGAGTTGTCATATTGAAGTGTCCTTGTTGATCGGCGTCCAGAGCAATCTAGGATCAAACGCAATGGCGGCAAGCATAGTGGTGACGACCATAACCGCGAACGCGAGCGCCGCCATTCCGGGGTATATAGTCATCACATTGCCCAGTTGAATAAGTGCTACGAGAATCGCGACCACAAATACATCGACCATTGACCATCGCCCGACGATTTCAGTGACTCGGTATAGCATGGTTCTTTGTGCTGGCGAATAATCGCTGTGGAACTGCACGGACAGGCACAGATATCCCAAAATAATCATCTTACCCAGGGGCACTACGATACTCGCGATGAAAATTACTGCTGCGATAGGATAGGAGCCGTGTTCCCACAACACCAGCACCCCTCCCAATATCGTATTACCGGTTTCTTCGCCCAAGAATCGGGTGCGCATAATCGGCAGTATATTAGCGGGAATATAAAGTACCACCGAAGTTAGTAGCCACGCCCAGGTGTGCTGAATACTCTGGTTCCAACCCCCATGCAATCGTGCACCGCAGAGCTCACAGTGCGTGTCCTGAGCTGCCAGAACTTTCGTGCATACTGGGCAGCCTTGTAGGCCCTCAGAGATGGCCGAACGTCCCAGTGGTTCATTCATCCGGCAGTAAGCTCATGCTGTACCAGAGTTCGCGTTTATCGATGCACATCACCGCAACTGTCATACACACCGTAAACAACACATAGGCCCAAAACGAAAGTCCCAGGGCAACGTCTGCAATGGCAACAATTTTAATGAAACTGACCAGGACGCCAATAAGGAATATCTCCGCCATACTCCAGGGCAACAACAACAGCACCCATCGAAGTGTCGTCTTGGCACCTGGCAGAAGTCGCTGCAATGTAAGGGACAGCGAGACGTAGATCACACCGATGAGAAACAGCGCCGGGATTACGATGATTGCGGCAAATACCAGGGCAGCCAAGGACGGGTAGTTTTCAGTAATCAGAATCGCCACGCTTTGCAGTAAAGTGACAGTCCGCTCCTGACCCTGTGCGCTGAATCCAAGAAATGGAAACGCATTGGCCAACACTAGAAAAAGCAGCGCCGCTGCAGAATACGCGAGCATACGCTGTTGCGCCGCCGGTCGCTTCGCGGTCAAAAGATAATTGCAGCGTGGACAGAATGCTTTCTCGCCGACCTTTAAAACTGGAACAGTGACTAACAGGTCGCACTCATGACAGGCCATATCCGGTGATAGTGCTTCCATCTTAACTCCCTTGTTATGATTTCTTCGAGGGTTAGGAACTGCTTTCCCCGAACCAGGATAACTGCTCATGTAAGCGAACAACGTCACCGACAATAATTAGGGTCGGGGCTCTGGGCTTTTCGCGTTCGACCACTGAAACCATTGTTTCCAGAGTCCCAACAAGCACTCGCTGCTCCATTAACGTACCTCGCTCCACCAGTGCTATTGGCGTTTCACTGCAGCGTCCAGCAAGCTGAAGCTGCTCGCAAATAATGGGCAAGCCTGCCAAGCCCATATAAAAAACCAGAGTTTCGGTGGTCGACTGAAATTGTGACCAGTTGTGATCCGTACTACCGGCCTGAAGATGTCCCGTTACAAAGCGCACAGACTGCGCATGGTCGCGGTGCGTCAAGGGTATCCCGGCATAACAAGCAGCACCGCTGGCGGCGGTAATGCCCGGAACCACTTGAAAGGAAATATTGTGCTTCGCCAGCAGTTCGATTTCCTCCCCACCCCGGCCAAATATAAACGGGTCACCGCCCTTCAGGCGCACAACTCGTTTACCTTGTAGTGCGAGATCCACTAACAACTGATTAATTTGCTTTTGCGGAACCGCATGATCGGCTCGCGCCTTGCCGACATAAATTCGCTCGGCATCCCGGCGGGACAATTCAAGAATGGGCTCAGAGACCAGGCGGTCAAACAACACCACGTCGGCGCTCTGCAATAACCGTACCGCCTTGAAAGTCATAAGATCGGGGTCACCCGGTCCGGCGCCGATTAGAAAAACTTCCCCCGGCGCACCTTGCTCCAGTTTTTTCAGGTCGTCTTGCAATGTGCGCTCGGCCTGGTTTTCGCGACCCGCGAGAACCATTTCCCCGTCTCGCCCTTCGACAACCTGCTCCCAAAATAACCGCCGGGGCGACTCGCCTTGGATTCGATCTCGTACTGCGTTACGCATTCGTCCGGCGAATTCTGCCAGGCTCCCGTAGGCGGCGGGAATCAGTGCTTCAATTTTTCGAC
>JBGCGJ010000040.1:0-35957 GCA_045110675.1 Halioglobus sp. | reverse complement strand
TGGTCAGCCACAATGACGATCTTGCGGATCTCGGATTAGCGGGCGAGATGTTCAATCTGACAGGCACGGTCAACAATTTGGCCAGTCCGATTTTCGATTTGAACTCAGGCAGCGCAACACTGACAGGCGGTGGCAACCTTTACAATCTGGTGTTTGACACCGTCCTTGATACCGACAACTCCTTCCTCATGGCGGATTTGAGCGTGATCAACGATGTTGTGGGCCCAGCAGACATGTTAGATGGGTTCTTTGATATCAGTGGCGCTGGTGTGTTTAGTGCACTGGGCTTTAACCCGATCGATGATTTGGTCGCCGGAGCAGCTCAGTCCGGCCTGATGGTTGGCTTTGATACATCCACCCAGGGGCCCGGTGCATTTATGGCCTCGATATTCCTCGATCCCACCAGTGTCTTTGCAGGTTTAACCGATGTGAATTTGCAGGTAATCGAACTGCGCATTAGCGGTCTTATTCGACAGGCAGGCGGGAGTGTACCTGTCCCAGGAACCTTGCTGTTATTCATTGGCCCGATGCTGTTTCTGTTATATGGTGTGAATCGTAGACGTCGATTTGCCTAGGTATCAGAAATATGAATAAGAGCTTGTACTGGTCGCTCACGCTGCTGAGCGTTTGCGCTCTGGCGCTGGTGTTAGCCAACATTGTGTTGTTTGGCGGCAATCGCGAATTGCAGCAGGAGGCAACGGAGCGGCAGCAGAAGATCAACGCTGGTGTGCAGATTAATCAGCTGAACAATCAGATGATTCAGCTCATTGCCCAGACAGCGGTTAATCAGCAGGATGAGGATTTGCGATCACTGCTGCTCGGAAATGGTGTGACGATTAAGGACAATCCGCAGCAGCCTCCCGCAGCTCCGGTAGCTCCTACACAAGGAGACAGCCAGTGAGCGAGACTAGTGCGCAATCTCAAGCAGTCGGAAACCCCGGTAATGGCTTCGCACTGCCCGTGACCTTAGCCATCGTTACCCTGTTCGTAATGGTCGCCTTTCAATCCTCGCAGCTGTGGCGTGAGCGGCAGGCAATGGAGCTGGCCATTCAAAATCAAGCTGAGGCCCTGGTTGAATCCGAGCGAGTTCAAGCGCAATTTAAAGCGATTGCCAGCGGTACGGCGGATTTGGCAAGCAAGGGCAATCAGAATGCCTTGGGTATCGTTACGGCGCTGCAAAAGTCAGGTGTTAACTTCCAAAATAATGCCGAGCAACCTTAGCACTGCTGGATTGGCGCCGCGGTTTCTGCTGCGGCTAAGCTATGGGTGAACTCATTTCTTCAGCTAGCGGCGACTCGCTTTCCCGGCGCTTATCCTCTCTCCAAAGCAGGTAAAATACCGGAACAATAAACAGTGTAAATAGCGTTCCCACCAGCATGCCCGCTGCAATCATCAGCCCAATCCCAAACCGGCTGTTTGCTCCGGCCCCCGAAGCGAATACCAGAGGGAGTACTCCCAAGACAGTGGCGAAAGTTGTCATTAGAATGGGCCGCAAGCGAAGAGCAGCTGCCTCAAGAACGGCAGCCTGCCTGTTTAAGCCCTTGGCCACCAACTGGTTGGCGAAGTCGACGATGAGAATGCCGTGTTTGCTGATCAATCCTATCAACGTGAGCAGCCCCACCTGAGTATAGATGTTCAAGCTGACGACACCGGTAGCGATAGGAATGATGGCTCCGAATATCGACAATGGAACTGTAACCAAGACAATCAGCGGATCGCGGAAGCTATTGAATTGCGCCGCCAAGACCAGAAAAATAATGAGCATCGAAACGCTAAATAAAACGGGAAATGAAGCAGATTCCTGAACAAACCGCCTCGAGCCCTCTGTGTAGCCATCGCGAAAACCCGGCGGTGCGATCTGTTGCAGCGTATTGCGTAAAAATTCCAATCCCGTTCCTAAACTATTGGGTGGCATCATCATGGCTTGAATGGTTGTGCTATTCAATTGCTGGTATTGAGTCAGCGAGTTGGGTTGGACCGATTCCTCCAAAGTAATGACTGCCGACATAGGAACTAATTCGCCGCTGGCGGTGCGCAGGTAATATTTCTCCAGCTCACGAGCGTTCAGCCGAAAACCCTGTGCGGCTTGGGGAATGACTTTGTAACTGCGCCCCTCCATTGCAAACCGATTGATTTCAGCCTCCCCTAGCATCACCGCTAAGGTTTCACCAATATCCTGCATGGAGATTCCAAGACGTGCTGCTCGCTCCCTGTCGATATTGACTCCGAGCTCAGGACGGGTGAATTCCAGTGTTTGTGTGACATAGGCGAACAACCCTGAATCCCTCGCTGCATCGACTAAGGTCTCGCTAACATTCAGCACCTCTTCGTAGGGAGCCGTGGATGCTACGACAAAACTCACCGGAAGGCCGGCGTCCGATCCCGGCAGGGGAGGGTCTCCGAAAATAAACAATTCCATTCCCGCTATTTCACCAAATTTCTGCTGCAACTCTTGCGTTATCTCCTGGGCTGATCGGTCGCGTTCATCCCAATCAGTCAAAGTTAGGCCACCGAAATTGAAAGTTGGCGAGCTAACCTGCCAGGACATCGTGACCTCGGGTACGGCTTTCCAGGTGTCGACCATCTGATCGAGAAAGGCATTAATGTATTGTAAGTTGGCGTAGCTGGGTGGATTTCCAACGACGTAAACGTAGCCGTCGTCTTCTTCTGGTGCAAGCTCCTGTTGGCTAATACTGAACAACACCGGGAGGCTGACGATAATAGTCCCGCTCAAAAGCAAAATAGCTCCGCGGTTGGCAAGACATGCAGAGAGAAATTTCTGATAGTGGTTGGTGAGGACCTGGAATAGCTGATCCAAGCAATCGGCAAACCTGCCCTGGTCCTGGTGTTTTTTCAACACTCGTGAACACATCATGGGACTTAAGGTAAGAGCGACGATCCCCGAGACGATGACTGCTCCGGCGAGACTCAGTGCAAACTCGCTAAATAGTGTTCCCGTAAGCCCGCCCATGAAGGCAATCGGGGTGTAAACCGCAGCTAGCGTCAGTGTCATAGCGATGACAGGCAGTGCAACTTGCCTGGCGCCAGTGAGCGCAGCATCTTTGGGGGAGGCCCCCTGTTCGATGTGGCGATGAATGTTTTCTACGACCACGATGGCATCGTCTACTACCAGCCCGATGGCGATTACCATGGCCAGCAGAGTGAGCAAGTTGATCGAAAAACCCATCAATTGAATGAGAAACAACACACCTATCAGTGACATGGGAATCGCGATCAAGGGAATGATCACTACGCGCAATGAACCCAAGAATAAATAAATAACCAGCACCACAATCAGTGCCGCTTCGAGCAGCGTGATAGCCACCTCCGACAATGCGGCGTTGATAGGTGCTGCCCCATCCCAATCGAGAATCAGTTCCATATCAGCAGGTAGTGATTGTTCGATGCGCGGCATCATGGCCAGCACTGCTTTCGATACCTCCAGCGGATTGGCGTCGGGTGTCGGGCTGATTGCGATAAAGACCGCGTCTCTGCCACTGGAAAAGGAGGAGAACTGGGAGTGCTCGATAGACATTTCCACGTCGGCGACATCGCCCAGTAACACCCGCATATTTTCGTCTTGTCTGACGATCATCGCTGCAAATGCTTCAGGTGTTTGTATGTCCGTGTGCGCATCCACCGTTGTGCGCGTTAGATCTCCCTCGGTCGTTCCCGCTGCAGAAATGTAATTCTCTCGGGATATAGCAGCGTTTATGTCGGTGGCCGTGACCCCAAATGCCGCCATGCGAACCGGGTCCAGCCAGATCCGCATCGCCTGGTAGCGTCCTCCCTCAAGCTCCGCCTGACCTACGCCCGGCAGGGTGGCAATTTCTGGTTGCACATTTCTGATCAAATAATCGCTGACCTGAGCGATGCTCATTTGCTCGCTGATAAAGGCCAGATAGATCAGAGCATCGCCGCCGGCGGCGGTGGATATCACAGGGTCTTCCACATCTCGTGGTAATTCCGACCTGGCTTCGTTCACTTTCGCGATGACCTCTGACAAGACGGCGGAACTGTCTTCACCCAGTCGAACGTGTACCTGAATGGAGGAGCTGCTGGGGTCGCTGGTAGAGGTCATGTAATCTATTCCGCGCGCGCCGGCAATTCTGTTCTGCAGCGGCGTGGTGACGAAACCCTTGATGGTTCTTGCGCTGGCGCCGGGGTATACGGTGTTAACAGAAATAACGCTCCGTTCAAGTTCCGGGAAATGTCGCACCGCTAACTGCGTGGCGGCTTGCGCACCCAGCAAAACAATGAAAGCGCATAGAACAATCGCCAGCACCGGACGATTGATGAATAGATCAGTAAATTTCATATTCAGAATCTGACCGACGGGTCGATGGCAATGTCCGCGCCCCGGATGATTTTATTTTGTCCTGCAGAAACCACTCTTTCTCCTGAATCCAGGCCGGACAATACTGCGGTGCGCCCGCCGATAGACTCGCCGGTTTCAACAACCCTCGAAGTCACCTTCATTCCATCTTTGGTCTGATCAACCACATAGATCATGTTGCCGTGGAGTGAATAAGTAATCGCCGTATCCGGAACCGTCACCACTGACTGGGGTTGCCCTAAATTCACGGTCAGCCTGGCAAACATCCCCGGCAGCAAACCCTTGCTGCTATCCAGAGTGGCTCGTAACAGCAGGTTTCGGGTGTTCGCATCAACACTGGAGTCGATCGCCTGGAGTGTTGCCTGGAAGCTCTTATCGGGAAAGGCACCCACGTGAACTTTTATTTTCTGCCCTTGTTGCAGTTTGGGGTAGTGCCTGGCCGGGAGAGTGAAATCCACTTCCAGTTCAGACAAATCCTGCAACGTCGTTATAGCTGTTCCTGGCTCGATATAATCGCCCACTTTCACTTTGATTATTCCGGTGGTTCCGGAGAAGGGCGCACTAATGCGTTTGTTCTCGATTCTAGCTTCAATTTCAGCTAGCTGAGCGATGGCACTTTCCAGATCGGCTTTGGATCGATCGTACTGAGATTCCGGAATGGATTTCTGTCGCAGCAGTCGCTTGTCTCTGTCGTAGAGCACACGCGCCAGCTTCAGATTAGCGATCTGTCGTTCCCGACTGGCCTGTTCGACCTTGTCGTTTATTGTGATTAAAAGATCACCGGCTGTTACGTCGCTGCCTGATGCGAAATCTATCGCTATGATTTCGCCGCTTTCCTCGGTACTGAGCTCTACACCACGTGCAGCTTTGATGGTGCCTACAGCCTCTAACTCGGATTGTCGGATTTCTATCCTGGCCGTCGCAGCGCCGACGGTGACCAGTGGCGGCGCATAATCCTGCCCGGCAAAATCGGAGTATTTTACAAACAACACGGCACCGATTGCGCCAAAAACGACAGTCAGTAAAACGATGACACTCAGATAAGCACGCAAAAAACAAGCCTCGGTTTTGTTTATTGTTTGAAAGCCGCATGAACACAGCGCTACGCGGCGCTGGGGCCAAAGTATTCTAGGGTCTTTACCCCTTGCGCGCATCCTTTAACAATGTAAATCCGCACGGAGATTACTTAGATTGGCTCTGAGCGTCGGCGCAAAAACATGTTTACAGTGATAACAAAGAGCTGGGAGTGGCGACTTACATGATTTATCCTTGTACTTAGGTTAAAAATTAGACTTATGCCAGAAATTCGCAAAAGAGGTACCCGGTGAAAAACGCTAGAACTCTCAGGAAGCTGCAAACGAAGATGGACAAATCTCATTCCTACGAGGAATGGAGCGAGTCTGCCATTGCCCACGACGAGTTGTCTGGCAGCAAACGCTGGCGCCAGGTCGATCACACCAGCCAATACGACTACGCGCAGATACGTTTGCGTCTGGACCGCTTGCGGAGCTTGCGCTCACGTCACGACTATCAAGGTTTGATGTTCACGCTAAATGAAGGCATACATGGCAATATGGCGGGAATGGGACGCAGTAGTCTCTATCGTCGAGCCCAGTTTGGTACGAAGCACCTTATCGAGCAGTATATCGACGAGATCGATGATTCACTTCGATTCCTCGCCGATCTCGATTCCAAAGAAATTAGCCTGCAGGAGCGGACTGAGTTTTTCTACCGAGCGAACATCTGCTTTGGCCGTTCCGCATTGATGCTAAGCGGAGGTGGTGTCCTGGGGTTTTATCATCTGGGTGTGGTGAAAACTCTGTTGGATCAGGGTTTGCTGCCTAGGGTTATTTCCGGCTCCAGCGCGGGCTCCCTGGTGGCTGGGGTGGTAGGTACTCATACGGACGACGAACTGCGTCACTTCTACGAGCCCTCGAACGTCCATTTTGAAGCAGAGCGGGAAGCCAATGTTTTCTCACGGATGTTTTTCGATGCCAATCCGCAAATTGATGTTTCAGATCTCGAGAATATCATTGCGCGCTTGATACCGGACATGACATTTCAGGAAGCCTATGAAAAAACCGGGCGACAAGTCAGTATTACCGTAGCACCAGCTGAACCCCACCAACGTTCCCGATTGTTAAACGCCATTACCTCTCCCAACCTTTTCATTCGATCTGCTGTTATGGCTTCCTGCGCTGTGCCGGGGGTGTTTCCACCGGTTATGTTAATGGCCAAAAATGTTCATGGTGAATCGCAGCCCTATCTGCCGACTCGCAAATGGGTCGACGGATCGATTGCCGATGACTTACCCGCCAAGCGTTTATCGCGGCTCTACGGGACGAACCACTATATTGTGAGTATGGTTAACCCTATAGCCACTCCCTTTTTAAGAAACGGTCGTGAACCGGGAAAACTCGCCTCAGCCCTGGGTAGCTTGGGTATCGGTGTCGGCCGGGAAGTTCTGAATTTTTACAAAGGTATGGTTCAGAAAAACGGAGAGCAGTGGCCCAGGTTGAACCTGTTGCTCAATGGCATACACGGTCTCATAGATCAGGATTACAGTGGAGATATCAATATTATTCCGAGTTTCCGCTGGTATAACCCAACGAAAATATTGTCTCACTTGACTGAAAAAGAATTGATGGAATTGATGCAAGGGGGTGAGCACTCCTGCTATCCCAACATCGAGACTATACGCACCTGTACTAAAATCAGCCGGACAATGGAGGAAATTCTGCAGCGCATTGAAACCGGTGATTTGCGCTCCGATGAGTCTGTTCTGAGACCCAGGGCGTCTCGCCGTAGACCCCAGCCAACCAAAGCCGACCGCGCGGCGGCTCGCAAGCAGGTTCAGGCAAAAACCGTTGAGAAAAAAACCAGCAAGCGCAAAAGAGCTACGACCGCCAAGAAATCACCTTCGGGAAGCTCTGCGAAGACAAAGGATTCAGGCAAGCCCGCTCGACGGGCCGCTTGACGTTGGTGTTTTTGTAAGTCTCGGCTTCCTATTTGGCCGAGATTTCCAGCGCTAGAACGCCGGGGGAAATACAGGACTTGATACTCCTAGGGATTTTTCTCTGAATCCAGATGTTATTTTAAGTAAAACTTACCAAATCAGGGTGCTCCGCCCATAGCTACCCATCACAATATCTTTTACTATTAGACTGATCGCAGTGTCCCGTCCCTCCAGGAGAGCACTGTGAAACTTATAAAAACGAGACAAAGAGGAACATTCATGCCTGTATCATTCAAGAAGGCACCATTGGTTGTCGCCATCACACTGGCCACGGCTGCATCGGTTTCCCAAGCACAGATGCTAGAGGAAGTAATTGTAACGGCGCAGAAGCGAGCGGAAAGCTTGCAGGACGTTCCTATTTCGGTATCCGCCATGCAGGGCGGAAAAATACAGGAAGCGGGCATCGCCAATATGGCGGCTATGGCGGATCATGTACCGAACCTCCACATCGCCAACGCAGCGGTAAATACCAATATTTACATGCGCGGTGTCGGCTCCGGTAACAACCAGGGTTTTGAGCAGTCCGTTGGCATGTATATCGACGGCATCTACATGGGGCGCGGACGACAGTATCGCAACGCCTTTATGGACCTGGAACGGGTCGAAGTATTGCGGGGTCCCCAGGGCACGTTGTTCGGACGTAACACGGTTGCTGGTGCGATCAACATCACCACGGCGTCGCCTGACGTCGGTGAAGCGATTCAAGGCGAGATAGCGGTTGCGGTCGAAGACAATGATGGCTTGGTTACAGAGGGTTATATCAGTGGTTCTCCAACAGAGGACTTTGCGCTGCGCTTTGGCTTTAAGTACCGCGAAACAGATGGCTATGTGGAAAACCTGCTTACCGGCGATGATGAGCCAGAAATTGAAGAAAGCGCCTTTCGTATTACCGCGGTATGGCAGCCGACAGACAATTTGGATATCAACTTCAAGTATAGCAAGTCGGATGAGGAGCGTGTCGGTGCTCCATCTGCAACTTATTTGTTACTCGATAGCGCTGAGCGTGATGCATTGTTTCCCAACCGCTCTGCGTTTGCCAGTGCAGCCTATGCACTAGTTGATGTGAACTTCCCCGCTTTGGCCGCCTCAGCGGGTGATGACTTCACCACGTTTAAGGACAATGGCTTAGGCAGCGACGGCGTAGTTCTGGGCAGAAACCCCGATGGCGACGATGCCGAGGTAGAGAACTTTGCACTGAACGTTGATTACCAGCTAGGAGAATATACTTTGACTTCGGTCACGGGTTTCTCGGAGTACTCGGTTGTCAGTGGTTCTGATGTTGACTGGTTGCCGTTGCGGTTTATTTCGCGGGATGACGACCAGGATTATGAACAGTTCAGCCAGGAAATTCGGTTGACTTCACCCGGTGGTGAGTTTTTCGACTTTGTTGCGGGCGCTTACTATGACGAAAGTGAACTTTCTATCGATAGACTGGTGATGTTGGACGGATCGTTTGGTGATTTGTTTGGAAATCTCCCGGGCAATGCAGTAAGCCCAGCTCTACCAGGTATCCCACTTAGGGATATTGGTGTGACAAGCCTATTTCCCCTGGTTTCGAACCCATTGTTTGCCTATCAAGCCAATCAGGCCGGTCGCCGACACTTTTATGATCTTGATTCTGAATCTTGGGCCATTTTTGCTCAAGGTACATTTAACCTCACCGACGCGGTGCGTGTGACCCTTGGTTTGCGTTACACAGAAGAGACCAAGGAAGTGGTCAGCGATCAAGTATTGGTAGACGATTTGACTGGGATCAACAACGCCAGTGACAACTTCTATCTAGCGCAGGTACAGGCAACAGTCTTTAATGCCTACGCCTATAACTATGCTGATGATCGCAAGACAGATGAGCTAATTCCATCTGTGAACGTTCAATGGGATGTTGGCGAAGACAGCATGATCTACGCCAGTTTTTCCCAAGGCTTTAAAAGTGGTGGTTTTACCGCTGCAGATGACGGCGAGCCCGGCGATTTGTCACTTGGCGCATTTCCCTGTGTTGAGACAGCTCCTGGCAGCGGTGTCTTAAATGCCAACGATTGCTACGATACGACCAATCCAAATTCAGATTTTGAATTCGATGATGAATCTGTTGATGCATTCGAGATCGGTGGTAAGCACACTTTGTTAGACGGTGCGATGACACTCAACTGGGCCGCGTTTTACACGGAGTACGACAACTTACAGACCGCAGTGTTTAGAGGTATTGGTTTTACTGTAACTAATGCGGGCGCTTCTGAAATTACCGGCATTGAAATCGATGGTCGCTGGGCGGTGACAGATAACTTGATCTTGGGCGGTAACGTGGCCTGGTTGGATGCAGAGTACACTGATTTTGCGGACGCTCCGTGTAGTGCGATTCAGTTAGATGCGAATCCAAACTGTGGTGTGGCTGACCCAGCTGTGAATGTTCTGGGAACTTCAAACGATCTCTCCGGAGAACCAACACTTTACGCATCTGATTACAGTGCTTCGATCACATGGGATTACAATTATCCTGTGAGTTTCGGAGACTTTTTCGTAAGTGGCGAGGTTAACTACCGAACCGAGTTCAACTCGGCAGGTGACAACGATCCTATCGATGAAATCGATGACATCACTAAAGTGAACCTTCGTATCGGTCTACGCGCTGAGCAGTGGGAAGTGATGCTTTACGGTCGCAACATCTTCGATGAGGCTGCTTTGACTCAGAGCTTTGACGTTCCTGTACTGGCTGGCTCACATGCCCGCTTCCAGGATGAAGGAGAAGTGTTTGGATTGAGAGCGAAGTACATCTTCTAGCCTATTTGGCACTGAGTTAGTTACACTGGAAACCCGCATGCGAATGCGGGTTTTTTTTTACTTACACAATGACTTTCAATTGGATGATGAGTTATGGAATATGTTTCAGTAGAGGAAGCGAAATCCCAGCCTGGTTTGCGCCTGGCATTAACCGCCGGAGTGCCAGGGCCTTGGAGTGAGGCCGCGAAAGGGCTTTTCAGGGTGCGCAATGTCGAGTATGTCCCAGTCTTGCAAGTCGGTGGAGCCGCCAACGAAGAATTGCTCGAGTGGACCGGCCACCGCAATGCCCCAACGGCGATGTACCAAGACGAGCCCGCTAGAGTGACTCCTGTCAGTATCATTAATCTCGCCGAGCGATTGGGTAGCGGTCCCTCCCTCCTGCCGAGCGGAATTGATGACCGCGTGAAGATGTTTGGTTTGATCAATGAGATTGCCGGTGAAAACGGTATGGCGTGGAACGCTCGGGTGATTATGTTTGAGGTGATGTCCGAGAACATGAGTGAGGAAGATAGGGCGAACAATCCGATGTATGTCACTTATCGTTTTTCTCAGGGAGATGGTGAGGGGGTGGCTGGTAAAATTATTAACATCCTCGAAGCGTTGTCTGCTCAGTTAAACTCACAACGTGAGCTTGGCAGTTCTTATTTTATAGGTGACCGACTAACAGCCCTGGATATCTATTGGGCCTGTTTTTCTCAGATGCTCAGTGCTCTGCCAGCTGATGTGAATCCGATGCCGGATTATCTGCGCAATGTCTGGGGGCTTATGGCGAAAAGTATTGAGAAAGAAGGTTACCAGATTGACAGCAAGCTGCTGGAACATCGGGATTATATCTTCCCCAAGTACCTTCAGTGGCCGGTAGATTTTTAAAAAACTGCTTCCTATTGGTAAGGAATAAAAAACGGGGCCCAGAGGCCCCGTTTTTTGTGACCGACTGAAACTTACATACGCTCTAGAATAATCGCCGGAGCCATACCACCAGCGGCGCACATAGTGACAAGACCGAACTGCTGATCTCGTCGCTCCAGTTCATCGAGAATAGTACTGATCAGAATCGATCCGGTAGCGCCGATAGGGTGTCCGAGGGCCATTGCACCACCGTTGACATTGACCTTGTCGCGATCCAGGTCCAGATCGCGAATAAACTTCTCCGCTACCACCGAGAACGCTTCGTTAATCTCAAATAAATCGATGTCGGCTGTGGTCAGTCCCGCTTTCTCCAATACTCTTTGTGCAGCCGGAACAGGGGCGTTCAACATGAGAGTGGGGCAGTCGCCCATGTTGCACATCGCTCTGATTTTCGCTCTGGGTTTCATTCCCTGCGCCCTTGCATACTCGGGCGAGGTGAGAAGAACCGCTGCTGCGCCATCCACTACTCCCGAGGAGTTGCCGGCGTGGTGAATATGCTTGATGTCGAGGCCGGGATACTTTTGCAGAACCATACTGCGGAAAGTCGTTCCGGCATCGTCCAATGGGTAATCCGCCATCGGTTCAAAAGAGGCTTTTAGTTCGGCGAGTCCTTCGAGAGTGGTTTGCGGGCGGGGAAATTCTTCCTTGTCCAATGCCAGGGTGCCATCGGTCGAAAAGACCGGTATTAAACTCTTGTCGAACCGGCCTTCATTAATGGCTTGAGCGGCTCTTTGCTGTGAGACATACGCTAGGGCATCTACCGCTGCCCGATCAATTCCCTCTATTGTGGCTATAGCGTCCGCACACACGCCCTGATGGGGCTGGGGGTGAACCGCGCGCAGTTCCATATTGCCATTGTCCAGGAAGGGGCTCATGTTAGTGCCTTCTTCTCCGTACACGGACATCATTTCTGCGCCGCCGCCAATCACCATATCTTCTGAGCCGGACATGATATTCATCGCAGCCAGATTGACCGAGGTAATGCCAGAGCCACAGAAACGGTCCAGAGTCATACCGCTGGAGCGGATGTCGTAGCCCGCCTCCAGTGCCGCCATACGGGCGAGGTCGCCACTCTGGCGGCCGCGCTGTGAGCTGGTACCAAATATGACATCGCCCACTTCAGCGGTGTTGATGTCATTGCGCTCAGCGATCGCTTTTAAGACGGTTGCCCCCAGGTGTTGCGGGTGTTGATCGGCGAGGGAACCTTTCCCCTTTTTGCCGATTCCCCTGGGGGTCCGGCAGGCATCGATAATCCATGCTTCTGACATGTCTATGTCCTCTTGGTTATTTTAATGTATTGGTTTGGTGATGATCTGACTAGCGTCCCTTCCAGTTCGGCGCGCGTTTTTCGGCGAAAGCGGTAGCCCCTTCGATAGCATCTTCCGATGTGAAAACGGGTGACACCACATCATTCTGCTTATCCCACATATTTTCGGCAGTCCACTCAGAGGATTCGACGATGACCTGCTTGCTCAATGCAACCGCCATAGGCCCATTGGCTGAGATTTTCGCAGCCAAGGTCTGTGCTGCTTCCAGCGCCGTTCCCGCGTCGACTATCTGGTTAATCAGGCCCATTTCGTAGGCTCGTTGGGCGGAGACAAAATCGCCGGTCAGAGCCAGTTCCATGGCCAGGCGACTGGGGATCTGTCGGGGCAATTTTACGAGGCCGCCAGCGGCGGCAGCCAAGCCTCGCTTAACTTCTGGAATGCCAAACTGCGAGTTGTCCGCCGCGACAATCAGATCGCAGGAGATGGCGAGTTCAAGGCCACCTGCCAGCGCGTAACCTTCCACCGCTGCTATCAGAGGCTTTTTGGGGGGCCGCTCTGTGATGCCCGCAAATCCGCGACCTTTGATCGAAGGTACCTCTCCGGAGACAAAAGCCTTGAGGTCCATTCCGGAGCAGAAGGTTCCGCCAGCGCCAGTAATGACAGCAACGCGAATATCGTTGTTGCCGTCCAGTTCATCCATGGCTGCCGCTACACCCTCTGCGAGGGCTCTATTGGCTGCGTTCTTTGCCTTAGGTCGGTTCAGAGTGACGGTCATCACTCCATCCGCAACATCAACCAGTACTGCTTGTTCTTCTGACATAAGTTAAGTCCTTGTTTAAGTGATAAAACGTTTTTAGTAGAAAGTGGTGACGATCGTGTTCAAGAGATTCAGCGCGTGAGCTCCACCGCCATTGTCGCCAGCGGTAACACCAACTCGCCTCGTGATTTGGCCTCTGCACTTGAGGCCGTGCCGATCTGAGCTCGCTTTTTGATGCCCTGTACAATCGCGGCGAGACGGAACAGCGAGAACACGAGATAAAATGGCCAGTTATCGATTCCACTGCGCCCGGTGCGAGCGCAATAGGTGGCTATGTATTCCTCATCAGTGGGAATGCCTAGTGCTTTTCTATCGACACCGGCTAGACCTTTTATCGCTCCGTCTCTGGGCAGCATCCACGCCATACATTGGTTGGCGAGGTCCGCTAGAGGATGACCGAGGGTCGACAGTTCCCAATCCAGTAACGCAATCACCCGGGGTTCGGTTGGGTGAAACATCATATTGTCCAGCCGGTAATCACCGTGCACCAAGCTCACCGCTCCGTCGTCTTTTGGCATATTGGCGGGAAGCCATTCCAGCAAGATTTCCATTTCGGGAACCGTTCCTGTCTCCGAGGCCCGGTACTGCTTTGTCCAGCGACCTAATTGGCGCTCAAAATAGTTTCCCGGTCGGCCGAAGTCGCTCAGGCCCACTGCGTTGATATTGACATTGTGGAGTGCTGTCATGGTTAGATTCATGGCATCGTAAATGGCCGCTCGCTCTGTGTTATCTGCCGCCTCTGGCAGGGTGGGGTCCCACAAAATGCGACCCTCTTTATATTCCATGACGTAAAACATTGACCCGATAACCGCATCGTCTTCACACAAGGTGTAGGTTTTTGGAACGGGCACTTCGGTGCCACCTAATGCGGAGATCACCTTGAACTCTCTGTCGACCGCGTGAGCGGATTTCAGAAGCTCCCCTTCGGGTTTGCGTCTCAGCACGTAGTGTTCGCCGCCCGCGGATAGCTTGTAGGTGGGGTTGGATTGACCTCCTGGAAATTTTTCGGCGGTTAACTCGCCCGTAAAGCCCGGGATAGAGGAGGCCAAATACTCCTGCAAATTATGAATGTTCAGGTCTTGCTTGCTCATAGAGTCCAGTTTTCCGAGTTTTGGGCGCTGCTAAGTCTGTGTCGATAGCCGACCATCGACAATGACGGGGAGCAACAAAAAAATGTACCGAAACTTACACCCCTCCACACACTCGGACAAGACCATTGAGCGCAGGGCAGGCTGGGGGTATGCTGCATCAACTTTAACAACAACAGTGTAGCAGAGGTTAATCGTGTACGAGGAACTCAGGACCACCTGGAACGATCTCACCGCCCCCGGGCAAATGTTTGAAGTAAAGACTGTCGAAGTTCGCGGTGCGCCGATGCGCAGCTACGCCATGGCTCCTCCTTCTTTGCGTGAGGTTTGGTTGGGTACCGCGGCCTTTGCGGATCGGGAGTACCTCGTCTATGGAGATGAGCGTTGCACCTATGCGCAGGCGCACGAAAAAGTAGCATCGATCTCCAATTGGCTGTCTCAGCAGGGAGTAGGGCCTGGAGACAGAGTCGCTATTGCCATGCGCAATTACCCCGAGTGGATGTTGGCCTACTGGGCTGTCACTTCAATGGGTGCTGTAGTGGTGGGTATGAATGCCTGGTGGGTGCCCGCTGAAATGAAGTATGCCCTCGACGACTCATCTCCTAAAGTGATGATTTGTGACAAGGAGCGACTGGCACAATTTGAACAAATCCGCGGAGATTTTCCCGATTTGTCTGTGGCGGTGGTCCGCATCGATGCTGCAGCTGAAGGTCTTGTTACCGACTGGGCTGAAGTCCTGGCGTCCGCTCCGGAAATGCCCCAACCTACAATTGACCCCGACGATGACGCTTGTATTTTCTACACATCGGGCACCACGGGCAAACCCAAAGGTGCGCAGCTGACACATCGCGGTTGTGTGAACAATCTGATGAATGTTGGTTTTTCATCCGTTGTTCAAGCTGCGGCTTTAGCGAAAGCCAGCGGCACAGCCCCTGCAGCGCCAGATCCCAATGAAATCCAGAGCGCTCTGGTTGCAACCCCCTTGTTTCATGTCACTGCCAATAACTGTGTGGCGCACGCCATTTCTTCGGTGGGCGGCAAATTGGTACATATGTATAAATGGGATGCCACCGAGGCGCTGCGGCTGATCGAGCAGGAAAGGGTGACAGCGTTCAGCGCAGTACCGATGATGTCCAGAGAACTCCTCAATCACCCCGACTTTGCCAAATACGACACATCCAGCGTGAAGACCATGGGCGGAGGCGGTGCGGCCTTGCAACCGGACCTCACTGCCAAGCTGGATAAGACAATGGAAAACGCCGCTCCCAGTGCAGGCTACGGTATGACGGAAACCTGCGGCATTATTTCGGGGCTTGCTGGAAAGTTCTTAGTGGATCGCTCTGCGAGTGTAGGTAGAGCAATGCCTACATTTGAAGCCAAGTGTGTGGATGAGCAGGGCAACACCCTCCCTACAGGGAAAGTCGGAGAACTATGGGTTCGAGGCGCCTGTGTGGTCAAAGGTTATTTGAATCGCGAGGACGCAACCGCAGAATCTATCACCGATGGTTGGCTACATACCGGTGATGTTGCCTATATGGATGAGGACGAGTTTATTTTCCTCGTCGATAGAGCCAAGGACATGGTGCTGCGTGGTGGTGAGAACGTCTATTGTGCAGAGGTTGAGAACGCTCTGTTTGAGCATGACGCAGTGGCGGAGTGTGTTGTTTTTGCCGTGCCCGATGATCGTTTGGAAGAGGAGGTCGCCGCGGCAATTTATCCGAAGGATGGTGTGGTGGCGAGCGTCGACGAATTGCGTGCCCACTGCAAAGGTTTGCTCGCATCCTATAAGGTGCCGCGCTACATGTGGCTGGTTTCAGAGCCCCTGCCGCGCAATGCCAATGGCAAGTTCGTCAAGGCTGAAGTGCGAGACGCTCTCGACCTGGCCGACGCCCAGTAGGGCGCGGCCTTCGGCCATAGGTCGGCCATAGATAGACGTCAGCTTTCTACAAAAGCCCGCTCTATGGCATAGTGCGCGGCTTTTCCATGTCTGGACTCTTTGAACCCTGCGCTGTCCAGCAGCTTGGAGATGTCTTTGAGCATGCTCGGGCTGCCGCAAATCATGAATCGGTCGTCGTCGGGATTGACAGCGCTCAACCCAATGTCGTTGGTGAGTTTGCCGATGCGCAATAAATCAGTCAGGCGGCCGTTGGTGTGAAACTTTTCCCGTGTCACCGTGGGGTAGTAAATGAGCTTTTCCTTTATCACGTCGCCCAGGTATTCATGTTCCGGCAGCAGGCGAGTAATTTCTTCGCGATAGGCCAACTCACTGATATGTCTGCAGCCGTGTGCCAGAATCACTTTGTCAAAATTCTCGTAAATCTCCGGGTCTTTGATAATGCTCAAAAACGGTGCGAGTCCCGTCCCGGTCGCTATTAGATAGAGGTTTTTTCCGGGTAATAGATTGTCTCTTGTCAGCGTACCTGTGGCCTTGCTGTTGACCAGCACCTCGTCGCCAACCGCGATGTTCTGCAGGCGCGAGGTCAGTGGGCCATCCGCCACCTTGATACTGAAAAATTCGAGTTCGTCCTCGTAGTTGGCGCTGGCCATGCTGTAGGCGCGCATCAGAGGCTTGCCTGCATCCTCTAGGCCGATCATGGTGAAGTGCCCGTTTTCGAAACGAAAACCGGGATTTCGGGTGGTTTTAAAGCTGAACAGGCGATCAGTCCAGTGGTGAACCGCTGTGACTTCTTCTCTCATCAAACTGGCCATGATTTTGGAGCTCCCTTTGATTTCATATGCGGTAATCCTAGCTATTGTTAGTAAATCGGTAAAACAGTATTATTCGATAATATATATCGGTTTTATGGATAAAGGACTGATTACATGCGCTATAGCTTGCGTCAGCTGGAAGTATTTCTGGCCACGGCACATCATGAAAACGTCACCCGGGCCGCAGATAGTCTCGCTATGTCCCAGTCGGCCGCGAGCGGCTCCCTGAAGGACCTCGAAGAACAATTTGGTGTGCAGCTTTTTGATCGAGTGGGTAAGCGGCTGCAGCTAAGCGAGTTGGGCTCGCAAATTCGTCCCAAGGCCCAGCGATTATTGGATCAAGCCCAGGATTTTCAAAATGCACTGGCCGGTGAGGAAATTGTCGGGAGCATAAAATTGGGCGCCACGCTTACGATTGGCAACTACCTCGCTGTGGGGATGATCGCGGAGTACCGGCGACGATACCCGAATGCCGATGTTGCCCTCAGAGTGGCCAATACCCAAACCATCGCTGAACAAGTGGCTAATTTCGAGCTGGATTTGGGCCTTATCGAAGGTGAGTTCCAGCATGGAGATCTGGAGACAGTGCACTGGCGGGAGGACGAACTGCAGGTCTTCGCGGCTCCTGACCACCCTTTGGTTGGCGCGGGATCGCTCACCGATAAGCAAATAAAACAGGCGTCGTGGATTGTCCGAGAGGCGGGGTCTGGAACACGGCAAACCTTTGACAGGGCGATGCATGGAATATTGACCGACTTGGATATCACCATGGAACTGCAGCACACCGAGGCGATTAAGCGCGCCGTGGAGGCGCGTCTCGGCATAGGGTGTCTGTCAAAGATTTGTCTGGAAGAGGCGTTTGCGCGGGGGTCGTTGGTACCATTACCAGTGGAAGGACGTGACTTCGCTCGCCAGTTTAATATTATTACTCATCGTCAAAAATTTCATAGCGCAGGGTTGCAGCAATGGCTTCGGCTCTGTTTGGAGCCGCAGTGACATGATTGAGCCGATCGACGGCGAGCAGCGCAAGGTCGTCCTGGATCAGACAGAAGCCTTCATAGTGCAGGCTGAGCAAATCTACGGACGCAGCTTCAAGCGTATACCCGTGGTGTTTGATTTGCGGGGCAGCACTGCCGGAATGTATAAAGTTTATGGCAAGAGACAGTGGATCCGTTTTAATCCGTGGATATTTTCCAAGTACTTTGATCTCAGTCTAAACGACACTGTTCCCCACGAAGTCGCACACTACATTGTCGATGAGTTCTATGGCAAAGGCGTCAAACCCCATGGAATACAGTGGAAAAACCTGATGGCCCGATTTGAGGCAGACCCTGGAGTCACCTTTAACCTGGACATCAGTGACATACCACAACGCACGCAGAATACGCATCAGTATGTGTGTTTGTGCGATACCCACGAAATGTCGACCACCCGACACAACCGCGTCATGCGAGGTAAGGGCAGCTATCAGTGCCGCAACTGCGATGGTGAATTAATTTACGCGGGGTGATCCTGCGCGCATAACTTTGCGCTCAATACACCGCTGGAGAAGCACCATGAGGAATGTTCGGTATTACGGTTTGGTCGTGGTGATTGCTGCGGCACTGGCAAATTGTGGAGGAGGGGGTGGGAGTTCGTCGCGGCCGGCGATGCCATCACCGGCCCCTGCGAATGCAGCTCCGACCATACTGTCAGCGACCAGCATCACGGTTGACGAGAGTATTAGCGGGGCCTTCTACCAGATCGATGCCAGCGACGCGGATGGCGATACACTGAGTTACGCTATTGCTGGTGGAGCCGATGCGAACCTGTTTTCTAGCAACGGTCCCGATATCTCCTTCATCACGACTCCCATTTTTAGCAACCCCGCAGATGCAGATGGCAATAACATCTATGAACTGGAGCTTGAGGTTTCAGACGGAGAGGCGAGCGCTAGACAGGAATTACTAGTGACCGTAACGGGTGTGGCAGATTCTTTTTCTGTCCGGCGTATAGCCAGTGGTTTAAGTCAGCCCCTCTACGTGGCGGGCCGTGGTGACGGTTCCAAGCGAATCTTCATCCTGGAAAAAGCAGGGGTAATTAAGATACTCGACCGCTCAACCGGAGCGATATCGACCACACCATTTCTCGATATAGCATCGAGTATCTCCAGTAATGGAGAAAGGGGTTTGCTGGGCTTCGCACTGGCGCCTGATTATTCCAGTAGCGGATTTTTCTATGTCAATGTAACTAACCTGGGAGGTGATACTGAAATTCGACGCTATCGCGTCTCTGACAGCAACCCTGATTTGGCAGATAGCGCCACGATGCAAGTCATACTGACCTTTGCGCAATTGCAGAGCAACCACAACGGCGGATGGATTGGCTTTGGCGCCGACGATCTTTTATACATCGCAACTGGGGATGGTGGTGGTGGCGGAGACCCGGCCGGCAGTGGTCAAGACACCGCTTCCCTGCTGGGCGCGATGCTGCGAATAGATATTCGCAGTGATGATTTTCCCGGCGACCCTAATAGGCAGTACGCCATTCCCTCGGATAACGCCTTCGCCGTCACAGGTGGAGCGCCGGAGATTTGGGCCTATGGTCTGCGCAATCCCTTCCGAGCGAGTTTCGATCGGGAGACGCAGTTTATGTATATCGGCGATGTAGGTCAGGGTGAAGTTGAGGAAATCGACCTACTCAAGCCCGGTGAAGCAGGTGTCAATTTCGGTTGGAATATTCTGGAGGGTACACGGGAGTTTGCAGGTGGAGATAGCTCGAATCTCAGGGCACCGATTGCCGAATACCTGCACGGTAATGGCCCTCTGGAAGGAAACTCAGTGACCGGCGGATATGTTTACCGCGGGCCGGTTTCCTCTTTGCGTGGACACTACCTATTCGGCGACTTTGCGAGCAACAATATCTGGTCGCTGGAGGTTGATGCCATCCAAACTGATGAAACCTTATCTGCGGAAGATTTTATTCAACAAACACAGAACTTTGAACCCGATGAGGGCACTATCGACAATTTGGCCAGCTTCGGAGAGGATGACGACGGCAATCTTTATCTGATCGATTTAGACGGAGATGTTTTTGTGGTACAACCGAACTGAGCTTAAAGCGTTGACTGCCACTCGGTTTTCCCGCCGAGATCAGCTGTCTATCTTGAGCTCTGTACCGCTAAAGGTATTCGCCTCATCGATCAAGTTAAACTTCTCAATCACGGATCGCTCCGCCGGCAGTTGCGCTTCGTTCACTAGAAAACGTTTCACCGCGAGGGCGCGTTCTTCCGCCAGTTTTTTCAGTTGCGCCGGTTCAACGGTGAGCGACGCCGCGACCGCCTTGAATTGATCCGCAATAGATACGGGGGAATCCGTTTCCTCTCTACCAAGCTTGTTGTATTTTTTGCCGATGGCTTTTTGCCACTGGGGACCTTTACTGTCCCACTGTTCTTGGGTCAGTCCATCTTCTATGGATTCGGACATCAGTCTCTTGTTCTGCAATTCTCTTTGATCCGCCTCTGGGTTGAGCTGCCCAGCAATAACGAGAACCAATTCCGGGCGCTGCACCAATGCGCTGGTGAGTTCTTTGAGTTTGGCTTTGCCCGCTTCGTCTAGAGCCGCCGTGCCGAACGGGAAGGTAACTCGCTGCAGGTCTTCTTCACTGCCAATGAGGTTGGCCAAAAGAGAAAACGGCGCGGTAACCGCCTTGGTGATGATGTTTACCAGTGCGGAGAAAATGACGCTGCCCAAACCAAATTGTGGATCGTCGATATTGCCGCTCACTGGCACGGCGAGATCGATAACGCCGTTGGCATCGGTGAGCAAAGCGATTGCCAAACTCAGAGGTAGGTCTACCGCTTTGTCACTCTCGACTTTCTCCCCCAGTTTCAATTGTTCAATGATGACTTGATTGTCTCCGACCAGCCTTGAATCGTTGAGTCGGTATTTAAGATCAAGATTCAAGACTCCGCGATCAATGGCATGGCCGGCATAGGTACCCGAATAAGGGGTCAGTCGCGCCAGATCGACGCCGTCGAAGGTCAAAGCCAGGTCCAGCGCCGGTGCACCGGCGAATGGTTTTGCTTTACCGGACAATTTCACCGGCGCGTATCCGTCCACTGCTCCTGTCAAGTCGACACTGGCTTCATCGGAGGTCTTGGAGCCGAGTCCGTTAATGCTGCCATTGAGATCCCCGATGACGGTGCGAAAGGAAATAGGCAGGGACTCGTCCATAAAGTCCAGCGCGCTGTCAGTAATGCTGATCGCGGGGATACTAAAGCTCCAGGGTTCATCGTCTGAATTGCTCTCTATTGGTTCCTGTACGGCCTCCTGTGCTACCTCCTGTGCCGCCGGTGCAGTTTCCGACATCAGGGCTCGTTGCGCGTTTATTGTTCCGTCCGAATGAATGTGAAGCCGACCCGAATAACTGTCGACAAGCAGTTGTTCAAGTATCACTTCTCTTTGCTGGAGATCAACCCCCAGTGTCTTCCAGCGAAGGCTGTCCCATGAAGTGATTGCCTTTTCATTTTCTTCGATGGACACCGAAAAATCGTTGACGGCACCGTCGCTGCTAATCTTTACAGGCGAAAATTTCTCCAGCTCCACTGCTCCGGTCAACCCCACTAGCCCGCTGTCGACAATAGCGCTTATAGACTTTGGCAAGTTGGGATTGAACCAGGCCAGGGGCAGTTCGCCCAGGGCGTATTGAACTGACCCAGTGCCGCTGTCCAGCGCGACTATTGCGTCTAGATTCAAGCTTGCTTTATCGTTGATCACGAGGCTTAGGCCTGCCTTTGCCTCTCCCGTTAGTGGCCATTGCACGCCGGATACACTTGCTGAGATAGGTGTTACTCGGGTGATAGAGGGTTCTGTAAATTCAGATCGCCAGTGAATTTCAGAATCCAGTACTGTGGTAGAGCTCACCGTGAACGACCATGCGCTCGGCGTGCTCTCCTGTGCGGGCTCAGTCGAATCTTGAGGCACAAACATGTCGGCCAGACTCACCTGTGACCCTTCACTCCAGCCTGTTATTTTAGCAGCCGTGAGTGCGACTGACTCGATATCCACTTTTTCGGAGGGTCCGTCTACGGTGACGCCACTGATATGAAACTCTTCCAGCGAAACGTGGGTGTCGATCAGGGTTTCGACGTCCTGCGGTGTAACACGAGTTTCCGTTAACGTTAGACTGGCCTGATCAACGTGATAGCTCACAGCGTCTGCCCAGTTAACCCGGTAGCGTCCCGCCACGTCTAGTACGCCTTGGGTTAGCTCAAACTTAACCCAGGGTTCGATAAACCTCGAAAGTGGTGCCAGGCTGATGTTTGACAGAGAGAGGATGCCGTCGCTATGCGCTCCCGGCACCGAGAGATGACCTTCCCAGCGCAGAATGCCCCCGGCTTCGTCTTTGGCCTCGAAACTGTAGGGTTTACCCTCTTCAATAATGGTAGATAGATCTCTGACCGCGATTTCCAGGCCATTGTAGTGAGTCGAGAAGGGTTTTAGACGACTTTGATCGGTGAATCTTATCCACTTAGAGTGAAAGTGAAAATCGCGAACGGTGAGACCGGGGAGTGCAGCGCTATCAGCGCTTTGTTGCGCTGGCTCTGCCGGCTCACTAGATTCCAGCAGATCAGAAAAGTTAAAACTTTGGTCTTCTAAGAGATAGACGTCGACATAAAAGTCCTCAAACTCCACCGCGTCAAACACCCAGCCCGGAGACCAGATACTCTCCAGTGAAAGATTCACTTCCCCAAAACTAAAACCAGTAAAAGGATTGCCATTTCGCTCGGGCAGGGATGCGTCGCGAATGATCAGGCTTAGGGTGAAAGGGTTGAATAGAATAATCTCGGTGTTTAAATCGCGCTGAAAATTTTTCTGCACGTAGGCTGGTAGCAAAAAATTTAGCGCTGGTAACACCAGCAAAAGAGCGATGGCGAGGTAGATCAAGTAAGCCTTTATGGCGAATCGAATCATCGTTTATAGACCCTTCCGATAGGTATAGGGTGTGACCCCAGTCCAGACTTTGAACGCGCGTATGAAAGCGCTGGATTCGGAAAATCCCGCTCTATGGGCAATCTCCTCAATGCTCAGGCCCTGCTTGCCGAGAAAGTGCAGGGCGGTATCTCGGCGCAGTTGGTTTTTGATTTCTTTGAACGTTGTTCCCTCCGCGGAAAGGCGACGGCGTAAGGTCTGTGGATGTATGCCCAGCTGCTCCCCGACATCGTTCAGTTCAGGCATGTTGGTAAGCTGTCGACGCGCCAGCTCACGCACTTGGGAGGTCCAACTACTGCTGTCGTAATCTTGGGTCAGCATGTGTAGCACAGGGTGACGCAAGAAGTGACGCATTGTTTGCTCATTCTGCACCACGCGCTTTTCCAGCAGTGCGGGTGAAAAAACAATCGCCGATTTATCCGTTTCAAAACTCAGAGGACTCGCCAAAAACATGTGCCGATAGTCGGCGGCACTCGCCATAGGGGGATAGTTTAATTCAACTTCTTGCAGAGGGAGGTGCTCCTGAACCAGCCAACTCGCAAACCGATGTGCAAAAAACAGCGTCATTTCCTGCAGGTACATGTTTTCGCCAGCAATTTGCTCCTTTTCCACAAGACGTATTCTGGCCTTTTCGTCGCCCACCTCGAGAAAGGGTTGAACGCCGAAATCAAACAGTTGGTAAAAGCGACAATAGCGACTCATTGCCTGTCCCAGGGTTTCACTGCTGATCACTGCCTGGCACATCATTGACCAACCGCCGATAGGCATTCGTCTCGAGGCATAACCCAAACCTTCATCTCCCATCGCCAGCATGGTACCCACCTGAAGGTCGGCAAACCTCTCAATCGATATTCTCGCCGAGTCTTCAAGCATTATTCGTGGGGAGATACGATTTTTGCGCAACAGGCTAATGGGATCCAAGCCCCGTGCCACCGCGTGTTTCAACACGGCTCGCGCGAAATGTACGGATATGGAATAGTCTCGCATGGGTCGCTTAGTTTGGAACCTGGTCGGTGGTTAGATGAATGGGATCTCGATCGATGGAAGCCACTTGATTACGACCTCCCTGCCGGGCCAGGTTCATGGCCTGATTGGCCGCCTGGGAAAGCACGTCGAGGTCGACTTCACCCTTGGATGAAGTGACGCCGACGCTGACAGTGACGGTGATGCGTTGCTCATCGACCAACATAGGGCGCTCACCAATGGCTTGACGAATGCGATCGGCGAGAACCTTGGCATGTTTGAGTTCGGTTTCCGGCAGCACCAGCATAAATTTCTTGCCGGCCACCCGCGCCACCACATCGCTGCCGCGAGACATCTTTCCCAATAGCTCGGCGATAGTGCGAATGACAAGGTCACCTGTTTCAATTCCGAAGCTGTTGTTGATCTGATCAAAGTGATCGATATCAATCATGATAGCCGAGGTGGGAAGATTGCGTCGCTGTGCGGCTGCAAGGCTGAGCTGCAGAGCCTCATCCATTCCTCGCCTGTTAAATACTCGGCTGAGTGGGTCATGGGTCGACAATCGCGCTAAGTGGCTCTGATATTCAATGAGGACGCTGGCGAGAAATCCGATAGCGACGAGTACATAGGCAACACTGTAACCGCCGAAGGCGATGGCCTGAGCGAGAATCTCTTTCTCTGCGATCATCTGATAGTAGAGTACCAGCGGCAGGCTCAGGCACATAATCAGTGCAGCGAAGCTGATTATTCCGTCGCCAATATTTTTGAACTTGAGACAGCGCCATGCGCAAATCACACCAGCGGCGATAAAAAATACGGTTGTCGTCGACACCTGAACGATAAACATGTGGGCTTTTGGAAGCACCAGAGAGCAAAGGCTGGCGATCAGGCAGACTATGCCCATGATCAATCTGCCGCGGGCTATCTGAGCGCGTCGCCCGCTGGCGAGGAACAAAATGTACGTGCTGATGATGACCGCAACCGAGGGGACATCGACGGTCATAATGTTGTCGGAGACCTGCTGCAGCGTAAAAGCGATCCAGCCCAACAGAGCCGCCATAAAATACACGGTGAACATCCCAAGGCCCGCCGGCGGATTACTGGAATCTCCGAGAATGTATACCACCAGCATCTGGGCGCAGGTGATGATTAAAATCATGCTGAAGTGCATGTAAACCCAACTTTGGGGGAGTAACTCTTCCATTATTTACCGTTTATATCAGCCTGTAAGCTATGGTCAATTTATTTGTTTGGAGGGGTCATTGTTGGGCTCGCATGCGCTCACCATACTGTTTGCCGTCAATTGAACCCAACGATCTAATCCACCCTCAGGAGCCCCTATGTTAGAAAGAGAATTCACCGAAGAGCAGCATATGTTTCGGGATGCCTACCGCAAATTCCTGGCCAGTGAGATTGTGCCACATATGGAAGCCTGGCGTGAGGCCGGAATAGTGGATCGAGAGGCGTTTCGCAAAGCGGGAGATCAGGGTTTTTTGATGACCTGGCCGGATGAGAAGTATGGGGGGCTCGGCGACACCGATTTTCGCTTCGAGCAGATCATCATCGAAGAAACCGCCTATGCTCGAGCGGGTGATTGGTATAACAGCCTGCACAGCCGCCTGGTGGGTCCGTATTTTTCAAGATTTGGTAGCGAAGAGCAGCAGGAACGGTTTTTGCCCAAGTGCGTCAGCGGCGAAACCGTGCTGGCGATTGCCATGACTGAACCTGATGCGGGCAGCGATCTGGCGGGAATGCGTTCCAGTGCCGTGGAGCATGATGATCACTGGCTGTTGAATGGATCCAAGACCTATATATCAAACGGCATTAATTCCGATGTGATCATTGTGGCTGCGAAAACTGATCCTGAGAACAATCCCCACCACATGACACTATTCATCGTAGAGCGCGGCATGGAAGGCTTTGAGCGCGGTCGCAATCTCAAAAAAATGGGCCTGAAGGCTCAGGACACCGCCGAGTTGTTTTTTAACAACGTAAAAGTGCCCAAGGAGAATGTCTTAGGCGAGCCTGGGCAAGGGTTTATCTATCTGATGAAGGGTTTGGCGGAAGAGCGCCTGATTGGCGCTGCGGGCTATTTATCCGCAGCGCAGGTCTCCTGGGATCTCACGGCTGAGTATGTGAGGGAGCGCAAGGCCTTCGGCAAACCCATTGCGGCCTTCCAGAACACTCAATTCAAAATGGCGGAAATGCGGACTCGCCTGGATATTTTGCAGGTCTATGTCGATCAGTGCGTGAAATCTTTCAGCGAGGGAGCGCTAACAGCAGTCGACGCTGCCAAGGCCAAGCTGGTCACCAGCGAAATACAAGTGGAGATGGCCGATCTGGGTGTACAATTGCACGGCGGGGCAGGCTATATGGACGAGTACCCCATCAGCCGTCAGTACACCGATGCGAAGATTTCCACCATTTATGCAGGTAGCTCTGAGGTGATGAAAATCATTGTTAGCCGAGATTGCCTGTCGGATGATTACACCCCATTTAACACACGAAATTTTTGATTTGAACTTTATTTTTAGAGCGATTTTTAGACAAACTTTGTATAACACTTTACCTACAATAGGAGAAAACTCATGGACATGAACGATAAAGTAGCAGTAGTAACCGGTGGAGCATCGGGTCTGGGTCGAGCTGCCGTTAAACGGTTTGCGGCTAACGGCGCCAAAATTGCTATCTTCGATATGAACGAAGAAAAAGGTAATGCACTGGCAGCGGAACTGGGTGATAAGGTGATCTTCTGCAAGGTGAATGTCACCGATGAAGAATCGGTTGTCGCGGGTCTAGATGCGACGATGGCTGCTTTTGGTGCCATTCATATTAACTGTAACTTTGCGGGTATTGGCAATGCCAAACGTACCATGGGTAAAAATGGTCCCTTCCCTCTGGCAGATTTTAATCTGATTCTACAGGTGAATTTGGTAGGAACCTTTAATGTGCTTCGCTTGTGTGCCGAAAAAATGTCGGTCAACGAGCCTTTCAATGCCGATGGTGGTCGTGGTGTTATCATTAACACGGCTTCGGTAGCGGCCTATGAAGGCCAAATCGGGCAGGCGGCGTACTCAGCGTCTAAAGGCGGTGTTGTCGGTATGACTTTACCCATTGCTCGAGATCTTGCGGTGTTGGGAATTCGTGTCAACACGATTGTTCCGGGTCTGATAGCCACGCCCTTGATGATGGGTGGAGCAGAGGAGATGTCCCCTGAAATCGCTGAGTTCCTGCAGCCTCTGGCCAGCCAGGTTCTGTATCCCAAGCGTCTGGGTAACTCCGATGAGATCGCGCATTTGGCCCAGTGTATTGTTGAGAACGATTATATCAATGGTGAGTGTATTCGTATGGACGGTGGAATCCGCATGCAGCCTAAATAGGCTGCGTTATTTCCCCCTTTATTCACTTCATAAGGAGCGCCCATGGGTCCGCTTAACGGCTATACAGTAATTGAACTGGCGGGCATCGGGCCCGCTCCAATGGGCGGCATGATGCTCGCTGATATGGGAGCTGATCTCATTCGGATCGAACGCGCTGGTGGCGCGGACCCGAGAATTACCGAGAATGTTAGCGGCCGTGGTAAAAAATCGGTGGTGCTAAATCTCAAGAACCCGGATGGCGTCGAGACCCTGCTTCGCATGGTAGAAAATGCGGACGTGATTATCGATCCCTTTCGTCCCGGTGTCTGTGAGAAGCTGGGAATAGGTCCTGAAGTTTGCCTGGCGCGGAATCCTCGACTCATATTTGCAAGAATGACCGGTTGGGGTCAGGAAGGACCTCTGGCCAATGCCGCGGGACACGACATCAATTACATTTCCATCACCGGCGCACTGTATGCAACAGGTCGCGCGGGAGAAAAGCCAGTTCCCCCACTGAATCTGGTGGGCGACATGGGCGGCGGTGGCATGCTGCTGGTGAATGGTGTGTTGGCCGCTTTGCTGGAGACAGCGAATTCGGGCAAAGGTCAGATTATCGATGTTGCCATGGTCGATGGTGCTGCCCAATTGATGTGGATGTTCCACGGTTTCGAAGCACTCGGTGGCTGGGATGCCAGTAAACGCGAAGCGAATATGCTCGATGGTGCCGCCCACTTTTACGATACCTATGAGTGTGCCGATGGTGAGTACATCTCTCTGGGTTCTATCGAACCGCAGTTTTACGCCTTGCTCAAGGAGTTGGCGGGTTTAGATGATGCCGATTTCGGCAATCAGAACGATCAATCCCTTTGGCCTCAGATGAAGGAAAAGTTGACCGCTGTGATGAAACAGAAAACCCAGGCCCAGTGGTGCAACATTATGGAGGGTACGGATGTGTGTTTTGCACCCGTATTGTCTTTTGTAGACGCACCCAAGCATCCGGCGAATGTCGCGCGCAATACATATATCGAAGTGGATGGCCTGACTCAACCGGCGCCAGCGCCACGATTCAGCCGAACACCTTCGTCGGTGGCTCACAGCACGCATGCCGCCGGAGCCGACACCGATGAGGTACTGTCTGCCATGGGCTTTGCCGAACAGGAAATCGCTCGTATGCGAGAGGCCGGCGCGATTGCTTAAACCGCAGTGGCGTTCACCTGAACAGCCATGAGAGTGACAGTGATAGTGATAGTGAGAAAGGAAAGAACATGAGTGAATATGAAAATGTAATCGTCGAGCGGCATGATCAGGTCGCGGTGGTTACCTTAAACCGCCCGGATAGTCTCAACGCGTTTAACACCGGGATGTTGACCGATTTATTGCCCGCAATCGCCGAAGTGAATGACGATGAGAGCATTCGCGTAGGTATTCTCACAGGAATGGGGCGGGCGTTTAGCGCCGGTGCTGATCTCACTGAAGACATGGGCCCCGGGTTCAAAGTAGAGGAGCAGTTAAACGGTCAATACAAGCCGATTCTCATGTCACTGACCAACGCGCCTCAGCCCTGGATCAGCGCAGTGAATGGTCCAGCTGCTGGTGTTGGCAGCGCATTTGCCATGGTATGCGATTTGTCGGTGATGGCGGAGGACGCCTACATCTACCAGGCGTTTACCGCGATTGGCCTGGTTCCAGATGGCGGCGCCACCTGGCATTTGGTGCATACTCTGGGGCGTAAACGAGCCTATGAGCTGATTGCTTCCGGGGAAAAAATGAAGGCATCAAAATGTCTCGACCTCGGGTTGTGCAACCGCGTTGTTCCTGCGACTGAGTTGTTGCAACAAGCCCTGGAGTGGGCGCGGGAACTGGCTTCTAAATCGCCACTATCACTACGGTACGCTAAGCAAGCCCTCAATTCCGCGATGGAAGAATCTCTGGCAGACACTATCAGTAGCGAAGCGAAACTGCAGCATCTTTGCATCACCTCGGAAGATTCCCGCGAGGGAGTCGCTGCCTTCACCCAAAAGCGCGCACCGCAATGGAAGGGCCGATAAATGAGTTGCGCGCTCTTTTCAATTGCCAATGACCGCACCGCCATAGCTGAGTTATAGTATCGCTCCCTTTGTCTGAGGAGTTGTAATGAGCGGTGATATTAGGCCGGAGTTGGTCGGATTGCGTGAGCGACTGGATCGTACCCTGGATGAACACAGGAGCGAGGCACGCCAGAAGCGTCATCAAAAAGGCTATCGCACAGCGCGAGAAAACCTCGAAGACCTGGTCGACGAAGACTCCTTTTTGGAATATGGTCAGTTGGCCGTAGCTGCCCAACGCAACCGTCGCGATTACGAAGATCTTCAAACCAACACCCCAGCAGACGGCATCATTGTCGGTCTGTGTACCATCAATGCCGATATTGTCGCACCGGGGGCCGCCCGATCGGCGGTCGTGATCAATGATTACACCGTACTGGCCGGCACCCAGGGCTTTTTTCATCATCAGAAACTGGATCGAATCTGTGAGCTGGCAGAGCGACACAATCTTCCTGTTGTGATGTACACGGAGGGCGGCGGCGGACGCCCGGGCGACACCGACGTCACCACCCAAATTGCCGGATTGAACATTACATCCTTCGCCTGCTGGGCGGGTCTGAGTGGTGTCGTTCCGCGTATCGCCGTCAACAACGGCTATTGCTTTGCCGGCAACGCAGCGCTTTTCGGCTGTGCTGATTTTACTATTGCCACGCGTAACTCCTGGATAGGAATGGCGGGCCCGGCAATGATCGAAGGTGGTGGCTTGGGAGTATTTGCTCCCACGGAGATCGGTCCCATCGATGTGCAAGAAAAAAATGGCGTCGTCGATATCGTCGCCGATGACGAAGCTGATGCCACTAAAATCGCATCACAACTTTTAAGCTACTTTCAGGGGCCAGTTACCCATTGGAGCTGCTCAGATCAGGATCTGTTGCGCGATATAGTGCCGGAAGATCGACGCTGGGCTTACCCGGTTCGCAAGGTCATCGAAACCGTGGCGGACGATGGTTCCTTTCTCGAACTGCGACGCATCTATGGTCGCAGCATTATCACCGGTTTTATGCGTCTTGCAGGTCAACCCGTAGCGGTTATTGCCAATGACTGCCAGCAGATGGGCGGAGCGGTAGATTCTGAAGCAGCGGAAAAAGGCGCGAAGTTTCTGGACAGTTGTAACGCCTTTGGTTTGCCGGTGATTTCATTTACCGATACCCCGGGGTTTATGGTGGGACCCAACAATGAGCGAGAAGCGGCAGTCCGAAGAATGTCCAACTTGTTTCTTGCCGGCGCAAAATTAACGGTTCCTGTGGTGGCGATATTCCTGCGCAAGGGATATGGGCTGGGCGCTATGGCTATGGTCGGCGGTAGTTTTGTCAGCCCGGTTTACAGTGCCTCCTGGCCTACGGGGGAATTTGGCGGCATGGGTCTGGAAGGTGCTGTCAGGTTAGGCTATAAGAAAGAGCTCGAGGCAATAGAAGACGAGGATGAGCGCAAGGCTTTGTTCGACAAGCTGCTTCAGCGCGCCTATGACATCGGTAAAGCCACCGAGGCGGCATCCCACCTAGAAATCGATGCGGTGATAGACCCGATTGATACTCGCAATGTACTGCTTCAGGCGCTTGCGGCGAGTTCGGTGAGCTAGCAAACCAATGACGGCGGCACAATCACAATCTGTCTATGCGACAAGTATCAATGCGGTATTACAAGTTGCAGTTGCAGCGGGTGTCGACCGAAAAATATTGTTAGAGGGCGCGGGCATCAACCCGGCGATACTTGCCATTCCCGGAGAGCGTGTACCCGTATCCCAGTTCCTTGCGCTTTATAAGCTGGCCGAGGCCCACACGGCAGATCCTGACCTGGGCTTGAAGGTAGGTAGAGCTAACTACTTACTGGGCATGAATTTGCATCTGTATATGACGACGATTTGCGTCAATTTAAAGCAGTATTTGAATGTCATACCCAGCACCATTCGCTTGCGAGGTGATCTCGGTCGAGTCCTGATTCGTGCGGAAAGAGATTTTATTCGTCTCGAATGGCATCCCTTGAATCCTACGTTGGGTGCTTTGCGGCTTCTCAGCGACGAAATGTTGTCTTCTTCAGCGCTAATAGTCGGTTCGATATGCGCGCTTCCAGTGCCTGTTTTGGGTGCCGAGCTGAGTTATTCCCGTCCAAAAAATATCGCGAGTCTTGAAACTGCTTTTGGCAATAAGCTCAGTTTTGAAAGTGACGTGAGTTGCCTCTATTTTCCACGGGAAAGTCTGCATTACCCACTGCTGAACCTCGACTACGAACTCGGCCAGGACTTTACCGCAAGACCTCAGTCATTGTTCGAAAGCAGGTTGGAGGTAGAAGATCCCTTTTTGCGGGATGTTCGTGCGGCTATGTTGCGGACCTTACCTACCGGCGATTTGACTATAGACAGCTTGTCGGAGGCGGTGGGCGTTTCCAGGCGTACGCTGCAACGACGGTTAACCGACCGCGATTCGAGTTTCAAACAGCTGCTGCAGAACTTGCGCGGCGAGTTGTCGGAGCGGTATTTGGAAGACGCCAGGCTGGGTATTACGGAAATTGCTTTTTTACTGGGTTACTCTGATCAGGCATCTTTCTCCAACGCGTTTAGAACCTGGCGCAACTGTTCACCCAGTGAATACCGCAATAAATACATCAATCAAAGTAAGGAATAAGTCCATGAATAATCTGTTTTCAGTAGAGGGAAAAGTCGCTGTGGTCACCGGTGGATCCGGCGGTATCGGTGCGATGATTGCTGAAGGCTTCGTCAAAAATGGCGTCAAAACCTATATCACTGCTCGGAACCCCGAGCGCATCGAGCAGGCAGTTGAAACGTTTTCCGAGCACGGAGAGTGTGTCGGGATCACTTCCAATCTCGGTAGCTCCGAAGGCGTGCAGGCCTTCGCCGCTGAAATGAAGGAGCGCGAATCGAAAATTTATATTCTGGTTAACAATGCGGGTGCGACATGGGGCGCCGATGTCGATGACTTTCCCGAAAGCGGTTGGGACAAAGTGATGGACCTGAACGTGAAGTCGATTTTTTTCCTCACTCAGGAACTATTGCCGCAACTGCGCGCAGCGGGAACAGGCGAAGATCCCGCCAGAGTGATTAATATCGGTTCCGTGAATGGCATTACGCATCCGCATATGAACAACTATTCCTACTCCGCCAGTAAGGCAGCAGTCCATCAGTTGACGCGACATTTGGGTGCTGATCTTGCGCCGCAAAATGTGAATGTCAATGGTATCGCCCCCGGATTTTTTCCCAGCAAAATGACAGCGCACATGCTCGACCATGAAAAAGAGATGGCGTTGACGTTGCCGCGTCGACGCCTGGGCACGAAGGAAGACGCTGCCGGAACATCCATTTTCTTATGTTCGCGTGCCTCCGCTTGGATGACGGGACATATGGTTGTGCTCGACGGTGGGTATATAGCGGTAGCCTGAGGTTCCCTGTCCCATTAAATTGATCCCCTCGGAGAAAATTGTCATGTTGAGAACTTACGCTGTGCGACTGCTTTTTGTTTTATCCATCAGTTTTTTAGTCGGCAGCTGTGGTGGCAATAGTTCGGACCGAGCCGATGAGGACGCTGAGCTAGGTCCGCGAGCTGAAGCGCGAATTGCTCGCATAGACTCAGATTTACTCCAGGGTCCTCTCGCACGCAGCAGCTCCGGAGATTTCGTTCTGGAGAACGACAATCTCAGAGTGATCATTCAAAAACCCGGTCGCAATTGGTTTGGCTTGGGTACCTATGGTGGCAATATCATTGATGCCAGCGCGAAACTTGCCGACGGCAGTTTCAACCCTGACCACATGGAAGAGTTTGTCACCGGTGTTAATATTGAGAACACACCCAATTACACCGATGTCGAAATTCGCAACGACGGCGACGATAGAGAAGCGGCCGTCATCTGCGCAACCGGTCCCGATGATTTGTTGGAGTTTGTGAATGCCAGTTCCGCTGTTCGAGCTCTGCCGGCCAATTTTCCGGTCAGTGCGGATGACACGGATTTGCCCTTGGAAATTGAGACCTGCTACAGCCTTAATCCCGAAGAGCCTTGGGTGACAATCGATACCACGCTGAGAAACGCAACCGACGATGCGGTTGCAATCTATATGACCGAATATCTGGCGGGTTCTGGCGAGGTAGAAGCTTTTCAGCCGGGTGCTGGCTTTGGCGAGCCCTTGTTTACCACAAGTTGTCCCGCAACGACTCAAGTGGCTTGTAGTGCCGGTCAGTGCGATCAATGTAATTACTTTGCCTACTCAGGGAACGGTGGAGCCAGCGGAGTCTCCTACGGATTAATTCACGAGGAGGAGGGGACCTCCAGTTTCTCCACTGCTGGTGTCAGCGTACTCATCTACGGGCAGAATGTTGCCGTTTTGATTGCCGCCTCCCTGCCACCCAATTATGAAGTCCCGGCCAATGGCGAACTCACCCTCCGCCGTTATTTTGCCGTGGGGGATGGAAGTGCCAGCAGTATTGCAGACATCCGCAATCGCATTTTTGACATTACCACGGGAGAAATAACAGGGGTGGTCCGCAGCGGCGGGGAACCCTTGCAAAATGCCGATGTCGCCGTTTTTGAAACCACCAACGCAGCGACAAACCCTCCGACGTTGTTCGTGGCCGGTCATGCTCGCACCGATTCCCAGGGTCGTTACAGCATGACCCTGCCTCCGGGTAAATACGAAGTACAGGCCCATGCGGAGGGTTTTCTCTATGCCGATGAACTAGCTGCGGTTGTCATTATTAGCGAGGAACAAAGTAGCGCCCAGGACTTTGATCTTCCGGCACCGGGATTGCTGCATGTCGACGTTACCGAAGTATTTGCCGTCGGTGCCCCAGAACCCTCACCGGCAAAATTGCAATTAGTGGGTTTTGATCCCAGCCCTGAGCTGCGCACCGCCTCCACGGGTGTTTTCGGAGATAGTTCGGATGATCTGCCCTTTGGTATTGCGCTAGTCGATTTTATCGACCGCGATGGCAGTAGCGACGTGCTTGCGGTCGAACCTGGTGAGTATCAACTGGTTGTATCGCGCGGCCCGCGCTACTCGGCGTTCAGGCAAAATATTACGATTACCAGTGGTCAAACCACTGAGGTGCAAGCCGAACTGACTCAGGTGGTTTTCACACCTGAAGTGGTCTACGGGGACTTCCATGTACATTCCATAGACAGCGTGGATTCGGAGGTTACGCGGCGGGAGCGAGTGGCGACGTTTCTCGCCGAAGGCATGGACTTTTTTACCCCCTCCGACCATGGAATTCGAGTAGATTTCACCGACACCATTATGGAAATGGATGTCGCCGACCTCATTGGCACCGCTCCCAGTAGTGAGCTGACTACCTTTGACTACGGTCATTTTAATAGTTGGCCAGTGACCATCGACAATTCGCTTATTGGCGGCGGCAATGTTGACTGGGGTCGGGAGGCTCCTCCTGGTATGGATTTTCCGCAGTACGGCAGCTTCAATTTGTCTCCGGCAGAAATTTATGCGCAGGTGCTCAGTGACCCCATGCAGAACATTGTGCAGATCAACCATATAGCAGGGCATTTCGGACCGGGAGGCCTGGCAATTGATACTGGCATGACGCCCCCGCAATCAACGGCCAACCTGAGTGAAAAACGCCTCGACCCTGAGCTCGAAAACGCCTTCGATTCAGGCTTTCAATCTCTGGAAGTTTGGATTGGTGCCGATGGTCGCTCGGGTATTTTTGACCGTTTTTTGGGGCAAAACGCAGGAGACTGGTTCAACCTGATCAATCAGGGCATCGTGCGAACAGCGGTAGCGAATTCTGATACTCACGATCGCAGAGACACACATTTATCCACTCGCAATCTTATTTCCAGCGCGGTTACGGATCCCTTCGAGTTATCGGGGCTGGCCTCGGAGTTGGCAGCCAGTGTGGCCAACGGGAAAGTGGTCGGTAGCAACGGCCCCTTTATGCGCGTGAATGCCATTGGTAGATTGGTGGGGCTATCGCAAACTGCAGGACTGGGTGTGGATGAGTCAACCACGATTCCCATTACCAGTAATTCCACGGTGTTGATCGACGTTTTCATTTCTACGCCGGAATGGGCGCCAGTCGATTCAGTGGATTTTTACGTCAACAACCAACCCGAACTGACTACGGCTCCCGGTGAACCGGCTCGCTATGGTATTTGTCCAAACTTCACTGTTAGTGCCGGAGATGCAGGTTGGGATGAAATTGTTGTGACCGATATCAACGGCGTGTCAGGCGCCAGCCGCAGCGATATTCTGGTGACGGCCCAAATCGATGGAGTGACAAGCGATAGCTGGGTGGTCGCTATTGCGCACGGTACTGACGGTGTATCCCGCCCGATGTTTCCGATTGTTCCCGATGATCTTGCGTCGGCTGGCAACATGAGCTTGTCTGATTTAACCGACGGGAATCTCGACGAGTCAGGCATTCTGGCTTATGCCTTTAGCAACCCTTTGTTTCTAGACGTCGGTGGCAATGGCTGGACCGCGCCGGGTGTGGCCAACGCTCAGTGCTCCACACCCTGAGGGTTTATACGGACGCTTTGAGCTGAGCCAGTTTCATGACGCGAGCATTGAGCAGAGGGTGATCCTTAGCCCCGATCCAGCGCCAGCACATGGTGCCAATGTTATGGCCCGCAGTCTCAATCCAGTTGGGAACCCCGGGGTCTGTGTGTGACACGACCACTCGAACGCTGCCGTCGGGAT
>JBGCGJ010000039.1:0-73293 GCA_045110675.1 Halioglobus sp. | reverse complement strand
TTCGTTGACTGTCACAGTGTATCCATTGTCCCCAGCAATGCCCCGCCAGTGGGAACACCGACTCCAGAGGTGACTAAGGCGTGGTGAATGTCCTTTTTGGGTTGATTTACCGACGTACCACGCACCAGCCGCGCCGCCTCTACGATGCCGTTGACACCGTGAATATAGGCTTCGGATAACTGACCACCATGAGTATTGGTTGGCAGCCGGCCATCCAAACGCAAACTGCCATCCAGGACAAAATCGTGTCCGCCGCGAGGTTCGCAAAACCCCCAACTTTCGAGTTGCCACAACACAATGGGAGTAAAAGCATCGTAGATGATCGCCGCATCAATATCGTCTGGGGTCAGCCCAGACTGTTCATAAGCCTGCTTCGCTGCGATATCCATCGATGGGATGGCGGCAATTTCATCGCGATAGAAACTGGTCATAGACTCCATGTTGGCGCCAGCACCCTGTCCTACCCCTTTTATAACCACACCGGGTTGCTTCAAATGCTTGGCGCGCTCGGTGGTGGTGATCACAACGGCCGATGCACCGTCGGATTCGAGACAGCAATCGTACAACTGAAAGGGATCGACAATTTTCTTTTGAGCATCGTACTCAGCGCGGTCAAAGGGCTGATCGTAAAAGAGAGCTGCAGGATTGCTGGCACCGTGCTGACGTGTGGTGTACGCAACTTCAAATAGAGAATCCTTGGTGCAATTGGACAGATGCATATAGCGCTGCGTATACATGGCCACCCAGGAAGCCGGGGTCAACAGACCATAAGGCATGTACCAACCCCAATGGATAGTGTCCGACGTGGTGATTTCCCCGGAGACACCACCTGAGAATCGATGGCCCGAGCGACCATTCAGGCCCCGATAAATCACCACTGTTTCGGCCATCCCGCTGGCGACCGCCATCGTCGCTTGATGCATCAGACCAGTGGCCGCTCCA
Source organism: Halioglobus sp. (assembly GCA_045110675.1). GTDB lineage: Bacteria > Pseudomonadota > Gammaproteobacteria > Pseudomonadales > Halieaceae > JBALVT01. Next base: position 72,351 of record JBGCGJ010000039.1, on the reverse strand, counting down.
CCTCCGTGAGGGACGCGCGAATAGAAACTTAAATCGCCGATCCCCACTGCGCGTGCCACTTCGATTTCGTCACTGGTATCCATAGTGAAGGTACACATGCCATCGACATCGCTGGGTTTGAGTCCCGCATCTTCAAGAGCAGCCGCGACCGCCTCGGCCGCCAGTTGCAGCTCTGAACGGCCTGAATTTTTTGAAAACTCTGTATTGGCAACGCCAACAATCGCCGCCTTGTCTTTTATATTCGCAACCATTACTGAGCTCCCTTAGGCAGTAGTACTTGCACGGTGCCATGCATATGCATACCCCACACGTTGTTTTCGCCCACCACTTCAATATCCACAAGACCGCTGTCATCCTTGGCTTTAACTTCGCCGCTAATCGTCATCACAAAACCGGGCAGATTCGGTGCGCCCAGCTTGAGATCGATTTTGCGAGTGGTGGAATCCGGCCCCGCCCAATTCGTCACGTAGCTGCCCATAAGGCCATTGCTGGTGAGTATATTCATGAAGATGTCGGGTAGCCCGCCCTTCTGCGCCTCCTTCTTATCGTGGTGCACCGTCGTGAAATCTCGCGATGCCACCGCACCGCCTACGATCAAAGCCGAAGTTATCGGAATTTCTTTTGCTGGCAACTTGTCACCAACGTTAACTGTTTCAAAACTCAAAGTTTCTGTAGACATAATCTAATTCCCTCTCAGACCGGGTAAAACTGTGGCAGCATGGTTTTTTCGTCGACCTGTTCGACCTTGCCTTTAACTTTCATTCCGATGCTAACCTGCTCGTGATCGATACCCACGATGTTAGAAACCACCCGTGTGCCCTCTGCCAATTCAATCACTGCGCAGCACAGTGGATAGTCGTACCCGGGAACCTTGGGGTAATGCAATGTTGTGAAACTGTAAACCTCACCCTCGAGTGTCGACTCGATGGAATCCCATTCCACCGATTGGCACTCACCACACATAGGTCGAGGTGGATGTCGCAGTGTCTGGCAACGCTTGCACCGCTGAATAAGTACTTTTCCCTCATCCACCGCGTTCCACCACCAGCCGTTGTCCTGCCCACGCGGTGAGGCAATACGGGTCGGTACTGCCGGAGCTGCGTCGTCAGCTTCGGCAGTTGAACCCGCTGAATTGCTGTCATTGGGAATGAACTTCAAAACCCGGAAAATTTGCTTCCCAATCGCCTCACCGTTTTGATCAGTGAACTCGGTGAGGGTTTCAATGAAGTAGCCGATACCCCTCGCAGTCGCTTTTTGCTCAGAGATATTGTCAATCACGGTATGTGCGATCACCGAATCACCGGGGCGCAAATCCCGATACATCTCGGTTGTGGTGTTGGTGCCCAACACACCGGTAAAACCGTGTTCGTCAAAGACACTATGTAAACTTCGCTGAACGTCCTGAGGCGGATTCCCGGCCATGGGATAGCCCGTCATACTCCACGCCTGCAGCATTGAAGGTGGAGCGATAATTCCACCTTTGGAGGTGGCGGAAGCGGCCTCTTCATCGTAATAAATCGAAGATTCCTCCTCCATAATCTCAGCCCACTGACGAATCATCGCAGGGTTAACATCATCATTACCTTTGCGAGGTGGACCGTTTTCTCGGCCCACATAGGCGTAGATTTTTTCTTCAAACGCTTTTGTTTCTTCAGGAGTCATAACACCTTCCTAGCTGTATAAAATAATTAGAACTGGTCAAATCTTGTTGGCTCTTAGGTCTGCTAGTTCGGCTACCATCTCAATCACGGTAGCAGCCACTACTTTTTCATCAGTTGTAAATTTCGCGTGTAGATCATTTTTTCTGCGGGCGGGTTCTGCAAAAATAAACCGCGATAGAAAACAACGGTAATCAACTCCGCCATTTCTTCCAGGTCCACTTCCTGCTCCACCAAAACAGTGTCGCGATTGATGTAGTAATCCCTGAGGATGGTCTCTCCGCTGCCCGCCAGAGTGTAGACGACCATCATGGCCTGATGTTCTGTCATAGCTGCATCGGGGAACAAACGGGGCATTTGCTTGGTCAACCAACCCAACTGCTCAACAAAGTTTTTGCGGAGCAATCTGGAAAATTCCTCATCCTCATCGGCCAGCTGAAGCAGTGCGCGCATAATGCCGGGCCGCTCTACGTAGGCCTGAACCACCATACGATTGTGGGCCAGCATTCGTTCATACCAATCGCCCTTTGGAACATCACGCTCAATTTCATCCACCTTTTGAGAATGGGCCACAAAGTCCTCAAGCACCTCCAGAGTTAATGAGCGTAAGTCTTTGAAATAATGATAAAAAAGACCTGAAGCAACACCTGCCTTTGCGGTCACATCGACGATTCGCATCTGGTGATAGCCGAGCTCTTCAAGTACCGCAAGCGCGGCTGCTTTAAGCTTGGCACGCGCTTTTTCACCTTTGGGACTAATACCCTTGCTCGCCGTCTCCGCCGTGCTTTTGCGTCCTTTTGATGTTGCACCCGCCATTTTCTTCGACTCCAACTCCCGGTGATTTAAAGCAATGAAAACAAATAGTTTGCTGTTTCGGACGATTATTCTTGAAATTGAATTCAAATTCAATAATATAGTAAGCCGATGTCGCATGCAACGCGATATGAGCAATTCATCCGTCCGATCAACGATACGAGAAGTAAAGAGTAGCGATATGATTATCGAATACACCACCGAACAGAAAGCGCTGCGAAAAAAGCTGCGGGAATACTTTAGCGAACTGATCAAGCCAGAGATGCGCGACGAACTCCGCGAAGCTGAGGGCGGAGATCTGTATAAGTCCCTGATCCGTCAAATGGGCAAAGACGGCTGGTTGGCGCTGGGCTGGCCAAAAGAATACGGCGGTCAAGGCGCTACAGATACGGAACAGCTGATGTTTTTCGAAGAGGCCCTGCTGGCTGGAGCCCCTATTCCCTTCGTTACCCTTAATACTGTCGGGCCGGCGCTGATCGAATACGGCACCGAGGAAATGAAACAGAGGTTTTTGCCGGGAATCGCAGCGGGCGAAACCCATTTTTGCATTGGTTATTCCGAACCGGAAGCCGGCACAGATTTGGCGGCACTGAACACCAGTGCCGTTGTCGATCCCGACGATCCTGATTACTACATTATCAACGGCACAAAGATGTTCACCTCCGCCGCCGAGGCGGCCGACTATGTCTGGTTGGCGGTGAGAACCACTCCCGACTCCAGACACAAAGGCGTCAGCATGATTGTGGTTGATACCACCTTGGAAGGATTTAGCTATTCCCCTATCCATACAGTCGGTGGAGTGCGCACCAACATGAGTTACTACGAGAATATTCGCGTCCATAAATCAATGATGATTGGTGAGCCCAATCAGGGGTGGGGTCTAATTATGTCTCAGCTCAACCATGAGCGGGTAGGTTTGGCCGCCTGGGGTATTCAGGGTTGGAAACTGTATAGCCGAGCACTTGAGTGGGCGCGCACCAAAAGCACTCAGACCCACAGTTTGGGCCAACGTCCGATTGATGACGTTCGAATACAAACCAATCTGGCAGAAGTCCTGGCAAAACTGGAGTCTATGCGAATCATGAACTCTCGCATGGCATGGGATTTGGACAAGGGGCATATGAATCCCGCTCTGGCATCGGCACTAAAGGTGGTTTCAACTGAAGGCCTGGTCGAAATATGCAGACTCTTAATGGAGTGTCTGGGACCCAACTCTCTGGTTCGAGCTGACTCTAGTGCCGCTGTGCTGCGAGGCGACCTCGAGCATGAATATCGCCGCTGCCAAATCAACACCTTCGGGGGAGGAATCAACGAATTACAACGCGGTATCGTTGCCAATTTTGGCCTCAATATGCCCCGCCACCGCTAGCTTGTCCGCTAGATAACCCGCTCCCTAACAGGCTATAGAACAAGGAAATATCATGGATTTTTCATTCAGCGAAGACCAGATTGCCATCAGAGACCTGGCACACCAAATTTTTACCGACCGAACAACCGACGAGTTTATGTTGGCCTTCGACAAAACAGATCAGGATTATGACGACGAACTGTGGGCAACACTTGCCGAACAGGGTTTACTGGGGATATCGGTACCCGAGGCATTCGGTGGAACAGGTCTGGGCTTTACCGAACTGTGTCTGGTCCTTGAAGAACAGGGCCGGCGCATTTCACCACTCCCTTTGCACTCTTCCTTGGTACTCGGTGCTTTGCCTATCGCGGAATTTGGCAGCGATGAGCAGAAGGAAGAATACCTAAAGCCCCTGGTCGAGGGCCGATTGAAATTGACCGCCGCGATTGCAGAAATGGGCATGTCCAGCGCAGTTGCCGGCCAAGTTCGCGCATCAAAAAAAGGCGAACACTGGATGCTTTCCGGTTCACTGGACTGTGTTCCCGACGCTCCTGTCGCCGACGCCATTCTTGTGCCGGTGCAAATCGACGGCGAGCAAACGCTGTTTATTGTCGACACCAAATCAGCGGGCGTGAAGATCGATCCACAGCGTACGTCACTTGGAACCAACGAAGGTTCTCTCGCCCTGGACTGTGTCGACCTGGGTGAGGACACGATTCTAGGCAAGCTTGGCCAGGGAACTGAGATCCTCGAGTGGTTAGAGCTGCGCGCCGAGACTGCAATCTGTGCAATGCAAGTGGGCGTCACAGAGGAAGCACTGAAACGAACAGCGGCCTTCACTTGTGAACGCAAACAGTTTGGCGCGCCTATCGGTTCTTTTCAGGCAGTCGCGATGCAAGCCGCTGATGCTTTTATCGATGTGGAAGCTATTCGGTCAATTTACTGGTTGGCACTATACAAACTAAACAGCGGGCAGGATGCGCGGGCAGAAGTGCGCAGCGCCAAGTGGTACGCATCTGACGCGGGGCATCGCATTGTCTACCGAACGCAGCACCTCCACGGTGGCATGGGCGTCGATCTTGAATACTCGAGCCACCGTTTTTTCTTGTGGGCAAAACACCTGGGCATGATGCTCGGAGGACGCAGCGTTCAAATTGCCAAACTGGGTGCTCTGCTGGCAAGCGATGACACGGTAGGCACGGCAGCACTGGAAGTGTAGCGATCGCTTTCCAGATTATTGACTATAATTCGTCCAAGACAGCGCCAGAGGGCGCTGCCTCTCGTTCTGGAGAAGGTATGAAGCACAATGTCGGTCTAACACTAAAAAAACGCGCCAATATCAGCGCCAATTCTGAGGCCTTTGTAGAGTTCGAAAGAGGCAGGCGATTTACCTTTACGCAGCTAAATCAGCGCAGCAATCGCGTTGCAAATACCTTGATCGCCAACGGTGTAAAGCCTGGAGATCGCGTGGCGACACTGTTAAAGAATGGCATTGAATTTGTAGAGTCTTACTACGCAATTGCGAAAGTCGGCGCCATTATGGTTCCCGTTAACTGGCGGCTGGTGGCCAACGAAATAGCCTATATTTTAAATGATTCCGGTGCGCAAACGCTGATATATGACGCAGATTTCGACGCCGTCGTTGACCAGATACAGGGCATTGATAGCGTCAAAATCGAACAGTATTTTCGGGTGAATGCGATAGATTCAGACGCGGAACTCCCCGCGTTTGCACAGGATTATAACCTCGCAACCGACACCACCTCCGACGAAGAACCAGAAATTGGCGCCTTCGATGACGAGCTGCTGTTCATCATGTATACCTCCGGCACAACCGGCCACCCCAAGGGGGTTATGCACAGCCACAGCAACGTTTTGTGGGCTGAACTGACCAGTATGACCACTTCGGATATGCGCGGTGAAGATCGCTTTCTGCTGCCCATGCCAATGTTTCATGTGGGCTGCCTGGTACCGGTATCACAGTTGGTCCACCGCGGTGGTACCGGGGTGATTATGCGCGATACCGATATGAGCCTGATGTTCAAAGCGATTGAACAGGAAAAAATCACCACGACCATGTCGGTTCCTGCGCTGCTGCAATTTATGCTCGTGGCACCTGAGCGTCAGACCCATGATATTTCCAGCATACGCTGGATTGCTACTGGCGCTTCTCCCGTACCCGTGTCGTTGCTCAAGGCCTATGAAGAGATTGGTATATCACTCCACCAGGCCTACGGGCTTACCGAGTCTTGCGGCCCCGGAACACTACTATTGCCGGGGGACGCCGAAGCCAAGGCAGGTTCCTGTGGTAAACCGCAGATGCACACCGAGGCAAAAGTGGTCGATAGCAAGGGATTGGAAGTCAAACCCGGCAGCGGCGAAGTGGGCGAGCTAATCCTCGCGGGTCAGCATATGATGATCGGCTACTGGAACAAACCCGAAGCCACTGCAGAGGCTCTTAAAGACGGCTGGCTTCACACCGGCGATTTATGCACGGTTGATGAAGACGGCTTTATTACCATCTGCGATCGAATGAAGGACATGATTATTTCCGGAGGAGAAAATATCTATCCTGCGGAACTGGAGAACGTATTGGCGGGCTGCCCAGAAGTCAGCGAGGCAGCAGTGATTGGTCTCGAGTCCAGTAAATGGGGTGAGACACCGCTGGCCATTGTTGTCGCCTCACCGGGCGCTACACCGACTGCGGAATCGCTTAAAGCCTATTGCAAGGAAAACCTGGCTGGCTACAAAGTGCCTCAGCTCTATGAGCTGGTGGATGCTTTACCTCGGAACGCTTCGGGAAAGTTGTTGAAGCCAACATTGCGGGAGCAATTTCCCGGGCCGGCACCGTTTTGAGCTAATTACTGCGCTCACTTCAAACCAGCTACCAATTCCGCAGCAGACTCCATGGCGCCTTCAATGTAAGTCACGCCAGTGCAGTCACCAATGGCATGAGTCTGAAAGCCAGCTTGTTTAAATTGTTCAGCCAGCGCGGTATCACCAGAAGCTCCCTTGGCAACAATGACGTGGTCGGCCTCTACTCTGCGGCGCTGCCCACGATAGTTGCTGTAGCTGACACTGTGCGCATCGATTGCGATTTCCTCAGCCTTGGTAATGATCGTAACACCCAGGTGGTTCAGTTCATCGAGCAAACGCATACGACGAACCAGGTACAGGCCCTTACCCGCCTGTGGAGCACTGTCGATAACCGTAATGTCTCTGCCGCGCTCTGCGAGAAATTCCGCCAGTTCCAGACCCACCAACTCCGCGCCTATAATCGTGATTTTCTGACCCAGTGGCAGCCAGACGCGAGAGATTTGTCGCACGACTTCGGGAATACTACTAAGGCGAGTGGCGGCGCCCGCATCGGCCATCAAGCGAGTGAACGCCGAAGTTTTACGCAGCAGCTCTGGATGTTTTTCAGACAACACCAGTGCGCGCATTTCCTCACCACTAAAAACGAAGTCCTGTTCTGAACCGGGAATATCCGGCATACCGCGCTGCGCCCCCGTGGCAACGACCACCTCATCGATGGACAGTTGCGCCAATTTCTCCGGAGTGGCCGGAGTATTCAGATAAACATCAACATTCGAGTTTTCGATCTGCCGCCGCAACCAGTTCATTAACTTCTCGTTCGGTCGATAGGCCAAGCCGGCGAACTGCAAGGTACCACCGAGACGTTTGCCTTTTTCAAACAAACTCACTCTGAAGCCGCGAATTGACAGTCGGCGAGCGGCCTCCATACCCGCGGGACCGCCACCGACGACCGCAATGTGTCGCGACTTCTCAATGGCGATGAGCTCACGCTCTCGCTCGTGAGCGGTCTCTGGATTGACAGCACACTTTAGCGTTTTCAAAACATAAATCTGGCTGACGCAGCAGTAGCAGTAAACGCAGGGACGAATGTCCTGGGGAGTCCCCGCAGAAACTTTGTTAGGTAGATCAGGGTCTGCCAGCAACTTACGCCCCATACCGAAAAAGTCGAATTTTCCGCCACCAATATGCCTGTTGGCCGCTTCGGGCTCTATGCGCCCCGAGGTGATTACCGGAATACGCAGGCAGCTCTTGATCGCCGCGGCATTGTCGACCAACCTGTCGGGAGTGTGGGGAATGTTGGATTCTGAATGTAAAACGCCGCGATTTGTATCGTGATAAGCCGAAATGGTAATGGCGTCCACACCAGCTGCCTCCACCATCATGGCAGTCTGGCGGGCGTCGGCGAGCGTAATCCCCTCAGACTTTCCAAATTCTTCCGAATCAAGTTTCACCCATACAGGATAGTCTTTTCCAACACGCTCGCGGACTGCCGCTATTATTTCCAACAGCAATCGCGCTCGATTCTCTAAGCTCCCTCCATAATTGTCTTCGCGCTGATTCAGCGCCGGAGATAAAAATTCGGAAATAATGTAGCCGTGACCGCCATGGATTTCTACCCCGTCAATGCCAGCCCGCTTCGCCCGCTCTGCGGCGGCGGCAAACAATTCTATAAGCGTGTTGATATCCTCTTGCGTCATCACGTGCAATTGCGGCGGTGGTGCATCCGGATCATGAAAGGCTTGCATTTCACTCGCCAACATACTGGTACCCAGATCGCTGTTCGAAGGCGCAGGCATCGAGGGAATCCAGACAGGTCGGCCCTCCTTCATATCCTGGACAGCCACCAGCCCCCCGTGGTGTAACTGGGCCGCTAATTTGGCACCGTGCTTGTGAACCGCATCGGCCAAACGCGATAACCCGGGAATATGCCTATCCTCTGAGATCGCCGTCTGACGTGGAAGATTACCGCCATGGGGCCAACCAACGCCGGCAACTCCGATCACGATCAGCCCAGCACCACCTCGTGCCTGACGCTCATGATAGGCAATGATGCGATCACCACAGCTACCGTCGGCCTCGGCCAGATTGGTTCCCATGGCAGTGACCAACATCCGGTTTTTTAGCTGCATTGAGCCTATGCGACCGGTTTGCGTTAGCTGTGGAAAGGTCTTTTTCACCTTGGCTTCCTTATTCCATAAAAACAGTGGGAATCTGATTTATCATTTTATACAAACAGGAAACACTCCCTTGCTTACACGGCAACCTGTACCTCCGCATGGGGCAAATCTGACACCACCTGCGCTTGTTACCATGAACATCAATGGGTACTGGGGCGCAGTACTAGTAGTAGCCAGCACGCTAGAAAGATAGACCCAGTCTATACACAGCGCATTATCTAAGACTGCGGGGCTCGAAAACAGAACGTATCAGGTCGAAAAAATAAGCATTTTTCTCCGCTAGAGCAGACTCCATGGGGCGGCTTCGTGTTCCTGGGGCGAAGTGCCCGGTAGAAAGGCCTGAGTTCACTAAAAGGCTAGCTTCGAATGAAGCCCTTGTAACCCTCTGCCACAGCTGAATCACACAGCTGGGCGAACCGCGGAAAACCTCCGACGTAAATCATTAGTCCTCCCTTCTTGCCTTCAATGTTTTTGCCGTTGTACCAAGAGTCGGCAAACTTGTGCAGGGAGTGTTCAGAGACAGCGTCAATCTCCTGCGCCCACTGCTGCTCCGCCTCTTCCGTTACACCGATATGTGAAAGCCCCTCAGCCTCCATTGCGTCGATGATATCGGCGGTCCAGTCTACCTGCCATTCGCCCGTAGTAATCATCTGAGCCTGGGCTCCGGGGGTAGCCGGCCCGTGTATCATAAACAGGTTGGGAAAGCCTGAGACCATCGCGCCTAGATACGTGGTTGGGCCTTCGGCCCACTTATCAACGAGTTTGAGTGTATTGTTGCCTTCGATATCAATCCGCGACATAGCACCGGTAATGGCGTCAAACCCGGTGGCCATAACGATCACATCCAGATTGTACTGCGCATCGCCTGTGCGTAAACCCGATTCGGTGAACTCGACAATTGGCGCTGTTTTTACATCAACCAGAGCGACATTTTCACGGTTGTACATTTCATAGTAACCATTGCCGATGCACAACCTTCGCCCGCCTATTGGATAGGTCGTCGGGCACAGCAACTCCGCTGTTTTGGGGTTTTCCACAATTGATCGAATTTTTTCGCGCACAAACTCACAGACTAATTCATTTGCGTCGGCATTCGTCATTACATCTTTAAAGGCGAACAGCATCTGAAATGCATTTTTCGATTTCCAGGCGCTTTCAAGAATTTCCCGCCGTTCGCTTGGGCTACATTCATGAGCGCAAACGTTCGTATAGTCAATTATTGAAGCACCATAGGTCTGCAACATCTGCGCGCGGCGTGCTTGGTAATTGGCTTTCCAATCCCGCTCATGATTCGCATCAAGAGGCCTATTTCCCGAAGGCATGCAATAGGCAGGGGTGCGTTGAAACACATAGAGCTTTTCTGCTTCTTCAGCAATGATTGGCAGAGCTTGAATACCCGTTGAGCCAGTCCCTATAAACCCGACCCGCTTACCGGAGAAATCGACACCTTCAGCTGGCCATCTGGCCGTGTGATAGATCTCGCCCTTAAACGCCTCGCGGCCCGGCCAAGGCGGTAAGTTTGGCGCAGTTAGACTCCCGGTAGCTGCAATCACATATCGACACAGCAAATGATCGCCCTTGGCCGTGTGAACATGCCAGCGATTCTCATCAGAGTTAAATTGCATGCTTTTAACAGGATTGGAAAGTCGGATACGCTCCCGCAGATTAAAGCGATCCGCAACGTGGTTGGCGTACCGTTCAAGGTCAGGCTGGGCAGAAAAATACTCCGGCCAGCTCCACTCCTGCTCCAGTTCTTCATCAAATCCATAAGAATACTCAACACTCTGAATATCCACACGCGCCCCCGGATATCGGTTCCAGTACCAGGTTCCACCGACACCTTCCCCGGCTTCCAAACACACTACGTTATAGTTACGCAGACGATGCGTCGCGTACATCCCCGAAAAACCGGCACCAATAATAACGATATCTACGTTCTGAATCTCTTTGCGGCTCATGGCTAATCCTAGTTGTAAACGCTATACGGAGTCACTTTCACGTCTCAGCTATCACTACAAGCAAAACGCATTGTCAGGCTAGCCTAGATAGGCTTGTCCGCCATCGAGTCCAATGCTCTGACCATTCACATACCGAGCATCGTCAGTACACAACATGGCGACGAAGCGACCTACATCTTCTTCGCAATCACCGACACGACGCATCGGAATCCCTCCAAGAAATTCCTCCGCTTCCCTCGGATTGTTTTTCATCCACCACTCCAGGCCCGGCGACTTGGCATGGGGAAGAATAACATTAGTTCGAATATTATCCTCACCCCATTCGCAAGCTGCCGCTCTGGTAAGCTGTCTTATCGCGTCCTTTACGGCTGCGTATGCGCCATAGCCTGTCATGTCCCACCGCTTAGTGGCAGAGCTAGCTAGATTGATGATGGAGCCGTCACCTTTCAGGTGGGGATAACACAATTTCATTAATCGCATTGTCGCCTGAGGACCGGACTGCCAACCCGCTTCAAACATTTCATCGGTCACATTAAGCAAGTTGCCATTAGGTACCTCCTGCGCATTGTTGACCAGAATACTCAAACCGCCAAAGGTCTCCACCGTTTGTTGAACGCTATTTTCCAGTGATTTCAAATCCTTGACGTTACAGAGAACTGGCAGGGCTTCACCGCCTCTTTCGTGTATTTCTTTACAGGTATGCTCGAGTTTCTCGAGAGTACGCCCTGTAACGGCCACCTTTGCGCCTTCCTTTGCTAGTGCAAACGCAATGCCCTGCCCTACGCCCTGCCCCGCACCCGTCACTAGGGCCGTTTTTCCAAGTAGTTTGCTCATTAAGCACCTCCAAATACAATTTCCCGTGCTGCAGGATAGCCGCATCTTAGAAGATAGTATCGGTCGCTTTAACACTGGAACGTAGAACATAAGAGGTCGAAAAACTAAGCATTTTTTAGTCGATTGCGGGTTTACCTCCTGCCGATTGAATATTTAATCAACGCTAGCGCACGAGCGTCGTAATCACTCACAAAGACGTGATAACTTGATGGCGAGGGATGCTACCAGATTTAGGTTGGCCCACGCCGCGTAAACCACCGCGATCTAACGGGCTGGAACCTAATCAAGAATAAGAAGACGATGATGTTTTGTCATAGTTAAGACTCTCGCGATAGACGAAGAGGAACAAGCAGTGCGGCCGCAACTACCATCAGACCAGACGATATCCACAGACCAAGACTGAAACTCCCTGTAACATCGTATAATCTACCGACTAATGGAAACCCCAACATTACAAACATGGTGATGATGGGTCCCATCAACCCGAAGGCACGACCATAGCTGTGCAGGCCGAAAATCTGCGCGATCAACGCACCCCACACAGGTAACATTCCCCCTGCTGCCAATCCTATCGAGACACAGGCGGTCACGATCAAGGTGTAGGAAGGCTCAACAGCAAACACGACATAACCAGCGCATAACAACAACTGCGCGGTCCAAAGCGCGAGCTTGTGGCCGATTATATCTGCGGCAACGCCAAACAATAGCTTTCCGAGGAGGCCGCTAACCGCAATGATCATAATCAGCCCAGACGCTGAGCCTTCCCCGTGTCCAAGCTGTGCCGCGTATGGCGTCAAATTGGATAGAATTGCGGTATAGGTGCTGAACAAAAGGCCTAGTGACACACCGAGCCACCAAAAATTAGGGTTGCTCACGATATCTTTCGTGCCGAGCTGGACAGCGGTTGTATCGGAACTGGAATCCTCCCCTTTCTGTAACTCCTGTATTCCAACTTCCAAGGGCCAGCCGCGAATCGTCCACAGAACGACGGGCAGCACGACAATCATGAGTACTATTGCGAGGTTCTCAAGCGCACCGCGCCAACCATAATCTGGCAACCAGAATGTGATCAATCCAGGAATGAGGATGCCACCTACCGATGTGCCAGTGGCGGCAACCCCGAGTGCTTTACCTCTGTTTTCGGTAAACCATCTAGACACTACCGCTGAGGAAATCATTGCGCCCGCCAGCGCATTAACCAGAGCCATAGTGATACCGAAAACCACAATATACTGAGCTATCGTAGTGCTTCTTCCCAATAACCAAAGCCCGAGTGCAAAGACCACAATACCAGCTGCAAACAGTTTTCTTACAGCTAGCTTATCCAGCAAGATTCCCACTATGGGCATAGCGAAAAGGCCGACGAATGTACCCAGAGTCAGGCTATACATCACCATTTCGACGCTTACATCGAAGGTCTCCCGCACTGGCTGCGTGAGGAGGCTGACCGCATAGGTGAAGAAACCGACCACGAAGGCCTGTGAGAGAAAACTACCACCAACTACACGCCAACCATAAGACATTACTTTACTCCGTCAAGACCACATCAGTGCGCCACAGGAATTTCAGACACAACAATTTAATTATGGCCGCAGATCATACTGACGAATGAGATGGGTCGCTTAGTACACCTGTACGACTAATGTTGCGGAAAATCTTTGAGCAGCCTTGGACGGATAACCGACTTCCACTGTTTGTAACCCTGCTTGCTGAGATGTAGCCAATCGAATGGATAATTGTCAGTGTGAGGATTGCCCAGACAATCCATCAAAGATGGCCGGGTAACAATATAAAAAAAGTCCCTGCGATCGTTGTATATAGTCCTTGATAATGGCGTTCGTGGCCTGCGCATTCGGTTAGACTTCCCAGCGCCTGGGTGACGGAGTAATAGCGAAACTGTTCCGCTCACTAAGCAAGAGCTATGTTGAAAAAATCAAGCATTGGCAGCTTTTCTCAGTTTTAAATCGGGACCAATAAACCGGAACCGAATGCATAGGGCGTACTGCCTGCCACCAAATAAGGCTCAGTTACACCACTTGAATGTAGAACCCGGTCTAATCCAATCAGAATATCGGCAGAACCGACATGCCCGGTTTCGTGGCCGGTCAACATAAAGTTCTCGATGGGTATTTCGATAACCGACGCAATCAATTGTAAAAACAGATTGGCCGTCTGATTGATAATTACTCGTTCAGGATTACAATCAAATCGTGCTTTGAGGGCTTGTAGGCTATCAGAATAGCCATCGGAGTATCGCTGCCGTAAATCATTCCGACTCAGTCCCATTAGCTTGCGCTCAAAAGGCTTAACACCGTCAGGTGCTACAGGATTTTGCGTACCGCCATACTCAATCAACACGGTGCCATTGAGGTCTGGTTGCGCAACAAATTCAGCGCCGCAAAAAGTCGCTTTTGAGGCGTGATCGGCACCCTGGCTTACAATAGTAGCGGCAGCGCCGTCACTGTGACCCCACAATCCCAGATTTTCAATCGACGTGTAATCGATGGTATAGGTCCAGCGCTCGGCCGCGACGATAGCTGCGACACCACCACCGTGTGTTGCAAGCCAACCCTGCGCCATATCCAACGCAGAAAGCGCACCCAGGCAACCAATCGTCATATCCAGACCGAAACAATGAGCCTCAGCTCCGCAAGCCTTCATAATTTCGGTCGCCACCGACCATGAAGGCAAATAATCGCGAGACATGCCCGCAAACAACACCAGCTTAAGTTCGCTTGGTTCTACACCGGCGTCCTCCAATGCCTTCCGCAATGCCGTGACACCCATAGTACTTGGATGATCATCGTCGAGCGCGTGACAACAGTTATCCCAGCCCTGGTGACCACTGGGATCCTGCCCCGCATTTTTCACTATGTCTCGTACGGGTCGTGAAGGAGGCAGATACACTCCGGTTCCAAGTACCGATAAGGCATTTTTCATTGCGATGGATTCTCCGGTTCCTCATCATTAAGTAAGCGCTCGATTGCATCGGCAATCTGATCAGCGCGTGCGTGCAGCACATCGTCTTCAACCATCTGCGTGGGATGATCCACCACAACGGCTGGCAACGGTCTATCAGAAGGCTGATAGGTCATACACCGGTCGACTTGATCCCCGAACGGTTGCGTCAGTATCGCGAAACCCGCGACACCCATTCTCTGTAAAGCGATTGAGTCAAGCGAACTGCCCGACGAACAACTGCCTCAGTCGGATACTCCGCACAGAACCAGACCCTGCTCTCCGGCGAAGGATTGCAGCATGGCATCTGGCATTCTGGTGCTGGCGTCGGCCTTTATAAGAATTTCACTGTTAACCTCGATTCCCCGGCTGCGCAGTGTATCTTGCGCATATCCCATAATGACTTTGGAGTTTGGTTTGTGGTGATCTAAAAAAGTAACCTTGGGAACACTTGGCTTGAGGATCACTTTGATCGGGTCGGGCGTAGGCCTTGGGATGGGGTCTACCATCAGTTCACAGCTGACATCGCCGCAGCTTACTAACTGCTTGGCGGGCGGATTATTGTCGTTGATCGCCGGTCCATTATTTGATGTTTGCGACATTACTCTCTCCTTTATTTACCGTTTAAACGATTTGTTTGCACACTGCGTGGGTACTTCCCACCCAGCGCGGAATGACTGCGGAAAACCGACCACCGTCACCTCCACATTCTATAAACGTCAATTGTTCACGATTTTTTAGCGGCGAGCGCATCGCACCCGGCTCTACTTCGGCGAAGTCGATTGGAGCTTTGGCAATACGTCCTACCTCTGCAAGTTTATCGGTCTGACGTCGCGCGTTTTGATAAATGTATTCTGAGGCTTGTTCGCGACTAAAGTCTTTGGATATGAGGGCCATGTGATCAGGTGGGACTACTACTACGAAACCACCTGAGCGATAGTACCAAGCGGTTTGACCGTAGTGGCACATAAGGTCTCCGATGGTATCCAGCACCTGCGCACCCGTGTCACCATAGTGGTTGTTGCATGAATTTGGGCCTTCGGTGGACATCAGGGTGATTGCAGAAGCTTCTTCCGGTAAGCCGTACTGGGTGTGATAAGCACCCCACTCGGTCTTGGGATGTTCGGCGATGCAAAAACTGATTCGACCGGGGTGGCCAACCGTACCGTGGGATTGCAAAACGCCGCCGCCGCGACCACAAAAATAACGCATCATCTGCGCAAATCGACCAACGGTGGCGTTGGCCCGACAGTTGGCGCCCAGCGCATTCGTCGCATGTTCAAAGCCAAGTTGCTCGACAACGGGACCACTGACAATAACTAGCGCAGCCGCCCCGCCGGTAGTGACCTCGACGCCGCTGATATTGAGAAGCGGATCTAAAAGCCCCTCGGTCAAAGCTCTCAGCAAAGAGCCATATTCGGTCTTACATCCAGCCATCACTGCGGTTGCCGCCGCCTTTTCAGCTGTAATAACAATGTTTTGACTCTCTATTTCGCCAACAATATCGTGCGCTTGCCAGCCCATAGCCGCCAACATTTCATCGACGAGACTGCCGTAGGGAGGAATAACGGGAAGACCATCACTCCAGCCGTTATTCATACAATTTTCAATGTCTTCTAGTGTTGCGTAAGTCGTCATAGTATCCACACGAATTCAATAACCCCAATGGATGGGACTTTGCCAAATGCCAGAAACACCTAAAACATGGCATTAGCATGGATACTAACAGCAGCTTTGTCAGGCCAGCATCGTACACTCGTACTACGGATTGCGATTTCTACTATCACGGGACTTGACGGCAATCGCTCACTGCCAATGAGTGGCGAATGTATCCGACACCAGCTTTACGAGTTGCACTTGGCGATTGACGCCTGTTTTGGTAAAGATTGAAGAGAGCTGAGTTCTGGCAGTATTTCGTGATATACCCAGGGTCTCCGCTGCCGCGGTGAGTGTTAGCCCATCCACGAGATGAGCAATCAGTTTCGCCTCTGCAGGTGTGACACTGAACATTTCTATTAAGCGTGACTGACTGGGAGCACCCTCGCGAACCGAACCCTGAATCAGTAACACCAATTCCGGCCCGCCCTCGCCGAATACCACATCTTTTTTTTCTACAACGCGTATGTGCACGTCCCATTTCGTCTCTGAGCTAGTTCGATCAACTGAAATACTGCCGGTATGCCGGTTCCGTTCATCGTCCAGCGCTGTTCCCATCACGGAGCGACATGCACCTTCAAACTTCTGCTGATCGGAATTCCGGCTACAGCGAAGCGCGTTTCGCCGCAAAAAGAAACCATCCTCCGAAGAGAGGATATGCTTTGCTTGTTTATTGGCGGAAAGTACTTCAAGGTCTGCGTTTAATATAATGGAAGCGATATCCATCGACCCTAGGAGCTCCTCGTAAAATCCTTCTATAAAGCTGTTATGCGTGTATCCGCTGTAGAGTTTAAGTGCTTTATCCATCAAAGGGACGATACTCTCTAAGCGCGCTCGGTCTTCGTGAGAAAACCCAGGAGCATCACCTATCCGGACCAAGCGCAGTCGAAGCCGTATATCGCTAGGCTTGTCATAAACATCAAAACCAATCAGATCCGACACGCCATAAGCATTTAGATAATCATAAAAATCGAGAGATTCGAGCTCAGAACGGGTGACACGATCATAAAGAGTAAAGACCTTTTTCTCCGGCAACTCCGCAAACGGTGAATCAAGATGTGCTTTAGTACGAAACCCCTCTAACGCTCCTCCATCCAAATCTGAGTACAGATACACTGTAAGCCCTGGGTCAGACATTCGCGGCCGACGTAACACTAGCGTAGCGCTGGGCACCTGCATATAGTTTTCGAGAGTTTTCAGCAGTGTTTTCCAAGGAGGCTTTTCCAGCACGCCTTCATAAATCGCTTGACTCAAAGGATGGGCAACTCGAACATCTGACACACCGACCTCCTCTACGCGTCGAAATCTATTCCTACTTTGACGACACAATCACCATACTACCTTACCCGGTACTAAGTGATGCCAGTTTGGTTATAGATTTTTCACCTTGATTGCGACCGGGACATTCTTGGCCACAAGAAATTCTCACCATTCTTAAACAAAAAAAGACCCGAGCACTAATGCCAGGGCCTTTTATATCGCCAGCGTTGGTTGCAGCCCACGCTGGCCGAACTAGCCGTTACTAGAAGTAGTAGCTGGCAGTCACACCAACTGTGCGCGGCGGAGTAACCGTCAAATTGTTGTACAGCGCTGTTCCGCCGACAAACTGTGCCGATGAATTCGCTCCATCCGAGGGACGACGAGCCAATACGCCTTCTTCATCCGTGGCATTCTTGACGAACAGCTGTAGATCCCAGTTTTCATGCCTTACACCGGTGAAGAGATCGAGGGTGTTGTAGCTGTCTGATTCAAATCGACCGGTAATGTCACCCGGTGCTTCAATGTCTCCACGATGGTTGAACAAACCGCTGAGATACCACTCACCGCCGAAGGATAAGGGCATTTTGTAGTCCGCTTTCAGCGTCAAGAATATTTCAGGCTGTGGGCTTCCGGCTAAGCCATCAGCATCACACACGTTGAAACGATTGGTGGTATCGACCGCTGCTTGCGCTGAATCGGTACAGGGAATCGTGCCGCTGGTTAGCTCAACCTTGGAGTAAGTAAAGGAGCCAAATAACTCGAGATTCTCTGTCGCCAAGTAGCGTAGCTCAGCTTCAATACCCGATTGCGTCGCTTCTTCGACGTTCACATCCGCGTTGGAAATAGCGGTGACGTCACCACTTACGCCGTTGAACACTTCAAAGGTCGGTCTGATCTGGTAGTCATCGTAGATGCTGTAGAACACCGCACTGGTGTACTGCCCTCGACCATCCCAAATTGACCCTTTCAAGCCGAATTCAATGCTGTTTACTGTTTCACCCTCAAAGAAGTTTAGCCCGGACGTTGGGTCTTCCAGAGTTGGCTGGAAAGAACCATTGACGTCGAAGTTCGGCGCACCAGGGCGGAAACCGTGATCAAGAGTGACGTATACGTTGGCCTCATCACTGAAGCTATGAGACAGCTTTACTGTACCGGTCCATTCTTTATCTTCCACGGCCCGTCGGTTAACACAGGTACCTTCTGGGAAAGAATTGATCACGCTTTGCGGCAGCTCACTTTGATCAATAACGCAGGCTAATGCATTGGGAATAACAAACGTCGGATCGGAAATGTTGTTGTCATTATCGATAAAGCCGCCAAACAAGAAATTATTGTTCAAGCCACTTTGGTTGTCCGCATCAAATATGTTGTATCTGACACCGACGGTTAAGGTCGTGGCATCACTGATGTGGAAATCGTTATGGGCAAAAAATGCCGTTGTTTCACTTCCGGTGGGTATATCCAGCAGAATTTCGAAGGTGCCAGTGCCGGCGACATCAGCATAGTTCGCCACGTCAGTCTCAGCGAACGAATCAGCGTAGTAACCACCGAATTGCACATCCCACCAATCAGTGGGTGACATGCTTATACGCAGTTCATGCTGAACATTCTTTTCAAATCGGGTAACAGTGTCAATCAGTACCAGGTTCGGATAATCCGTATTGTCCAGGTCATCGTTACGCAAATTGACGCTGCCAAAATCACCGCTGAACCAGGTGATGTCACCCCATTCCAGTTCCCAGTTTAACTCCAGTGTGGCCAGCCAGTCCTTCTTGTCGATGATCTCGTCAGGAGAAGCAGCTATCGATTCACGGTCGGACACAGACAATTGAAAATCGCTAGCCGGATCGGCCGCCTCTACGATGCGCAGCGTGTCTGAATTTTCTGAGCGCAACCAGGTGTAACCCAGCTTCGCCGAAAAGTTATCCGTGGGTTCCCATAGCAACTTAGCTCGGATGCCCTCACGGTTACGCGCTTCATCAAAGTTACGGATGATATTCTCGGTGCCCGTGTCCCTGTCGTCGGAAAGAACTGCTATGCGCGCGGCCAATTGGCCTTCAATAATAGGTACCGAAACGGCGCCCTGAATGTTGTAGCCATCCGGGTCTGAAATGTAAGAAGCCTGAACATAGCCTTCAATTTCTTCGAGATTGGGGTCAGCCGTTTCCATAATCACCGCTCCCGTGGGCGATGGT
Organism: Halioglobus sp.; assembly: GCA_045110675.1. GTDB lineage: Bacteria > Pseudomonadota > Gammaproteobacteria > Pseudomonadales > Halieaceae > JBALVT01. The sequence goes on along the minus strand of JBGCGJ010000039.1, from coordinate 52,677 downwards.
TGGCCATAAAGAGTCCCCTGTGGCCCGCGCAGAATCTGAACCTGCTTCATATCAAACAGCGCGGCAAAGGCAAAATCAGTTTGCGAACCCGCTACGAAATAGTTATCCAGATAGGTGGCTACCCGCGGTGGCGCAGACTGCTGCGCAAAGGTACCAATACCTCGGATCCCCACGCCGACGTTGCTGTCACCTTCGTAGCGAATTTCAATGCCCGCTGTGAGCTTGCCCAGCTCAGCACCCTCAAAAACAGCGGCACCGCGCATCGCGTCTCCGCTGAGCAGATTGACGGTCAAGGGAGCTTCGGTGAGAGATTCAGCCCTTTTCTGGGCGGTAACCACAACTTCTTCCAACACAAGCTGTCCGAAGGAGAATTGACTGCTGGTGGCGGCTGCGACCGCCAAAGCTATGGCTTTAACTCGATTGTGTCTCATTGATCCTGTCTCCGGGTTATTATTCATGGGGTGGGTGTGACGTCCCACCATGAGTGACTAAAGTGACGTTATTATTATCATCTGTGAGCGATTTTCAACGTAGAACAAAAGAGGTCATATCAATTGACCCAAGAGTTCAAAATACAGCGCAAAAAAAGAGGCCATGGGGGCCCCTTTTTACTTATTTCTCAGCAACTTAACCCGGCGGTACCGAGAAGCCACCCCACACCGGCATATGGTCTTCATTGAAGTAGCTAGACAGTGAGGTATGCATGTCTTCCAGGCCCCACTTACCCCCATTGGGGCTGTGAAAATTGGCTCCCAGGGTAGGCCGCTGTAATACGGTGATTTCACCGCCCCATACGACCAATACTTCACCAGAAATGTGGCCCGCTTCCGCCGAGGATAGATATCCCACCAAAGGCGCCACATTTTCAGGATGAAAGGCGTCAAACCCCTCGTCGGGAGCTGCAAACAATTCGGCCGTCGTACCCGAGTTTGTCATGGCCGTTCTGGCCCGGGGCATAATGACATTGCAGGTGATGCCGTATTTGATCATCAACTGGGCGGCGCCCATTGTCATCGCTGTGATGCCCGCCTTCGCCGCGGCGTAGTTGGGCTGCCCGGCAGACCCATAGATCATCGCCTCTGATGAGGTGCTGATCAGACGGCCGTAAACGGTATCCCCGGTCTTGGCCTTTTCACGCCAGTATTTGGTCGCATTGCGCATGTTGACAAAGTGGCCGCGCAAATGAACTCGCACCACCGAATCAAATTCTTCGTCACTCATGCCAAAAACGGTTTTATCGCGGCAATACCCAGCGTTATTGACCATGATATTAACGTCGCCATAAGTATCCAGGGCTGTTTGAAACAGGCGTTCGGAATCGGCCGTATCGGCGCAATCGCCAAACACAGCGATCGCTTCTCCACCGGCCGCTTTGATTTCTTCGACAGTTTCATTCGCGGCTTTTTCAGCATCGGGGAGATCGATGTCGCTAATGACAACGCTCGCTCCCTGACCTGCTAACTGTATGGCCTCCTCTCGCCCCAAGCCTCGCCCTGCACCAGTGATAATTGCCACTTTTCCACTGAGATCGCTCATTCCCCTACTCCTATCGTTCTTTTTAACATTTAGATTCTTTCGATGATGGTACCGGTGCCAATTGCGGCCCCACAGCACATGGTGATTAACGCTGTGGTTTTGTCCTGGCGCTCCAGTTCATGCAGTGCCGTAGTGATAAGACGCGCACCGGTTGAACCCACCGGGTGGCCTAAAGCAATGGCGCCACCATTGACGTTGACTTTACTCATGTCTGCGTCGAATACGCGCTGCCAGGACAACACAACGGCAGCGAATGCTTCGTTGACTTCCACGAGGTCAATATCGCCCAGGTTCATACCCGATTTTTTGAACAGCAAATTAGTTGCGTCGACGGGACCGTCCAGCAAATAGTAGGGATCAGAACCGGTCATCACACCGGTTATGATTCTCGCTCTGGGCTTCAAGCCGCGTGCCTTGGCTTCGTCGGCGCTCATCCACAATACCGCAGCAGAGCCATCCGAAATTTGCGACGCATTTCCAGGTGTGTGGATGCCGCCTTCAATGACGGGGTTAAGAGATGCAAGGGCGTCCATGGTAGTGTCACGCAAGCCCTGGTCTTTGCTCACAGTGCGCACTTGTCCGGTGGGCTGCCCATCCTCACCGAGAATCGGCGCTTCGACTTGAATGATCTCTCGATCAAAACGCCCCTCATCCCAAGCTACCTTGGCGCGGCGTTGAGATTCAAAAGCAAACTCATCGACATCCTGTCGACTCAATCCACGATTTTTCACGATGCGCTCAACCATGGAAAATTGATCCGGCGCCGTATCCCATGGCCAGTCAGGAGTCTGAAAAAACCCTGGACCGTTATAAACATTTGCGCCGAGGCCCACGCGACTCATTGCCTCAACCCCTCCGGCGATACCGATGTTGATTTGCCCGGAACCTATCAATCCCGAAATCATATGATTCGCCGCCTGGGCTGAACCACACTGTGTATCGAGGCTGGCCGCGCCGGTTGAGTAATTTTTGCCCATGGAAAGCCATGCGTTGCGAGCGACATTGCCCGCTTGCTCGCCCGCCTGCGTCACACAGCCGCTGACGATTTGCTCGATGTCCTCATAGTCCAGGCCTGTTTTTTCGATCAGGCCCTTGTAGGACATGGCCAGAAGTTCGGCTGCGTGAACGCCGCTGAGCTCTCCGACAATTTGCTTACCGCGCGAGATGGGAGTGCGGACGGCTTCAACGATAACTGCTTCGGGCATGATCGCTCCTTTACGAATTGGGTTAGAAATGTGTTGTTAAATCTGCAACGTCGGATTAGCGAACCGCAACAGATCGCATCGCGTGTGCTACAACGAGCCGGGATGTTAGCACTAGTCAAAAATCCATGCCAACAAATGTCCGAAAAGCCTCATGAGCTTTTAAACCAAGCGGTTTTATCGGTTTTTCTGACGTAAATTGACAGCCTTTCTGACTGAAATTGTTAAGCTGATTCTAAAGGTATACAAACATCAACTCGTACACTAACGCCGGTGAATCCGAGTCGACAACATGGACGTGGGTTTCCATGACCACTTTGGTTTTCTTTTCAGACACGTCGACCGATTTGATTCGACTGCGCTGATAAACCTCACTGTCCACCGTCACCGCTCCCAGGAAGCGAAGTTTATCCGAGCCGTAATTGAGCATATGACCAAAGCCGGAAATACTACCCACCGCACTCGAGCCGCCTTTCATTCTTGATATCAAGGACAAGATAAGAAAACCATGGGCGATTGTGCAACCATAAGGGCTTTCTTTGGCACATCGTTCCACATCTACGTGCAACCACATGTCGTCACCGCTGAGCTGTGCGAACTGGTTGATCATTTCCTGGGTCACCAGGACAGTATCGCTCCAGGGAGAGAACTCCTCGCTAACAATACCTTGCAAAGCGGCTTCGTCCTTGTAGTGAATTTCAGTCATCGATTTTTCTCGTGTCTGGTGAAGAAGCGCGAATAGTAACGGCCAACACTGAGCCTTGCACCTGTGCAGGCAGAAATGACGGTACCGGTTTAGAAGATTAGTAAAACCGGCTTTTGTTCAGGGCAAGGAGTTTTACAATCTCGCTTGCAGTAGCGCTTGTTGGTGATTCAACCACGAACTCAACCAAAAGTTTTCACTTTGTCCGGCGAGCGTACGATGAACTTCCAGGGCCTGGGAAACCGCCCCAGAATGATCAGGTTCAACCGACAACACAATATCGAGTAGATGAAGCGCTTGCTCGGATTGCCCAGCACTGCACTTGTCCTGGGCGCGCTCCACTAATGCATCGGCACCACCGGCAAGTTCGATCAAGTCTGCATGCACTGATGTCTGTGGCACGCTGTAAAGCTCGGTCGTTGATTGGTGATGAAACCATCCGGCGTAATGTTCCCAAATCGCCCGGATACTCCAGGACACTTTTCCATAGCCCTGCCCAACTTCCATTTCTGGAGGCAGCTCAATTTCCTGCATCAAGGTGTGTACGTCTTTTCCGGCGTTCATGCCTGCGACGGTCTCGTCGTGTACATAGAGGATGGCGTCGTGCAATGCGTGCAATTCCGTCTCGATCAATTCTCTGCCATGAATGGGCGAATGGTGACCGTAGATTATGGTTTCCGCACCCAATTCCATGACGGTTTCCACTGCAGTGGCAACTGTGAGCGCATCCCGATACCGATCACCCCGGATGGTAACCAGGTTAGGAACGTGGCCAAAGGGACAACCGAACAGATTGCCGGTGAAACAAATTTTGTGCTGGGGCAGCCAGACGATTAGCGAGTCATTAGTCTCGGCTCCGGGCACTGCGATGAGCTCCAGCTGCAGGCCGCCTATCTCAATTTTGTGAGTCCCTTCGAAGAGAACATCGGGGACGGGCACGTCCTGTTCAGGATATTCCTGATAACCGTGTCGCTGGTAATACTCAATAGCTGCAGTGAACTTATCGGTGAATGCAAAGGCTGAACGCCCTCCCCTAAACGCTTGCAGGCGTTTGTCGTAGGTCTGGTGTTCTGAATTCCCAGCGGTGGCTATCACCTGCAAACCGCTGTTTTGATCTCGAAAGTACTGCACCCCACCGACATGATCTACATGTCCCTGAGTGAGTATCAAATGAGTGAGCGGCGCTTTGGAAAACTGCTCGAAATTAGCGCGATGAACCGGCGCTTCCAGGGCCATACCCGAATTGAGTTGGATATTCCCAGCGGCTGTTACTATCAGGTAGCAATTCGAAAATCCCTCGGACATCACAACGAAGTCATTAATTCGCTCGCCACCAAACTTCGCCGCATTAGGTTCGACGGGTCTGGATTTGTAGATGGGATCTCTCATAGAGCTCTTCCAGTGATTGTGTTTGAGTGACATTGGCGCAATATTGATGCGCTGATGATTAATCCGTATTGCGCAAAATATAATACTATCGTATTATATTTGCAATGTTATTTTTAAGACATGACCGACCCAACACTATCGAGGAGCTCCTATGGCATTCCCCAGCGTGACATTCGACTACACCCATGCATCTGTTCTAGTGACAGGCGGTACCAGTGGAATTGGCTTGGCCTGTGCCCGGGCGTTTCAGGAGGCTGGCGCACAAGTGATCATTACCGGACGCAAGCGTTCCGCCGGAGAATACGGTGCCGACCTGGAAGGACTGAGTTATCGCTCCCTGGACGTTGCCGACAGGGATGCCTTATTCGCGCTGGCTGCTTCGCTGGAAAAACTGGATATTCTTGTCAACAATGCCGGCGGAGCCCAGGGCAATGAATGGGAAGCCGATGCCTTTGATCAATCTTTGAACGTAAATCTCGCCAGCGCCTTTCACCTCAGTAGTGCCTGCAAGGATTTATTAAGCGCCAGCGAGTTTCCCGGCGGTGCCAGTATCATCGGGATCGCATCAATGACCTCCTATTTTGGTTTCGAGTGGACGCCCGGCTACGGCCCGGCAAAAGCCGGGTTGGTGCAAATGGTGAAAACCCTTGGCATGAGTTGGGGGAAACTAGGCATAAGAGCCAACGCCGTAGCGGCCGGCCTCACCCGCACCAATCTAACGGCGGGTATGCTGGATAACATGCAGGAGATGGTCGACGCGACGCTGCAGCGACAGGGCTTAAAGCGACCGGGAACGCCCGATGATATTGCCGCGGCAGTGTTGTTCCTGACCTCCCCCGCCGCCAGCTGGATTACCGGCCAGACACTTCCTGTGGATGGTGGATTTACGACCGGTATGAACTAGTAGCAAGATACAAACATTCCGTAAATGCTGCTGTCTATAAGAGGCCAAAGGTATAGTTCAAAAAGGGAAAACCCGGGGGATCATAAACAAAACCAGCGCGGAATAGCCTATGGAAAGAGGCAGGCCCGCACGAAAATAATCTCGCAAGGTATAGCCACCCAGGTTTTGCACCATCAGGTTGGTGGTATAGCCATAGGGCGTGAGGAAACTCGCACTGGCACCATAGGCCACCGCCATCACAAAGGGCATGATGCTGATGCCGTAGCTTTCGGCGAGTCCGTAAGCAATGGGAAAACACAGAGCGGCGGCGGCATTATTGGTCATCACTTCCGTCATTATCAGAGTTACCAGATAAACACCGATCAGCGCCGCATAGGGACCCCAGGCTATAAGATTGTTATGGAACATCTCCGCCAGCACTGCCACCAAGCCAGTATTGGTGAGAGCCTGGGCAAGGGTTAGCGCTGAGGCGATAATCAACCACAGCTCAAAGGGAAAACGGCGCCTCAACTCTGAACCTCTAATCAAACCAAAGATCAGCATAAACGCCAGTAAAAAAGCCAGGCCCTTAATCAGCGGAACAATTTCGAGAGCGGCCAATGCCACCACCGCCAACAGCGTGAGCGTGACGAAGTAATTCTGCAAAGGCGACGTATTCGCTGCAGCTACCGAGTCGTCAATAACCGCAAAGTTCTTGTCGAGATTTTTTCGGTTATTAAAATCCGGACCAACCGCCAACATCATGCTGTCGCCAGCTTGCAAAGTAATATTGCCTAGCTTCCCGGAAAGCCGCTTTCCACCTCGGCGCATGCCGACTACAGCGGCATCAAACAACGAGCGGAAACCGCTGTCCTTCAGAGTCTTTCCCTCGATTGAGGCATTGGGCATGACGATGACTTCGGTCATGTTTTCACGAAGCAAACCCTCTTCAACCGCAAACAACTGCATACCGTGAAATGCATCGAGCGACTTAAGCTGCTTGATATCCCCGGAAAAAATTAACTTGTCACCCGCCTCGATGTACTCGCTGGGAGACACCGGTGAAATCACATGAGGCCCTCGAACAACCTCCACCAGGAAAAGATCTTCGAGCTCGCGCAGCTTATTCTCGGCGATACTCTTGCCGATCAGTTCTGAATCGGGCTGTATTTTGGTCTCGATAAGGTATTCGTTGATATCGACCTTCTCGGCGCTCCCGGATGGCAGGAGAAAAGAACTCAACAGAATGACAATCATTCCGAACAGGGTGGCACTGCCACCAATAATGAGAAAATCGAAGAAAGCCAAACCTTTTCCCGTTGTATCCTCAAGAAAGCTGCTGACGATCAAATTGGTGGACGTGCCAATCAGGGTCATCGTACCACCCAGAATCGCCGCGTAAGACAATGGAATTAGCAACTTTGACGCTGGGTGATGGCGATTGCTACGAACCGTGTGAGCTAGTGTGGCGACAACCGCTGTATTGTTGACGAACGCCGAGAAAAACGCAGTAACAAAACCCAATCTGAGCACACTCACGTGATAACTAGAGGTAATCAACTTGCCAGACAATCTGTTGAGCCAGGAGAGTTTTTCCAGGCCTATCGACACCAACAACAGCAGTATCAAAGTAATCAATCCTGAGTTGGTAGCCTTACTCAAAACCTCCGGGGTATCCACCAGCCCCAGAAAGTAGGCTACCAACATGGCACAGGTGAAGAGCCAGGACGCGGGCCAGTCCGTAAAAATGAGGCTGCCGACCAACCACATAAACAGGCCTGAGATAATTAACTGCTCGATCATTAACGCGTCTCGCCAATCGGATAACTAAAAATGAGCGTAGAGCATAAGCGCAACAGGGACATGGGACAACTAAAGCTATAGCAAGCCACTATTCGACCCAAGCCCTCATTTGCTAAGATGCGCCATCAATCAGGGGGATAGTATGGCCAGAGTTCAAGACAAAGTGGCGATTGTTACTGTCGGCGCACCGGGTCTGGGCACCGCCGCAGCGACTGCAGCCTAGGTGATCAGAACCTTGAAGGTCTGAGGATATTGAGCATGCACCTACGGAATGAACCCGGTGAGTGATAAACCATCCAGCAAGCACGAAACCCGCTCGGCAAAAACTCGAGAGAGTTTTATTCGGGCAGCCCAGGAATTGTATGCCCTGCGCAGTATCGACGCCGTCTCGCTCAATGAAATCACCGCCGCTGCCGGCCAAAAAAACCGCAATGCCCTGCAGTATCACTTTGGCAGCAAAGACAGACTACTGCAGGCTATCATCGACACCCATGCGGGCCCTGTACAGGAACTGAGAAGCAGCTATGTTGAACAAGCCAAGCAATCGAATTGGAGTGCCGCTGAAGCGGCTGCACGTGTCCTTGTCATGCCCCTAGCTGACTACATACAGAGCAACAAGGACGGTATCCACTACGTCAAAATACTGTCGCAGCTCGCGGCAGTAAACAGCGAAATTATCAATCCCACCAACCCCTCGAAAATCAGTTTTGTCAACGTTCCCGCCCTAAACACCTTGTTGACTGAGGCAGTGTCACATTTACCAAAAATCGAAGCACAGCGGCGTTTGTTTTTCGTGGTCAGTATTACATTTCACAGCATCGCGGATATTTTTCGGGCAGACGAAACGGGCACCGAGGAATCTATTTTCCACGACCGTAAAGCCATGTTCGAACAAGTAGTGGGTGTGATCGAAGCGCTAATATCCGCTCCGACCAGAAGCTAACTCAGTTGCCAGATTCAGACCAGATCAAGTGTTTTCTATGCGTACTGTTTGGAAAGTCCCTGCATCACTTGCTCAAAGTCCGCAATCGTTTCATCGATGATCTGCTTGGCGGTTTTAATTTCATCGACACGACCGCAGACCTGACCGGTTAAAGGTATCGCCGCTTCGAGGTCGCCACCAAAATACAAGTCCTGCAGTTTCGCCATATGATCGCGCATATCGAACTTACCCAATAGTTCCAATTCACCGGTTCGCTCAGTTCTCAAGGCACGCAGCGCGGGGCGTGATTGTTGATTGAGAAAAACCGTGTCTGTTTCCTGAGCGCCGACAATCGCATCTTTCCAGTTTTGATGAACGGGAGATTCTGCGCACGACACCATTCTGGTACCCATTTGCACACCTTCCGCACCCATCGCAAACGCGCCTGCCATAGAAAGGCCGTCACTCATTCCCCCCGCCGCAATAATCGGAACATCCACCTTGGAGCGAATCAGCGGCAGCAAAATCATGGTCGACACCGGGCGTGGATTCTTGAACCCACCACCCTCAGCGCCTTCTACTACCAGGCCATCAACACCTGCGTCCATCGCCTTCATTGCCATATCCAAAGTCGGTACCACATGAAAAACCGTAATACCCGCTTCCTGAAAGGCTTTGGTACATACCTTGGGACTTCCGGAAGAAGTGGTAACAAACTTCACACCCTGCTCAATCACGAAGTCGACAATGTTAGTACCTTTAACATAGGACAGAGCCACATTAATACCAAACGGCTTGTCTGTGAGTTCACGCATTTTCTCTACTTCGCGCTTGATATTGTCCAGCTCGCCGGAAGAGGTTTCGATAACACCCAAGCCACCGGCGTTGCTGACTGCAGAGGCCAACTGTGCACGAGCAATCCAGCCCATTGGCGCCTGTATAATAGGATATTGCGTGCCTGTAAGTTGTGTGACGCGATTGTTGATAGTCAAGATTTTCTCCTGTTGTGAATCAAAGGGTGTAAAGGGGTCGATCAATTAGATGATCAAACCCCTGGATAGATGGCGGAAGAGGTAGGAGTCGAACCCACCAGGCACTTCGTCAGCGCCTCACTGGTGTTGAAGACCAGGCACCCCACCGGGGACGTCGCTCTTCCATCTTTAGTAAAACTTTTAGGTATTCTGCCTTAATCATGACTGGGCAAACAATCTAGCCGGTAGACCGCTATCGATGATCGATCGACTGTCTCCACGACGTACTGTAAAACCTATTGAATCAAAATGCTCCAATAATTCTATCGTAAGGTTGCGACCAAGCCCTAAGTGGTTCTTCACATCGATCACCGAAAATTCCGATTTAGTCTGTGCCAGTTCATTCACCGCTTGGGCCAGTTCAGACAGCGTCGAGCAGAGCGCATAACGTCGCTCTGCAATTTGAATCACTTCTCGACTTTTAATCGCCTTGCGAAAAGCCTGCTTTAAGGTCGGCTCATCGATCGAGAGCGTTTCCAGTAAAGCACCCAGCACGGGTATCTGGATGCCGCTCTTTTCCAGGGTTTGTCGAATCTCACGCCAATGCTTCTGCTCGGCATTGGAAGCCTTAACCACATGCCCTCCCAGGGCAAGCAGACCATTGGCGAGCTTTACCTTACCGACCCGCAGCAGATGAGACATCACCGCCAGAAACAGCTCACTTGGAATAGTAGACTCAAGGTCATGGCGAACAAGTTTAGCTTGCGCCCCCTCCTGCTGAGGGTTTTTGGAATGCCAATCCTTCAACCAACCGCACAGGGCCAGCTCAGCCTTGTTCCAAGCCGTCTGCGCGATCAGATAGTCCTCGCGATCTGCGGAGAAAGATTTCACCAGAGGCGCAAGGCTGTCTCGCTCCAGTTCTGCCGAGAATTCTTCAGTGCTGAGATTCCAGGCTCGCCGCAGCTGTGTCGCGTTGAGCAGTTGGCCTTGATCCAACAAAAGCGCAATTAAAACAGCCTCTATATCTGACGATTCTAACGCTTCGAGAAAAGGTATTCGGGAGGTTTTTCTTCTGCTCATCCTGGATGCAAAGGGATCTAAAACCACACCACCGGCAATCGTAAACGACTCGCTGTCATCCCGTAGTAAAAAGCGGTCACCCCGGCAGCAGGCCACCGGTGACTCCAAAATCAGTTGTGCAAAAACCGAATCGCCGGGCCGAAGTCGGTTTGACCCATTCGTCTGTTCGATTAAGTAGATTTTTGCCGGAATACGCTTTGCACCGAGATACAGTTTTACCGGTGCAAGATGTTTCAATGAAAACGGTGCATTGGCCAGGAGCTCAACACGAGCATCTACGCAGTCACTCGATTGAGCCAGTTCAGAGGCCTGTAGCCAATCGCCGCGCTCTATTTGATCTTTACCCACGCCGGTGACATCGATAGCACAACGTTGACCAGCGCCACCGCGATCACTCACCTCGCCCTGCGCATGAATGCCTCTTACCCGCACGGGCAGATTTTGCGGCAGCAAGTGAAGTTGGTCTCCCACACGCACGCCCCCGGAAAGCGCGGTACCGGTCACAACCAAACCCGTTCCCTTGAGTAAAAAGGAGCGGTCGATGGGCATACGAAAATGACCGCGCTGAGCTTTCTTAGGAAGATTTTCAGCCCGCTGATGTAGGAAACCTTTGAGTTCTTCGATGCCATCTCCGCCGATGTTGTCGATGGGGTAAAGGGGACTGGAATCGGGAACAAGGCTCAGCACTTGTCTTGAGACTTCCTCTACCCTGGACTTATCCACGCGATCCGTTTTACTGATTACCGCAACATATTCGCCGACACCCAGCAATCTCAAAACATCCAGGTGCTCAAGGGTTTGCGGCATGACGCCGTCATCCGCCGCCACAACCAACAGCGCAACATCGATGCCGCTGACACCCGATATCATGGTGTTGATAAAACGGTTGTGGCCCGGCACATCGATGAACCCGATGGAGTAATCGCTACCGAGCTGATTGTAAGCAAAACCGAGATTGATACTTAAACCCCGACGTTTTTCCTCTTCGAGGCGGTCGGTATCCACGCCGGACAACTGTTTGACCAGACTCGTTTTACCGTGATCGACATGTCCGGCGGTGGCGACAATCATGCCAACGCCGTCGCCAAGGCACTGCACTGCTCAATGAAAACATCTTCGCAATCAAGGCAACGCAGATCCAAAGTAAGCACGCCATCGTTAAGCCTGCCGATGACAGGGCGTGGAAGATTCCGCAACGCCGTAATCATTTGACGCAAATCGGCATCTGTAGTGGCTGTAATCGCCAGGCCAAAACTATCGATACTTTCAACGGGCAAGGCGCCACTGCCAATCTGGCTTTTGCAGGAAAGCGATTCCACACGATAGCGACTCGGCAAAATCTCAACCAGTGCTGCTTGAACCCGTATGGACTGCTGTTCCAGTTCACACAAATCTCGAGTTAAGTACTTCAGTGTTGGTAATTCCCGATGCAGCCGCTCCGGGGAGCGATATAGTTTTAACACTTCGGCCAGCGCTGCCAAAGTCATCTTATCCAATCGCAATGCGCGCTTCAGGGGGTTCTTGCGAATTTTACTAATAAGATTCTCGCGGCCCGCAATTATCCCGCACTGGGGACCTCCCAGCAGTTTGTCACCACTGAAAGTGATCACATCGGCGCCGTTTTCAATGGCCTGGGCCGCAGTGGGTTCATCCGGCAGGCCCATTGCAGAAAAATCTACAAGATTACCGCTACCCAGATCGATAACAAAAGGTAGCTCTTTTGAGCGAGCGAGTTCCGCCAACTCGACCTCACCCACGGATTTAGTAAAGCCATCGACTTTGAAATTACTGGTATGCACTTTCATTAAAAGAGAGGTGCGCTCGGTGATTGCACTCTCGTAGTCCTTGAGATGAGTACGGTTAGTGGCCCCTATCTCGATCAACTTGCAGCCGGATCTCTCCATCACCTCAGGTATTCGGAAAGACCCGCCAATTTCAACCAGCTCGCCACGCGATACCGGCACCTCGCCCTGGGCGGCAAGCGTATTTAACACCAGCAAGACCGCTGCGGCATTATTATTCACCACGGTTGCAGCCTCGGCGCCAGTCAAATCACAGATCAGTGACTCGACATGGTTGTCCCTCTCTCCACGGCCTCCTGTGTCGAGATCAAATTCGAGGTTACTCGGTGCCGCCGCTACCGCTACCACAGCATCAATGGCACGCTGCGGCAACACTGCGCGGCCCAAATTCGTGTGAATAACAGTACCGCTTAAATTGATCACCTGTTTGAAAGTCGATTCCCCAGCCTCAGACAACTGACTTTCGACAGATAGGACAAGCTGCTCCACGGAAAAATCGACAGTGTCCCCCCTTCCAATCGCCGCTCGCAGCAGATCCAGTTCGGCTTTGACCCGCTGACTGACCGGGGTGTGCCCCCACTCCTGCACAAGCTCCCATGCCGCGTCGAGGACAGCGTCAACAGCAGGCAAATTTCGCCGTGGGTCCGAGTTAGTTGTAAGCTTGGACATACCGGTTAAACAAAGATTTCCTTATAGTTTTCTGGGGGATCACTCTAGCACTAAAAGATATTGGTCTGAACCAAAAAGGTTGTGAACCTGACTACCACTGTACAATATGGCGTTATCTATGTCATTAGATTGACGCTGGTTTAGATGCGCTATAAACGATAAAATTCTCCACAGGAAAAAACAGATCAACTGATTCTCGTCGGCGCGAACCATGACCCGGTGCAGCCGCAAACGCTAGCCACAAGATTGAGACTCCGCATGTCAAAATACCTATGGTCCACCATCGCAATCATCGCAGTGCTGGCAAGCTGGCCCGCTTACAAAGTGTACAGCGAACTTGGCAAAGCACAGAGTGAAGATCCGCTGGTATGGGAGGAGGACATCGAAGCGCTCCTGAAAAAAACTTCATCGAAGCCGGGTGACGTATTGTTTATGGGCAGCTCCAGCATCCGTTTCTGGGACACTCTGGCCAGAGATATGGCACCCTTAGGTACGATTAACAGAGGTTTCGGCGGAGCGAAATTCGCCGACGCGATTTATTATGCTGACAAGCTGGTCGACGTTGTTGACCCGGCGGCGATAGTGATATTCGTGGGTACAAATGATATCCATCCCGGCGCGACCAAACCTGCCGAAGTTTTGTTGAACAGTTTCAGAGAGTTAATCGCAAAAATAAGACGCACTCATGCTTTAACGCCCATCTACTACATCGCGATTACGCCCTCGACAATGCGCTGGGAAGTGTGGCCTATCGCAGAAAGGACCAATCAGTTGATCGAGCAATTTACTGCTCAAGACGAGACTTTGCATTTTATCGACACAGGGCCTGCTCTCCTGCGCGATGGCGAACCCAATAGAGCGTTTTATGTACTCGATGGTCTACATCTCAACGATTCAGGTTACCAAACCTGGACCGATATTATTCGCCCCAGGTTGCTCGCTGACCTGACGAAAAATTAGCCTATACTGATCAAAATCAAACCAACGGGGGCCCTTACCCGCATGCTGAAATTGTTGACGCCTACACTGGTGATCACTTTTGCCCTGTGTCTTTCCCTCAGTAAAGCAAACGCCGCTGACAGCGCCGTCGATTTACAAGTGATACACAAAATCAAAGATCAGGCACTTCTGCATTCCAAGGTGATGGATTACCTGCACATCATCGCCGACGAAAACGGTCCGAGGCTCAGCGGATCTCCCGGCTATACCCGAGCCGCGCAACTCGCAGTAAAAGCGTTTAAGGACGACGGAATCACACGAGCTTCTCTTGAGCCCTGGGGTGTCTTTGGTCGAGGTTGGTCCTGGTCACGCATCGCCGTACAGATGAAACAGCCACACGAAACCACACTGACCGGCTTTCCTGCAGATTGGTCGGGTGCCACAGAAGGGCCGGTATCGGGTGAGGTTGTATTCGCGCCACTGTGGGAAGAGGATGAGCGTCCGCAGGTGCGGGACCTGGAGAAAACGGCCCGGCAAATCGAAGTCTATAAGGCCAAATACGCCGGGAAACTTGGCGGCAAGGTGCTTATGCGATCCCACCCAGCACCGTTTAAACTCCCTGCCGAACCAGAACAGTATCGCTTTGACGACGAAGCAATGGCGGAGCTTGGCAAGGCCAATACGCCCGGGATCAGCCCGGAGATACAGTGGCCACTGCTAAAAAGTCCACTGGATAGGGACGAGCGCGACCGACTATACGACAAAGTACCCCTGGAAATACTGGCGGACCAATGGCTTCTCGATTTGGAATTGGGCAATCGCCTGGCAAAATTCTATGCCGACGAGGGCGCTGCCGCAATTCTGAGCAACGGCTGGTCCAGAACCGCCGGCGTCATCATGGACAGCGATTACGGGTCCTTCCGTGACGGCGACCCAATACCACCCGCCACTGCAGTGCTAACTCACGAACATTACAATCGCCTGCACAGGCTGTTGGAGCGCGAGGTTCCTGTAGTGGTCGAAGTTGATGTCGACGCGGAATTTCACGGTCCAGCGATAGAAGGCCTGAATGTGATCGCGGAAATCCCCGGAAAAGGCCGCTCGGATGAGGTCGTGATGCTCGGCGCCCACTTGGACTCCTGGCATTCAGCAACTGGCGCTACGGATAACGCCAGTGGTGTCGCTGTCGTTATGGAGGCGATGCGAATTTTGAAAACATTAAAGTTACCGATGAAACGCACAGTCAGAGCCGCACTATGGGACGCCGAGGAACAAGGTTTGTTTGGTTCACGCGGTTATGTGGCCAAGCACTTTGGCGATCCAATTAGTATGGAGCTAAAGTCCGAGCACAAAAAACTGTCGGTTTATTTCAACCTCGATAACGGTGGTGGAAAAATTCGCGGCGTCTACCTGCAACAAAACGATGCCGCCAGACCCCTGCTGAGTTCATGGCTAGCCCCCTTTGCGGATATGGGTGTAACGACCACTACAATCACCAACACGGGTAGCACTGACCATAGATCGTTTGATGCAGTTGGCCTGCCCGGATTCAACTTTGTACAGGATCCACTCGATTACGACGTGAACACTCATCACTCGAATGTGGATCACGTTGACCATATCGTACCGGGTGATTTAATGCAGGCTGCAGCAGTGATGGCGGCTACCGTTTATCACGCAGCTATAAGCGACGAGATGATGCCGAGGAAGCCGCTGCCCTCTCCCCTTCCCGAGAAAAATCCACTTCCGGAAATATTGCAGCCCCAGTGATGGCGCTGCTCCCTCTAGGTTGAGCCGTGGTTAGATGCGTTGGCCGATGCCCTGGCCAACTCGGCCGCAATGTGAGCGCCCTGCTTGACGGGCTCATAGGAAGCCGGGTTGTCCGAGGTGATAAATTGCGGCAGGGGCGACACTTCAAATTCTTCGTCCAGCGCAAAAAACAGAATCAACGAGTATCGCGTCCAGGGAGTATTCACCACCCGGTGCCCGGTGGCTTTAAACTTGCCGTTGGAAAGGTGCTCGGTCATATCTCCGAGAATAATGGTAAAGGTCCCGATGTCCGAAGGCGCTTGGCACCACTGCCCTTGGGAAACTGTCAACTCCAGCCCCGCAGCGGTTTGATTCATGATGGTGAAACACTCGAAATCCGTATGCGCGGCAATGCCGACGTTTTTACCATCATCCGGTGCGGTGTTCTCGGGATAATGAAGTAACCGCATCGTTCGAGGCGCACTTGGACCGCTGTTGCGGTTGATAAAATCCGCTGGCATCTCCAACAGCTCGCTGATGACCTCGCTGATGGCCCGCCCCAGGCGTGTAACCGCATCTGAATAGGCCTCCACCGCCGCTTGAAAACCTGGAAGATCCGGCCAGATATTGGCACTGATCCCCAGTTCCTCACATTGCCGCAGTGTCAACGACTGGCCCAGATCAAAGGATTCGACATGGGACACGGTGTTTTTCTGGTAGGAGGGTTCTCCAAAGATCGGACCCCATCCCTTCATACCACCGGCAAGGCGATTGTGCACATTCTGCTTTAACGGCCCTTCATCGGGCGTGGCAAAAAAGTCCTGGGAAACCCGCAAGGCTGACTCAATCACATCATCCGCAACGTTGGTGCCGTGTACGTAAAAAAATCCTGGGCTATGGCAAGCTCGCCTTATTTCCTCAACTAACTCGGCACGAGCAACTTTATCACCGTCGAACAGCGCGGCAATATTCAGGTTGGGAATTTTGGAGGTATCCAACGCGACCGAAGCCGCGTTCTGATCCAGTGTCTGGGTGCCTGCCAAGGGATTACCTCATCAGTTCAAGGTCGCGAGATCTTCTTTGCGAAAAGGACGTAAATCGCCCATACGATCTTCAGCCACCAGATTGGCCCAATCGGGGTTGGCGATCATAGCGCGCCCTACTGCCACCAAAGCAAACTCCTGCTCCCTCATTCGACGTTCCAAATCATCAAGACTGGCCGGTTCAGCTTCCCTGAAAGTAGCTTCTCCGGGCACCGGAATAAAGTCAGCATCCAATCCCACGCTGCCCACAGTGATGGCGGGTTTACCGGTTAATTTCTGAGTCCAGCCCGCCAGGTTGAGCTCACTCCCTTCAAACTCCGGTTCCCAGAAGCGGCGTTGGGAACAATGGAAAACATCCACACCGGCTTCGCTCAAAGGGGTGAGAAAACGTTCTAAATCTTCGGGATTCTCCACCAGGCGAGCGGCATAGTCCTGCTGCTTCCACTGCGAGAAGCGAAACATAATGGGGAAGTCAGGACCGACAGCGGCGCGCGCAGCCGCTATAATTTCAACAGCGAATCGGCCCCTATTCTCCAACGAACCGCCGTAGCCATCTTCGCGAATATTGGTTCCCGCCCAAAAGAACTGGTCCAATAAATAGCCGTGGGCACCGTGAATCTCAACAGCGTCAAAACCCAAGGCTTTGGCGTTTGCCGCACCCTTAGCGAAAGCTTGGACCACATCATCTATATCTGACTGTGTCATAACATGCCGGCCCACTTTACCGGGCACGTTCATTCCTGAGGGGGTATAACCGGGAACATCACCTTCAGGCATAACCCCCGCTTTGCGCATTCCACCACAATGCCAGAGCTGTGGGGCAATTTTTCCACCGGCCTCATGTACGGCCTCTACCACCTTCTTCCAACCCGCCAGGCGCTTCTCTCCGTGGAAGTAAGGAACATCCGGATATCCACTGGCTGCAATGTGATCAACGCAGGTTCCCTCGGTGACGATGAGTCCCGCACCGCCGGTGGCGCGGCGACGGTAGTAATCGACGGTTTGCTCATTGGGAATATTCTCAGGAGAAAAGTTGCGCGTCATAGGCGCCATCACAATTCGGTTCTTCAGCTGCAAATTAGCCAGCTCCAGGGGTTGAAACAGAATGTTGTTGTCACTCATAGTAGTCGTCCGCGTTGATTGCCTTTATGGAGGCCAGTGGTTGATAACAGGCCAGTGATCTTACTGGCGCGCCGACGCGAACACAAATAACATCATCCTTTTTAAGGGCAGGGACTCCAAGCCAGTATGAGCAACGATATCGAACTAACTCCCGTTCGGGATAAACATCAATTTGATCAGGTGGCATTACAACGCTATCTGCAGCAGGAACTGGACGCTGATTTTTCAACCATGACGGTTCTGCAGTTTGAAGGCGGCCAGTCAAACCCCACGTTTCAACTTTCCACTCCCACGGGTAAATACGTTCTGAGGAAAAAACCACCGGGAGTGCTATTGAAGTCGGCACATGCTGTGGATAGAGAGTTTCGTGTCATCTCGGCCTTGAACGACACGCCGGTACCTGTGCCGCAAGCCCACTTGCTCTGTGAAGATGAGAACATCATCGGCACCGCATTTTATCTAATGGAAATGGTAGAGGGCCGCGTGCTGCTCGATACCAAGTTACCGGACTTTGAACCTGCGCAAAGAACCGCGATGAATAAAAACATGCTCGAATCTCTGGGCGCACTGCACTGCGTCGATATTTCCAGCGTGAATCTCGATAATTTTGGCAAACCGGGCAACTACTACGCTCGCCAAATTCACCGCTGGTCAGGGCAGTACCTGGCCTCGGAAACCGAAAAGTATCCCGCTATGGACTCGCTAATGGCCTGGCTGCCCGACAATATCCCCGATGACGACGAAGCCTCCATCATTCACGGAGACTTCCGCCTTCCCAATTGTGTGGTGGATCCCACAGAGCCAACAGTTGCCGCCATACTCGATTGGGAACTTTCAACAATCGGTCATCCCCTCGCCGATTTGTCCTATATGTGTGCCTCAGAGTTTTACGGAGAGATTCCCTACGCACAAGAGCACCGTAAAATGGGCTTGCTCAGTGAAGAGGAGACACTTGAGTATTACTGCAAGGTCACCGGACGCGACGGTATCGAAAATTGGCCCTTCTACATTATCTTCAACCTGTTCCGCTCAGCCGCTATCGTGCAGGGCGTTTACAAACGGGGCCTGGATGGCAACGCCAGTTCAGACCACTGGCAAATAATGGGAGAACTAACCCGCACAACCGCAGAACGCGGTTGGAACCTGGTACAACAAAACAGCTAATCACCGAGAAAATACTATGTCAGACAATGCAGCTACGCACGAACTAAGCGACGAAGTGATGGCGCTAAAACAGCGTTTCAGAGATTTCATCAACGGCAAAGTCATACCGCTTGAACCGACCCTGCACGCCGGTGGAGCAGCGGCAGAAGAGGCAATGAATGCTCTAAAAAGCGAAGCAAAATCCCTGGGACTCTGGGCGCTGGGACACCCCACTGAAATAGGCGGTGGCGGCCTGCCCTTTATGGCCTTCGTGCATATGAATGAGGTAATCGGCCGATCTCATTACGGCCAGTTAGCCGTGGGATCGATCTCAATGCAGGACTCGATCATGCTGCATCGCTACGGCAACGAGGCACAAAAGGAATCCTGGTTAAAGCCCTTGGTGGATGGCGACATCTATCCCTCAGTAGGTTTAACCGAGCCTGAAGTCGCGGGCTCCGACCCGACACTCATGCAAACCAAAGCCGTGTTGGATGGCGATGAGTGGGTGATCAACGGCCACAAGTGGTTTACCTCAGGAGCAGACGTCGCCGCTTTCACCAGCGTTTTTTGTGAAACCGAGCCGGACCAGCACAAGCACGCAAAGTTTTCTTCCATCATTGTCCCAACCGACACACCTGGGTATGAAATAAAACGCGTGGTCCCCACAATGGGAAATGCGGATGGCGGTCACTGCGAAGTGCTATTAACCGATGTTCGCGTCCCAAAAGAAAACTTGTTGGGTGAGCGCGGACACGGTTTCACGATTGCACAAAAGCGCCTGGGTCCGGGAAGAATTTTTCACTGTATGCGGTGGCTGGGCCAAGCGCAGCGAGCCTTTGAGCTGATGTGCGAGTACTCCAAGAAACGATATGCGCACGGCTCCATGCTGGCAGAAAAGGGAGAGATTCAGCGCTATATTGCCGAATCTGCGGCGGAAATTCAGGCTGCACGACTGATGACCCTGGACGCTGCGAAACTAATGGACCAGGGTGATGAGGCCCGCGTTCAGATTTCGCTGATTAAATTCTGGGGTGCGCGGATGCTGCACAATGTTATTGATCGTGCTATTCAGGTTCACGGCGCTCTCGGCGTGACAAGTGATACACCGTTAGAATACATGTACCGTGAAGCGCGTTTCGCGAGAATTTACGATGGCCCCGATGAAGTTCACCGCATGGTTGTTGCGCGGCATATTCTGAAAGATCCGGTGGGAAATGCACCTTGGTGAATGGTCAGCAAAGCCCTCGCGCGTAATTCGAATAGGATAAACAGAATTGGTCGCCTTCGAAACGGAGACTATTTTAGATCTTCGATAGTTAACGCAGAGCTCAGATGGCCAGTTTAGTTTTTCAAAGCCGTCAGCAGCATGGATGCTGCTGCCGAGCCTACATGGATGTATTCACGGCGTGTTTTGAAAAACTAAACTGGCCATCTGAGCGTGACCTGAACTCGTTTAAAACACAATATCGTGTACTTGTAAGAGTTGCATTGCGTCTATTTAGATTTCTTCTTCTCAAGACACGACGTGAACCCATCCATGGGGTCTCGGCAGCCGCATCCATGCGGCTGACGGTCTTGAGAAGAAGAAATCTAAGCCGACTTTCGCCCGTAGAGCTGTCTCACAATTCAAGTATCGGAAAAGCTAGGGTTGGTACCAGATAGAAGAGGTATACGCCCGTTCTTGAATCGTATCGGGTTTCTCCGCTGCATGCTCTTGACCCAATGCAAGCGCATCCAGAAGAGAGTGCCGCGCAGTCGGAATTTGCAAAACACGCACGTAGTAGAAGGCAGCCTGACTAGAATCAAACTGTGGATCTTTCCAAACGCTGGACAACTGGGCAGCGCCAATCGAGTTATCGACTTTGCCAGTTTTCAGATTCACCGTATTGCCTACGGCGGGAAGTTTTCCGTCAACCGTTTCCACCCTGTCGTCAGACCAAGCCACATTGTAAACCTGCTCCTGTGACTGACCGTCGGCGTCTAACCAACCCTTGACGATCTGCACGCGATCCAGATTCGCACCCTTGGGATCTTTCGACACCACCACCACAAACGACGGTGACTCCTCGCTGCGATTTAGCTGCCCTCCCATGGGCACTCCACGATTGGCGGCCAGGCTGTGAAGATCCGCCGCTGTTAAATCCGCCTCGGTAAAATCGGGACCAGCGAAAAACTGTACAGCTATACGCGGCCCTGTTGTTGCGTAGACTTCTCGGCGCTGCAGGGCCGCCATAATGGACTCTCGAGTATTGTCTTTCGCCCACACGGCCGCCAGGCCCGAGGCGGACATTTGCCAGCCATCCGTGCCGCGGCCGTCCTCGCTGAAATGGGTTTGCTTGTTGGAGGGAATGGAGTCCGTGGCGAGTTTACCGTGAAAGTTGTCCTCTTCCGCCGAGGAGAGTGAAGTATGCGAATCTGTTGAGCCGATCACGCCCAGCTTAAACGGGTTGACGCTCAGTTTGTTTTCCAGCTCCAGGCCCAATTTCAGAGCGGAGCGAACAAAATCACCTTTTCCGGGTTGGTATTCACTGAATTCGCGTTGAATATAAAAAGGGTAATTTTCAAAATCAGCGAACTCGTCATTGGGAGACAATAAGGAATGAGTTTCTGAATCGCCTTTTATCTGGGTGATTTCAGCGACGCGTTCCCACTTCGTACGCAAGCGAGCAAATTCGGCGGTCATGGGCTCGCCCCTAAGGCTCTGATCC
The DNA here is from genome assembly GCA_045110675.1 of Halioglobus sp. Lineage (GTDB taxonomy): Bacteria > Pseudomonadota > Gammaproteobacteria > Pseudomonadales > Halieaceae > JBALVT01. The sequence continues at coordinate 31,010 of JBGCGJ010000039.1, read as the reverse complement.
GAAAACATATAGCCCTTGGAGATATTGGAGTTGTGAGGTATGGCGGTAAACTCTGCACCAGTCGATGTACTCGTTTCGTCTAGCCAAGCCCACAGGTCTTCGGGAAAAGGACTTTGATCGGAACCGAAGGGATCGTACTGTTGTGCTGTCGCGGCGTCGCTATCGCTGATGACTACTCGGTGCAAATTGGCGCCACCGGGTAGTGAACTCCACTCCCAGCCGATAAATGCGGTGAACACACCGGGTTCGTTGTACGTCTCAGCCGCCTCCGTGACGATGCGCCAGGTATCAACCTCTATCTGGAGAGGCATAGGCAGCAAACTGAGGTCGCTGTTTTCCATTAACGCGCCCTCCGCGTCATCTCGCGGCGAAATGTTGGGGTCGGGTAAAACAGAGACAAACATGGAGCGCCCTTCGCCCGAATCAATAGCATCACTGAGAAAATACTGGGCGACCTTGGCTTTTATGGAATCGATAAAACCCAGGTCGGAAGTATCGACGCCATTGCGATGGAGATTGCGAATCTGACCCAGAAACTCCGCGTGATCCGACACCACCAGAAAATCCAGCGGCGTATCAATCTGAACTCGCGCTCGGTGATAAGGGTGTTCCACAGGCATACCTCGCGCATAGCGATAAGCAACGTCTGGCCCCGCCAACAAATTATTATTGGTGTAGGCATCTGAAGAGTAAGTGGTGTGCAGGTGAGTATCACCCCACAGTAACTGCCTTTGTTCACCATTCGCGGCGGCGGCTAGAAACACAAGACCAACAAACATCACCTTTTTCATGAGGACTTCCTCTCTTATTATTCGACAATTCCGATGTCAACTCAGTGCCATGGCATCACATTCTGGAAGTATAGTGTTGCGTCATAATAAGTGCCATAATTCTCGCCCCATTTCTCTATCAACGCTTCATCAACCCTTCATCAACCACACTATTTAAACCGGAAACGAGAATGAAAACACGTATCACTGAATTGCTTGGCATCGAACACCCCATCATCCAGGGCGGCATGCACTTCGTTGGGCTGGCAGAACTGGCCGCTGCGGTGTCCAACGCCGGAGGCCTGGGCATTATCACCGGACTGACACAAGGTACACCTGAAAAACTCGCCAATGAAATTGCTCGATGCCGCGAGATGACTGACAAGCCCTTCGGCGTCAATATCACCTTCCTGCCAACACTGACACCACCAGACTACCCTGCCCTGTTCCAAACGATTATCGACGGCGGCGTTACTGTGGTGGAAACCGCGGGGAACAATCCCGCTAAGTACATGCCGATGCTCAAGGAAGCAGGCATTAAAGTGATTCACAAGTGCACGGCAGTACGACACGCCCTGAAAGCCCAATCGATTGGTTGCGACGCAGTTTCGGTCGATGGCTTCGAGTGCGGTGGTCACCCGGGCGAGGACGACATACCCAATTTTATATTGTTACCTCGCGCCGCCGATGAGCTGGAAATCCCCTTTGTCGCATCGGGTGGTATGGCGGACGCGCGCAGCCTGGTGGCCGCACTGGCCATGGGTGCCGAAGGAATGAATATGGGTACCCGCTTTATCGCCACCACCGAGGCTCCGGTACACCAAAACGTTAAAGATGCCATTGTCTCTGCCAGCGAGCTGGATACTCGGCTGGTCATGCGCCCTCTACGAAACACGGAAAGGGTGATGACCAATCCGGCGGTTGAGCGACTGCTCGAGAAGGAGAAAGCCCTGGGAGCCGATCTCAAGTTCGAAGACATTATTGAGGAAGTGGCCGGTGTCTATCCCAGGATCATGATGGAAGGTGATATGGATGCCGGCGCCTGGTCATGCGGCATGGTCGCAGGACTAATCGACAATGTCCCGACCGTCAAAGAACTGATTGACGACATTATGGCCGAAGCCGACGCCATTATTAACAAACGCCTTACAGGAATGTCTTAAATGAGTACAACGCTATTTGATCTAACCGGAAAAATCGCACTGGTCACCGGTGCAAGCCGAGGCATAGGAGAATCCATTGCCAGATTACTGGCTGAGCAAGGCGCTCATGTGATCGTATCCAGCCGTAAAATTGATGGCTGCAAGGTAGTGGCCGATTCCATCGTGGCAGCTGGCGGTAGCGCAGAGGCTTTTCCCTGCCACGTCGGCAATATGGAGAACATCACCACTATCTTCGCCCATATTAAGGCGGCACACGGCAAGCTGGATATCCTGGTAAACAACGCCGCCACCAACCCCTACTTTGGCGATATTCTGGATACCGATTTAGCGGCCTATACCAAAACAGTGGATGTGAATGTGCGCGGCTATTTCTTTATGTCTGTCGAAGGGGGCCGCCTGATGCGCGACAATGGCGGCGGCGCTATCGTCAACACAGCCTCTGTCAATGCCTTACAGCCCGGACCGGCTCAGGGTATTTACTCGATTACCAAAGCGGCAGTAGTCAACATGACCAAAGCCTTCGCCAAGGAGTGCGGGCGTCATGGCATACGGGTTAACGCGCTACTTCCCGGTATCACTAAGACCGCGTTCGCGGGTGCCTTGTTTAGCAATGAGGAGATCTACAAAGGTGCCATGCAGGCCATTCCCATGAAACGCCACGCCGAGCCCGACGAGATGGCGGGCGCAGTGCTGTATCTGGTATCGGATGCCGCGAGTTACACCAACGGCGAATGTTTGGTGGTCGATGGAGGCCTCACCATTTAATGCCTCTGTGGGACGCAGGTTGCCACCCATCGACCTGCGTCCATTCCCTGTCGAAGTAAGTATCGTCAAAGATCACACTTCCCAAAGAACTCTATCGCCACACCGCAGTCGAATGTCTATGCGCGTTAAGTCTTACTACCTATTACCCCTGCTTCTGCTTTGCTCTACCGCATTCGCTAAAGAATACAAAATGCCCCGGGGCGAACAGCAGATCATCGTCGACATGCACTTTCTGATTTCGGCCGCTCGCAGTGAGCATATTTTGCGATGGCTGGATTCCAGCACGGCTGCGCTTGTTTCAGTCTACGGCCGTTTGCCACGCTCCAACTTGCGCATCGAAGTATCGCCGATCAGTGTCAATAGCGACGATTCCATACCTTGGGCACAGGTCACACGAGGTGATCCGGATACCGTCAAATTTTATATCGACGCCATGGCCAGTGAAGAGGACCTGGTAAACAACTGGACCAGCTATCACGAACTGAGCCACCTGCTGATCCCCTATCGAGGCTGGGGGGATATGTGGTTTAGCGAGGGTTTGGCCAGCTACTATCAAAATCTGCTGCAAGTCCGCGCCGGTGTAATTGACGAACGGACACTGTGGCAAAAACTACACGCCGGATTTGAGCGTGGTCTGGACAACCGTCGCCCCGATCTTACCCTGGCCGAACTCAGCCCCACTATGCGGGAGAATCGAAGCTATATGCGGGTTTACTGGAGCGGTGCCTGGTTTTTTCTCAAGGCGGACGTTGAATTGCGCAAAAGGAGTGGCGGTGATGTAACACTGGACACTGTACTGGGGGAGCTGAACAACTGCTGTCGAGATGAAACCCTCTCCGCTAGGGAAATTGTGGTGAAACTGGACTCCTTTAGCGAAAGTACACTTTTTAGCGACTTGTTCAACACCATGAGAGCTAGCCGCGCGATACCGCCAGTAGAAGCACTATGGTCCGAACTTGGAATTGCAGTTGAAGGAGGAACGGTGAGCCTGATTGAGGAGCATCCCGGGGCGCGACTCAGAAGAGGTATTGCCGAAAGCAGCAAGCTTTGACTAAGCTTAGGGCTCCAACCCTTCGAGGAGTAGGAATATGAGCTTTGTCGCGATTTCAACGGTAGGCTTTCCATCAGCACTGCGGGAAGAGATGCATGCTGTCGGCTTGAGCATGATTCCCATCGCCAAAACCCAGCCTGGGTTTCTGTCAGTGGCGTTCCATCAATCTGTGGATGCAAACGAAACCATGATGTACTGGGAATGGGAGACGGGAGCCGATCACGAAAACTGTATGAGGAGTGATGACTGGGCTTCGCTGATGAGTACCCACGCTGAATTGTTTCAAAGTGAAGGTGTTACTTTCAAAATACTCACCTATGATCGTTTAGCATAAATGCAGTTTGACCCTGCACAGGAAAACCAAATAAATTCTATGCTAATCTGCCACTCCAAAATCTAGGATGAAATCGAACATGCTTACCGTACATCACCTGAACAACTCTCGCTCTCAACGCATTCTTTGGTTACTCGAAGAACTCGGACTGGACTACAACATCGAACATTACAAGCGAGACCCTGAAACTAATCTGGCGCCACCGGAATTAGAGGCGATTCATCCGCTGGGAAAATCTCCCGTAATCACGGATGGGGAAAATACCATTATGGAGTCTGGCGCCATAGTCGATTACCTATTGCGAATCCACGGTGATGGACGCCTGCGACCCGCCGAAAATACACCTTCACACGAAAGCTACTTGCAATGGCTGCACTACTCGGAAGGCAGTGTCATGCTGCCACTGATGATGCGTATGTATACGGGTAGATTGCCCGATGGTGGCGAAGCGCTGCAGCCGAGAATTACCGACGAGCTAAATCGTCATCTGGGCTATATGAATTCAGCGCTTGAAGGCAACGACTGGTTCGTGGACAACACTTTTTCAGGCGCCGACATCCAGCTTTCTTTCGTAGCGGAGATCGCGCCCCTAATGACGCCGATGGATTCCCTCGAAAACCTGGTGAAGTTTCGCGATCGTTTACAGGCCAGACCCGCCTATCAAAAAGCACTGGAAAAAGGCGGCCAGTATGATTTTGGCCCCAGCTGAAGGGATCTCTGAGACCTTCAGGCCGAGGGTTAAACGCTTCAGGTATTCTTTGCGCGCAGGCGGGCAAATTTTTCCCGCAATGCGGTGGGCAGTGCCAGCAAAGCGGGCGTAGCGATCAGCGTCAATATAGTGGCAAAAGATAGCCCAAACACAATCGCCTGGGAAAGAGGAGACCAAAACATGGCCATCTGCCCATTCGCGGTGATGGTGCGATTAATGAAATCGATCGAAAGTCCCGCAGCCAAGGGCAACAAACCGAACACCGTGGTCACAGTGGTCAGCATAACCGGCCGAAGCCGTCGAGCGGTGGCTCGAACAATGACCGAACGAATATCCAACTCCGGGTTCAATGTGCGCAAACGGTTAAAGGTGTCAATCAGTACTATATTGTTGTTCACAACAATGCCTGCCAGGGCGACCACCCCCACGCCCGTCAGCAAAGCGCTGAAGGGATTGTCTAGAATCAAAAGCCCTAATAGCACTCCGGCGGTCGACATGGTGACGGACAGCAATATGAGTGCACTCTGATAGAAACTATTAAACTGAGTCACCAGTAAGACAAACATCAGTATAAGCGACAGGGAAAATGCCACGCCCACAAAATCCATAGATTCCGCCTGCTCTTCATTGGCTCCCCGAAAACGCACTTCCAAGTTGGGGTCAAACTCCTGCGTCGACAACCACTCATCGATTTGCTTGACCATGGTGTCAGCCAAAACTCCCGCCACCACGTCAGCACGAATTCGTTCGACAGGAATCGTATCGATGCGCTGAAAGGTATCCACACCCGGTGAGGGTGTCATTCGCACGAAGTTGGACATGGGTACTAGCCCCTGCTCTGTACTCAGACGCAACTTATCGAGCGCCTTGATACCACGTTCATGCTCGGGATAACGCACCCGGATATCAACCGCATCGTCGGCACCATCCGGACGATACTCACCTATTTTTACGCCATTGGTGACCAATTGAACGGCGATACCTGCGGAGGAAACGTCTGCGCCGTAAATGGCAGCCTGGGCCCTGTCCACTTGAATGCGCCATTCTATCGTTGGCAAGGCAGCGGTATCATCGATGTAAACCAGTTCTGGCAAGCTATCCATATAGCTGCGTATTCGCGCCATCGCCGGTTCCAGCAGCGTGCGATCCCGGGAAGCCAGTTCGATCTGAATGGGTTTCCCCACGGGAGGGCCCTGCTCCATCGCCAATATTTCTACCGAAATACCCGGTAAACGTGCTGAACGCTCTCTGATCTCAAGTTCAATATCGTCGGCCTTCATGTCCCGGTCACTTTCGGCTAGTAATTCGAGAAAGATAGAACCAATACGGTCCGATGAGCTACTTTGAAAACCGCCACCGGAGCTATTGCCACCGGGCAAAATGGTCCGCGCATTGACCGAGCGGATTCCTTCAACTTGCAGTATCTCGCGCTCTACCTCCAACACCAGGTCGTTGACTTCATCCGCAGAAAAATTTCCCCTGCCCAGTACAGACACTTGAAAATACTGTGCCTCTGCATTGGAAAAGAAAATACTGCCGGCACCGAACTTACCGTAGGCCCAAAAAATGGAAAAGAGCGCAAAAAAGATAATCCCCAAGGTGCGGATAGGATTGCCGCACACACCTTCAAGAAAACGCGCAAACCGCCCGGTCACATTGGGTAATTGGGTTGGATCACCCGTCTCTAGCAGGTGAGTCATTTCGACGGTTTTTTGGCTGTGCCTGGTGGGCTTCCCAAAGAGGGTACCGAGCACAGGCCCGAAGAACAGAGCGTACAAAAGCGAACCTAACAATACCGTGAAAACGGTTACAGGCAGATAGCGCATGAATTGGCCCGATACACCCGGCCAAAAAATCAGTGGCGCAAAGGCTGCCAGCGTCGTCGCCGTTGAAGCCGTCACAGGCCAGAACATACGTTTCACGGCCTGGGAGTATGCCGAGCGATGATCCATTCCATCGGACATCTTGCGATCGGCGTATTCGGTGACCACGATGGCGCCGTCGATCAACATACCCAAGCCCAACAGCATTCCAAACATCACCATAAAATTGAAGGTGTAGCCGAGTAAATAAACGATGGTGACGGAGAACAATAAAGAGACCGGAATACCCAACCCGACGATGACTCCGCTTCTAAAGCCCATGGCTGCGACAACCAATACCATCACCAACGCCAGGGCGGTGACAATGTTGCCCTGCAGCTCAGTGACTTGAAGAGCGGCAAACTCAGACTGGTTTTGCGACACGATAACCTCAATGCCGGCGGGCATGCGTGGTCGCGCTGAATCAACCAACTCTATAACGCGATTCGCGGTATCAACAACGTTCGCGTTACTTCGTTTTGTCACTGCGATCGAGATGGTTTGGCGGCCATTGAAGCGTGCATAACTGGTTCGGTCTTTAAAGGTTCGACGAACCGTCGCCACATCTTCCAGGGTAACAACCGTATCGCCCAATGTTCGAATTGGGAGCCCACTAAGATCACCGGCTTCCTCGACAACCGAGGGGATTTTTACCGAGAAGCGTCCCTTACCCGTATCGATACTGCCGGCCGGTATCAAGCGGTTGTTTCGTCGCAGCGTATTGATAAGCTCTTCGCTGGAAATTTGATAGGCCTGCAGCGCTTCGGTATCGATGACTACCTCGAGTAACTCTTCGCGGTTCCCCTGGATCTCAGCAGCGAGTACGTCGCTTATAGACTCGATATTGTCCCTCAGTCTGATCGCCGCTTCGTAAACGCTGCGCTCATCGACACCCTCACCGATCAGGTTGATTTGCACAATCGGGAAATCATCCACTGATAACTCACGGACATAAGGCTCCTCCGCCGTGCTGGGTATTTCCGCTTTGGCGCGATCTACTGCTTCCCGCACGTCAGCCAGCGCTTCATTGAGGTCGTTTTTCACATCAAATTCGACAAACAAGTTGGCGCCGCCCTCTGAGGCGTTTGCCGTGAGCTCCACAACACCCTCTATCTTGCGCAACTCGATTTCCATGGGTTGAATGAGCAGACGTTCTGAGTCTTCGGGCGAGATACCTTCGTGAACGATGCCTACAATGAATAGAGGCAGTTCAATATGCGGGTCATTGGCGATCGGCAAAACAGCGCGAGACAACATGCCACACAATACAACCACTACCATCAATAGCAGGGTGGTCCGGGTACGGGATATGGCCGCATCTATAAAGGAGGTAACCACTACTGGTCTGCCTCTGTAACGGAAACTTCAGGATATACTGGAATGACAGTCTGACCGGTGAGCACAAACTCCTGGCCCACGGTAATCAGGTTGACGGGATCGGGTAGGCCTGTCACCCACACGCCATCGGGCGAATCTTCAATGATGACAGTTTCGAAAAATACCACGACGTTGTTATCGTCGATTGTTCGTAAGCCAAAATCGCCGTCATCGTTTAGTGTAAACAAGGCGGGAGAAACTCTGTGCGCATTGACCTCGTCCAACTTGATTCGGGCTGTGGTTGTGAGACCCGAGCGAAGACGGTAATCCTTGTTCTCAACCGTAATTTCGATGGGATAGGTGCGTGTAAGGGGGTCACTTTGTTTGCCAATAAATGTGAGTGTTCCCTCTATCTCAGAGCCGGTGCTGGTCATGCCGCTGACGAGGTTTCCCACCGCCATGTTATCCACTTCCGCCTCGGTAACATCGGCGCTGACCAACATCGGGTCGAGGTCGATTAAAGTAGCGCAGACTGCCCCAGGTGTTGCGTAATCCCCGACGTTCATCGGCAAGTTCTCAATAACACCGTCAAAAGGCGCCACGATACGCACACGTTTTAAATTCAAATTCTGGCGCCGCAATTGAGCTTTGGCCGATTCCAACTTAGCTTGAGCCCTGGCTATAGCAGTATCGGACTGCAACCCCTGTTGTTTCAGCTTGAGCGTACCCTGGTATTCAATTTCGGCATCCTTCAGAGCTGCCTTGGCTTCGGCAACGGAGACTTGGCGGTCATCAATTGCCAATTGGCACAAGACGTCACCGGCTTTGACACGGTCTCCGCGTTCCGCCACCCGCTCGACCACATTGCCGGCAATTTCCGCCTTCACTTCGACACTGCGCTTGCTTTGGGTTCTACCCCGTAAAACCAGAATTCGAGGACGTTTTTCGGCCCGAGACACCCTCGCGCGCACGGTAACGGACTTTTGCTCAGCCTCAGGCTTGGCAACACGTTGTTGTTCGGAGATAGCTGGAGTGGCTTCCCCTTCGGAATCATTGAAGATCAAGCCGGTGAACAGCCACAACAAAAGAGCGACAGCGATCAAAGACGCCGTTATCAGGTTTTTACGCATTAAAAGTTACCGCAGAGATGGAGATTACACCTGCCAATTATAGTGGCTACCCAGGAGGAATAACAGCTGCTAAACGCTCCCATTACAGGCTTTTATACGGCAAAAAAGGCGCATTGGATTTCGACCGCAATCACAGCAGCTGATCCAGGGGGACGGAAGCAGGAAAACTGACACTGCTTGTCTGCATTGCCACAGTGGTGCGATGATAGCGCCTCGATAAACGAAACATCCGAAAGGTTCATTATGCTCATCCTGGTCAACGCATGTACTCGAGTATCCCAAATCGCTTCAGTCACCTTAGCGGCTATCTGCTTCTCAGTTTCAGCGGTGGCGCTGGAAGCCCCCGAATGGACATTAGACAAAGAGGGAGATCGAATAGCGTTGTATACAAGCGAAGTGGAGGGGTCGCCATTTCTTGCGGTGAAGGTGACGGCCACTATCAAAGCACCCATGGAAAAAGTGCTGGAGGTTTTGGGCGATGGCAATGGCTGCAGCGAATGGAGAGCGATGTGCAAATCATCGGAAATCGTCAAAGCTGTATCGGACCAGGAACGCTACATTTACATGGTGCTGGATTTACCGTGGCCAATATCAGATCGCGACCTGGTGATGCACTCAGTGGCGGAGACGAACACTGAAGCGAAATCGGTGACAGTGAACCTGAAAACCTCCTCTGGTAGTCATCCAGAACAAGATTACGTGCGAGCTGAATCGAATGGGCATTACTCGGTGGTTGCCACCGGAGACGAACTCGTAGAGTTCACCTGGGTGATGCACACTGATCTTAGGGGCAAGCTTTCACCGGGGATGATCAATCCGCAGCTGACTTCATCAACGCTTAAGGATGTTAAGTCGTTGATGGAGTTGTCGGAGAGTTAGGGAATTTTAGGGAAGTCCGGCCTAGGAAGAAAAACAAACCTCGTCACCATCCTGGGCATCGAGCACAAACTGGTTGACCCCCGACTTCAGACCCAGTTCTCCGCGAAGGGTCACGGTGCCTCCGGGGATCACCCTGCTGTAAATGCCCTCTCCACTCTCAACTTTGATCACCTCTGTAATACCCAAGGTATTCACAAAATCACCCTCGCCACTTAAACAGGCAACATCAGGGCCGGTTTTGATACTGCCCCTCATGTCTCTGTCTGTTAACAGGTGTTCGGCATCGACCAGACCACAGGAATTGGTTCCCTCGCTGAGGCTTCCTCGCAATATCCCACTCAACTTGAGTTTACGGGCGCCCTGGGGCGCATCGGGATTGCGCAGAATAAAATGGAAAATTCCGGTTTGCGATTCACAGGTTTTGGTGTTGGTGCACAAGGTGGTGGCAAAACCACTCTTGGGTGTGTAACAGCCTTCAAACTTGGGAGCGGCGAAGACGGGTGTGCTTACGACAGCAGCCAGAGCGGCAGCGGTCAGGGTGCGGGAGAGATTCATAGCGGCATTCATCCTTGTGGTCTCTTCGCTAGCTGCTCTTTACCGGTTTTTTTGATTGTCGGCGGCGGCTTTAATGCTCAGAGAAACATCATGTGTTTTATTAAGGATACGGTTTAGAGAATTGATTTATATACCCAAAATGGGACATGCGTTGGACGAGGATGATTTTAGCGAAGATAATTAGTCTGCAAGGCAATGCCCGCGTCGGCACAGATTCCGTGGTCGATGTGCTCGATCGCATCGTGAATGGTGGGAAACATAGCGTTGTCAGAGATGTAATCACACAAACAGGAATTGCTCAGCGCGTCCCGCACCGGGCCAATGGCGTTAGAGATATACAGCCGTATACCCTGCTGCTGCAAATTAGCGATCAGTTTTTCCAGCATCTGGATGGCGCTGCTGTCGACACTGTTGACTGCCTCAGCATCAAAGATGATGGCGCTCAATTTTCCAGCCTCCCTTTTCTTCATCCACCGATAGAGGTTCTCTACGAAGTAGTCTTTATTGGCGAAATACAAGGGCGCATCAAAGCGGAAAATGAGCAGATCTTCGCGAACAATAACCTGCTCAAAACGATTCACATTGCGGAACAATCTGCCCTCGGCAATAGCGCCTAACTCAGTCATATGCGGTGTGGCGGAATTGTAAATCACATTCGCGATCGACAGAGCGACACCGGCGATCAAACCCTCCTGCACCCCCATAGTGAGCGTGAGCAGGAAAGTTAGCAGCATCAACAGAAACTCTAGCTTGCTCTGCTTGTACAGGGCTTTCATTTGCGAGTATTTAAACAGGCCCATCACCGAGACAATAATTATCGCCGCCAGGATGGCCTTCGGCAAAGGGTAGCTGGTGAACACAGGAGTTAAAAACAAGACAATGATGACGATAACAATGGAAGAAACCACAGCGGACACTTGAGTAAACGCTCCCGACTCGACGAAGGCAGCGCTTCTGGAAAAACTGGCGGATACTGGAAAAGCCTTAAAAAACGCACCGACAAAATTGGCGACCCCCATGGCCACCAATTCCTGGTTAGGCTTGGCATTAATGGTGTCGGTTGGTTTTTCCTGAGCTTTACAAATCGACATGCTGCCCACATAGCCCATCAAAGCCACGGTCAGTGCGGTTGGCATCAGCGACATGATTTGCTCAAGGGAGATGCCGGGAAAGTGCGGAGTCGGCAATCCTTGGGGTATAGAAGCAATCACCTGAACGCCGTGGCCAGCAGCATTCAAAAGTCCGGAAAACAACATGGCCACCAGCAAAAGAATCAAGCCCAATGGAAGATTCGGGAAAAACGTCTTGGGAACAATCATGAAGGCCAGGCCGGCAATGCCAATACCGACGGTAAGCCAGTGCCAATTCCCAAGGTGCTGCACAAAACCAAACACCTGCTGGAAAATATTGCCCCCATCGGAATCGACACCAAGAATATTTCCCAGCTGACTGCCAATAATGATGATCGCGGCGGCACTGGTGTAACCCAATATCACCGGATTGGATAGGAAGTTGGCGATAAAGCCAAATTTGAGCATGCCGAAAAACAGCTGGATGACACCCACCATCAAGGTCAACGTTATGGCCAGATGCAAATAATCATCGCTTCCCGGTTCCGCCAGAGCACTGAGTCCGGAGAGTATGAGAATGGAATCAAGTGCCACGGGACCGATGGAGATTTTGTTGGAGGTGCCCATCAGTGCATAGAGAATGGGCGGAAAAATACAGGCGTACAGACCATACTCGGCAGGCAAACCCGCCACGACGGCATAACCCATACTCTGGGGAATCAGCATCGCTGCAATGGTGATACCGGAGAATAAATCGCTCCTGAAGGTGCCCCGATGATAGTTTTGCAACCACACGAGGCCGGGAAACAATTTTAGTAGCACCAATCAATCCTCTGGAAAGCGTGTCGTGTAATCATTCGCGCTTATCGGCCAATGCCAACACAATTTGCGCGGCGACCTCTTCCGCTCGCGCATAAGTGATGTTGTGGGTTCCACGCTCAATGGGTACCACGTTCACTAGAGGTACATCCTCGCTCATCAACGCGGCTCCCGTAAAGGGCACGACTTTATCCTCTGTACCCCAAATCGCGGTGACCGGAATACCTGCCTGACCGATGATTTTGTAGCGGTGCGCCTGATCGGCCATCGGGAAGTGGCGCAAAGTAGAAAGCAGCGCCCGGGTATAACCATCAAAACTCGCTTGCTGCTCGAACTTCTCCAGCATATCGGCGGGTGCCAGGCCCGCTTCAACCTCTTGCCGAATACTCGTCAAGACGTATTGTTTACCAAACACAGTGGCCAACCATTCACCAAGCACAGGCACATTGAGAAGCGAAGCCGAGCCGGCGCCAGCCATATATCCGGCTGGCGCAATCAATATCAACTTATCTACAAGTGCTGGATGAGATGCAGCGAAATCCACCACATTGGCACCGCCCATGGAATACCCGACCAGCGTCATTGGCGTGTCTAGACCAAGACCTTCGATCAGGCCCGCAATCTCGCTTTGGTATAAGGCCGAATCGTAGGCCACATCAGGTCGATCAGAGAACCCGCGCCCCAAGTGATCATAGGTCAACACTCGATACCCCGAGCTCAGCAAGACCGGTGTAATCTGCTCCCAGACAAATTTGGGTGTGCTAAAACCGTGTACCAAAACAACCAGAGGTGCATCGGGAGAGCCTTGCAGGGTGTAGGATAGTACGCCTGAGGATGTCGCTAGATAGTTTCCACCCAGGTCCGCTCTAGCCTGCTCGTCAAGAGGTTCTAAACCACTGCGAACCCACAGGTATGACAACACCGCCGCCAGTAATAACAATAGGCACAGCCAGCTGGCAATTCGTATCAACAAACGCATGTATCAATCCTTACAATGCCGATCAAGGCGCCAAAATATTCGTCCATTATTGTGTCGAGCATGACTCTATCTTCGGATCGCTATCTTCGGATCGCTCTCTTCGCTCCCGCTCGCTCACTACCACTTGGTCTTCCAAACCTCCACAATCCCCGTGGAGCCTACGCTTACCAGGTTGCCCGGCTTGCTTTGTGCCACATCAACCACCGGCAAGTCGCTGTTCCAGCGCGCGACATTACTGCCATCGAGGGTACTCCAGATGCTCACCGCTGATGAAGGCGAGGCAACCAGCAGGTGATCACCCGCTTGAGATAAGTGAACATTGGAAATATACATCCAGCGTTGTTGGTGTTGCAAAGAGGTAAGCAGATCGCCGGTCTGCAGGTTCCAGAGTCTTTGGCTGTCCAGGGAGTCAGAGGTAAACCCCAAGCTGAAATCACTATTGGCGGCGACGTTCGTCACACGGTTTTTATGGGTGAAAGTCCTCAGGATTTCGCCATTGGCCAAACTCCAGTAATGTGCATTACCGTCGACAGAGCCACTCAGCGCGTACCTGCCGTCACGAGACATCTGAATATCGGTTATATTCCCGGTATGTAGCGCATAGTCACTTCTCGAGGCGGTTTTGTCATCGAACACAATCATCAAACCATTGGAAAATCCCGCGACGATCTTTGAGCCATCTTCTGAGGGCGATACCGCAGTCAGTCGGGAGCCCTGCATCGTCCATACCCGATCGGTCGTACCATTGGCAATATTCCAGATCATAATGTAGTTCATATCGCCGTCACTCAGCTCGGACTCTTCAACCGAATGATCAACACCGGCCATCAACAGCAATTTTCCGCCACCGGTGAACTCCAGGAACTCGGCACCGCCGCCAAATTGCTCAGTGGGCCAATGGCGAATTTCTTTGCGCTGTGAGACATCCCAAACACTCGCCGAGCCATCAACTAAAGTGAATGCCGCATAAAGACCATCAGCGGATAGAGCTGCGGCGCGCACTGCCTCACCCGCCTCGGCCTCAGGGGGAGTGGTCAATACCAGCGAGTAGTCCAATTCAGGTTTTAACTCACAACCGATCAACAACAGTGTCGCGAATAGGAATGTGGTACATAGAAGTCTGGTCGATGGGTTGATGATTGTCTCCTGGGCCAAAAGCCTATCGCTAGATTGTCGCACAATTCGAAATATTGAAGTATGAGTGGACAGATCTAACCCTTAATCATTTCTCCTCCGCCCTCGGGTCCAATAATTTGCTGGCGAGCCCGCTCAAAACATTACCGTCAGAGTTGACTGTTTTAGCCCTGCCCTACATAATCTAGACAAAATTGATAAGGGAGCTACCCGTGACAGCACCGACAATGAACGACACACGAGCGCTGGCAGATATGCCTTTGTTCGATACAGATACTCTGAAATGCCCGTATCACTACGACAAAACCCTGCGAGAGAACGCACCGATTTACCAGGATCCGGATTCCGGGGTCTATGTTGTTTCCACTTACGATCTCGTTCGTGAGGTACACAAGAACAGCGCAGTGTTTTCCAACGAATTTACCCTGGCGCTGGGTTCTGTCTCAAAGCTTGATGACCAGGTCGTCGATGCGATGAAGAAAACCTATGATCTGGGCAAGGGCACCTTGCTCACCATCGACCCCCCTGAGCACAAAAGCTACCGAGATGCGGTAAAGGACTTTTTCCTGGCACCCAATATGGCCCAGTATCGCCCCTGGATTACCGAGTTGGCACAGCAACTGATAGCCGATCTCCCCAAAGGTGAGCGCCTTAATTTCGTTGAGCACTTTACCCGACCACTGCCACTGTCGGTGATCATGCATGTATTGGGCATCCCTCAGGATATGCGCGATCTCGCCTTTAAATGGACCGTGGACAATGTCACCGTCCTCTCTGGTGTAGCCGACGCTGAGACTCTCGTTGCAGCACAAGCCGGCTTGAAAGAGGAATACGACTGGTTCGTAGCGGCACTGGAAGAACGCCGCGCTCAGCCCCGAGATGATTTACTGAATCTGGTCGCACATGCCACCTACGAAGGCAGGCCGCTGACCATTGAAGAGCAGCTTTCCTACTGCACTCAGTTTCTCGTGGCAGGTAACGAAACCACTACCGCGACGCTTGCCGAGGGAATGCGGCAGCTATGTCTGAACCCCGATCAACAGGACAAGGTTAGAGCTGATCGATCTCTGATCCCCAACCTGGTCGAGGAGTGTCTGCGCCTCGCGTCTCCCACCTCCAATATGTGGCGGATGACCAAGGATGAGTACACCCTGGGTGGAACAACAATTCCCAGCGGCTCCATGGTGCTGCTGAAATACTTCTCCTCCAACCACGATGAGAATATGTTCGAAAACCCCATGGAGTTTGATGTCACCCGGGAAAAGGCCAAGCGCCACGTCGCCTTCGGTTTCGGTACCCATGTCTGTATCGGGCAGCACTTATCCAAGCTGGAAATGATTATCGCCTGGGAGCAGCTGTTCGAGAACAGCACCCGATTCCGGCTTGACTGTGCTCCGGAGGATCTAGAGTATATGCCCAACATTTTGTTGCGTGGGCTGGAGGAAATTCCAGTCATCATTGACTAAGAAATTGTAGATTAAGGAACATGAATGGCAGGGGAAATAAAGTGGGGGTTTTTGGGCACCAGCTTTATTTCCCAAGTCATGGCAGACGCGATCATCAATGAAGGCGGCACCGTACTGCACAGTGTCGCTGGCCGATCTCCAGATACCCTTGAAGATTTTGCCCGAAAAAATGGTTTTCAGGAAACCTTCGATAACTTCGACGCACTGATCGAAGATCCCCAGGTCGATGTCATTTACATCGCCCTCCCCAACCATATCCATCACCAGTACGTTTGCAAAGCGGCCGCTGCCGGCAAAGCCATTTTGTGCGAGAAGTCCCTATCCATTGATATGGAAAAAACGGATCTGGCACTGGAAGCTGCAGATCGCAATAAGGTGCTCTTTCTGGAAGGCCTGATGTATCTGGTTCATCCGCTGGCTAAAAGAGTTCAGGATATTGTTCAGGGAGGCTCGCTCGGCGACATCAAATGCGTGCAGGGTGATTACTGCGCTGCCATCAGCGAGTTCGTAAACCCCAGGAGCATGGGCGCGCTATACAATCTCGGCTGCTATCCCGTCTCTCTGATGCACCTGGTACTGCAAGCCGCCTATGGCGATTCAATTTTTGACGGAGTATCCGTACAAGCGACCGGTCGACGAGGCAGCGACGGGAATCTTTGTGATTCCACCGCATTATTTCAATTCGCCAATGGCGTGCACGCCAATATCCACACGGCCGAAGACTACGGATTACATTCCGCTTTTGCGGTGCTGGGGACTGCTGGATCTTTAGAGCTAGTCAGTAACCCGTGGTTACCCGAAGCCAGTGGCAACCAGATTCGGATTCGCCCTTACGAGGGTGAGTCAGAGTTAATCGACGTTCCAGCCGACGGCGATGGTTTCCACTACCAGGTGAGATTGATACGCAAGGCATTGGAAAATAACACCAAAAGTATCCAAAGACCGGCTGCAAAGCCGGGCGACTCACGCGCGATTATGGAATTACTGACAGCATGGGAACGAGCTGCAACGGCTTGATTTGATCCCCGTAGCCAAATAACTGAACCTAATGGTTGACTAATTCTTTGCTTTGACCGATAGTGCCCATTCAGTGAACCATATGGTTTACTAAATAGAACACGATTCTTTCTCGAGGACCCACAATGCAACAACTTGATTCAACCTTTGCCGCACTCGGAGATGCAACACGCAGAGCCATCGTGGCTCAACTGGTAGGAGAAGAAGTCGCTCTATCCACGCTGGCTGAACCTTTTGAAATGAGTCTGACCGCCGTGTCAAAGCATGTGCGCGTGCTTAACAAAGCCGGCTTGGTTTCAGTTGAAAAACGAGGAAGAACCCAATATTGCCGTCTGCGAGCCGAGCCGATGAAAGAAGCGGTGAGCTGGCTAAACAACTACCAACAATTCTGGACCACCCAGTTTGAATCACTCGCCGAGCACTTGGAATCCCAGGATTCGAAATCAGATCAGGAGAAATAAATACGATGGGAATTTTGCAATCGCCGCCGGGACAAGACCCTGTGACCCTATCCAACACCTTTAACGCCTCTAGCGAGCGACTGTTCAGAGCCTGGACCGACGCCGCGGAACTAAAAAAATGGTTTGGCCCCAGACCCAATTCACTCGTTTCTGTAATTGTTGATCTGCGCGTAGGCGGGACCTGGTGTTTCTTAATCTCAGAATCAGCCGAGAAGAAAGTACAACTAACGGGTGAATACCTGAAGATAGAATCCAACAAGCTATTAGTTTTTAGCTGGTCGCATGTAGAGGAGTACGCCTCGGGAGAAAAAGAGTCCACGCCCTTTTCACAGGTCACCGTCCGTTTTACCGAGGTGGCTGACGGAACCAAAGTAGACCTGGTCCACGAGAACATTGTCGCCGAAGACGGCCGACTGGGCGTTGGACGAGGCTGGCTGGCCTGCCTCACAAACTTGGAAGAACACTGTCAACAAATACGTGAGGAGTCATGATATGCAAGCCGAAACAGCAAGCCGGTCTGAATGGTTAAAAGCTCGTTTAGCCTTGATGGAAAAAGAAAGAGAACTGACCCTCCTGAAGGATGAAGTCACCGCGCAAAGGCAAGCTTTACCGCTGGTTGCGGTGGAAAAAGACTACCGGTTTCAAACCGAATCCGGTGAAAAATCACTGGCCGAACTATTTGGGACTTGCGAACAGCTGGTGGTCTATCACTTCATGTTTGGTCCGGATTGGGACCAGGGTTGCCCCAGCTGCTCTTTCTGGGCAGATAATTACAATGGAACCCAAAAACACCTTCGGGCCAGAAATACTCAGCTGGTCGCGGTGTCCAATGCACCTTTGAAAAAACTTTTAGACTATAGGCGCAGACTGGGCTGGTCTTTCGATTGGGTATCTGCGGAGGGTAGTACATTCACCGGTGATTTCGGCGCAAGTTTTCACGGCGGTGATACCAGCGATAGCCAGTTGGGCTACAACTACAGTGGTTCCTATCACGCTGAGGAATCCCCGGGTATTAGCACTTTCATAAAGTTGGACGATGGGCGTATCGCGCACAATTACTCGACATTCGCGCGGGGTTTGGAGCCGGCTAATGGTGCCTACCATCTATTGGATATGACGGTGCTTGGTCGAGCGGAGTCGAAGCTGCCGTTTACGATGGCTTGGGTCAAGCGTAATGATGAGTATGAGCAAAGCGCTTAGAAAACAATTCTTTTTTAACAGGAAATCTTACAATGAAACTACATGTGCTACAGGGTTCTCCAAACTGCAGAAAAACAATGGCAACCGCCTACTACCTCTCAACAGACGTTGAAATGCACTACATGGAACTGACTTCCGGAGAGACAAAATCGGCGGAATTCCTGGCAATCAATCCAAATGGTTTAACACCCACTTTAGAAGACGGTGAATTCAAACTGTGGGAATCTGAAGCGGTCATGCAGTATCTTGCCGACAGCGGCGACGAAAACGCTCTTTACCCGCGAGATGCCAAGGTTCGTGCCGACATTGATCGCTGGCGATTCTGGGGCGTCGCGCACTACGGCCGAGCAGTTGGCGACATCCTGTGGGAGAAATTCGCCAGAAAAGCCTTTATGGGCGAAGAAACAGATCCAATTGCACTAGAAAATGCGCTTGGTCGCTTTCATACATACGCACCCGTATTGGAAAAGCACCTAGCAGGCAAAAAATATCTGGTAAGTGACACTATAACAATTGCCGACTTCTCACTGGCCTGCCACGCGGCTTATCTTCAATTATCTGAGGTCCCGTTGAAGGAATATCCTTCTATCGAAGCTTGGTATAACCGTTTAAATGGGATACCGGCCTGGGTCGATTCGGCACCGAAAGAGTGATTTCCACCTCGACTACAAATTGTTCGAAGCTACTGACGAGATAGCCTCATTCAATGTCTGAGCGAGTTGCTCAATCGTGAAAGGTTTACTGAGATAGTGATCCATCCCCGCATCCATACAGCGCTGCCGGTCTCCTTCCATGGCGAAGGCAGTAATGCCAACAATAGGGATCCGAGTGGAAGGAGCTCGCTGCGACTCCAACTTGCGAATGGAGCGCGTCGCTTCAAACCCATCCATTCGCGGCATCTGACAATCCATAAGAATGACATCGTAGTCACCCTTTTCGAACAGTCGAAGCCCTGCTTGCCCATCCTCAGCAATTTCCGCATAGCATCCTAAGCGCTTAAGATGCAGCCCGGTAACCTCCTGATTGACTTCGTTGTCTTCGCACAGCAGTACGCGCAGCCCGGCAATGTCCTTTACTTTGATCGCCGAGTTCACGGGTTCAACAGGAACTTCAGTAGGAATTGCGCTCTCACCGGGTTTCGAAAATCTGGCGGTGAATCTAAAGGTACTTCCTCTACCTGGAGAACTTTCAACGAATATTTCACCGCCTAACAACTCCACCATCTGTCGTGAAATGGCGAGGCCCAGCCCGGAGCCACCATGAACACGAGCAGGTGAACCATCCACTTGTGAGAAGGATTCAAAGATAGTCGTCAGCGAGCCTTCTTCGATGCCGATACCGGTATCGCTCACAGAGAAGGACAAAAGTATCGAGGATGGCTCATCATCCAGAACACTAACGGTTACATACACACCACCGGCGTCGGTGAACTTAATGGCATTGCCTATGAGGTTCACCAATATTTGCCGCAGTCTGGCCTCGTCACCCACAAGATCGGTGGTGAGCTCAGTCGCATCATCAAATTCGAGAATCAAACCCTTGGCGTTTGCAGCAGACGTATAAAACTGAACAGTTTCGTCTATCAAACGATGAAGATTGAATTCCTTCTGGAGTAGCTGAATCTTACCTGCCTCTATTTTCGACAAATCAAGTATG
The DNA here is from genome assembly GCA_045110675.1 of Halioglobus sp. Classification (GTDB taxonomy): domain Bacteria; phylum Pseudomonadota; class Gammaproteobacteria; order Pseudomonadales; family Halieaceae; genus JBALVT01. The sequence continues at coordinate 10,673 of JBGCGJ010000039.1, read as the reverse complement.
TCGTTGATAAGAAACAGCAACTGAGAGGAAGAGCTGCGAATAAAACCGATAAAGCGTTCTTGGGTTTCTGTAAGCTCGGTTAGTTGCAGATGCTCCACCATGCCAATAATACCGTTCATGGGTGTTCGAATTTCGTGACTCATATTCGCCAAAAACTGGCTCTTGGCCCGGTCATACTCTCTGACCTGTTCTAGAGCGAACGACAGCTCCTTGGTTCGCTCTGCTACTTTCGCCTCCATCTGTTGCTCGTGAATACGAGAGCGATACACCAAATACACGAACGTGCCGCTGAGTAATACGCACAAGAAAATGATAAATCGAAGCATTGCAATACTATTCGAGCTGCTGAGCAACTCGGCTTCCTGAAGCAGGTTTTGCTGAGCCAGAAAACGATTTTCCCTCTCGGCGCTTTCAAAATCGTATCTCGCCCGAATCTGATGAAGTTGCTCGCTACTTTTTTGGTTGAGAACTTCTTTTTGTTCGATCATCGTTTGAGCAATCAATTCATAGGCCTGCCGGTGATTTCCCAGTGCGGCCATAAGCTTCGCTTCAGCTTCTTTTACTACCGGATGATCCAGTTTCATCGATCCTGGTATCAGCAACTTCTTGGCGGAGTCCAGATGAAGCTTGGCCTTATCAAGTAGATTGGACTCTATATACAGATTGACCAGAGATACGTGCAGCGTAATTTGCATGACCGTATGACTGGAATTGACAAAAGTATTCAGCGCTTTCAACAGTTGTTGCTCCGCCTCTTCATAACTGCCTAACTGCATAGCGATACCGCCAATTTCGTTCAGCGCGTAGGCAACCCCCTGGACATCATCCACTTCACGGGACAGTTGCGCCGATTCTTCGTAGGCTGCTTGCGCTTCCTCCAGATCCCCGAGGCCCCGATAAGACTTACCTAACCCGTAGAGGCATACACTGGCTCCGACTTTATCTTGACCAAGCACGTTGATTTCAAGCGCCTCGCGGAAATAGGGTATTGCCAGTTGGTTATCCCCGCGCTCAGCGTAGATCCGCGCTATATCATTGGCAGCTATCGCCTTATCTCTTGGCGAAGAGTAAGGCTTGGTGCCGAAAATTTCATAGGCTTCTAATGCGCTCTCCAGGGCACCCGAATAGTCCTGGACCTCCAATAGAATTTCTCCCCTGACACGATGTGCGAGAGCGACCAGAGCGTAGTCTTCACTTGCCTCCGCCCAGGCCAGCGCCGTGTTGATAAGCGCCGTCCCTTGGGCTGCCCAACCGTTTACCGAAAGGGCTCCGGCCTCAAAAACTCTAAATGTGTGGTACAGCCGGGGCTGCTTTTCCCGGTCAACCAGGGCGACCGCCCGTTGGGCATAGGTCAAAGCTTCGACTGGATAGGCGAGGTGGTAATAGGCAGTGCTTAGCACGTAGGCCCACTGAGCCTTGTCAATAGTTGAAAGTTTGGTTTGGTCAACAGCCAACAATTCTTCAATAGTTTCTCGCGGCTGACGATGCAGTCTCTCCCAGGCATCTTGGTACTCAGGCGACAGTTGTGTGAGTGGTTCGGCGTGAGCAACCGACACTGACCACGACAACGTTAACATCGTTGATAGAAGGAGACGCAGGCAGACGCGAAGACAGAGACTGCGCTGAGGTGCAAGCAATGCGCGTAATTGCAGTGAAATTGAAAAGGTTGACGGGTTAATTTTGTGGTGGCCCTGGGGTGGTTCTATCCAAAAAAAGTCAATGTTCTATGAAACACTTTTCTCGCTCAAAAGGCGTACATAGGTGTAAGGTAACAGCGATGTATTATAGACGTTTCTTTGCGGGGGGCCAAAGCGAGTATGAACAACTTACCCTCGAACGCGAATCCGTGCGAGACCACGAGCAGTGGTTCTGGAAGACAGGGTCTGTCCCGGAGACAAGCCGTGAACTATGCAATAAATACAGTAACAAATGCACTTGCAGGTATCCCACCCATTGAAAAATAAAAAAATCGCAGTCATCGGCGCCGGCCCCAGCGGCCTGGGAGCCTGCAAAACACTCAGTGAATTTGGCCTCGACTACCAATGCTTCGAAGCCGCTGACGAAATCGGCGGTATCTGGAACGTAGAAAAAGGCGGCGGTGGGTACAGGTCTCTGCAAACCAATACCTCCACCACCGGCATGGCCTATTCAGACTTTCCGTTCCTGGAGGATGACTCGATTTACCCCAATGCTCAGCAAATGCTGAACTATTTCAAGCGCTATGCCGATCACTTTCAGTTGTGGCAGAACATCCGTTTTTCAACGCGTGTTATACGCGCAACACCGATTTCGGAAGGCGGTTGGCGCATTGAAGTCGACGACGGCCAGATCATGGAATTCGGTGGCATTATCGTGGCGACCGGCCAGTACACGTCTCCCCGACTGCCCCATGACACAACTCCCGGCGAATTTAGCGGCCAGCATCTGCACGTCGCCGACTACCTGGACGCGACCACCCCCTACGATCTGCGCGGCAAACGGGTGGTTATTGTTGGCTTGGGCAGCAGCGCAGCCGAGTTAGCTGCGGAGCTGAGTGATCCCACCGCGACAATCGGTAAGGCAAGCCAGGTCATTTTATCCGCCCGCTCCGGTCGCTGGGTGCTACCAAAAATGATGAACGGCCAACCGCTGGATTCACGCACACCCCACGCTTCTGAGCCGCTTCCGCCGTTGATGCGAGCTTTGCCGGGAAATACAGGAGCCTGGCTGGCCAGAAGAATGCTAGCAAAAGTATTGCGCGAACGCTCCGAAAAGTTGGGTGGCCCCGAAGCGCTGGGACTACCCACGCCCTCGATAAAACCCTGGGAAGACCGACCCACTATGTCGATAGAGTTCATTCCAGCGCTGCAGGCGCGGCGGATCGATGTCCGTCCCGGAATCGAACGATTTGAGGGCTCAACCGTGCACTTCACCGACGGTACGCAGACCGAGGCCGACGCCATACTATACGCAACCGGATATAAGCTGCATTTCCCTATCTTTGACCGGCAGACCCTGGAATGCGATGCAGCCGATTTATCTCTGTACCAACAGGTATGCCATCCTGTTCACGACAGCTTGTTTTTTGTCGGCTGCAGCCGTGTGATGTGTGCCTTGTGGCCGGTGGCGGAACAGCAGTCTCGGTGGATAGCCAGATTGCTCACAGGCGCTTTCGAACTGCCAGCCAGTAAAACGCGAATCAAGCGTGCGACTCCGCTGGCAAAATCACTTCCATTGATGTGCAGTTTCTACGTGGACAAGCTGCGCAGGGAAGCAGGCGGTTTGTAGGCCAATCGTCTTCCATGATTCATGGTGAGCACGGCTTGCCGATGCTATGCTGCAAAGCAGCAATCGTTAACTCAGTTTAAGGCTTCATCTTGGCAAACCGGAAATTCTGGCTACTAAAACTCGTTCCCAATATCCGCTTTGGCAGATGGTTACTAGGTGCGATTCTGGCGCCTGTTCTGCTGGTCATATTCAATTTCGGCGTTGTGGATCATTCGAGTGATACCACTCCCGCCATTTTCTTCAGTTTGATCATTGCCTACATTATTCCCATGTTCAGTTTCATCACTGAGAAGTCACAGCAAGCGTTAACTGAACTGCGTCCAATACTCGATCTGAATGAACAACAGTTCGAGAATTCATGGGGAAAGTTAAACTCTTCAAGTGCAGGCGCAACGTCCCTGCAGATTCTGGGTGGATTGAGCTTGGGGGCCGCCCATTTGTCTTATGTTCGCGGTTCCCTATCTGCGGCTTTCGCTGACGCCATAGGAAGCGTGGAGGGGGCCGCATCGACCGTTGGTGCGTTAATGGTGTGGATGATTATGACCAACGTGATATCGATGCTGGTGCGGCAAAACAAACTCTTCGCTAGCCTGGGAGCCAAGCATGTTCAGATATCGCTGCTGAGCCCGCGCAAGCTGCTGCCCTTCGCACGCGTTTCCATTAGTAGCAGCCTGGCCGTGATTGGTGCACTGGCATTGTTTCCGCTCATGAGCATCGAAAGCGGCGTTAATTTGGCTGAAATACTACCTGGGGCCATCGCCACATTGATACCGCTTATAGCGATATTCATTATCCCCGTGTGGCCTGTGCACAAGCGGCTGGCGCTGATCAAAGAACAAGAAATGGCGAATCTTGATAGACGAATAGAAGACTGCACCAGCGCCTCATCGAATCTTGCTTCGGACCCTATCCTGCTAGAGAAAATTTCGCCGTTGATCAGCTACCGTCAAACGATCTCTCAGGTTTCCACCTGGCCTTTCGATGCGGGCGTGGTAACTCGTTTGTCGTTTTACCTGATCATCCCTCCCTTGACCTGGGCCGGTGCGGCCCTCATTGAAAACCTGGTCGACTCGGTCATTTAACGACCTATATGAAACCTTCTGAAGAAAAAACGATCTGAAGCCCTGTCTGAAATAAATTCTGGCCCCCTATCTGAAAAACCGCTTACACTTCCCTACTTCGAAATTCAAAACAGGAAATTACATGACTGACGTATACACTCCCCCAAAGGTCTGGACCTGGGACACAGAAAGTGGCGGACGATTCGCCAATATCAACCGACCCGTAGCGGGAGCAACCCACGAAAAAGAACTGCCGGTGGGGGAACACGATTTGCAACTGCACTCACTGGCCACGCCGAACGGTGTGAAGGTAACGGTACTGCTCGAGGAGTTACTGGAGTTAGGAAAAACTGAGGCGGAATACGATGCCTACTTAGTCAATATTATGGAAGGCGATCAATTTAGTAGCGGCTTTGTTTCAATAAACCCCAATTCAAAGATCCCCGCCCTGCTGGACAGGAGCACAAACCCTCCCACACGTGTTTTTGAGTCGGGCGCAATATTGGTTTATCTGGCCGAGAAGTTTGACGCCTTCCTGCCCAAGGAACCCTCAGCGCGAGCGGAGTGCATGTCTTGGCTGTTCTGGCAAATGGGCAGCGTTCCCTACCTCGGTGGCGGCTTCGGGCATTTTTACGCCTATGCCCCGGAAAAATGGGAATACCCGATCAATCGCTTCACCATGGAAGTGAAACGACAGCTCGACGTGTTGAATCAAAACCTGGAATCACGGGAATATCTGTGCGGCGATGAGTACACCATCGCCGATATGGCGAACTACGCCTGGTACGGCATGCTGGTGATTGGCAATTTGTACGAGGGTCAGGAGTTTCTGGATGTGGCTTCCTATGGCAACGTGGAGCGATGGGCGAAGCAGATTCACGAACGTCCTGCGGTCAAACGCGGCCGCAGAGTGAATCGATCCTGGGGAGATGAAGCGGGACAATTGCGGGAACGTCACAGTTCCAGCGATTTCGATTAATTCATCACATTCAAAGCGGGCCTGAAGACGATTTGATGACACTTGTGCGCTGGCTCAGGATCTATTGTCTCTACTCGTTGATCCTGTTCAGCTCTGGAGCCGGGTCAGCGGGCATTGGCACCACTGTGCCAATCTCGCTTGAGCTGGCCAGCGCCATGGCCGGAAGCCTTTTCCCTATCGCCTTAGATCTTGAGGCAAGCAATGTGTTTCTGACCCGGCCGCAGTTAGTGTTTGTGGATGAAAAACGTATCGGTATGGCCACCCGATTTCAAATCTACGACCACCGTCCCGAGTTGAACATTGCACTGAGTGAAACAGGTCAAGTGTATGTCACAGGTGAACTCGACTACGACATTGAAAATCGCCTGATTATTCTGCATCAACCCAGGTTGGAAAAACTGGAGTTTAATCGCGAGAACAAGGCCTCAATGAGATTCACCCGTGAATTAGAAAGCGCCTGGACGACGCTGGTAACAGACCCGATACAATCTGAGATACCACCCCACCCCTATCTCTCTCCGTTTAAAGACTATCTGCAAAACATTTCCTACGATGGCAAAAGTATTTACCTGCAACTCAATACTGACCCGACACCCTGAACCGCATATCAGAGCAAGTCCGAGGCAACGCGAGACTATATTGACATGTATAGTGTCGAAATATAGCATGATCAACCATTCCCTGTTTCAAACCCCAACCCTCTGTCGAGAATCAGGATCATTATGAAGAAAAGTCACTTTGTTATCGGAGTAGTCCTGCTATTAATGGTCGTGGCCTATCTCCAACGGGCCAACATAGCGCTCAAGGTACTTCCCAGCGCAATAGAAACCGCAATGACAACAGATACCATCGCCGAGTTGGGCGATGGCTTACATGTTGCCCTATGCGGAGCCGGTGGCCCTCTGCCAGACCCGAAACGCAGCGGTGCCTGTGTCGCGGTCATTGCTGGCGGCAAGTTTTTTGTTGTCGATGCCGGCACAAACGGTGGGAGAAACATCGCCAGAATGCGTCTGCCACAGGGCAATATTGAAGCCGTTTTTCTCACCCATTTCCACTCTGATCACATCGACGGCCTCGGAGAGATGGCCATGATGCGCTGGGTGGGAAACAACAACACATCCCCCATGCCCGTCTATGGCCCACAGGGGGTTACGGAAGTAGTCGAAGGATTCGACACCGCCTATTCCCATGATGCGATCTATCGCAACGATCATCACGGAGATAAGGTTGCCGACTTGAACGGGCACGGAATGACCGCAGCGGAATTTACCCTACCACCTGCTGGAGAACTGCTGACGGTTTACGACGAGGGTGGGGTCACCGTGCAAGCGCTCGCGGTAGATCACGAACCCGTCGCTCCCGCTGTTGCCTACTTATTCACCTATGCGGGACGCACCGCGCTAATTTCTGGCGACACCGATTACTCACCGAATCTGGAGAAATTTGCTCAGGGAATAGACTTACTGGTGCACGAGGCACTCTCTCCCAAGTTAGTGAAATTAATGAATGCCGCCGCGGAAAAAGCGGGCAACACCATTATGCAGAAGATCACTTACGATATATTGGACTACCATGCGAGCCCCGTTGAAGCCGCTGAAACAGCGCGTAATGCCGGCGTCGGCCATCTATTGTATTACCACATTGTTCCGGTTTTGATACTGCCGGGAATGGAAACCGTCTGGTTGGAAGGCGTGGACGACATTTTTGGCGACTACACGGTGGGCGAAGACGGTACGACTTTTTCTATGCCCGCCAACTCCAAAGAAATCATCAAGGTTCGCCAGGGGCTGTAGTAAAACGTCTTATCGCCTAGCGACAAACCCACGACGCAGCAAAAAGAGAAGCGCAATGTATCAAGGTACCTACGGTCTTTACGGCATGGAATTGAGTATGTTCAGCCGCAAGCTGGAAGCGCAGCTGCGCTTTCAGAACATTCCCTACGAGTGGCGATTTAAAACCGATGAACGCAGCAAGGAAGTTGAAGCGCGCTCTGGCACCCACTTCATCCCTGCACTGATCACACCGGATAACTGGGTTATTCACGATACAATTGCAATTGGTCCCCTACTGAATAACCGCTTCCCTGAGGCGGCAGTTATTCCAACAAGTCCTATGCAACGCGCCTGCTGTTTCGTGCTCGAAGACATTTTTAATCATTGGCTGGGCCGGGTCGCCGTTCATACCCGTTGGTGTTATCCAGAAAATGTCGCTTGGGTCGGGCCAAGGTTCGGAGCCAACGGTATGTTAGATCGCTCAATCGATATTCCATTTAGTGAAGAGGAACTCGCACAGCTGGCGCCGATAGGAGAGTCCATGCGCGATGGTTTCGGCCTACCCGTGTGCAAAAATACCGGTGTCGGTCCAGATCAATCAGAGTCGGTGAGAGCAGACTTTATCGACATGGTCGAAGTGCTGGGTAGCCACTTCGCCGAGAATCAGTTTCTTCTTGGCCCACGACCCTGCCTGGCCGACTTCATATTGGCCGGAGCCTGTAAAGCTCACTTCGTCACAGACCCGACACCACTGAGCTGGCTGGGCGATCAGCGGGACATGTTAGAGAGCTACACAGATCGCGTATTTAATGCGGATCATTCCGACGGCCAGTGGTTGGAGAACGACGAACTGCCTGCAACCTTGAACAGCGTATTTGACTATGCTCAAAAGACTTACTTTTTATTTGCACCTGCAAGTATTCGTGCCGGACTGAGGGGAGAAAAGTATTACCAGTACGATTACGGTTATGGCCCGACTAAAGCCCGATCTCAAAAGCGCCTTGAAAAAGCGCGCCTGCATGTGGGTAGTGAAATTTCCCGATTGGGTGAACCAGCTGTTAAAGCGTTTAGAAACACATTCGCGGATTACAGTTTCCCCGAATTTTATTTAGCGGACTCGCTGATTTAGACAGTCGATAATTTCATACCCCACGACTATTGAGCTGCGGGACTGAAATTGGCAACGGATATCATCCTGTCTCCGACAAAGGAACCCAGGTAGACCCTGCCCCTCTGCGGGACAGCGACAGTGGCGGCGCCCATTGGCGCGCCAGCGTGGGCAAACACAACTTCAGTTTCCATGGTCTCAGGGTCAATGGCCACGACTTCAAAGGAAGCCGCACAGGGTTCTTGTTGCGTTTCGAAGCACGACAGCATTTCGGCTATGCCGTCGGTGTGAATGACCGCCCACAAACGACCATCGGTACCCCAGGCACTGTTATCTGCACCGTGAGTGAGTGAAGCCGTGGCGACGGTCTCGCCGGTTTCGGCATCGACTTTCCACACCTGCTTTTCCATGTACATATTGGCATACACAAATTTCTCATCGGCGGAAACCTCCAGGCCGTTGGGTTGGGCCGCGTCGGTGCCGGGCAGAATTCTCAGACCAGTTTCTTTATTCCACCGCCAAAGGTCTCCCGTGGTTATGCCTAACACGCTCTTCAGCATTTCCAGATCACCGGTGCGGTGAAACATTCTAGTGAACAGAAGGTCGCCGTTAGCGAGGCCAACCACATCGTTCATAAAAGTATCCTCGGCAGCGAGTACACAGCCGCGCCAATCCAAAGAATACTCATCTGCCTCGCGCATCAATTCAAACATTTCAATGGACTCACGTCCGCCGTGGTTAACCACCAGATAACGCCACCGCCCATCATGCAGCTGCCGCAGGTGTGTGCCGTGCGGTCTGAATTGTTTCGGATCAGGAGGAGCACAACCCGCATCACCCCACTGTGCATTGCGGGTATTGGTCACTCCCGATAAAGGAGGAAACTGCTGCACTCTGGTTTGGGTCTCAATATTGAAAACAGAAACGCTGCCGCTACCGTGTTCCATTCCCGCAAAGTGGGAAAGCAACAAATGTTTGCCATCATCCAAAGCCGCGATGTCTTCCGGGGTTTGCATTCCGCAGACGGGGCGAATGTCTCCAACCGCCTCGCAACCGGTTATGGTGGGCAAATCTGCGCTGCAGGCGGTTAACAGCAGGCTACTCGCAGCCAGCAATAGAAGCTTTTTCATTTTTGGTTTTCTCGAATTTGGCACGGATAATTAGGGGGAAGAGCCTATCACAGGCTTGTACCAGATGGGCGAACTCCAGGCACGCTCCTGAACAACTGGCCGGTGCTCGGCAGCGCAACAACCCTCCAAGCCATCGCCGATGGTTTTTGGATTCGCGCAGTCAACACCGTTAGCTGCACAGATGCGCTGACTCCAGCGACAAGTGGGGTTTTCGATCACGCGGGAATAGTAATAAGACGACTCGTTAGGATTAAACTGCTCGTCCTTCCAAATCGAACACAGGTTCGCGTGCCCCGATCCTCGGGTTCGGCAAGTGCGGATATCGACGCTGGCACCATTGTCTGCATCACCGGCGACATCAATTACCCGTTCGTGCTGCTCGCCCGATTCGTCGACCCAGCCCTTGATGATTTGCACACGCTGCAGAGGCGTTCCGGGGTTGGTGGAGGTCCCCGCATCCTGGGATGCCAACACAGCAAAACTGGGGACCTTGGATGATGCCGAGCGGGATAACTCACCCCCCATCGGAACACCGCCGGCATAGGCCTGCTGAAGCCGATCTGATGACTCACACAAATCTTCCTGGTAATCCCAACCCGCGAAGAACCGACTGATAATTCTGGGCCCGCTGGTGCCATAGGTCTCTTTTCGGCGCATGGCGTCGAACAGGGCATCTCGGCTGTTCTCCGGCGCCCAGATCACCGCCAACCCGCCTGGATTGTATTCGAGTTTATCTGGCAGCCCCGGGGGAATCTCATCCCTGGAGGGCACTCCCGCACCACCGTGACCTAGAAAGCGGTCTTCGTCGGCGGCTCCAGGCGCGCCCAGGTGTGTGTCGGTACTGGCAACAACCCCAAACTGGTAGGGATTAACGCCCAGGGACTGCTCAAGCGCCATGCCCTCTAACAACACTTTTCGTACAAAGCCGGTATCCGGCTTGGGCTCTTCGGGATAGCCGGCAATATTATCTTTTGGCAGCTGCTCAAAGGCACACAGCTCATCGGTGGTGACGCCGGCCTGAAAGAAACACTCCGAAGCGCCCTTATGCTGCATAATTTCCGTGAGAGGTTCATAGCGTGCCCGAGTGGCAGCGTACTCAGCGCTCATCGGGCCCCCTTTGTCATCCAGACCGCTGAACATAGTTCCGGCACTGAGGTTTGAGTTGTGGGGAATAATCAAAGAATCGCAGCCCTCCCCCTGGCCATTACACTTTTCATCTAATGCAGCCCACAATTGCGAGGCGGCGGGGCCGTCGATAAAACTGGCCGGCAAACGCGGCACCTGGGCATTGCGAAAAACGACATTGCGATGCAAATTTCCGCCGTCATCGGATGTCATACCCGTCCATTCATAGCC
>JBGCGJ010000038.1:0-17727 GCA_045110675.1 Halioglobus sp. | reverse complement strand
GGCTGTGCACCTTTGGCCAGTTGAGAAAAAGCTGCCCTGAATAGCACAGTGAACTGCCAAATCCAGATCCGCATCATCCAGAACAATCAACGGGTTCTTGCCCCCCATCTCAAGCTGCATTTTGGCGCCACGAGCGAAAAGTGCGCCACCTATCTTGCGTCCTGTAGGTGTGGAACCGGTGAACGTCACACCGGAGATCTTGGGGTGTGAAACGATCGCTTCTCCTACTTCATTGCCTGTGCCCATCACAAGATTGAACACGCCCTCGGGCAAGCCCGCCCGGGCGATGATGTCGGACATCATCCACGCCGATCCGGGTACCAGTTCGGCAGGTTTAAATACGACCGTATTGCCATAAGCCAAGGCTGGTGCAATTTTCCATGCTGGGATTGCCAGCGGGAAATTCCACGGCGTAATCACGCCTACCACCCCAATGGGTTCCTGTAGAACTTTAAGCGAAACACCTTCACGTAGTGATTGGAAAATATCGCCAGTTGTGCGATACGATTCGGCTGCGAAAAATTTAAACAGATGCCCGGCTCGATGCGCTTCTGCCTTGGCCTCGGGAAGCGTCTTGCCTTCTTCACGTGCCAGCATGTCACCTAGCTCGTCCACACGGGCAAGGATTTCCGAGCCTATGCGATCAAGTGCTTCGAACCTTACCAGGGGCGATGTCTCGCGCCATGTTGGAAAGGCGGCAGCCGCGCACTCGATCGCCTCAGCGGTCTGTTCGGCACTGGCTTGTGCATAGTGACCAATCGTATCGTTCAAATCAGAAGGGTTGATGTTGGTTGCGGCATCGATGCCGTCAGTCCATGTTCCGGCGATATAGTGGGGAAACTGATCAACACTCATAGCACTTGCTCCAGAAGGGGTCGCCAGCCGATATCTTCATGCCGATGGTCCACGGTGTTCACGTAGAAATAGGTTGGGCCGTGATAACCGCGACATACTCGTCCATTGGCGCGGCTGGCTACGGGTTCGGCCGTCCAACTGACCGCACCGAACCAATTCCACAAACTGTTATGCATTGAGTTCAAATGATCGGGTGTTAGCGGGGTTGTATTATCAGTTACATCGGGCTTGAGTGCGTTCAATGCAGTACCGCCCACTAACGCATCCCATTCATTAGCTTGGGTGGCTCCCTGATAGGGGTTATCGCAAGGGGTGTCACCGCCGGTCATCAAGCGACAGCGAAACTGTTTTCCATCAATCGATACCTCTGTACCAAAGACGTAACCGGCTTCATCCAGATCCTGCCAACTGACGCGGGCTAGAAGCATACGGTCAGCCACAAAATATCGCATGTCTCCCTGCTGAAACACATGCCAGTTAAAGCGATCTGAAGGATCTCGAGGAGTGTCCGTTAAGGCCCAATTGTCCCAATTAGGGTCAAGTTCGAATTCCGGAATGTTGCCAGCTTGCAGACCCTCGTAAGGACAAAGCGCTGAAAGATCCGTGATCCAGGGCCGGGTTGCCGGGGCTAGGATCTGTCCTGCATGTGAAAACCCACCGAGCTGTTGGGTGCCGATATATTCCATCATTGCCCACTCACCGCTTGGGTGCGGAACCGGCGCAGGATCCGGAACAGCATTTCCGCTGCAAGAAATTCTGTGCGCTCTGAGGGATCAAGTGGCGGTGAAACTTCGACAATGTCCAAGCCACCCAACGGTGCCTCGGCTATTCCATCCAGCAGATCATAGTACTGACGAGGTGTAATACCGCTGTGAACGATGGAACCTGTACCAGGAAGATAACCGGCGTCCATCGCATCAATGTCAATTGATAGATAAAGCTCGTCGCAACCTTGCATGGCATGAGCAAGCGCTTGGCGCATAACTTCTCCCGCGCCCAAGTCATGAACATCGGAGGCTGAAAATACCCGACCGCCCTGTTTTTCAATGAGGGCAAGATCACCGCCATCGACCCAACCGGCGATACCAACCCAAACCATATTGGATACATCAATGTTGGGTAGTTCAGAAATCCTGCGGGCATTAGTCGCGTGGTTATGACTGCCCCATGCGCCTAATCGGTCAGAGAAATCCAGATGACCGTCGATCTGTATATAGCCGAAGCGTGCTTCTGGCGCGCGCGTCGCCAGCCCGCGCGAATACCCCAGACAGGCCGGAAAACTGTTGTAATGATCGCCACCCAATGCCAGCGGAATTGCGCCTGCAATAGTCAATTCTTCGGTCATTGCGGCGATGGCTTGCGTCGTTGCATCAACGTCTTGCGCTGTGATTTCCGCGTCCCCGCAATCGACTAACCAATCTCTGGCCGGCACCGTCAGGCGGCTCGTGTCAGGGTCAAAGCTGGTTCCCTGCGGTCGCATGGATTGCAAAAGCGTTGTCGCCCTGCGCAAGGCTTCGGGTCCGAATCGTGTGCCTAGACGGCTGGAATGTGTCCAATCACTCGGCATGCCCACCACGCCGATCTGATCCGTGCTGACATCGGCCACATCACCTAGTGGACCATCGAACAGCCGATATCCGGGCTGACACAATGGCGTATGGAATGTTGCATTCGCAGCAGTCATGTTGGTACATTTTCCTTGGAGGTTGGGTGACTCGGATGATCAATTCCAAATCCCAGTCGCGCATAAATAAATGAGAGCAGGGCGGTGACCATCAGTCGTTGGCCAACCTTCACGACCCCCATACCGGACCTGCTCGGATTCAGACCGGTCAACATGATGGCGCTGACCTCCTGCTGTCCCAAGACGCTTAGCCATTGAGCCACCGTGTCAAGATCGCAGCCACCTAAGCGGGGTCGATCGCACAGAGCGCTGAGCGAGGTTTCAAACACGGATAGATCAAACCGAACAAACAACGGCTTTGATGTATCCCGCCATTGCGATAACTCAGCAAGTTGCGTGAAGGTGTCAGAGTTGCAGTTAGCAATGCCATCATTCGACAGAGGCGCTATATGAAAATCGCGCGCATCACGCGGCATGCCGCCAAGCTGCGCTGTTTGACAATTGGGTAGCGCGCTTTGCACTGTCTCGGCCAGGTGATCCGATCCACCCAATATCAGGGCACAGCCACCATTGCAGAAAATCTGGTGTGTTGCCTCTTTCAATGCAGAGTGGGTCGCTTTCTCGGGTCCCGGCGATAAATCTCCGAGGTCGCACAAGCGCTCATGCAGGCCGTCGGTTTGAATGTCTTGTCGAGCATTGATATCAACCGGATGGCTGAATTGCGGGTTTGCATGCCAACCAAAATAGACCGAGGTTTCGCGCAACGCGCGCGGTGCCAGGGACTGGCCAGCATAGGGTGCACTGGTGTCTTCAAACGGGATGCCCAGCACCGCCAGATCGCCGGCCCCAACATCGCAGATAGCTTTGGTCTGTGAGCGCATGAACGACAGATGCCCTGCCATGCGCGGCAGCGGGGCCGAACGTAATGGCATCAGAGTGCTCCTTTATTAAGGCGCATCGTTACCGCCTGCAAGATCGCCAACGCAGCTTGCGTTTCCGTGCTGCCACGACTGTCCAATGCGGGGGCAAGCCCATAAACGGCCGCAGCAACAACATTGCCCGGTGTGATGTCAATTTGCGCAATCATCTGTGCAGGCGACAGCCCGGTCAGGCGACGCGGTTGCGACAACCAGATGGCCGCAAGTTCCTGTAGGTCCACAGACAGAATGATTGGTGCGGTTTTGGACAGATTGCCCGTGATGTCCCCTGTTATCGAAACAACAGGAATATCTGCACGTGTGACCTTCCGTGCAGCGATACCAAGTGCGTTCAGGCCGCTGGAATCGCCGCCAACCAAAACCATCCGCGCGCCGGTTTCCAGAACCGCCTCGCATTGCGAGATAACTGCTGAAAAATGTTTGTCCGGCTCAAGCGGGAATACGTTCACATCCCCCAGATCAATTGCATTTGCGGGCGTATTTCCTGAGCGGGAGGCGTATCGCAACTGCCTTGCGAGGTAGCGTTGCCCCGCCGCTGGCCGGTTGAGATTGTCACAAAAATACCCTGCTATAGCGACCTGGCCGAGCACAAGATCTTCTAAATCGCCAACAGGCAAACCCAGAAAGCTGGGGATCATGTCGAGTGGTATTTGCGCCGCATCACCCATGACGCAGTGCTGCGTTTAGGGTTTCAATGGCAGCCAATTCGGAGATGCCTCGCGTGTCGAGTGCAGGTGCAAGACCGGTGATTACGATCGCCTGCCAACTCGTGGTCATAGCCCCGATCACGGACACCAGCGTTTCGGGTTTCATTCCAGCGGGATTAAGACCGACAGCGCCTGCCGCATGTCCCAGATCAATGACCGACATATCGATCCAGAGAACAGCGCGCTCTGGTATATGAGGATTATGGGCATGCCCTTCATCCAACTGCCGGGCGGTACGCCAGACCATCATGCGCTGGCTGATCTGATCCCAGACATCGGCAGCCTGCTCTCCATTCAGGCCCACCCATATCGTATTTTCTGGTCGCGCAGCGACATCACTCAGAGCCTGTGGCATGGCCGCGACAACAGGTAGATCAGGTAGGCTCTGAAGTACCGCCGAGGCAACATTAGACGCACCCCCTAGAACAACTGGGATAATGTCGTGATCCACCATTTGCTTCACAAACTGGACTAACGCGCCGGACCAATCGTCTGACATGTCCAGATTTCCCAGATCCAGGCCATTTGCAGGCAGATCGATCCCAAGTTGTTGTGTCATCTTGCGCAGCGCATCGGGTGCCTTCGATGCTCCATGACGCGGTCCGCTATCGACTTTGCTTGGAACACCTAAAACCCCGACACTTCCTGCCGCGCATTGCGAAAACTCGCCAAATGGTAGACCGGCATAACCGGATATCATCGATTGTTTCTGTGTATTATTCATGGCCACATGCCTTTATTGATTGCGATTTCCAATTGCATCCAAGTTGGCTACACACAGCCACGGAATTGCATCGAAAGGTCTGTTTATGCCCGACAAGCCCCAAGCACCTGATACAGCAGGTGGTGTCGAAGCGGTTGAACGCGCATTGCGTGTGTTGGATAGCTTTGTACCCGGCGATTCGGGGCTGTCTCTGAAGGAAGTTGCAGATCGCAGTGGTGTCAACAAAGCGACAATCCTGCGTCTGAGCGTCTCGCTTGAAAAGTTCGGCCATATCACGCGAGACGCCGAAGGCTTGTTTCACCTTGGCCCGTCTTTGTGGCGTCTGGGGTCGGTTTTTCGTCAGAACCTGCGCATGGGTCCGATCGTACGTCCGGTGCTGGCGAACCTGGTGAATGCGACGGGGGAAAGTGCATCCTTTTACGTGCAGCGCGGCAATTCTGGCGTTTGTCTTTACCGTGTCAATTCGCCCAGGCTTGCGCGGGATCACGTCGAAGAGGGCGAGATCATTCCGCTGAGCATGGGCTCGTCTGGCCAGGTATTGGATGCCTATTCCATCCAGCATGGCAAACACGCCGCCAACATTCGAAAGGCTGGGTTTTATCTTAGTCTGGGCGAGCGTGATCCGGATGTCGCTGGATTGTCTGTTCCGGTTCTTGGGCTTGAGGGCGAGTTGCTGGGCGCTGTCAGCCTGTCGGGTCTGCGCGTGCGCTTCAGTGAAACCGTTGTCGAAGGCTATCGAGCCGCAGTCCTTGATGCCGCCCGTCAGATCCGGGTCGAGTTTGGCGAAAAATAAAGAATGCATCATTTGTCAGCATTCTTGTTGCGGCCGATCATCTGAACCCCGATGAGTGCCGCGACCGACACAACAATCAGGCAAGTGGAAATCGCGGCAATGGTCGGGTCAAGTTGATCACGCAGTGAATTGAACATGCGGCGGGTAATCGTAGCGTTGTCCCCGCCCGAGACCAGCATCGAGATTACAACCTCGTCGAGCGATGTGATGAAGGCCAGAAAGGCCCCTGTCTGGATCGAGAATTTGACCTGCGGTACTGTTATTGTCCACAAAGCGTACGCTCGAGACGCCCCCAGACTGCGCGCCGCTAACTCTTGATCAAAATCATAGTTCTGCAATCCCGACATGACCGTCACGATTACAAAGGGCAGCGCCAGCGCGGTATGGGCAATCACAATACCGGTTAGCGTGTAATTGAGCCCCAGCTTGGCATAAAGGCTGAACACGCCTACGGCGATCAGGATCACCGGTACGACAATTGGCATGATCACCAGGATCTGTGCAGTGTTCCTGATCCGAGGGGTGGAACAATGCAAGCCATAGGCACAGAGTGAGCCTAAAGGCGTCGCTATAGCTGTGGTCATTACCGCCGCAATCAGAGACGTACGAGTAGCGCTCATCCATTCTGAGGACGTGAAATAGGCTGAATACCAGCGAAACGAGAACGAAGTTGGTGGGAACTCTAGAAATGAGGCCCCCGAAAACGACATCGGAATCACGATAAGCGTGGGCAGAATCAGAAAGAACAGCACCGCAATGCCGACTACCGTCAGCCACAGTCCATCAATTTTGCGTTGTCCGACTTGTTCCATTATCAAATCCTCAGCGCATGAACAATTTGTCGAGACCGAAGACACGGTTCATCAACCAGATCATCACCAGTGCCAGTAGTAACAGGACAACGCCTAAGGCCGATGCAGCACCCCAATTGGAATAGACGGTGATAGTGCTTTCGATCCGCTGTGCGAGCATCTGTACTCGGCCGCCGCCCAGCAAAGCAGGTGTGACGTAAAAACCGAGAGAGAGGATGAATACCAGCACAATGCCGGCAAAGAGGCCCGGTAGCGACATCGGAAAAAACACACGCCAGAATGCTCCGCGCGGACTGGAGCCGAGCCCCACTGCCGCGCGAACCAGGTCGGTGTCAATGCTGCGCATAGTGGCGTAAAGCGGCAAAATCAGAAATGGCAACATGATATGTACCATGCCAATGATTGATCCCGTCAAGTTGTGCGCCAGCTGCAGTGGTTCGTCGATTACGCCGAGCGACATAAGCGACGAATTGATGATGCCATTCCGCTGCAACAGCACTAACCATGCATAGGTACGCACCAGAACCGACGTCCAGAACGGGACCAGCACGAAAACCATCAAAATGGCAGCTGTTCTGGCCGGCATCCTGGTCAGCCAATAACACAGCGGATAACCAAGAAGGACACAAATCAACGTCACGGCAATGCTGATCTGAAAAGTGACGACAAAGGTCCGCCGATATAAAGCGCTTTCAAAGATACGCGCGTAGTTTTCCGAGCTTAATTCACCCGCCGCATTATAAAAGGAGAGCGAAGACAGCCAGAAAATCGGTAGAAAAACGACAATTAAAATGGCAAGAATAGCGGGTAAAGAAAGCCCAAAAAGCGTCAGGCTTTCGCGGCGTTCTTCGGATTTAAGTTGACTTGCGTTCTGAAGTGCCTCATTACCCTGATAGGCTTCGGCGACGCTCATGACACATGTTCCGGTACGATAATCGTGTCTTCGGGATGCAGGGCAAGGCCAATTCGCTCACTTTTTGAGGGCAGTCCAGTCTGGCCAGCGCGGTTGGCAGGCACGCGCACATTAATCTTATCGAAGCTTTCGTGCTGAACGATAACGAGCACGCTGTCGCCCTGATAGATGATGTCCCGGACATGTCCGGACAAATCGTTGGCAGTTTCAGGCACGGCTCTGGACGTGACCTCCAACAACTCAGGTCGGATTACCAGGCGATGGCCACCACGACCTTGCGCAATGGGCACATCAGATTTAAGCGCGCGCCCATTGAGTTGCGCCGTATCGTTGGCCACCTCGACGGCTAATGAAATTGATTCACCGACAAAGTCCGCGACAAAGAAACTATGAGGTTGTCGATAGAGCCGCTCAGGCGTATCGATTTGCTCGATCCTTCCGTGATTGACCACGGCAATCCGGTCCGACATTGTCAGGGCTTCGCGCTGATCATGAGTCACGTATACAACGGTTGCATCCAATTTTTGATGGAGCGCCTTTAATTCGATTTGCATATGTTCGCGCAGCTTTTTGTCGAGCGCGGATAGGGGCTCATCCATAAGGATAATCTGCGGCTCAAATACCATTGCGCGCGCAAGAGCCACACGCTGCTTTTGGCCGCCAGACAATTGGGTGATGCGCCGATCCCCATAGCCGCTAAGCTGTACGGTATCCAGCGCACGTTCGACGCGGGTCATTTGATCGCTTTTGGAAACTCTGCGAACTTTTAGTGGATAGGCAACGTTTTCTGCCACCGTCATGAAGGGAAACAACGCATAGCTTTGAAAAACCATACCAAGGCCGCGTTTGTGCGGCGGCGTCGTAATCATTTCGCGGTTCCCGAACCGGATCGAACCTCCATCGGGACGCACAAAACCTGCGAGCGCCATTAGAAGCGTTGTTTTGCCCGAGCCCGATGGCCCAAGCAGCGTCAGGAATTCGCCTGCAGCAATATTCAACGACACGTCATCGAGCGCTTTGATCGATCCGTAGGCCTTACACAGATTGGATATGTCGATGGGAAGAGATTGGGCAGCAGATGACATACGAATTCCTGACGTGATAAAAAAGGCGCAGTGCGGACGCAGTGCGGACGCGCTGCGCCCGCGCTGCGTCCATTTGGTTTACTGCTGGATCAGCGTGTCAAACTCTTCGGTCAACTCACCCAACTGACCGATGTAGAACTTTGGGTCGACCAGAAGCTGCTTGTCGTAGTTGCTGGGATGCGTATTGACCAGCAAAGCCTGCTCGCCCGAAATAATGCCGGTGTCAAACGCTCCCGTATTCACCGGACCCAGCGGCATCGTGACAGCCAGTCGCGCCTGCGCTTCGGCACCGAGCAATTCATTGATCAGGCGCATCGCATTCTCGACGTTTGGCGCACCCTTGGGCACCAACAAGCAATCTACATCCATGGTGCCACCATCGAATGCATAGGCGACATCAATGCCTGATGCGATCACACTTTCCACGCGGTTATGGCCCATGTGGATCACGTCTACCTCACCGTCGCGCAACAATTGTGCGGATTGAGATCCGCCTCGATACCAAACGGTGACTTCGGGAGCGATCTCTCCCAATTTGGACCAGGCGCGCTTCATGCCTTCGTCTGTGGCCAGTGTGTCGTAGACGTCCGCCATGGGCACACCATCGGCCATCAGGGCTGCCTCAAGGTTGTAATTCACCTTGCCATGCATGCTGCGCTTGCCGGGGAAATTTTCCAAATCCCAGAATTCTGCCCAGTTGGATGGACCCTTGTCGCCAAAGACATCCTTGCGATAGGCGATCACCTTGGTGAAGTTGATGAAGCCGATGTAGTTTTCATGGATCAGCTCTTCGGGGATACCCGTTGTGTCAACAATTGAATAGTCAATTGGCTCAAGGCTGCCTTCTCGGCTGAGTGTTTCACACGAGGGCAAGTCTTGCTCTGTCACATCCCAGGCTACTGCACCCGCAGTGATTTGCGCGCGCACGTCCTGGATACCGTTTGTCGTATCTTCCTTGACTGTGATACTCAAAGCGCTGGCTGCAGGTTCCAGCATTGCTGAGCGTAGAGCATCCTGAAATGATCCACCCCAAGATGCAAACACCACTTCACCTTCGGCGAAGGCAGGCGCGGCAATGACCATGCTGCTTGCAACGATGCTGGCAGCAAGCGTTAGTCTTCTCTGTTCTTTTTTCATGTTAGATCTTCCCTCTATTGTCGTTTGTTTGGTGGCCTGTGACCTAGTGTGGCTACTAGGTTGTTCACTAAATATCGTTTCGGTAGGCAAAACGCCGTTTCACATATAATCAAAGCTAATGCTGGATTAGTCAACATATTTTTTAAAGGTGCTACCGTTAAACCAGCCTCGTTCAGAACGCCAGACCCGAGCCGATACCGGCGACGCGCGATGTTTCGTTAGAGTCAGGGTTGTTTACCAGTCGGGTGCCTACGGCATTTCCCAGGGCTTGAGCGAGGCGTAGTCGCAAGGCTTAGTCTTGCTTGGGCAGTCTTATTGATAGGGCTCTTGAGAATTCGCCCAATGCATTCTTTGGTGGCACTTGTTGTTGAGTTTTTTCCAACAATCGATTCAAGTCGCCAAGCTCCAGCTTACTTTCATTTTGTCTGGTAAGTTGACGAGTAGTACTGTAGTTTTTTCTACCACCTACAGGACAGCAACTTCGACAGTCACTGTGGATTTGACAAGGTATCAAACTCAATCGTTGTGCCTGATAGTTTCAGTTAAAACGTTGCAAGCGAAACGCTAGATACAAATATTGATCTATGCAAGCTAAGGAGATTTAGATGAGCAATATAAATTTGAGTGACGAAAATGTGGCGAAACATATTGATTCGTTTCATAGCTTGAATGCTAAGCCATCGTTTTCAATTAGTGATGACACTGATACACATATATTGTTTTTCAAGCGTAAGGATAAATATTACGGCGTAAGAACAGGATCAAAAACTGATTTCGAATCACTCGAAGAATTCATAGTTCATTCGTTTTTGGTTGAAGAAATACGCGCTCATATTAAAAATAAATTGGTTTTGGAGCAGCTCACTATAGAAGATTGCTCCAACGTTGAGCTCGGAAATGTTTTTACGAAGGCGAAAAGAATCGGAGAACACCTGCCTGATATAGTTGATGTGGAACGTTCATACACAATTGCAAATAACTCAGACCTGAACTGGAAATTTTTGGAGACAAAAAGCAAATTTCATTCTGTATTCTGGAGTGAAACTGAAACCAAGTTCTTCAGTCGTTGCGCTTGACTAAATGTGAGTGTTGATCATGGTGTTTACAAATCGTTTTCACTTCTCCAAAGCGGACATTGAAGATGCGAGATCGACGCGTATCGTCAGCATCATCTCGTAGCATTTATGTTTAATGTTAAGGCCAATTTCCGTTTTCGCAGTGCGTTTTTTTTCAAAGAAAATCATGCGGTAATTTGGTGTGAATCCGTGATGCAAGCTAAGGGTGCCTAACATACATATGTCAAGCGTAATGCAGAACGCTGTTGCGTCTTAAAACGAAACGTACAAGATGTACTCAATTGTTGGACAGGCTATCGGTAGGCAGTGTCAAAATAATATGCTGTGCTGGTGAACATACATCGTAGTCAAACGCATAGTTATTGTTAACGTCTATGCAATGTTCCGTGAGGTTAGAGACGTAGGTAATGTAAATCCACGCATCAACACTGCATACATCGGGTTTGCTAGTACACAACGAAATTCTTTGAAATTGTTTCTAGCTGATATAGACTGTGGATTCCTTTAACATTTTGGACATTGACAGCTAGGCCTAAAAATTATGATAGCTAAATCACCTAGAGTTTTGTTTTTCGTACTTCTTCTTGGCTATTTCGGTAATGCAGTCAGTAGTGAGAAACTGGCTGAAGAAGATGTGTCGACAGGAGACGACGTGATAACCGGAAATATCGAGGCAGGAGAAGAGAGATACAACCAGAGCTGCAACAACTGTCATGGGGCTGCAGGTAAAGGGGTGGCCAGTTATCCGAAAATTTCTGGTAAGGAGATTTCGTATACGAAATCTAAATTAGAAACTTACAGAGATGGAATAAAGATTGGGCCCAATTCGTCGTTGATGATCATGATGGCCAAGCCATTGACAGATGAAGAAATTATAAATTTGGCGGCATATTTAAAGGAAGCAACACCTTGAAGTAATAGATTGATCACCCTTGGAGGAGAAAAAATGAAAAAATATCGTAAAACCATGATCTTTGCGTCCGCTCTCGTATTGATCGGACTGGTCCCTAATGCCCATGCCGATGGTCATGGGAAGGGAATGAATGTCCCATTCATTGAAACGACAGAGTTTATGACGGGCCTTGAAAATCCATGGGATATGGCTTTCTTGGCTGATGGAACCATGTTCTATACTGAAAAGTGTAAAGGTCTTTCAGTACGAGAGAGTTCTGGCGATGTACATGCACTCTATGGCGCCAAAGATACCAGCGGCTACTCTGATTCAGGAGATGATCTTTTCTGTGACGGTCAAGCTGGTGTGTTGGGTGTAGTTGCAGACTCGAACTTCGACGAGAATCGCACGATCTATCTTTATTCTTCATCCACTAAATATTACGGCGATGGCTGTAAAACCAACTTTGAAAAGTGTGATGGGAATATTGTAATGAAATTTAAGGTCAGTGATGATCTTAAGAGCGTTTCTGATCGCACTGATATTGTCACAGATATTCAATATAAGCCGTTCGAGTCGGATCAACCATTCGGTGGGCCCGGTGCTCACAATGGCGGCAGGTTGCGTATAGGGCCAGACGGATACCTCTGGGTAACGGGTGGTGATCGTCACAGAGGAATTTGTCCGCAGGATGGTCAATTGCTTTGCGGTAAAATATTACGAATAGATGGCGACGGCAACGCTCACCCTGATAACAATCCGCCTGAAGGTTTTGACAAGCGAATCTACACGTACGGGCATAGAAACGTACAAGGTATAGATTTTCGTCCGAGTGATGGCAGAGCATTTACCGCAGAGCACGGACCATGGCATAGCGATGAAATTACTGCATTGGTCAATGGTGGTAATGCCGGCTGGGATCCTGCGCAATTAACAGGTGGAAGAGGCGAGTGCCCCGACGAGTACTGCGGTTATGAGCCCAATCAACTGGATGCCATGGATCCTGCAATTCGAGCTGCTTATACTCCTATGAGCGATACTCGCTTTGAAGATCTGATGCCACCTTCCTGGAATAACCATGGTTTCTCTCAAGGTACCAGCTCTGCTGCATTCCTGACAGGCGAGAATTGGGGTATCTATGAAGGACGTTTAAGTGTAGGCATCATGGGGATTGGTTTCGGAAACACTCCACCTGGATCGCGTATTGATGTTTACGATCTTGCTGATGATGGACAATCCATTAAGGGCGCAATCATAATGCCAACCGCAATCACGACACGATATCGCGGCTTGGTAATGGGGCCGGACAATGCCTTGTATGCCACCGTAGATGACGGAATAATATACAAGATTAGCGCGACCCCTCAGTACTAAGGTCGTAATAAAAAGAATAAGTATTCGATGTACAAAAATTGCTCGCGCTATGAAAGTAGCGCGAGTTTTCTTTTATTGGTGTACTTGATTTATTCCTTACACAGGATGCGAATAAGCTGCGCTGTAGCTGAATTTTCCTTTACATAGGTTTTCGGTTTCACGTTAGTATTGGTCGCCATTGCGGGATTAGACCAGTGCTTATCCGTGAAAAAGGTACTTTGTACTATCGTTTCAGAATTCTCAGAACAGTCTAGCTTTAGCAGGCTCTGGAAGCTCGACGCGGCCATAACCGATGTCTTGTACCTAACCCTGGTCCAAACGCTAATTTCGTCGCCATTCTTTTCAACTCGCGCGTTGTCAAAATAAAATACGTCACCGTTCGACTTGGTCGAGAATTCAGTCCACTCTGCCAGTACATTGAACGAGAAGGTAAGCAGGACTATCGTTAGTAATTGTTTCATGTTTAAGAGCACCAAAAAATCACACTCCAGTGTGTGGTATTTCCTTACACATCATAATTGCTCTGAGGCCAGACTAGCGGCATCCACAAGCGATTGATATATTAATGCAGCTTCACAAACGCATGTCAGGGACTTATACGTCTTTTACTGTAGAGAGTCTAAGCGTGCTTATTATGTAATTGCAAATACCTGCATGGAATTTCAGTAACAACGTTAACTAATCGGATTGGTAACAGGCGCTCCTGTTTTAGATGATATCTCAATTGACTGGATCAACTGCTGTGAGGCAAGCGCTTCGCGTCCTGTTACCATCGGCGCACGATCTTGCTGCATCGCATCTATAAAATCTTCTATTACGGCTTGATGCCATTCGTGTTTGTTAATGATTGGACCATCTTCGCCTGCGCCAATTGCATTGGGCATCATCTGCTCACAACGACCATCGCGCCAGAAGACATCCAGGTTATCACTGCTCAGGTGTAAAGAGCCGCGTTCATAATGCAGTTTGATCGTCTCTCGTCCATGTGGGAAGGTCGCAGTGCTTGCTACCAACGATCCGAAAGCGCCTGAGGCGAAATGCAGCCCGGCAACCGCAAAGTCTTCGGCTTCCATTTTGTGAAGTGGTGTTGTAGCTGTCATGGCTTGTACGCGAGTTACCGGGCCGGTAAGGCTCAGAGCAAGGTCGATAGTGTGTATTGCCTGGGTGATCAGCACGCCACCGCCATCGCGAACATAAGTGCCGCGCTGTAGCTCGTCGTAGTAGGATTGCTCTCGCCAAAGTGGTGCCGCGATTTCAACCAGGCCAGGCTTGCCAAGCTCGCCGCCGTTGATTAGTTTTGCTGCAGCCTTTGATGAGGGGCGCATGCGATGTTGAAATAACACCCCGAGTGCAACACCAGCACTTTCGCATATGTTTACAACGTGTTCTGCTTCAGCCACGGTACGAGCTACGGGTTTTTCCAGCAGGATATGTTTTCCCGCTTTGGCTAACGCCTCGATTAGCTCAATTCTTATGCTTGGTGGTGTTGCTACGATTGCGATCTGTATATCAGGTTTGTCGGTGACGGATGATAATTCGCTGGTAAGCGAAGGTCGTGGCCCGGCGTACTTTTCGATTAAATACTCAGCGCGTTCGGGTCGACGTGACAAAATTGTGTGAAGTTGCGCCCGAGCTTGTATGGAGGATAACGCAGCCACATGGGTAGGTGCGATCATGCCCGCGCCAATTAGTGCAACGCCAACTGGCGGAACATCAGTTTTACCGGTCACGTTAATTTCCTCTACCCGGATACTATTGTGTATTCGCTTCTTTCTATAGATTTCAATCTACAGCGCGTGGGGCGTCCCATAATAACCGGTGTTAAACAGTGGAGTCAGCCTGCGGGCGGATTGCCCGGCATTTTAGCGACGTCTTCGCCTAAAGTAGACCAGTCTGCTCTTGAATCGCACCAGATTTCTGCACCAACAGTGAGTCCTGAAGTATCGTCAAGCGTTCCTCCTTTGATAAATAGGAGTCCGTCGATCGCTTTGGCTTTGCTGAGGACGGGTGAGCCACAGTCACCACAGAATTTGCGTTCGACAGGCATACCAGACGTGCCGGTGTCTTCATAGGTTTTCAGTTCACCCTGGTCAATGGAAACAGACGTGGCGGCCATCCCCAGGAGTACTGAATAGGCAGTTCCGGTTTGTTTCTGACAGTTCTTGCAGTGGCAAGCAGCCACCATGGCGGGATCATCACTGAGTGTGTAGCGTATTTTTCCGCAAAGGCAGCCACCTTTTTTCTCGGACATTGGAAATTCCTTTAGTTAGTAGGGAGCGCATTACGATGCGTGTCTGATTTTGATCTATATGCCAAAGAAGCTCCCCTTGCGAGGTGCAGCTCCGATTCGCGTAAATATGCTAATGACGTTAACACATCTTGCTGAATTGTTTAAGGAGCGGACTTGTACCTAGCGGTCTAGGCAACAACTGTTAATGGGCTGGTAATGCAAGCGTCGTATTATCCGGTCTGGCTTATTGGAGATTAGTGTAAAGCCGCGATCAAGCATTCGAGCTAGACAGTTTTGGTTGATTACGTAAAGATTCAAGAGGCAGAATTACTCGCGAATACGCGCCTCGGCGTAAATTCACTTCTTTCCCGTGGCTGCTTAGGCTAAGATTTATTAGAAAATGCAATTTATACAATCGTTTTCTCTGTAGACCTCAGGAAGTACATTGTCAGATATCAACAGTTGGCTTGCCGAACTAGGCTTGGAAAAATATATTCCCGCCTTCGTACAGGCGGAGATCAACTATGAAACCCTGCCAGATCTACTGGAGGAAGACCTAAAAGAGTTGGGTCTTCCACTGGGTCCGCGCCGAAGAGTGTGGGGAGCAATACTGCGACTTGGCAAAGACTTCCCGTCATCTGATGTTGAGGCGACGACAAGTGTGGCTTCTCCAGACGTATCAACGCCGTTAGCACAGTCTGATGCTGAACGACGGCACATGACCGTCATGTTTGTCGATCTGGTGGGCTCTACAGAAATGGCCACCAGGATGGATCCTGAAGACATGCGCGATGTCATCACGGGCTACCAGAATACAGTTGCTGGAATCGTCTCTCGCTTTGAAGGGTTTGTCGCAAAGTTTATGGGCGATGGTGTGCTCTGTTATTTCGGGTGGCCTCGGGCCAATGAAGATGATGCTGAGCGCGCTGTGCGAGCAGGACTTGCCATGATTGATGCGATAAGACAAACCTCTGAACCGAATGGCACAGCGCTATCAACCCGCGTGGGTATCGCAACGGGTGTCGTGGTTGTAGGCGACATGATCGGTAGTGGTGCTGCTCAGGAAGCTGCTGTCGTGGGGGAGACCCCGAATCTTGCCGCCCGCCTGCAGGGGCTGGCGCAACCTGGCCAATTGGTATTGCCACGGACAACACAAAACCTGCTCGGTGATATTTTTGAATTAAGGCCGATAGGTGCACATAGTCTTAAAGGAATTTCGGAGCCAGTGGATGCATTCGTTGTTGCTGGTGAGAACACTAATGAAAGTCGTTTCGCCGCCCGTCGAAGCGGAGCACTCACACCGATTGTCGGCCGCGAACAGGAACTCGGCCTGCTCAGCGAATACTGGTCTAAAGCTAAGTCCGGCGTAGGCCGGATGATTATTGTCAGTGGTGAGGCAGGAATCGGTAAATCGCGTACTGCGCAGGCTGCCATCGATAATGTGTCGCAAGATGATCATTTTCGCATGACGTATCAATGTTCGCCTTATCATGCTGACAGTGCGTTCTATCCCGTCATACAGCAAATTTCGTTTGCCGCAAGGTTCGCCCCTTTGGACAACTCGGATACCAAGTTGGACAAACTTGAGGTTCTACTGGGTAATGATTCTAAAGGCCTTAAACTCATGGCCTCCATGTTGGGGTTGGATGGCGACACCCGCTACGGCAAAGTTGAGTTAAACCCGGCACAACAACGCGCCCAGACAATAGAAATGTTTGTCCGGCTATTGGTTGAGCAAGCGGCAAAGAAACCGGTGCTATTAATCTATGAGGACTTGCATTGGATTGACCCCACATCGCTTGAGCTGTTGGAAACATTACTCGATGCAATAACAGACAAGCGCATTATGATTCTGGCAACCGCTCGTCCAAACTTCGAATACCGTTTTGGCGGTCATCCCATTGTGACGCGTTTTGCGTTAAACCGATTGGGCCGTGAACAGATAGCAGCCATAACGTCCAAACTCACCGGTGGCAAATCATTGCCAAGTGAGATCGTGGAAATCATAAGCCAACGCACGGATGGCGTACCGTTGTTTGTGGAGGAGCTAACCAAAACGATTCTTGAATCCGGTGCACTGAAAGAAGAAGGCGGTCACTATGTTCTGGATGGTCCACTGAGCACCATAGCAATTCCCACCACACTGCACGACAGCTTGATGGCACGATTAGACCGGCTGCAACCTATCAAGGAAGTGGCACAAATGGCTTCGTGTATTGGGCGGGAATTTGGTCATGTACTACTTGAAAAAGTAGCTCTGTTACCAGAATCCGAATTAGGGTTAGCGCTTGATGGGTTGATTGAAGCCGAGCTTATCTATCGACGCGGTCTGCCACCTGAGGCGACTTATCAATTTAAACACGCACTGGTTCGTGATGCAGCGTACGAAAGTTTGCTCAAGGAAAAGCGACGAGCCATACATACGCGTATATTAACGTCGCTGGAGGCACATTCCAACATTGCAGCTTAGGTCTTGGCAGTTCATGCAGAATCTGCGAATCTTACCGATCGTGCCATAGACCTATGTTGCACGGCGAGCGTTGCGGCTATTGCGCGCCCTGCATTCG
>JBGCGJ010000037.1:0-47825 GCA_045110675.1 Halioglobus sp. | reverse complement strand
CTCAAGGTTGCTATGCCATCGCAAAAGACGGTGTTGTGCGTATCTATTCCTACTGGGATTGGGATATGCCAACCGCGCAAGAGATGGAAGGCGATCAGCGGTCAGAAGCAGAGGTCGTCGAGGAATTCCGTCAGGTACTGACGGACTCCGTGCAGCAGCGTTTGGTGGCTGACGTGGAGGTAGCTTCCTACCTGAGCGGCGGGATAGATTCCTGTGCAGTATTGGGGTTGGCACAACAGGCTATGGACAGACCTATACGTGCTTTCACCCTCACCTTTGACAATCCTCTTTTCGATGAAGCTGCTATTGCGGAAAAGCAGGCAAAATTCGTCGGTGCCTCTTATCACCCCATTCCCATTACGGGTAGAGATATTGCCGATTCCTATGGCGATGCCATTTGGCATTCCGAAACGCAGATGTTCAACGGACACGGAGTTGCCAAATTCTTGCTTAGCAAAGCAGTGCGGGATGCCGGGATCAAAGTGGTATTCACGGGAGAGGGTGCGGATGAAATGCTCGGTGGATATCCCTTCTTCCGGGTGGATGCAGTAAAAAACAATCCAGCATTGAGCGAGGCGCAGAAAACTGCTTATTGCGAGGAAATCCTGGGCGTCAACGAGGCGAGCCGCGCAATTATGTTGCCCGATCAACTTAACAGCCCTGCGGTCGCAGCGGTCCGTGGGCGATTGGGCTGGGTACCTACTTCGATCCATACGCAGCTGTCGATGTGCAACGGTTTAGTGCCCTTTTTTAAGGACGGCTTTGCGGCCCATATTCAGGATCACAACCCGGTTGTCGCCGCATTGGATCGTCTGCCGATAGCACAACGGGTTACTGGTCGAGATCACCTCAATCAGTCTTTGTACATCAACTCGAAAATTACGCTGGCCAATTTTATATTGGTGTATCTGGGAGACCGCATGGAAATGGCACACTCAATCGAAGGCCGCGTTCCTTTTCTGGATCATCGCGTTGCCGAAGTTGCGGCACGCGTGCCTGTGGATATGAAAGTGAAAGGAATTCGTGAGAAACACGTGCTGCGAGAAGCGGCGCGAGAGGTATTGATTCCGGAAGTTTACGACCGGCAGAAACACCCTTTCCTGACTCCGCCGAACGCAGACAAAAAAGATCCTGTGTTAGTGTTTTTGCGCGATACCTTTGCCTCCCAAGCAGCCAAAGACCAACCCTTGTATGACATGGAAAAAGTGAACACGGCCCTGGACCAATTAATGGATAGCCCAGACGACCAACGCATTGCAGTTGAAGGCGGTCTGCAACGCATTGCCAGCGCGGTTGTCATGCATGAGAAGTTTGGTATGTCTTAAAGTCGAGCGTGCGTTCAACGCCCCTTGAATTGCGCTTCACGGCGTTCCACAAAAGACTGAACACCCTCTTTCGAATCCTCGGTTGCCAACATCTCTTTTTGGGTAGGGCCCAAGGCCGCGACTGCTGCATCGAACCCCTCTTCAACAAAGCGTCGGGAAGAGGCCTTGGTGGCTTGAACAGCCAGCGGAGCACCAGCGGCGATGACTTCGGCAATCTCGATCGCTCGCTCGAGCTGGCGGCCAGCTGGAACTATCTCCTGCACCAGACCGATTCGTTTCGCTTCCTCGGCGTCGAACTCATCTGAAGTCAGCAGGTGATACATTGCGTTTCCCCAGCCCCCACGTTCAACGAAACGTATCGTGGCGCCACCTGTGGCCATAATGCCGCGCTTGGGTTCTAGCTGAGAGAAGCGGCAGTTGTCTGCCGCGATAACGATATCGCCGCCCAGGGCGAGTTCGATACCCAGAGTAAACGTGATTCCATGGACGGCTGTAACAATAGGTTTTCGGCAAGCGCGTCCAAGGCCAACCACATCCAGTTTAGTACCATCACCGCTAACGCCTTCCGCCATTGGGCCTGTCCACTTAGGGAGATCCAGGCCTGCGGTAAAATGATCGCCGTGACCGAAGATAACACCGACCCAGAGTTCTTCGTTTTCGTCGAGTTCCGTCATCGCCGCGACCAGCTGTTTGGCCATTGTCGGAGTATAACCATTGTATTTGTCAGGGCGATTTAAGCCTATGAGCATGATGTGCCCGCGGACTTCTGTAGTGATTGAACCTTCTTCGTTACTCATTTAGCCAAGCTCCTTTTCGATGGCGTCTCGCATCGCGGCATAGGTGCCAGCGCGCATGCGATCTTTAGTTTGTTTTTAGGCGGTCAGGTCCAGAGCGGACAGTTGGGCTGCGTATGCCGCCGCTTTTTCCTCGAGATCCTTCGGTGCAACCACCTCGTCCAAAAAACCAGCATCAACAGCGCTTAGGGGGTCGTACAACTCGGCCAGATCGAGGGCTCTGTTCAAATGTTTACTAGCAAGCCGGGACTGGGCCAGCACGACACCAAAATACGGCATGGTCATGCCAATGGCCACCTCATTCAAACCTATCTTGAAGTTACCTTCAATGCCAATGCGGTAATCTGCTGACAAGAGCAGCAATCCACCCATGGCGATTGCGTGCCCTGATACTGCCAGTACCACAGGAGTGGGGAATTTGAGAATTCGCTCGGCCAGCCCTGCACCGTCGCGGAGCAAATCGCGCGTGGCATCACCGCCTTGACCCATAACACTGAGATCAAAACCCGCCGAGAACTTTCCCTCACGGCCGATAACAACGACAACTTTGCCCGCAGCCTCTGCTTTGTCCAGGGCGGCGTTAAACTGCGCTGCCAGTTCCGGGGACACTGCATTGGCCTTGCCGTCATCGAGACGAATAAGAGTGTGCGTATCTTGCTCTGTGAACTCTACAAGGGAGGACATACCTTTATCTCCATAGCTATTGAACGCGTAACAGTCTACTCATCTACGGAGAAAAAGACAGAGTCGAGCCACTGTTAGGATCTAAGCTTTGTCATCGCGGTATCAATCTGTTCGATCATCAACACGGGGTCGGTATAGGCCAGATCAATATGGCGAACGCATGTTCCAGATACTACCGCGATACTCGGGTAACTATTTATGCCGATAGTCCGAGCGGCGTGAATTTCGTCAAGCAGCTGTTGATGGACCTGCTCAGATCTCAAATCTGTGTCAAACTGATTGGCATCCAGGTTAATTTCATCCGCGAGACTCACCAGTGTGTTGTGGTCAGATGGGTTTCTGGCGTGGCGATAATACGCCTGTTGTATTGCATTGCTCATAATCGGATCAAAGTGCTCACCCTGGCATCGCGCCGCGATCACCGCGCGACAAGCGGGGTAGGTGGCTCTTCGAGGTTGGCAATTTTTCCAAAAGTCGTAATTGAACTGAGTTCCCGGAATCACTTGTTCAATTTGCTGCCAGACTTGTTGTAGCTTGGATTGCATAGCCATCGGCATGGGCTCTTCGGTATCGGGCGCAAGCCCACCCAAAAGGCGACGCACCGGTATCCTAGTGGAGATTTCATTCACGATGATGTCATGTGTCTGGCCAAAGCCGTAGCACCAGCTGCACATTGGATCGTGCACGTAGACTAGCTGTAAGCTCTCTAAAGTCGGTTCCACTATTGTTTCAGCGCGCCTGATAGACGGGCAGTGGTTTGCAATCTGTTAAGTAGTTCTCCAATGTCGTCATGTCAAAAGGTGTATTTTGCTCGCGAACATAGTGCTCAGCCTGAGATTGCCATAGTGCAGCCTTGTATCCATTTAAAGTAAGGCACTGGCCGTTCCAGTGGGATGCCAAATCACTGGCCAGCCAAACTAAGCCCAGCGCAACGTCCTGTGGTTCACCAAATCCAAGTTCGGCAGCGGTCTTGCCGCTTTTTTCAATGATCGGCTTGGTCATATCGGTCAAGGCGACTGGCCACATGGCGTTGCAGCGGATGTTGTAGCGCGCCAGTTCCTTAACAGCCGTGTACATCATGCCCATCAAGCCGGCTTTTGCCGCCGCGTAGTTGGTCTGACCGAAATTTCCCACAAGGCCCGAAGCTGAGGTGATGTTTATAACATGGCCACCGGAGTCCTGTTCGCGCATGACCTTGGCGGCCTCGCGCATGCAGATAAACGGACCTCTCAAGTCCACCGCTATGACCTGGTCAAAATCCTCGTCACTCATTTTCATCAGTGTGCGGTCTCTGACGATGCCCGCATTGTTTACCATCACATCGATGCCACCGAATTGTTCGACACAGGTTTCCACTAGTCGAGAGCAGGTGGCTGAGTCAGCAACCGAGCCCAGTACCGCGCACACGGGTGTTCCCAACTCTTTAATTTCGTCCAGGGTTGCGTTAAGTGCTTGCTCATTAGTGCCATTGAGAACCACAGAGGCGCCTTCGCGCGCGACCGCAAGCGCGAACTCGCGCCCGAGACTGCGGGATGATCCCGTGATCACCATACGTTTACCGATAAGACGCGACATGTTGACTCCCGAATTTTGTAAAGATTGCACGCTATCTGATTGTGTTGTGGACGACAAGCGGAATCTGGGAGTGTTTATAAGTCTGTAGGGTTCGACTGTCGCACTGTGCTAAATTGACTTCACGAACTCGTCCATAATATCCACGTGTTAGCAATTTGAAGGTTGGTAATTCACATCATGAATTATAAAAATTTATTACTCATCGCCTTGATTAATGCTGCGATGACCGCGTCAGCTGTACCGCTGGAAGTTGTGCCACTACCTTATAAGTCCCAGGACAAAATACATTGGCCTAAAGCAGAAAGACAGTACTACTCCGAAATATGGGAAACCGAAGTTGTCACCAATGTCTCCTCTCCGAGCCTGGTCGTGTTCAAAGCAGATGTAGAGATTGCCAACGGCACGTCTGTGATTGTCGCGCCAGGTGGAGCACTGTATGCCCACAGTATTAATAGTGAGGGCTATGATGTCGCCAGATGGTTAAACACCAAGGGTATCACCGCCTTTGTTCTCAAGTATCGACTAGTGCCTACCGGAGAAGATGGCGTCCGGGAGGTCTCAGAGGAGTGGGAGGAACTTGAGGAAAAAGTTTCCGCGGTACTGCTGTTATCGATTCAGGATGGGCTCGAAGCGATTGATTACGTGCGAACCCATTCCGCGAAGTTGGGCGTAGATCCGAATAAAATAGGATTCATGGGCTTTTCTGCAGGTGGCGCAGTCACCATGGGTGTCACCTATAGCTATACCAAGGCAACACGACCAGACTTTATTGTCCCGGTCTATGCATGGACCACGGTCGTCTCCATTGACGATGCTCCCGAAGATGCGCCGCCCATCTTGGTAATTTGCGCATCAGATGATCCGCTGGGGTTGGCCGCGGGCAGTGTGTCAATTTATTCCGAGTGGCTCGCGAAGGGCAAGCGTGCAGGGTTGCATATGTATTCCAAAGGGGGACATGGGTTTGGTATGCGCAAACTTAACCTGCCCTCGGATAGTTGGATCGAACGGTTTTACGATTGGTCAGTTGCGGAGGGCATGACAGTTCCCAAAGATACCGTTCGCCGCTAGCTGAAAACTCTCCATCGCAGTTCCTTGTTCTGCAATTACTTTTGAAAGTTTGATTGCCATAGATACTGTATTTATGTACAGTATCCTGGAAATTAACAAACCACACACGAGGTGACCTGTGGCCGTAGTAGCAATGTGGAAATGCGATCGGGACGAAACGATGTTTGATAGCAAAAAAGAAGCCGACGCTTATGACAAGATGTTGGAGCTGGCAGAGAATTTTGGTTCGCTGCTAGGCAAGCATATTGACGGCATCAGCGAGCAAGACTCAGAGAATATCGGTCTTTTACTATCCAAACATAAAGATGTGTTAGTTGCCGCTTGTAAAGGTAATCCAGATTTACTATTGAGTATTGGTGAAGATACTGAAGATGATGTCTCAAATGTGACTCAACTAAGCGCTAAGGCATAGTCCTTTAGTTCGTCCCTAGTGGTTTTACACGTGTCTGTTCTCTTCGGGCGTGCAATGGGTGTCAGGCGCCAAAACCTGCGGTAGCGGTCATGATCAACGCGCCTTCATGATTCCTGATTTCAAGGGTTTCGGTGTCATCGTCGTTCGCGGCTCCATCTTCTTGTAGCGACAATTCCAGGGCCTGATCAACAAAAGCGGGCGCGGCACCTCGAAATTCGAATTCCTTCAACGGGCTCCCAGATCGGTTAGCCTGGGCAAAGTTCATCAACAACGTTGCCATAAGCGGCCCGTGTACGACAAGCCCGGGGTAACCTTCGACTCCAGTGGTGTAATGATGATCGTAGTGAATGCGGTGACCATTGAACGTTATTGCGGAGTAGCGAAATAACAGCGTACTGTCGGGCAAAATCTTTAAGCTGTGAGCCGGGTTTTTTGGCATTGCTTCTAAGTTTTGCGGTTTAGCGGGCTTGAAGGCCGACGGCTGACGGTAGACGATGACCTGGCTTTCGTCGATAAGCAACTGTGCACCTTCCTCGGCACTCTGTGTATAGCGGTGATCAACATGCACAAACACCAAGTCGCCCGATGCCGCGCTGTGCTTGTGAACAACATCGGCAATAGTAGATATTCTTTCAATCGGCTTCCCGATGCCAGGTGACTGGTGAAACGCAACCCTGCTGGACGCCCACATTCTGCGTGGCAGTGGCACTGGAGGTAAAAACCCGCCTTTGGCTGGATGACCATCTAATCCCAGGCCGTCACTTGTGATTGCGGGTTGCCCGAGCGCCCAGTGAAGTCCAAGAGGAAGCTTTGGGTCATCTTCATCACCAAGGGGAGTGTAGTCGCCAAGTGTAGCTCTGAAGCGCTTAAGCAGTTCGGGGGTAATGGTGTCGCTCACACATTCCCGCTTTCCAATCCAGTTGCGCAAGTGATCAATGGGAATTTCTTCTGACATCGCTACTCTCGGAGTGCTGTTACTTCAAAGTTGTTGCGAATTTATCCTGAAACCGGGTGGGCGCTGTGCTAGCTAATAATCATCATACAGAACCCACCTAATCTTGCTACGCGGATGAATTCATTAATTGCGGCATCAATGGCACATGGCCTTCCGGCCCCATAGCACTGTAACCACCGTCTACCGGAATCTCGGCGCCAGTCATATAAGACGCATCCTCAGACGCTGCAAATGCCGCAACCTTGGCCACCTCAGTGCCGTCTGCAACACGGCCCATCAGATTCAATGATGACGACACTTTATCCGCATGAGCTCTGTTGTCTTCGGTCAGTCCCTCAAAGGGGTCGGACCAAATATGTCCGAGAACCAGCAAGTTGACCCGAATATTATCCTGCGCATACTCTACCGCCTGGGTTTTGCTCAAATGACGCAAGGTTGCCTTTGCGACCGGATACGCCCAGCGACCGATATGGGGAAAAGCGCCGGATATAGAGCCAATATTGACGATGCAGCCGTTATTTTTGGCCAGGTGTGGCCTGCTTAGCTCTCCCAGAATCGCCGCAGATACCGCGCTTGTGTTAATGGTGGAAAGCCAGGTGTCCCGTGTTGTAGCCGCACCCTCATCGTCATAGGAACAGGCGTTGTTCACCAGAATATCGAGAGAGCCGAAGCGTTCCAGCGTTAATTTGAGAAGGTTCTCAAGCTGTGTATCGTCGGTGATATCAGTCTGAACATACATGGCACGATCACCCAACTCCTCGGCCAGTACCCGACCTTTTTCGGCCGTGCGGGCAGCGATAACCACGCTCGCCCCCTGGGCATGCAGCTCTCGGGTAATCGCCTGGCCGATGGATGCTGCGCCACCGGTGATAATTGCCACTTTGTTTTCCAAGTTCGCCATCTGTCTATCCTCTTTTTAATAATGAGTTATGAATTAGCCGAGATGTTTAGCCACCATGTATCCGGAGTTGCCGCCTAATCCGGGACCTGGATGAGTCGATGCACCGATATGGTACAAGTTCTTAACGGTGGTTTCGTGATTGCGGAGAGATTTGAGTGGTCGCCAGGCAAAAAATTGTTGCATGCCGCAATGTCCTGAGTACGGATCGCCACCCACCAAATTGATGTTTGCCATTTCGAGATCTGCAGGAGACAGAACTTTCCGACTCAAAATAGTTGAAGATAAATTGGGGATGTATTCTGTAAGTCGTTTTACGATGCGATCTGCGTATGCCTCTCTTACCTCGCTAGTCCAGCCTCCATCCTCGGGAATTGATATCGCGTTGGCTGCGTCTCCCTTAATCACAGAGGGTAACTCCTGTAGTTGAATCCAGAGTATCGATTTACCTTGGGGAGCGCGACTAGGATCAAGGGCGGTTGGCTGTGCCACCACAATAGTGGCTTGTTCGGGTAGCAGGCCTCTCTCGGCCTGGTTTACTGCCTTGGAGACGGCATCAATACCGTCTGTAAAGTGAATCATAGCCACATCACTCAAGGTTTCTTCAACCCACTGTGGAGGGCAGTCAAGAGCCAGGTGTATTTGCATGCCCGCTCTGCCGTATTGATAGTTCGAGGTTTCTTGTCTTATTTTCTTAGGCACCCATTGCCGATCCAGCAAATTTTCATACAGTTGATTTGGCGTTACATTACAAATGACCGCATTGTTAGCGTAGATACGCTTGTCTCTTTCGACTGTTTCGTCGGTGGATGAATTGCCAGATTCCGCAGTTGAGACTACGACACCCTTCGCGACTCCATTACTGACTATAAGCTTTGAAACATTGGAGCGAGTCATAAGCACGCCGCCATGACTCTCTATCAGCCCAACAAAGGCGCGTACCAGATTGTCACTGCCGCCCTTCACGATTGGCATGCCGGCGGCTTCGAGACTGAAAGCGATGACCCTGTTCATGGCCCCGGAAAATGTCGCTTCAGGGCCCAATCCTGTGTGGAGTATCCAGGGAGCGAGGAGTGCCTGAATACCTTGAGAATCAAACTTCTGTGTCAACCAATCGCGACTGGACGACATGGCTTCGCCGAAGAAATTCAGCATTCCGTTGAGTTTTCTTTTTCTCAGTTCCTTGAAGAATAGTACCAAGGTTTTCAGCCGAATTAGCTCGCTCCCCAACAGGGCAAAGGTAAACTCCGCATCTGCCTCCATTTCAGACATTGTTTGAGCGTAGCGATCACCGTCGCCCTCGGTGAGCTTATTGAAGTTGTCGATATTCTCCTGTCTCGACATGGTCAATATCGAGACTGCATTGGCGGAGGTAATTGAAGCAGTAGGTTTGTGTGTATTGACGTACTCAAGCCCGTGTTTGTGTAAATCCTCTCCCAATTCTGCATAGCTCGGTGAGGTGACAAATAGCGGGTGAAATCCGGACAGTACATCGTGTCTGAAGCCGGGGAGGGTGAGTTCATCAGTCTTTATGCAGCCGCCAAAGACACTGTTGCGTTCCAGTACACAAACCGAGTGACCTTTCTTTGCCAGTAAGGCGGCACAGCACAGGGAGTTTATTCCACTCCCCACAATCACGTAGTCAAATGTGTCAGTCATAAGCGGGGGTATCCGTGCTCACTGGAGATGTTTGTTTTGAAGCCTGGGCAAAATGTCGCCATAGACCTTTGGTTGAAGTGCGCTCAGCCACTGTTTGAAGCGTGTAAGCCGACCCACATTCATATTCATATCCCTTAAGAGCTCATCGATATGATGTATCGAAAAGGGAATGATGTTGGTTCCCTTGGAATGCTTGCCGTCAGTTCGCGCTTCCATCCAGGCGAGCCGTTCATCAATATCCTTGTTTTTCTCAATATCCGAGGGCAGTTCAAATCCGCCGTTTAAGTAGTCTACCAGCCACAGCGAGCCCACTTCGCAATTTAATTGACTGAAGAATGAGGAATTGTATCCGTTGAAAGCCAGTCTTGGCACGTCGACCGGTAACATTGAACGGAATAACCTGAAGTTCCCCTGCTCATCGGTGACTTTGTTCATAACGCTTTCTTCAAGGAACGAGCAGCGCTGGTGCCAGCCTGTGCCGCATACAATGATATCTGCAGGTATTTCCTCCCCAGTGGATAAAACCGCCGTCCCTGGTTTGAGGCTTACAATCTCAGAGTTTTTGTGCAGTTTAATTTCGCCTCTTTCCACTGACTCGTAAAAACCATCGGAAACCAGGCTGACTGTGCTGCGTGCGATAGTCTCCAGTGGCTTGTTCGGGTGTACACCGAGTCGTCGGAGTCCCAGTTGTTTTTCGATAATCCTTTCAACCGTATTGAGCATAAGGAGGCGAATCGGGTTTCCCAATGTGTGGAAAAACTTGTCAGCCCCCCGAAGATGGACGTAGCGGAACAAGGCCTCGCTCATTCGAGTCAAAAAAAGATGTTTGTAGTTGAGCTTGTTGGCAATCATCTTCGGAAGTTTCCAGATCAGATGCCTGGCGGCGACTGTTGTGCTCGCTGAAATATCCCATATGGCGTTGGCGACATCACAGGAAGATTTACCGTAGCCAACGATTACCACATGTTTGCTGCGAGCCTCCTCCTTGTTAGTAAATTGGCTGGAGTGACAGATTCGACCGCCGGCAGCAGTGAATTCTTTGGACCCCGCATATTCAGGGATAGCGGGTATGGAGAAAATTCCATTGCCAACGATTAGATAGTCGAATTGCGCGGACTGCTCGCGATAGCTTCCATTCTCAGTTTTCGATTTCGTCTTCACTGTCCATGTTTGTGAAACGTCGTCGAAACGTGCGTTTTCGACTTCGGTGTTCAGCTGTACGAATTTTTGAAGTTGGTGGTGCAGCATGTAAGAGTGCATATAGTGTTGCACCTGTTCACCCGATGGCCATTCGGGATATTCCGATGGCATCGGGAAGTCCGAAAGTTCATAGGTCTCTCTGGGGTTCTGAGTGGTCAATCCGGGGTAACGCCTGGAAGCAGACCAGACTCCACCAACATCTGCCTCCTTCTCATAGACAGTGACATCGTAGTTGAGGGCTTTGAAGACGCGAGCGCTGGTCAAACCTGCGAACCCCGCACCCACTATACAAACACTTTTGATCATTCCATTTACCCGGTTGTCTTCTCTAGAACAAATCTTCCAGCCAACAAGTAAGGCCATTTTAGAGTGGTATTGACTGCGATTTCCGCTTCGAGTGCTATTCGAATTGCGAGGTCTGTATTCAAATACTGCGAGTATATCGACGAGAGAAATTCTCCCGTTCAGAAAGCTAACTTTCGGCTTGAAATCCAGGCGGTTTGTATTGTCGCCGTATGAAAAACGCGGTATGTTCTTGTCGGAATAAGCGTCAGACAAAGGTCTGTGCGACAAACCCGATACTCAACCAAGAAGAAAGTTAGCATGCCTACCGAAACGAAAAATCGTCACAGTATTATGTTTTGGATCTTGATGATCTCGGCTCAAGTTGGAGCCTTTTTGATATTCAAAGATTTAGCAGATATCAGTCAGTGGCTCGTGCAATCCAGTCGCGAGTTTACGATGGGCGTCTGGTACAACCGTTGGGGAATAACGATAGCGACTTTGTTGGCTCTCGCAGCGTCTGTGGTTATTTGGCGAAAACAACGAGTGCCAGGCGGGGGCGTTATGTCCGCACTTGTGTTGCTGTGCTTGTTCAATTTGTACGCTGGCATGATCAATACCAAGCTGATGTTTCGCCCGCAAATGCACGAGGGGCAAGCCAAGTTCGTCTCTGTTGAAGAAGCACCTACGTTTTTATCCCAGATGAGTCATGCCAGCTACGAATCTGAAAGATTTGAATCACCGGATGAAATCAACGTCATTGTTTTGGAGACAGATGAGGGGGCTATCGCCTATACGGATTACTATCTGCTGCAGCCACATGTGGTAACCGCCGGTCCCATCGATGGTGAAGAGGTAATAATGACCTACTGCGGCCTGACGAATATGGGCGTTGCTTACTCCCCGGTTATTGGCGATCAGAAAGTCGACTTGCGAGTGATGACCCAGCTTCGAAATAATCTGGTGATGCTGGATATGAACACCGGGGAACCCATTCAGCAAATGTGGGGAAGCATGGAGAAGGATGGAGAGCACGGGCCCGCCATGAAAGAGTGGCCCACTTTACGTATGCCTTTTGGTTCTTTCAAAGAGCTATACCCAGACGGGAGGGTGTATGTAAATGGAATTGATCAACAAAGCGATAATCCCTTTGTTCGTTTCTTTGACTACATTGTTCGCGACGGCATGATGCTGCACGCGGTGCGTACACTTCAGTGGCAAAGTGACAAACCTGCCTTCCCCACTATCGAGGAGTTTGATGACCGGCTACCCGTTAAAGCGCTGGTTTACGGAATAAGTATCGACAACGACCACGTCGCGTACACGCAAGAGTTTGTTAGTGAGCAGGGAGGGATTGTTAACGTCACTATTGGCGGTACGCCTATCGTTATTTACAACGATGAAAAATACGATTCGCTGGTCGCATTTTACAATTCATCGGGCAAAGAGGTTTCCAGTGTTGATCTATTTGGCAACAGTGGTGACGGTGTGCTAGAACGAGTTGAGACCTTGAAGAGCAAAATTTTCTGGTTTATTTGGCGAGATTTTTATAAACAGACCGACCTGAATCGAATAGAGGTCTAAACTACCTGTATAGCAGGCATCCAGCTAAAGGCTCGACTATGCAACCCGATATAGTAAAAGATAAATCCGCCGCAATTCGAAACGAAGAATATCGGCTGTTTGAAACCACGGATTTGGACGAGGCCAGGGAGTCTGTTGCATCGGTGTATTGTGATCATCATCTAACTTCCACCACGGGTGATGTAGATGCGTTTCACTATCACATGCCATTTGATGGGATTAGTTTTAACTATATGCAGTACGGCGTGGAGAGCGTCATTGAGCCGGGTAGGTTGGATGACTTCTATCTCCTGCAATTGCCCGTGATGGGCAACGCGATTATTGAGCTGGATGGCGAAGTTATTCAGTCAGATGCTACCACCGCTTCAGTAGTCAATCCTTCTGCCTACACACGCATGACCTGGAGCGAACACTGCAAGCAATTTATGGTTCAGATTTCGAAGTCGAAAGTTGAGGAAATTGCTTCGAGCTGCCTGGGAGTGCCTACCAACTCCCCACCAGTATTTGAAAATGTGATGCTCAACCGAAATCCTGCTCACGCAGCTTGGTGGCGTCATGCCTTTCATTTTATTAATGAGTACAGCCAAGACTCCAGCTTTTATCACAATGCTGACATTTTGAGTAATGAACTCGATAACATTGTACGTGGGCTACTCCACTCTCTGCAGAACGATTATTCCGAGAGATTGGTCAACGAAAGACCTTCCGTTCTACCGCGCCATGTAAAACTCGCGATTGATTATATCTGCGAACATTCATCTGAAGATATTAGCGTTGATACCTTAGTGACATTAACAGGTGTCAGTGAGCGCAGCCTGTTTGAAGGGTTTAAAAAATTCAAGAGTACCTCACCCATGCGCTTCCTGCTAAAAACTCGCCTGGAGTCGGTTCGCGCCGACCTGATGGATCCATCCAGAGGTGATCGCAGTATCACCGAGATTGCCAGTGAGCGCGGATTCAACCAGCTGGGTCGCTTCTCTGCGATGTATAAAAAAGTTTATGGCGAGTTGCCCTCCGAGACCCAAGCTCAGCGGCGCGAATTTTAGTGCCGTAGTTATGACTTGATTGAGATGGTGTTACCACTCACCAGTATTGGACATTTCTCGCACAGGAAATCAAGAAATACACGCTCTTTTTTGGTAATCATCCGATGGGGGTATTCGGCCCAGATGGTTGCAGTGGTTTCATAATCGCTGAGTATCTCGACGAGTTCACCACGTGCCAGTAGCGCTTCTACAGAAAACGCGGGTGCGTAGAGCAGACCTAATCCATCTGTTGCTGCCCTAATCAGAACTGCGGCGTGATTGGCTTCGATATCACCAGTGACAGGAAACTCGAGAACCTGACCCTTATCGTCAAATCGCCATATCTCTTCTCCTTCGCGTAATGGGCTGTAAATCAGACAATTGTGCGAGTGCAAATCACGCGGGTGTGAAGGGGTTCCAAACGCATCGAGGTAAGACAGGGATGCGCATGTCACAAGGCGCATTGTGGAAATATTTTTGGCAATATAGGCTGAGTCCGGCCTGTTCGTTCCCCAGTGGATGATCATGTCGTATCCGGAAGCCACAAGGTCCGCAGGCTGATCGATCAAATCGAGGCGAAGCTGAATATTAGGGTAGTGGCCATGGAATTCGGCTAACAGAGGTGCAAACACGTCCTGTCCGAATAATATCGGCATGGCGATACGAAGTAGCCCGGTTGGTTCGGTTTTTATCGTCTGAATGGCTTCTTCAGCTTCGAGTTCTGTGTTGATGATTTCTCGACAATACTGAAAATAGGTATTGCCACTTTCCGTCAAATCCATTCTGCGAGTCGTTCGGTTTAACAGTCGGACTCCTAGTCTTTGTTCCAGTGCAGAGATTCTTCGGCTTAGTAGAGCCCTTGAGATTTCTATGTTTTCAGCCGCTGCGGTAAAGCTGCCAAGTTCGACAACCTTGGCAAACAGGCGCATGTCATCCAGTGATTTCATCGGTGAAAGATTAGTAATTTTTAGTAAATAGTAAATTTAATTATTGCATATATATTTCCAAACAGAAACTTGCGAAGCTACCCTCCGAATGGCCCAGGCTATGAACGTGGAAGCTAGTTAAACAGCGATGGAGATTTACCAGAAAATGTCGAATTCAGTGCTCAATCATTTTCAAAAGCGGGTTTTGGAATTGTTCTGCTTGGATTACATGAAGTTGCGTCGATTGAGCATCTTCGTTCTTGTGAGTAGTTTGTATGGAGTTCCTGTCCTGGCTGATTCAGGGAGAGTTTCAACGCAATCCTTAGTTGAAGAAGCTATTGAACTAGAACGGCCTATACAAGTAGTCAGCCCGGTAAGAACCTATAATCCTGTCCTCAATCCAGATAAACGCGTCACGCCTTCAAGTACACGTGTATTGAATGTGGGAGAGCGGCTAGAGGTTCCTTACGTCACGGGCGTAGATCATTGGGTCGTACAGCGTCTTACAGAGCGAACTTACTGGCTACTATCAAATCAGTTTGCAGTTACCTTGTTTGTCGGTAACGACAGCGTACTTATGATTGATGCTCCCGATGTCTTTGAGATGGACGGATTTATTTCTCAGGTGAAAAAGATTACGCCGCTCCCAATTGGCAGCGTTGTATACAGCCATCCGCATGTCGATCATGTCGGCATGACTCGCCCGCTGGCCGCACTTATAGCAAAAAAAGGCCGTCGTTTACGCATTATTGGCAGTGAGAATACTGTTAGAGAGGTTAAGCGGTTTAAAAACTCCATACCCATGCCAACCGAAGTCCTGCCCAATGGGCGCAGCACCTTCCAGTTCGAAGACTGGACTTTCAAATACGTTACTCCCAATCAGTG
The DNA here is from genome assembly GCA_045110675.1 of Halioglobus sp. Classification (GTDB taxonomy): domain Bacteria; phylum Pseudomonadota; class Gammaproteobacteria; order Pseudomonadales; family Halieaceae; genus JBALVT01. The sequence continues at coordinate 32,553 of JBGCGJ010000037.1, read as the reverse complement.
GGCACATACGGGGGCTGACAGCTACACCATTACTCCCGATGGGGTTTTACACATAGTCGACTTTTTCTACCCGGGGCGTCTCCCCATGGCCGGCGTCAGCGGGGCGGAGAATATGACTGGTTGGATAAATATGCTTCGTCATGTTGCCGGCGAAAAAGAATGGAAGATGGCTAACCTGGGGCACGCCAATATTGGTTATCCCAAAGATGTGTTTGTGACTTTAGATTACTTTTCCGACCTCTACAGCGCAGCGCATAAAGTGTTCCATGGATTTAATGGCAAGGAGTTTAATCTGTTTGCGGGCGAAAATACTGGAGTGATGGTACGCAACATATTCGATAGCGCCTCACTAATGATCACTGAGCTTGTCTCTGAAAAATGGAGTCACTATCCCCAATGGGAAGTTGCTCGGGACCATGCAGAGAAGGTGTTATGGGAAGTATCACTGGACTATGATCATCATACTAATACGGTGCCGGATTTTGATCCTATTCCATCACCGTAAATATTCTCTGTTTAATTATTGTCAGCGTTGCAGCGATGTCTCTTCTTGTGTTGGGGAGGCCTCTAAAACAATGAAGGCGTTCCCCGCTATCTGGCCCAGCGTTCCGTACCCAGCTTGAACAAACAGTTGCCCCTTGTTCATATAGACACCTCCCAGATCGATGGCTCCACCAGAGGCTTTTTTGGCGTTGACCGCGTCGAAGCTTCCACGAGCGTCAAACTCCCATAATTGATTGCCCTTATGTGCGTCGAATACCCTGATATAGCCGTCCAGTGCTGGCGCAAATACCAGATTTTCCGTGATGGTAATTGCTGCCGATAAGCCCTGGTGGCAATTTTCAATGCTTTTCCCGTCGTCATCGAAGCAACTATTGGGCGCCGGAGTTGACCACAAGTTTTTCCCGCTGGCGATGTCGTAGGCATGCAGTGAGGGATTGGGTTTTCCCGCGGGGTTCTTCCCCAGCATTTCAACGGGTCTATCGCTGATCGGTACATAAACGACACCTCTTTTTTCATCGACACCCATACTAAAATGGATGCCACCCAATTTGCCGCCCGTACCCGGTTTTTGTTGCCACAGTAGTTTGCCTTTCTGATCCGGATCCAGGGCGTAGACCGCGCCATTTTTCTGTCCCGCTAATATGAAATCCCGGCCGTTTACGGTGACCAGAATAGGCGGTGCGCCAAAATCGAGATCAACTCCGCGCTCATCGGGGCAGTTTGAATCCAGGGGTGATTCACAGGCGACATTCCATGCATCAGAGGCCAAAAACTGTTGGTGCCAGAGCATTTCGCCAGTCGTTAAATCAAGCGCTACGATGGCATCGCTAGTGTCTGTACTTGGCGAGGAATAGTTTTCACCTGTCCCAACGTATAGGCGATTGCGCTTTACATCGAGGGTTGGCTGCGACCAAACGGGTGCGCCGGACGGCCCGTAGTGATCGGGCCACAGCAGGTTTTCTTTCACCAGGCGCGGCTCTTCTTTAATCATATAGCTGCGCCACAAAATGCTGCCATCGATGGGGTTCAAAGCGATCACCGAGCTTCGAAAACTACAGCAGCTGTAAAAAGGATTGACTGCCCACGCGGCTTCCCAGGAAGAGACAGGTTGAAAAATCACACCTTGGTGATCGATAGAAGATCCGGTCACCATGGTTTTGGGATGTTCGTCAGCTCGTATACGCCACTGTTGCTTGCCGGTTCGAGGGTCAATGCCAAACACCTCGCCGCCGGCTGTGCCAAAGGTCAGTATGTTTTCCGCCTTGCCATGGTGTTCAAAGGGCACATATCGCAGCGCTGTGCGAACAGTGGTATCCGCATCGAAGCGCCATTTTTCACAGCCTGTTTCCCGGTCCAGGGCATACACCATGCCAGGTTCGTCGCCAATGAAAACAGTATCGGGAGTGATAAAGGGCTGTGTATGCGGTGTGTCGGTATCGGGTAGGGCAAATACCCATTTCACCCGCAACTGATTCAGTGTTGTCGGGGATATGCCCGCATCTGACTCGGAAATAAATCGGTGATTTTTGTTATCGATACCCCAACCGTTAATATCAGGGTTTAAATCAATCGTGGCTGCCACCTCGGGTGTACAGTTGTTGGCCACAGCACTACTGCAAAGTAGGAGACATAGAAGGGCCGTGGTGCCGGAATGCGCTGTAGTGAATTGAAACAAAAGAACCTCTAACCGGGGCCGGCTATAATACCGTTGTCATGGTAGCGACCGATCTCGCCGCTGCTTAATCCCGCAATTTCTGCCAGTACTTCATCGGTATGTTGGCCTAGCCGGGGGGCGGGGCGAACGGATTTTCGATCAGCGCCGGTAAACCCCAGAGGGTTTTGTGGCATCAAGTACTCTCCGATACCCGGTTGTTCAATCTGCTCAAATAAGGGGTTATCGATTGAACAGTCGACGTCGTTTTTGACTAGCTCGGACACGGTTTGATACTTGCCCCAGCATACGCCAGCGGCGTCGAATTGCTCGGCGATGTTTTGGTAATCTCTGGCCGCAAACCAGGGCTCTAGAAGTTGACAGATTTTTTCGCGGCCGATGTAACGATCTCCTTCGGCATTGAAATTCAGCCCCATCGATTCTCCTAAAGTCGCAATCGCCCGCTCATGCTCAGTTGCCTTGATAATGGCCCGCCACTGATTGGCACTGACACCCACGATCATCACTCGTTTGCCATCCCGGCTGGTAAAGTCTCGGCCGAAGGTGCCATAGATATGATTGCCCAGTGACTTACGCTCATCATCGTTCACCATCACCTCACCGATGTAACCCAGGTTCCCCATGGTGGCCAAGGCGACATCGGCCAGGGCCAGTTTGACGAATTGACCTTGGCCGGTCCTCAGGCGCTGGCGCTCTGCTGCCAGCAGGCCCAGAGCGATGTGCTGCCCGGCAATCACGTCCCAGGCGGGTAGAGGGGCATTAATCGGTGCACCATCTGTGGATGAACCTGTCATAAACGGTAAACCGACTTTGCTGTTCACCGTATAGTCCAAAGCACTGCCTCCGTGTCGATCGCCGGTGAGGTTCAGGTATATTAAATCCTCCCGGTGCGCTCGAAGTTTCTCATCTGCAAGCCAGCCACGGGCGGGAAAATTGGTCAGGAATAAACCACAGTCTTCGCCGGGCGCTGTGATGATCTGGGTCAGTAATTCTCTTCCTTCGGGCTTTTTGAAATCTACGACGATAGAACGCTTTCCTTTGTTTAGACTATGCCAATAGATGCTTTCGTTGTTTTTCGTTACCGGCCAGCGTCGATAGTCGATGCCTCCACCGATGGGGTCAAAGCGAATGACGTCGGCTCCCAATTGAGCCAGTGTCATTCCGCCTGAGGGAGCCGCCACAAAAGCGCTGCCTTCGACAACACGTAGTCCTGACAGTACGTTCTGCACTATTTATTCCCTGCCGGACTCTTTGGCCCGGCGTTTGCGATGAGTTCGCGCGATATCACCTTGAGGGCCAGTGTCTCTTCGGCGCCCTCAAAAATGGACAGTACGCGCGCGTCCACGAAGTATCGGCTCACGTCACTTTCCTCGGCATATCCCATGCCACCGTGAATCTGTAGCGCCTCCCGGGTGACCCATTCTGCGGCGCGACAGCTGAAAAGTTTGACCAGGCTAGCGTCCATTTTACCAAGACCATCATCGAGCATTCTGGCCACCGCGTAACTGAATTGACGCGATGCGGTTAACGCAGCCCACATGCGGCCCAGCTTGACTTGCGTCAGTTGAAAGTCGCCTATCGGGGCATTGAATACCGTGCGGTCGCGGGAGTAACTCACCGCCCGCTCAAGGGCGGCTTTCATTACGCCGCAGGCGCGAGCCGATGTCTGTATTCTGCCGCCGGATAAACCCTCCATTGACAGGTAGAAGCCCTGTCCCAAGCCGGCTTCTTCGCCCACCAATCCTGTTGCGGGCACGTAATAATCTTCGAACGACAAATCGAAAGAATGCATGCCTCGATAACCGATGGTGGGTATAGCTTTCCCTGTCATTCGACCACCGTCGGGGTTTTCGAAAGTGAATTCGTGCCCCGCGAATCTTGGTTTTTCAACCAAAAACATACTCAGTCCGCGATGACCTTTGCTGTAGTCAGGGTCTGTGCGGGCAATGATGACAATCACATCCGCCTTCCCCGCAAACGTACACCAGGTTTTAGCGCCATTTAGAATCCAGCCACCTTCTGTTGTATTCGTTACCCTGGTGGCCTTGAGCGATAGTCCAGCAACATTGGAGCCAAAATCAGGTTCGGTAATAGAGATTGCCGCCAGCTGTTCTCCGGCGGCCAAGCGGGGTAGCCAAGTCATCTTTTGCTGTTCGGTTCCGCCGTGCAGCAGCGCCCGAGCGGCGATTTCAGGACGCGTGATTAAGCTGCCCGCTGCGCCCAAGGACCCGCGAGACAATTCTTCCGTCACCACTAGCATGCCGACGCTATCGTGGCGTTCGTCGGGCATTAAACCTCCAAACCGCTCGGGAATACAGGTTCCAAAACAGCCCATTGCAGCCGCGCCGGTGATAATTTCATCGGGAATATCGGTGTCGAAGCGATGTATATGCTCAGCTCTTGGCATGACCACTTCTTCTGTAAAACGCGCGAACGCGTCCCGAATCATATCCTTTTCCTCACCCAGTCCACTGGGAAGATGCGCACTGTCGCGCTGAAGAAGCTGCTCACCCAGAGCGGCATACTGCGCAACTCCTCCGTGCTCAGCCAGAAAATTCGCCATTGGCTCACCGCCCATCAAGGTCAGCAGGCGGGAGTCGGAAAGGCCCGCTTCCGAGGCATGAGCCAACAAGCGCTGCCAGACTGTGCGCACGTTTTCCGCACAGAACGCGAGAGACATCTGTCCGGTTAACTGGTCCTGAGTATGAACGCTGTCTGCATACTTCAACAGTATCTTCGACGCTTCGATCTCGGCGGCGCAAAAAGCCAATTCGTAACTGACCTTTTGGTAGGCGTCGAGCGCTGAAACCGAAAACTTTCCATCGAGGGTGCACAATTGGTTGAGATGCCCAAGCCCTGAATCAACTTCCGCTTGCAAGGCCTCAAGACACTGTTGCGCTTGTTCGCTTTGATTGGACGTTAACTGTGTCACTTATCTAATCCTTCGAGCTCATTTGAGCGGGGTACGCACTGACTATAGAAACCAGGACCCGCCATCCACCATATGTGTTTGCCCCGTTACAAATGCGCTCGCATCGGATGCGAGGTAGATCAGTGTGCCAGTTAAGTCGGCGGGTTCCAGGTTGCGTGGGATGACCTGTCCCGATGCGATAACCGATTTGGCTTTTTCGAATTTCTCACCAAAGAACTCCTGCGTGCCTTCTGTCATGACCGCCGAGGGTGCTACCGCGTTGACCCTGATGCTGTCTTTACCCAATTCGCGCGCCATCGACCGCGTCATTCCGATCACAGCGGCCTTGGATGCCGCGTAGTCGCAGCCGTAGGGGAGGCCGTACACAGCGGCCAGTGATGAGATATTGATAATCGATCCGCCGCCCGCTTTGCGCATCGGATTTACCACAGCCTTACAGCACTGCCAAACACCTTTGATATTGACGTTCATCACGGCGTCCCATTGTGCCTCGTCCAAGTCTTCAAAGCGTGAGCCCTGTAGAGATGCGTATAGAGCGGCATTGTTTATCAGTACATCAATTTTTCCGAAGGCGGCGACAGCGGAGTCGGCCATTGCCTGGCAGCTGTTCATATCGGCGATATCAGTAACAGCAGATTCAATACTCCCACCTGCCGCCTTTATCTCGGCTACTGTTTCACTGCAGTCACTGACATCGCAGGCGAAAATCGAAGCCCCTTGTGCGGCCATTGCTACCGCGTAGGCACGCCCCAATCCGCGTGCTGCCCCAGTTATTACTACCACTTTAGCGTCTAGCTGCATTCCAATCCCCACAGAGTTACTATTTGTTTAATGACCAGCATGTTTGCATAGTGCTTGGTGTCGAGCAAGCTCAAGGAGTCGTCATGGCCGATAACGCGAACTTATATGCGCACTTTCAAAAAAAATTTCCCAGCGATCTGAATACGGATTTGTTGTGCACCGCCGAGGGGCGGAGTGTTAGCTACCGTGAGGCGGAGATCGCCTCTGCGCGGATTGCCAACGCCTTGCTGCAACTCGGTGCGGTGCGGGGTGACAGGATTACCGTTCAGGTCGAAAAGTCTGTCGAGAACTTGTTCTTGTATTTCGCCTGTCTTCGAGCAGGTCTGGTCTACCACCCGCTGAACACGGCATATACAGCAGCGGAGCTCGCCTATTTTCTCGGCGATGCGGAGCCTAGCGTGGTGGTCTGCGCAAGCGGTTCGCGAGGAACCATCGAATCTGTGCTGCCACCCAGTGGTGTGAAAGCAGTGCTAATTCTGGATGAGGATGGAAGCGGTAGCCTGATGGAGCGCGCCGCAAATGAGAGTGACGAAGCTGAGGTTGCCCTATGTGAAGGTTCGGAGATGGCTGCACTACTGTATTCCTCGGGTACGACAGGGAGACCCAAGGGGATTATTTTAAGTCACGATAACCTTCGAAAAAATGCTGATACATTAGTAGATCTATGGGGTTTTTCCGCCTCTGATCGATTGCTGCACATGTTGCCCATCTATCATGTTCACGGTTTGTTTGTCGGCGTGAGCTGCGTGTTGCTCAGTGGTGCGAGCATGTCATGGCACAGTGCCTATAGCGATAAAGCGGCCGTGGCCGCACTGGAAGGCTGTACGGTGATGATGGGCGTTCCAACTTATTACACGCGGCTTCTAGGTAATCCCGATTTTGGCGCATCCTGTTGTTCCAATATGCGCTTGTTTATTTCTGGTTCAGCACCGTTACTCGCGGAAACGTTTGTTGAATTCGAGCAGCGTACCGGTCACGTGATCCTCGAGCGCTACGGTATGACCGAGACTGGAATGAATACCTCCAATCCGCTGCACGGGGAACGACGAGCGGGTACCGTCGGGCCAGCGTTACCCGGAGTTGAGGTTCGCATAGTGGATGAGTCTGGCCAGACGATGTCGAATGCACAAGTAAGTGGCGAGATTGGCGACCTGCAGGTGAAAGGGCCCAACGTGTTTCAGGGATACTGGCGTATGCCCGAAAAAACTGCCGAAGATTTTACCGCGGACGGTTTCTTTAATACGGGAGACAAAGCCAGCATTGACGCAGACGGTTATGTATCTATTGTCGGTCGTGCCAAAGATCTTGTTATCTGCGGTGGTTTGAATGTCTACCCCAAAGAGATCGAACTGGTGATTGATGACATGCCCGGTGTTAAAGAGTCGGCGGTAATCGGCATACCCCATGCCGACTTTGGAGAGGCGGTAGTTGCTGTTTTAATTATAGACAGTAGCGATCCAAGTATTAGCGCACCTAGCGCTGATGAGGTAATCGAGCACTGCAGGAAACAACTGGCTAATTTTAAAGTACCCAAGCAAGTAGAAGTCATTGAGGCTCTACCGAGGAATGCCATGGGGAAGGTTCAGAAAAATTTATTGCGAGAGCGGTTTTCCCTTTCCCGGTGAATGTGTCCGCCACCTCGTGAGATGCCCCGGCCTTACCTGCGGGCTGTATTTCCCCGTGGTGTTCAATGAGTTTTCCTGCGCCTGCGTAAATGTACGTATAAATGCGGTTCAAGCTGAAAAATAACCACAGATTCCACCGATAATCTTAAAGCTAAAGGTGAAATAGCCGATAAACGTGGTATAGCCTCTAGGTCATAAAAATAAAATGTTCGACAGCCCCGTGTTCATTGCCGCCGGGTGGCAGTGATGAATTTGTCAATTCAAAAACGTCTGGCGATGATGATTCTCATCATCCTGATTTTTGTTGGGATAGCCGCCTTTGGTACGTTTCAAATCAGCAAAGGAGCGAAATTTCATGAACTGAACATATTACATCTCAAATATACGCTAGAGCTCAGTAAGTTACTGACTGAGTTCCCGATTGATACGAGGCAGGGCGAAGAGGTTCGAGTAGAGGCGCTCGAGACTATAGTTGGTAGTATTCGTGCCCAGCCGGTGGATTGTCTTGCACTCATCACTCCCTTTGACGAAGTGGTAATGAACTTGATCGCGACGCATCGAGCTATCGATTTATGCAGAGATGATCTGGAGGATGCCAATCAGGCCCTCTCTTCACTGGAACTGTATAGTCGGGGTGAGTTAAGTAGAGTTGATCTGTACCATTCTTTGTTAGCGGCAAGAAATCAATTTTTTCAACACTCACAGGAATTTCAGCAACCTATCCGGGAAACGGTTGATTTTACTGTGTTGTCTACAACGCTTATCGTTACGCTCATGGCATTGCTAATGGTCGGAGCTGTGATTGGCATTTCCCGCGGTATCTCGCGAACGGTTGCCACAAGAGAGCAGATTTTGGGGAAGCTGGCTGAAAGCGAAGCGCAGAATCGAAAGCTGGCTAGATATGACGACTTGACGAAACTTCCCAATCGCAACTTATTTATGGAGCGGCTGGAGTACTCGATCACTGATGCTAAACGCAACAATAAAAAATTCGCTCTGTTGTTTATCGACCTCGATCGGTTTAAATCTGTAAATGATACTCTGGGCCACGTTTATGGGGATGAACTGTTAAAAGTGGCTGCACAACGTTTGACCAGCATCCTGCGTAAGACCGATATGGTCGCAAGGTTGGGAGGTGATGAGTTTACGGTCATTCTGCCCGACCAGTTTCTGCTACCTCACTTGGGCAATATTGCTGAGAATATACTGGAACTATTAGAAAAGCCGTTTGAAATTGAAGGCGTTGAGACTTTCATTAGCGGCAGCGTTGGTATCACCGTTTTTCCCGACGACGCGCAGACGTCCATTGATCTAATTAAAAATGCTGATGTTGCTATGTACCGGGCCAAGGAGAGCGGCAAGAATAATTTCGAATTTTATAGCGTGGAGCTGGACGTTCTGGCACGCAGGCGCTTAGAGATCGAACAGGATCTGCGTAAATCAATGTCCAAAGGTGAATTGTGCTTGCATTATCAACCGATTGTTCATCTTGGCGATATGCAAACCATTGGCGCTGAAACTCTGCTGCGTTGGTATCATCCAAAACGGGGGATGGTTTCTCCCATCGAGTTTATCCCCGTAGCCGAAGAAATTGGTTTGATTGTTCCAATGGGAGAATGGGTGCTGAATTCTGCCTGTGACCAGCTCAAAATCTGGAACCGTGCAGGCCATCGAGATTTTAAGCTCACCGTAAACGTTTCCGTGCGCCAGATATGCACCGGTGATTTCGCAGATGTTGTTCGAAGGGCGATACAGCGAACCGGTATTCGAGCCGATTGCCTGTGTTTGGAAATTACAGAGAGCCTGTTTGTGGATATCAAGCAACAATGCCTGGACACGCTTCACGAATTGAATGCGATAGGCGTTAATTTATTGTTGGATGACTTTGGCACGGGTTATTCGTCCTTTAGCTACCTCCACACATTGCCATTCAACCTGCTAAAGGTAGACCGTTCTTTTGTGCAGGAAATTTCAAAAGATGGTGATGCGAAAGAAATTGCCTCGTCCATTATCCACATGGCCCACACCTTGAAAATGCAGGTCACCGCCGAAGGTGTAGAAACAGCGCATGAGCTGCGCTATCTCAACGAGCGAAGTTGTGACTATGCTCAGGGGTTCTTATTCGACCAGGCATTACCGGCGGAGCAATTCAATTGCGGTAAAACCTACCGGGAGTTTATCGCGCCATCCGAGGTTACTGCCTGACGCCCAAGGTTTCGATGAAGGACACTTTGAGTTATGTACGTCACGAGAATACTTTTCCGTGATTTAGGAGCTCACCTTGGCAGAGGTCGTTGCTTGGTTTGCGGTTGCCGGAATTGGCAATAATGCGAGTAACATTGGTGTGGGAGATGTCGCCAGGAGAGTAGAGTATCTGGCGTTTAAACACGCAGCCAAAAATCCTGGTAGTGCGAATGGCCTGATAGCGCTGACTGCGAAAGATGCCTTGCGACTACCATCGGGCCAAAGAGTCATTCACCTGGCGTTTCGAGTGGCAGATGGTTATCGATTATATGGCATGGATGTGCAGACCAAACGTTCCTACGGTGGTGGTCGCAGCGATTCTTGGAACAGTACTCTGGGGATGTGTGTGACAAGTGATGCCTACCATCTCACTAATGTACTGGATACCGGTGAGTCGTTTAATGTTCGATTGAAGTTTCATCAGGGCACACCAAAATCGATGATAGAGTTTATCGGTAATTATCAATTTCCAATGACTCAGGTGTCTCATTTACCTTGGATAAAACTGGATTACGATGGCCAGTACCTCAGTAGTCCAATTCCTCTACCAGCAGCATGGGCGACGGTAAACGATTCGGGTCCAGGTCATACGATTCAATCACTGCTGCCCGAGCACCAGCGCGAATATTTTGGAATAGCCCCCGGGAACGATTGTTGGTCTGGACCCCTGGCGATTTCCGGTGATTTTCTTGGAATCACGCAAGGGCTATATATCGAGGAGCACTATCGCAGGGTGTTTATAGACTTGCCTGTGGCGCAATCAGAAATTCCCCCACCATGAGCGCATTTGTATCTGATGGCTTTCCCTGATATCACCAACACAAAGTTTTTTTAGTATTCTTGATGTGCGCTCGAGATTTTTTCGAGTATAGGATAGTAGTCGGGAATAGTTGTAGGTTTGGTAATTCTACCGTCCATTCCTGCCGCTTCGCAGCTCTCGTTGTTTTCGGAAAGAACATGGGCAGTTAGCGCATAGATTGGGATCTTTTCGTTGCCTTGCTCCTGTTCCCAGGCACGTATAGTGCTTGTGGCTTCGAAACCGTCCATTACTGGCATTTCGCAATCCATCAATACCAGATCGAATTCTTCCTGATCCTTGCACAAAATGCGCACGGCTTCCAAGCCGTTGACAGCTACGGTGGGCCTCATTCCCAGGTGTTTCAGTTGCGCAACAACCAGTAGTTGATTGACGAGGTTGTCTTCAACGAGCAGAACCTTCAAATTGATAAAGGATTTTTCGGTGTTCTTTTCGGATCTTGCACCTGACTTTTCAGTAACGTCCCTCACAGGAATACTAAAGTGAAAAGAACTGCCCGGGGTTTCAGAGCGTTCCAAGCCAATTTCGCCCCCCATAGAGGTAACGATCTTTTTACAGATCGAGAGTCCCAAACCCGTGCCGCCATATTTTCGAGTGATGGAGGCGTCTGCTTGGGTGAACGGTTCAAAAATCTGTTTCTGATGCTCCTCCGGGATGCCGATACCGGTGTCTCGCACGGTAAATTTCAGGCTGGGTTCGCCCCCAAGAGCTTCTATCATCTGCACTCTTAGATGTATATGCCCAGCAGGGGTGAATTTCACTGCATTATTGAGTAAGTTCGTCAGTACTTGCTGCAGCCTGTTTTTGTCTGTGTTGTAAGTACCTGAAAGGTCAGAGTCAATTTCCACGCGCAACTGCACATCATTCGGAAGAGTTGCATAAAAAGGTGTCGTCAGTGATGTTATCCATTCACTTATCGAAAAATCCTCGTAAATCAGCTCCAGTTCGCCACTGAAAATCTTGGTGTAATCAAGAATGTCATTGACTACATTCATTAACGAGCCGCTGGATTCACGCAGCGCTTTTAGATAAGCCTGCTGCTGATTATTCAGGTCAGTTGTCTCCAGCAATTCCGCCATGCCTAAAACACCGTTCATAGGAGTGCGGATTTCATGGGACATGCAGGCCAGGAATACAGATTTGGCTGCATCGGCTTGCTCTGCTATGAGCTTTGCCGCTTCCAGTTCGATTGTGCGTGCCGCTACTCGGTCTTCCAGCTTCCTGTTGAGCGACTCCAGCGCCAGCGTTTTTTCGGTACTTTCGATTTCAGCGGCGATGCGGCCGGCAAATAAGTCAAAGATGCTTTCTATCCGATCTGGATCAGGTACCGTTTTTTCGTACATTGCGACTAGTAAACCGATAACGTCGTTGTCACTGCTGTGCAGTGGCGCTCCGTAATAACCGTTGATGCCCATGTCGATCAACATCTGGTCTTGAGGAAACTCCTTCTGCAGATTGCCTGAGTGTAGTTGAGGCCTCTCTAGTGTCACCTGCTCGCAGGGCGTGTACTGGAGATCGTAGTCAAAGTTCGGAATGATTTCGTGGTTTTTGCAAACGGAAATTGTGCGGGCTTTGGTGTTGTTTTCGACCAGTCTTCCGATAAATATGTAGTCGGCATTCACTGCCAGGCTCATGCGTTGCGTGATGGCCTTAAAAAAATCGTCGCCCCGTGAATTGGAGATTCCATCCATGACTGCAGGTATGACGATGTTGCCCAGATCACCGCTGAGTAAGCTATCCATTTTCCTGCCTATTGGTGTCTCGCTGTTTTTGTTGACCGTAACACGTCGAGATTCGACTAAACAGTATTTCCCCGGTAATTGGAACCCACCTCACCCCTGGGCTAGTAGTTGAGTCTTTGCGGGCAGCGAGAACTCAGCTCGGCCTTTCGAATGGGTCTGGATACTGATTGTCGTGCTTGACGATAATCGTGCTGTCTTAGTCTTGAGGCGACTATACCTTACTTTAACATGGGGTTAGTCGCTTCTCCAATGAGTATTTCCATTGCCTGTGCGGCCACCGATGTTACCTGTTGTCGATGGGTGATGATCCCCAGCTGATGCGTGATCACTGGCGAGGTAATCGCGCGGCATTCCAGTTGCATTTCCTCCATCTGAGCTCTACTGGTACTGGGTACCACGCTCAGCCCCAGGCCCTCGCTGACCATACGGCCGACGCTGACCAATTGATGAGATTCAAAGGCAGGCATCAGCACCAGACCTTTTTCTTCCAAGGCCTGGTCAATAAGGGCTCTGGTTCCCGCAGGCCGTTGCAGGCTGATATGGGGGTACTCCAGTAGGTCTGGCCAGCGCAACTGTCGCCTAGTGAGTAGCGGGTGGTCTTTGGGGAGAATGGCGATAAATCGATCTCTGAACAAGGGCTGAAAGTTGAGGTCTGGTGCATCCCCTGGGTGGAAGGTTACACCCAGCTCGCAACGCTTTTCTCTCACCATCTCGACGACACTTTCGGCGATCACATCGTGGACCGTCACGTTTATGTCGGGGTACCGTCGGTGAAACTCCGCCAATATCTGCGGTAGCAAATTGCTGGTATAGGTCGGCATGGCGGCTATGTCCAGTTTTCCACGGCGTAGGGTAAAGTGGTTCCGTACGTCCTGTAGCGACTGTTCCCAGTCCGCCAGTAATCGCCGCGCGACGGGATAGAAGGCTTTTCCCTCCGGGGTCAGAGACACCGAGCGAGTTGTGCGTGCTAGCAGTTTTCCGCCGAGGTTTTCCTCCAGATTTTTAATGGCGATGCTGAGAGTTGGTTGTGAAAGGTGTAGCTGAATCGCCGCCTCCGCGAAACTGCCGGTGCGAGCAACGCCGCAGAAGGCGATCACTTGATTGATAGGTACAGTCATCGATAGGTACTTTTATCGCCTTTTATTTAATAGTAAAAAGTAATTAATTAATTAAAAAATACAATTTGATTAATATAACGCCTTCTTGCAATGTGGGCAATTCGATTCGATCCCAAAATTTGGCAGGAGAACACTGTGTCCGGATTTGACAAAGTAGTAAGCAGTTACGCGGAGGCTATGGCCGGCTTGGAAGACAACATGACAGTCATCGCCGGTGGTTTCGGTCTCTGCGGAATACCGGAGAACCTGATCAAGGAAATCAAGCGCAAGGGCACCAAGGGCCTAACGGTTGCTTCCAACAATGCCGGGGTGGACGGTGCTGGGCTGGGTCTGTTGCTGGAAGACCAACAGATTAAAAAGATGATCGCCTCCTATGTGGGCGAAAACGCTTTGTTCGAATCCCAGATGATGAGTGGAGAACTGGAGGTGGAGCTTACACCCCAGGGAACGCTGGCTGAGAAAATGCGCGCGGGGGGCGCAGGTATTCCGGCCTTCTATACCGCCACTGGCTATGGCACGCCGGTAGGAGAGGGCAAGGAAGCGCGAGAATTTAACGGCCGGCATTACATCCTTGAAGAGGCCCTTGTTGGAGACTTTGCTATCGCCAAGGCCTGGAAGGCCGATCGCTATGGCAATTTAATGTTCCGCAAGACCGCACGTAATTTCAATCCGATGGCAATTACCGCCGGCAAGGTTGCGGTGGTTGAGGTGGAGGAGATTGTGGAGGTGGGACAGCTGGACCCGGATGAGATTCACCTTCCGGGGATCTACGTGAACCGTCTTATTCAGGGCACCTTTGAAAAAACCATCGAACAGCGCACTGTGCGCAGCGCTTAGGGGGAATTGAAATGGCTTTGACTAGAGAACAACTGGCGCAGCGTGTAGCGCAGGAATTTCAGGATGGCTTTTATGTCAATCTCGGCATCGGTATTCCCACGTTGGCAGCAAACTATATTCCCGATGATATGCAGGTGATGTTGCAGTCTGAAAACGGCCTACTCGGTATGGGGCAATTCCCCCTGGATGAAGAGGTCGATGCAGATTTGATTAATGCAGGGAAGCAGACGGTAACGATGATTGAGGGTGCGTCATTGTTTTCTTCCGCGGAGTCCTTTGCGATGATTCGCGGTGGTCACGTTGACCTGACGGTGCTGGGCGCGTTTGAGGTCGACTGCCAGGGCAATATCGCTTCCTACATGATCCCCGGAAAATTGATTAAGGGAATGGGCGGCGCAATGGACTTGGTAGCTGGCGCCGATAATATTATTGTCACCATGACTCATGCTTCCAAGTCTGGCGAATCGAAGTTGTTATCTGAATGCACTTTACCGCTGACGGGCAAAGGCTGCATTAAGCGTGTGTTGACCGATCTCGCGCTGCTGGACATTCGTGACGGCAAATTCATCTTGCGAGAACGCGCTCCGGGCGTCAGTGTTGAAGAAATTGTCAATCTTACGCAGGGAGAACTGGTTGTCCCCGACGATGTTCCTGAAATGGTTTTTTAGCTATTTGATGAATTCGAGTACCTCGCCCACCGAGATGGGCGAGGGGTTGGATCATTAGAACGGCTTACGCACGGGGGGGTAGCCCGTGTACCATCGTCAGCGACTTGAGCTCCGCTCCCGCTCGGCGATGCTCGGACAAGGCCTGATACTCCGGGTCGTCATACCAAGCCTGAGCGACAGCTTCTGAGGGAAACTGAAAAATAATCATCCGGCCGACCCTGGGCTCTGACCCTTCCAGGTGCTTGCTATTATCGTCGTAGGTGATGAAGGTGCCACCAAACCTTTTTAGTATGGGGAAAAACCCTTTCTCATAAGTTCTATATCCCCCGTGATCTAAATTGGGAACCAGATTGGCAATGATATATACAGGTACATCTGACATTGTCGCTTTCCTTTTTTAACTTGAGTTTAAGTACTGTGAATTAGATGGTTTCCAGCCAGTTGGCTACAGCCTGGCCGATCTCAACCGGCGAGTCTTCTTGCACAAAATGTAAGCCTTTTACCGTAACCTCTTGCTGGTTCGGCCAGCTGCGGCAAAATTCACGCTGAGGCCCAACCAGGATGGAACCCGGGTCGGCGTTGATAAATAGCTTTGGTACGTCACTACCGGCCATGAACGCTCCGTATTCGTTTACGAGGGCGACGACGTCTTCAGGTTCTCCTTCGATAGGTATTTGTCTGGGCCAGTTTAGAAGTGGCTGGCGGTCCTCCGAGTTTTGGTGAGGCGCTCGATAGGCATCCATCTCCGTCTCGCTCAGTGTGCGAAGTATTGATGAGGGCAGCACACCTTCAATAAACATATTGCGGTTGAGGATTAGGTCCTCTCCCTTGTCGGAGCGAAAGCCCTTGAATATTCCCACTGCGCTCTCGGGCCAATCATCCCAGCTCACCGGCTTAACAATGCCTTCCATATAAGCCACACCTTTCATGGCTTTAGCGTGCCGCATAGCCCACAAAAATCCGATCCCGCTACCCCAGTCATGAATAACAAGAGTGACGTTCTGGTTGGCGCCAATGGTTGCCAATAGGCCATCCACGTAACTGTAGGCTACTTCCAGACTGTATCGATCAGCCCCCTCGCTGGCGGGAAGTTTTTCTGAGTCTCCCTGGCCAATCAAGTCGGGGACGATCACCCGGCCGGATGTCACCAATTCAGGTACTACATTGCGCCATAGGAACGAGGAGGTAGGATTACCGTGCAGTAATACAATGGGGTCGCCGCTACCTTCTTCAACATAGGCGATTTGTTTGCCGTTAACGGTGGCAAATTTTTTCTCATAGGACATGGTTTCAGACAACATATTCAGGTCTCCTCAGGTTCGGTGATAGGTTCAGGCGGCCAGCCCGAGCATGGATAGGCTATTTTCTACGATCGATTCTAAAGCTCGTGGAGAATGGTTTTGGCGGCTTTGTACACGCAAACCCAAGTTGATGGTCATTACCAGGCTCGCGAGTTCTTCCGGGCTGTGAGTGGGGTCTAGCTCGCCTCTTTCTTGTGCGATTTGGAATGCTTTAGCAAAAGCATTCTCAATGGCGCTGAGCTTTTTAGCCGCGAGCTGATTGAGTTTCGGATCGACATCGGCTAATTCCAGCACGGTGTTTACCATCATGCAGCCCTGTTTTACTTTGCGTCCAGACACATCCGATAAGGTCGTGTGAAAAAAAGCGCGGGGCAGGGCCGAGGGAGGTAGTTTCTGCGCATCCTCTTTGATGATGTCGAGGGTGCGGTCACCAAAAAGCTCCAGGCACTCGATGAAAAGCTCTCGTTTGGTGCCGAAACTGGCATAGAAGCTGGAACGCGCTACACCCATTGATTTGAGAAGGTCCGGTAGGGAGGTTGCTGTATAGCCGCGCGACCAGAATAACTTCATGGCTGCTTCGACGGCTTTTGTGCGATCAAATTCGAGTGATCTGGCCATTTCGGGACTCACTGCATAGGGAAATGAAATTCTGTACCAATTGGTACAGAAATGCAAGACACTTACCCGTTAGTTTTCCCGGGGGGTGGAAGAGACTTCTGCTTGAAGTTGAATTTGGTTGTTCTGTTCGCGCACCTGCCAGGAACGCATTACCGCTTTCCCTTGTTTGATAATGCCTGGCACACGCTGGCCCTGGGGTATGTGAGTACACTGCCCCGCGCCGTTAAACCGCCAGCCGTGGTAGGGGCAGTTCAACTCTTCTTTAATCAAAAGTTTATCGAGTGGAGCCCCTGGAGGAAGTCCGTTCGGTATGTAGTTGCCCTGATGCGGACAGTAGGCGCTTATGGCCAGACATTGACCGGCCAGCGTTCTCAACAGCAATATATCATTATCTTGCCAGCTGAGTTCCTTCACTTGTCCCGGCTTCAGCTCACAGCTCGGGAGTACACTTTGCCACTGCGCCATAGGATTAGCTTAGTGCGTGAGGAGGAGTTTGCCTAACTTTTTAATACGATTGAGCCGTCGTACAATCCATCTAGTAATGAACTGGCCAGCAGCATCGCCGACTGGCGTTCGCTGCCTTTGTGCATGTCTATAGTCAATCGACCATCTACGTCTTCGATGACGTCGAACACCGTTTTGTTGTTCAACACAAAGGTATTCCCCAGAAAAGTAATACTCTGCACTCTCTCTTCGTGCGCAATGCGATCCAGCCGACTCTCGATGCTGCTAAAAAAAGCTGTGAGATCCTCTTCCATTTCGGCCGTGGACTGACCACTCAATGTGGATACTGCCCCGTCTGAGCTCATGCCAGCTATCCGCTCTCCGAGCGCGGCTTGTTCTCCCTGCAACTTAAATTGCACCTGATATCCGGGCTCAAACTTCAGTAGAAGATTGCAAACCAGTTCCGCAGAATCGACAACGCCTGACTGCATTTCAAGCTCGATTCGTTCGATCTCATAACGTTGGCAGTAGTGGCGAGTTACAGCGGACACTTCCGCAGTGCTGGGGGGCATGGCAGGCTCTCAGTCAGTATGGTTTGGGGTATTTTTAAGTATTCCAAAAACGGCCACTAGCAAGCCGATAATCATGCCAACTGATCCGACTACGGACAAGATCTCTCCGAGCCCTGCAGCGGGACCAATTTGTAGCAAGACACCCAGTGGAAATGCCGCGGTGCTAAACGCTAGCAAACTGGCCAGCATTACTCCGTTTTTTTCACTCAGTGCAACCCGGTCGAACATCAGTCCAAGGATGATAAGAATCAGGGACAACATCCCCCAATGGCCGTGAGAGTGCACCTCATTGCGATATTCCTGGGAAAGAGCACCGTAGGAATCCAGGGATTCGAAGGCGGCACCCATATTGCCCGATGCCGCTTCCATAAATCCCCCTGCCATATACCTCCCCATGCCCTCTAGCGTCTGGTGCTCATCAAACAAGGCGTAGCCGACGCCAAACGCCATGGTGCAAGCAATGAGTGCGATGCCCGTTAGAATGAGAATTCTTTTCGCCGTATTCATGCTGATGCTCCTTTTTGTGCGTCCGTGGCACCCGTATGCCGCAACAAACCAAACAGCATGGCCATCAGGCTAACAATCATGAGGAATCCAAATGAATCCGCCAGAATGCTGCCGACAATGCCAAAATTAATCTCCAGCAAAATTCCAATTGGCAATCCGAAGCCACCGAGCACTGCAAGCTTGGCCCAGCGATTGCGAACCACATCGCTGTAGTTAACAAAGGATTGGACGAACGACATCAGCAGCAACAGGATACCCATTTCATTGATATGGGTGTGAACCGCCACATTGATGGCGCGATACATTTGGTAGTTGCCAAAGTCGTCAAATGCGGCTCCCAGTAAATCCTGATTCGAGGCAGCTGCCTGGGTGACGATAGCTTTTAGGATCGCAACTTCCGAAGTGCCTCCCCCAAACTGGGACCAGGCCGCATAAGCCGCGCCGTACAAAAACCCCGAAACCAATAGCAGTAGACCGCCGGCCAGAAGCACCCGTGCTGCGGCATTGTTATCGCCAAGGTACTTCGGTGTCGGTGGGGAGTCTGAATTATTGCGAGCACCTTTCCAAAGCCCCCACAACTGAATAAAAACGGCCACGGCCAACGCGGCACCGCAGGCGTCTGCGGAAATACTGGCCCAGCCGATGTGTTCGAAAGGACTGTACGCGAGACCGATATAGTGAATAGAAAAAATGGAAATCGGTAGCAAAATGGAGGCGATAATAAACATCCAGGCGGTGCGGCGTTTTGTGGTATCGCTCAGTGCAACCCAGGGTTGCAGCATGGCCAGTAGCAAGGCGATATAGCCCATGTGGATAATGTGACTATGGGTGTCGACCTTGGTGCCGCGATTTTCCAAGTATCCCCCTATCGCCATGAAGTGCGCGAGAATGCCATCGGCGTCACCTGCAGGAATCAACTGTGAAGCAGCGAACATGGCTTCGCCTATGCGGGCGTTGTTGGGGTGGAGAACGAATATGGCAAAGATATCGCCGAATAACATTCCGCTGGCGACCAGCAGTATTCCGCCGATTGTTAACAGTCGCTGGGAATTTGATGTCAGCGGGTCGGGCGCTTGAATCGAAGAAGGTTCTGTCTGAGCCACGGGAAATTTCCTCTCTTACTATTTGTCGAATTATTATTTCTCTAGATTAGACGTAATGGGGTTAATACTCCAGGTTATGATCTAAGCTTGTTGGGAGCTTTGGGATCTTCCCGCCGTTCTCGCGGGTGGACACCCTCATGCGGTTGAAGGTGCACGCCCTTATGAGGGTGTCCACCCGCGAGAACGGCTGACTGGGTGCCACCATCGCGCTAAGTTTTGCATCTCTCCGATGATAGCGTGTTTCGTTCGTGCATAGCCTGTGAGGGCGTGCCCCTTCAACTGAACAGGCTATGCACGAACGAAACACGCGACTAAAGAATGATAACTGGCGAATAACGCACGTATAACAACACCAACGCAGGGCGAGCTATCTCCCCGCAGGCCAAACTGAATTAACTAGCTTCAGCAACCGGTGTCGTCGCCGGCTTCAAAAATGGCAGTACTTTCTCACCGAACAATCGCACAGTCTCCAGATTCGCTTCTTCGCTCTCACCAACCACTTCGAGCAGCGGAGTGTTTAGTCCAGCGTCAACCAGCTCCTGGGTTATTTCCAGGCACTCTTCGGGCGTTCCTGAGATCACAGTAAAGTTTCGCTGCATTTCATCGGTTACCAGGTGGGTCACGTCATCCGCAGTGCCCTCTTCGATGGCTTTGCGGAATGGGTCCCAGGATGAGTCGGGTAGGCCCGAGCCGGCCAGAATCACATCGTTCTTGATGTTGCGCAGTTTGTTGACAATGTAGGTTCCGGTGTACGAGCGAGTTGCTTCTTTCGCTTTAGCACCGTCCTCGCTGCAAGCAGCGAGGATTACGCCGCCCACGGGAAAATCTGCTGGCAATGTGCGGCCTGCTTTTTCTGCGCCTTTGCGCATATTATCGGTGGCGTACTCAACAAATTTTGGTGAGGTCAGACCGGCTAGCAACATTCCGTCGCTGGAGCGCCCTGCAAGGCGCTGCATGAAGGGACCAGTGGCACCGATGTAAATTGGTATCTCAGTTCTTAAGCCATCGGCGGCGCGATCGTAAGCGGGCATGCTGGATTTGAAGAACTTACCTTCGTAGCTGTATTCTTCTCCGGTGAAAATCTTACGCATGATGTCCAGAGATTCCTGATGCACGGGCACTGGCTTCATTTCGTCAATATCGTACTCGAGGTATTCAATTCCGACCTTGCCGACTCCGAGGCCCATAATGAATCGCCCGTTGGACAACTCGTCGATTCCGGCGCATTCAGAGGCTTGTATGGTAGGGTGACGAACATAGGGAGAAGTAATGCCCAAGCCGATGGTGATCTCTTTGGTTGCCATGGTGGCCGCCGCCAATGCGGTAAAACAACCGCGGGATTCCAAGCCGTAAGAGCGAAACCAGTGATAAGCTTCGGCGATCCAGAAGCCGCCAGTGTAGCCCGAGGCCTCTGTCTGCGCAGCGTACTTTTGAATGGCTGACATCGGTTCGTAAGATTTAAAAATAATACCCACATTAACCTTGCTCATAATTATTCTCCTAAAAATATTCTCAATAGATTTTGATTAGACGTAGCTGGCGACTACTGCGCGAAACTCGTCGTCGCTCATTAGCCGCTTGGCCGCTGTGGCCTTGACCTTGACTTCATTCAGTATCTCGCCGTGTTTGTCGGAAGATACCTCCAGACCCAGCTCCTGTAATTTCAGGACAATACTGGATAAACCGCTCTTTTTACCGAGTACGATCTTGCGGTGTGCTTTTACGATATCGGCGGAGTAGGGCTCAATGGCCTCGGGGATATGAAACTGGTTGGCGACTGCGCCACTTTCTCGTGTGTATAGGTACTCTCCTACCACCGGCTTCCAACCATCGACCGTATAATCTCCGGCTTCTTGCACCAGGCGAGAAATGTCTCGAGCCTTGCTGAGGTCCATTGCCACAGGTACGTTGTAAAGGCACTGCAAAGCCAGGGCGACTTCACAGATATCTGCGTTGCCTGCGCGCTCGCCCATGCCGTTAATAGTGCCTTGAACAAAGTCAGCGCCGCCGCGCACTGCTGCAATGGCGGATGCGGTTGCCAGTCCAAAATCGTTGTGTCCGTGCCAGTGGATGAGCACATCATCGCCCACCCAGGATCGAACTAATCCGATAATGTGTTCAACGGCTTCGGGTGCGCATGCACCGATGGTGTCAACCACGGAGACTTCATCAGCGCCTGCTGCCAGTGCTGTCTCGTAAACAGTGCGCAGGAAATCGAGGTCGCTGCGAGTGGCATCTACGGCAAAGAAGTTTACACGTTTGATGCCATTGTCTTTGGCGTGCTTTACCGAGCCGGCCACCCTCTCTAACACGGTTTCCCGGCTGAACCCGTAGGCTTCCATTTTTACATCGGAAGTGGATATTTCGATTAAAACGGCGTCGGTGCCCAGTTCGATATGGGAATCCAGGTCGCCAATGACACAGCGGGAAAAGCCCCAGATTTCTGAATCCAAGTCAGCGGCGAGGATGCGCTCTACTGCCTGAGTGTCTTCGGGGGACACTCGTGGAAATCCCGATTCGATTCGGCTGATGCCCATGTCCGCCAATTTACAGGCGATTTCAAATTTCTCTTCCGGAGAAAAACACACACCAACGGACTGTTCGCCGTCCCGTAAGGTTGTGTCGTAAAAACGTATGGTTTTGCTGCGATCGAAGCCGTCTTGCACGCTGGCAAGATCGTTGAGTTCGCTGGTCCAAATTTGGTCTTTGCTAATGCTGCTCATGTGCTTGTCCTGCCCATTATCTCGTATTAGCACAGGATGTTACGCAAGGCCTTGTGAGGTGTCTTGATCTTCAGTGCGCTTTTCGTTGACTGGCAGGGTAGCGCCGGTGCAGGCCGCGAAGCGGGAATATTGGTCGACTTACTCGGGTGGGTTTGCCGTGTACCAATCGTAGATTTCTTCCGCCGTTGCGAACCATACATCCTCACGTTGCAGCATGTGATCGTAGGCCGATTCGAAATACTTGATACGGTGGGGAACACCCATGATGTAGGGGTGAATACTCATGGACATTACTCTGGGCTGTTGCGCCGATTCCTGGTAAAGACGGTCAAACTGATCTACAGCCCGGTCATGCCACACTCTGGATTCGTGTTGGTGTACGACCATCATGGGCAGGTCACTGAGCTCTAAGGTATAGGGCATTGCGACCACCGGATCGCTACTGGTGCGCATGGTGACGGGTTGTTCATCCATGGGGAAATCTGTGACGAACTTGAACCCCACTTCGGCGAGATAGTCCAGAGTATCCAGTGTTTGGTGCAAGCCCGGTCCAAGCCACCCTTTGGGTGCGACGCCGGTGTAGGCGAGCAGGGCGTCGTATGATTGCTGAATGTTTGCTTTTTGGTCTTCCACCATATGCAGTGCCTGCTGGTGGTAGCCGTGGCCCATAAATCCCCAGCCCGCTTCGCGCATCGCGGCGGCGACAGGTTCCCCTGCTCCGCTGCATACTTTGGCGTTGAGTGCGGTACTGGCTTTGATGTTGCGACTTTGAAACGCCTCGAGGATGCGCCAAAAACCCACCCGCATACCGTATTCATGCCACGCCCAATTGGGGATGTTGGGTACTGTCGCAACACCGGCTGGCGAGGTGACATACTCCCGGGCAATCGGTTTTTCTATATCCCATTCTTCGACGTTAACGATGGTGTACACCGCCATGCGCTTGCCGTCGGGCAGTCGCCAGCGCTTTCGCGATGGCATTGCAGAGAATTCAAAACGCTGTTCAGGCCGTTTCATCGGCTACTCCACAACACCGCAAATCTGCATGATGACCTGAATATAGATTCTGACCATGTCGAGCATATCGCCAATGTGCACCGCTTCGCCCTGGTGGGTAGAGAAGCCGCCGCCGCCTGCGCGGATGCGCCCGGCAGAGCCATAGTTCACGGTAGGTATTCCGTAGCGGTTCATATGAGCGGCGTCGCTCATCCAGGTCTCGATGCCAAATTCTGGGCCGTGGCCCAATTGATCGGTGTGGGCTTTGACAATGTTTTGAATCAGTTCGTGGTCATCGGGGATCGAGGTACCGGGCACCGACATGAAGGTTTCGACTTTAGTGCCAGCCAGTTGCGGATTCTCGTCTACCACGCTGGCGATCAGTTCGCGTACTTCGTTGTAGGCTTTAATGGGCAGATCGTCGGGCAGCGTGCGCACATCCATGTAGATAACACAGTTGTCCGGTGTTCTGGCTCCCCGCCAACTCCAGCCGCTTTCTACGGCTGATACGTTTACCCGCGGTTGGAAATCTCCCAGGCTGTTGCGCTGACAATAATCGGGAATCCAATCGTGGATCGCGTCGAGCACCACTCTGGATTTGTTGATGGCGTTTTTTTCAACTTCCGACCAGGCAGTGTGAATCAAATGACCGGGTATGGTGATTTTCACCCAGGTGCTACCGCAGTGCCGGGGTATCACCATCATGTTCGTCGGTTCCCCCAAAATACAAAAATCTGCAATGGCCCCGTGGGTGATAGCAAACTTCGTTCCTACACCGTAACCCTGATACATAGGGCCTTCGTGGTCATTCACCGGTGCTTTTTCAATCTCTCCGGCAACACCGGCGATGACAACGTCGCCGCCGAGTTTGATGCCCGCCTTTTGAATAGCTTCAATGGCTGTAACGTAGGTGCCCATGGCGCTTTTCATATTGAAAGAGCCCATGCCGTAAATCCACTCGTCGTCCACCAGGGTGCCTTTACACTGGTATCCTAGGCCACGGTGGGCTTGCTCGGGCCCAAAAGAAGTATCCAAATGCCCGTTGAACATCAGCGACTTGCCGCCGCCCTGGCCTTGTAGGCGGCCGACGGCGTTGTAACGCTCATCGCCGATGGGTTGCAACACTGAGTCGAAGTTGGCGCCGAGCAACACTTCGTTTACTGCGCGGGCGCAATCGCCCTCGTAACCCGTCGGGCTCGGAATATCGACCAGGTCCATGACCAGTTTTACCAGTCGTTCGCGATCGATGTTTTCAATCACTTTTTGGACCAGCTCGGGGTTTGCCGTGTTCATTGTGTTCTCCTTAATCTTACGTTATTCAATCGAGCCTGGCGCCGATATCCGCCGTTCATATAATGGGCGTTACCAGATTTCCCAGGCCTTCGACTTTGCACTCCATCACATCGCCGGGCTTCATCCATACCGGTGTCTTCATGCCTGAGATCACCCCGGGAGGGCTGCCTGTTGTGATGACATCGCCGGGTTCAAGCGTCATTTGCGACCACCATGCAACCAACTCCGCCATCTTGTAGTGAGTGGCGTTGGTATTGGAGTTCTGGCGAACTTCGCCATTGAGAACCATTTTCATATCCAGATTGTCGGGATCTTCCAATTCATCGAGGGTCACCAACCATGGGCCAAAGGGGCAGGAGCCATCGAAGCTCTTGCCCATCAGGATGACGTTGTTGGCATGCTCTCGTGCCTGGATATCTCGCGCGGAAACATCGTTGAAAATCATCAGGCCGACCACGTTGTCCATGGCTTGTTCAACGCTGACGTCTTTGCAAGTTTTGCCAATAACGATTCCCACCTCAACCTCATAGTCCAGTTGCTCGGTGAAGCCCGGAATTTCGATGCCCACGCCGGAACCGACAATACACGAAGGCGCTTCGAGAAAGCCCGTGGGATGTTCGAAGTGAAATTTGTCCCAGCCGTGATCCTTCCATTCTTCTGCTTCCCATCCTTCCAACTCGCTTAAGTGAGCGTCAAAGTTACAGGAAGTATGGATTATTTTTCCCGGTCGAACCGGAGACTGCAGCTCCACTTCTTCCGCGGAGTAGGCGTGCTGGCTTCCATCCGAAGCCTCCGCAATCGCCTGGACGTTCTTCAGGGCATCCTGGCCACCCTCCAGCAGTACTTGCATGGAGTTCGGCACGCTTCCTCCGCTGAGGGCAACCACGTCAATATACTTATCCTGTGAGTACAAACCGATGGTTTTTACGCCCGTGGCCTTGATGATAAATGTCGACAATTTCATGCGTTTATTCCTCTGTTGGGGGCATCGCCAGCCCGGCAAACGATTCTGTTAATTTCGAGTGGGAAATAATAGTAGTGCAGGTTAAAAAGTGCATTGCCCTGCAAGGCGTAAAAGGTTGACTCTCCGTGCAACAGGTTTCAAACTCAAGGTCGTTACAGTATTTCACTAAGGACTTAAATGACAGGCGAGGCCCCCGATTCCAGCCATCCCGGTGACCCTCTGGAAGCGTCTGTCCGCAGGGCTCATGTTTCGGTAGACACCGAAATGCGAGGCCAGCCTATACAGAACTTCACTTGTCGAGAGCTGCCTTTGGGTAAGCTGGAATTGTTCGATATCTGGATAGACCCCATCGCGATATTTCGCCGCACTGAGGATATTGATCGGGACTCCAACGATGATTTTTTGTTGGCGACCCAATTGGAAGGCACGGTGCTGGTTACGGAAAAAAACGTCGAGTTCACTCAACATCCCGGCAGTATATCTCTCATGTCTGCGGGAGAGCCCTATACGATCATCCATACCCAAAAAAGTCACCGCTTGATTCTGCACATCCCCAGCACGATGTATTGGGAGCGTATTTTTGGTTCCCAGGAGAAGCAGGAGTTTCGGCCTCGGTTATTGGAGGCGGGGGGGCTGACTACGATCGTGCACGACATGCTCAAGTCACTGGCCTTTGAGGCGGATAATCTGACCATCACCGAGCAGCATACTCTGGCGGAATGTTTATTAGAAATGACCTCGGCAATGCTTCGCTCAGAAGTTGACCAGGAGTACGAACACAACCATGCCAAGCAATCGGCCTTGTTTCGGCGAATACTGGAGTTTATGGAAGCTAACTTCAGCGACTGTGAACTCACTCCAGAGAAGATCGCAAATGCCAATGGCATTTCTATGCGTTACGTCCACAGCCTGTTTCAGCAAGCTGGTATGACCGTCTCTAAGTGGATTTGGGAGCGACGCCTCAAGGCAACACGAGAAGATCTTCTCGACCCCTCTATGGGCCACATGAGGGTGAGTGAGATAGCCTATCGGCGCGGTTTTAACGATCCGGCTCATTTCAGTCGAGCCTTTAAGACCCGATTTGATATTTCGCCCAGCAAATTACGGCAACTTGTGGCGAAGCAGACTGAGGGTGTGTCCTAGCAGACACCGGCGAATGCCTCCCTGTCCGGCGGGCACGCCGAGTCAACTATTGATGCAGTGACAAGCAAGACACTACCGTCGGCGCGCTCTATTATTCTCGCTCTTAACACCGTGAAGGTGGTGTCGGCTGCGCACGGCCCTTAAATCTGGAGAAATAGGCTTTCATGCGGGAAATTAACAGGGTTTGTGTTGTTGGGGCCGGAGCCATAGGCAGCCTGCTCATTGGGCACATTGGCGCTTTACCCGATATTACTATGACTGTTTTGGTCCGCCGCGAGGGCCACGCCAAAGACCTGAATGAGCAGGGTTTGAAGGTAACTGGCAAATCCACTCTAAGGGCAGATGTTCTCGCCTCCACTGAACCTGCCGATTTAGGCGATGTCGATCTGGTGATTATTGCCACCAAAACCACGGCGGTTGAAGCGAGTGTCAACAAGTTTAAGGGGTACTTCCCCAACGCTACTGTGATGATGATTCAAAACGGCTTGGGGTGTGAGCGCCTGGTGCGCGAAAATGGCGACTGGCCCATTATCGCCGGCCTGACCTTCATGTCGGGTGTTCGCAAGTCAGACACCCATGTTGACTATGAGCTGGATACTGCCACCTGGATCGGGCCATGGCATGAGGAAGTGCAACGGCCCGGGCACGAATACATCGCGCAGGTCGAGGCGCTTATCAATCGCTCTGGTTTGATTTGTGAGGCATACCAGGACTTGCAGCCCGTGCAATGGTCTAAACTGATTTTTAATTCTGCTGTGAACGCCATCGGTGCAGTTACCAACACACCGCACGTTCCGTTCTATGCCGATACTGAACAACTTACCGACCTGGGTAATTTGGTTAGGGATATGATGTCCGAGGGGGTTGCGATTGCTAAAGCGCACGGGATTGAGTTGAGCTCCGACCCCTGGAAAATGAACTGTAAAGCCGTCAGCCAGGGCGGCAGCCATGGCAGTGAAGAGTATGCCCATGTGACTTCCATGCTCGACGATGTCCGCAGTAAGCGTTATACCGAAGTGGATTGGATTACCGGCTCAATTGTGCGCGCCGCTCACGAAGTGGGTATGGCTGCACCGTTTCACGAGACGATGTACCGATTGGTCAAGGGTATCGAGAAAAGTTGGTCGCTGCCGGTGTTTGAGCACTGATATTAACACTGGTAGTCATATGCCCTGGGGGCGAAGCCGATCAACATCACCCGGAATGGGTTCTGGGTTCGGCACCGTAGAGGAGTAGAGAATGAAAGTTTGTATTATTGGTTGTGGTGCGATCGGCAGCCTTTTTGCGGCGCACCTGGGAAGATTGGAGGACGTGGAAGTGTGGGCCTATGACCCCTATCAGGCACACGTGGATGCAATCAATAAAAATGGCCTACGCCTGACCGGTGAAAGCGATTTTGTGGCGAAAATTAACGCCCGCGCCGATGCCAAAGAAATACCCCCTTGCGAATTTGGCATTATTGCGTCAAAGACTTTGCATACTCGCGCGGCAATGGAAGCCGTTGCACATATATTCGAAGATGGGGCGGTTTGTTCAGTACAAAATGGTGTTGGCAGTGAAGAAATTGTTGCCGAGTATGTGCCCCGGGTCATCATGGGCACCACTTTCCCCGCCGGTCATATCAGCGACCTCGGAGTATGCAACCACGACACCAAGGGTTTGACTTGTATTGGTCCCTTTGATGGCAAGCCCGCCACACAGGACGAAAGCGATCGTCTGGCCGAGGCGCTGACACGCGGTGGGATGGAGACAAATTCTGTCGCCGACCCACGCGGCCCTATGTGGACCAAAGTGATATTCAATTGTGCTTCGAATGGTGTTGCTGCTCTAACAGGACTTCCCCACGGCATATGCATCGAACAAGTACGGGATGTCATGAGCGCTGTCGCACAAGAGGGCATTGCTGTCGCTGCTGCTCAGGGTGTCGTTCTCGAGCGAGATCCTGAGGAGATGATCGATTCCAGTAAAGAGGTTGCCTATCTACATAAACCCAGCATGTTGCAGGATGTTGAGGCAAAGCGCATTACCGAAATAGACAGTATCAATGGCGGCGTCGCTGCCATTGGTGAGCAAGTGGGCGTACCCTGTCCACTTAACAGGGCCATTGCCGATATGGTCAAAGGTTTGGAATTTAGTTGGACACTGGAGACATAAGCTATGAATACCGCACAGAATATTGACACTCAGGATTACGTTAACCGTTTTCGCCCTAGCCAGACTGAAATTGATCGGCGCTACAGCAATACCCGCGCCGCCATGGAAGAACACGGACTTGATGCGCTGGTGATTGCCGGCAATGAATACAGTGGCTTCGAAGGCGCTATTCGTTATATGGCTGGCTTCCATATTTTGCATCGCTACTCCTACGTGGTCATTACCCACAATGCAGACCCTGTTGTGGTGTTCCCGAAAGAGGCCACCTGGGTGGGAGATCACAGCGCAACTTTTATAAAGCAGCGCGAGCTACCTTTGCATTGTGGTGAGTGGATTACCGGTTATCTAAAAGACAATGGCGCTAAAAAAGTGGGTGTCTACGGCCTGGAGTTCATCGTCAACGTACGCGATTACAAAGCGCTTGCGGCCGGAGGCTTCGATCTAGTCGATTTCGATATTCCCTTCGATTATTCTCGCGCTCAAAAGTCGGATGAAGAAATTGCCTCTGTTCGCCACTCCATGGAAATTAACAAGCAAGGTGTGCTGGATGTCATCAAGGCCTATGCGCCGGGCAAGACGGAAGCAGAATTAATGGGCGTTGCAGAAAACACCTTTGTCAGCGCTGGCTGCGCGCGCAATACCATGGACATGGTGCAAATGGGTCCAAATGGTTCGTTGCTGCCGCAAATGGTGTTTCCCACCAACCGTCCCCTGCAAGATTCCGATGGCATGATGTACGGCCTTGAAATCTCCGGAGAGGGTGGCCACTGGGTTGAATACTCTCGGCCGCTGATGCCCAACGGTATGGATGCCATTACCCAGGACATGATGGATGCACAGCAAGAGTTCCACGTTTTGGTGCGCGAGCACATGAAAGCGGGGCGGACAGCGGCGGAAGTACACAAGACGTGTATGCAGCCTTTTGTTGATCGCGGCTATCGTTCGGGCCATGTTTGTGGGCACAGCATTGGCATGACCATGATCGAAATGCCGCGTATCGGTGAAGGTTTTGATTTTGTTCTACCGGAAAATATGGTCTGTTCCATGCATCCACACGTGATGAACGAAGAGCGTACACACTCTTTGTACTTCCAGGAAACATACCGAGTTACAGCCGATGGCGGTGAGCCTCTATCCGGTACTGCGATTAAAGCGTACGACGGAACTGAAACTGAATTGACGCCGGTATAATTTTCTTGTGCGCTAGTGTCGTTGCCCCCGAGGAGTAATTCATGGCAGAACATAATCACGGTGAGCCACTCTCTGATATCCAGCTTCGCGTCAAGGCACTCGAAGCTGTTTTAACTGATAAGGGTCTGGTCGATGAGGCGACCCTGGATACGCTTACCGATCATTACGAAAACCGCGTCGGCCCCCATATCGGCGCCCAGATTGTCGCCAGGGCCTGGACTGATCCAGACTTTAAAAAAGAGCTTCTCGAGGATGGTTCGGCAACGATTGCCAAACTCGGTTTTGCCGGCCTTGAAGGAACTCATGTGGAGGTGAAAGAAAACACCTCGCATGTCCACAATATTGTGGTCTGCACTTTATGTTCCTGTTATCCGTGGTCAATTTTGGGTCTGCCGCCAACTTGGTACAAGAGCGCACCTTATCGCTCCCGGGTTGTGAAAGATCCTCGCGGCGTACTGGAAGAATTCGGCGTTACGCTTGCCGATGATACACAAGTGCGTGTCTGGGATAGCAATGCTGATTTACGATATCTTGTTTTACCACAGCGCCCTGCAGGAACGGACGGGATGACAGCAGATCAACTTGCGGGCTTGGTAAACCGCGATTCGATGATCGGTAGCGGGCTGGTGTCCGCGCCGGCGTAGGGAGTAGCCATGGACAGTGTGCATGATCTGGGTGGGATGGATAATTTCGGACCTATTGTCAGGGAAGAAAATGAACCGGTCTTCCACAGCGAGTGGGAGCGAGAGGTTTTTTCCTACACACTGGCGCTTCTTGGAACGGGTTATTTTTGCGTCGACGAAATGCGGCGATATACAGAGCAAATTCCGCCGGTACAGTATTTGGCTTCCAGCTATTACGAAAACTGGTTGGCGGCTCTGCTAAGTATCCTGGAGGAGAAAAAGATTGTTACTCCTGAAGAGTTGCAAAAGGGAAAGTCCCTTCTCAGTACAGGTAATACGCTCCCTCCGCTCCCAAAAGAGGGTGCGGAATTTATTACCAGCAATCCTCTTTCAGCCCTACAGGAATTGGATAAATCGCCACTGTTCAAGATAGGCGATAAAGTTACGACTAAAGTGATGCATCCTATTCATCATACCCGCCTACCTCGATACACCCGGGGTAAATCCGGTAGCGTGGAAAAAATTCACGGTGCTTTTTTATTGCCGGACCGCAATGCTCACGGCGAAGCTGAGACACCGGAGTATAACTACAGTGTGCGTTTCTCTGCACAGGAACTGTGGGGCAGTGACGCGCCCTCAAACGATAGCCTGTTTATCGATTTGTTTGAAAGCTATATGGAGCACGCTTAGCCATGGTGGACTCAGTTTTAAAACACGTTTCACCTCTGGATGAAGATGAACCGGTGTTTAAGGAACCCTGGGAAGCACGCGCTTTTGCACTGGCCTGCTCGCTGCAGGAACAAGGTGTTTTTGGTCGAGCCGAATGGGCCGAGCAACTTGGCCGAACCATCGAAGAGGCTCAGGCGGCGGGTGATCCCGATTTGGGTGATACTTATTATCAGCATTGGCTTAGCTGCCTTGAAGCGTTGACCTTGGCTAAAGGTTTGACCACTGCGGAAGATCTAATTGCCGGCAAGAACGCAGCCCACGAAGCCCATCAACGTATGCACGCCGAGCTCGGGCACTTTCACACCCATAGCCATGACCATGACTAGGTCATACGATTAAGTTACAAGGTAGGGAACGCACCAATGAAAATTAAACACTCTGCGACTCTGATATTAGGCCTGGTGAGCGCTCTTATGGCATCGCATGGCTATGCTCATCACGTTGCAAGTGGAGAACTGCCCATCTCGTTTTTGGGTGGTTTGCTCTCTGGGCTGGCCCACCCCGTCATTGGTATCGATCATTTGGCTTTCCTGGTACTCATGGGAGCGGCTGCCGCATTTACCCCGCGTCCCCTTATTACTCCCTTGGTATTTGTACTCAGCACGGTCGCTGGTTGCCTGATAGTAGCCTCGGGCATCGCTGTTCCCATGGTGGAGATGGTCGTCACAATATCGGTGCTGGTCGGCGGCATTATGGTTTTGTCGGGCCGGCGTTACGCCTCCGCTATCTACCTGGGGCTTTTTTTGGTTTCGGGCGTATTTCACGGCGCGGCCTACGGGGCTCAGATTATCGGTGCCCAAACACAACCGCTATTGGCTTATCTCATCGGCTTCGCCTGCATTCAATATGGTATCTCGGTGGGGGTGAGTATTTTTATGAGCCGCGCTTCCGTAAACTCTGTTGTGCCCTCGGTTCATTCACGCTTGGCGGGTGCGGTGGCCACGGGTATCGGTGTCGCCTTGCTAATAGAACATATTGAATCTGCCTTGGTACTCTAACAGCGACATTTTTGTCCCACATGTTTAGTGTGGGGAAGTGCAGACTATCCTGATGGAGGTTTGGAAACCAATGGAAGAGAACGCAGAGACAAGTCTTCTCGTGACCTTTGAACGTATCTTGCGATTCGTTTTCGCGATTCTCGTTACAAGCTCTATGGCGACTGCTGTCGCCTCCCCGACACCAAGCAATGTACTGTTTATTCTTACCGATAATCAGCCCGCCTCTATTCTTGG
>JBGCGJ010000036.1:0-138638 GCA_045110675.1 Halioglobus sp. | reverse complement strand
TCCAGAACAAGGTGCCGCTTGGGTGCTGTCCGCGCGAAATTTCCTGACAGGAGAGCTCGGTGTTCTTTACCTGGCCCTCGGTGTCGGCGCCTTTGGTTTCATGGTTTTCATTTGCCTTAGTGATATCGGAAGCATTTTGTTAGGTCAGCCGGGAGAGGAGCCTGAGTTTTCAACCACCTCCTGGGCATCTATGTTGTTCTGTGCCGGGATTGGTGCATCCATTCTCTATTGGTCGATGATCGAATGGGCTTATTACTATCAAGCTCCACCGTTCAATGTAGACGGCATGGCACACGAGGCTGCTCAGTGGGCGGCTGCCTATGGCATATTTCATTGGGGGCCACTGGCCTGGTCTATCTATCTAATACCGGCTTTACCTATCGCTTATTTTTACTATGTAAGAAAGCGTCCTGTGCTAAAGATCTCCGAAGCACTTTTACCTGTGCTGGGCGAGCGCACTGCACATGGTTGGTTGGGTAAGCTCCTCGATATTATGTTTGTGTTTGGCATGTTGGGAGGTGCCGCTACAACACTCAGTTTGGCAGCGCCACTGATTAACGAAGGTTCCCATGAGTTGTTCGGTACACCGAAAAATATTAGCTCTCAGATTGTTGTGCTGATCATCTGCACGGCAATCTTTGGGTACAGCGCATTCTCCGGCCTGAAAAAAGGCATTCAGTTGTTGTCCAATGTCAATTTCTGGTTGGCCATGTTATTGCTCGCCTTTGTTTTCGTAGTGGGCCCGACGGTTTTTTTGGCGGAGGTGGGTCTAGATGCCCTGGGGCGAGTGTTGTCGAATTTGATTCACATGGCCACTTGGATGGAACCCTTTAGTGAGTTTGAAGGCTTCCCGAATTCCGGTTTCCCTCAGGACTGGACCATCTTTTACTGGGCCTGGTGGCTGGCTTTTGCGCCCAGTGTGGGCTTGTTTATTGCGCGAATTTCCCGTGGGCGAACGATTCGCGGAATGGTAATGGGTTCGATGTTCTTTGGTACTTTTGGATGTTTTCTGTTTTTTATGGTGTTGGGAAACTATGGCTTGTATCTGCAGCTATCTGGCCAGTTGGACGTAATCGCCATTCTTAATACGCAAACGCCCACCGCTGCCATCTTCGCGATGCTCAACGAACTGCCCATGTCCTATTTCGTTATTGCGGTCTATACCGTGCTGGCTGTCATCTTCACCGCCACCACCTTTGACTCAATCTCCTATATTTTGGCGTCTGTGGTGCAAAAGAATGTGGGTGATGAGCCGATGCGTTGGAATCGCATGTTTTGGGCCTGCGCTTTAAGCATCATGCCTATCGCACTGTTGCTGCTGGGTGGCTTGGATACCCTGCAAACCGCCAGCATTGTCGGAGGGGCGCCCCTGCTGCCTGTTGCGTTGCTGCTGTGCATCTCGGTTGTTAAGGCCGCGCGCTATGATTTGCGTTATCAACCCGACTACAGTTCCACGGATATACACCTTCAGGAGTTCCCAGAAGAGGACCCCTGGACTGAGGCCGGAACCTGGGAACACGACGTGACCCGCGAGGGTTAGCTAGCTTCTGTTCCCGGGTGTTGCCTTGTAAAGGTGGTGATACTTTAATATGATAGTTAGCGATAATAAAAATTGAGCACTGGCTTCGATGTCACAATCGAACACTACACGTGCCGTATGATAAAAACATAAACACGCCTAAGGGTCGAATCATGCTGAGAAAAACCAGATTGAGCTATGCAATCGCTGCTGCCGTAGGTGCCAGCGCAACTGTCTCTATTACTCCAACTCAGGCTGCGATGCTTGAAGAGGTCATCGTGACTGCGACCAAACGTTCTGAGAGCGCTCAGGACATCCCGATTACGATTCAGGCCTTGGGTGAAGACACTCTTGAAGATCTGGGTATCGGTAACTTCAAAGACTACATTCGCAATCTCGCCGGTGTCACTTCAGGTGGCCGTGGACCCGGTAGAAACAACATATTCATCCGAGGTATCTCGGCAGGTAAAGGCGGTCTAAAGGTTGCTGGCGCCATTGGCACAGAGCCCAATGTGGCATTGTATCTTGACGAAGCTCCAATCTCGATTGGCGGTCGTAACATCGATGCCTATCTCACGGACATGAACCGCGTTGAAGTGTTACCTGGACCTCAAGGCACGCTATTCGGTGCCAGCTCTATGGCCGGAACGGTTCGTCTAATTACCAATAAACCGGAATTTAATGAGTTTCAGGCAGGTTTTGACACCAGCATCTCTTCAACCACTGGTGGCGATGATAGTAACTCTGTAGAGGCCTTTGTTAATTTACCGATTATTGACGATAAGCTGGCGCTCAGGATGGCTGTCTATAACGTTAAGGAAGGCGGCTATATCGACAACATCCGTGGTTCAAAGGTAATCACAACCGCCAATCCCTCTTTATCGACTACACCTGCTGTTCGCGAAGCTGTCCGCAATGATGAGTTGGCAGGAAGTAACTTTAACGATGCCTCCTATGCTGGATATCGCGTGGGCGTAAAGTATGCAGTCAATGATGACTGGGACATATTGGTCCAGCACACCAGTCAGGAAATAGAGACAGAGGGTGTGTGGGATTACGATCCACTGCTGGGTGAGTTGGAAACACAAAATTTTTCGCCCGACGAAGGTGA
Source organism: Halioglobus sp. (assembly GCA_045110675.1). Classification (GTDB taxonomy): domain Bacteria; phylum Pseudomonadota; class Gammaproteobacteria; order Pseudomonadales; family Halieaceae; genus JBALVT01. The sequence continues at coordinate 136,008 of JBGCGJ010000036.1, read as the reverse complement.
TGACGAATTCGATCTGACCGCATGGACAATCAACGGACGCATTGGCACTTTAGATCTTGTTTACACCGGGTCTTTTACTGAGCGAACAGTGGAAGCCATTTCTGATTACTCCGGTTATGCGGATCGCGGCCCATTTATTCCCTACTACATATGCTCCTATCCCGGCTATGCTGAGTGTGGAGCGCCGGAATTGTTTTTGGACCAGTATTTTAATGTAGAGCGTACTGTTCACGAATTTCGACTGAGTACTGATGCTGATGCGCGGTTGCGGGGACTTATTGGCGTTTACGACGATGATACTGAAACAATCGAGCGCGGTAATTGGAACTATCCAGCGTCAATAGCCCAAGGGTTTGCCCCCAACGCTCCTATTACTGGTGCTACATCCAGTGACCCCAATACGAGAAATCCCGGCGTCACCTTCTTTAACGATTTTACTCGAGGCAAGACGGAAACGTCTTTCTTCGGCGAATTGGCATTTGATATTACTGACTCACTAACAGCTTCCGTAGGTGCCAGGTATTACGATATTGAAATATCCTTAAACGGCAGCTCTAATTTTGGCAACCGGGGTGTGGATCGCGACTCAGGAAATAATGTTGATGAAGTCTTGAGAGATTCGAGTCCCGCGGACTTTCAAGATACGATTCTTAGGTTTAACCTCCAGTACCAGCTGAACGACGATGTAATGTTCTATGCGACCTGGTCTGAGGGATACCGTCCAGGCGGATTTAACCGTAATGGCGGAGCTAGTGTTGTTCCAAATGTCGGACCCTTCGTACCCGACTTCTATGAATCTGATGAGCTAACCAATATTGAGTTTGGTTGGAAGTCTGTGTTTTTAGATGGCGACCTGCGCTTCAATGGCGCCATCTACAATGTTCAGTGGGAAGCGTTGCAAATTGGTGTTTTGGACTTCGATTTCTCCAATTTGGCGTTTATCAATAATACCGGCGAGGCTGAGATCAATGGGGTTGAAATTGACTCCATTTGGGCGGTCAATGACAACTTCACACTGTTTGCTAACCTCTCATACAACGATACCGAGATGACGGATATACCGCCGAACATCATTGGTCTTGTAGACGAAGGCAGCCAGTTAGCCCTGGCTCCTGAGTTGCAATATGTACTTCGAGGACGCTACGAGTGGGAAGTGAGCAACGGTGGTACTGCGTTTGCTCAGTTGGCATATCAGTACACCGACGATAGAATCAGCTCCATTGTTTTAGACTCGTTCTTTGAACTTGACAGCTATGCTACGGCGGATTTTACCTTAGGCTATCGCAAGGATGACTGGACCCTGACGTTTTTTGGTGAAAATATTACGGACGAACTTGCTGAACTGTTTATCAGTGACGAGGACGATGTTGATAAAGTCACGCCAAACCGTCCGCGTACGTTTGGTCTTCGTTTCTCTTATCGTATTTGAGAACTGAAGCCCCTGAAAAGGGTAGAAGTATCTAAAAAGGCGTTCCTCGTGGAACGCCTTTTTTTATTCCACTTAACCAATGGACCCATCAATAATGGCGAGCGTAGATCCCCGGCAGCTAGATGAAACGGAAAAGCAGCTTCATCAGGCAAAGCTTCAATTGCAGCAGGGACAATTGGGGGCTGCCCAGGATACGCTGTCGCACCTGCTGACTGAGCACCCAAAACATCGGGATGCTTTGTACTACCTTGCAGTTTGCCAGCGAAAGTCGGGAGATTCAGCGGCGGCAATGAATACCTTGGCCCAGCTCATCTCAGTACATCCGGAGTATGGCAGAGCTTGGCAAGAGCAGGGGCACAACTTTCGCGCTTTGAAACAAGAGCAAAACGCCGCGCAGGCATTCTCTCAAGCCGTGCTTCTCAACCCGGCTCTCTTAGCGAGTTGGCAGGCACTGTTAAAGTATTATGAGAGTGTCGGTCAAAGTGGCAGTGCAGCTGAAGCCCTGACCTATGTACGCTGGCTTTCAGGATTGCCGACCCAGCTGCAAACAGTTGCCAGCCTCATTCACGAAGACAAACTTTTTATGGCGGAAAAAATCTGTCGCCATTACCTGCAAACCCAACCGCAACACGTAGAAGCAATGCGGTTGTTAGCTGAACTCGGCAATAAGCTACAAATATTGGATGACGCAGAATTTCTTCTCGAAAGCTGCGTTGAGTTTTATCCAGACTACCCAAGAGCTCGTCTGGACTATGTGCATGTACTTCACAAGCGGCAGAAGTTTCAAAAGTCTCTCGAGCAGGCATTACTGCTTCATGATCAGGCACCGGATAACTTGGGCTATCAGATTACGCTGGCCAATGAATATCAGGCGGCGGGTAATTTTTCCGACGCACTGGCAATCTATGATCGTGTTCTGACAGAAAAACCGAATTTGCATACAGTGCACTCGGCCAAAGGACACGCACTCAAAACCATTGCTCGCACAGAGGATGCGGTAACTGCTTATCGCGCCGCCTACAAGAGTAAGCCTGATTTTGGCGATGCCTACTGGAGCCTGGCTAACCTCAAGACCTATTCCTTTACCGACAAAGAACTTAAGCAAATGCGCGTTCAGGAGCAGGCTGTCACGACGCGTTCGAGCGATAGAATTCATCTTTGCTTTGCACTGGGAAAAGCAATGGAAGATCGGGGGCAATACTCAGAGTCCTTTGCATTTTATGATCGAGGCAATACGTTAAAGCAGGGAGAGAGCGGCTATCGTTCGGAGAAAACCGAGGCCGATCTGGAAAAACAAAAAAATCTGTTCGATCGTGAATTCTTCAGCCAGCGCGCAGGTATGGGCTGTTCTTCAACCGCCCCCATTTTTGTTGTTGGTCTACCTAGAGCGGGTTCGACACTGCTCGAACAGATACTCGCCTCCCATTCCCAGGTGGACGGAACTATGGAACTGTCCAATATTATTGGCCTTGCAAACAGGCTCAACGGGCGAAGGCGAGTAGAGAAGGAGGCCGCTTACCCTGGAATTCTCGCGGAGTTAAAACCGGAGCAATTACAGAAGTTTGGTGAAGACTTTATTGAGGACACGCAATTTCATCGCAGTGGCGGGGATTTCTTTATCGATAAAATGCCAAACAACTTTCGGCATATACCGCTGATTCAGCTGATATTGCCGAACGCGAAAATTATCGATGCCAGGCGTCATCCAATGGCCTGTTGTTTTAGTGGCTTTAAGCAACTGTTTGCTGAGGGCCAGGAGTTTACATATGGGCAGGAAAATATCGGACGCTATTACCGAGCGTATGTTGATGTTATGTCGCACTGGGATACTGCGTTGCCCGGTCAGATTCTCAAAGTGCAGCATGAAGATGTTGTCGAGGATTTGGAAACTCAGGTGCGGAGAGTTTTGGAGTTCTGTGAGTTGCCCTTCGAATCGGCTTGTGTGAACTTTCATGAAACCGAGCGGGCGGTGCGTACGCCGAGTTCCGAACAGGTACGCCAGCCCATTTACCAAACCGGGATGGATCAGTGGAGGCATTATTCGGAGTTTCTTGGGCCGCTAGAGAAAGCTTTGGGGCCGGCGTTGGAAAACTATTAACTTTTGCTTCTTGCTAAGATTGTGCTCTGAAAAACCATTTTTAGAAAACTGATAGTTAAAGTAGAGCTCAGATGACCAGTTCCGTTTTCAAAATCCTCTATAGCATGGATGCTATAGAGGAGCCTACAGGGATGTATTTACGGCGTGTTTTGAAAACGGAACTGGTCATGTGAGCGCCACCCATTTTCATTTAGTACTGGTTTTGTAAGTTTTAAACGATAGCATTGCCGTCTATTTAGATAACTTCTTCTCAAGACACGGCGTGAACCCATCCATGGGGCCTCGGCACGCGGGAGGCCGCCCCCCACATCCATGCGGCTGACGGTCTTGAGAAGAAGTTATATAAACCGACTCTAGCCCCAGGAGAATTACTACTTGCCAAGTTTTCGGGTGCCGGATTTTCGGGGCGGCTGGAAAGACACCAATTAGTGGTCTTCACTCAGAATCAAGTCCGCTCCTTTGTGCGCCACCATGATGGTAGGTCCATTAGTATTCCCAGATGTGAGAGTTGGGAACACGGAAGCGTCGACTACCCGCAGATTTTCAACACCATAAACTTTAAGTTTGGGGTCTACGACATCCACAGCGGGATTAATCCCCATTCTGCAAGTACTCACCGGGTGAAACACGGTGCCGGCACGTGAACGGAAATCTTCTACAATTTCTTCATCGCTCATCTTTTCCACATTGGGTTCCAGCGCGTTTTTGATCAGCCGTTTCATCGATGATGTATTGGCTAGTTTGCGAATAAACTGCCCTCCAGCAATCACATCTTGCACATCTTTGTCGGTGGAGAGGTAATTGGGATAGATGTTAGGTTTGTCAGCGGGGCTAGCGGATGCGATTTCAAGATAGCCCCGGCTGGTTGGCCTGCAAGGCTGAAATGACAGGATAAAGCCTGAGTAGGGATCGGGGTTCATCAGAGGTCTTTTATTGGCGACCTGTGTGGTCGAGTAACTCACGGGATTGAAATAGAGTTGTAGGTTGGGATGCTCCAGCTCAGGCGAAGAACGCACAAAACCTCCGTTCTGATTGACACTCAGGGAAAGCGGGCCTTTGCGCAATCCCAAATATTTTATGCCTGCCCAGAGTTTCCCTGTCCAACTGTGTAATTCATCGTTCAGTGTTGGAACATTCGCAATGTAGTTGTAATTGATGCCCAGGTGATCCTGCAGGTTTTTCCCGACCGCCGGACTGTCGTGAACGATATCGATATCGTGTCGCTGTAAAAGCCCTGCGGGGCCTACACCGGAGTGTTGCAGTAGGGTGGGTGAATTGACGGCGCCCGCAGCCAGAATAATTTCTTTTGATGCAAAAACCTGATGAGTCTTCCCCTTCCTTTCGTACTCCACGCCAATGGCTTTGTTGCGGTCGAATAATACGCGCGTGGTCAGGGATTGGCTTTCCAGTGTTAGGTTTTTCCGTTTCAACGCAGGCCTCAGGAAAGCATCTGCAGAAGAACAACGAAAGCCGTTGTGGGTGTTTAGTTGGTAGGGCCCAAACCCTTCGACGTCTTCGCCATTGAGGTTGGTGTGATAAGGAATGCCCATATCGGACGCAGCGTCCTTAAAATATTGTTTGAGGGGATGCATTTGCGGGTAAACGTTGTTGACAGATAGGTGGCCATCCTTGCTCCCCGTTTCGTCCTCGCCGATAAACCGTTCAAATTGATTGTAATACCCCAACACACTGTCCCAGTCCCAGCCAACGTTACCCAGGGCACTCCATTCGTTGAAATCACTCGGCAAACCTCGCACGTAGCACATCGCGTTAATCGAACTGGAGCCGCCTAGTACCTTCCCCCTTGGCCAATAACTGGTTTGATTGTTCAGTCCTGGGCTGGGCTGCGTTTCGTACATCCAATTAATTGCACTGTCGTAAAAAGTTTTGCCGTAGCCGATTGGCATTTTGATCCAAAACTTTCGGTCACTGCCTCCGGCCTCTAATAGCAGCACCTCGTTTTTTCCGCTCTCGCTCAGTTTGTCAGCCAGCACACAACCAGCAGAGCCCGCGCCCACGATGATGTAGTCAAATTTCGGCATGCTTGTCTTTTGTGATTGCTCGAAAAGGAAGTGGTGAAAGAGTAACTAAAAGTCTCGTCAACAACTATCCCCATCAGCGGAATTTAATATACTCTAGGTCCGTGTCGATGCCCGCAGATCCTCCATGAAAATACGATCCATAGAAACGTTCTCCAATGAATTTGTCAGCATCAGCCGTGTGACCACCGATGATGGCCTTGAGGGATGGGGACAACTATCACCGTACAATGCCGATATTTCTGCGACGGTGATGCATCGTCAGGTGGCCCCCCATGCTGTGGGCCAGGAAGTACCCGAGTGCGGGGATATTCTGCAGTTTATTCATGGAATCTACGAGCGCGAACACAAGTGGCCTGGGTCTTATATGTGTCGTGCTTTAGCCGGGCTCGATACTGCACTATGGGATTTACAAGGAAAAATACAGCAAAAATCTGTCTGCGAACTTCTCGGTGGAACTCCAAGGCCGTTTCCAGTCTACGCTTCCTCGATGCGACGTGATATTACACCTGAACAGGAGGCAAGACGATTTTCTCAATTAAAGGAGACGCACGACTACACAGCTTTCAAGTTTCGCGTGGGGAAAGAATGCGGACACGATGAGGACGAATGGCCGGGGCGTAGTGAAGCCGTGGTCTCGCAGGTGCGAGCGGCCCTGGGAGATGATGTGAAACTCCTCGTCGACGGCAACAGCTGTTATACACCTGCGAAAGCGATAGAAGTGGGCAAGATGTTGGAGGCTCATGGGGTTTGCCATTTCGAGGAGCCCTGTCCCTATTGGGAATACGATTGGACCCGACAAGTCACCGAAGCTCTGTCCCTGGATGTGACGGGTGGGGAGCAGGACAACTCTCTGGCGCTGTGGAAGCATATGGTGGATTCGCGATCGGTCGATGTTATTCAGCCAGACATCTGCTATTTGGGTGGTCTGAGTCGCACACTTGAAGTTGCCAAAATGGGAGAAGCTGCGGGACTGGTTTGCACACCCCATTCCGCCAATTTATCAATGGTCACGGTGTTTACCTTACATATGATGGGTGCCATTTCGAATGCGGGTCCCTATGTGGAATTCTCCATTGAAGATGAAGTGGATTATTATCCCTGGCAAAAAAACCTGCTTAGCGAACCTCTGGTAGCGAAGGATGGCAAAGTGCAGATTCCTGAGGGGCTGGGTTGGGGGGTTGAGATAAACCGAGAATGGCTGGGGAAAAGTCATCATCAGATCACAGAAGTGGAATAGGAAAATGGCCGTATCCAAAAAAATTCTGTTTTCAATCAACCTTAAGATTGACGCTGCTGCAGTAAGGCTTTAAGTCTATAAATAAAGAGTTTTTACTATGAAATTGACTGGTTTGAAAACGTTTGTCGTCGGGACGCCACCGCCACACTTCGGCGGACGCTACTGGATTTTCGTCAAGTTGCTCACCGATACCGGGATCGAGGGAGTGGGGGAGGTTTACTCAGTTCCCTTCCATCCGGATGTCGTTGTGAGAATGATAGAAGATGTATTCGAGCGATATGTAGAGGGCCAGGATCCCAGCTCGATCGAGAAAATGTGGAGAGTAATTTACTCCAGTGGCTTTACCCAGCGGCCCGATACCTCGATTGCTGGAATATTAAGCGGTTTGGAAACGGCCTGCTGGGATATTCTCGGTAAAGACTGCAATCGCCCGGTCCATCAATTGTTGGGAGGTGCGGTACACGACAAGCTCAGAAGCTACACCTACCTCTACCCCAAGCCCGGCGATCCAACGGATGTCTATCAGGATCCGGATCTGGCAGCGCAACGCGCACTGGAATACGCGGACCTTGGCTTTACCGCCGTGAAATTTGACCCCGTCGGGCCCTACACAGCATTCGACGGCAGACAGCTTTCATTCGATGCAATGGATCGGTCGGAAGAATTCTGCCGGAAGATTCGCGAGGCGGTAGGACATCGAGTAGATTTGCTATTTGGTACACATGGGCAGATGACGCCCGCTGGTGCGATACGCTTGGCCAAGCGCTTGGAAAAATTCGAACCTCTTTGGCTGGAGGAGCCCACACCACCTGAAATGCCCGAGGAGATGGCGCTGGTTGCTCGCGCAACTTCTATACCCGTAGCCACTGGCGAGCGATTGGCCACCAAGTACGAATTTTCACGGGTGTTGCAGAATCGCTCCGCGGCAATTCTGCAAATGGCGATAGGGCGCGTTGGCGGACTGCTTGAGGCAAAGAAAATTGCCAGTATGGCAGAGGCACATTACGTGCAAATTGCGCCTCATCTCTACTGTGGCCCGGTGGAAGCTGCGGCGAATATTCAGCTGGGTCTTTGTAGTCCTAATTTTTTGATTCAGGAGAGTATCGAGACGTTTGGCGGCTTTCATAGTGAAATTTTGGAAAAGCCGATTGAGTGGCACGAGGGCTTTTTGATGCCGCTTACTGAGCCGGGGTTAGGAGTGGAGTTGAACGAAGAGGTTGCTTTGGCTAACCCTTATACCGGCAGGGAGTTGCATTTGGAGATGCATCCCGAGCCTGTTATTTGAACAGCTTACAGTAGAGATCAATTCCAAAGATTGGACTTTGCGACAGATGCATTTAGAAATATTAGAGCAGCTATATTAAGTTGGCGTGGTCCGCCGATTGCTAGTCTGTCCTGTCCAGGCACGCCGTGAACCCATCCATGGGGGCTTGTCGATAGCATTCATGCTATCGACAGCCTTGACAGAACAGGCTAGCAATCGACTCACTTCGTCTCAGAGTTTTTCGTTCTTGCAGAGTTTTCGGTCTAAAGCTTTCCGAGCGCCCGAGGCCTCGTAAAAACACTGGAGCAAAAAATCTAAATCACCTTCGCCGCCGATTCCCACGTGTCCCCAGTATTGCTAACTAGCGTAATTTGACCCCTCTGAATCCATAATCCCCCGAAGCTCCTCAAAATGCCGCTCAACCTGCTCCGGATAATCCTCCAACTCGCTAGCCGTTTTCTCCGCAATCTCATCGGACAAAACCCGCAGCGGAGCTCCTGTCTGTAACGCACGAATATACGTCTCCGCGGCACGCTCAAAATAATACAGGCGGTTAAAGGCGTCCGCGACGCTACTGCCAATAACCAACAAGCCATGGTTACCCATGATCATCACCTTCCTGCTGGGGTCTGACATGGAGCGGGCGCAGCGCTCTCCCTCTTCGGTAAATGCAGCTCCACCGAAATGTTCATCGATAACGTAGCGATTGAAAAAAGTCGCCGTATTCTGATCGATCGGTGGCAGGTTTGAATCTGCCAATGAGGCCAGCACTGTGGCGAACATAGAGTGCGTGTGCATAACACAGCGAGCATGCGGGCACAGTCTGTGAATGGCGCCGTGCAATCCCCAGGCCGTTGGGTCGGGAGCATTGGGATGACTAAGGGGATCTGGATCATCCGCATCCAGCAGCAGCATATCGGAGGCCTTCACACGTGCGAAGTGAACCTGATTGGGGTTGATCAGAAACTGCTTGCCGTCATCGGACACAGCTACACTGAAATGGTTGGCGACTGCCTCGTGCATGTTGAGGCGCGCGGTCCAACGAAATGCCAGGGCCAAATCAACACGCTGTTGCTGGTGAGTTTCATTCGAAAGAATGCTGCTAATGTTTCGGTCACTCATTGTCCTGGTCTCTTGTTCTCAGTGTGTGCAAATTCAATCATTGTGATCAATACCACCTAAGCTCAGCAGCCAGGATTTGAATTCCTGTACTGCCGGTCGCTGCAAGTGCGATTTTGGGCAGACAATGAAATAGGCCTTGTCGTTGCTCAAGCTTACATCAAATGGGCGTACAAGCCTGCCGGAATCAATGTACTCGCTCACGAATAAATTTGAGCACAGTGCCACTCCCTGGCCATCCAGCGCGGCCTGAATAAGCACGTTGGTATCGTCGATGATGGTGCCTCTGCGGGCATTGATCTGTGGCATCGCGGCCTGGCTGAGCCATTCTTCCCAAGGTTCATAGGCACAGTCGTGTAGCAAAGTTTGATTCAGCAGCAGCGTCGGGCCTGTATTCGACGACTCATTGCCGAGAAGCTTTGGGCTGCACACGGGCGTGTAATCGATCTCTAGCAAGCGGGTGGATTCCACTTTTGGCCAGTTCCCATGGCCGTAGGTAATAGCCAGATCAATGTCCTCCCGGTCGAAATCTACCGGCTGATTGGAGTGGTACAGGCACAGGTCGATGGATGGATATAGCTGCCAGAAGTCCTTCAGGCGCGGTGATAGCCAGCGTGCTGCGAGAGAGGGCCCCAGACGCAGCGTCAAACGGTGATTTTGATTGGCTTGTTTAATGCCACTGACGGCAGACTGAATTCGCGCGAAGGAGTCGCTGACTTCAGGCAGCAGGCTCTCTCCAGCGGGGGTTAACACCAGTTTTCGGGTCAGCCGGGTAAACAAGGCCACTCCCAGGTGGTTTTCCAGGGCCTTAACTTGATGGCTAACGGCAGCTGGTGTCACATTGAGTTCCTGGGATGCCAAAGTAAAACTCAGGTGTCGTGCGGCGCTTTCATAGGCCTTCAAACTGTTTAGTGGCGGCAGTGTGCGGCTCATTTTTACTGTCTCCGGTGCTAAGGAATACCGAGTGCATAGATTAGTATTTCTATCACATAGCGCAAGAAAAAATTCGTTGTCCTGGTCTTTGTATCGGGCGCAGAATTCAGAGGTTCAGTGTCCTAATAACACTATTTGGAGTGAGCCTATGTCCCGTAGAAGCGGCGGTCGAAAATCACGTGTTGCCATTCGCAGTGCCCCACTTACCGAGGATATGAAGCCGGTACATCCAGGTGAAAACGGTGGACAGTATCGCCCCCTGAACGATCAGGATGTGGCTGCAGTCGTGGAAAACTGTTATCGCATTCTCGAAGAGGTTGGTTTTAATCAGGCGACCCCCCATTGTATTGAGACCTGTACTGCCTATGGCGCCGACATGGGTAATGACGGCCGATTGCGCATGCCGCGGGAAGTTGTCGCCAAGGCCATCGCCAGCGCGGATAAGGAGCTGGTTCTGTACGGCCAGGATCCCGCCCACGATCTTCAGATCAGCGGCTCTCGCGTACACTTTTCTACCGCGGGAGCGGCGGTGATGATTGTCGATCCCATTACCCAGACGTATCGCGATTCCCAGGCCCAGGATTTGTATGACATGGCCCGGATAACCGATACCTGCGAGCACATCCATATGTTCCAGAGAACCTGTGTGCTGCGGGACATAGAAGACAATTACGCAATGGACCTCAACACGACCTATAACGCCATTATGGGTACGACCAAACATGTGGGGGCGAGTTGGACCGAGGTGATGCACCTGGAAAAAACCCTGGAACTCCTTCACCGGGTGGCGGGAAGCGAAGAGGCTTGGCGGGCGCGTCCCTTTGTGAGCCAATCCAATTGCTTTGTCGTTCCACCGATGAAGTTTGCTGAGGAGTCTCTGGAGTGCTTGAGGGTTGCAGTGGAAGGCGGCATGCCTGTGCTATTGCTTTCTGCCGGGCAGGCCGGTGCCACCGCACCACCCTGTCTTGCCGGAGCGGTATCCCAGGCCTGGGCGGAATGTCTTGGCGGGCTTGTTTATCTCAACGCGATCAAACCGGGCGCTCCCGCCATTCTGGGAACATGGCCCTTTGTATCGGATTTACGCACCGGAGCCATGAGCGGCGGCTCGCCCGAACAGGGAATTCTATCCGCCGCTTGTGCGCAGGTTGGTCAGTATTTGGGTTTACCCAACGGAACCGGTGCGGGAATGTCAGACTCTAAGCTTCCTAATTTTCAGGGCGGGGCGGAACACGCCTCAAATGCATCGGTGACCGCTCTCTCTGGTGCGAACATCGTCTATGAAGCCGCGGCGATGTACGCCAGTTTGTTAGGCACCTGCCCGGAGAGTCTCTTATTGGACAACGATGTGCTCGGAAATAGTATGCGTATGGTCAAAGGTGTAACTGTCAATGAAGAGACTTTGGCCTTCGATGTCTTGCGCGACGTCTGCCTGGGAAATAAAGGACATTATCTTGGCTCAGATCAAACCTTAAACGTTATGCAATCGGAGTATATCTATCCGGAGTTTTACAATAGACTAAGTCCCAATGACTGGAACGACGCGGGCAAACCAGATCCTCTGCTGCTCGCTATCCAACAGAAAGATCACATCCTGGCAACGCATTTTCCAAAGCATGTCAGTGATGATATAGACAATCAGATCCGAGCTGAATTTCCAATCTACCTGAGCAGGGAGGCGATGGGGCGTTAGGCTATTCCCAGGCGCGGGCACAAATAAAAAAAGGTCGTTATGAAGTCTCATGCACGCGTGGTAATTGTTGGTGGCGGTTCACTTGGAATTAGCCTGTTGTATCACCTGGCCAAAGAGGGTTGGAAAGACCTACTTCTAGTAGAGAAGGGCGAACTCACTAGTGGTTCAACCTGGCATGCAGCCGGCTTGTGTTCGCACTTTATCGGCAACATGACGGTTGCAAAAATTCACGATTATTCTATAAAGTTGTACAACGAAATTCTTCCTGAGGAAACCGGCGATCCCTCGGTGTTTCGCAAGACGGGAAGTCTCAGGGTTGGTTATAGCCAGCTGGAAGAAGAATGGTTCCGGAACCTGGCCAGTCGAGCCAAAAACGTCCCCTGCGAATTTGAAATTGTTTCCAAAGAGCGCGCTCGTGAACTCAACCCCTTTTACAACTTTGACGCCGCTCGGATCATTGTTAGCACCCCGGAGGACGGTCATGTCGATCCCTCTTCTGTCGCTTTGCCGCTGTCTCAATTAGCACGCGCTCAGGGTGCGACAATCAGTCGCTTTAACCGGGTCCTGGAAATCAATTCGCTACCGAGTGGCGAATGGGAAGTCGTAACCGAACAGGGGACCGTGATCGCCGAACATGTGGTCAACGCCGGGGGTTGTTTCGCACCCGAAGTGGCGGCCATGGTAGGTGTTAAATTGCCCATCGTGAATTTGGAACACCAGTACCTGGTGACAGACAATCATCCGCAAATTGAAGCACTGGATTTCGAACTACCGGTGACGCGAGACTCCTACTGCGCCTCCTATATTCGCCAGGAGAGCCAAGGGCTATTGATTGGCCCCTATGAAACCTACGGATCTAAACCCTGGGCCCTCAATGGCATGGATTGGTCTTTTGACCGCGAATTATTCCAGGGGGATCTGGAGAGGCTGATGCCCTTCCTGGACCGATGTATCGAAAGAATGCCCATCTTTGGTGAGCTTGGTGTGAAGACGATTATCAACGGCCCAATCACCCACACCCCCGATGACAATGTATTGGCGGGGCCACAGGCAGGCTTGAGAAATTTCTGGAATCTGTGTGGTTCCAGTATCGGTATCGCTCAGGGCGGCCTGGGTAAATTCATGGCCCAGTGGATGGTGTATGGGCAAACCGAAATTAACATGGCGGCATTGGACAGCCGGCGCTTCGGTGACTGGGCGGACAAGAATTACTGCATTACCAAGGCGATTGAATCCTACGAGGTGATGTACACCGCCATGGGCGCTCACGAGCATACACCTCATGGTAGGTTGCGTCGTACCAGTCCAATTTATAGCGCGCTGGCAGACAAAGGCGCTGTCCACGGTGTTGTTCAAGGCTATGAAAAGCCCACCTGGTTTAAGACCGATCAATTGCGGGAAGAAACGCATAGCTGGCAGTTCAGCGATACCCACGATGTTGTCGCTGCGGAATGTCTCGCGGTACAAAACGCTGCGGGAGTGGTGGATATTTCTGGTGCAGCTAAGTTTGAGATCAGCGGCAAGGACGCAGGTACATTTTTGGATTTGCTGTCGTGTAACAAACTACCTGCAAGAGACGGTCGCTTGGGACTCACGCTTTTCCACGGTCCCAACGGCGGCATTATGACCGAGCAGTCGATAACCCGAATTAACGAATCCCTCTATTATCTGATCGGCCCTATCGGTTCGGAGCTTCGCGACATGGACTGGATGGAGAGCCATGCAGATGGCTTCGACGTCCAGATTGATAATGTGACGGAAGATATCGGCGCTGTGCTTATCACCGGCCCTAAATCGCGGGAAATTCTCTCGCTATTAACTGAAGACGATTTATCCAACAGTGCTTTTCCGTGGCTCAGCGCCAGGGAAATCCAGCTCGATAGCGCCAGTGTCAGAGTGATGCGTGTGTCCTATGCGGGTGAGTTGGGTTATGAGCTGCATATGCCCGTTTACCAGCTCCCCTCCCTATACCAGTCTTTGTTCCGCGTTGGTCATGAAATTGGCCTTAGAGATTTCGGCGGCTATGCATTTAACTCGCTGCGGATGGAAAAAATGTATCGCGCCTGGGGCAGCGATTACACCGAAGAGATCAGCGGTGTAGAAGCGGGTATGGGACGGTTTATTGATACCAGTCGTGACTTTATCGGCGCGGAAAATCTTCGAGAGCGCGAGAAGAACGGGGTCAAAACCCAATTGGCCTATCTATCTTTTGATGACGATATAAAAGCGGAATGCTTTGGTAATGAAGCTGTTTACCATGGCGATGAGGTGGTGGGACTAACGACAGGAGGAGCTTACGGACATCGAGTAGGTCGCAGTTTGGCTTTCGCTTATTGCCGACCCGACCTGGTGGTGCAAGATACCGCCTTGCAGGTTCTCACCTCCGGAGGAATGCGAGCCTGTCACGTTGAAATGGATGGTGTTTATGATCCAAGTAACGAAAAACTGCGGGGTTAGGCGATGTCGTTTACTAAAGAGCTTCCCGGCGAAGCAGAAATTGTCATCGTAGGCGGCGGCATTGTAGGGTGTTCTATTGCCTACCATCTGACCAAACGCGGTGTGAAAGATGTGGTCGTCCTGGAGAGAAAGCAATTGACCTGCGGCACTACCTGGCACGCGGCAGGGCTGGTCAGTATGTTGTGGCCCACACCCACCCTGACCAACCTGGCAAAATATGGTCATGAACTGTACGCCTCGCTAGAAGCTGAGACCGGTCAAGCGACGGGTTATAGAAGAATCGGCAGTTTGTCCATGGCTCGAACCGAAGCGCGCCTTGAAGAGCTTAAGCGCAGCTCCTCCATGGCCAAGGTGTTCGGCGTGGAATCGGAAATGATAGACAACGCTCGATTGGAAGAACTGTATCCGGGTATCAATCCAGATGGAGTTATCGGCAGTCTCTATATTGAGAAGGACGGACAGACCAATCCCATCGATACCACCATGGCCCTGGCCAAAGGTGCACGCAATGGCGGTGCGCAGATATTTGAAGGGATTAAGGTTGATGACATTCTTGTCGATGATGGCAGGGCGGTTGGCGTGTCCACCGAGCGAGGTGATATCCAAGCCAGGCAAGTGATTTTAGCCGGTGGACTGTGGTCCCGAGATATCGCAAAAAAAATAGGAATTGATCTGCCGCTTTACGCCTGTGAGCACTACTACGTTGTCACCGAGAATATGTCGGATCTGACACGACGCCCTGTGCTGCGAGATTTCGACAAGGGGCTTTATTTCAAGGAAGACGCGGGGAAAATGCTGGTGGGTTGGTTTGAAAAAAATGCCATCGGCTGCCCCATGTCTCGTATCGGTGAAGATTTTTGTTTTGGCGAATTTCCGACCGACATGGATCACATCGAAGAACACCTGATGGGAGCGATGGAAACCTTCCCTGATTTTGGCGAGGCGGGTATTAGAACCTTCTTCAATGGTCCGGAGAGCTTTACCAACGATAATCTGCATCTGTTGGGCCCAACACCTGAAATCGATAATTTCTTTGTCGCCTGCGGCATGAATTCGAAGGGAATCGGGGCTTCGGGTGGCTTGGGTAAAATCGTCGCCGATTGGATTGTCGATGGCTACCCCTCTGGTGAAATCACTGAAACCGATGTGCGTCGTAATAACACGGTGCAGAAAACCCAGTCCTATATCGAAGAGCGTATTCCCGAAGCGTTGGGGCACACCTATGCGATGCACTGGCCTTTTTATCAATACGAGACCGCGCGAGATTTACTGCAATCTCCGCTGCACGCAACGTTGGAGTCACAGGGAGCTTGCTTCGGCGAAGTAGGTGGATTCGAACGAGCCAACTGGTTTGCGCGAAACGGCGCTACTGCAAAATACGAGTACAGCTATGCCCGGCAAAATTGGTTTAAGTTCTCCGAGGCGGAACACCTCGGTGTGCGGGAGTCTGTCGGTGTCTACGATATTTCCTCCTTTGCCAAATTTGATGTCAGCGGTACGGGAGCTCTTGCTACCTTGCAACGATTGAGTTGCGCGAATGTCGATGTGGAAACGGGTGGAATTGTTTATACCCAGTGGCTGAATGAGCGGGGAGGCATCGAGGCCGACCTTACCATTGCCCGGCTAGCTCGGGATCATTTTTATGTGATCACGGGTATTGGTTCTTATAATCGTGACTGGTGGCATCTGCAGAAAAATTTGCTCGCGGATACCAAGGTTGTTGATGTGACGATGGACTTCGCTTGCTTGTCAGTTCAGGGCCCGAACGCAAGGGCACTGCTACAGAAGATTTCAGAAACAGATCTCTCCTCCGCCGCTTTTGAATTTGGAACGGGTCTGTTCGCTCAGGTGGCCGGATCGAGGGTGTGGATGCAGCGTTTGTCGTACGTAGGTGAGTTGGGCTGGGAGTTGTTTATCCCCGCCGGTGAAGCGGTCGCTGTTTTCGCCGCATTACAGCAAGCGGGAACTGAGTTCGAGCTATGCAATGTCGGCCTCCACGCGCTGAATAGCTTGAGATTGGAAAAAGGCTTTCGACACTGGGGCCATGATGTCGCCGCAGAAGATAATCTGCAGCAGGCCGGTTTATCCTTTACCGCAAAACCTGACGCTTCCGATTTTATTGGCCGGGATGCTTTCTTGGCTGCCAAAGCAGCGGGCATTCCCTCTCGACGGATGGTGCAGTTTCAGCTTGAGGATCCGGAGCCCATGCTTTATCACAATGAGCCCATTTTAATGAATGGTGAGGTGGTAGGTTATTTGACCTCCGGTATGTATGGTCACACAGTAGGAGCGTCCGTTGGTATGGGTTACGTGAATTCGCCGGGTCTGAACGGGGCGGCCATTGCCGAAGCGGACTTTCAGATTGAAATCGCCACCACACCCTTCGCCGCGAAAGCGTCCATGAGGGCACTTCACGATCCGGACGGTGGTAAGATGCGTGGCTAGCCCTTGAGTTCGGAGAGCCTCTTGAAGATCCTGCAGTTACCTCGTTGTATTTCTCTGCCGATTTGCGCCGTTTTGTTTTCTACCACAACCGCCGCCCTTGCCGATATAAAGGTTCAGGGCCACCGGGGCGCCAGGGCTGAAAGACCCGAGAACACTCTGGCCGCCTTTCAGTACGCTCTTGATGTGGGCGTTGATGTATTGGAGCTGGACCTGGGCGTCAGCAAAGATGACGTGTTAGTGATCAGCCACGATCCAATCATCAATAATTTTTGTCTACGCGATGGCAAGCCGCCTGCACAAGCTATTCCACTTCGCTCGCAAACCCTCAGTCAGTTGAAGGAACTGGATTGTGGCAGCGTAAAAAATCCGGATTTTCCCAACCAGGTGCTGCAGCCGGGTGAGCCAATGGCGACCCTGGAAGAACTCTTTCAAATGCTGGAGCGCTCGGACACCAAGATCTCAAAAGAAGTCACCTTCAATATCGAAACAAAGTTACTGCCGATCCGATCTGAGTTGACCCCCAGCGCGGAACATTTCGCGCGTCTTCTGGTGGACGAAATTCAAGAACACAAATTGCAGCGAAGAGTGGTGGTGCAGTCTTTTGATTACAGAACGCTAAAGTGGGTTAAGAAGCTGGACCCCAGCATTGCGACATCGCAGCTGACCATACGCAACTTTGTCGATTTGGTCGCCGCGGCGAAGTCGATTGACGCTCAGTATATTTCACCTGATTGGAAGTCGATTACCAAGGAAATGGTGAGTGAGTTCCAGGCAAACGATTTGCGCGTTGCACCCTGGACCGCCAACACCGTAGAGGCCTGGGATGCGCTGATTGAAATGGGCGTGGATGAAATTATCACCGACGACCCCGCAGCACTGATTAGCTATCTTCAGCGCAAAGGGCTTCGTCCCTAGTTTTGTGGTGGGCGCGTTCGCCCTTCAATGTCAGACCTATAAGAACTATCGCTGTAAAACAGCCACCTGTCAGCAAGATAAAACCGCCGTCCCAACCATAGTGATCTACGGTGAAGCCCATCGCGATGTTGGCGACTACCGCGCCACCGAGATAGCCGAATAAACCGGTTAGTCCCGCCGCAGTCCCGGCTGCTTTTTTCGGCACGAGTTCAAGAGCGTGCAAGCCGATTAACATTACGGGACCGTAAATCAGAAACCCGATGGTGATGAGCGCCGCCAAGTCGATTGCCGTATTGCCGGGGGGATTAAACCAGTAGACCAATACTGCAATCAGCACCAGGGTCATAAACAACATTCCGGCAGGGGCGCGCCTGCCTTTGAACAGCTTGTCGCTAACCCAGCCACAAAGCAGTGTTCCCGGGATTCCAGCCCACTCATACAAAAAGTAGGCCCAGGAACTCTCATCGACGGTAAAATCTTTTGCTTCACTTAAATAGGTGGGAGCCCAGTCCAAGACGCCGTAGCGAATAAGATAAACAAAGGCGTTGGCAACGGCGATAAACCAGAGCAGTTTGTTGTTGAGTACATAGGCTAAGAATATTTCCTTGCCCGATAGCTCCTGTTCATCCGAGTCGCTGTAATCGGCAGGGTAGTCGTCTCGGTACTCTTCGATAGGTGGTAGGCCGCAGGATTGTGGCGTGTCTCTCAATAAAAAGAACACCAATATCGCGACACACATCGCGGCGGTAGCCGGGACGTAAAAAGCACTGTACCAGTCGTTGAACCAGGCCATACCCAAAATGAACAGTGGCCCGATGAGCCCACCGCCAACATTGTGTGCCACATTCCACACTGAGACTACTCGGCCCCTTTCATTGCCCGAGGACCAGTGCACAATGGTTCGTCCGCAGGCAGGCCAGCCCATACCTTGAACCCAGCCGTTGAGAAACAGCAGTGCGAATATCATTGTGACACTGCCCGTAGCCCAGGGCGCAAAGCCGAACAGGAACATGATGCTTGCGGATATCATTAAACCGGCGGGGAGAAAGAAGCGCGGGTTGCTGCGGTCCGAAACGCTGCCCATGAGAAATTTACTCAGGCCATAGGCAATGGAAACCGCGGACAGGGCAATTCCAAGTTGTGCTTTGGTATAGCCGTGTTCTTCAATCAGGAAAGGCATGGCAAGTGAGAAGTTTTTTCTCACCAGATAGTATCCGGCGTAGCCGATAAAAATTCCCAGAAATACCTGCAAGCGCAGAGTTTTATAATGGGGATCTATCTGTTCCGCTGGCAAACGCTCACGGTGTGGAGCCGGCTTGAATATTCCGTACATAGATTCCCTTAGCGAGCCAGCACTCTCATGCGAGAGTTCACTTCATTGTGTTCGATATAAAACCCCCTGAAATGTCTTTCTCCCGCCGAAGGATCAAAAGCCTCTCTTCCGTGCAGTATGCGGCGATTGTCAAACATCACCATCTCGCCCGGGGCCAACGCATAGCGAATGAGATAGGCGGGATCGCGGATGCGCTGCATCAAATCGCGATAGGCTTCGTAGAAATCATAGAGTTGTTCGCTGGGTAGATCGGGAATATCGGCAAGGTGTGCATTGAATGCCAGCCCCTGAAATCGTCCGCTCGCATCGACATCTATCACCGGCCTGCGAAAACGAATGTCCACATCCTCATCGTGGAATCGCCAGGGTATGGCAGTTTCTGATAACAGCTTGAAATAATCGGGGCGATCTCTGTGCAGGTCTTCACAGACACGATAGCCGTCGGCGAACCGGGATTCCCCGCCCGAAACACTGCTTTTCCAACAGTGCAGAAACTGGTATCCGGGAATAGCCTCCTGGTTGCTCAAGTCGGTGTGCAGTGGAAGTGCCAGCGCAGTATAGGCCAGGTTGTTGGGGCTTGGCTTGTTGATCACTTCAAAGATAACGCCGAAGTTGGTTTGCCGTTTAAAACCGATTTGTTCGGCAAAGTGTTCTCCGGCGTGTGGTTCATCGTCCAGTCCATGGATAATTGCTATGCCCTGGCGTTTAGTGTGGGCCAGCGCCGAATACAAGGTGGCGGAGGAGGAACTGCATTCTGCGGCGTCGAAACGCGGTATGGCAGTGAGGCCTGAACTGTCCCAGGTTTGCAGATCAGTTTCTGATGGATCAGGGCGAGACATGCCAGGTAAGGTCTGTGTTAACCAATCGGCGCTGTAGCGAGACGCTGTTGGTTTTTCAGGCCAATCCACTACCAGGGTATTGTTTTCCAGGCAGTGGGAGGCAGGTTGGATGTCTAGCGCAACGCTAGTCAAATCGAAGGTTCGCTCCAGGGTGTCGGGGTGGAGTTCATCGGGGTCATTGTCGCGGAGCCAGATGAAGGGAAGTTCGGTGGCCTTGCCATTCTCCCAAGTCAGGATGAATGCCTTTTGCGTGAGATCGACGGCGCTTATTTTCATAGTGTATTCTTCTCAATACATAGCGCCAATGAAGAGGCGCAGGCAGCGGTGTTATCAGGGTTCGATTCTAGGCCCGGTGTAGCGTTGAAGCCAGTTAAAGCTAGAGAAATTTGGATGGATTGTTTTGGGAAGCGGAGAACTGAAGCGTAGTAATGACTGGTTTACTTACAGGCAAAAGCCCTTTCAAAGAACAAGCGCAGGAATACGTTCAGCAAAGCGGTATCGCCGATAGCGCTGAAGACATTCTCGGCCCGTTTTCCGAAATTTCGGTGATGGTTGTGGACTCACTCTGGAACGCAAGTTTTCCCAGTGCATCGACCAATTCCCTGCACTGGCCGTATTTACTGGTGACGTTGTTCTTGTGCATGGTTCTTTGGAAGGTACGCGGTGGCCGGGGCGCGAAAGATGCCGACGGCGTGGAGCGTCCCATGGGCCTGTTGAGCTATCTGTTTCCTCGAAAGATTTATACGCATCGATCAGCCAGAGTGGATATCGGCTTGTATTTTATCGATGCAATGCTTCATCCGTTTTGGGTGATTGCTTTTTTGGGTTCACTGGCGCCGCTTATCGAACGACATACCATCGCGGCAATGCAAGGTGTTTTTGGCGCAAGCCCTGCAATGGAAATCTCCACATCTTGGATGCTACTGTATGGCTTGCTTACCCTGCTGTTGGCCGATTTTATCTTCTACGCGACACACTGGGCCATGCATCGCTATCCCGCCTTATGGGCGATTCATAAAGTTCACCATTCAGCGCAGGTGTTAACACCTCTCACCCGTTATAGAGAACATTTTCTCGCTGCCCCCATCTGGGCAGCGGGGGCTGCGGTGAGTTATGCCTTGGTCGCTGGCGTGTTTGCCTTTCTTTTTAATGGGGGCATTACTGGCGTTACGATAATGAATGTCAGTATTTTCTCTTTCGCCTACGCCTTGCTCGGAAATTTTCGGCATCATCATGTGTCTATTCGTTTTCCACGTGCTCTGTCCCTTTGGCTACAGAGTCCGGCAATGCATCACACTCATCACAGCGTGCTGGAAAAACACTGGGGCACTAATCTCGCGTCTGTCACGAGTATCTGGGATAGACTATTCGGTACGATATACATTCCTGAAAAAGATGAGGAGACGCCCTGGGGGTTGATTGAGGAAGACCAGATACATAACACGAGTTTAAAGCAGAACCTCCTCGGACCGTTTCGGGAAATCTATGGAATCGTTCGCGGTAGTGAGTCATCGACTGTGGGCTCAGCTAAAGGAGAGCGCTAGTGACTACTGAGATTTTAAGGTGTTTCCGGTAACGGTAATTGCACCTGAACGGTTGTACCGCTGCCCACTTCGGACTCTATCGCCAGCTGTCCCCCATGGGCCTCGACAATAACGCGGCATAAATACAAGCCCAGGCCATAGCCTCCGGTTTCGCGTCGGCGGGATGCATCGCCCCGATAGAACGGTTCGGTCAGGAAGGGAATGTGGTGGACCGCAATGCCTTCACCGTAATCCTGTATGGCGATATTGACTGCATCGCGATGCGTGCTCAGTGTAATCTGTGGCGGCTCAGCACCTTGTGGTGTATGCCGCAAGGCGTTCTCCAACAGGTTTTTCAACAGGAGTTTGATACGTGGGCCATCAAGCTCCAGCGCAATCGAATCAGAACTCATCACTTTCCCAATGCCACTATCCATAAAGTGGTCTTGCAATATTTCCTCGATTAGAGATGTGAGATCGCAAGTCTGTTTATTGAGGATTCTGTGGCTCGTGCTGAGGCGCTCGGTTTCAAGTAGCTCTTCAATTAAACGCTCCATCTCCGCCAGATCCTGACCTAGTTCTTGCTTTTGCTGTCCATCATCAATCAGCGCCAGGGATACCTTTGCACGGGTCAAAGGTGAACGCAGTTCGTGGCTGATGGCTAACAGTAACTGACGTTTGGCGTCTAGCATCTGCTGTATATCATCGGCCATCTCGTTGAAGTCGTCGGCCAGCTCGCCCAGTTCATCGCGACGCTTCAGTTTGACGCGGTAGTCCAGGTCGCCTTGTCCGAAACGTCTCACGCCTGCTTGCAAGGTGGCGACAGGCCGAATCATGCGTTGCGTAAGGTAATACAGGAGAAGCAGTACAAGCAGTAGCAACACCATCGGAATGAAACCGCGGCCCTTTCGCTCAGGGTGAATATTAGGGACGTCGAAATACAAGGTAGTGTCACCAGAACGCGCCATGAAAACTTCGTTCTTGCCCTGTCGAGCCATCCCGTATTCAATGTCTCGTCGCTGAAAGCGGTCCTTCATCTCCAACGCTTGGTAGTCCAGAGGTATGCCGTTGGAGGCCCATGTCGAGTTGGAGTCGACAATATGAATATTCACATGGAGCTTTTTCGCCAACTCCGCCGCTTTGCGTCGATCAGGTGGTATACCAATGTCTTGTTGCACGTAATCGAGATATAAGCTCAGATGCGGTCGGACGTTATAGTCCAAATGGTCACGAAAGACTTTGCTCATGCTGCCGCCGACCAGGACCACGAAAAGCACTGCCATTAGCAGAAACAGTAATACCAGCTTGCCGCTAAGAGAATGTCGGCGAGGCCAGAGTCTCATGATTGCTTTCCGACAAAGACATATCCGGCGCTTCTGATCGTCTTGATTACGTTGAGTGGTTTGAGTTTTTGTCGCAGGCGGCTAATTCCAATGTCCACGGAGCGTGTGTAAAGTTCGGTGTCTGTTCCCTTAAGCGTGTTGAGGATGTCGTCGCGGCTCAGGGTCTTTCCGGCATTGTTTGCCAGCAATTCCAGCAGTTGATACTCCATGGCACTGAGGTGAATATCCTGACCTCCGAGGCTGGCCTGCTTCAGCGCGGTATCTATTACAAGCTCGCCAAAGCACAGCTGGGCATGTTGAGTATTGTCCCGCTGGGTTCGCTTGAGAATGCTCTGGATACGCGCCACCAGTTCACGGGGCTCAAAGGGCTTGGGTAAATAATCGTCGGCACCTAGCTCCAGACCAACCACTCGGTCCATTACCTCCCCACGCGCGGTGAGCATGATAATCGGGATGTCGCTCTTTTTGCGGATGGTCTTACATACCTCAAAGCCGTCCATTTCTGGCAGCATGACGTCCAGGATCACCAGCTCATGGTCGCCCGTGTTGAGCTTATTCAATCCATCGCTGGGGCGCACAGCGCTGTCCAGTTCCAGGTCATAACGAATAAAATACTGGCGCAATAATTCGGCCAGACGCTCATCGTCATCAATACAAAGAATCCTGTGCATGGAGAGAGAGTAACCCGAATTGATGGAATGCTAAAGTGGCCGGGGCAAGGCCCCGACCTGAGTTTCACTTGTGAGGCTAATGGTGCCGATCGCCGTGGCGATCGCGACGTTCCTGAACAAATTCACGAATCTGCGCTTGTTGCTCTGCCGTCAGACCATCATAGAACTCTGCCACTGCCGCAATAACGATTGGAGCTTGCTCGTTGAGTGCATCAGTATGTGACCTAATCACTGTGAGTATCCGGTCTTGATCCATTGTAGGTTCTTCCAACATTGCCCACATCTGCTCACGGTCCTTGCCAAACTCTTGTTTCATCGCCTTGCGCGCATTCATCAACTCAACACTGACGTTTTGTAGCTGCGCCTGCTGCGTGTCATCCAACTCAAGCTTTTGGGCAGCTCTGTCCATCATCCGCTGTGCGCGCTGCTCTGGATCGCCGCGATGGTTGCACGCTGAGAACAGACCAGCCACCGTCAGGGTGCTGACCAGGACAAGCGAAATTTTCGTAATACGTTTCATAATACTGTCTCCGTTTTTGATTGACGGTGACAGATTACTGGATGGGGTTGTGGATAGCTTTGCCGAGAGGTAACGGAGTGTAACAACTTGTAACAGTTTGGCGCACTATTGGCAACATTTCAGGTCCTGAAGCACCGTATAGCGGACATGTACATAGGTTACCAGTGCACACAGAGTTTGCTTCAGGATTCCCTGACCACGTTGGAAACTGATGATGCAGTGACCAGCCACGACACGTTCGTGCTCAAGGCTCAGGTGGGCCAGTCCGGTCGGCTTATTGCCGATGCAGCCATACAACTCCATGGTGGCATGGGCATGACCGACGAATTGAAAATAGGTCATTATGCCAAACGTTTGCTCGCGCTCAATGCTCTGTTCGGCAACGTTGACTTCCATTTGAAGCGGGTTTGGCACTGTGTACAAAGCGGTGAGGGTAGCTCGTGCCGATTCGTTAGCTGCAACTTTGTGCAGCAGTGGTCTTTACCGCGCGGACTTCTGAATTGTCCTAAGATCTTCGGGTTGTATCAAAATCACTCATGGTCGGCTCTGCCATTTCCGCTTCCCAGCGTGCAAAGGTATAGGGCCACAAAATCGGGTCGCCATCACTGTCGAGATACCAACTCTTACAACCGCTAACCCAAACGGTTTTGCTCATACCTTTTTTCATGTATTCAGAGAATCGCTTTACTGCCGCCGGTTTTACCTCAATCGTATCAAATTCTTTGTTACGCCAACGCTGGATTATTTTTATGATGTAACGGGTTTGAACTTCACTCATTTCAATGACGGAGAAGTTACCCACAGGTGAGTTGGGTCCCAGCATCAGAAAGTTGTTGGGAAATCCGGGTAGGCAAATCGACCGGTAGGTTTGAATCTTGTCTTTCCAGGCTTCTTCAATATCCAATCCATCTCTGCCTATCACCACCATGGGTCGCATATAGGCAATGGGGTTGAAGCCGGTGGAAAGAATCACTATATCCGTTTCAATGTGCTCACCAGCGTTGGTGAGTATGCCAGTGGCGGTGATTTCGGATATACCATCGGTGACAACATCGACATTATCTCGCTGCAGGGAGGGTATAAAAGTGTTGCTTATAACTAGCCGCTTGCAACCGACTTCAAAGTCAGGCGTGAGTTTCGCTCGCAGCGTGTGATTTTTTACCGCACGTTTCATATATTGTTTGCATACCAGTGTAAGCAGGGCTTTTTGAAATTTGTGCCCGGTCACCGCCTTGGTCAACAGGTGGCTGAGACCCCATCGAGAAAGCTGGCGTAGGCGGTGTACGCTGTTCGCGTTTTTGCGCAGCCGCACTTTTTCCTTTTCCGACACGATCTTATTCCCCAATGGAAGTATCCACTGCGGGGAGCGCTGAAACACGGACAGCTTACTAGCCACCTTGACGACTTCCGGCACAACTTGAGCAGCGGTAGATCCTGTGCCGATAATGCATACTTTCTTGTCGGCTAGTTCAATATTGTGATCCCATTCAGCGGTGTGGAACATCGACCCTTTGAAGGATCCGATACCCTTGATATCGGGTTTGGCTGGATGATGCAAAATGCCTGTACTATTAATGACAAAGTCAGCAATGATAGTTCTATCTTTGCTGGTAGTGACCGTCCACTTGCCGCTCTTATAAATACAGCTGGTGGCCGCCTCATTGAAACTGATACTGTTGGTGACCCCGTATTTCCTGCCCACCTTTTCAAAGTAGGCTTGAATTTCATCACCGTAAGCGTAGCGGTGGCTCCAGTCGGGGTTCGGCTCAAAGGAATAGGTGTACATGTGGGCTGGGATATCGCAGGCCACTCCGGGGTAGGTATTTTCTCGCCATGTTCCTCCGAGTTGGTCTGCCTTTTCTAGTATCGTAAGGTCGGTAATGCCGGCCTCGCGAAGTTTTATCGTCAGTAAAACACCGGTCATCCCCGCACCAATAATGACGACTGATGGGTTTCTAGTCAGTTTTTCGGCCATGCTCTACTCTTTAAGTTTGGGACGCTTTAACGCGTCTTTTTTGGGTGCAGCAGCGTTGTGTGGATCGTTCTTTACCGCCAGTTGACGTAGACTCTTGCTCGACTCATCGTAGGATTGCAATAGGCATTCTTGGAAGAAGTCCGGGTCGGGCATCAAGCTGCGGCATGCGGTGACACCAAATACGAATTGCTTCTCAGAAGAGTTCGCGGTGATGAACAAGCCTTGGTTGGGCATCAGGGGCCCTAGGCCTATTCCCCACGAATAGCGGGCACCGCAAAGATAGACGGGAACGGGCGGTCCAGCCATGTTGCTGAAGGCAAAATTCGGGCCGCTGGGTGCACTATTGAACAGTGATTTCAATTGCGAAGAATTCTCCAAGTAAGAGAATATTGTTTTGGTTATTTGTGGCCCTAAGGCGTCAGCCATGTCTTCGTTGATTGAAGTGCCCGTTATACCTAATTGTTTCTTTCCGGAACTACTGGCCTTATGAATGGTTTCCAATCGCTCTAGTGGATCTGCAATGTTTGAGCAGCTCGACATGTCGATATTGGCAATCTGGTTATTTGTTTCGCCTTTTTGGGAGTCCTGGCGTATATTAACTGGTATCTGGGTGATTAAAGCTTCTTCCAGCGGTTCACCTTTGGATTCCAGATAGAATCGCAGCGCTCCAGAGATAATATTGATCGCAAGGTCGTTAATGGTAGCGCCCGGCACCGCGTGCCGCAGTTGCTTGAACTCCTTAAAATCAAAGCTTGCGGATGTCACGACTCGATGTGGTGATATTTTTCCCTGGAAATGGGTGCTACCTGCCGTCAATTCTTCCGGTAGTTCACCTTTTTTTCGCGCCTCGTTTATTTTACGCCTACTTTTGACAATTCTATTCAGCGTTTTAGTGAGCTTTACGGGGCGTTGCAAAGAACGCTTGTACGATTTCAAAAGAAGCGGCAATTTTCCAGGCGCTTGCTCTTGCATGAGCGGCGCCAGATCGGTCCTTGGTGGTCGCGGCGCTTTAGGTTCAAAGTCGTGCATCGATAGCAACACACGAAGCAGAGAGTCGCCGTCCACTGCAGCGTGGTGTAGTTTCAGCATAACGGCGAAAGATCCCTCTGCAATTCCATCGAGATTGTTTAATCCCTCGATAACATACACTTCCCATAGCGGACGATTGGTATCCAGCCCGCGTGAGTGTAACCGTGCCAATTGGATGTAGAACTGACGCCAATCTCCTGGTTTCGGCAGAGCCAGGTGTCGAACGTGAAATTCGATATCCAGATTTGGGTCTTCGATCCAGTAGGGTAGATCCATGCCACCCGGTACATGGACCAGTCTTCTGCGCAGCAAAGGCAAATCGTGTATTGCCTCTTTATACATTCGCATAATGTCTTTAAACCTAACAATACCTTGTGGAGACGTAGATGGATCGTAAATCGAGACAGAGGACACGTGCATCGGCAAATGGGGTTTTTCGGCCTGAATAAATACGTTGTCTATACTGGAGAGCTGAATCATGTCGTATTCCCTTTTAGCCGGTGCATTGTGGTGAGTTATCTGAATGTGGGATTAGCTTAAGTTTCTGACGAATTCCGGCAATGGCCCTATCAATCAAAAATTGTTCCCCTGCGTTGACAAGTGATCAGAGCGGAAACAATATTTGAGCGCTGGAGTAATATAAAATTCTCAAAACTTGTCGTAAGCTATCTGAACACCTACTGCGAGTAAGCGACAATGAATGACTATGTTTTAGTGGAACTCCGTGATCGCATATGCACACTGACACTCAATCGTCCTGAGGTGTTAAATGCTCTAAATCATGAAGTGTTCACACAGCTCAAGACAGCCATTGAGTCGATAGCCTCACGGGGTGATGAAGTTGGCTGCGTCATTCTTTGCGGTAGCGGGAAGGCATTTTCCGCTGGGCACGATCTCAACGACATCAGTTCGGGGGATGAAGCGGAGCATGCCGATTTCGAAGCGTCCGTACTTGAGCTTTTGGTTTCACTGCCGCAACCGGTCATCGCTCAGGTTCATGGCTACTGCTTTACCGGTGCCCTAGAGCTTGCGCTCGCCGCCGATCTAATCTTCGTTGATAGCGCCACCAAACTCGCCGACACTCACAGTAAATGGGGCTTGAGCCCGGTGTGGGGTATGACGCAGCGATTGCCTAGACGTATTGGCGCTGCTCGCGCGAAAGATATGATGTTTAGCAGTCGGTTGGTTGAAGCAGACGAGGCGCTGCGTATTGGACTGGTAGACCGGGTAGCAGCAACCGGCAGCCTCACAGAGGAAGTATACGAATACGCCATGACCATCGCCGAAAACTCGCCCCACAGCCATGAAATTTGCAAGAAAATCATTGAGGCGACCGATGGCCTTCGAATTCATGAAGGCTTGGATTACGAGTACACCAATAGCCCGGGAGCTTGCAGGGATATGGACGAGCGATTGGCGAACTTCAAGAGAAAAGCGGAGCTAAAAAAAGCAGCAGGTTAGGGGCAACATCCGTCTAGTGGTTCCTCTCGTTGACCCACTGAGCTACTCAGTGGCACTTTTTGCTTGCTTAGGCAGTACCCGTCTTTGAAATGTAGGCCCGAGGCGTAACACCGGTCCAGCGTTTGAAGGCTCTAAAGAATGAGGTAGGCTCCGAAAACCCGACACTTTCCGCGACCTGCTCCATACTCAGTATGCCACGGCTTAAGTGGTGAATGGCGGTATCGCGCCGGATATCATCTTTAAGTTGTTGATAGGAGCTTCCCTCTCGGCGCAATCTTCGTCGCAAGGTTGCAGTGGTTAGGTTCAGGCTTTCGGCCACGGAGTCGAATTCCGGAAATTGCTGCGCCACCTCGTCTTTTATCATCGACCTAATCTTGGCGACCAAGCTCCTGTCGGAATCGTGGCTGGTCATTAAATGTATGGATGGCGTGGAGAGGAATTCTTCAAGTTCCTGCACGCTCTGCACCACCGGCATGTCGAGATACTTGGCGGCAAAACTCAAGCTGTTTGTTGCCTGGCCAAATCGAATAGGTGACATAAATAAGAAGTTGTATTCGTGGGCGTAGCAGGGCAGGTCTCTTGTAATGTCTACAACGTCCAAAGTAATTGTCTGGCCTATGGCCCAGCTGGAAAGTCGATGAGTGATACTCAGGAGTATCATGACAATGAGTTCTTCTTCATCCACGGTTCCAGGTTGTGCAACTATGCTGTAGCGAGCATGCGCTCCATCAGTCTCCAAAGAGAGAGTCAAACACTCATTTACAAGACTGTTGAACTCGATACATCGATTTAGAAACTGGCGCAATGTGGGGCAGTTGATGGAGGCATTGCACATCATCGCAAATGTGCCGAGCTTGGTGCGTTGCGCCAGCATACCACCGTTTTCGTCCTCAAGCTCAGTCATTAGATAGTCCGACAGCTGTCTGAAACTGGCGCTGGGAATCCTGGCCTTATCTCCTTCAAGTAGCTCTGATTCAATTCCGGAGCGTTTCAATACCGATTCTTTTTCCAGGCCATGCCTTTGCGCAGCGTTCAGCAACGCATTGAAATAGTGGACGGGGACAGTCGAAATTTCCATATGTACGGCCGAGCCATGAATTTTGAGAGTTGAGGTTATTAAGCTCGAATCAGCAAGCGATTATAGTGCCTACTGAACAACCTTTCTATGGTGTTAAGTATGTCCTTGAGTTTTGATTCCGCGCGACTTCCCAATCCCGATTTGACCGAGGAACACGAGGCCTGGCGTGAACAGTTGCGACGTTTTATTGATCGCGAAATTGTGCCGTACGTGGATGAATGGGATGAGCAGGGGTTTCTGCCCGATGAACTGTGGGGTAAGGCAGCTGAATTCGGTTTACTCGGTCTGGGTTATCCCGAGCAGTACGGGGGTACACAAACGGGAATAGACCTGCACCACGTCAATATCGTCGGTGAGGAGATTTCCCGCACTAGTCTGGGTGGGCTGCCAAGTACTTTGCTTTCACATGGCATCGGACTGCCGCCGGTGCTGGCCTTTGGCTCAGAAGATTTGAAATCTGAACTCGTGCCCCCAATTTTGGCGGGAAAAAAGCGAATTTCTCTGGCGATCACAGAGCCCTCAGGTGGCTCTGATGTCGCCAATATGCAAACCACCGCAGTGCGCGACGGGGATCACTATATTGTCAATGGCAGCAAAACATTCATCTCTGGCGGCATGGGAGCCAACTGGGTAACGACGGGTGTCCGCACAGGAAGCGAGGGTGCTGGTGGCCTTTCTGTGCTGGTTATTCCCATGAACCTTGAGGGTGTCAGTCGCACCCCTTTGGATAAAAAACAGGGTTGGTGGTGCAGTGATACAGCGACATTGTACTTCGAGAACGTACGGGTTCCTGTGGGCAACCTGCTATCTGAAGAAGGTCATGGTTTTCTTGTGATCGCCAACAATTTCAACGCCGAGCGCCTGGCGATGTCAGTGATGATGGAAGCTAGCGCACGTGTATGTCTGGAGGACGCAGTCAACTGGGCACGAGAACGGAAAACCTTTGGCAAGCGTCTGGCCGACCACCAGGTGATACGCCACAAAATCGTCGAGATGAAGCAGCGTATTACAGTCTGTCAGACGTATATCCAATTTTGCACTCGTCAGATGGCGGCGGGCACTGCGGAATTCGGCGATATTGCCATGTTAAAAATCCAGTGCAGCCAGACGATGGAGTTCTGTGCCCGCGAGGCTATGCAGATTCTTGGTGGCATTGGCTATATACGAGGTAATCGAGTCGAGCGCATTTATCGCGAGGTGCGTGTGAATGCGATCGGTGGTGGATCAGAAGAGATCATGAGAGACCTTGCATCCCGAGCATTTGGGCTGTAGGTCTGCTCTTTTGAGACAGTGATTGCGTTCGGTGAGGCCACTGTTTCGCCGGGCAAACATACAGAGAATTGCTACTGGGTTATCCGGAGAATAACACTTGTTGAAAATTTCTGACATTCAGACTCGAATTAAGCTGGGCCAACTGGAGCGTGAGCTTGCCACGGCTAGAGACCATGATTCTTGGCATCAGTTGGCGCAGCAGCACGATGACGCCAGCGGCGCGGCACGCTGGAGGAAGCTAGAAGACAGTTCTCTGTATGACAATGCCGAAATACGTAAACGGCATGATCACTTGGGCAAGCTGCTCAAAGAGCGTAACTACACCGACCTGCTCTTTGCATTGAACGAAGGCCTGCATGGCAATCTGGAGGGCATTGGAAGGCCGGCACTCTACCACCGAGCGAAAACCGGTTCCAAGCATTTGATTGATTCCTACAGCGAGATGGTCAACGAGTCGCTGCTGGTTATTGCAAATGCAAGTTATCGCCAAATATCGCGCAGAAAGAAGATCGATTTTTTCAGACGGGCTGGACATTGCTACGGGCGCTCCGCGTTAATGCTCAGTGGCGGTGCTGGATTGATCTACTTCCACCACGGCGTTGTGCAGACCCTGCTGGACCATGATTTACTGCCCAATATCCTTTCTGGTGCCAGTGCGGGTTCCTGGATTTGCGCGCAGTTGGGAACACGTACCGATGAAGAACTCAAAGATGGGCATTTCAGTGATTTGGTTTACGAGTTTCCTAGTGGCAAACACAATCCACTGAAAGTGTTGATGGGCTTGGACAAAGAGTACTCGGCAAGCGACTTCCTCGAACAAGCACTAGATCAATTCTCGGATGACCTGACCTTTCAGGAGGCTTATGAGAAGACCGGTCGCTACATCAATATCTCTATCTCCCCCGCCGAAAAGCACCAGATGTCGCGCTTGATGAACGCCATTACCTCGCCCAATGTGTATATACGCTCGGCGGTACATGCTTCCAGCTCACTTCCGGGTGTAGTGCCGCCTGCAATGCTCTATGCAAAGGGCTCCGACGGTAGGCCTCGTCCTTACCTTCCTACCCGAAAATGGTGTGATGGATCTTTTGCTGACGATTTACCCGCCAAACGATTGGCCCGCTTGTTCGGTGTAAACCATTATCTTGTCAGTCTTATTAACCCTGTCGCCATTCCCTTTGTTGAAGATCCGAACATTCGACCCGTACGTGGCCTCAAGCGCGCAGCTTTTGATTTGATGCTGCAGGGCATGCAGGACCTTCTCTTATCGACAGAGCGGATGTCTGCGAAGCTGGGAGCGAACTATCTGGGGCCAGGACTGCTGATGGCAGATGCGCTACTGGACCAAAAATACACCGGTGACATCAACTTGATTTTGGAAAAACGCGATTACCGCTGGCGCGATGTGCTTTTTGATTACGTCAACGATAGCGATGACAGTGTGGTAGAAGGTATGAAGATGGCCGGGGCGCGCAGCACCTGGCCGAAACTTCCGGTCATCAGAAATGCGACTCGGGTCGCTCGCACCATCGACGAGATTCTTCTTCAATTCGATGATGGAAAATCTGGCAGTCCTAATGAAAGGGATAGGCACCCGATAACAAAGGCCATCTAGACAATCACAGCCCGCAACCGACGATGCGGACAAGCCAAAATGTAGAGGATCATTGCATGCGTTTAATCGACATCGTAGTTAATAAACTTATTCAGTTAGTACTCTCGATTGTCCGGCGGTTTCTGCACTCACCTCTACAATTAACGTTTTGTGGTGAAGGCAGTACCGAGCAGCTTGTCATGCATATTGTGCGTACCGGCCACAAAAAGATTCTATTAGTGACAGACAAGCCGCTGGTTGAGCTTGGACTTGCGGGGCGAGTCGTCGACGCTGCGACATCACGTGGGGCAGAAGTGGCAGTATACGATGGTGTCCTCCCGGACCCGACGGTCGCGGTCGTCGCAGCTGCGTTATCCTATTATCACCAACACAACTGTGATGCTGTAGTGGCACTTGGTGGCGGGTCCTCTATCGATACCGCCAAGACTGTCGCAGCAGCAGCGACAAATGGTGGTATTGAGCCGGTTATGGGTCTGTTCAAAGTCAAGACGGCCCCAGCGCCGTTGTTCGCCATTCCCACCACCGCCGGTACGGGTTCTGAGGCGAGCTGGTTCGCGGTGATTTCCGATACCGATACGCATCAGAAGACGGGTATTGGCGCACCGGTGTTACTGCCTAAAGCCACTGCGTTGGATGCCAGCTTGATGACGGGCCTACCAAAGTCGATTACTGCAGCCACGGGGATGGATGCGTTGACCCATGCCATTGAGACGTTCATCGCACCTGCAGCAAATGAGGAAGTTCGTTCACTCTCGCTGCCCGCGGCGCAGATGGTTTTTGCGAACCTGCGTGAGGCCTACGCCAATGGCGGCAATGTTGCTGCCAGGGAATCCATGGCGATCGCCTCTTATTACGCTGGCATCTCCCTGAATATTTCCGCTGTTGGAACTGTGCACGCCATCGCGCACCAGCTGGGCGCCAAATACGGCACCCCTCATGGCCTAGCCAATGCGATTGTTTTACCCCATGTCCTCGATCTGAACGTGGAAGCAGCCGGGTCTCAGCTGGCTGAACTGGCAGACATGATCGGGCTTTGTGCACCGTACGACAGTGAACGAGAGAAGGCTGAGAAGCTAGTGGCCGCTGTACGTGAACTCAATGATGCTTTGGACATTCCTCTAGCGCTGGAGGCTCTGCGTCCTGAGGATATACTGGACTTGGTTAAGGAAGCCGCTATCGAGGCGAGAACCTACTCAGTCCCCACTATTTTGGGCAGAGACCAGATCGCATCCATTCTAAACAAACTTGTTGCTTGAGAGGAATACAATGAGCATTTTAAACGCCAGCTGGATTGATGATGAACTACGAATTTTGCACGACAGTGCGCTGCGCTTTACGGAGGCTGAATTCGCTCCGCACCGTGAGGCATGGGAGGAGCAGGGTATGTGTGATCGCTCAGCGTGGCGCAAGGCCGGTGAAGCAGGGCTTCTATGCGCCAGTATTCCTGAGTGCTATGGCGGTGCAGGCGGCAACTACCGTCATGAAGCGGTTATCTATGATGCAGTAATGCGCGGCGGCGCTGCAGCCTCCATTGCCGGGGGCAATACGGTGCACAGCCAGATTGTCGCGCATTACATTTTGAATTACTGCTCCGAAGAACAAAAGCAGAAATGGCTGCCTCGACTAGCTTCGGGGGACTTGGTGGGTGCGATTGCAATGACTGAGCCTGGAGCAGGTTCAGACCTCCAGGGTGTGAAAACCTCTGCGGTGAAAGACGGCGACCAGTACATTATCAATGGTTCAAAGACGTTTATCTCCAATGGTCAACACGCTGAGTTCATTATCGTGGTGTGTAAGACAGACCCTGCCGCCGGCGCCAAAGGCACCTCGCTGATTGTTGTTGAAACCGAGGGATTGGAGGGATTCAGTCGCGGTCGGAATCTCGACAAAGTGGGTCTTAAGGAGGCAGATACGTCCGAATTGTTTTTCACGGATGTCCGTGTACCTATTGCGAACCTCATCGGTGAAAAAGAAGGACAGGGCTTTGTACAACTTATGATGCAACTGCCCCAGGAACGTCTGAGCATTGCCTGTGCGGGTGCCACCATTGCAGAAATGGCTGTAGAGGAAACAGTTAAATATACGAAAGAGCGCGGGGCATTTGGTAAAACGGTGTTTGATTTTCAGAACACCCGTTTCAAGCTGGCTGAATGTAACACCGAAGCGACGATCTCGCGGGTGTTTGTTGATCAGTGCATTGAGAAACTTGTTCACGGTGAACTTTCCGCCGAGGAGGCGTCCATGGCCAAGTGGTGGTGCACCCAAAAGCAGTGCGACATCGTGGACGAATGTCTGCAATTGCACGGTGGCTACGGCTATATGTGGGAATATCCCATTGCCAGAATGTACGCCGACAGCCGCGTACAAAAAATTTACGGCGGTACCAACGAGATCATGAAAGAATTAATTTCACGCTCTCTTTAATCACTTCTCAACAAAAATGATGGAGAATAAAATGAGGATAACAAGCTTTTGGTATCGTGCTTCGGCATTGATGTTTTCAATGCTATTGCTGGTTTTTACCACGTCCGTTACAGCAGCGAGTAAGAAACCCAATATTCTGGTGATTTGGGGGGACGATATTGGTTGGTCGAATATCAGCGCCTATCACCGGGGTATGCTCGGCGGCAGTACGCCCAACATCGACCGGATAGCCAATGAGGGTGCCTTGTTTACCGACTACTACGGTGAGCAGAGTTGCACAGCAGGTCGTTCGGCATTTATTACCGGACAGCATCCCCTGCGTACTGGCCTATTGAAAGTGGGTTTGCCCGGTGCCGATATCGGTTTGAGTCCTAAAGATCCAACTATCGCTGAATTGCTCAAGCCCCATGGCTATGTGTCGGGACAGTTCGGCAAGAATCACCTGGGTGACAAAGACGAATTTCTCCCCAGTAATCACGGCTTTGATGAGTTTTTCGGTAACCTTTATCACCTGAACGCGGAGGAGGAGCCGGAAACTTATTTTTACCCCAAAGATCCCGCCTTCCACAAGCGCTTCGCACCTCGTGGCGTAATCCATTCTTACGGCGATGGAAAAATCGAAGACACTGGGCCTTTGACACGCAAGCGTATGGAGACAGCGGATGAGGAGTTTATGGGCGCAGCCCTGAAGTTTATCGACAAAGCGCACGATGACGAAAAGCCGTTCTTTGTCTGGTTCAACACCACGCGCATGCATGTCTGGACGCGTCTGGCTCCCAAGTGGCAGGGCAGTTCAGGTTACGGTCTGTACGCCGATGGCATGAAGGAACACGATTATCATGTCGGTCTGCTACTGGACAAGCTCAAAGATCTGGGCATAGACGACAACACAATTGTTGTCTATTCAACTGACAATGGGTCCCAAACTAATACCTATCCAGATGGTGGTTCCGAACCGTTCCGAGGAGAAAAAGGTTCTACCTGGGAAGGCGGTTTCCGGGTCCCAGCGTTGATTCGCTGGCCCGGTGTTGTCAAAGAAGGCACAGTCATCAACGATATCTTCTCCCACCAAGACTGGTTGCCGACATTTCTTGCAGCGGCGGGAGAGCCTGATATTTCTAACAAGCTGAAGAAAGGTCATCGAGCGGGCGACAAGACATTTAAAGTTCACTTGGATGGATTTGATCAGACTGACTTGCTGGCGGGGAAAGGTCCGGGTAAGCGCAAGAATCTTTTCTACTTTGACGACAACGCCAATTTCAACGCAATACGCTGGAATGACTGGAAGGTGTATTTCGGTTTCCAAATGCAAGGATGGGGTGGCCCAAGGGAAGCGCTGAATTTCCCGCGGGTTGTCAACTTGAGAACAGATCCCTATGAGACGTCAATTGATTCAAGCATGTATACCCGCTTTTTTGCTGACCAGATGTGGCTGTTTGTGCCGACACAGATGGAAGTGGCGAAATGGTTGAGCACATTTCGGGAGTTTCCACCTCGGCAAGCGACTGCCAGCTTTAGTATCGATCGCATCATGCAACAGATGCAGCAAATGTTGCAGATGAGAGCGTCAGCGGAAGCTCGGGGTAAACGACCTGGATAAGCGAGGGTGATTTGCTTGCGCCGCGTAGCTACGAAATAATACACGGCAATATTGCTCGTATTGATCACCGAGCGGCGAACATGCCGACAGTTTTAGCGTTCCTGCAAGAACTCGTAGAATTGTCACGTGCTGATCGCCGCTTCCACGTAGTCCGCAAAACCGGCTTCCCAACCCCATTTTATTTCCTGCCAAACCTCGACACTCACATGCCTGCGCGCCCACTTGATGAAGTAACCATTCCAGCCATCATTCTCGTCAAACGCTGTGGAAGGTTCCGGCGATAGAGAGCGCGCTTGGTCCCATAAGTCGACATAGAGACCTAGCCAAACCTTATACTGTTCTTTCTGGATTTCCGTCAGGTTTCGGTACCCTTCCTTTGCTCCACTCGTCACTGAAAGAAGGTCGGGGTTGTTCAGGGTGTTTAAATCTATCTCTCGCAATTCATTGAAAAGGCTATTTTGTGATAGTGCTGTGATTGCCGCCGTATTATTTCTCATACCATTGATCACAAAAAGTAGAGCGACAACAGTGGCGATTGTTCCCACTATTCCTGCGACAGAAGCCCAGTTGGCCAGTCGTGTATTGGACATTTTTGATTTCCTCTATCGCCGTATTTCAAAAGTGAATATACGGGTTCATTAACTCAGGCAGCGACCAATTCCTTGCGACGTGTCGTCACGAAATAGTACACGGCCATATAAATGGCGATCACCACGAGACCAAACCACTCTATTTTTAGTGGTGTAAATTGATACAGCAGGACCAAACCAAATAGCAGCGTCCAGTTAGCGGTCACATAGGGTAAGGTACCCAACCGCTCCACCGTCATTCCGATATTGCGCGTATACAAACGAATCAGCGAGTCCAGAGAGTTCACCACAAAAATGGTTCCTACAATGACCATCGCGATCCTCCAGCCGGGGGTAACATCCAGCCCGTTACTAAAGTAGTAATACAGAACAGAAAACCAGATTGCTATGGGTATTGATGGCACCACAAGTAGAGTGAGCAGAAGTTTCCAGGTTTTTATGCCACCTACGAAACGCGCAACAAATTGCCCGATCATGATGCTCCAGGCAAACCACCAATACAGATAGAACTGGTGATAGTCGGTGATAGGTGAAAGATAGCGATCTATGTTGGCAAAATAATCTCCGATACCCGACATGGACTGTGCTAATCCCGAAACGCCCATTGCAGATGACCACCAGACTCCGCCAATCAAGGCGAAGAACAACCAGGTGGAACCCAGGCTGAGTATTTTTACATAGCGTATGTGAGTGCTGGATGCCACCGCGACAAGCACCACAGTGGCAACCAACGCGTACTTGGCTGAGTCGCCAATGGATTCAATGTAGTCGGGTAAGTACGCCAGAAAGAGGTAACCGGTGAAAGCGCAGGTGCCGATAATCACAGTGTTGTTGGCCCACTTTATGAGTGGAATCTCAAATAACTTAAGCCGGGGTTCAACGATGCAAAAGTAGAACGTGGTGGTGAAGTAAAACCCCCAGACTAAAAAACCCCAAAAGCCGAACTCCAAAGCCAGTGGGTTTGTGAAGGCATAGGCCGTTTCTTCGGCGTAAACCTGGAAGTCCACCAGCGGGAACATAATGAGTCCTACGTCCAAGCCGGAGGTGAAGAGAATTGCGATGAAGGTAAACAACGAGGAGGGTATCTCACCAGTGCACTCCAGGTTGCGCCAGTAAATCGCAATCGCAATCGCGGTAAGCAGGGTCGCCGTCATCGCCAAGGTCAATATTAGAGCCACATCAAAGCCTCAGTCATTTTTGAACAATCGTTGCGCATTTCATTATTTGATTAGGCTAGAAGTTTCGGGCTTCAAGTGTCAGGCCCTGCTCGGAATACTCCTGATCGAGGACTCTGGCTCGGGCAGATTCGTCCTGACGAATGGTGAGATCAAAAAATGCCAGTGCCTTTTCCCGTTGTATCTTGTGCGCGATAGCAGGATCAATAAGTCTAAAGCTTGATTCCGGGTCGAAGGTTCGCTTGGCAGTGTCAGGTTTTAATTCCGGCCACCAATAGCCTCCCGATACTCCCAAAGTAGAGTGATTGGATTCGGCGAGTACACTCCAGATCACCGGTGAGTCAGTCGTCTCAAAGGTGCTTCGCAATACCGGGTGGGGATTATCAGCGTTTGGCATAGACAGGCCCGCCGCTTTAGCTTGTTCAGCGCCCATCCTGATGATCAGAGTATCCTCTGCACCATTGAGAATAAAAGTCGGCTTGGTGAATTTATAAAAAGGGGCGTGCTCGTCGGCTGAAAGCATTGCAGATTCTTTGTTGGCCGGGGCCAAAACTTCCTTAGGCAACGCTGAACGAACATCTGCAAACCCTGGGGGAACCACAGCGAAGCCGGCAGTAAAGCGATCTTCCAGCGCGAGGCCCACCAACGTGCCCACGCCGCCGAATGATCGCCCAATTAAACCGATGCGCTCCAGGTCCAGGCGTCCCGCAAAGGGGCCCTCACGATTCATTTGTTCCAGTTCTTGGATTGCCGCACGCAAATCGTTGAGTCGCTGTAGTAATGAGGCATCCAGATCTATCAAGGTCTTTACAACATCCTCTTCACCCGCAAGTGGTGTGTAGCTCTGCCCATAGGTTTCAAGACTGCCGTAAGATCCTTGATTGTCCAACAGCGGCAGCACCGAGGTCATGGCCTTTTGGAATTCCGGGTCGCCATCAATGGCCAGTGCGGGGTCACTGCCGGTCATAGCATAGGGCGTGTTGCCGGTGTGTTCCGGGGCAATGACCAGGTAGCCATGGGCGGCCAGGTATTCAGAAGTCGTTTCCATGTTGTACCGGCTACCAGCGTCTCCGTGGCTCATGACAATGACAGGTAGTTTTTTGCCACTGCTGCTAACAGGCGCATCTATGTAGCTGCCCCTTTCGCGGGAAAACAATTCCGCGATAGCTTCGTCAATCTGAGATTGGCTCACGCCTGCGCGGACGGTGTCCGGCCTGAGGTGAAAGAAGGTAGTCTCGGTCATCATCCGTTTGTGCATTATGGGGTTGCCGAAAACATAGTCGCCGTAAGTCGCTCGGGCGTACTTGGACGGGTCGCGGTCAATAGTACTTTGATCCACTGGGTACCACAGCTCTGTAATCAGTGTGCGGACCCCGGTGTTTACATTGGCGACTGAGTCATAGGGACGCGATTCATCGTGGATAAACACGGTTGAAGAGCCTACGGCGTATTGCTGAGGTGTCTGCGTTTCTGAAGTGAATTGTTGTTGCCCGCTACAAGCGATAAGGAGTCCTGCTATGCTCAGGACAGTCCAGCGTTGCAAAGAATTCATAGCGCCTCTCGTTGTTTTTGGTTTGCGAGTATGCAGTATCTACTTTCAGCAGCTTGGAGTCACGGCTGCGTTCTTAATGGTTGCATTTTGTGTGAAAGCTCATAGAATTTCCGCTCCTCCAATAATAGAGCGGTGCAAGATGCGAGCCATAATTAATGTCCAAAATCCTTGTGGCGCGGACCATTGAGCACCCCTAATTCCGACGATACCCTTCAGTTCGATTATGTGATTGTCGGTGCCGGATCAGCGGGCTGTGTGCTGGCCAACCGACTCAGCGAAGATCCTCAAAAGAGGGTCTTGTTGTTAGAGGCCGGGGGAAGTGATCCTGTTTGGGATTTCCGGATTAAGATGCCTGCGGCCTTGGCCTACCCGATGAACGGTACTCGCTATAGCTGGGACTACCACACGGAGCCTGAACCCCATTTGAAGGGTCGGGTAATGCACTTGCCCAGAGGGCGATTGTTAGGCGGATCATCATCGATTAACGGTATGGTCTATATCCGTGGCCATGCCAAGGATTATGATCGCTGGGCGCAGGAAGATGAAAGCCTGAGCAAGTGGGACTATAGCCACTGTTTGCCGTACTTTCGAAAATCTTCCACCTGGGAGGGCGGTCGCAACGACTATCACGGCGATTCGGGTCCGTTACTGATTACTCGAGGCGAGGGCAAAAACCCTTTGAACCAAGCATTTGTCGCTGCTGCTCAGCAGGCGGGTTATCCCTTTACCGAAGATATGAATGGTTATCAGCAGGAAGGCTTTGGTCCTATGGATCGAACGACCTCAGGAGGGATTCGAAATTCTACCGCCGTGAGCTTTCTCAAACCGGCACGGTCGCGAAGCAACCTAACAGTACTCACCCGCGCACATGCCAAAACTTTGATACTGGAGGGTAAGCAGGTTCGCGGAGTGAACTTTTCCCATCGAGGTAGAGACCGGGTGGCGCTGGCCAATCGGGAAGTGATTTTAAGCTCTGGCCCGATTAACAACCCGCAGCTGCTTATGCTCTCGGGTATTGGCCCAGAGGAACATTTGCGCGAGGTGGGCATAGCACCTAAGCATTCCCTGCCAGGCGTCGGTGAGAATCTACAGGACCATCTGGAAATTTACCTGCAGATGGAGTGCCTGAAACCGGTCTCGCTCTATCGCTACTACAATCTTCTGGGTAAGGCTGTGGTGGGCGCGCAATGGTTGTTCACCCGAACGGGTATGGGCGCGACCAATCATTTTGAAAGCGGTGGTTTTATCCGCAGCAAGGCGGGTGTAGAGCATCCCGATCTGCAATACCATTTTTTCCCCATGGCGGTGAGATACGATGGGCAGAGCCCCAACAACTCCCACGGTTTTCAAGCGCACGTTGGACCCATGCGATCCAAGAGTAGGGGCTGGGTTAGATTGCGCTCCGACAAGGCTGAGGAAAGCCCCAGCGTATGTTTCAATTACATGTCCCATGAAGAGGATTGGGAGGAGTTTCGAGCGGGAATAAGGCTTACTCGGGAAATCTTTGCTCAATCGGCGCTGGCCGAATTTCGCGGTAGAGAACTCTCTCCCGGACCAGAGGCGCAAAGCGACGATGAGCTCAATGCCTTTCTTAGTGAAGCGGTTGAATCGGCCTACCACCCGTCGTGTACCTGCAAAATGGGCAGCGATGAACTCTCAGTAGTCGACAGCGAGTGCAAGGTGATAGGCCTTGAGGGGCTGCGCATAGTAGATTCCTCGATCATGCCGTCTATTGTCAGCGGCAATCTCAACGCTCCGACGATTATGTTGGCAGAAAAAGCGGCAGATATTATTCGCGGTGCTGTAGCTTTGCCACCTGCGGATGTTCCTGTGTATACCGTAGAAAACTATCGGGAACAGCAGCGCTAGTAGCGCGGTTTGTTTCAACAGCCCTAACAGGAGTAGTTCCCTTGACTGTGACTCGTAAAGTAGCCGTGCTCGGCGCAGGTGTTATTGGTGCGGGCTGGATAGCTCGTTTGGCCGAAAAT
Source organism: Halioglobus sp. (assembly GCA_045110675.1). Taxonomy (GTDB): domain Bacteria; phylum Pseudomonadota; class Gammaproteobacteria; order Pseudomonadales; family Halieaceae; genus JBALVT01. The sequence goes on along the minus strand of JBGCGJ010000036.1, from coordinate 94,391 downwards.
GGCATTGATGTTGGGGTCTATGATCCCGCGCCTGACGCTCGCGGAAAAATAGAAGCCGTTGTCGCCAATGCCGATCGCGCCAGTAGCAAACTCACGATGGCGCCGCGCCCGCTCAAAGGGGATATCGATTACGCCGCCACATTAGCCGAGGCAGTGGCGGGCGCACAGTTGGTGATTGAGGCAGTCCCCGAAGTACCCGAACTCAAACGGTCGGTGTATGCCGAAGTTGAGAAGCATGTTGGTGACGAAGTGATGATCGCCTCGTCGACCTCAGGAATACTTCCCACGGATTTACAGTCAGAGCTTGCACATCCCGAGCGATTGTTTGTCGCTCACCCGTTTAACCCTGTGTATCTGCTGCCCTTGGTGGAAGTGGTAGGAGGGGAGAAGACTTCGTTTGATGTTATTGAGCGCGCCATGGCGTTTTATAAAACCCTGGGCATGCATCCGCTGCACCTTAAGAAGGAGATCGAGGCTTTTGTTGCGGATCGCTTGCTCGAGGCTGTCTGGCGCGAGTCACTTTGGTTGATAAAAGATGGTATCGCCACGACGCAGGAAGTCGATGAAGCGATTCAGTACGGTTTTGGTTTGCGCTGGGCCCAAATGGGAATGTTTGAGACTTATCGGCTGGCTGGTGGTGAAGCGGGAATGAAGCACTTCATCGCTCAATTCGGCCCCTGCTTGTCCTGGCCCTGGACCAAGCTGATGGATGTACCCGAACTCACCGATGAATTGATCAATAAAATTGCCGATCAATCCGACGCCCAATCGGGTCATCATACCTTTAGAGAACTGGAGCAAATTCGCGATGACAATCTGGTCTCCATTTTGCAGGCGTTAAAGATCAACGACTGGGGTGCCGGGCAGACCTTGGCGGAATACGAAAAGCGTCTGTACGATCAAGGAACAGTGACAGTGGATGCAGAGGATATGCGCCAGCCTCTACTGACACTGAAACGCAGCGTGCCCCCCGACTGGACTGACTATAACAATCACATGACGGAAAGCCGCTATTTGCAGTGTTTTGGCGACGCCTCGGACGTGTTACTGCGCCGTATTGGCGTCGATGCGGAATACGTAGCTAACAGCGGTTCTTACTTTACGGTGGAAACCCATATTCGGCATATCGATGAGGTCGCCGCTTTGGCACCTATTACCGTTACCACGCAAATTCTTTCGGGAGCCGGCAAGAAACTCCACATTTTTCATCGCCTCTCTCACGCCGATGGAAACTTGCTGGCAACGGCAGAGCAAATGTTGATCCATGTAAATATGGAAACACGCAGTGCCGCCGATCCGGCGGTGCATGTGCAAGACAGTCTTGCGGAGTTGGCGCAAGCTCATGCTGGATTGGTTAGACCCGAGGGAATGGGTCGCGCTATTGGCGATTCAAATGTCGCTAAATCTTAGTTGACATTGGAGAGAGTGATCGCCGTTTCCGACTTTACTTCTTCAATGACGACGTAAGTGTGAGTCTGGGAAATCAATGGTATAGCTGCCAGTTTTTCCCCTAGGAAATGTTGGTAGTCCAGCATATCTCGGCAGCGAATCTTTAGCAGGTAGTCGAATCCGCCTGCCACCATGTGGCAGCTCTCTACCTCTGATAGTTCCCGCATCTGGCGACTAAATTCTTTTAGGTTTTCAGTGCTGGTGTTGGTCAGTGAGACCTGAATGAAGGCCAAATTGTTTGCGTTGAGCTTCTCTGCATTTGTCAGCGCCACATAGCCGGTGATATAGCCCTCTCTTTCTAATCTCCGTACCCGTTCCAGGCAGGGTGTGGGGCTGAGCGCGACCTTTTTTGCCAGGTTGACGTTGGAGATTCGTCCGTCTCTTTGCAATATCTCTAGAATTCTCTGGTCAATACGATCGATTGAGCGCTCTATATCCATTTAGATTTATATCCTGTGAAAAATGCATTTGTAGAATTATACACTGATAAAAGTGAATATTTGGAGACTAATATCGCAGTAAATATGGAAAATGAAGCTGATTAGATATCCAGATAAAGAGCTGTGCTCATGACGATTACTGAAGTCAGAAACAACATCCGTGAAGCCATCTACGCTGACGAACCCGCAACGGTGGCAAGGCTGCTGGAAGCGAAATCTCTGGAGCCTTACCAATCCGAAGCTGCGCTCAGGGCAGGAGTACGTCTGGTGGAGCAGTGCCGGGAGGGCAGCCACAAAGCGGGTACGCTCGATGCCTTCCTGCAGGAGTTCGGCCTCTCGAATAACGAGGGTATTGCTCTGATGTGCCTGGCGGAATCTTTATTGCGTGTGCCCGACGAGGAAACGGCAGATCGCCTGATTGCAGAAAAAATTCACTCCGGTGATTGGGCTGCACACCGCGGGAAATCTGCTTCGCGGTTTGTGAATGCCTCCGTCTGGGGATTAATGCTCACTGGGCGAGTCGTCACCCTTGAGGATGAAATTACCGGTGACACCAACCACTGGATGAAACGCCTGGTCAGCTCCTTGGGTGAACCCATTGTTCGTCGAGCCGTATTACAGGCGATGAGAATAATGGGCGGGCAGTATGTTCTGGGTAGGACGATTACTGAAGCGATACGAAAAGGTGCCGCAGATAATCGTCCCGAAACGTTGTTCTCCTTCGACATGCTTGGTGAGGGTGCGCGTACGGAGGAAGACGCTCAAACTTACTTCAACTCCTACGCCGAAGCCATCCGCTTGATCACTGATAGTGGTGCAAGCGCGAGCGTTGAGAAAAGCCATGGCATTTCGGTCAAGTTATCGGCTCTTCACCCTCGCTACGAATTTCGCCAGAAGCGGCGGGTGATGAACGAACTACTGCCGAGAGTAAAATCCTTAGCGTTGTTGGCGAAAGAAGGAGGGATCGGATTCAGTATCGACGCTGAGGAGGCGGACCGCCTGGATCTCTCGCTCGATATCTTCGAAGCCTTAGCCCGAGATGCTCAGCTGGCGGATTGGGATGGCCTTGGCTTTGTGTTGCAGGCCTATCAAAAGCGCGCTACTTATGTAGCCGAGTGGCTGATTCTTCTTGCCAAAGAGTGCAATCGACGCTTTATGGTGCGATTGGTGAAGGGTGCTTATTGGGACGGTGAGATTAAACACGCTCAAGAGCAGGGCCTGGCAGACTACCCGGTGTTCACGCGAAAATGTCATTCCGACTTATGCTACCAGGTGTGTGCACAGATCCTTTTTTCTGCGCCCCAGGAGATCTATCCGCAGTTTGCCACACACAATGCCCACACCGTTGCCATGGTGCAGGAGTTAGCAGAAAACGCTAAGGCGTTTGAATTCCAGCGCTTACACGGCATGGGTCAATTAATGTATGAAGAAATCCTGCGCGAGAATCCCAATGCCTTAGTTCGCGTCTATGCTCCCGTAGGTAATCACCAAGACTTGCTGCCTTATCTCGTGCGCAGGCTGCTGGAAAACGGAGCCAATAGTTCCTTCGTCAATCGCTTTCTGGATGCCAAAGTTCCAGCTAAGGAACTTTTGCGCGATCCGATCGAGGAAACACGCTCTCATCTGGTGGCGCGCCATTCCAAAATTCCAGTGCCTCGTAATTTGTATTCTGGTGAGGAGCACTCCTGGGTTAACGCAGCGGGCTTGGATTTAGCCGATTCTCTGAAAGTGATTCCTTTGCTAAAGAGTGTGATGACCGCTTCCGAACAAACATTCGAATCAGCTCCGATAGTTGGCGGGCAGGCCCAGCCTGGGCATAGAAAGCTTCTGCATAACCCCGCAAATTACCAGCAAGTAGTGGGTGACGTCGTTGAAGCCAGCAAAGCAAACATTGAACAGGCCTTGGACTTGGCCAGTAAAGCGCAGCATGCTTGGAATTCGCTCGGTGTTGAGCACCGTGCCCAGTGTTTGGAACGGCTTGCTGAATCAATGGAAACGAACAGTGAATCGTTAGTGGGTCTGATAGTCATAGAAGCGGGTCGTACCATTGATGACGGGCTAGCGGAAGTAAGAGAAGCCGTTGATTTCTGCCGCTATTACGCTCAGCAATCCAGGTCTCAGTTCGGCGAACCGTTAGTTTTGCCAGGCCCGACGGGAGAACTCAATGAGCTGTCCCTGCATGGAAGAGGTGTGATTCTTTGCATCAGTCCCTGGAATTTCCCATTGGCGATTTTTGTGGGCCAGGTGGTGGCTGCACTGGTTGCCGGTAACTCGGTGATCGCCAAGCCTGCTGAGCAGACACCCATGGTGGCCGCGAAGGCGATAGAGTTGATGCTGGAAGCAGGTGTACCCGGCGATGTAATCCACCTCCTGCCCGGAGAGGGTCAGCGCGTTGGTGGTGCGCTGGTAGCAGACACCCGTATTGCAGGGGTGGCTTTCACGGGCGGTACTGAGACAGCGAAGCTGATCAATCGTCAGCTGGCAGAACGCGAAGGTGCTATCGTCCCTTTCCTGGCTGAAACCGGTGGTCTCAATGTGATGTTGGTAGACGCCACCGCGCTTCCTGAGCAGGTAGTGGATGATGTGATTAGCTCAGCCTTCAAGAGTGCTGGTCAGCGTTGCAGTGCGCTGAGAGTGCTGTATTTACAGGATGATATCGCAGACAAAGTGATCCACATGTTAATGGGTGCCATGAGCGAGCTGAAAGTAGGCGATCCGGCGGAACTCAGTACTGACATTGGTCCGGTGATCAATCTGGATGCGAAGCAAATGCTGGAGCGTCACGAAAAACGAATGCGCGCTGAAGGAAAATTGCTCGCGGCATGCCAGCTAAACCAAAGTCATGCAGAGGGTTACTTCGTCGCTCCACAAGTTTACGAAATAGAGGCTCTGTCACAGCTGGAGCAAGAAGTATTTGGGCCTATCTTGCATGTGATTCGATACAAGGTGTCGGAAATCTCACAGGTACTGAAAGATATTGAGGATTCTCAATTCGGCCTAACACTGGGCGTGCACAGTCGCATAGACGGCTTTGCTCGCGAAGTATTCAATGCCACTCGAGTGGGCAACACTTACATCAACCGCAATATTGTCGGCGCTGTGGTGGGAGTGCAGCCCTTTGGCGGACAGGGGCTTTCCGGCACCGGGCCAAAAGCCGGGGGGCCTCACTATTTATTGCATTTTGCTACTGAGAAAACACGAACAGAGAATACTGTTGCGAGAGGAGGGAATACACAATTGTTCAATTTGGAGGAGGGTGGGTGACAAACTCACGGGAGTGAAATAGCCTCAATCAACCGCATCAATCGTTAAATCATAACGCTTCACCATCCAGTCTTGAGCAATCTTTTCTGCAAGACAATTGCCCTCGGCAGTCGCGATAATAAACGGCTCTTTAATATTCACTTTTACTTTTTTAATGTAAAAGCTGGCGCGAATATTCTCTCCTTCTTCCATGAAACAGAAATTCGAAATATAGTGCCGCACACTTGACTCCATGCCACTGAGAATATGCTCTTCCATGAATTCCTGGATAGCACCTCGGCCATTCCACTCTCCGTAAGGTGACGTAAACGTGGCATCGTCCGAGAAATAGGAAGCCCAGGAGGTCGCGTTTTCTGCATCTAGAGCTCGATACTGCTTTATTACGAGCTGTTGTACATGTTGTCGCCGCTCTTCAAAAATTGACATTTGTGATTCCCCCAAAGATTCTTTACAGGTTTACGTTGCAACAAATATCTGCCAGCAGGCCTGATTCGAATGCACGAACCAACCTGCATTGAGTTCAAAAAAACTACATTGAGGGGAGACTAGCTCTCGGCTGTGGCGCCTGTTTCCACAACGACTTTGCCATAATCTGTTCGTGCACTTTTCAGGTATCGCCAAGCCTCTTTATGGGATTCCATGTCAAAGGTACGGTCAACGTGAGGGCGCAGTTCGCCATTTGAAATCGCGCTGTAAACGAAGTTCTTGCCACGTTCACAAGCTTCAGGATCCTCAACGTAGTTGAAAACGCTATAGGCTTGCAGCAGCAGATTTTTTTGGAACATATCGACATAGGGCGGTGGCGAAAAAGTGCCATTTAACGCCCCGTAAAGAAATAGGCGTCCACCCATCGCCATGCTGCTGGCGTAACGGTTCATGAAATCGCCACCGACGGGATCAAAGGATGCATGGACACCTACGCCGTCTGTTGCTTCAATTAAAAATTCCGCTAGATTGTCGCCGTTGTCGACAAAAACGTGATCGGCACCACTGTCGAGGAGAATTTGTCTATTCGCCTCTGAGCGAGTTGTCGCGATCATCGTAGCTCCGAGCATCCGGCCAATCTGCAGAGCCGCGTTTCCGGCTGTGCTGGTCCCTGCTGGTACCAGGATATTTCGCCCAGGTGCTGCTTTAGCCAGCTCGACAACCGGGTAGTAGGCCGTTAGAAATTGCATCCAGATAGAGGCTGCTTCCACCGCGGTTAACCCCGAGGGTGCTTTTGCGACGTATGCTTGATCGACCAACACAGTGTCTGCGCTGGTACCGCGAAGGTCATAGAAATAGGGTAGAGTGCAATACCGTTCGCCTATTTTAATGTCTTTGACCTGCGCACCCACTGCTTCAACGATCCCGGCCGCCTCAGAACCTATCCGCGCTGGCAGTTCTGAAAAGCTGAAGGAGTAATGATCGTGCATCAAATCCTCATCACCCCAGTTTAGGGCAAACGTCTCGATCCTCAGCCTGATGTCGTTGGGCCCAGGCTCTTGTCGTGCACAATCTTGCAGACGCATGTTTTCAAAACCTTCATACGCGTCTATAACCCATTCTCTTGTCATCTTCTTTGCTCCACTGGTGTAATTGAATTGTTGTTTTTGAACTTTCCGTTATCGCTGTTTAAAAACGACTGTAATCACATTACCCGCCGACGAACTGTCCACCTTTTAATATGTAGTTAGGTCTGCGCTGGGAATTCCAAAGCAGAGATAAATCTTCGAGTGGGTTACCGTCAATAACCAACAGGTCCGCATAGGCTCCCTCTTTAACGCAGCCCAGGTCATTGGGTCGTTGAATGATTTCTGCATTGATTGCAGTCGCGCTGTGGAGAACTTCGTAGGGTGTTTGCACTTCGCTGCGCAGCTTCAACTCGTCTAACTGGTGTACGTGCATGTCGCCCAGTAGATCAGTTCCAAAGCCCAGAGATACACCGGCCGATTTGCAGATTTCTATGGCTGACAGACCGTGTTCTTTGACTTCTTTTAACTTGTCTAAAGTAGTTTGCGGTGCGCCGGACACTTTGCCATGCTGACCTATTGCATCGTAGGTGACTAGCGTTGGGACCACGTAAGCATCGTGTTTAGCGACTTCATTGGCTGCCGCTCTATCAATCAGGTTGCCGTGCTCTATGCTTCGCACCCCAAGTTTTACCGCGCGTTGTATTGTTTCGGCCGTGTAAGCATGAGCCATGACGTAAGTGCGTCGGCGATTGGCTTCGTCCACCGCTGCGGCAATTTCCTCGTCTGAAAACTGCAGCATCCATACCGGGTCTGTCGGCGAGGATATGCCGCCGGAGACCATGATTTTGATTTGGTGTGCTCCTTGGCGCAATGTCTCTCGTACGGCTTTGCGCACCTCATCCACACCGTCAACCACCTGGCCGAGTGTGCCTGCTTGAATACAGCCACAGGGCTCTACGTGTTGAGCGCGTGTGTCGGCGTGGCCACCGGTTTGGCTGAGGGCCCGGCCAGCGTAGAAAAGCCGTGGGCCGGCAAACACGCCTTCCTGGATAGCGCGCCATAGACCGTAATCTGCCCCCCCTGCATCTCGCACCGTGGTAAAGCCCCTTCGCAACGCATTTTCCATTAACTGGCGCCCGCGCTGGGCAACATAGGAAATAGGCAGCGATTCCAGTTCCTGAAAATCCACACCACAGGCATAGGCGTGAAAGTGGCAGTCAATCAAGCCGGGCATTACAACCTTGCCGGCGAGTTTGATCTCTTGCACAGGCTCCTTCGGGCGTTCTGATGTGATGGCTGCAATACGATCGTTTTTAATGAGAATGAACTTATCGGCGATTAAATCGGGACTGTGTCCATCGAAGATCAAACCGTCGGACAGTAAAATTGGCGTGTTCATTTGACGTCATCCTCTGTGCGCGAGTGTAATAGGCTCGCTGGTAATCAGGGTCGTGATGCTACTAACGCAGGGTTTCTCCTTCGGTCTCCGGGAGAACCAGGGCCGCGACGAAGGTGATGGCCAGGAATGCCGTGATGAAAGACACGGTTTGTAAAAAGCTGGAAGTGACTAACATGGCGCCAATTACGACTGGAGCCAGGGCATTGGCGACCCTCTGCGCAGAGACTCCCCAAGCTGTTCCTGCACCCCGGGTATTGGTGTCGTAAATCTCGCCTAGCCAGGTATTCCAAACGCCCCAGGCTCCAAGGCTGAAAAAGGAAAGTGTGAAATTCCAAAGGTACATTTCCTGTAAGGAATTTGAATTAGCGAAGCCGAAGCCCGCGAGGGCTGCGACAAAAATGTAAAAGAGCATGACTTTCTTGCGGCCGAATTTCCCGGTTAAATAGCTTGCGGATATATAACCGGGAAACATGAACAACGCAGAGATTGCAATAAAGCCTAGGCCTTCGGGGGCGCTGAGCCCTCGCTTCTCCAAAAGTGTGGGCATCCAGGAAGCAAGCCCCCAGTATCCCCAGGAAAAACAAAAATTGATGACGCTTTGAACCAGAGTGATGCGCAGCGACCGGCCCCGAAAAATATCGGAGAAGGCCATTGTCCCCGCAGTGCGTTCTGGGTCCGCGATCACTTGTGCGTTCAGTGTTCCACCGGATAATCGCTTTACAGCTGCGCTGGCCTCCTCGAATCGGCCTTTTTCAGCTAACCAGTAAGGTGACTCTGGTACATAGGCACGAATAGCGAATGCCCACAGGGATACTACCGAGCTGAAACCGATTACCCACCGCCAGCCGAGATCCGCCAACAGCACTGTCAGGCCCACGGCGACCAAAACTCCCACCGGCCAACCCGCAGATAGATAGACCGTTGCCGTGCCGCGCACCTTCACCGGAGCCAGTTCTTCAAAATACGGGAAGGTAACCACGAGTGCGCCGGACAGAACCACGCCGCAGGCAAAGCGGATTGCCCACAAAGCCTCCACGTTCGGTGCGAAAGCACTGGCCAAAGGAAACAGGCCGTAAAGACCTACACTCCAAAGCATACAGCGTTTGCGCCCGAGCACGCCTATCAGCTTTCCCCAGATCAGAGCGCCGGGAATCATTCCCAGAAACATGGCGCCAATAAGGGAACCAATCTGAGTGGTACTTAGCTCAAACTCCTGCGCGATAGCAGCGCTGGAGAAAATGATGATCATCATTTCCCAGGATTCAATTACGAAAGCGATGAACAAAGTCATTCCCGCCAGCCAGTGCTGGCGAGTGAGAGGCATATCCTGAAACCACCCGCCGACGGGCTGCGCCTGCACGGTCATTGGCTGTTAGCCTCTAGGGGCGTCATCAACCTTACGCGCGGAACAGAGATCGGAACATCGAGTAGTTCCTGAACCTGCGCGCGGGCATAGATTTTTTCCAAGACATCGTGCCCTGCGGTAATCGATCCAAATGCCGCATAGCCTTTGCTGTCACTTGTTCTGGGACCCCCATGGTTTAGCTCCGGATCCTCACGCATACAGATGAAAAAGCTGCCGTAGACCTCTCCAGGTGCGAATCGAGCGGCGGAAACTGTCCACTTGCGATGCACCAATCCAGACTTATCGGTTGACTCGTGTGCAATGGTGGTTCTTCTGGCGTGAAGCCCCTCTTGCAGCCCGACCTGAACGACACCTATGGGATGACTGTCTTGGTCGGAGTGGTTGATGGGGGCGAGAATTCGAAAAATTGTTCCGTTATCTAGGGCGTGATTCGCCGCGAGATCACAAAAGTACTTGCAGGTTACAGGTGCCTGGTCGTAGGCGAGCGTGATGACGAATTCACCCAGCTCGGTTTGAATATTTAGCAAGTGCATCGTAGTGTTTTGGCGTTCACGATGGCTCTTAACACTACTTCGCCTCTTCCAGGCTGGAGGGAAACAGCACCGGCGTACCCACCCAAAGTAACTTCGCGACCTTGGCGCTTTTATTGTGTACATCGTGATCGACTTGCGTGTTGTGATGTGCGCTGTCACCTTTTTTTAAGGTGAACACTTTATCTCCTATACGCTGCTCAACCTGGCCTTCCAAGACGTAGAAAAAATCCTCGCCCTCTTCACGATGAACCACTGGGAGGCGGGTCTGTGGTGGGATCTCCATAATTAAAGCATTCATTTGCTGATTGCGAATTTGGGCATCTAGGCGTTTGTATACCACCGGTGATTCGATCTCGATGTACTGGGGATCATTTGCGCGTCTTACCAAACTGGTCGGAGCGGGTGGTGTGACAAAGTAGTTGATGTCCGTTTCCAAGGCCTTGGCGATATTGATTAAAGACACGATAGAGGGTGTTGCCTTGCCGTTTTCTGACTGTGACAAAAAGGCTGCAGACAGTTCCGCTCGCTCGGCTAACTCTTTCAGGGTCAAACCTAACTCGAGTCGGCGAGCTTTTAGCAGGCCACCAATAGAGCGTTCGAATGTGCTGGGGCGTTTGAGTTCAATGGACATATTTTCTACCTAAGCGACTAATCGCAAGAAACGCCATTGTAATCGTCCGAAATATAAAGTCAAAAAAAAGTTTGATTTAGTTAAAAAATTAAGTAGAGTTAAGTTTCATTATAAATTGAATAAAGTAAATTTCGTCGAATCAGTCGATTCTACCCGCAGTTGATGGTGGGTCTTGTGGTTCATCCTTTTTTTGATGGGAGTTTTCACATGCGTATATCTAATACATTGAAAGGCCTAACGTTAGCGACTCTGCCGTTAGCATTTTCTGTCCCTGCTGTATCACAGGAGAGTTCCGAAGAAGGTGCTCTCGTTTTAGAAGAGGTGCTGGTTACAGCTCGCAGGCGAGCTGAATCTGCCTTGGAAGCACCGCTTTCGGTGACGGCCTTCAGCGCTCAGATGATCCAGGATGCCGGTATCCAAAGGGTAGAGGACTTCGTGGCACTCACACCGAATGTTACGCTGGCGACCTCGCAGGGTATCGGTACCAGTTTTCTCAGCATCCGCGGTATCACGCAGGTGCGCAACGGCGAGTCGCCAGTTGCAACCATCGTTGACGGTGTACTTCAGTTCAGCGCCATCCAGTTTCGGGGAGAAATGTTCGATGTCGACAGCATTGAGGTGGTCAAGGGCCCTCAGGGCGCCATCTACGGTCGCAATGCTACTGGCGGTGCAATCATCATCAATACCCATCGTCCGACCAATGAAACCGAAGGCTATGTCCAGGTCGGCGGCGGCAATGGTGATGAGTATTCTGTTCAGGGTTCTATTGGTGGCGCGCTGGTTAAAGACCGTTGGTACGGTCAGCTGTCCGGCAATTACATTGAGCGCGAAGGCTATCTGAACAATATTACCCTCGGCGAAAAAGCCGATCGTTTCGAAGACGAAACCATTCGTGCGCGACTGATCTTTGAGCCCAATGAAAGTTTTTCTGCTGACTTTCGAGCTGCAAACTCTACGCACAAAGGACGCGGTATTGGCTTTCAATACCAGGGAGTCGATATCGCCGCGGACAATATAACCGCAATCGGTTTCGGCCCTGGTACCGGCCCCGTTGACGCTAACAATGTGTTGCCTGTGCGCGATAACAACGTTGATTACGGCGAGCGCGATATGCTCGATTTATCGATGAAACTGGACTGGGAAACCAGCGCCGGTACTTTAGTGAGTATCACCTCCTACACGGATATAGAGGAGTGGGCTGATTCTGACCAATTCCCCTATACCAATGCGCAGAGCTCACCGGATGTCTTTGGTTTCGATGGCACACAGACAGGCTTTTTTGATCTGGAGGCCTTCACGCAAGAATTGCGTTTTTCGTCGCCTACAGATCAGCGTTTGAAATGGGAGGTGGGAGCTTACTACCTTGAGTGGGAGCGCTTTGTCTCACTTTCCACGGGGGTGGACACCGGGCAGGGTATTATCCGACTAGAGGAGAGCCCAACCACCGATCCTCGCAACCCCACGACATCGTTTCTGGCCGATGACAACGATAATACTTCCTGGGCCGTGTTTGGCAGCATCGACTATGAAATAAACGAGGCCTGGGATCTATCGCTGGCATTGCGCTACGATGAAGAAGAACGGGTGCAGACTGTATCGCCTCTGCAATTTCCTGCTGGGCAGCCCGGCGCTCGCAATAAGTCGACCTTCGACAAGTGGCAACCAAAGCTCACCGCTCGCTATCAACCCACGGAAAACCAAAACTGGTATCTCACCTATGGTGAGGGTTTTCGCAGTGGTCAGTTTAATCAGAACGGAATTTCACAAATTGCTGCGAGCGTGGGTCTTGTCGGCGTGACCGATGTGGCTGATCAGGAAGAATCCGAATCAATAGAGCTGGGCTATAAAGGACAATTCCTCGATGACAGATTGCGCGTAGGTGCTGCCATTTTTTCCACCGAGGTAGAGGGTCAACAGTTCTTCTCTTTTATCGGTGCGATCAGTGCACAGATCTTAACCAACATAGACGAGGTCTCGCTGTACGGTGGTGAAATTGATCTGGTCTATCGCGCCACTGATTCACTGGATCTGTTTGCCGCTTATGGATTCACTGACTCAGAAATCGACAGGTATGTGGTAGACCCCAGCGCGGAAGGCAATGATGCACCCTATATTGCTGAGGATACGTTTAACATTGGATTCCAGTACCAGACCGCGATAACCGATAACCTGGAGTTTTTCCTGCGGGGTGATTACGAGCGCCGGGGTGAACAGTTCTGGGATGTGGAAAACTCGACCGCCCGGGACGCACTGGACTTTTACAATGCACGTATAGGTGTTCGAGCTTCCGATGGGAGTTGGGAAATTATCGCTTCGGGCTACAACCTGTCCGATGAAGAATACAATTCCGAGTGGGTTGCCGGCGGTTTCTCAGCCAGGGCTCCAGGCGAGATTTATAACATAAAGTTTCGCTACAATTTCCTATAAACTTCCTGGGGTAGTAACAGTATGACTAAGTATCGTGTATCCGCCGACATAGGCGGAACCTTCACAGATATCGTGATTGAGCCCTCAGATGCTCCCGTCTATGTCGGGAAGGTGGCCACTACACCGGAAAATCCGGCCAGGGGAGTTATCAATGGTATCGCGAGTCTGGTGCCGGATCTGGCCGATGTGGAATTTTTTGTTCACGGCACCACGGTGGGCCTCAATGCGTTTCTCGAGCGCAGGGGCGAACGCGTCCTGCTCATTGCTACGGCTGGCCAGGGCGATGCGTTTACTATCGCTCGTGGAAATCGCCACACCCTTTACGATCTGCGTTATTCGAAACCTGAGCAATTGGTTGCACGCCGAGATATACACGAGGTTCGTGGTCGACTTGCCTGGGATGGCAAGCAGCTAGAGCCATTGAATCCTGCGGATTTCGATCCGATTATTGAGAAGGTGCGAGCGGAGAACATTAATGCAGTTGCGGTCTGCTTTGTTCACGCGTACGCCTATCCGCAACATGAAGTTGAGGCTCGGGAAATCCTCGCAGCGGCGTTGCCCGATGTGTCGATATCGCTATCCCACGAGGTGGCTCGGGAATGGCGAGAGTACGAGCGAGCTTCGTCAGCGGTAATGAACGCCTATGTTGCTCCAGTGGTTGAACGTTATTTAAGTTCTCTAGAGAGCGAACTGGATGAGATGGGCATGGGTGCAACTGTTCACATCATGCAATCCAGCGGTGGAATATCCAGTGCTTCCAGCGCCCGGCGTAACCCCGTGTTTACCTTGCTCTCTGGGCCGGTGGGTGGAACCATTGCCGGCACGGCGTTATCTGAAAGTACGGGGCGAAAGAATTTGCTTTGTGTCGATATGGGGGGAACCTCTTTTGACTTAAGCCTGGTTATCAACGGCCAGGCTAATGCCACCTTGGAGACAGAGCTCGAGGGATTGCCTTTGCTGATGTCGATAGTCGATATCGAAACGATTGGCACGGGAGGCGGTTCGATCGCCTGGATGGATCAGGGCGCAGTGCGAGTTGGACCAAAGAGCGCCGGGTCTTTGCCCGGCCCGGCGTGCTATGGCAGGGGAGGCACACAGCCCACCGTCACTGACGCAAACCTGTTTCTGGGTCGTCTGGGCGCTCGCTCCTTACTCGGCGGCGATATGTCCTTAGATGACGCTGCCGCCACCGCAGCAGTAGAGAGTGTCGCACCTTTGGCTGGGTTGGAACCGGTTGCATTTGCCGAAGGTATTTTGGCGATCTCGAACGCGGCGATGGCAGACGCCATGCGCACCATAACCATTAGTCAGGGTGTCGATCCTCGGGAATTTACCCTGGTAGCCTTCGGTGGTGCTGGTCCTATGTCAGCTGCTTTTCTGGCTGCCGAACTGGATATTGATGAAGTATTGATTCCTCGTTTTCCCGGCACTTTTTCGGCTTGGGGAATGTTGCAGACCGACCTGCGACATGACTTCACGCAGAGCTACTTTCGTCCCGCCGTCAATGTCGATGCAGCCGAGTTAAGCGGTGTCTACACCGACTTGGAAAGCCAGGGAAGTGCCGCAATTCTTGCTGAGGGGATATCAGAGAACGATGTTAGCTTTGTTCGCTCTGCGGATATGCGTTATGTGGGTCAGGAGTACACCATTAACGTTCCCGTTGAATCGGCGGACCTCACCCCAGTGATAGATGCTTTCCATGCAGCTCACGAACGTCGTTATGGACATTCCAGCCCGCAGGCAGAAGTAGAGTTTGTAAATCTGCGCGTCGCCGCTTTCGGTGCTATTCGGAAATACACCGGTGGCAGAGCAGCGGTCAGTGGCGAGCCCGCCGCGATTGGCGAACGCGAGGTGGTTTTCGATGCCATCTCTCATACAACACCTATTGTTGCGAGAGATCGGCTGGCGTTAGATTACACCGCGCAGGGACCACTGGTTATTGAGGAGCAGAGCGCTACCACGGTCGTACCGCCGGGTTGGAGTGTAGAACTGGATGAACAGGGCAGCATACTGTTGCGACGGGAGAAAGGCAGTGAGTAAAGCAGAGAATAAGGTTGATCCGATTACCACCGAGATTATTCGCAATGCGTTCATTTCTATCGCCAAGGATATGAATGCCACGCTGATTCGCAGCGCTTTCACACCGGTTATTTACGAGGGCAAAGATTGCTCTGTCGCCCTGATCGATGCCGATGGAGAGGTTTTGGGGCAATCCCTGGGGCTACCGCTTTTTCTGGGTAATTTGGAGATATGCGTCAAGCTGATTGCGCAAGAGCACGGCTGGGACTACTTCAAGGAAGGAGACGTTTTTTACATGAACGACTCCTACATGACGGGTACCCACCTCAATGACTCAACAATTATCATGCCGATATTCTGGGGCGGTGAAAGGATAGGTTTCGCTGCCTCGCGGGCACACTGGCTGGATGTGGGTGCCAAGGATCCAGGCACGCCGGTTGATTCTCACGAGATCTATCAAGAGGGTGTGCGTTGGGGCCCAACACGACTGTACGAGGGTGGAGAACCGCGTGAAGATGTGATCGACCTGCTGCGCCGCAACAGCCGTTTCGGAGAGGCGACAGTGGGCGACATGAATGCACAGGTTGCCGCAGGTCGCACTGGGGAAAAACGTCTGCATGCGCTCTATGAGAGATTCGGCTCTGATACGATTAACACTGCCAGGGATGAGATCTTCAGGCAGACCGAAGCCCTTGAGCGCGAGGCGGTTAACGCCTTAACCGATGGCGTCTACCACGCCGATGGATTCTTAGACGATGATGGGCTCGGCAGCGATCCACTGCCAGTCAAACTCAAACTGACCGTGAAAGGCGATGAAATGCTCATCGATCTGTCCGGCTCCGCAGCCCAGGCCAGAGGGCCGGTTAACTGCGGTATCACCCAGACGATTGCGGCGGCCAGAGTGGCCTATAAGTTATTGATTTGTTCAGATGTATCACCCAATGGTGGCTCTTTCCGGCCGCTTAAGGTGACTGCTCCGCAACGCACGATTTTTTCTGCGGAAGAGCCTGCAGCCTGCGGCTGGTATTTTTCATCCCTGGGGTTGCTGATAGATCTGGTGATCAAGGCCTTATCCCCAATCGTTCCAGAGAAATCCGCTGGCGCGCACTATGGTGATTCTATGGTCATTACTGTCGCCGGAGAGGACCCTCGAAATGAGGATGAATTCTACTTGATGATCGAACCGACCACCGGTGGATGGGGTGCCTTTGATGGCGGTGATGGAGCCAGTTCCCTGATCAATAATGTGAACGGCAGCTTCAAGGATATCCCCGTCGAGCTATTCGAAACCAAATATCCGCTGCGGATTCTGTCCTACGGTATTCGCGAAGATTCAGGCGGGGTTGGAAAATATCGCGGTGGAAACGGTACCTACCGAAAGTACATTGTAGAAGCGGACTCAGATCTCTTTCTATGGTTTGAGCGTTCGGTTACGACAGCATGGGGGCTTTTTGGCGGCGAAGCTGGCCTGGCTCCTGTGGTTACGATGGAGCGTCCGGGAGAAGAGCCTCAGGAGTTTCTCAAGGTTAACGGTGTCAAGGTTCCCAGTGGCACAGTGATCACATCGCTTACCGGTGGTGGGGGTGGCTATGGTCAAGCATTCGAACGTGACCCGGAATCCGTGCGTGAAGATGTGATTGATCGCTACGTCTCCCGGGATTATGCGCGCTCTGCTTATGGGGTTGAGCTGACTGATGATTTGGAAGTGGACCTTGAGACAACGCAGCAGCTTCGGAGCGCCTAGGACTGCACTCGAAGCTGCATGGGGAGTAACTCGCTGGCCCGGTAAATAGGTTCATTTGGCCCCGCAAGGGGTCCTTTTTTGTAGAGCTGCTAAAAGGTGTCTATGGAAAACCCTATTTCAAACCCAATTCAGTGAGTGCCTGATAAGTCGCAATCTTCATCTTATACCGTGTTTCCCAGGGCGAGCCCATTAGCTGTGTCATCAGTACCACCACCAGATCTTCCTCGGGATCTATCCAGAATTTGGTATCCGCCGCACCACCCCAGGAGTAAGCGCCCTTTGATCCAATGACCTGACTAATTCCCGGGTTTATGATCATGGAGAAACCCAATCCGAATGAGTGACCGGGATAAAGGTGTGATTCAGGGAATTCACCCACGCCCTCTGTGAGCACTTCGGGCCTGAGGTGATCCATGATCATATACTGCACAGTTTTTGGCCCGAGTAGTCGCGCGCCGTTGTAGCTGCCACCGCGTCTGAGCATCTCGCAGAAAATCATGTAGTCCATGGCGGTAGATACCAATCCGCCACCGCCGGAAAACAAAGTGACTCCCGTTGCCGGTCGATGAAGGTGGGGTGGCAGAAGCGATATTTGGTTTTTCTCTTTGTCCCAACCGTGATTCGTGGCGAGACGGTGGAGTTTGTCTTCGGGCACATTGAAAAAAGTATCGTTCATCCCCAGCGGTTCGAATATACGCGTGCGGTAAAACTCATCCAGAGGCAGCCCGCTAATCTTTTCGACAATTGCACCCAACACATCGGTGGCGACGCTGTAGTGAAATCGAATTCCCGGCTGGTAGTGTAGGGGTAGTTCAGCCAGGCGCTCAATAAACTCATCCAGATTTTTACTGCGGAGGGGTGCTTTTTCACGATAGAGAATATCCACGGGATCTTCAGGTCTAAACCCGTAGCTTAAGCCCGCGGTATGTGTGAAGAGTTGCTCGATGGTGATAGGAGCCGCAGCGGGATAGTTGCCTGATTCGTCCCACACCTTCAAATCTTTGAGCGCCGGTAGAAACTTGGAGACCGGATCGTTCATTTGAAAGGCACCCTCTTCATAGAGCATCATCATGGCGACAGAGGTGATGGGTTTGGTCATCGAGAAAATACGGAACAGAGTGTCTCTTTCCATTGGCTTGTCGTTGTCAATGCCGTAGCGGCCAACGGCATCAAAGTGCACTATTTTTCCGCCTCGAGCCACCATAGTGACGAAGCCCACGTGTTTTTGCTCGTCGACCTGGCGCTGGGTGAATTTGGAAATCTCTTGCAACCTCTCGGACGAAAAGCCCATTTTCTCCGGCTTGGATCGGGGTAAGTCTGCGGTGGCAGCTTGACAGAAAAGTAAAAGACAAGTCGCCAGAAAAATATTTCTCTTCATTTAAATGCTTTCCTATTTGAATGTTGTAACAGTTGTCACTTTTGAACCCTTCGCCCAAGTAGCCAAGCGGCACCAGCGCCCACTAAGCCCATTGCGGCGATTACCAAAAAGTAAATCATGTAACCCGGTTTACCTGGATAGGCTTCAAGCAACACTGAATTTAGATACGGAAGGTAAACATCGGGGCAGTATCCCACAAGGGAGATCACGCCAATGGCGAGACCTTTTATTCTGTCAGGTACGTCGCAGCCATCCAATGTGGACCAAAAAATGCCTCGCACTGCATAGGTGAGAATACCCACCAGTAGCACCACAGTGAGCAGCATAGCCGCAGCTGCGTTAGTGGGGAGTACCGCCATTGCGACGAGTGCCGCAGTCGCCAGCAGCATTAACACAGTGATAACGCGCTCGCGATTCAGGAAGTCCCCCGCGAAGCCCGCAGCGGCTGCACCAATGGGACGCATCCATAATTTGGCTACGGTAATCGAGCCCACGGCGACGGCGCTCATACCAAAGATATTTTGCATATAGCCTGAAAAGGAATAGGTCGCCCAAAACAGCTGGTAGCCACAGAGGATGATAATGGCGCAAAGCCAGATATCGAAGTTGCTCAGTACCGCTTTTAAATCATCTAAAAATACGCGCTCTTCAGAAGCTTCCTGTTCAACACTGTCTTCGGGTTCAGAATCGTCCAAAACAAAGTAAACGAGCGGAGCGAGTACCAACAGCACCGCAACATAGAGATAGATAACTTCTAGCAGCGCCTCACTGGTCGAGTCGCCTTGTGTTCCCATGGCATAGGCGAACCATGCCACCGCGATAGTCGCCAGCAGTGCCTCGAACAGGCCGCGCCCGCCATCGAGGATACCAAAAAAGCGGCCCTGTTCATCTGAGTGGGCCAAAAGCGCAACGGCCTTGATGTGAGCCGACCAGAAGGTGAGACCCGTGGCGATGCCCCAACCTGCGAATATCATCTGCAGTTGTGTAAACGAGGGCATTGTTGAAAACCAAAACCCCAGTAGGCCAGTTGCTACCAGCGAGAACGTCACCAGGGTTCGCGGTGACACACGATCTGCTAGCCAACCACTGGGTAGATAGGTTGCGACGAATATAATTCCCAGCATCGAGTAACACTGGCTGAGTTGTGTCAGCGTAATGCCAAAAGACTCCAGAATAGAGACCTCAAAGTTCTGCCGCAGATACAGCAGGGGATAGATCGCCCCGGCCGCAATAACAATTACGGCCAGTTGAAAATAGCGACGTGCAGCTGTGCCGTCCACTGCGTTTGTTGTGGTGCTAGCGGGGGTTTGCACTGATAGTGCTCCAATGAGTAATAGGCAGGTTCAGAAACGTTGTTACGCAGAGGGGTCTACGGTAACCCTCCCGTAGTGTGGTTCATACAGGGCGGGGTCTTCCAACTGTAGATCTGTGTAGTTTGTTTCCGGGCTGGGATCTTCTATAAACGCAGCGGATCGTTCCTCTCTCGGCGTAAGACCCATGTGTGAGGCATAGCAACGGCTGAAATGCGGCCGCGACACAAACCCGCAGGAGGAGGATATGTCGATAATGGAAAGCGAGGTTTGCTTTAGCAGGCGGCGGGCACAGTGTAGCCGCAACAGTAAGTAATATCGTGAGGGAGCGCAGTCGAGATTATTTTTGAACAGCCTCTCCATTTGTCTCCGGGAAATTCCCAGTAACTGCGCCAGTTCGACAAGCGATAGAGGTTCCTCAATATTGGCCTCCATCAGGGTTGTCGCTTCGATAAGTTTGGGAGGTGCAACGCCCATGGTGTACCGCAGCGGCACTTTCTGATTGTCGGTTTGATCCCGGATGCGATCCAGAATAAACATTTCCGATATGCCTTGGGACAGAGCCTTGCCATAGGCCTTGCCGATAATATTCAACATCATGTCCAGGGGCGCTGTTCCGCCACTGCAGGTTATTCTATTGCCTTCCACGGTAAACAGGTGATTGTTGCACTCCACCTGTGGATGACGTTCCTGCATCAACACCATAGATTCCCAGTGCATACTGCACTCCTTGCCATCGAGCAGGTGGGCTTGGGCGAGTGCCATCGCACCCGTGCAGATACCCCCGAGCTGGACACCGGACTTGTCCAGCTTCTTGAGCCAATCGATTACACGGGGTGTATAGGCATGATCGATATCCATACCGCCGACAACAAACAGTACATCCAGGGTCTGGGCATCGCCAATAGCGGCATCGACATGCGCGCGGATGCCGTCGCTCGCCGCCACAGGTTCACCGTCTTCGGTTAAGAGGACCCAACTGTACAACTCTTTTTCGGAAAGTCGATTGGCCATACGCAGCGGTTCTACCGCACACGCCAGGGATATCAGGGTGTAGTTATGCAGTAACAGGAAGCCGATGCGCGTCGGCTCAGAAACCGACGAGGACTTGCTGCTAGCGAGATTATTATTAGTGAGACTGGTCATCTCTGGATCGCTTCCGAATACTACCGAACGCGCTTACTATATTGCTCTTGCAAAGTCTGCGCAAGAGATTGAATGGGCTTGCAGCTTAGCTGCGTTTGCGCCGCCTACTGCGGCTCCTGCCGTGGCTGCCTGCGTCGCCGTCACCGCCGCTTGCTTTGGCGATTGGGCGTGCAACCACCGAGAACAGATGAGGAAAGTCGTCGCTTTTGTTTGGGAAGGCCATGGCGTCAACAAAATACTCTTGAAATTTCGCCTCCACCGCCGTTTCAATTTTTTCGATGCTGCGCACTACGGTTTCTATGGAGCTTCTCGATGCTTTGTTCAGCAGCGCGATTCGGGCGCCAGTGCCCGCGGCGTTGCCCGCCGAGGAAACCTGATCCAGCTCACAATCGGGAATGAGCCCAAGCACCATCGCGTGTTTGACGCTGATATGACTACCGAAGGCACCCGCCAGGCGAATACGATCGACGGTGGCGACCCCCATTTTGTCCATCAGCAATTTCACCCCGGCATACAAAGCCGCCTTGGCCAATTGAATCTGGCGGACGTCATTTTGGCTGACGGTAATTTGCGTTTCACCGCTGTGGAGCAAATAGGACCAGGTGCGATCATTGCTGATAACGCGGTCGCTGCCGCTGGCAAGACTGCCATCGATTACACCATCGGTGGTAACGATACCGGCCAGAAACATCTCCGCCACCACTTCGATAATGCCGGAACCACAGATGCCTGTTACCCCCGTAGCGGTGGTCTGGGCAGAAAATTCGGTATCGTCCGACCACAGTTCGCAGCCAATGACTTTGAATCGGGGCTCGCGGGTCGTCGGATCGATTTGAACGCGTTCAATGGCGCCGACTGCGGCTCTTTGACCACAGCTGATTTGAGCGCCTTCAAAGGCTGGCCCTGTGGGACTGGAGCAGGCCAGTAATCTGTTGCTGTTACCCAGAACGATCTCCGCGTTGGTACCCACATCCACCAGCAGCGTCATGTCGTCACGCTGGTAAGGTTCTTCGGAAAGAATGACACCGGCCGTATCTGCACCCACATGACCGGCGATACACGGAAGAAGATATACACGAGCGCCCGGGTTTAAATTTAACTGAAGATCAACCGCTGCCAGATCCAGCGCCGAATCAGTGGCCAAAGCAAAGGGTGCACCACCGAGTTCCACGGGGCTGATGCCCAAGAATATATGGTGCATAACCGGATTGGCTACGAGTGTGAGTTCCAATACATTCTGAGCGCTTACTCCCGCCTCGGCGGTGACTTCCGTCACCAGCTCATTCAATGCTTCCCTAATGGCCTCGGTCATTTCCTGAGCCCCTTCCGGATGCATCATCACGTAAGAGACACGGCTCATTAAATCTTCGCCGAAGCGAATTTGCGGGTTCATCATGCTAGCGGTTGCCAGCACTTCACCGGTGATAAGGCTGCATAAATGTGCCGCCACAGTTGTTGAACCAACGTCCACGGCGACACCCAGCGCACTGTCATTGAAGCCCGGCCAGATAGCGGTGATTTGTTTCCCGTGGTTTATCGCAACCGTCGCTGTCCATTTTCCTTCGCGCAAAACGCTTTGAAGTGAGGTCAGCAGTCTGGGGTCGCATACTAGGTTTTCCAGTTCCCAATCCCGGGCGAGCGCTTCCATCAGCCGCTGCAGATCGCCCTTGGGGTCGTACATATCGGCCTCTTCCACTTCCACATAGCAAAGTCGGGTGGCGGGGTCTAACTTAATGTCGCGGTATTCTGCTTCTTTGCGAACGACTTGTTTGTGTACTTGAGAATCGGCAGGCACATCAATGACAACGTCGCCTTCTAGCAGGGTGTGACAACTTAAACGCCGCCCATGGGCCAGTGTTTTTTTGCGTTCGTTGTAGCGTTTCTCGGTATCTGAAAAAGCGGTGAGGTGTTCAACCTTGGACACTATCTCGTGCTTGGGGAACTCTCCTTCAGTGCATAAAATCTGGCAGCGCCCGCACAGTCCGCGTCCACCGCAAACCGAGTCGATGTCGACACCCAGTACCCTGGCGGCGTGCAGCAGTGGTGTGCCGCGCTCGAAGCTGCCGCGGCGGCCCGAGGGTGTGAACACCACTTTGACTTCATCTGCACTCATAGGGTTTAAGCCTTGCGACGACGTCGACGACCTTCTCGCGCTGCACCATCAGATCCTTCCGCAGAAGGTTCTCTGTAAGCCTTGATCCAGTTGGCGCAGTGAGGATCGTGACCCATCATGACATCGGCACCGCGCACCGCCTGCATGACTTCGGGGTGTAGAGGGCTTGTGATGGCGGAAGTCATACCAGCGGCAATAGCCATGTTTAAGAAAGAGCTGTTGATTCCGTTTCGGTTCGGTAAGCCAAAGCTCACGTTGGATGCACCGCAAGTGGTATTTACTTTCAATTCCTCACGCAAGCGCCTGACGATATGCATCACCTGGATTCCGGCGCTGTTTATAGCGCCGATAGGCATGACCAGTGGATCGACAATAATATCGCTGTAGTGGATGCCAAAATCAGCGGCTCGCTCGACGATTTTCTTGGCCACTGTAAAGCGCTCATCTGGATCTTCGGAAATCCCGGTTTCGTCGTTGGAGATGGCGACAACGGCAGCGCCGTATTTGGCGACCAACGGCAGTACCCGTTCGAGCACTTCATCTTCGCCTGTAACGGAATTGACCAACGGCTTGCCCTGATAGACCGCGAGCCCAGCTTCCAGCGCTTCAATGATGGAAGAGTCGATAGAGATTGGCACGTCGGTGACCGACTGCACCAGTTGAATTGCCTTGGCCAATATCGCCGGTTCGTCGGCCAGGGGAATTCCCGCATTCACATCCAGCATATGCGCCCCCGCGGCGACTTGCGCAATGGCATCCGCTTCCACTCGGCTGTAATCTCCGGCTTTCATTTCTTCGGCGAGAATTTTCCTGCCCGTCGGATTGATCCGTTCGCCGATAACGACAAAAGGCTCGTCAAAGCCGATCTTGACCTCGCGTGTTGCCGAGCTGAGGGTGGTTACTGTCATGGGTTGTGCTCCGAAAAATTAAATGGTTGCTGCAGTTTTTGTACTTTGCTGATTTGAACTTTCAAAAATTCCCGGATGCCAGGGTTGTCTTTCGCCCAGAACACCCGTGCGCTTTACAATTTCGGGAACCCGGTGCTCCTGTCGATAGGCCATGATGTGTACGCCGTGCACGCCGGATATTTCTCGAATTTGCTGAATCATTTCTACACAGATGTCGACGCCTTCTTGAGCCTGGTTTTCAGCCTGAGCCAAACGGTGAACGATGGTATCGGGGATATGTACGCCGGCCACATTGTTTCTGATCCATTGCGCTGACTTTGCTGACGCCAAGGGGCCTACACCAGGCAATATAAAAACCTTCTCGTGTAAGCCTAAATCTCTCACGCGCGACATATAGGTATTGAGCATGTCGATATCAAAACAATATTGGGTTTGAATAAACTGTGCTCCCGCCGCAACTTTCTTCGCTAGGCGAATGGGGCGAAAATCGAAAGGGGGTGCGAAGGGGTTGGCAGCGGCCCCGAGGAATACCGCTGGAGGATGTTTAATTTTACGGCCGCTGAGAAACTGGCCGTCGTCGCGCATGCCTCTCAACATTTCCAGCGTCGTCATGCAATCCAGATCGAAGACGGGCTTTGCCTGTGGGTGGTCGCCTGATTGCACACCGTCACCGGTGAGGCACAATAGGTTGGACACGCCCATCGCAGAGGCTCCCAACACATCACCTTGCATCGCGATACGGTTGCGATCTCTGCAGGAAATTTGCATGACCATGGAGTAGCCGCGACGTGTGAGGAGAGCGCACATGCCCACGCTGGACATATGGCAATTGGCACCTGATCCATCGGTGGCATTAATGGCATCGACATAGCCGTCGAATACCTGGGCGCGTTCATAGACCTCGTGTGGATCTGCGGAATCCGGTGGTGCAATTTCTGCAGTGACTGCGAAGGCGCCAGAACGCAACACTCGCTCTAATCGCCCCGGCGAAACATGGTCCGGCAGTATCGGCAGGTTTTCCCCTATATCGGGCTCGTCGTTAAAAACCATTGCGATTGGCACCTGCTGTGACTGAGCGCTCTCGGACTGCTCGCAACCACGAAGAGGTGTTTTTCAAACTGGCATCCAGGGGGGGCTGAATGATTTGGATGGTCGCTTGCCCATTGCGGATATGTTGGCTGCCCTCCCAGGCGGTGACCCAGACACAGACCATTTCCGGATCAACTTCACAGCTGCCATCGGCGCGCACGCCACCACAGGGGCCATTGCGCAGACTCTTCGGGCAGTTCATCGGGCAGGCCATGCCGGTCTCACTCAGAGTGCATTGTCCGCAACCTTGGGAATCGAACAATAAGCCTTTGATTGCGTCCTCGACGGCAGTGAAACTCCTGTCAAGGCGTCGATGGCCTATGAGTGCCAATACCGGGTTGAGAGCGACCAGTAGGCCCTCCCATACCCCATAGAGCCCGTTTAAAAAACCGGCATGGCGGGTTGACCACAACCGAGCCTTGTACACGGTTAAGCGGGCTCCAATCCGAGATTCGCGACCAGCGCTTTCAATCGCTCGTCGTCGTATTGAGTTTCCCAATCCGATGCGGCTTGGGCGGCCAGTGCTTCGGGTTCTCCGGAGGCTTCGAGCGGGACTGTTTCGCGGCGCCAGTCGGCAATGTAGGCGTCACTGCCGCCGCGACCCGCTTTCATCGCCGCTCTGTCTATGGCTTCCTGAAAGCGCAGGGGGAGGGCTGCTTTGCCCCGGGTTCGGCCACGCTTAATGATGACCTGGGAGGGAATATCCCGCCAGTAAACTGAAATCTTCTGCATGTATGTCTCTCTCAGCCCACGGCAATAACGTGCGACTTCAGCGAAGTTTCCAATTCGCCGTAGCCACAATTTACGTGCTCAAAATCCAATTTGAGATAGTCAGCGGCAGCGCGGGCGCCGCTGATTAACGAGTCATCAACTTTTTGTGAGAGGTATACCAGCTTTCGGTAGTGGCCGAAAAAACTGTCGCGTAGTTCCGGGTGGGTAGACAGCTTAAAGCCTCTGACTATCAGCCTGTCGAAATGTCGGACTAAAAAGTCTGTCAGGTAGAAAGTTCCCAACTCTTGTTCCGCCAGCGCTTCAAACCGCCTTTGCCCAGCGTAGAAGGAATAGCAGTGGGCACCGGGTAAACGCTCGATGCCTTCTTTTTCGATAATTGCATCGATAGCCCCCGCTGTCCCACAGTCTGCATAGGCGACATAAATCTGTTGATACTTATCTCGATTGTCGTCGATTTTCCGTTGCAGTTTAGCGGGGATTAAAGCGGGTCTGTTGTGAAGCTTGGCATCCAGACATTGCAGGTCGAGATGATCCCAACCATTGGCTTTCTTCAACTGCAGAATCTCACCTGCGAGCGCGCCGCAGGCGATAACCAGAAGTGGCTCTGCCGTTTTAGGCGCAGGCCGCACGTTTTTCACTCACCAGGTTCACCGCTGTCGTCGATGCTTCGGCGGCATCGCGACAGTAAGCATCGGCACCAACGGCGTCAGCAAACTCCTGGTTTAGCGGTGCGCCGCCGACCATCACAATGTACTTGTCGCGCAGTCCTTTTTCTACCAAGGCACCAATCACGACTTTCATGTAGGGCATTGTGGTGGTGAGCAGAGCGGACATTCCCAGGATATCCGGTTGGTGTTTTTCCAACGCTGCAAGATAGTCTTCGACGGAGTTGTTGATGCCAATGTCGATCACCACGAAGCCGGCCCCTTCCATCATCATGCCGACCAGGTTTTTGCCGATGTCGTGAATGTCGCCTTTAACCGTACCGATCACCATGGTACCAATGGGCTTGGCGCCGGTCTCGGCCAGCAATGGCTGCAAAATTGCCATGCCGCCTTTCATGGCATTGGCAGCCAACAGCACCTCGGGTACAAACAGAATGCCGTCCCGGAAATCAATTCCGACGATGGTCATGCCGCCTACCAGAGCTTCAGAGAGCACTTTTTCCGCACTCCAACCGCGCTCAAGTAAAATAGAAGTCCCTTCTTCAATTTCCTCTTTAAGCCCATCGTACATGTCGTCGTGCATCTGTAGCACCAACTCGTCATCGGGCAATTCGTTGAGGATGATGTCTTCTTCGTCATCATCGATGTCTGCTTGATGGTTGTTAACGTCGTCGCGCATAACTAATGCCTCTTTTATCTTACGGCCGTTGGGAATTTAGTATTCTTTGTCGGGAAAGGATGCTTTCCGTTTGGCGATAAAGTCTTTGAGTGCTTCGTCTGTCGCCGGGTCCATGGGCGGCGCAACATAGTCCTGAAGCATTTGCTTCCACTGGGCATTAGCGCGTTGCGCACAATCTAAAGCGCCGTCTGCGTCCCATTGTTCAAAGCTGTTGTTGTCCGCTACGGTGGATCGATAAAACGCGGTTTCGAAATTAGCTTGGGTATGTGTTGACCCCAGGAAATGCGAGCCCGGGCCCACTTCGCGCAGTGCATCCATGGCCTGTCCGTTTTCAGACATGTCCACACCATTGAGCAATACCGAGATCATATTGGCCTGGTCGCAATCCATAATAAATTTTTCATAACCCATCGACAGACCACCCTCTAGCCATCCGGCGGTGTGGAGCATGAAGTTGACTCCGGCCATGGACGCGGCTTGCAGGGTATTGGCGGATTCGTAAGCGGCCTGGGCATCCGGAATTTTCGAGGACGTTAAACCGCCGCCACTCCGAAAGGGAACGCCTAACCTGCGAGCGAGGCTGGCGACAACATACATCACCATACTGGGTTCTGGTGTGCCGAAGGTGGGTGCGCCACTTTGCATGGAGATGGCACTGGCGAAAGTTCCGAAAACAACTGGCGCTCCGGGCTTAACCAATTGTACGAAGGCCATACCGGCGAGAGCTTCGGCGAGAATTTGGGTGGCGGTGCCGGCAACGGTGACCGGTGACATTGCGCCGGCGAGGATAAAGGGTGAAATGACCGTGGCCTGATTGTGTTTTGCGTAGACTTTTGCGGCTCCTAACATGGTGGCGTCAAAGGTCATCGGAGAGTTGGCGTTGATCAGGCTTGTGGTGACACAGTTGTTGTCTACGAAGTCGTCGCCGAAAACGATCTTGGCCATGTCGACCGTATCTTGAGCGCGGTCGGGGTGGGTGACTGAACCCATGAACGGTTTGTCACTGTACTTCAGATGACTGTAGATCATGTCGAAGTGGCGCTTGTTCACAGGCAAGTCAACCGGCTCGCAAATGGTCCCGCCGGAGTGATGTATCCCCGGAGCTATGTAGGCCAGTTTAACGAAGTTTTCGAAATCTTTAATCGTGGCGTAACGTCGACCATTGTCAAGATCTCGGACAAAAGGGGAGCCGTAGGCGGGAACCAAGACGGTTCTGTCACCGCCAATAATGACACTGCGCTCAGGATTACGAGCGTGTTGGGTAAATTCTCTGGGAGCACTTGCCTGGATGATTGAGCGACACATTCCACGAGGGAAGCGAACGCGTTCACCATCGACATCCGCACCGGCTTCTTTCAGTATCGCCAGCGCCTCGGCGTCATCGCGAAACTCAATACCGATCTCTTCGAGCACGGTGTCCGCGTTGTGCTCGATCAACTCGATACCGGCTTCGTCAAGGTAATCCAGGTAGGGAATTTTGCGTTCGATAAACGTAGATATGTGCATCTGCGTTTTCGCGCGGGCGGCGCGTTTTGCGTCGCGGCCTCGTGATCTTCTTGCGCCCGTTCTTTCGCTCATACTTGCCGTCCAACAAGTGCCTAATACACGCATAAGCACACTGATAAGCTATCGTTCTTATTGGCGCTAGTGTGTTCTAGTTCTGCCGATGGACGGTGCGGTTTTGCGACGTAAATTGTTCTATTTGCGACATCCGTTTTTAGCTTCGCAGGGCCTCATTTTCAGGGTCATAAGGGGATTCTTCGATCACTGTGACACGGTAGCGCTTGGCGAGAATCTCTATTTCCATTTCTGTTCCCACTGCCGCCAGTTCCGGTTTCACCAACCCCAGTGCGAGGGACTTGCCAATTCGGAATCCGAAACCGCCGGAAGTTGCCCTGCCAACAATTTCGCCCTCCTTGTAAATGGCTTCGGAACCTCGGGCATCGGTATCGGTAACGCCGTGAACCTCCAGGGTTACAAATTCGTTTTTGAAGCCCACTGCCTGCCAATCGTTAAGCGCTTGTTTACCAATAAAATCGGCATCTTTATTCAGTTTTACAAACCGATCGAGTCCGGACTCCAAGGCGGAATATTCGATGGACATTTCCCGAGGGATTAGCCGATAAGATTTCTCCAGACGCATGGAGTCCATTGCCCGGATACCAAAGGGCTTGATATCGAATTCGGCACCCGCTTTCATCACTTCGTCAAAAATATAGTTTTGCATTTCGATCGGGTGGTGCAGCTCCCAGCCCAGTTCACCCACGAAGTTGACACGCAGTGCATCAGCTTGTGCAAAACCCACGTTGATAAACTGACCCGTGAGCCATTTGAAGTCTTCGTTGGCGAGACTGGCATCGGTTAGCTTTTGTAACACCTCTCGGGATTTTGGACCTGCGATGACCAAAACACCCATTTGCGTAGTGATCTTTTGTATTTGAACACTGCCGTCGGTGGGTAAGTTCTTGTACAGGTAATCCCAGTCGTGTCGTTCCATAGCGCCTGCGGACACCAGATAGTAATCGCGCTCGGCTCTTTTGTAGATGGTGAACTCTGCTCGCACACCACCGTTTTTCGACAGCATATGGCACAGACCGACGCGACCAACGCCCTTGGGTATGGCATTCGCTACCAGCGATTCTAACCAGTCGTGAGCGCCGGGCCCCTTCACCGTAAATTTGGAAAAAGCGCTCATATCCAAAATGCCGACGTTGTTGGCAACGTGCTCACACTCGCGACCGACGAATTCAAAATAGTTTGATCGACGGAAGGAGTTTCGCTCGACGATGCGACCATCCTCCAGGGCGGGGGAGTGGTTGTCATTGAGTAGGCAGTCGGCCTGATTCAGATCTTTCTCACTGAGTGAGTAGTCGGGTGGGGCAAACCAATTGGGACGCTCCCAGCCGTAGACTTGACCAAACACCGCGCCTAGCTCTTTCATTCTGTCGTAACAGGGCGAACGTTTCAGTGGCCTGGCTGCGGCGCGTTCCTCATCCGGGAAGTGGGTGGTAAAAACATTGGCATAGCTCTCTTCGTTTTTGCTGCGCAGATAACCTCGGGAGGCATAGGGACCAAAGCGGCGCGGGTCGACACCCATCATGTCGACTGTCGGTTCTCCATCCACAATCCATTCGGCCAATTGCCAGCCCGCTCCACCAGCGGCGGTAATACCGAAGCTGTGTCCTTCATTGAGCCAGAAATTTTTCAACTCCCAGGCGGGACCCACTATCGGGTTGCCGTCGGGTGCATAGGCGATGGCGCCGTTGTAGACAGTTTTAACGCCGACTTCACCAAAGGCGGGTACTCGATTGATACAGGCTTCGATATGCGGCATAAGCCTGTCCAGGTCTGCATTAAACAGCTCGTACTCTGACCCGGCGTCAGGCCCGTCTACATAGCAACACGGTGCGCCCTTTTCGTAGGGCCCAAGGATGAAGCCGTTGGCTTCCTCGCGCAGATAATACCCGGCGTCGGATTCTCTAAGTACACCCTGCTCGGGAAAACCCTGTTTTTTTCGCTCGACCACATCGGGATGGGGCTCGGTGACCAGATACTGGTGTTCAACAGGAATTACCGGAATGTCCAGGCCAACCATGGCACCGGTCTTGCGCGCGAAGTTGCCAGTGCAGGACACCACATGCTCGCAGTGGATATCACCCTTGTCGGTCTTAACAACCCAACTGTCATCGGCATTTTGTTCGAGAGCCGTTACCGTGGTATTGCGATAGATCTCGGCACCGCGCGAGCGAGCGCCCTTGGCGAGAGCCTGTGTTAAGTCCGCTGGCTGAATATAGCCATCGTCCGGGTGTTGTATCGCACCCACCAACCCCTCGGTATTGCACATGGGCCAGATTTCTTTCACTTGCTCCGGGGTGAGAAAACGAACGTCCACGCCAACGGTTTGAGCGACAGAGGCGTAGTAACGGTATTCATCCATCCTGTCTTCGCAGGTGGCCAGGCGAATATTCGAGACCACTTTAAAACCGACATCTTGCTCGGTCTCTTTTTCCAACTCATGGTAGAAGTTGACCGAGTACTGGTGCAACTTGCCCACGGAATAGCTCATGTTAAACAGTGGTAGCAAGCCGGCTGCATGCCAGGTCGATCCGGAGGTGAGTTCTTTGCGCTCTACCAGAACGACATCGGTCCAGCCTTTTTTGGCTATATGGTAGAGTGTGGAGACGCCCACGACTCCACCGCCAATGACAACGACCCGGGCACTGTTCTTCATATTATTGTTCACTCTCGACGCGAGATGGATGTAGTGTCAGAAATCAAGTCTAACCAGTTCGATCGAGCGCAAAGAACCTGTATGCGACATCGAACGACCAATGTGCGACATCGCTGGTGCCGCCGGATTAGCTAGAAAACTCCAGCACGCCGTCGTCCAGAGGTTTGTAGCGGAGCATGAAAATATCTTTCAGGTAATTTTGATAGAGCCTCCAGGGCTCTTGTGTCCCCTGGCGGGGAAACAAATGGGCGGCGCGAGTGACATAGCCAGAGGTCAGATTCCAGTAGGGGTCGGTTTTTCCGTCGGGATTCTTGGTGTTTGGAGTGCAGGTGGTGTAGCCGTGTTTATCCATGTGATTCAGTAAGCGGCAGACGTAGTCGCAGGTGAGGTCGCACTTGAGCGTCCAGGAGGCATTGGTGTATCCCACGGAAATAGCCATATTGGGAATATCGCTGACCATCAGTCCCTTGTAGCTGAGTGCCTTGTTGGGTTCGAGCGTCTTGTCATTGACGGTTAATTTGATATCGCTGAGAAACTGCATGTTGATGCCGGTGGCAGTGACAATGATATCCGCATCCAGCTCCTCACCCGATTTAAGGCGCAAGCCCCGCTCAGTAAAAGTATCGATGTGGTCGGTTACCACCGATGCGCTGCCGTTGGAGATTGCGTCGAACATATCGTTATCCGGCACCAGGCACAGCCGTTGGTCCCAGGGGTTGTAGTTGGGTGTGAAGTGGGTGCCCACGTCGTAATCTGGACCCAGCTGCTCAGTGACTCGCTCTATCAGTTTTTCCTTCGACTTCTGCGGCCATCTCTGAAAGGCGTTATAGACGAAGCGTTGGGCGAGGATGTTTTGCCAGCGAGTAATAAAATAGGCCACTTTGTTTGGCAGCAGCTTTCGCAGCCGATTGGCTGTTTTATCTACTGCCGAACGTGAAGCCAGGTAAGAGGGTGAGCGCTGCACCATAGTGACATGTTCTGCCGTTTTTGCCATGGCAGGTACTAGCGTTACGGCCGTAGCACCGCTGCCGATAATGACCACCTTCTTACCGGCATAGTCGATGTCTTCAGGCCAAAATTGTGGGTGTACAATCTGTCCCTTGAAACTGTCTCTACCGTTAAATTCAGGTGTGAAGCCTTCGGCGTAATTGTAATAGCCGCTGCACATGTGCAGGAAACCGCATTCTAGGGTGCGTTTCTCTGCAGGTTCTCCGCACTCAACTTCTACTATCCAGCGCGCATTTTGATCAGACCAGTTTGCGCTTACAACTTTGTGCTGATAGCGAATTTTTTCGACCAACTGGTTCTCTACGACGGTTTCTCGCAGGTAGTCCAGAATATCGGGTGCATCGGCAATCGCCTTGGCATGGTTCCAGGGCTTGAAGTTATAACCGAGGGTGTACATATCGGAATCAGAGCGAACACCGGGGTAGCGGAATAGATCCCAGGTGCCACCCAGAGATTGCCGTCCCTCCAGAATAGCGAAGCTTTTTCCAGGGCATTTCTTTTGCAGGTGGCATCCCGATCCAATTCCGGAAATGCCCGCGCCTACGATCAGCACGTCTAGGTATTCAACTGTCATGAAATCTCGCTTGCCTTAAGTCTCCGGGTCGGCAGTTTATACCAAAATTACGCTGGTGCGGCCTGGCTGCCGCGAATGAGTTTGCCCGGTACTGCGCCGGTGTAAACGCCGTTGTTCATAATCACCTCGCCACTGACGATGGTGGCAACATAACCTTGTGCGCCCTGGAACATGCGGCGACCGCCGGCGGGCAGATCAAAGATAATTTCCGGTGCATCCAGCTGGAGCTTTTCAAAATCGATAATGTTGAGGTCGGCTTTCATGCCAATTTCCAAAGTGCCGCGATCATCCAGCCCCACACAGCGAGCGGTGTCGCGGGTTTGCATTTTCACCGCTTTCTCAATATCGAAACGGGGTCCGCGCTGCCGGTCTCGCGAAAAGTAACTGAGCATTTGCGTGGGTATGCTGGCGTCGCACAGCACACCGCAGTGGGCTCCGGTATCAGCCAGTGACATAACGGTGTTTTCATCTTCCAGCATTTCTACCTGACGGCTGAGATCGTTGGTGCCGTAGCCAAAGCAGGGAAAGTAGACAACGTTCTTGCCTTCACTTTTCATCATCAGATCGAAACAGTATTCATCCGCTGGCACACCCGCTTCGGCGGCTTTCACGGCGATGCTGTCTTCTGGCCCCGGCTCGTAATTGGGCGGGTTCCCCAGTTCGTAAAGCTTGTCCCAGCCGCCGATAATAGTGTCCATGAAATCGTCGCCCATGAGCGGTGTATCTTCGGCGAGGATGGCAGCGCGCACTTCTGGTTTGCGCAATTCTGCCAGGCGCTCCTCGTGGGACATCACCGAGAGCGCCGCATAGTTGGCGTGAAAACTGAAAGGGTTGATGGTGCCATCCCAGCTCAACAGTATATTCACCGCTCTGGCGCCCACGTGGGGAATCAGTTTGGCGCCCGCTGCATTGGCTTTCTTTACGTATTCCAATTGCAGTAGTACGCGCTCCCAATCCGACTCTTCCCGAAAAAATAATACAAAGTTGATCTGGCAGTTGTTCTCAATAGACAGCCGTGTCATCCAGTCCATCTCTTCTTCCCAATTGTGAAAATCCGAGACCAGACCAAAAATGGCCTTACCCTCCGTTTCACCAATGGCTTTGCCGATGCCCATGAGTTCTGCTTCATCGGCGTAGGTTCCCGGCATGGCTTGGTCTTCTCGAGTGGTATGTAACTCGGTGCGGGAGGTGGTAAAGCCCAGTGCGCCGGCTTGGATACCTTCCTTAACGATAGCCGACATTTTGTCGACGTCTTCTGGCGTTGCTACTCCATTGTGGGTTCCGCGCTCGCCCATGACATAAGTGCGCACGGCACAGTGTGGCACCTGCGCGCCAACGTCGATGGCGCGGGGGAAATTATCGACTGCGTTGTTTTTTTCGGTGATGCGGCGCCCGCCGAGATCTACACCCTCGTGCAGAGCGGCTCCGGGAATGTCTTCGACGTCTTCGACCACAGCGATCAGTCTGTCTCTCGCTTCGTCATTGGGTTCACAGGGGGCAAAACCAATGCCGCAGTTGCCCATGACCAAGGTAGTAATGCCATGATTGGGTGCCGGGCTACACAAAGGGTCCCAGGTGGCTTGGCCATCCATGTGTGAGTGCACGTCTACCCAACCTGGGGTCAGCAGATTTCCCTGGGCATCGATCTCCTGTTTGGCATCGCCGTCTACGGATCCGACGGCGGCGATTTTGCCGTCTTTGACCGCCAGCTCTCCTAGAAAAGCGGCCGAGCCGGTGCCGTCTACAATTTTGGCGTTGCGAATCAGTAAGTCGTACATGGGAAGGTTCCTGTGTCGGTGCTATGAGAGATCAAACAATACCCGCGCGGGGTGTGTTTTGCATCTGGGTATCTCAGTTCAGCTCGCCCAACACCTGATCGGTATAAAGCTTTAGACAGTTCCAGGCGCGATCCAGTGGCATGCCGCCGATAAGAGGGTGTAGTGTCGCGAAGAAGTCGGGGCGCGACGTGTGGCGTTCGAGGCACTCTTGGGGGGTGATAATTTCGTAGCGCTTTTCCTCGCGCAGGCTCTTCACGCTGTCGCTGCTAAATTCCAGGGGTCGCTTCAGCCCCTCGGTTTTCCAGCTGCTGTATTCCAGCGTCTCATTGAGGAAGTGGTGGCCCAGTTGCTCCCAGGCTTGATCGGGGTTCTCATCGATAAACAATACGGAGAAGTCCGCCGGGGGTGAGTAGGTAAACCCCTCTTTGGAGTGGGCAGCTAGCTGTTCATAGTAATAGGCTTCGAGCACTGGGTCGGCAATGGGCGGTGCAAAGGGTAGGCCGAGCCTCGCGGCGCGTCTCGCTGCGGGCTTGCTCATGCCCCCCACCAGAAACATAGGGTGGGGTCGGCTGTAGGGTTTTGGAGTGACGTTGATGGTTTTGCCATTGTATTCGAAGGGCTCGTCGCCCCAGGCAGCTAATAAGGTTTCCAGCACATGGTCCATCCATTTCCCGCGCGTATCGAAGGGTTTGTTCATGGCGTGAAATTCGATTTCGCGGTAGCCCAGACCCGCGATAAAATTGAGCCTGCCTTTGCTGAGAATATCGATGACCGCAATGTCTTCTGCCAAGCGGATGGGATCGTACAGCGAAACCAGTAAGGCCATAACACCGATACGCACCTGATCGGTTTTGGCCGCAATGGCTGCGGCCATCGTTAGCGGGGAGGGCAGCCAGCCGTTCTCCGCACAGTGATGCTCTTCAACGTTGACACTGGCAAAACCGTTTTGATCGGCGAACTCGGCCATATCGATGGCCGTCTGGTAGCGCAGTGCTCTGGCATTGGGGTCGCTTTCAGTGCCCGTTAGGTTGAGCCGTAGATTGCTGTTCACCACCTGGCCCATGGTAGATCAGGTGGCTGCGCTTGCCGCGTTGAGCGGGTTGGCGAAACGAGATTGGCGCTGTTCTCTGGCTCTGGCACACACCAATGCCGCGCCGCCCATGCGCGCGGTGCGTGTGTCGCCAAAGGGTGATCCCATTCCGCTGTTAACGATGAGAGCAACAGAGAGATCCAGGCTGGGGTCTGCCCAGGCGCCGGAGCCGCCAAAGCCGAAGTGTCCAAACGCCTGTTTGGGAAAACCTCGGGTGGTTGCCACGGCGTGGTAACCGAGACGCCATCGCATATCAAAAGGGATGACAGAATTTTTGCCAGTGGGTTTCTGCAAGGTGCCCGCTTTTCTAACGGTGTCTTCGGACAACAATCTCACGCCGTTGAACTCACCACCCGAGGCGAGCATCGCATACATCTTCGCCAGTGAGCGCGCTGTAAACAGTCCGTTAGCCGATGGGATGGCCGCTCGAAGTGTTCCGTGAGAGTTGAACTCAAAATCGCTGATTCCGCGCGGAGCCAGGGCGTCAAAAATACTGGTGAGATCAGAATCCTGGCCCATTGCCCGCAGAAATTTGCTGGCGCCAGACGCGTAGGCTTCTAGAAAGTAACCGAGAGAGGTTTTCGCCATACTCTGGGTTGCCTTGGGGAATATCAATTGTGCAGCTCGGTGCAGCTCTTTCTTGGGGGCGCCAATGTACATGCCGTCCAAACCCAGGGGTTTGGCAATTTCTGATTGCACAAGGTTGGAGAATTTTTTCCCAGAGACCCGTTGGATGATTTCACCCACTATGAACCCATAGGTTAAGCCGTGATAGCCGGTTCGCGTTCCGGGGGTGTGAACAGGCGGTGATTTTTCGATCGCCTTGATCATGTAATCCCAATCGAGCATTCGATCTGCTCGGTCGACCATCTGGCGAATGTGGTACAGCCCGGACTGGTGAGACAGCACCTGGCGCACGGTGATTCTGGCCTTGCCCGCCTGGGCAAATTCCGGCCAGTACTTGGCTACAGGTGCGTCGTAGTCAACGAGGCCGCGGTCTGCAAAAATATGTAAGAGGGTGGAGCATACGCCTTTCGAGGTGGAAAAACTGGGAGCCATGGTGTCCTGCTGCCACAGTGAATTGTCCTCATCACTAAAGCCGCCCCAGAGATCTACCACCTTTTCGCCGCGATGATAAACGCACACGGCAGCACCGCCGCGGTAATTCGCTAGTTGCTTTCGAAGCGCTGCTTCAACATGGGCAAAATCTGGGTGATGAAGGCCGTCCAGGTGGACTTTTTGGGCGCGGCGTCGGTAAACACTCATAGTCATAAGTAGGTTTCCAAACTCGTTATCGTTATATTTTTAACAGTATTGTAACGGTTATATAAAAAAAATCAGTGTTGACTTTTTTACCGGTGCTGTGGGCCGAGTAGGGCACACGTCAAAGTCGATAGTCTTTAGGTTGAGCATTCTAATCCTGTGTGTTCATATGGCCCGGATTTTCATTCTGCGTACCACACCCTATGGCACTGATTCCCAATATCGACACCACTGTCGCCCGCAAAATCGGCCTTGCTGAGTTGAGTGTGCGCGGCAGTTTTCGAGTCGCCCAGACGATCGCCAATGTATCCCCTCGCGCGCTGCGCTGGAGCGTGCAGCGCAAAATGCCGCCCGCGGCAGAGTTGCGCGAACTGTTTGAGGCACTCGGTGCGACCTATATTAAGTTCGGTCAGTTTATTGCCAGCTCGCCTTCGTTGTTTCCCAAAGAATATGTCGATGAATTTCAGCAGTTACTGGATCAAACGGCTGCCATTCCTTTTCGCACGGTTCGTCAGATTATCGAAGAGGATTTGGAAAAACCGATAAGCGAACTCTTTCTGTCCATAGATCCAAACCCTTTAGCGTCGGCGTCGATTGCCCAGGTGCATGCGGCCACTTTGTTGTCGGGTGAGGACGTGGTGGTCAAGGTTCAGAAGCCGGGTGTGCAGGCGATCATCACCGTGGATCTTCACAGCGTTTACATCTTGATCTGGTTGCTGGAGTTCATATTGCCCAATACCGATCGAGATGCGCTGACCGGGCTTGTGGCAGAGATGTATCAAGCGATGATCGATGAGTGTGACTTTGTTAAAGAGGCAGCGCACCTCGACGGCTTCAATAACTTTTTGCGTAACACCGGTGTTCAATCGGTGGTGGCACCCAAACCCTATCATCAAGCTTCCGGTTCACGTGTGTTAACCATGGAGCGTTTCTACGGTTGCTCGCTGACGGACCCGGCGGCGCTGAAGGAACTCAAGCTCGATCCGGCCGGGGCATTGTTTGAAGCGCTGAACGTTTGGTTTTCCAGCCTGATGGGCTGTGACTTTTTCCACGCGGATTTGCACAGCGGCAATATGCTGTTGCTGGACGACGGGAGAGTGGGCTTTATCGACTTTGGGATGGTGGGGCGAGTCAGTCCCGATTCCTGGCAAGCCGTTTTCGGGTTGTTTACCGGGCTGGGTGAAGAGGACTACCGAAAGGTGGCCCAGTCGATGTTAGATGTGGGAATGACGCGCGAAAACATCAGCGTTGATCGTCTCGAGCGCGACATAGCCGACGTGTTTCGCGCAATGAATGCGGTAGACCCAGAGGCATTTGTGTTTGGCGAAAGTGCAGCCGCAGGCAGCGATGTGAATGATGTTATCAACAGTCTAGGGGAAGTTGCGAGAAATCACGGGATAAGATTCCCGCGCTCGTTCACCTTACTGCTCAAACAATTTTTGTACTTCGATCGCTACGTTCAAATGCTGGCGCCCGGCGCCAATATGTTTGACGACGAACGCATTATTATGGGTTTATAAACGCTAGTCTCTGCCCAGAATCAGCGCGCCCGTCGGCACACCTACACCACTGGAAACCAAGACATGCTCAACGCCCTCGGGCTGATTGGTCGAAGTGCCTCGAACCAGCCGCGCGCCTTCTGCGATGTTGTTAACACCGTGAATATACGCCTCGGATAACAGTCCGCCATGGGTGTTGTTCGGTAGACGTCCATCCAGGCGCAGGTTGCCGTCGGCGACAAAATCTTTGGCCTCGCCACGGCCGCAAAAACCAAAGGACTCCAGCTGCATTATCACCTCGGGTGTAAAGGCGTCGTAGAGGCATGCCGCATCGATATCGGCGGGACCGAGTCCCGCCATGTCATAAACCCGCTTCGCCGCCAATTCCATTTCCGGAAGCGACTTTAAATCGTCGCGATAGAAACTTGTCATTTGTTCCTGGCCCCGGGTCGATGCCTGAGTGACACCGCGAATGACCGCCGGTGCTTGCTTTAAGTCGCGTGCGCGTTCGGTACTGGTAATTAATAGCGCACAACCGCCGTCGGTCTCCTGGCAGCAGTCGTAAAGCCGCAGGGGCTCCGATACCATTTTTGCGTTCATGTATTTTTCGAGAGTGAGTTCACTGCCATAGCCTGCCGCGGCAGGATTGTTCATCGCAAAGTTTCTCTGGGCGATGGCTACCTCGGCGAGGTGTTCGCTGGTAACACCGTATTCATGCATATAGCCGTTGGCGATCATGGCCACCCATGACACCGGTGTGAGCATTCCATAGGCCATGTACCAGGACCAGTGGATTAGATCGCTGCTAATAATGTCACCCGAAACCCCCTGACCCATGCGCTGACCAGAGCGACCGTTCATGGCGCGCCACACCACAACATTGTTGGCGGCCCCTGTGGCAACAGCCATCACAGCCTGTTGAATCAGGCCTACAGCAGCGCCACCTCCGTAGTTAATTTTGGCGAACATTGTCAGATCACCCATGCCGACAGCGCGGGCAACTTCTACTTCATCGCTGGAATCCAGCGTATAGGTCACCAGGCCGTCCACCATTGTGGGGTCGAGGCCGGCATCGTCCAGGCAATTGCTGATGGCTTCGCAGGCCAGTGCAAGCTCAGAGACGCCGGAGTTCTTGCTGTAGGCTGTGTTGCCAATACCGGCGATGGCCGCTTCGTTCTTCATGCTAATCGGCATTACTAGGCTACCCCTGCATCAGTGCTAGTGTCGGCGGGCTTAAACATAGGTATTTTGAAGCCGTCCTCATCTTTATGAATGAAGGCCTGCACCCTCATGCCAAACTTCACATCTGCGCGGTCGCAATCGTGTAACTCGGAGGTAATGCGAGTCCCTTCTTCCAGATCGACCAGAACGATAACAAGCGGGTATTTGTAGCCTGGGAATTGGGGGTGGTGAAGTACCGTAAAACTGGCGACGGTACCGCGACCAGTGGACTCAATAAAATCCCATTCCATCGATCTGCACTCTGAACACATGGGCCGGGGAGGGTGGCGCAGGGTATTACACGACTTGCATCGCTGGATGGTTAGGTGCCCTTCATCGGCTTGTTCCCACCACCAAGCGTTGTCGTGTCCCAAGGGTGGTTTTATGCGAGCAGGTGAATTCATTGAGCTTCCTTCATTCGGCGTTTATGTGAAGTTTCAAAGGCGGGCTACTTTAGCAGAAAAAAATGATGGCTCACGCACTGTTGTCGGATGGGTTTAGAACCTTGTACTAAAAGTGGCCCTTGCTCGCACAGCCGTGCACTG
Source organism: Halioglobus sp. (assembly GCA_045110675.1). GTDB lineage: Bacteria > Pseudomonadota > Gammaproteobacteria > Pseudomonadales > Halieaceae > JBALVT01. The sequence continues at coordinate 54,436 of JBGCGJ010000036.1, read as the reverse complement.
TTGCTGCTAAAGTGAACAAAAGTACTGCAGTATTTATAGAGACACGCAATGTTTACCCCACGAGGAGAATAACCATGGGACGTTGGAGCAGGGAAGAGATAGAGGAAACCTTTGATAAGTTTCAGGCCGCCGCACTCAAAGGCGCGCAAACCAAAGATTGGACAGATTGGTCGATGTGCTTCACGGAAGACGCCACCTATTTCGAACATCATTACGGTCGTTTTTGGGGCAGGGAAAATATCTGTACTTGGATCACCAAAACAATGAACGAATGGCCTCCTAGTGACATGACCGCATTTCCAGTCCGCTGGTATTCAATTGATGAAGACAAGGGTTGGGTGATTTGTGAAGTCATGAATCGCATGAAGGATTTGGGCGACGGGAAAATCTATGAGGAACCCAATCTCACGATTCTGCACTACGCCGGTAACGGCATGTTCAAATACGAAGAAGATGCCTACAACCCGCACAATATGGGTGTGATGATCGGCGCGTGGATAGAGGCCAAGAAAAAGATAGACGCAGCGGCCGCCAAAGACAGCTAGCGCAATAACAATGGAATTACACCAACTACTGGCTGAACGAGAAATCTACCGAAGATTGGTTGCAGTGGCCCGCGCAATGGATGATCGAAACTGGGGTGCTTTCGATGACCTCACCATCGAAACCATGACTTCCGATTTAGGGCTGGGTCATCAAGAAGGGCGTGAAGCATTTCTTCACACGATGCGCTCCTATCTTGACGACTGCGGCCCCACGCAACACTTGCTCGGCAATGTGCTGATTGATATCGACGGTGAGACAGCATCTAGCAAGGCCTATGTTAGCGATATGCACCTGGGGACCGGCGAGAAATCTCAAATGAGTTTTCGGACTTTGGGTGACTACCATGACCAGTGGCGATGTGTGGATGGGCGTTGGCTTTTAACTCATCGGACCAAGATTAACTCGGCGCATATTGGGTCGTTTGACGTGTTGGGGCCGGGTCCACAGAGTGACGACTAGAGATGGTCGGCCTGTTTTTCATGAGAAAGATTCTCGCTATCTAGGTGAAGCTGCGACAAGTTGCTGGTTTTGAGGTGATTTTCTTGCGCTATGTGTAGATCTAACTCTGGGTAGGTGAGTGGTGTTGAATGGTGCGCGTGGTATTTTTGAGTTGGTTGTGGCTTAAGTTATTGAATGTATGGGAATATTGTCCCGTGAGTATTCATACAAAAGGAACTGTTGCCGATATGGCGATATATGAATTATTCGCAAGACTTAGCTGTTAGGCTTCTTTAGAAAGGAAATTTACACAAATGCCAGAAAGAGTGATAGGTACAGGAAAATGCACGTGTGGAGAAGTTGAGTATGAATTGAGAGAGGCTCCGATGTTTGTACACTGCTGCCATTGCACATGGTGCCAGCGAGAAACAGGCTCGGCGTTTGCAATCAATGCGCTTATCGAGTCCGATAAAGTTGTTGTGGTGAAAGGGGCCGCTCAGAGTATTTCCATTCCAAGCAATAGTGGTATCGGTCAAAATATTAGTCGTTGTCCTTCATGCAAAACCGCTCTTTGGAGTAATTATGGTGCTGCAAAAGAGGCTGTCTCTTTTCTCCGTGTCGGCACACTCAATAGCCCAGATGCATTTCCGCCGGATATACACATATTTACGTCAACAAAACAAAAATGGGTACAGTTAGATAGCACTATCCCAGTGGTGGCGGAGTACTATCAGCGAAGTAAATACTGGCCTGAAAGCAGCGTTGTCAGGTATAAACATGCACTCCAAGCCTAACAACGCAAGGTAGCGAGGGCGCTTCGCGTCGGGACCAGCTAACGCTGGCCCCTGCTTGAAGCGTTATGGTGCAGGCGAGATCTAGACTCTAAATCATGAAAGTGTTTGGCCGAAACTAGTTTAGCCGCTAACAGAGAAGAATATATGGATTGGGATGCGATTGGCGCGATAGGTGAAATAGTAGGGGCCTTAGCAGTATTTGGCTCGTTGCTGTTTCTTGGTCTCCAAATAAGATCACAAAATCGAGAATCAAAATTTGCTGCCATGCACGAAACTTCGGTGGCTTTTCGTGACAGTATTTCGCAGTCTGTTGACCCAGCCATCGCCCAAATTTTGGTTAAGGCGGGTGAAGATTACGACTCCATTTCCGACTCAGAGAAATTGGTGGTTACTGGGTTCGTTCAAAGGCTAATGAGAGTCTGGGAGGAGTCGTTCCTTCAACACGAGCAAGGTCGGTTGCCTGATAGAATTTGGAACGTAATGGTCTCCCAGTTCTCGACATTGATGGACTCGCCTACAACCGTCAGAGTCTGGAAGGCAAGAAAAGCGTACTACGACCCAGCATTTCAAGAGTTTGTCGAATCAATTCAGGTCACTCCTTACTCTGTTCCTGGTGTTGAGCGCTGGGATCTGAAATCTGCTGAAACGTTAAGGCAGGATAAAGAGTCGGCATGAGGCACCATAACAAGGCCAGGCGAGATGCGCACGTTGTGCGCTGGACTCGCTTCTACGTCGCTCGCCCATGCTGGCGGCGTATGGTGCAAACGAGATTCTGCTTTCAATTCGAGTGGATCAAGAATAATCAAGCAATTTCAATTTTGTTGACACGCTTTCAGCCGAATAAATACAGTACAGGAATGGAATAATGGTGAACTGGGATGCAATTGGAGCTGTAGGAGAAATCCTGGGGGCCATCGCCGTCGTTGCTACCCTAGGCTATTTGGCTGTTCAGGTTCGGGCGGCGCGAGATTCTGCCGCCGACGCAAATCGGCTTAATCGAGCTAACGGTGTAACTCAAATGGCGCTAGAGTTTGTTGGTAACTCCGATCTGGCCAACAGTGTCATGAAAAGCCACAAAACCGAAGATTACTATACTCACTTTGCTTCAACGCTTGATATCTCTTTCGATGATGCAAGCAGGAGTGATTGGTTCCATGTTTACTACTTCTGGCTTCACTGGGGGCAGTATTCATCAAGCAAAACAGAAGAGGATTTGGCCGAGCTGTCCAATGTTATAAGGGCCTTCTACGGTATCCCCGCTGTCCGGTATTCGTGGGATCATAGTCCTTTTTCCAAACCGGTTTTAGACCCTGCTTTCGTCAACTATGTAAACCAGATTCTTTCAGGTGCCCAAGATCAATAGTGCCCTATTTGAGTTGCAAACTATCAGAATGAATTGGGAGAAAGAATGTTAGGTTGGACTGCCAGGGGGTTGCCGAGGCGAGTGGGTTAGTGAGCATAGTGGAATCTCTCGTCTTTGTGGGGCTTGAGATGAGGCAAAACTCTGTTGCAACAAACGCTGCCGCAAATGCCACAGTTTCTGACTCGTTCATACAACTAAATCTTGTACTCGCGTCGAGCTCGGAACTTGCGCAGGCAGTCGTTGTTTCCTTTTATGATCCGGAAAAGCTTTAATAGAAGATATTGAAGGGCGAAGTCGCTCAATGAGATGGACATGGGAGAGTGAACGATTCATCTTCAATGCTGAGTTTCAACACTTTGTTGATGAACTTATTGACATAGATGGCAACACGAAATGAGAATACGCGAGTCTATGGTTCTAATCCACATAACAAAAACAGGCTACTGGGACTTCCATACTGACATCCCCAGCCCTAAGCGTTAGGCATCAAATGAACTTCGAGCAAATTTCAATGATTGGGGAGTTCGTAGGTGGAATTGGAGTGCTTGCGACCCTCCTCTTTCTTCTTTTCGAAGTTCGCAGTAATACTAAAATTCTAAAGGCGAATGCGAAAACCTCTGGGATGGAGTCTATCGCACATTTTAATGAGACGTTGGCACATGATGAAATTTTGTCGGAGTTGTTTGAAAGGCTTACCTCGGGTGAATCGCTTGATAACTTTACTCGTCCGGAGCAGTTTAGATTAACTGTTGCAATGCGTAGTTTAATCCAACGCCTGGAGGCGCAGTACTTCCAATACCAGGCGGGTCTTGTGGATGATCAATATTGGAATACAAGAAGGACATGGCTTAAAAGCTTCTTAGATCTGCCAAATTTGTCAGATTGGTGGGCTGTCGAATCCAAGAGTGCTCAGATAACAGATGATTTTGTGGAGCACATAAACTCAACCAAAAGTAGTTTTGTTATGGGTGCGGCAGGCGTACGAAGTATCCGAGGCAATGACTGAGTTCACGCCTAAGAAGGTCGGGCACAATCGCGCAGCAAGCTGCGCTGGACTCGCTATACTTCGTTCCGCTCGCCTTTGCTTGCGGCGTTAAGTGTCGAAAACAGGATGATCATGAACTCAGAGAAAATACGATTCATCGTTGAAATGGTCGGAATGGCAGCAATCGTTGCATCGTTGATTTTTGTCGGTCTGCAGATGCGACAAACTCATGAAATTGCGCTAGTGACGCTGATGCAAATGAGATCTGACGCTGCGCGTGAACTCGCCTCCGCTCAAATAGGTAGCGAACCGCTGCTCCAGATCGACGCTAAGGTTCAAGCAGGAGAAGAGCTAACTTCTTACGAAACATTGACACGCTCACTTCAGCCGTTTCTGTTCTTTAACCAGTTTGAGAATTCGCACTTCCTCTTAGAGCAAGGCTATATCACAGAGGAACAGTGGGAATCTGATATAGAAGCAATCATAATTTTCCTCAATAAGTATCCCACCTACGCGGAGTACTGGGCGGAGTGGAAAGTCATTTTCAGGGACTCCTACGCTGCTGAAGTTGAGCAGGCAATAGCGAGATGATCGCGTCGACACCTTACAAGCCAAGGCTACGGACACCAAAACCGCTGCGCGGTTTCGGCGGCCGCAGCCTTAAGCGTCATGCTCCAGTGCCAGTTCACCCCGTCCAATTTCACCACTCATTATTAGCAGGTTTCGAGAAGACATGACCAACCCAGAAGCTTATCTTCAGTGTCGATGCGGGGCCTGCGTAATAGCGCTTGCAGACCCAAAGGTGCGAGCCCGGACCCAGTGTTTTTGCCTTGATTGCCGTCAGAGAGGTCTCATTTCTGAAGCGCTAAGTCCGGAGAACGCACTGCCCGATGAAGTGAGGAACTTTGAACGGGGGGTAGATTTGGCCTATTTTTCTAACTCGCTGATCGTCAATGACTCGTCGCAGCAACTACTTGAATTTTCAAAGCTTACTGCAGAAGGTAGCAATACCACTGCTATGTCATCTTGCTGCGGTACCCTGATGTGTGGAACGCATCCCTTGTATGAGGGGAATACAATTTCGGTCAATACAGATAGCTGTCGAGTCAATGTACCGTCCGATATCCCGGTGGATGCGGTTGTTTTTACCTGCGATGCTCCGGCTGAGAAGGCTGCACTGATAGCCGAGCAAAGCTCGATACCAGTGATCTTTGATGTATTTGGAAGCCTGGATAGCCCTGTAATCCAGAATTTCATCGCTGCTGTTACCGCTCCTATGCTAAGAAATGGAAAGATCGAAGGAGCTGTCACTTTCGAAGGTCTTTGCGCGACCAAAACACTGACAATTTGCAACGATTTCTACATTGAGAATATAAATGGGAAAACAACGAAGTCTGATCGAAGAGGGAAGTCATAGATGTGCGATGCAAATGACGCATAAATAACAATTGAGTGTGCACTTTTTCGAAGGAACTTCCCTCCGTTCGGTCGCCGGACTTCAAAACCTCTGCGCGGTTTCGCCGCCCGCAGCCACAGGCGTTAGCAGCTATGCAGTATCAGGACATCTACAACCTCTCCAAAAGCTTCGGGCCACCAAAGATTAGCCTTAGAGATGGGCAGATACTTGATGACTATGGGAGTGAGAAGTTTTCTAAATTACCCATTGACCATAAGTCCCCAGATGACGTTAAGCTTGAAGAAATCGAATACTATGGCTGGGTGTATCCATTTTTGGAGCCGCGAGATTTGATATTCTACTTGTACCCATTGCTCGTCGAATTCCAAAAAGACATGTCACTCGATTGCTTTGATTCCTTCATGTATTCGATGGACCGAGAACTTGAGGGATTATTGGAGAGCCTATCCAGTGAGCAGGTAGCAACGTTAAAGTCAGCATTTGAATTGGTCTGGAATTTGGGAGGGGATGATGGGTCTGATTGGTTTGGCTGCCCCAACCTACAAAAATTTATCGGAATTACAGTCAAGTGATTACAGTAAGGAGTCAAGGAGCCGAGAGAGCTTCGCGCCGGGACCAGCTAACGCTGGCCCCTGCTTGAAGCGTTAGGTGATACCACTGTGCTTAACTATTTTTCTAAGTTGAGTTTGTTTGCCAAGTTGACTTTCTTGATAAACAAGCCATTTTTTTTGTGCTTACTGATGTACATCCTTTACCTAGAGAAGTTCAGCGAATCTGACGATTCGGTGCAAACTTGGTACATAGTTGTATGTTTCGTGAGTTTGCTATTTGTATATGCCATTGAGCTAAAAATTGCGAGTACGACCCGTTTCTACAAATCAACTAGGGAGCAAGAAATCGAGAAGATTATTGAGATTATAGCTAGGTATATGAAGCTAGACTTCTCAGACGTAATAAGCCATCGTAAATCGATACGTGGGCGGCAACGCCATAAAGTTTTTACTCAGCGATTTCATATTCGAGCTAGTGGCTAAAGGATCTTGGTGTCGCTCAACGGCGATTTCCCATTCCCTATGTCGTTAATCAACTGGTTGTCTAATCATTCAAAAATTGAAAGGGAGCTTCGTTCACATGCGTATTTTCGCACCTAACATTTTAGGGCTGCGAGGCGCCGTCGGCGCCAGCCGGTTTTACCGCCGTCCCAGCCTGAAGCGTTAAAGTACCTATGAAATACGCAGTGATATTGGCTTTACTGCTCATATCAGAACACACATTGAGTAGCGTCCTGGTGGGAAAGTGGGTTTATGACTCCGAAAGAATACTGGCTGAACTGCATCGCACCTCCAATACTCCGGCAAATGTTATGAAATGTTTCGAATTGAAAGTTTGCGGAAACATGGCTAGCTTTGAGTACACTTCCACTCACTGGAGGCAGCGCTTGGATTTTAGCAGTGGAGACGATTACTATGAATCTGAGTTTGTTGAGTATCAGGTATTAGAAGAGACAGCGGAGTGCATTGTAATTTCCACTTTGGTGGAAGGTGAGAAAGTCGAGGTTAAATTTTCAATCATAGACAATAACCATCTTTCGTATATCACTTCACTCGGTGACTTCCAGTGGATTGAGTATCTGAGTAGGGCACATTAACAAGTACAGCCAGTACGCGCCCTTCGATCGCCGGAGGTGTTCACATCGGGCCCACAGCTAGCATCGCTAGGCGTCGTCGAACGGTCCTCCCGGATGTCTATTTTCAACCCAAAGCTGTCACTTAACCCGAAGGCCTTCTACAAACTTCCGGATAGATGCTTCAAGCACAGCAGACGATACTCTCGGTTTGCCATAGGCAGAGATTAAGGCTGCCTCCGCCAGCAGGGCATTGATCAATAGAGCGGTGACCTCGATCGAAGACACCTCGATTTCTCCAGCTGCGCATGCCCTTTCTAGACTGCTGCGCATGGGGGTCAGACTCGATTCCGCCTCAATATCACGGGCTCTTTTCCAACCCAGTACCTGAGGTCCTTGGTCCAGCAAAATTCTCGCCACCTCGGGCTTACGGACGAAGCCTAGCCATGCGCTGCATGCCGCCAGTAGCTCTTCCAGGGGCGAGTCGCTATCAATACGAGTTCGGAGCGCGTGAGCGATCGTCTCTTCCACGAGCGACACATATACCGCTTCGAAAACGTCTCGCTTACTCGAAAAGTGGTGGTACAAAGCACCACGGGAGAATCCTGCACGCTCGAGAATAGTATCAGTGTGCGTGTTTTCGTATCCGTCCCTGATAAAGCACTCCCGCGCTGCGGAGATAATGCTCGAGCGTGTTGCTTCTCTTCGTTCTTCGTTAGTCGCCATAATTTGCAGATTCAGTGTCGGTTTGTTATTTTAAGCGACAAATACCGACACAGTGTCGGTATTATTTAACTTAATCTATAGGAATCCATGATGTCCGATTACCCACAGGCGTTGAATCACATGCTCGCAGCGTGGAATGAGTCCGACCCGTCTCTCGTTAGATTACATCTTGATAAAGCGCTCGCACCCGAAGTTCGTTTTGTCGATCCATCTATTGACGTCACTGGAATTGATGGCTTCGAAGCTAACGTGCACGAGGTGCACGAAAATTACCCAGGGAATGTTTACTCGAGAACAAGCGACGTCGATACACAGCACGGATTTCATCGCTATCACTGGGCTATTCACTCGGTGAACGGCGAACTGGTGCTACCAGGCTTCGATGTGGTGGCGACTGATGGAGACGGCAGAGTGACTTGCGTGATAGGATTCTTCGGCGAGTTACCGTATTCTTCTGGCTAGGGCCTCGCGGACCCGCAGTTCAGAGATGTCGGCTTCCAGCCACAAGTCGACACAGGAGACAAATATGACGCCTAACGAGGCTGCGAGAAAATCGTCAATCGATTTTCCAGAATTTAGAGATGGCTTCGATTTTTGAGGCAGGCAACTCAGACCCAATGAAGCTCAACTCATCGGAGCTACTTAGATATCGCCTGCTGATGTCGAACATCACCGAGGTGATGCTGGAAATCTACACGCAGGCGTTTACTACGAAGTTCGCTCCTGAGACTTGGGATAGGCAGGGAAGATCTCTAGTTATCAGAGTGCTCTCAGTACCCGGTTGTCTGTGGTTCTGGGCGCAATATCAGGACAATTATCCGGCACACTTCCGAGCGGTAGTTGATCAGATACTTCTCGAACACAGTCGGAGCTATCACTCTATATGAAGATCCGAGCCTACCAAGAAAATGACAGAAACCAAGTAATATCGCTTTGGGAAGAGTGCGATCTTGTCGTGCCCCAGAACGATCCTGCTAAGGATATTGATCGAAAGCTCAAAGTGAACCCGGAATTGTTCTTGGTGGGCCTCAATGGGGATTCACTTGTGGCCACCGTCATGGGTGGTTACGAAGGCCACAGAGGTTGGATCAACTATTTAGCGGTCAAACCCTCTGAGCGGCGAAAAGGTTGCGGTCACGCTATAATGTCAGCTGTTGAAGTTCTCATCGAGAAAAAAGGTTGCCCCAAAATTAACCTACAAGTCCGCAGGTCAAATGAAGCTGTTATCGCGTTTTACTCTGCTATAGGTTATGGCGATGACAACGTTGTCGGTTTAGGCAAGCGTCTTAAAGATGATTTGTAAAAAGGTAAGATTATCGGTTCCGCGGAACTCACAGCGTTATACGCTAAGCAAGGTGATTACTTGTCCAGAATAGGGAAATTCTTTAAAGATTACATGCAACTGGGAACTGTGGAACCATTAGAGTTGTCGCGCTTCCGAGAGAAATGGAAGAAACCAGATAGAGGTGTGCCTGTTGAGTGGTGGTACTTGGGTACGGGCAAATACTACCATTACCTGGCAGAACGCTGGGGGGAAGAGCATCGCATGTCCTGGAAAATTGATAAAACACAAACTGCGCTGTCGGGTGTGGAGCATTTTAGTCCTCGAGGTGGCGCTGATCGCAAAGTGGGAGTATTGCTCACAGAGGAAATAGTCGGTGGCATGTAAGGTTTATCACAAGCCGCCCTCATTTAGGCCTTATTGGTAAATACGATGAATACCTGGATTGAAATCGATAGGCCAGTAGATATTGAAGCTGATATTCCTTTGAAGGATCAGGCACCGATTGACGTAAAGACAAAATATAACGAGTCGTACAACAATAAATTTGTAGCCTGGGTCCATGACGACCTTGGCCTCATCGGCTGCATAAAAAACAACAGAAGTATTTCCGCAAACTGTTCCGAAGCTGCGGTTATCGAGCTCTACGAGATGGAGCCCGCTAAAGGTGGCGGATATTTAGGCTTGGATATTAAATCCAAGGGTGGCGAGTGCTTGGCTGTCGTTGCTCATTCAAGGCATTCTGAAAAATCGTTAAAGTGGTTAAAAGAACTACAACCCATTTTAGCTAAAGCGTTCAGCTTAAAAGAAACATATGAATATCATGGAAAAGACGCTTAATAAGACTATAACTAAGTATTCCCAATAAAAGGCGGCTCTTCAATGAAGCAGTTCTCACAAGCAGTTCTTAGGGGCGTAATTGTCACCGGCCTAAGCGTCTCAACCTTCGCCGCTGATCAGGGCCGCGCTGGCACACAGCCGGTTGGTATTGATAAGACTAACGCCCAGTTTGGGCCAAACAACCGTTGGGCGTTCAGCCACATGCGGGAGTTGTACCCAACTGCGCTGATTGAAAACAATCCAGCAAGTGTGAGCGCTCTGGACGGTACTCCTAAGCATCCGAACCAAGTTAAGATTAATTTCCGTGGACAGGAAGTCAGCCTCGATACCCTTGCCAAGAAATACTATACCGATGCCATAGCGGTCTATAAGGACGGAGAACTCGTGGTTGAAGGTTACTACGGCGAGCAAAAGCGCACACGGCCACATCTTATGATGTCGATGACCAAATCGGTCACCGCTGTGCTGATCGCTAAATATGAAGCTGCGGGACTGATTGATTTGACGAAAACTGTGGCTGAATACTTACCTGAGCTTGCCGCTAGTGGCTGGGGTCCGGACACACTGCGCACTGTGTGGGATATGCGCGACGGCGCGGATTACTCGGAAGTCTATGATGATCTCAATAGCACAGTATGGCGTCACGCCTGCGCTTCGAATTGGGTTGAAGTGAAAGACTGTGCTAACGGTACCATGCGGTCATCGTATGAATTTCTGCCAACCATTGGGCGCGACGCCAGTATCGTTGGCGATTTTCATTATAAATCAGCGAGCACTGACGTACTCGCGTGGATACTAGAGCGAGTCACCGGAAAATCCTTTGTACAGCTGGTGAGCGAGGACCTATGGCAGCCCATAGGTGCCGAGAGCCCTGCGGACATCACTGTAGATAAAGATGGCTTTGGGTGGGCTAGCGGCGGCATGAGCGCAACTTTACGTGATCTCACGCGTTTTGGAGTGCTGGCGCTCAACCGCGGCAAGGTGGGCGATAATCAGCTAATTCCAGCGAATCATTTTCAAGACGTGATGAACCACCCGGCGGATGAGAACTGGCCTTACGGGGCCAGTGCCAAAGGATATAAGCCCTATTACCGCAGTTTTTGGTGGGGTGTTGGTAACGGGAATCAGGATTTTGAGGCCGTGGGTATAAACGGTCAGATGATTCACGTGGCGCCAAACGATAATATGGTTATCGTGTACTTGTCGAGTTGGCCCGATGCAGACGGGGAGACAATAGATGGCTATGTGGTCTATGAAGATATCTTCGAGGCGCTAAAAAAGAAATTTCGCAAATAGGATTCAATTAAGAAACTCTAAATTGAGCACTTACAAATAACACTTAAAGTGGATCGCTCCGCCAGCGGCACACTTCCTGAGGGAATTAACACAAATGTTTGATTACACCCTGGCTCATTGGAGCGCATTCCTAATTGCAGCAGTGCTTTTAAACCTTTCACCTGGTCCGGATATAGCCTTTATTCTCGCTCAAACCGCGAAAAAAGGATTGCGAGCTGGGTTTGCAGCAATGTTCGGAATATGGAGCGGAGCATTTTTGCACGTTTTACTTGCTGCGATTGGACTATCGGCTGTTATGGCCACCTCGGCTATCGCTTTCACCATCGTTAAGTGGATTGGCGCGATTTATCTGATTTGGTTAGGGATTCAAGCATTTCGATCTAATGGTGCCTCCTATTCATCAAGTGCAAAAGTAAAGGACTCATCGAACCTCAGGGTTTATCAGCAAGGCATTCTAGTCTCAGCTCTGAATCCAAAAGTTGCAATTTTCTTTTTGGCATTCCTGCCGCAGTTTGTTGTTCCTGGTGCTGGACCGGCGAGTGCTCAGTTGTTTCTCCACGGTATTCTTATTATTGCAGTCGCTGCTTTCATAGAGCCACCCCTGGTTTTTCTGGGTTCCAGACTGACGAGGTATTTGAACAAAAATTCCCGTATAGCAGCATGGATGGACAGAAGCTTGGGCACCTTGTTCGTTGTACTGGGAGTGCGATTGGCTTTAAGCGAAAGAGGGTGACGCGAGCGTTGCGCTATTGGCTGATACCAAGTAAATCTAGAATAAAAGCAAACTCAAAGGCCTGCTCGCGGTGGGCTCTGTAACGCCCCGATGAACCACCGTGTCCCGACGTCATATTGATCGGGAACAGCAATAAATTGTTGTCGGTTTTTTGGGCGCGCAACTTCGCAACGAACTTGGCCGGCTCGTAGTATTGAACCTGGGAATCGTATAACCCGGTGGTGACCAACATATTGGTGTAGTCACGTCGTGTAATCTGATCGTAGGGCGAGTATGAACTCATGTATTCATAGTGGGCTAGCTTTTTGGGATCGCCCCACTCATCATACTCATTGGTAACCAGAGGTATTGACTCATCCAACATGGTTGTCACTACGTCTACGAAGGGAACGCCAATAATCACACCCTTGTAGAGTTCGGGTTCGTGGATCGCCATCACCGCCGCTAGAGTACCCCCGGCACTGGCACCGCTGGCGAAAACCTTACCTGCGTCAGCATAGCCTTGCTCAACCAGGGCGCGAGTGACATCGGCGAAGTCGTTAAAGGTATTTTTTTTGTTCAGCACTCGTCCATCTGAATACCACTGTGGACCCATCATGCTGCCACCACGTACATGCGCAATGGCATAGACAAAGCCTCGATCGAGAAGCGAGAGCATGGCTGGCCAGAATTCTGGCGGCTGGTTCAGCCCGTAAGCCCCATACCCATATTGATACATCGGGTTGCTGCCGTCTTTGTTGAACAGGTCCTTCCGGTACACCAGGGACACGGGTACCGGAGTCCCATCGCGCGCTTCAACAAACAGGCGTTCGCTTTTATAATTAGCTGAATCGAAGCTGGCATTAACCTTGGCTTGTTTCAATACCTTGCGAGATCCGCTTTCCAAGTTGAATTCGTAGACAGTTTCAGGCGTGGTTAAACTGCTGTACGACACTTTTAATGTGCTCGAATCGGGGTCGGAGTTGTAGTGGGTGACGACCTGCGTTTCCTCGTCGGCACCAAAACTGGCTCGGAAAACCGGGTCGTCAAATTCCAGAAGATAGTCTTTCCCGGTGGACCGATTGATGATTCGTACACGCGGATATCCTCGCTCGCGCTCCAGCAGCACAAGATAGCGGGGGAGCGCATGGATTGATTCAAGAAAAACGCCTGGGCGGTGGGGCACTATCTCTTCCCAGCTTGAACGATCGTAAGCGGTGGCTGCGGTGGTTCGCATTAAGCGGAAATCTTTTGCTTGCCAGTTGGTTAGTACAAAGAAATCCTCTCGGGATTTCGTTACATAGTAGCGGTGGTTTTCTTCACGGGGGTAAAAAGGCTTGAACGCCTCGTCGGGGTAATCCGCCGCCAGTATGGATAGAGCAGTTTCAGAAATGGATTGGTGGAATAAATAAATCGTACTCTCGTCGTGAGTTTTATACAGCCATAGGTAGTAGGTCGGGTCTGATTCCTGATACTTGAGTTGGTCATCCGCAACAGGGCTTGCCAGCTTGTGTCGATACACGCGGTTGGCGAGCAGTGTTTCTGAATCTTGGGCCAAGTAAAAAATAGATTGGCTGTCATTGGACCAGACGATTTGGGCTTCGGCGCCGGAGATAAGCTCTGGCAAATGCTCCCCCGATGTAAGGTCGATAATTTTGATGTCGTAGAGCCCCCGACCTGTCGTATCGACAGCATAGGCCAAGTGCTTGTTGTTTGGGCTTACGGCGTAGCCACCGAGTTCAAAAAAGTCCTCCCCTTGAGCCATTTGATTGAGATTAAGAAGCACTTCTTCGGCCTCCTGATTCGCTTCAAGCGCGGCACCTTTGCGGCGCATATGAACGGGATACTCCTCGTTTTCGTCATACCTTGAGTAATACCAATACCCATTCGAGAAATGTGGGATACTTTTTTCCCGACGCTGCAGATTCTGGGTAATCTCCTGATACAGTTGCCTTTGCAATCCGGCAGTATGTGCAAGAACGATATTCGCGTAGTTCTTTTCCGCTTCTAGATGGCGTATTACATCGAGGTCCGAACGGCTGTCATCGCGCAGCCAATAGTAATTATCGATGCGTAAATCTCCGTGAGCAGAAACGTCTTTGGGGATAATTTTGGCAATGGGCGGACTCGCGCCCGTTATTCGGGACGTCTGTTGCGTGCAAGCCGCTAACCCCATTGTTAAAAGCATCAATAGCAGGGTTCTCGCGCTAGCCGATCTTGCATAGTTCTGACTGCTTAAAGTGCACTGCGTTGCGTACATTATCTTCCCTATTTCGCTGGTCTGGCTTCTACGAGAAAAACCCTGCTAATGACATGCGTATCTGCCCAACACGAGACTGATCTTAACCGCTGTACCATTTCGCACACAATCTCACTGTCCGTTTTGGTAGTCGCCGAGATTTAATAGGAGTATAACTGGCTCTATAAGTGGCTCAATCGGCTGCCTTAACAAGTTCGGACAGTTCCTTAGCGAATCTCGCCCGGGCTAGCTATTGGAGGATATTATTGAAGTGCAGGATAAAATTACCATTATCGTCGACTATCTCAATCTGGTTAAGACTCGCTGTACCTACAATGCTGCGGCAAAAGCGCTGGGTATTTCGCCACAAGCGGTAAAAAAACTGGTGAGTGATCGTCGACCTGAGCACTCCTGGTTGGTCAGCACGGGTACCGGTGACCCGGTGGGGTACAGTGACGACGAAAAACACTCGGAGCTGTATCGTACAAAACGGATTATTACATCAGCCGAAGTGTTAACCCGAAATCTGGATTTATAGGAGACGCTAGTGCCCAGCACGGACTTTTCAGACGGCCTACATCATGAGAACGAAGTATTTGAACAACTTGTCTCGTTGGATAATAAAGAAATACTTGAGTTAGGTTGTGGCACTGCGGCGATCACTCGTTTAGTGGCTACCAACGGCCGTGATCGAAGAATTACTGCAGCCGAAGTCGATGAGATTCAACACCACAAAAATATACTGGTTGATGACCTGGCCAACGTTACGTTTGTGCAATGTGGTAGTGAGGCCATTTCCTCCGAAAATGAATCCTATGATGTTGTCGCCATGTTTAGTTCTCTGCATCATGTCCCAATCGAACTGATGGAAGGTGCTCTACATGAGGTCGAGCGAGTCTTGAAACCCGGAGGGGTGGCGTATATTGCGGAGCCAGTGTTTGCCGGGGATTTCAATGATTTAATCCGTTCATTTCACGATGAGGAGCTTGTTAGAGAGGCAGCCTATAAGGCAATTAAGAAAGCCATTGCTAATGGTGAATTTGTCGAGATTGATGAAGTGTTTTTTAACGCGCCTCTGGAATATGCAAGTTTCGAAGAATTTGAGCGTAATACGCTCAATGTTAGTCATACCGATCATCGACTGTCGCCGGATTTGTACCAATCTGTGAAGGAGAACTTTTTGCAAAGAGTGCAGAACGTAGGTACGCAATTTGATATACCTTATCGCGTCAATTTGCTGCAGAAACTACCATGAAATTTGAGCAGCTTTCCGTTTTCCAAAGTGCCTGGGTTGTAGATGACATTGATGTCGCAATTTTACACTGGGCGAACGATGTAGGAGTGGGCCCTTTTTTTGTTACCGAGTACTTCGAAGGCGATCTTGAACAGACCCTCTACCGAGGTGCGTCATCTCCTATCACAATGAAAACCGCGCTTGCACAAGCGGGCGATACGCAGATAGAGCTCATTCAGCCCACTGGCTCTGCTAGAAGCGCGTATCGCGACACTGTTCCCGAGGGAAAAACCGCCTTTCACCATATTGGGGTCTGGTCGAACGATTTAGCAGCGGATATCGCGAGGTACCAGGCCAAGGGGTTTGAGGTCGCTGCGAGCGGTAAAGCGGGTGAGGCTGTTGGTTTTGCTTATATTGATACCAGCGATGCGCTGGGGCATATGATTGAGTTGGTCGAAGATACACCAGAGATTCGATCGGCGTTCAAATTAATTGCCGATGCATCGAAGAATTGGGATGGATTAGACCCCGTGCGTACGCTTGCTTAGACGCTAGTCTCCGCGGCGATTGAATATTCAAGTGCCAAGTGTGATGCGAGAGCATTGCCGGATGCCTGACCAGGATCATTCCCACACCACAGTAGTTTTAGCTCCCGCTTGCATGCAAGTCTCAATCGCATTTTGGTGGTTTTTCTCCACATCATCACGAAGAATTTTTAGGGTGTGCGTTAGCATGCGATTTTCCATCGTCCAGGGTTCGGCGCAAACCACCACATGGCTGATACGCTCGTGAGCCTCAAGATTGTCATTCACAACTTGGCGTTGTCGTTCAAGATCAGCCGCCACCTGTTCCTTGTCGAGGGTGTGACTGGCAGCGGGCAGGTTGACCAGCATTAGCGTTTGCGGCCGACCTGATCCAACCAGGCAGAGCTGGTCAACGTGGGGCGATACTTCAAACAGTTTTTCTATCGGACTCGGTGCGACGTATTTTCCCTTGGCGGTTTTGAAGATCTCTTTCACCCTGCCCGTGATAAACAGAAATCCATCTTCGTCGATTCGGCCCTTGTCTCCGGTTCTTACCCAGCCGTCCAAAAATGCTTCTTTCGTCTTTTCCGGCTCTTTGTAATAGCCGACCATAGCACCTGGAGCCCGCAGCAGAACTTCTCCGATTTCTGAGATGCAGACTTCACCACCTTCACTTTCAAAGCCGCACCCGACAGAACCTAACTTATCTTTGCCAGGTCTGTTTAAGGTTCCGCTCATCATTTCGGATTGGCCGAAGCCCTCGTACAAAGGCATGCCGAGAGCTCGCCACGCTTGTATGTCGCTCGCGGCGATGGGGGCAGCTCCCGAGAATGCGAAAGTCACGGCATCTAAACCCATGGATGTCAGCACAGATTTTCCTATTTCCGCGGCGCCCTCAGGATCGTCCAAGAACTGTTGCCAGGCCTCGTTTCCCATCTGAGCGACGATTCCCATTTTGAGATTGGTCCAGATACGCGGAACGGCCAGGAAAAATGTCGGACGAATTTCTCGCAGATCATCGAGAAAACTGTCTTTGGATTGATTAAAGCCAATCATCGCTCCGCTATAGAGTGAGTGCAGCTCCACCAACACTCGTTCGGCCGCATGCGCCATGGGTAGATACGAAAACATTCGGCTATTCGTGTTTGCGCCGGTGTAGGTTGGGATTGCCGATGCCGAATGGGGCAAAGTGGCAAAAGAATGCATCACTCCTTTTGGCATGCCGGTGGTTCCGGACGTGTATATTATCGTCCAGAGATCCTGTGGGTCGCGCAGTGGATTGCCAGCCATGGGCGGGTTTTGTTCGATCAAGTCTTCCCAGTTGTGATCTGTACTGCTGCGCTCGACACCGGGGAACCCCACGATCAGTATTGCTGACCCAAGCGCGTTGCGCAGTGTTTCTACAGAAATTCCATCGTCTACGAACACCGCACCCATATCGCTGTGTTCAACCACATACGTCACCTTGTCCATCGGCATGGTGGTATAAATAGGCACGGTAACCATTCCAGCCATCATGCAGGCCAGGTCGGTAATGAGCCATTCCGGGGAGTTACTGGCGAGGATTCCAATCTTGTCTCCCTTATTGAGACCCATGGCCAGTATCCCTGAAGCCAATTGCCGAGCGATTGTGCCCGCTTCCGCCCAGCTTGTATTTTGCCATGTACCATCGCTCGCCCGTCGCAGCCAGCTTTGCTCAGGCATTAGCGATTCCCATTGATAGAACATGTCCAGAGGCGTTTTGAAGTCCGGGCCTATTTGTGCGGCGTTGGTCATTCTTACTTCCTTTTTATTGTATTGGGGAAATAGTCAGTTGGAATCTGATTTTGATTAATCTGCAAACTAATCATAGTCAAATTTGGATAAATAACCGAGAGTTCTTGCGAGGTGCTAGAATCCTGCTGGGTTTAAAGAGTCACCAATAGGATCGAATACATGTCATCTCAGCAGCGAGTGTTACTCATTGGGGCAACAAGTAGTATCGGTGAGGAGCTGCTGCGGCTGCTGCTGAAAGAATATATCAAGATTCGAGTGCTGATCCGCAAGCCTGAAATGGTCTCGCAGTTTGAGGCGATGGGCTGCGAAGTCTTCCTGGGTGACATTAGAAAATTGGAATCCTATACATCAGCGCTAAAAAATGTCGACAAGCTCTTTTGTGTTTATCCTGATAGCCCGGACCGTTTTACGGTGGAGCGCGACCTGATCGATGAAGCTGTTCGAATGAACGTCGGCCACGTCATTAAGGTCTCGGCGTATGCCGCTGGTCTCGAACCGCCCGTTAGCTTCGGTATTCTTCATGCGCAAGCGGATGGATACCTTCAGCAATCTGGACTCAACTGGACCATCCTGCGTCCTTATGCGTTTATGCAAAATGCGTTGTTGGTGGCTGACTTAATTGTGCAGCGCCGCATTTTGCTCGGCCCTTTCGGCAACGCCAGAGTCAGCTTTGTCGATGCATGGGATATAGCGGTGGTCGCAAAAAATGTGATCGTCGAAGCCGGATACGAAAACAAGGTATTTGAACTCACCGGCCCTGAAGCCATTACCTATGGCGATATGGCCAAAACTCTCAGCGGTCAGCTGGGTCATAGGATTCGATATCTAGCCCTTCCTTTTTGGCTCATCAGGATATTCATGAAGCGTTCCGGGATGTCCGACTGGGAGCTGTCTCAGATGAAAGACCTGGTAAAAATGATTCGTGCCAATGGCGAAAGCAATGTTACCGACACGATTCAGAATGTTGCCAAACAACCACCGCGCAATTTTGAGACCTTTGTCGAAAATCATACTCGGTTTTTCAAAGCGGGGTAGATCGCCCTGGGTGTGTCATTGCCGTAGTTCGCAGCTAAATTTGCTTTCCTCGCGAGAATTTACACCTGTCGTTCAAAAAAGAGTGAATTTGGTGAAAATTCGCGCTGCCTATGGCTCGAACGCCAAAAACCTTGTAAGCATTTGAATTTTATATCTATTTAAACCCCTGCCTCCGTTTGTTTCGCCGCATAAGTGTTCGATAGCCGCTCTGATCTGGTCTCCTGCAGCAGAAATACTTGACAGTTTTCGAATTTGGGAATAAATTCCCAAATAAGGTCATTGGCGATATCAAACGACCTTGAAAACTCTTTATCACAAGGTCTTAAGAGGGCAGCAAAATGAAAAAATCTAGGTTCTTGATAGTTTCGATCGTTCTGGGTTTGTTGAGTGCAGCTTCGAGTTGGGCTGCGCCGATACTGCAGGTGAAAGGTGGCGGCACGAGTATGGTATTCGCAGTGGAAATGGTGGACGAACTGGCCTTTACCGGCGTTGAAATCGAGAGGGTTCGTCCCGGTTCCGTAGATGCGGAGCGCAGGAGATTACGGCTCAAGATTACCGGCGGCTTGGTAGATTTTGAATCACGCTCAGGTGAAATTGATCACGCTGGGGGAATTCGGCTGATATCCAGTAATGGAGAACCTT
This sequence comes from Halioglobus sp., assembly GCA_045110675.1. Lineage (GTDB taxonomy): Bacteria > Pseudomonadota > Gammaproteobacteria > Pseudomonadales > Halieaceae > JBALVT01. Next base: position 34,963 of record JBGCGJ010000036.1, on the reverse strand, counting down.
CTTCATTGCAAAGATTTCGAATAGATACTCTCGGAGAGGTCCCACTCATCACGGCGATCTCAACTCTGGGTGGTGATGTGCTTGGGCGGCTCGACCTGTTTGAGCTGCGCTTTACCGATATGACGGAAACGCGCTGGAATGACCGGGCCACAAAACTGGGTGTTGGCAATATAGATTTATTGCTGACTTCCGATGCGGCGCGATATTTCAACGAATTCTTCGGAACGGCGTTTGTAGAGGGTGCGCTGGTCGGTAAAGCAAATATCAGAGTCAAATTTCGATCGCACCGATCCGACGATGACGACGGCAATTCTGATCGCGAACGAGGCGATAACAGCGGTCGCGATTCTGGGGACGATCGCGATGACGATGATGATCGTGACGACGACGAAGACGATGACGATAGCGACGATGATGACAGTGACGATGATGACGGCGGTCTTGTTCTAGGTAGTGGTTGATTTGAGAGAGAGCGGCGCGAGGTAAACATGTGTCGGAGTGATAACTAAGTTCCCTTTTCGATACTTCTGAAATGGTCTCACTATGAGCGGCGCTGGGTGCCGCTCTTTTTTTGTCTTATCAGAATGCCTACTTTTTCTGTTCGCGCTTGCCTGACTCGCGTAACCTTAGTGAAAAAAGGGTGTATTGATGAGCGTCTATACCATTGGTTTAATCGTCAGTTTGTGTGCCTATTTTGCGGTGGGCAGTTACGCCGGCCGCAAGGTGAAACATCTTGAGGATTACTTTGTAGCCGGGAGACAGGCTCCCACATTGCTCATCGTAGGCACGCTGGTTGCGAGTCTTATGAGCACCAATGCCTTTATGGGTGAGACGGGACAGGCTTACGCCGGTTACCCAACAACCATTGTTATACTGACTGCGTTTAACTGTATTGGTTATACCGCGGGTGCTTTGTTCTTTGGCCGTTTCCTGCGTCGAAGCCGGGCTCTGACGGTGGCGGAGTTCTTCGGCCAGCGTTTTCGCAGCGCCAGAGTGCAGTCCATCGCGGGAGTATCCGTAGTCCTTGGTCTGATCGGGTATCTGATGGCCGTTACTCAGGGCACGGCGACGGTGGTTCACGAGATTACCGGTTTGTCTTTCAATCTCGCCTTGCTACTCACCTGGTCGGGCTACACTCTCTTTACCTTGTACTCCGGCTCCCAGGGTGTCGTGCTTACCGACACCATGATGTTCCTGTTATTCACCGCGGTGGCAGTGCTGGGTCTGGGTTACATTGTGGGTGACTCTGGGGGGTGGTTCGCTGCTATTGAGGGTCTAGCCACGTTTGCGGATAAACCGAATATTATTGCCTGGCACGGTATGATCGGGGAGGGCACGGATTTCGCCGTACCCGCCGAAGTCATGGTGTATTCAGCGATACTGGGTGTTGCTTGGGGTGTGGTGGTAGCGGTGAGCCCCTGGCAGGCGAGTCGATATCTTATGGCCAAAGACGAGCATACGGTGGTTCGCTCTGCGGCCATTACCGCTGTCGCGGTGATGATTTTGTATTCGGTGCTAATGATCTCGGGCGCCAGTATCAATTTGATCAACGCCTCCATCGATCCCGCTCAGGAAAATATGATTTGGGCGGCGATGAACGTCATGCCGACACTGCTGGGTGTTTTGTTGATGGCGGGCATTATGTCCGCCGGTTTGTCGTCTGCCTCCACATTTTTATCTCTTGTAGGGTTTAGTGTCAGCAACGATTTAATGCCGCACTCAAACAGTGACGAGCAACGTCAATTGCGGCTGAGTCGCTGGGCGATGTTCGCTGTCAGCGTTACTGCTCTGGCGATTGCGTTTTTGGTCCCCCAGGGCAGCATATTCTGGATTACTTATTTTGTCGGTACCTTGTATGCATCTTCGTGGGGTCCGGTGGCCTTCATGTCAGTTTGGAGCAATCGCATTACAGAGGGAGCAGCGTTTTGGGGAATCATCGCTGGTTTTCTTGGCAATGTGATTGCCCGGGTGCTCTCAATGACGGGAATTGTTGAACTGCCAATCTATTTTCATCCGATATTAATTGGCGCCGTGCTGAGCTACATCACCATAGAACTGGTGATTTCCCGCGGCAAGGTAAGCGCAAAGGAGCACAGCTTTCGCGAGCAGTTACACGAAGTCCCGGCCCAGGAGATTGATTCGGAAAAACAGCGCTTTACTCGAAGCACAGCGCAGCTTGTGATGTTGGTGGGCGGCCTATTTTCAGTGTTGTTAATTTGGTTTTATGTATTGCCCTATCAACGCGCCACCGGTGATAGAGCAGTCGGGGAGCTCGTTCTCGCCATTGGGATTGGGCTGTCGCTTGTGGTCACGGGTGCACTCGCGTGGTGGGGTTCACGGAGATCTTATACGTCGTGATGACGCCGCTATCTACCTAGCAAACTCTCCCGCTTTGAGCCTTGCAAGGTAGGTGTGCGTTTCCTTGGCCACTACTGGGGTCAGCAGCATCATTGCGATCAGATTGGGTATGGTCATCAAACCCAGTGCAAAGTCTGAAAAGTTGATCACCAGTTCTAAATTCAATACGCAGCCGACAAATGTCGAACCAATATAGATCCACAGATAGGGTTTTACCCAGGAGCTGTTGAGAAACTGACAGGCCACTTCCCCGTAGTAATTGCCCGCCAAAATGGTGGTGTAGGCAAAAAATAGTGCTGCGATGGGGATAAATACATTGCCGAAAGCGCCGAAGAATTTCGCGAAGGCGGCCGAGGATAGAACAATGCCGTTGACGTTTTCGACCAGCTCTATTCTATCTATCCAGACTTCCGCGCTGCCATCCGTTGAGAATTGCAGCTGCCAGGCTCCGTCTGTATTGAGCATTTGATTCGCGATCTCTTGGTCAACGGGGATAATCCAGGAACCCCACTCATCGCTGGGCAAAGCCGCTGCGGTTGCAATGGCAGCTCCGGTTGGGTCGAGTAGCTTGGCAGTAAGCTTGTTAGAAGTTGAGTGAGCGGAAAAACGGATACCGTCAAATCCTCCACTGGATACCTTTTGCATTTTTTGCAGCGACTCGAGTTGGACTCTCGCGGGGCTGTTGCTTTCACCTGAGTGGTGCAGCGCCGCTTTACCAGTGGTGAAACGTTGAAGAGGGTGATCGTCAGCAGGCGAATTATCTGTATTTATGCTCCAGGCCGAATCTTCTATCACCTGAAACGCGCTTAGATCAGCATACTCTCCGGTATTGTTCTGGTGACTTTCGTTGCCATAGAAACCACTCAAAATGATCACGAAGGCGGTGGCCGCGCAGACCACCAGGGTATCAATGAAAGGGCCAATGCTAGCGGCGATGCCCTGCCTGACGGGATGATTGGTGTGTGCAGCGGCGTGGGCGATGGCTGCACTACCTGTACCGGCTTCGTTTGAAAATATTGCTCTGCGCACGCCGATCAAAATCGCGCTGCCGATCACTCCGCCTCCCGCTGATTCAAAATCAAAGGCCTCTGTGACAATCACAGTCATCACCGCAGGGATCTGATCATAATGCATGATACACAGGCCGAAAATGGTCGTGACATAAATGATGCACATGCTCGGAACCAGTCTGGCAGCCACCTTACCGATGCGAGAAATACCTCCAACCAGTACCAAGGCAGTACCGATTGTCAGAACCGCTCCCGTCAGCCATGTGGGTACACTAAATGCGCTTTCGAGATTGGCAGCGGCCTGGTTAGCCTGAAACATATTCCAGGCGCCGATGCAGGCGACGGCGGTGCACAGTGCATAGAAAATAGCGACGGGACGCCAGCGCTCACCCAAGCCATTGACGATGTAATGCATGGGCCCACCACCCATCTCACCATTCGGGCCGATTTCCGTTCGGTAAAGGCTTCCCAGTGTCGCTTCGACAAACTTCAATGCCATGCCGAGCAAAGCCATCACCCACATCCAGAAGATCGCCCCCGGTCCGCCCAGTTTTATAGCAATAGCGACGCCGGCTATCGTACCAATGCCGGTTGTTCCCGAAAGTGCGGTGGCCAGGGCCTGGAAGGTGGTAATGCCATCTTCATTGTCTTTGTCTTCGTATCTCCCACGCAGCAGGTCGAGGGCGTGGGGAACGCAGCGGAATTGTATAAAGGCCAATCTCACCGTGGTGTAGATACCGGCAATCACGCATAGGGCACTGATAATGTAGACCCATACAAAGTTTGAAGCTTCGAGAAAGAACTGGTTGGCAAATGCTAGCAAATCGCTCAAGTGGGGATGCTCCCGGTTTGTAAATGCCACTTGTACATGGCGGGTTATTATTTTTAGGCGAGAGTCTTTACACTTAACTTAACTTAACTTGGCGGCCGACTCTAAGGCCACTATACCCCAGCCAAAACGATATGGCATTCTTGCGACACAAGCTCGTGATTACAGGCTTGTTGTTTTTAACACAGTTTAAGCCATCTTTGTCGACCCGTTTTCAATTGCTTGCAAACGGTAGAGGCACTTGATAAGTTTTTGGAGAATCACAATCCGGTAGTTCTGACGAACGAAGCTGCACAGTAGCTGTGCCATCCACCATTTTCACTTTCGGGAATATTTTATGTATGTAGCTTACAAAGGTGTCGCACACCCCTGGCTGGCCGATGTCATGGGCCACATGACCACACGCCACTATGTCGCCATGTTCGACGACGCCTCTTACCATTTTTTAAACGAGGTGTTCGGCTGGAGTAGTGATGGTGTAGCAGCAAGCGGAATGGGCTGGGCCGACGTAAAGCATGTTATCGAGTATCAGGCGGAGGTGGCGACGGGTGACATTGTTGAGGTGAGAGCAGGTCTTCGGAAAATTGGTGGCAAATCCATTACCGTTTTCTATGAAATGTTCAATATTGGCAAGGGCGAAGTCGCGGCAACACTGGAAAGTTCTTGTGTGTATTTCGATACCCATGCGCGCAAGGCGGTTTCCCTGACCGATGAGATGCGCCAACGCGCTGAATTACACCTGATTCCTGCTTAGAGCGAGCGCGGGTTTTGGCTGGGATTTGACGCTCGTACAGAGGCTCTGAAAGTCGCCAAACCTGTATTGTTCTGGCCTTAAACCTTGGTTAGAATGCTGGGCTGCTCAATCTGTTACTGGTAGTTCTAATAATGAACATTGCGCTCGACCCCATGGCTCCACTGCCAGATGTTATCGAACCTCGCTGGTGGGAAGGCTCTCCCGTATTGGCTGAAGAATCCTATACTATCGATTGCGATGGTATGTCCTTCTCTGAAGCCGATTTGGCTGCCGATGGCGTTCTGTCTGCTCGCATGAACGCGATGTTTGATGAGGTCGGTCTGGTTCATCTAGTCAACACCGGTTTAACCGATCTCCAGTTAATGCGCGATATAGCCAATCTGGTGGTCAAAAAGGAAATGGTCTATACCGGTGGCGCGAACCCTCGTGACGCTCTCCAGCCCAATGTTTATGAAGTGGGTGCTCCGCTGGAAGCCTGGCTTCACTACCATCATGAAATGGCCTATGTGGGCACCAGCACCAAGATGCTCGCCTTTTTGTGTCACAAATCGATTGAGGGCAAGGGCTATACCTTTGTGTCTGAAAACATGGGGGCGACCGAGGCTCTGCTGGCCACTGAGTTCGGTCAGAAATTGAAAGAGAAGGGTATTTGCTATCACAGGAATCTCACCGATCGTGACGCGTATGTCGACGTCGAGGAGCTGGGGGTCTACAACCACTGGCAAAAATCCATGCTCACGGAGGACCCCGAAGAGGCGGCCCGGATCGCTAGGAGCATGGGGCTTGAAGTCGAATGGGGTCCCAATCGCTTATTGAAAACGCGTTACTACACCTCGGCCTTCGAGTATTTCCCCACTCTGGATCGCAATGTGCTTTACAGCAGCATCGCTGACGATGGCATGTGGTTTGATACTTGGCCTCTGGTCCAGCATTTGCCGTATGAGGAGCGCCCCCTCAAATTGACCTTTGGAGACGGCAGCGAATTGTCCCTGGCAGAGAAGCAGCAGTTTGTCGATGTTTATGACCAGTTTGGCATGCCCATTGAATGGCGTACCGGTGATATTGCGATTGTGTGCAACTATCGCTTTGCTCACGGCCGTCCCAGTGTCTATCTGAACGAAGGGGAGGAACGCGAACTGGGTGTGTTAATTGGCGAAGCCTACGATCGGGTTGAAACCCTGGAAGACAAGTGGTGAGTTTTCTCGCGGACGTATGCTCTGGTTAGAAAGGGAAGGCAGCTGAGCTGCCTTTTTTTATGTTCACTCCATAAAGTCATGTTCTGTTGGGCACTGTTTATAATCTAGTAGAGGTAGTATGTGAGCAATTTTTCTTTAGACGAAGCGGCAGATACAATCTTCGACAGGACAGGGGGTAGGGTCGTTCTGGGAATGCCTTTGGGCATGGGAAAACCCAACCCTTTTGCCAACGCCTTGTACCGCAAAGCGGCAGAGAATCCGCAGCTATCCCTGACGATTCTAACGGCCTTGTCTTTATCACGTCCCCACAGTTCTGGAGATCTTCAGGAGAGGTTGCTCAAACCCTTTATTGAACGTGTTTATGGCGACTACGAAGAGCTCGAATATCTGCACGCCGCGCGTAGAGGAAAGCTGCCGGACAACATCGTTGTCCACGAGTTTTTTGTGGCACCCGCCAGCGAGCTGAACAATAGTTATACACAGCAACACTATCTCAACAGCAATTACACACACGTTGCACGCGACATGCACAATCGTGGCGTCAATGTGGTTGCACAGGTGGTCGCGGCCAGAGACATAGAAGGGGAGAAGCAGATTAGTCTCAGCTGTAACCCGGAAGTTATTCTGGATTTATTACCCGGCATTGAGCAGCGAAAACAAGCGGGTGAAGTCATACTGGTGGTGGGTCAGGTTCATTCGGACCTTCCCTTTATGGGCAACAGTGCCATAGTTGATCGGGACCAAATTGATATTTTGATCGATGACCCGGACTACAGCACATCGCTGATGAGCACTCCCAATATGCCTGTGGGTATGACAGAGCATTTCATTGGCCTGGCAGCCAGCGCCTTAGTGAAAGATGGTGGTACCTTGCAAATTGGCATCGGCGCCTTGGGCGACGCCGTTGCTGGATCTGTCTTGTTGCGACACGAAGACAATGCGAGTTACCGCAAGCTGTTGCAGCAGAGTCAATATACACCAGAGCGTTTTCCAGCATTGGCAGAAGCTTCAGACCTGGATGCGTTTGAGGCTGGACTCTACGGCTGCAGCGAGATGTTTACCTACGGTTTGTTTCGTATGTTTAAGGCCGGGATTATTAAACGCAAGGTGAACAACCCTGATGGCGGCGAGGTTTGCATCCACGGTGGATTTTTTCTCGGCCCGAACGCGTTTTACCAAGGCCTCCGAGACTTGAGACCCGAAGAGCTGGCCAGCATCGATATGACCAATATCAGCTTTGTTAACTCCCTCTACGGACACGAGGCTTTGAAGCGCGAACACAGAGTGGATGCTCGATTTATCAATACCGCTTTTTCAGTGACTTTGATGGGTGCTGCCGTTGCGGATCAATTGGAAGACGGCAGAATGCTCAGTGGTGTAGGGGGGCAGTATAATTTTGTCGCTCAAGCCCAGGAGCTGGAGGGCGCGCGTTCTATTTTGCTGGTGAGAGCCACCCGCAGCAAAGACGGCGATGTCACTTCCAATATTCTGTGGAACTATGGTCACACCACCATACCCAGGCATTTGCGGGATATTGTCGTCACGGAATATGGGGTGGCTGATCTGCGCAGTAAAACAGATTCAGAAATTATCGCTGCCATGTTGTCGATTTGCGATTCACGCTTTCAAGAGGAGTTGATGGAGAAGGCGAAGGATGTCGGGAAATTGCCGACGGACTATGAGATACCCGAGCAATTTACCAATAATACTCCTGAGCGTTTACAGCGTATCTACGATGAGCATCATGCACAGGGGCGCCTGGCTGAGTTCCCGCTGGGCAGTGATTTCACCTACGTGGAAGAAATGCTGCTCAAAGCACTGGGTTGGTTGAAGGAGCATATTAAACCTTCTGGAATGGTTGAATTGGCCGCCGCTAGTTTTATCGATGATGAAACCGAGCGGCACTTCGCTCCTCACCTCGAAAGAATGGGCTATGATCAGGCGGACTCCGTGAAAGACAAGTTGTATCGACAGTTGCTGTTAATCGCTCTGAGTAAAACTGCCGCCTAATTGCCGAATGGTCCCAATGCTGTTTTCATAGCCCTAATGTGCTCGGGTCCCATTCGACAGCAACCTCCAATTAGCGTCGCGCCGCTTTCCCGCCATTTTCTGGCCGCTGTTGCGCAGTCTTCTGGGCTTGATGTGCCGTGCCAGGTTTTGGTCTCCGCATTGAAACGCTCACCGGAGTTGGGATAGACGACAATCGCTTTTTCACTGTTCGATTTTATTGCGCCAATCAATGCGGGAATGTGTTGCGGGGGGGTACAGTTTACACCGACGGCGAACACTTTTTCGTTATCGTTGAAGATCTGCACTGCATCCGCAATAGGGCTTCCATCGTTCAAATGCACGCCATCAGCGCAAGAAAAACTCACCCAGGCCGGCTTGTCTTGTTGTTTTAGCAAGTTGTTGAGAGCCTGAGCTTCCAATAGGCAGGGGACGGTTTCACAGGCCAGGAAATCCGCTTTCGACGAAGACAGGATATCTACGCGTGCTCGATGAAAGTCTGTCAGTTGTTCAAGCTCTATCGCATAGTCACCCCGATATTCTGATCCATCTGACAGATACGCGCCGTAGGGACCGATGCTCGCAGCGATTTTGGCGGGCTTTGCCGTTTTCTGGTTTGCAAGAAAGGTATCAACCGCCTGCTGTGCCAGTTCTACCGAGAGTGACAGTGCTTTTGAGGCTTGCGCATCGCTGTAACCCAGTTGTAAAAACCCGGCGTGACTGGCCTGGTAGCTTGCCGTAATGATGCATTGGGCTCCAGCGTGCAGATAGGCGAGGTGGGCGTCTACGATTACCTGGGGATCTTCCAATAGCATTTTGGCGGACCACAGGGGGTGACTGAGATTCTGCCCCCTGGATTCAAGCTCGGTGGCAAGTCCACCATCGAGTAACATAAACTCCTGTGACAATACCTGTTCTGCCATTACTCTCTCCACTCGAATTGTATGCAGCGGCCTATTTCGGCATAGTACAGGACTGGCTGTGGTTTTAACGTAAACTTTTCAATATTGATTCACAGGGGCTGCTGCGATGATAGGACCTAGAAGCGTAAAGACCGTAGAAGATGCGCAAAATATTGTGCGCGAGCGCGGGCTTACTCACGTAAAGGTTGGTCTTTTTGACATCGACGGCGTTATGCGCGGCAAATACATGAGCCGGGAAAAGTTCTTTTCTGCACTGGAAGGTGGTTTTGCTTTTTGCGATGTTGTGCTCGGTTGGGATTCTAATGATCAGCTGTATGAAACGCAGGAGGTAAAGTACACGGGGTGGCATACGGGCTATCCAGACGCTCCAGTGAGAATTCTTCCCCACAGTTGTCGAGAGCTGCCTTTTGAAGACAACATGCTGTTGTTTCTCTGTGAGTTTTCCGATGACGCCAGCCGGATATGCCCAAGGAACATTCTGTCGAATGTCATAGAAAAGGCGGCGGCGATGGGCCTGGAAGCGCACGCTGCTTTCGAATACGAATTTTTTCTGTTCGATGAAACTCCCGAGTCTATTCGCGCCAAGGGCTATCAAAATCTGAAGCCCATTACTCCGGGTTTCTTCGGTTATTCCATGCTGCGAAATTCCACCCACTCCGAGCTGTATCAGGAATTGTTGGACTTGGCCGAGTCTATGGACTTTCCGATCGAAGGTCTGCACACAGAAACCGGCCCCGGTGTCTTGGAGGCTGCCATCAGCGTCGATGAGGCGAGCAACGCGGCGGACAAGGCTGCACTGTTTAAAACCTTTACCAAGGTATGGGCCCAGCGCCGTCAAATGATGGCGACCTTTATGGCCAAATGGTCGAACGACTATCCCGGTCAATCGGGTCATATTCACCTATCACTGAGGAACAAGAGCGATTCCAGTTCCGCGTTTTATGACCCTGCGGAACCTATGAACATGAGCAAGATTCAGCGTCATTTTATCGCCGGCCAGCAGCGTCTTATGCCGGAACTTATCGCCATGTATGCACAGACAGTCAACGCCTACTCTCGAATGGTCCCGGGATTCTGGGCTCCCACAGACGCCACATGGGGCTGTGAAAACCGTACCACCGCGCTACGTTTAATCCCCGGTTCCGCAAAATCGCAACGAGTGGAGTTCCGTCTGGGCTCGGCCGACGCCAATCCCTATATTGCCCTGGCTGCTGCGCTGGGTTCCGGTCTGTACGGCATCGAGCAGGAGTTGGAGCCCTTTGATCAGGTTAAGGGCAATGCCTATGAGCAACAACATCCGCCAGAGTTGAAATTGCCAAACAACATTATGGATTCATCCGCAGCGCTGCGAGGCTCAGGAATTGCTCGAGCGCTTTTTGGAGATGAGTTCATTGATCACTATTCCGCCACGCGAGAATGGGAAGGTCGAGAGTTCCACAAGCACATTACCGATTGGGAAATGCAGCGTTACTTTGAAATTATCTAACTGGGGATTCCAATGAGCGATACAGAGCTAGCGGGTAACTGGAATTTCCCCACCAGTGTAACGGTCGGAGCAGGTTCTATTGTAGAGCTGGCGCAGTGTTGTATAGACTTTGGTATGCGCTCACCGCTGATCGTGACTGATCATGGTTTAGCCGCCCTGCCGATGATCGATGCGGCGCTCAGTCAATGTCGTGATGCAGGCCTGTTCATTGACGTTTTCAGTAAAGTCAAAAGCAATCCCAGCGGAGAGAATGTTGCCGATGGCGTCGTTGCCTATCGCACCGGCGGTCACGATGGACTAGTTGCTTTTGGCGGCGGCTCTGCGATTGATGCCTGTAAGGCCATCGCACTGATGGTGGGGCAGTCCGGTGTATTGTGGGATTACGAAGACAGTTGGCAAGAACTTGATCCTGATTCGGTGGCCACCATCATCGCTGTGCCAACTACGGCAGGGACTGGCTCGGAAGTTGGTCGTGCAGCCCTGGTTTCAGATGAACAGCGCCGTGTGAAGAAAATTGTTTTCCATCCGAAATTGTTGCCCAGCAAGGTGATTCTCGATCCGGAGTTAACCCGGGGATTACCCGCTTCAATGACTGCTGCCACAGGCATGGATGCCTTGTCTCACAACCTTGAGGCGTTCTGCTCTCCTGTCTACCACCCAATGGCGGAGGGCATTGCCATTGAGGGAATACGCCTGGTCAAAGAGTATCTCCCACGGGCAGTAGCTGACGGCGATGACATGACGGCCCGAATGCAGATGATTGTCGCCTCATCAATGGGAGCGACGGCCTTTCAAAAAGGCTTGGGCGCGATGCATGCGCTGGCTCACCCCTTGGGAGCTCTCTATGACGCTCACCACGGCTTGCTCAACGCCATACTGATGCCCTATGTTCTGGTGGCGAACAGGGAAGAAATTGAAGGGCGCATCCAAAGGCTTGCACGTTATCTGGATTTGCCTCAGGCGAGCTTCGGCGGTTTTTTGGCCTGGGTGTTAAGCTTCCGCGAGGAGGTTGGTATACCCCACAATTTGCTCGCTATCGGTATCGATTTAGACCAACAAACGCTGGTAGGTGAAATGGCGGCGGAAGATCCTACCGCGCAGACCAATCCGCTGCCCTTCACTGCGGAGCAATATAGTGATCTTTTTTCTCAAGCAGTCAGCGGTGAACTATAAGTGAGTCATACGCGAAACGAACTTTCCGATAACCAACGCTGGCTGCAATTGCACACAGAAGAGATTATTGACCCCGCACGAAGAATCGTCGATCCACATCATCACCTGTGGAGGGAGTCGGTATTGGATCCCTACTTGCTCGAAGACCTTAGAGCCGATACCGATTCAGGGCATAACATTTGTAAGACAGTGTTCGTCGAGTGTGGCGCGGAATATCGCACTAGCGGCCCGAAGCATTTACTCAGTATTGGAGAGACTGAATTTGTTGCCGAAGTCGCCCGCCAAAGTGAGCTCGACGCTGGCGCGACAATCTCTGGCATCGTCGCTCGAGCGGATTTACGCCATGAGGCTCTAGAAGAAATCATTGCCGCGCATCGAGAGGCGGCGGGAGGGCGCCTTCGAGGTTTCCGCCATGCCTTGGCCCGGGCTCCCGAGGGTGTCGAACTTATGATCCCAGGTCGTGGTACCGAGGGGCTTTATGCCGATGAATCATTTCTTCGCGGTGTAAGGAAACTGGGCAATACAGGGCTCAGCTATGACAGCTGGCACTATCACTTTCAAAATCACGAATATTTGGCCTTGGCTCAGTCTGCTCCGGGTACGCTTATGGTCCTGGATCATTGTGCGACTCCGTTGGGAGTTGGTCCCTATGCGAATCAGCGCGAGGAAATTTTCCAGCAATGGCGCGCTGGTATTGTGGAAATCGCTCGCTGTGAAAACGTGGTGGCCAAACTGGGCGGGCTCGCCATGCCTGACAACGGCTTTGGCTGGATGGGCCGCGACATGCCTCCCAGCTCCGATGAATTTGTGGCGGCGCAAGCGCGTTACTATCATCACATGATTGAGAGCTTCGGACCTGACCGGTGTATGTTCGAAAGCAATTTCCCCGTAGACAAATTGTCGATTTCTTATCCAGTTTTGTGGAACGGTCTGAAGAAAATTGCTGCACGCTACAGCGAGAGCGAACAAGATGCGATGTTCTATCAAACAGCGACGCGGGTTTACGCACTGGATTAGCTCAGTGTGAAGATTTCATCGTTATTCGCGCGAAGCTAGACTAAACTGATCCGAAAATTGCTATCACACTTCTTTTAAACTATCACCGAACCAGGACACACCCATGACAATCAATAGACGAGAATTCACTTCAGGCTCACTCGCAGCACTTGGCTTATTGAGTGCCAACCCAACCCTTGCAGCAGATGCGGCGGTGAATCGGAAAATTGTCTTGGCCTCGAGGCCAGTTGGCAAACCATCCACCGATAACTTTCGTCTCGAACAGGTGTCGATTCCCTCCGTGGGAGATGGCCAATTATTGTTGAAAACTCGTTATCTCTCACTTGATCCCTATATGCGCGGGCGCATGAATGCGGGGAAGAGTTATGCCGCGAGAGTGGAGCTGGGTGACACCATGGTCGGTGGAACTGTGAGTGAGGTAGTAAAGTCTCGCAATAGTGCATTCGCCGAGGGGCAGCTGGTCACAGCTTTTTCTGGCTGGCAGGATTACGCAGTATCCGATGGCGCTGGATTGATGAAAGTTGACCCACGCATTAGCCAACCGTCCCATGCACTGGGTGTCTTGGGTATGCCTGGCTTGACGGCCTATGTGGGTTTGTTGGACCTTGGTGAGCCCAAGGCAGGCGATACCGTAGTGCTCGCGGCGTCTACTGGCGCAGTCGGATCGGTGGTTGGGCAGATTGCTAAATTAAAAGGCTGTCGCGTAGTGGGTATAGCGGGTGCTGCGGAGAAGTGTCAATACGCGGTTGAAGAACTTGGCTACGATGCGTGTGTGAGCCACTACGATAAAGATATGGCGGCTCAGCTTGCTGCAGCCTGCCCTGATGGCATAGATGTCTATTTTGAAAATGTGGGTGGTAGTTCCTGGGAAGCGGTGATGCCTTTATTGAACAATCACGCCAGAGTACCTGTGTGTGGTTTGATCGCTCACTACAATGAAGTGGAATTGCCCCCCGGCCCCGATCGTATGAGCCTGTTACAGCGCATGATCTTGACCAAAAGCATTAAGATGCAGGGCTTTATCGTCAGCGATTACCAACACCGTGTGCCCGCATTTGTGGCGGATGTTGGACAGTGGATGGCTGAGGGCAAAATTAAGTATAAGGAACAAGTGGTTGACGGGCTGGAGAACGCACCCGAGGCTTTCCTGGGTTTATTCTCCGGAGCGAACTTTGGCAAGTTGGTGATTAAAGTCAGCTAGTATCCTTAGGCATCCGCGAGCGCTGCATAGCGTTCGCGTAATTCCTTTTTCAAAATCTTGCCGATGGAACTCTTGGGTAAATTGTCCGCATAGACCACTTTACTGATGCGTTGCAGTTTTCCCAGTTTGCCATTGGCCCAGATTCGCAAACTCTCTTCATCTATTGTGCTGCCAGTTTCCTTAACGACAATGGCCAGCGGCGTCTCGCCCCAGTCGCGACTGGGAAGTGCCACGACTGCCACCTCATGAACCTCCTCGTGCTCCAGTAATACCAGTTCCAGATCCGTGGCATAGATATTAAATCCTCCGGAGATAATCATATCCTTGCGTCGATCTGACAAAAACAACCAGCCATCTTCGTCCAGATATCCAGCATCACCGCTGCGATAAAACAGTGAACCTTCGCTGTCGTACCAGTGCATCTCAAGGTTGGCATCTTCCCTATTCAAATAGCCATTGCTCATGCTGCCCGACCTTCCCACTATTTCACCGATTTCTCCACTGCCTAACTCCTTTCCCGCTTCATCCAGAATTTTTAAAGTGCAACCCGCAGAGGGCTGACCGACGGAACCGAGTTTGTCAGCAGCCAGTGCAACACTGCCGATAAAAAGACAGGTAACACCACCTTCGGTGAGGCCGTAGAACTCCAGCAATTCTCCTGGAAAGCGCTCGATAATGTCTGCTTTCAAGGCGGCTCGCAGGGGGGCGCTTGTGCTGAACTTTACTTGCAGTGAACTCAGGTCATAGTCGTGGTAGTTTTCCAGTCGCATAATGCGGTCGTACTGCACGGGCACGAGCATAGCGTGAGTCACTTTGTGCTTTTGAATCAGCGCCAAGGCACGTTCCGCATCGAACTTTTCGGAGATGATTTGTGGGGTACCGGCACACAGGGAAGGCCACCAGGTGGTGATCGTTGTGTTGGAATACAGTGGTGTAGAAACAAGGTTCATTGCTTGGCTGTTAAAACCCATCACCATCAGCGCTACGGCCAGGGCTTGGCGGGTGCGATGGCTGTGTACGATACCTTTGGGAACACCTGTCGTACCCGAACTGTAAATGATATTAAACTCATCATCCGGGTCCAGGACAATGCCCGGTGCATTCTTCGATTGTGCTTGCAGCCAGTTTTCGAAATTTGCGAACTTATCGTTTTCAAAATCAAATCCCATCAAGCCGCCGTCTATTATCTGTGACTGTTGTCGCAGAAAGGGCTCAGCCATTGCCGCCATTTCTTCGCCTATCACCAATACCTTTGCGCTCGAGTCCTCTAGCATCAGCTTGAGGCTTTGATCACTGATCATCGATTGCAGGGGAACGGCACAGCCTCCCGAGATAAGCACCGCGGCGAACAGCTCGGAGTAGGCCATGCTGTTGCGCGCGAGCAGAGCAACCCGGTCCCCGCGTTCGATTCCGAGTTCGATCAGACCATTGGCCATTTGATAGATGCGATGTATGGATTCTTCCCAGGTGCGGGTCATGTCGCCCTGGATGAGCGCCACGGCCTGTGGTTGGTTATGCAGATGCTGTTCCAGCATGATCGGGAGTGCGAGCGAGGGGTCGAAGGAAACTTCCACTTTTTGATTTTTTGGGGGATTGCCGTTCATCAGTGTTCCTCGACTTGCTAAATTTTGAATGGGCCGCTACTTTACGATGTTTGTTCCAAGCATTCAAAGGCTGGGCTGTTTCGCGGTTTCAGGGTGTATGGGGCGGGTGAATTTTACCGAGGGAGTCCGGAATGCCACCTGATCAGAAATCGACTTACAAGTCACAGGGAGAATACCGCGAAGGTGGCCGAGCGGTTAAACCCAAAGATGCCGCGACATTAATTTTGGTGCGTGACGGCGATGACGGACCGCGAATTTTGATGGGTAAAAGGGCGGCGGGACACAAGTTTATGCCTAACAAATTTGTCTTCCCCGGAGGAAAAGTGGATCCTGGGGATGGCAGGTTAAAACCTCCTCACGATCTTCATCCGGCGGTGTTAAAACGCTTATCAAAGGATTGCTCTGAGTCTCGAGCCAGAGCATTGGCGATGGCGGCGATTCGGGAAACTTATGAGGAGACAGGTTTAGTACTTGGCGAGCCTGATACTCCGACCTTGAAAACAAGGTCTCCCCACTGGCGGGATTTTCTGCAATACGACGTTAATCCACGCTTGGATACTCTGCATTTAATAGCCCGAGCGATTACTCCGCCATACCGCAATCGACGTTTCGACGCCCGTTTTTTTATGGCTAACGCCGATCTGATTCAAGGCGAAGTACACGAGGCACCTCAGGGCTCGGGAGAGCTATTGGGAATTCATTGGGTTTCCCTGCGCGACGCCCAGGAACTGGATTTGCCGAGTATTACCCGTTCTATTTTGGTCGAGGTTGAACGAAGATTGGAGCAGGGGCACACCCCGGAAGAAGAGGGCCCCTATGTGCATTTTCGTCGAGGTAAAATGATCGAGGAGCGGATTTAGCAGCACGGAGCCTCAGTGTCTTGCGCCGCTGAGGGCCCCGAGTTGGTAAACGGTACCGCCGTTCCACAGCCTTCAAAAATACCGTAGTGCTGATCCCAGTTGCCTATGAACTCAAAATGCTCCTTGAAGCGGCTTTCGTGCAGCATCAGCCAGGTGTTGCCGCAAACGGGAAACACTTTGCCTTTTTGAATCGCATGGTGTTGATCCAGCTCAAAAACATTGGGGTGTTGATCAATGGTTCCGCGATAGATGACAGCCTGACCATAGTCCTCACAGGCCGGTTCCAGCTCAGCAATTTTGAACAGACGGTAGGTCGCAGAATAGAAGTTTATGTGGCCGATTAGCGCCTGGACTTCATCGCTTTCAATGCCCAGAGGGCGATCCTCAACCAATCTCGGATCGGCGAATCCGACTTTTTTACTCAGGTTAATAAAGTCATTCCAGTACAGTGCTCCGCTGAGACACTCGCCGTAAAGTACCGGGTCGCTCACCAGTTCCTTGGGTACCCGACGGTCGGCGTACACATCTGAAAAATAGAGTTCACCACCGGGTTTCAATACACGGTAGGCCTCGCGTAATACTGCCTCTTTGTCTTCGCACAGATTGATCACACAGTTGGAGACAATAATGTCGAAGCTGTTGTCGGCGAACCCCAGTTCGTCCAGCTTCTCCAGGTAACCCTTGTAGAACTCTACGTTGCCTTTTTTGTAGCCGAAAGCATCTCGGTGATAATCCAAATGACGATTGGCTACCTCTAACTGCTCGTCGGTCATATCTACCCCGACAATGCGGCCCTGCTCACCAACGAGTGCAGACAGCGCATAGGCGTCTCGTCCAGAACCGCTTCCCAGATCGAGAATATGCAGGCCTCGCAATTGCTCCGGGGCAACCAGGCCACATCCGTAATAACGCATCATGACTTCGTCGTGAATCTGACTGAGCACTTTCTTCAGGTATTGCGGTGGCTGATCCAGCGTGCAGCAGGCATCTGTTTTTAAATCGCTGGAGTCCTGTAGGGTTTTGCCATAGTAATCTTTGACTTGATCTAACATCTGTCTTGTCCGATAAAGTGAGTGACTAAATTGAATGAGTGAAACTGGAAAACGCGTATTTTGCACGCTCAACAGGCCCTTAACAAGAAGACCTCGAAACTAATGGATAGTTCGCCGGGAGTAGAGCGCGGAGGCGTTTGCGATGTTATAGTCGATACTCACTAAATGAACTGCTTTTGGAATTCCGCTATGTCTCGAAAATCGCCTTTGTGGCAAAGAGTTGTTAAGTGGGCGCTGGCTTCGATTTTGTTATTGGTTTGTCTCTCCTTAGCGGGGATCTGGTATATCGGTGCCTGGAATATTCTGTTTCCCTCGCGCGAACACGACACAGTCGCCCCGGCTATTCCCGCAGATTTGCACTCGCCAGCCGTGCTGGTGTTCAGCAAAACCAATAGCTTCCGTCACAAGGAGGGTATTGAAGGAGGCAGGGCGGCCATCGCATCCATCGCTGTGGGTAAGGGGTGGTCCACTTTCTTCACGGAAAACGGCGCCGTTTTTAACTCAGAAGATCTCCAGCAATTTCAGAGTGTTGTATTTTTGAACGCCAGTGGCGACATGCTCAGTGAAGATCAGGAACAAGTTTTTCAGTCCTGGCTAGAAGCCGGCGGCGGCTGGATAGGTCTACATGCGGCGGGGGATGGTTCCCACGCCGAGTGGCAATGGTATATGGATAATTTGATTGGAGCGGAATTTACCGCGCATATTATGGGTCCGCAGTTCCAGGAAGCCACCGTTGTGATGGAATCTTCAGGCCACGCCGCCGTGGAGCGCTTACCCGAAACCTGGTCGCATACGGAGGAGTGGTACTCTTGGGAAAAGAGTCCGCGCATCAATGGGTTTAATATCCTCGCCGTACTCGACGAAGATTCCTATTCTCCGTTTCAAAAAATGATGGGAAATGAGCGAGATCTTTCGATGGGCGACCATCCCGTCGTGTGGACGAATTGCGTCGGTGCTGGACGAACCCTTTATGCTGCCATGGGACACACAGCAGAGGCATTTGAAAAGACGGAGTATCGCATCCTGCTTGAGGATGCGCTTGCCTGGACACTGGGAGTAAAGCAGGGGACTTGTCCCTGAGGCGGGACGGAATCTATCGAATAGCGTCTAGGCCAGGTTGATCACTTCAGTGAGTAGAGGTTCTATTTCTTCCTCGGGAAGTTGAAAGCGCCAGAACATGATGCCGTAAGGTCGCCCCTCCGTGTCCAGCCAGTTCGGCTTTTCCGGATCTCGATGGGCGACAATCATTTCAAAACTACCATCATCCTTGAGTTCAGTTTGAGCCCGATTGAGGGAAACCTGCCGTGTTTCATAGTCGAAGGTTTGTAAAAACCGGTTGAACAGCACCAGGTTCGAAAATCGGCACTTGGGAAATCTCCCGCGAATCACCAAAGCTTGATTGGGTCCCAATACGAAGGGGGCCATCGCATAGACATTGTCTTTCGCTGCATAGGTGATGGCTTTATGGGTATCGTCTTTCTTTGGTGGTACAAACTGATTGGGCACCCGAGAAACCCACGGTGGGCTTTTTTCTTCTGTCATCGTTACGACATTACTCTTGACGAAGTTGGCAACGCGACGAATACCTTCGGCAATATCAGTATCGTTCGGCGATTTGCGCGCTCCGGCGCCGTCCAGGTTCTCGATATCCAGTGGTATATGGTGCAATCGATCATTGTTGATACTCACTTTGCGCTCGTAGTAATGTCTGGAGGTAATACTGATAGCACCGGTGGGCAAGCGCATCCAGTTGCCCTCGACTTTGTCTTTGCTGACAACAATTTCGAAATCACCGTTCTCGTCAGATTCGAATTCGGAGTCGTTTATGGTTGAACCAATGCCGTCGCCGTCCACTCCCTGACCCAATTCGATGGTGAAACTGGTATACGTTGCGCCGGCCAGGTTGCCGCGAATACGATACTGGTGTTGATCACTGATAACGGCCGAGTAATAGCGAGAGTCAGGATTGTCGCCCAACAGTTTTTTGTGCTGATGTATAAATAGCGTGAAGAACGGACGCGCCGGGTCTGCCTCGAGCCATGCTTCCAAGCCATGCAACAAAGCGTGCAATGTCACTCTTCTGGCCTCGGCGAAATCTTCAGGCGTGCGCAGTTTCCATTGCGGTGTTGCGAAACTCGCTTCCATTTCGTTGAGAGTATTTTGAAGCTCGGTTAGTGCTTTCCCAGCCTCGTCACCGAGCCTGCTTTTGTCCGCTGCAGCGACGTGCCCAGATAACATACCACCCGCCAGTGCCGCCAAACTGCCTACAGCAGTGCCTTTTAACAACTCTCGTCTTTCCACGCTCGTTCTCCAGATTAACTGCTGAAAGGGGGGCGCTGGCCACCGCACAACACATCGGTTACCAGTTCGGTGTCCATATATTCTTTTAGTTTGACGAGTTTCCCGTCGAGAAACTCAAACAAAAAGTGATACTCGTTACGGTAGGTTTGACCAGAGACGTGTTCACCTTCACTCTTTGCCTCCACTGCGACTTTGTTCCCCTCGGCGACCATATCGTCGATGGAAAATCTTATGCCTTTGGGAAATACATCAAAGATACCTTTCACGGAGTTGGAGATATCTTCTTTGGAAAAGGTACCGGATATCAATGTGCCACCCATGGTTTGGACTTGTCCATTTTCTGCGTAGGTATTCACTACGGTGTCGACATCGCCTTTATTTAGTGCGTCGAAAAAGCGATTGACCATGGCTTTGTGTTGGTTGGCTGCACCCATACTGCTAACTCTTTGACGGATTTGGCTGGTGATTTAACACTAGGTTGTATCAAACCATCATAGTCGTGTTAAACCCGGGTGCCATCACCTCAAGCGGTGAGAACGCTACTAGGGGACAGATTTATGTGCTCGGTTTAACTATGCAGTGTGCACATTAGAAACGATGTGATTATTGAAAATTGAAGTTCAATGCTGAGCTTGTAGGGCTAAATTGGTTTTCAAATCTGTTGACAGCATGGATGCTGTCGACAAGCCTACATGGATGTATTCACGGCGGGATTTGAAAACCAATTTAGCCCTACAAGCGACAATGCACTAGGTTTAAACTCCCGATTAAAAGTTCTTTAGCGAGTCCGTCGCGCCGGTTTATATTCCTTCTTCTCAAGACGCGGCGTGGACCCATCCATGGGGCCTCGGCGGCAGCATCCATGCTGCCGACGGTCATGAGAAGAAGGAATATAACCCGACGCTTGAGTCGGATCAGCGGTGATTTTTAGGTCTAGGGAAGATACCTAATCCAGATCAATTCGGGCCTTAAGGTACGGGGTTTCTTATTGCTAGAGCGTCTACAGAGAGAATCGCTCTCGCAAAAAATGCGCGATCCCATCCTCATCATGATGCCCAATCACATCAGTAGCGACCGCCTTGACCTCCGCCAGACCATTTTCCGGCGCATAAGCCTCATCCGCAGTTTCAAACATACTCAGATCATTGTCACTGTCGCCAAAACAGACCACATTGCTTGCACCAAGATGCTTTTTCAGCTGCAGCACTGCGGCACCTTTACTGCCCTCACTGTGGTGAATGTCCATCCAATGGGTGTTGGTGGATGCCTGAATCCCACCGCCACGGTAAACCACCAGGTGATCTTCCGTTTCAACCTGCGCGGCGATCGTCTCTACCGCATCAAATGGGCC
This sequence comes from Halioglobus sp., assembly GCA_045110675.1. GTDB lineage: Bacteria > Pseudomonadota > Gammaproteobacteria > Pseudomonadales > Halieaceae > JBALVT01. Next base: position 13,841 of record JBGCGJ010000036.1, on the reverse strand, counting down.
CAGAGCACTGATATTGGTTATCTCGGCATCTTCGGGTAGTTCTGAAACAGGCTTTAAGGGTAGGCCTCTGTTGACACTCAATTCTTCTATGAGTCTCGCGTCCGCATCTGTTTGGATAGGCGGGTGGTAAGCTGCGTGTTGATTATTCTCATCGAGGGTGAAAATAAAGGGCGTTACATTCTGCTCAGCAAAGCTGTTCAATGTTGTTTGCAGCTCGGTCTTGGTCAGCATGTACTTGTGGCTGTATGACTCTTGCTCCGGATGCCAGATCATTACGCCGTTTTTGTAGATCTGAGGCAGCGTGAAGTCGTGTCCCGCCATTGGCTTTAGGGCGCCGTGCATTGTTCGGCCCGTGGCGACGGTAAAGGCAACATCACTCTTGCGCAGCAAGCCCAGTGTCTCCCGGGTAAAATCTGATATTTCGGAGGCCTTATTTAGCAAGGTCCCATCCAGGTCGAAAACTACCAACTCCATGTCTTAATCCTGTTTGTGGCTTTTAGTCAGTTTTTACTTTGGTTTTTTCACATCGGGAACAGCGGTAAGTCGTCACCAATTTCCCGGTTTTAACTTCGAAGGGTTTACTTTTGTCGACCACCCATTTGTGATGTCCATGGCGGCATAGGGTCTTGCCCTTGTGTTTTTCCTTGAGAGTCTGTTTTCGAAAAGGGATGATATCTGCCATTGCTAATTTATCACTCCGTCTCGGGTATGGTTCTTCCGGATCTACCAAACCAGCAGACCCTTGATTTATGCCCACATGATAGAGCATTTTGCGGCACAAGTGAGCGCCAGTTCCCAATGACGAATAATTTGCCTTCCTCGGGCGAGCGACTAGCATTATATTGTGGGAGTTGGGGGGTACAATAAAATCCGCGCCGCTGCGGAGCCACTCGGCAACCAGGATGCTAATTATGAAACACATTATGGAAAATAAGGTGACGCAAGTCGGTGTCAAAGTAGCGCTAGTGGCCGCTCTGACGGTGTTAAGTGGCTGTCTCGTGACTGTGGGCCATTTCAGCGGCGGAAAGGTGAGCAGTGACCTGGGCGATGATTGCCTGTTTGGCTGCGCCTATCAACTAAATGAAGGAGAGAGTTTAAATGAGACTCTCACCGCGACACCCTTACCAGGCAATGATTTTGTTCGCTGGAGTGATTCTCTAGGGGAAGACTTTGCGATCTGTCCTCAGCCCACCCAGCTGGCTTGTAACCTTGTCATCGATGATCTCCATCCACTCTTTGAAGGCCAGACGCTAGATGTGGTGGCACAGTTTCGAGTGGTCAATGGCTACAATGCAAATGTCGTCTCGTTTGAGGATACGGCCACGACTTCCAGGGGTACTTTTCAACAAGTTGACGATGTAACCTGGATTGAATCCTACCCCAACGCCATTCCGACGAATTACTACAACACGGAAGTCCGATCAGAGTTGCGCCTGGTCATCTATGATCGCTTCGCCGATGTTAGATACTTCATTGATTTCTCCACGGGGATTATTCAGCAACAATTGGGAATGGCGGCAACGACGCCCTGGGGGACTGTGTTGGGAAGATCGGCAGCGCCCACGGGCTGGTTGGCCACTCAGGTTAAATCCGGGGATAGCGTGGGGTTTTATAAGGGAGACTATATTCAGACTGAACCGGAAACGTGGATTTTTCGTAAGAAGGGAAGAAAGAACGCGAAGTATACCTTTGCGGAAATCGATAGGGATGGTGCTGGTGTGACCTTGCGCGATGATTCCCGCAATGTGGATGTTGTTCTCAACCTGGCGGATGGCAATATCTATTCAAGTCAGCTTTCGGGGCCGCTCGAGCCTGTGGGTATTGTCCAAGGGGCCGCCGTTTTCATCAACGGGTTTACAGCATCAGAGCTTGCCTACGGTGAAAATTCAGCTGACGTGAGTGGCTACTTCGTCGAGCAAGGATCAAACCGTTGGTTGCAACTAGCAGCAGACGGAGAGTCGCTGTTGGCTGAGTTTGATCTTGTTCGGCGTAGTTCTACAGTGATCGAATTGATTGAAGTGGAGGATACTTTTAAAGTTAATATCAATATTTCTACCCTGGAGATAGATCTGCTGTCAGTTCCCGTTCCGCTCCCTATAGAGAGCTTTGAAATTATCAGTGCGAAGTAAAACCCGCGAATTCGCTTCGAACGTTTCTGGGTTGTTTTCTTTGTGGTGAGGCATCGCGTAGAATTGCCCGAAGATGCGGTGCGCGATTACATTTTTACGACGGGATAATAGACATTGATTGTGAAGTGGATGTTGGCATTGACGATGTACGCTCTGTTGAACGGGTGTGCAAATCAAACTGAGCTGGCGAAAGTGTCCCTCAGCAAAAAGGTGAACTCGGACTTTCCAGTAGAATTCAAAGACCTTACCGTTTACCCTGGCGGCGTAAGCTGCGGACAGTACAAGTCTTACGACAAATGGGGCAGTGGCGGTAGATTTCGACCCTTCCTGGTCAAGGATGACGTGGCTATTACGCATCCCGTTGCGCTGGATATTGCGATCTTCTGTTCAGATAATCCCGCTGCTAGTCTTTATTCCATGCTTGGTATCAAAGCATCCGATGTCGTTCGGCAGATCCGAACAGACTTTCAGCAAGTCCGCAGCGCACTTGAATTGTTCTACCAAAGAAATAGTCGATACCCCAGTACGTCAGAGGGCCTTGAAGCGCTGGTAGTACCGGCGAAATATGGCCGAGAGCTAGGGCCGCTGGAAAAGGGTGGTTATCTTGCGTCAATCCCGCAGGACCCCTGGAATCGCGCCTATATCTATCATTTATCGGGTTTGGCCGGCGTGAAACGTGATCCGCAAATCTCAACTCTCGGCGCGGATGCTGCGGTGGGTGGACAAGATGAAGATGCGGATGTGAACTCGCAATACGTGAAATATCTCGATCACATCGAAACGATGTGATCGAGGTTCCGGCTTCGTTGCTGTTCCTTTAACCGAAGTTAAAGAACGCTAACTTGTTGCCGTCTGGATCGCGAACGTAGGCTCCGTAGAACATATCTTCAATTCGCTGTCCGGGTTCCCCATCACAGGTCGCACCCAGGCTCAGGGCTTTGGCATGGAATTTATCCACGTCTGCTTTGGTACCTGGGTTAATAGCAATCATGTTGCCATTGCCCGGCTGTGGATCGTTTTCGTCGTAGGGTATGCAAACAGAAATCATCGGCGTATCCATAGAGGCGCCGATAAAGGCGATTCGGCCCATGTCGCCCTGTAAGGTGGCGCCTAAATCGGCCAGCAACTCCGTATAAAATGCTTTGGCTTTCTCCATGTCGCTCACACCAATTGTCACATATCCAATCATTTCACTTACCTCATATTCAATTCAGCGGCCTCCGGATGGCGGCTCGGGTTGGAAGCATCTATTTCTTTGTCCCCGAAGTCAATTACCTCAGCGGTGCAGAACCCGGATAATCTCGTTTCTCAATTCGGCTGGATCTATCACCTTGTCGAAGGCCATTGAGTCAGCGGGTATCCAAGCGCCGGATTGTAGTTCTTGTAGGCGCTGAGCTTCATCCTCGCTGGCTTTGGCCGCCTCTGCACCGCCAATCGCTGGGACGCCGCCTAAATTGACAGAGGGCAGGGCGAGGCTTATTGCCTGATGATCCCAGGGATTCATCCCCATCACGGAACTGCCGAAACCAAAGGCTTTACGCAGGGTGACTACGATTTTTGTGCCGGTAAATCTTCGCTGCGCCAGAAACATTTTCCCCGCGGCTTTTAGAACTCCTGATTGCTCAGCCGCCGGCCCGGGCATGACACCTGGATTGTCCAGTAAGCTAATAAGCGGCAGGCCAAATGATTGCGCAACCTCAATAAAATGGGTGGCTTTCTCTGCTGAATCGCTGGTGATCGCTCCGGCCTGCACCAAGGGTTGATTTGCAACAACGAGACAGGGAGTACCGCCAATTCTTGCCAGGGAGGTGATGATGTTTTTGCCGTAGTTTGGTTGCAGTTCAAACACTGAGCGGCTATCGCATACCTCATCGAGAACTTTGCGCATATCGTAGGACCGATTGATCTGTGGCGGAATCAGATCGAGTAGCCTATCCGTTTTACGCGCCTGGGCTTCGCGATGCTCTGGATAGGGTACTGCTAGTCTGTCGTCTTGGTTGACGTTAGTGGGTAGCAGTGAGAGAAAGTAGCGCACCATATCGAAACATTCTTGTTCCGATTCACCCAAGTTGTGCGCAACCCCGCTTGTGCTGGTATGCATAGTGGCGCTGCCCAGTTCTTCGGCGGTGGTCTCTATCCCCAGCGAGGCTTTTACCAGAGGAGGGCCTGCGGTAAACATTGACGAACCACTGCGCATGATAATCAAATCTGCAAACATGCCGGTGAGCGCTCCGTGTCCGGCAGAGGTGCCCAGTACCAGGGTGACAACGGGAACCAGGCCCTTAAGATCTGCAACCAGCTGCAGGTCTCCGGGCGAGTTAGGGTAGCGCTCATTTTGATTGGAGGCTCGCTCTCCGGCGCCGTCGAGCAGCAGAATCAACGGATACAATTGCTCTTTGGCCAGGCGCACCAGACGGGCTCTTTTTGCCGCATTAGGGTGACCAATAGATCCACCCTTCACGGTGAAATCTTCCGCGATAATGACCACCGTTTTACCGCTGACCGTCGCTGTCCCGCCCACCAGCCCATCTCCGGCTAGCGGCGGTTCTCCCCCAGGGTGGTTGCCTCCGGCGAGTTCACCGTATTCGTTAAAACTCCCATCCTCGCACAATAGCGCGATTCTCTCCCGTGCGGTGAGACGACCTTTGCCGTGTTGGACTGCAATTTTATCAGTACCACCCAGCCCCTGGGCGAATTCACTGCGTTGCTTCAGTTGCTCGAGTATGACTTTCCAGCCTTCGCGATTTTCGCCCACTGTGTTATTCCTATAGTTTCTTTACCGAGCGATTTACCACATCAAGTCGTCGGGAATTTGATAGTCTGCATAGGGATCGTCTTCGTCGATTTCCTGATTGCCTTTTTGGTTGAGCAATACAATCGCAGATTCGTTGCGCTGTTGAATTTTCTCGGCGACCGGGGCGGGAACCAATTCATAGTTTTCCCCCAATCTTGTGATAGCGATTTGGCCTTTAATAAGTTGTTGTTGTAATTCGGCAGTAATATAAAGTTTCTTAATCTTTTTTCCATCGGTGAATTGATGGGCAATGTCACCGCCACTGCGATTGATTTTGTTCACGTTGATGAGTTGAACAATTTGCGCTTGAATCGCCTTTTTCTCCGCTTGAGCTTGTAGTTCTTTGTTTATTTGCCGGTCGTTTTCAGATTTCTTCTCCCGGGCGAGTCTTGCCTGCTCCTTGGCCTCGTCTACTTGTGCATGCCCCTTGGGCTGCTGCTTGGCCTGCTTGCGCTGTTCTTTCTTAATCTCCTTTGCTTTCTTTTTGTCGACGACGCCTGCTTTGAGCAGCTGATCTTGCAAAGATGACATGTGGTAGGCCTTCAGGTGTTTATGATGTGGTGTATTGGATGAATATTATCGTAAATGCATGCTGTGCTGGCAATGTTCACCGCGGTCCCTACTGTTCTGTTTCAACAAATATTGGATTGCTGAAGGCAAAGGGTGTGAAGTTGGGGGCTATGACCGAATATAAATAATCGGCGGCGCCAGTAACCTCGACCAGGATATACCCATCCTGTTCCATATTGACCGGGAGATTCACTGTTTCTCCCCTGGAAATTTTTTGTTGATGGTGGACCACACCATTGATGTAGATTGACAGGTTTTCAATGGGTACCCAACTAGCCGCAGTCACATGGACGCTAAGTGTAAATTCGCGAGTGGCTACGGTTCCTCCTGGTTCCACTCGCGGCAGATTTGGCCCGCTAGCATGGACTTCCAGAAATGGGCCCGTTGTACCAAACAGTGCCCCCGATCGCACCGATTCAATAAATTGGCCTTCGTCGAAGGGTAGAGAGGCTTGGACGAAATTTTGTGGGATGGTCACGAGTTGACTGCGCCCGTGGCTGTCACTATTGGCGCTGCCGAAAATTTTCTCACCCTGATCGAGTAGAGAAAACCAGTCGAGTTTCATGACTTCGTAAGATTGATAATCACTGCCGTTGGCGATTTCCATAAGATCAAAGTCCAGATCCCGCAGGCCACTGGCGCGATCTCTCTCGATCAGTGATTGATTTGCAGGAGAGCTCAATGGCTGTGTGTAATCATAGGCTGTCCCGCTGAGCAAATGCTCAAAGTAAGAATTGTCCCCGTCTACGTCCAGCGGGTCCGATAGGCGCGGATGGTTCAGTTGCACCAACGCGTTTCCGAACGCTGCGCGAATATTTTGGTATACATCTCTCAGGCGGAGGCCCTCATGACGCGGGAGGCCACCGGAAAACGCTCGGGGCTTGGCCTGAGTCGGAAAAACGTTTAGGTGGCCGTTGGTGAAAGGCGTGACCTCCGTGCGTGCCATGCCGGTGAGCTCCAGGCCGTTGATGACCGAGAGCGACGCGTCCAGGCCCAGCTCGGAAACTCGACTCTTATAGTCCACCAGTACGTTGTGCTCTGTGGCGACCAACACATCACTGCCCTGAGCGACGAAGCTTCTCAAGCGATCATTGATCGGAAGGGCGGAGTCAAAACTAGGCGCAGCGTGTACGTGAAAATCCGCAGCCAGCCAATTCTCTGCAGCAATCTCGCGCATAGGCGCATCGATGTTCAAAATGACCGTCTCACCGGGGAGAACCTCAATCTCTGTAGTGGTGACGTTGTAAGACATGCCCCGTGTGGCATAGACCTGATATTTCCCCGGACGAAGCGCGACGATGAACTCATCGGAGGCAATGCCCGCCAGAGAGACATAGTTGGCGGCGTGAACGTCGCGAAGGACCGCTCCATCAATCTTGAAGTCTAGCAAGTCGTCCGTGAAATCGGGGTCGGCGGTATTGCCAATGCCTTTAAACACCAGTCGCATTGGCCCAGACTTGGGAAGTACCACAAAGGACTGTTCTTGCTCCGTATCAATATCCAGTTGTTTACGGGTTTTTCCTCTCGTCGAGGTTTCGAGTTTGGTTTCCCCCCAAGGTGTGTTCACGCGAAGGTTCACACCGTTTGTGTCGGCGGGTAACCGCGCCGAGAACTGCTTGTCTTTACCGGCACGTATACTGGTGGTCGGATTACCCTCGGTATCCTCAATGTGAATGACAGCATCGTCAGTGCTCAATTCCCCATGAATGACGGGGCCGGTATAGATTTGGTCCGTCACCGAGGCGACATCCGCCTGTTTGCCCAGGTATATTCGCTGTCTTACCTTGAGAATCTCTCCGGCTTTCAAGTCCATTAAGCGGCTTTGCGCAAACTCCGTCAGGCCCAACTTTCCCTCGCCTCCTATCCAGGGAGGTCTGCTCAGAACTCCCTGAAAGCTGTAGGTGGGGTCGGTTAATTGAAAGCGGGGTAGCGGTCTGGGTTGGCCGTCCTCCTTGATCAGTTCGGCTTGCTCCAATCGTATTCCATAGCTAATAGGGCTGACAGGCTCTCTCCCAACCAGGACATGCAGGTCGGCGGGATTCATGGCTTTGACCATTGCCAATCGATCAGTCCGATCCAGAGATTCAAATTCGAAACCCTGGCTAAACTGCGCGTCTTCAGTGGCGATTGAGTAAGGTGTCATACTCAAGTGGGGATGCAGAACCAGCAAACCAAACATGGTGACAGCTTCTCCCTCGCCAGTTCGGATGAGTTCGTGATCGATTACCAGTTGGCTTGGGTGTTCGAGATCAACCCGGTATTCGCTTGTCAGGTTGAGACCGTATCCCCGCGACGTCACGGTGATGCTTGCCTGGGTGTCACCGCGGGACGCAGAAATTGTTTCTGGTCTCAGTGGCTTGTCCTTATTGAGATTGGGTAAAGCGTGTTGTAAGGGCCACTGGTCGTCATTGAGGGCACAGTGATAGACATCGATCAATGCGCCGCCCCAGGTGTTAAACCCTGTTTCGTGTTCGATATCACTGACGGTGGCGCATAAGGTGCCGTTACTCAGCAACCAATCTCCGATTCCCGCTATCGCGTCTGGCCCCTGGGGTTGCAGCTGCGCCACATTACTAGCGGATAATCGAATAGCGGTTGGCGCCTTGCCTGCCGCGACCCCTTCAATACACAGTAGGGCCAGCGCCGGCAGCAAATACTTGTGCATAGGTCTCCTTATTTCCCTATCCCCCTATCACCTGATCCACGTGTAGAATACGACGCATCTTACCACTTAGTCTCAATATCATCTGCTGAAATGAACGAATTGAACACCGCGAGTTTTTCCATCGACGGAGCCAGGAATGGCAAGCTGGGTCTTGCACTTTCTGGCGGCGGTTTTCGCGCAGCACTGTTTCACGTCGGTGTGCTGGCAAGGCTGGCAGAGCAAGATGTGTTGCGGCATGTTTCTGTGATCTCCACCGTCTCGGGTGGCTCAATTATTGGCGCGTTTTACTATCTCAAATTGAAGCAGTTGTTGGAGGGCAAGCGAGAGGATCAACTCAAGCCGAATGCAGAGGGTTTTCGTTTGTTAATCCGCGAGTTGGAGGGGGAGTTTTTATTGGCTCAGCAACATAACCTTCGTCTGATTACTTTTGCCGATGGGCGAGAAAACGCGCGCATGCTGAACGACAAAATCACATCGACGATGCGCTTGGCACAGCTGTTTAACGAATACTTTTACACCCCGATCACTGGCGACCCAGATAATTGGCTCTGCGAATTATCTATTCGTCCGGTGTTCGATAGCGCAGCGATAGATTCCCCCGGCTATTTTGCCATTCCGAAATTGATCATCAACTCCACAGCCTTAAACACCGGCCACCTGTTTCAGTTCACGGCTGACTACTTAGGCGAATTTCCGGTAGCGGCTAATATGGGCGGCATGGGCACCATGCCTTTGCTCAAAAGACTCACTTTGACTGACACCACACTGACGCCACAACAGCGAATCGGCCTAAGTCGTATTAGCGTGGCAGACGCCGTCGCTGCATCCTGTTGTGTTCCCGGTCTGTTAGACCCCTTCAGTTTGCCGGGATTGTATCGTGATCAATCTGGAGAGGAGATGGTGGTGCGCCTGGTCGATGGAGGGGTGTTCGACAATCAGGGCCTGGTATCGCTATATGAAGATGGCTGTACGCATTTTATCTGCAGTGATGCATCAGACCTGCTCAGCTGGCAGGCTAGCCCGGATGAACGGATTCACAATGTCGCCATGCGTGCCAATGAAATCATGATGGATCGTATACGCAATGAGCTGCTCGACGAACTCGCCCAACTCAGCCCTGAAAATTACTTGGTATTTTCACTGGGAGACGCACTGCAGTCTTCTGCCTCTGTGAAGGCCGTTCGGCTCGCAAAGGCGCTTAACACAAGAAGAACGCACCTGGACCCTTTTTCTGATATCGAGGCCATGGCACTGATGGATTACGGCTACCGATTGAGTGGAGAAAAACTTCGTGGAGATTTGCAGAAAGGCGACTGGGGTTTTTCTTCGATCAGGGAATTGTTTGAAACCGAAGTGGATCGCGAGCGTCTTTTTCTTGCCCTTGAGGTAGGGTCTCACCAGTTTTTGAAAGTGTTTTATCTCGGCAAGCTCTTACCTTATGTGATTATTTTTTTACCGATGATCATACCCGCAGTATTGCTGGGGGTTTTGCTGTATTTTATGCCGCCTATTCCCACACAGGCATGGGTAGCGCTCATTGCTTTGGTGCTTGTCGGTATCACCTTCAGTCAGAACGCACGGATTGTTGAACAGCTCGATCAAGTGCCGGTGCTAAAGCGGTGGCGGAAGCGTATGGCCGTTATCATGAGGCCGCTGGGAGTGACCGTGGCGCTTGGGATGTTGGGTGCGGGTATTACCTGGGTCAACTTGCGAGTATTTCACCCACTGTTTTTAAAATACGGAGCCCACGGTTCAAGGAAAATCGATTAGGCGCTACTTCAACAAGTCCTGGGCCAGAGCCTCGGCCACCTTTATACCGTCTATGCCAGCGGATAAAATGCCTCCCGCATAACCGGCGCCTTCTCCCGCGGGAAAAAGTCCTCGTGTATTAACACTCTGAAAATCTCCGCCGCGTTTAATGCAAATAGGTGAAGAGGTTCTGGTCTCTACGCCGGTGAGAATGGCATCGGCCATGGCGAAACCTTTTATTTGCTTGTCAAAAGCGACGATGGCTTCGCGAATCGCCTTGATGGCGAAATCTGGCAGAGTCTCGGAGAGGTCTGCCAGAGAGACCCCGGGTTTGTAAGAGGGTTCAACGGAGGCCAATTCAGTGGAGGTTCTATCGGCGAGAAAATCTCCCACCAGCTGTGCCGGTGCGTTGTAGTTGGATCCTCCTATTTCGAAGGCGCGAGCTTCCAATTGCCGTTGCAAGTCGATGCCGGCCAAAACGTGTTGCGGATAATCCCGTTCAGGGTCAATTCCCACAACGATGGCCGAATTGGCGTTTCGTTCATTTCTGGAATACTGGGACATGCCATTGGTTACCAATAGGCCTTCCTCCGATGCGGCGGCTACGACGGTGCCACCTGGACACATACAAAAGCTGTAAACGCTGCGACCATTCTTGCAGTGGTGAACCAATTTGTAATCGGCTGCTCCCAGAATAGGGTGCCCGGCCTGATCTCCAAAGCGCGCTTTGTCTATGACAGATTGTGGATGCTCGATACGGAAACCAATCGAGAAAGGTTTGGGTTCGATGTAGACACCTCGATCCAACAACATCTGGAAGCTGTCTCGGGCGCTGTGCCCGATGGCCAGAACCACATGCCTGCACGAGATGTTGTCGCCACTTTCAAGGGTCAGCCCCGTGACCTGGCCCTCACCCAGATCGTTGACTTCGCGATGAATTGATTCGACTTTTTGCTCAAAACGTATTTCTCCACCCAGGCGCACTATCTCCGCCCGCATGGATTCAACCATAGTCACCAGTTTAAAGGTACCTATGTGCGGTTTGCTCACGTAGCGAATTTCTTCGGGTGCGCCAGCCTTAATAAACTCGGCGATCACTTTCCTGCCCAGATGCCGCCTGTCTTTCACCTGGCTATACAGCTTTCCGTCTGAAAAAGTGCCTGCACCACCTTCGCCATATTGTACGTTGGACTGAACGTCCAGCTTTCGGTTACGCCAAAACCCCCAGGTATCCCTGGTGCGTTTGCGTACGTCTCGACCACGTTCCAACACAATCGGTTTAAGACCCATTTGTGCCAGTAGTAATGCTGACAAAATACCGCAGGGTCCGAACCCGATGACGATGGGTCGTTGCTGTTGGCCCTTTGGAAAGTCTTCGCTGGCGTGGATTGGGAAATAGTAATTGGTGTCGGGACTTGGTCGTATCGTCGATGGGCCAAGTTCGCCAGTTAGTATGCTTGCTTCGCCATTTTGAGTGAGTTCAATGTCCAGTTGATAGACAAGTTCTATTCTGGATTTTTTACGCGCATCATAGCTGCGTTTGAAAACAGTGAAGCTCACCAGATCGGCGTCTGCGAGGTCAAGCTTGGCGAGTATAGCCGCGCGCAAATCTTCCTCTGTATGGTTCAGCGGAAGTTTAATTTCGTTGAGTCGGAACATAGTCGTTAGCGAATAAACATGCCTGGAATTGGCTTAGACTCGCCAGGAGACTTGATGATTTTGCCGCCGAGCATTACGAATGATACGGATTCCAGTTTGCTGATGTCTTCAAGCGGGTTGCCTTCAATGGCGATGATATCCGCCAATTTTCCCACTTGCAGAGTCCCCAGGCGATCATCCCAACCTAATAATTCAGCGTTCACTCGAGTGCCTGCTTGAATGGCCTCCATGTTGGTCATCCCAATTTCGGTCAGTGTTGCAAATTCTCGAGCGAACACATTGGGCTTGTAGCCCTGTGCACCGAAATCGAGACCAACCCCAATCTTTACGCCCTTTTTATGCGCCTTAGTCAGCCACTTGATCCAGGTGGGGCGTTCGTGTTCGATGTAGTAGGCGTTGCGTTCGTCCTCCCTTAGTGTGCCTTCCTCATCGTAGTAATCTCCAATGTAGATTGTGGGGATTAACCATACCTCGCGCTTGGCCATTAAATTGATGACTTCGTCGTCCAGGAAGGTGCCGTGCTCAATACTGCGGACACCGGCGAGCACCGCTTGTTTAATACCTGCGGTGGCGTGTGCATGGGCCATAACGGGCACGCCCTGGCGATTTGCTTCGTCAACCACTGCTTGAAATTCTTCAGGGCTAAAAGAGACATTTTTCGGACTGTCTCCCACTGAGAGATAAGCGCCAGTGGCCAATACCTTGATCCAGTCGGATCCGTATTTTATTTCCGTTCGAACAGCGCGGCGTATTTCATCAACACCGTCTACGACCAGCCCATCGGCAATGAGAGTTTGTTCAGGTGATATATAGTTCAGATCGCCGCCGCCCCCCGTAATGGACAGGTAGTGGCTGGCCACGGCCATATGGGGCCCAACGATGGCTCCCTCTTCAATAGTCCGTTTGATATCCACGTCACCGTAGAAGACGTCACCATCGCCCGCGACTCGTATGCCAGTCCAACCGGCGCGCAACAGCTCCTGAAGAAACGCGGCAGCGCGCAGAGATTTATAGGCGGAACTCTGGCTCAAATGGTCGCTCTGGTAGTCGCCGCTGGTGAGCAGGGGATGGGTGTGGGCATCTATCATGCCGGGCATTAGAGTAGCGTCGCCGAGATCGACGACTTGGATTCCCGCGGGTATCTCGTCTAGCTCAACGATACTGGTGATAACCTGATCTTCAACAATGACGGCGCTGTGCAACAATGGCTTGTTTGCTACCCCATCAATAATTCTACTGGCGGTAACGGCAACGGGTTCAGCGAGTGCCGACAGGACAAAAAATTGAGTCAGTAAAAATGTTGGAAGCTTGGCGAGAATGTTAGCAGGGAAAAGCTTCATTTGGTGTGCCTTAGCGCTAGGAGCAGTGGAATCCTTGTAGATTCCTATCCTATCACTTTTTAGGACACCTGACCTTCACCCCTTCGGGGCACCACATTGAGTAAGAGAATTATCCAAGTTTAGGCCAACAATTCATGGTCTGTTGGTGACCGGTAATCGATGCACTGTTTATTTCCCTTCAAAAGTGGCTTTTCCTGGGCCATCTTTCAATAGCGAAGCAACACCATTATTGAAGTCATTGGTTTCGAAGACATTAACGCCGAATTTCAGTGTCAAGGCGTCGGCGTTTTCTTTGCCCTTTTCCGCATAACTGTTAACGATTTGCTTGGTGTAAGCGTAAGCCTGGGTTGGGCCCTTGGCGAGTCGGGAGGCTTCTTTGAGAGACGCCGTATTTAGCGCGTCATCATCGAAAAGTTTGTTGATGATGCCCCAGTGCTCAAAATTTTCTGCGGGGAAAAATCCCGTGTGATAATAAATTTCTTTAGCCTTTGCCGGATTTGCACGTTCGGCCAGTCTTTGCGCTACTCCGGCAAATGGAATGGCCCCGATCACAGCCTCTGATTGTGCAAACTTAGCGCCTCGTCCGGCAAATATTAGATCAAATGCCAAAACGATTTCTAGGCCGCCTCCTGCACAAGCACCTTGGACAGCAGCGATGGTAGGAATAGGTAATCTTTCAATGCGTTGGATAATGGCCAAGAAGTCCTTTAGCTCAGAGCCGATTTGTTCCGGGGTCATGCCCGTAAAGCGGGAGACATCTGCGCCTCCACAGAATGCCTTGCCTTCCGCCCGAATCAACAGCGAGCGTGGCAGGTTAATTTCAACTTCGCTGACCAGTTCTAGCAGCTCGTCAGTGACCTGCTGGGAGAGTAAGTTTAGAGGCGGGTTATTTAAGGTGATTACACCGACCTGGTCTTCTATGTCATAGGATACTG
>JBGCGJ010000035.1:0-43760 GCA_045110675.1 Halioglobus sp. | reverse complement strand
GCCAATAGCAAGGCGAGCACGACCATCGCTATCATTAGCTCGATGATTGTAAACCCTTTGTTTCGATTAGCTTTCATAACCGAATTGTCGTCCCCGCTTGAATATTTTTTTCATACCTTATAGTAATGGCTCGTTTGTGTTGTGAACAAAGCTTAGCGACAAGTGGTTAGTTTTCGAGACAAACGGAGCGGAAGCCGAGTCTTTTGTGACATAGTTCACAAGCCCTTGGAGTAACAACTCGACGTGGACCAATCAGCTTTTAGCTTAAGAGTTGAGGCTTATCTTTTAAGTATGATTGTTGCGGAGAACTTTGCCGGGAGGGGAGTGTTTCTAAATCTGGCGGTGATAACTATTTGAGATTAAATCTTGCGGAGTCTTCGTGCTCTAGGACTCCGCAAGGGGATTACAGTTAGACTACTAGCCATTCATCAATGAAAGCTCAGTATCAGGGGATAGTAGCGTTGATTCCAACACATCAATATAGAGACTAAGCCGCTCTTGAGCATCCACTTGGCTTTCGAAAGGACCTTCCGTTGTTCCCTCTCGGGTGTAGAAATACCAGCGTCCTCCGCTTTGAAACATACGATCTGTGCGGAAGTTTGACCTGCTATCGGGGCCGTCTTCTTGTCTTCGAGTCATTGTAAACTCCAGGGAAATTGGTTTTGAATACTATGAAAGTATTATCCGACGTACCCTGGGAGTTTCAAAATTCTAACTGTGACAAATATCACAAAATGCGCCAATTCTGTCGTGATTGTGAATATTTGTGGTGTTTTTGGGAGAACACCGAGTAGCGGTGCTGTTAGAGGCTGCTACTCGGTGGTTTTAGTGGAGTATGCGTCCAGGTTGCATTTCATCGCGCAAATCCTTGTGTTTTTCAGTGTTGGCAGAGGTTTCCTGCTGCTGAAGGTAATTGCGCAGACGTCCAACAACGCTTGTCATTACATCAATCGTTTGGCTGATTTGATCCAGGGCCATCAAGATGGTCTCGGTATCTTTAGAGTTCTTCTCGCTGTCACTGCCGCTCATAGTCAGACCTCTTTTTATTATTCCCAGCTCAGGGCACCGCCCGTCTGGTATTCGATTACCCGGGTTTCGAAGAAGTTTTTCTCCTTGCGTAAATCCATAATCTCCGACATCCAGGGGAAGGGGTTTTGTGCATTGGGAAACTGCTCTGGCAGACCCAGTTGAGATAAGCGTCGATTGGCAATGAACTGCAAGTACTCTTCCATCATCGCCGCATTCATCCCCAACACTCCGCGAGGCATGGTATCTCTGGCGTATTCTATTTCCAGTTGAGTGCCTTCCAGAATCATTTGGATGGACTCCTGCTTGAACTGTTCTGTCCACAGCTGAGGGTTTTCCAATTTAATTTGGTTGATGACGTCGATACCAAAGTTGAGGTGCATGGATTCATCGCGCAATATGTACTGGAATTGTTCGGCGACACCCGTCATTTTATTGCGCCTTCCCATAGACAGTATCTGAGTAAAGCCACAGTAGAAGAATATGCCCTCGGTTACCGCGTAAAAGCCAATAAGATTACGCAATAGGGTTTGGTCGGTTTCCAGGGTACCGGTGGTGAATGTGGGGTCCGTCAAATCGTGAGTATGAGTTAGGCTCCAAGCCGCCTTTTTAGCAACGGTTGGAACTTCGCGATACATGTTGAACACTTCGCCTTCATCCATGCCCAGAGATTCAATGCAGTATTGATAGGCATGTGTATGTATGGCTTCTTCAAAGGCCTGGCGCAGGAGATACTGGCGGCACTCTGGATTGGTTATTAACCGGTAAATGGCCAGAACTAAATTATTCGCGACCAGAGAATCTGCGGTGGAGAAATATCCGAGACTACGCATAACAATACGTCGTTCATCATCGGATAGACCCTCGGGATTTTTCCAGGTGGCTACGTCGGCTGTCATGTTGATTTCTTGCGGCATCCAGTGATTGGCGCAGCCATCAATATATTTTTGCCAGGCCCATTCGTATTTAAAAGGCACCAGCTGATTCAGATCGGCCCTACAGTTGATCATGGCCTTCTCATCTACAGAGACTCGAGCAGCACCCATTTCCAACTCTTCGATGCCTTTGGTCAAATCCATGTTTTCCAGGGCCATTGCCGCTTGCGTCACGGGATCTATGGAATTGCCTGTCTCAAGTGGTGGCGTGGACTTCGCCGGAGTTTCGTTCTGTGGTGCGATGCTCTCAGCGCTCTTTGTCGTCGCAACGTTCTCTACTTCAGCCGCGGTAACCGTTTCCAGAGCAGCTTTGGCAACTGCGGGCTCTGCGCCTTGGTTCGCCTGTGAACTGGCTGTGGGCCCATCTTCGCTGTGATAATCTTCCCAATTCAACATTTAATCTATTCCCTAAATGGTTCTGTTGTTTTCGACTTGTATCAATGCTTTGCCGCGTTACTGGCAAGCTTCACAATCAGGCTCGTCGATAGCGCAAGCTTTGGGTACAGGCGCAGGTTGTGCTGCTTGTTCCTGCCCCGAGGAAACTGCGTTTAAAGAGCCGGTGTCGATCGTTGATTTTTCCGTTCCGGTGGCCGCAAGCGAACGCAGGTAGTAAGTAGTTTTCAGACCGCTATACCAAGCCATGCGATAAGTGATATCGAGTTTCTTGCCATTGGCATTGTTGATATACAGGTTGAGAGACTGCGCCTGATCTATCCATTTTTGACGTCTGCTTGCAGAGTCCACCAACCATCGTGGCTCTACTTCGAAGGCGGTGGAGTATATCGCCTTCAAGTCTGCTGGAACACGTTCCACGGCCTGTACGCTGCCATCGTAATACTTGAGATCGTTGACCATAACCTGATCCCATAGACCTCGTGCTTTCAGGTCTTTTACCAAGTAGGGGTTCACCACCGTAAATTCGCCCGAGAGGTTCGATTTAACGTAGAGGTTTTGATAAGTGGGTTCGATGGATTGCGAAACGCCGGTAATGTTCGCAATCGTAGCGGTAGGCGCTATAGCCATTACATTGGAGTTGCGCATTCCCTGGGTTTTCACGGTGCTGCGCAGTGCATCCCAGTCAAGAGTTTGGCTCTTGTCGACCTGGATATAGTCGGCTCCACGGTTTTCAATGAGGATGTCGAGCGAGTCGATGGGGAAGACACCCTGGCTCCAAAGTGAACCTTCGTAGCTGCCATAGCTTCCTCGCTCCGCCGCCAACGCACTCGAGGCTTGAATGGCGTAGTAGCTGATAGCTTCCATGGATCGGTCAGCGAATTCAACGGCTTCCTCTGAGCCATAGGCGAGATGCTGCTTATACAGCGCATCCTGGAACCCCATCAGGCCGAGTCCAACCGGGCGGTGTCGCATGTTGGATGTGCGTGCCTGAGGCACAGAGTAGTAATTTATGTCGATAACATTATCAAGCATGCGTACAGCTGTGCGTACGGTCTTAGCCAGCTTTTCCTGGTC
Organism: Halioglobus sp.; assembly: GCA_045110675.1. Taxonomy (GTDB): domain Bacteria; phylum Pseudomonadota; class Gammaproteobacteria; order Pseudomonadales; family Halieaceae; genus JBALVT01. Next base: position 40,329 of record JBGCGJ010000035.1, on the reverse strand, counting down.
GAGACCATTTTCATCGATATGCTGAGGAAGATTGACCGACCCCAGGTTGCACACCGCGATTTCATCATCAGAGGTATTGAGAGTGATCTCTGTACACAGGTTGGATGAGTGTACGACGCCAGCATGTTGCTGTGGTGATCGCAGGTTACAGGGATCTTTGAAAGTCACCCAAGGGTGCCCAGTTTCAAACAACATACCCAGCATCTTGCGCCACAGGCTTTCGGCTTTTAAGGTTTTGAATAGTTTGAGATCACCACTGCGCGTCATTGCTTCGTATTCTTCATAACGAGTTTCAAACGCTTTGCCATATAAGTCGTGCAAGTCGGGTGTATCGTTGGGCGAAAACAGTGTCCAGTCTCCACCGTCAAAAACGCGCTTCATAAACAAATCGGGAACCCAATTGGCGCTGTTCATATCATGGGTTCGTCGTCGATCATCACCGGTATTTTTGCGCAGCTCGACAAACTCCTCGATATCCAGGTGCCAGGTTTCGAGATAAGCGCAGACTGCCCCTTTGCGTTTGCCACCTTGGTTGACCGCTACTGCGGTATCGTTGACCACCTTCAGGAACGGGACAACTCCCTGAGATTTACCGTTGGTGCCTTTGATGTAAGCACCCAAAGCGCGAACGGGAGTCCAGTCATTGCCCAGTCCGCCGGCAAATTTCGACAACATGGCATTGTCGCGAATCGCGCCGTAGATACCATGCAAGTCATCGGGAACAGTTGTCAGGTAGCAAGAGGAGAGTTGAGGGCGCAAAGTTCCGGCGTTGAATAAGGTCGGTGTAGAGCTCATATAGTCAAAGGAGGAAAGCAGTTCGTAAAATTCAATCGCTCGTGTGTTCTTATCTTCTTCTTCACTTGCCAATCCCATTGCGACGCGCATGAAAAAGATTTGCGGCAATTCAAAACGCACTTCATCACTGTGGATGAAGTAGCGGTCATAGAGGGTCTGCAGTCCCAGATAGGTGAATTGAAGGTCTCGCTCTGGTAGCAGTGCTTTACCCATTCTCTCTATGTCAAATTCCTTTAACTGTGGAGAGAGCAGTTCAAGCTCTATGCCCCTGTCGATGTAGGCTGCCAGTGCCTGTGGGTACAAGGTCGACATATCGGCCTGGGTGGCACTGTTTGCCACGCCCAAAAAGTTAAGCGCTTCCGCTCGCAGGTTGTCGCACAATAATCGCGCAGCAGCATAAGAGTAATTGGGTTCCTGCTCAATCATTGTTCTGGCGGTGATGACCAGCGAAGTGCTCAATTCTTCTGCTGACAGGCCGTCGTACAAATTCTTTAGCGCCTCGTCCAAAATATCGGATTCGCTGACATCGTTCAGATTGGTGCAGGCCTCTGTGACAATCGTATGTATGCGTTCAAGATCCAGAGGTGCTCGGCTGCCATCCGCCTGTACCACATTAATATTTCCAGCTGCAGCTTGTGTCTCGGGAGAAAGTGCTTGTCTCGCCGCGCGCTTGCGCGCTTGTTCTTCTCGGTAGATGACATAGTCCCGGGCTATTTTATGTTCTCCCGCGCGCATCAGGGAAAGCTCTACCTGATCCTGAACATCTTCAATATGTATAGTGCCGCCCGAAGGCATACGCCTATGAAATGTTGCGGTTACTTGGTCGGTTAATTTTGCGACAGTTTCATGGATGCGACTGGATGCTGCCGCTGTTCCGCCTTCTACTGCAAGAAAAGCTTTGGTAATAGCTACAGAAATCTTACTGTTCTCATAGGGGACCACGGTGCCATTGCGCTTGATCAGGCGAATTTGCCCCGGCGCGGTAGCGCTCACCTCGGCGCTGACCGAAGCGGCAGGCTCCGGATTATTTGGGGCAATAGTGGTTGACCCTGGCTGGTTGATCTCTGTTTGCATGTCTTCTCCGACGTGTGGCCTGAAGGCCTTATTTTTGTGATTAAAATTAGTGAACGCTGCCATAGCGTCTAGAGCTGTTGTTAGCCCTGTTTCGTGCTTACCGTGTTTAGGTTTTCAAAAGGAGATCCCCACGTGCGTATCTCTCGATGAACCACCGACGATGGTGGTGAGTCGAGCTCAATGCGCGCTGTTGGTGGTCCCCTGGTCTGTCACTGTGTAATGCCCCGCAGAACTTAACGCCGATCCTGGGATCACTAATGGCGCTAAAAATTTCTGTATTTCTAACTGCTGTTTCGACTGCACTGCCTATAAATGATCAGCTTTTGGCCGGCCGACTGTATTATCACCAAAACTTGGCTGTTTTTTGAGCGGCACACCCAATATATGGGGGTTGGTAGCTGACTCGGGTACAAGATAATGCGCAATAGGGCATATTGCAATAGCAATAGCATGGGTTTATGTTGTGGATAAGATGTGCATAGGCTGGTCTGTCTGCGGCCACTAACTTCACAGGCCAGTGGGCGCGGGGATGAAGCACAAATAGCTCCTGAAATGAGGTGTTTTCGGCTGATCTAGCTATTTTTTTATAAGAAAATCACCAGATATGCACTTTGGTTATTTGGTGGGGTTTCGCATCCCTGTCGCACTTTTTTAGGGCGCTGAAGCATCCCTTGTATTTGCGGGGCTGGGCTCAACTATTCGCGAGCAATAGTGCTTCCATCAACGCTTTTTGCGCGTGCAACCTGTTCTCCGCTTCCTCCCAAATGACAGAGTCTGGCGCATCCATTAGGCCGGCACTAATTTCTTCGCCACGATGTGCCGGCAGGCAGTGCATGTACAAGGCGTCGGTTGCCGTGGAGGCCATTAGGCATTCATCGACTATATAGGGCGTAAATAGTTTGGCTCGCTCATCCTGCTCCTCTTCTTGTCCCATCGAGGCCCAGACATCTGTAATCACAAGGTCGGCGTTTTGAGCGGCGGTTCTCGGATCGTGAATCACCGAAACTCGATCTCGGTTAGCGTCTAACAATGCCTTGTCAGGTTCAAAGCCCGGTGGACAGCTGATCTTGAGTTCGAAATCAAACTGTCGCGCTGCGTTGATGTAGGAGTTGCACATGTTGTTGCCATCACCAACCCAGCAGGCGGTTTTTCCGGTGATGCTACCCCGGTGTTCTATCCAGGTTTGCATGTCAGCCAAAAGTTGGCAGGGGTGGTAGTCGTCTGTGAGAGCGTTAATCACCGGCACGCTGGAGTGTGCGGCGAATCGCTCAACGATGTCGTGTGCAAAAGTTCTGATCATTACGATGTCTACCATCGATGAAATCACTCTGGCGCTATCTTCAATAGGCTCGCCGCGGCCCAGTTGAGTGTCTCTGTCGGATAAAAACATGGCGTGACCGCCTAGGTGGGTCATGCCCGCCTCGAAGGAGACCCGGGTTCTGGTGGATGACTTGGCGAAAATCATCCCCAGCACCTTGCCAGGAAACTGGCGCTGGTCTTGTCCGCTGCGAAGCTCGTTTTTCATTTGTGTTGCTCTGGCGATCAAGGCCAGCAGCTCCGCAGGACTAAAATCCAGCAGTGTTAAAAAGTGTTTCGGTGTGGCCATGTGGAGATCCTGTTTTTTTACGCGCCCTTTTCGGCCTCGGCGTATTCGCCGATAAGCTTGGCCACAGTACTGCCCAGTAAGTGGGCTTGTTCTGCATTGATAATCAAGGGAGGCAGCAGCCGAATTGTTTTACCAGCGGTCACGTTTATCAGAAGCCCCTGCTGTAGCGCTTTGCCGACCAGTTCCGGGCACTCTCTGTCCAGCTCTATTCCTAACATCAATCCCTTGCCGCGAATTTCTACGACAAAGTCACTTGCCGCTGCAGAGCTGCTAATTTCATCGCGAATAATCTGGCCCATCGCTGTGGCATTACTCAATAAATTATCTTCGATGATTGTATTCACAACCGCCAGAGCGGTGGCACAGGCGAGGGGATTGCCGCCATAAGTAGAACCGTGATTGCCGGCCGAGAATACCGTCGCTGCAAGGCCGCGTGCCAGGCAGGCACCGATGGGTACGCCATTACCCAGGCCCTTGGCCGTCGTGACCACGTCGGGTGTGATACCGAGGCCTTGATAGGCGAAATAAGTACCTGTGCGACCATTGCCTGTTTGTACTTCGTCGAACATTAGCAGCCAGTTTTGAGCATCGCACAGCTCTCTAACTTCGGAAAGGTACTGGGCATCGGCCGGATTTATCCCGCCTTCTCCTTGGATGGGTTCAATCAAAACGGCTACGACATCCGCATTGTTGCTAGCGATCTGCTTTAGTGCAGCTATGTCATTTAGTGGAGCTCGGGTGAAACCTGCGACTAGCGGTTCGAAACCCGCCTGGATTTTTCGGTTGCCGGTTGCGGTCAGAGTCGCTAGCGTGCGGCCGTGAAATGCTCCCTCGAGGACCACAATCGCCGGTTTGCTGATGTTCCTTTGGTGACCGTAGAGCCGCGCCAGTTTTATCGCCGCCTCATTGGCTTCGGCGCCGGAATTGCCAAAAAAACAAGCGTCCATCCCTGTCAATTCTGTGAGTGTTGTTGCCAGCTGTTCCTGCGCTTCAATTCGATAGAGATTCGATGTATGAATCAACTGAGAAGCCTGCGTATTGATAGCCGCTAACACACGAGGGTGGGCGTGACCCAGAGCATTGACACCTATGCCGGCTATGCCATCCAGGTATCGACTACCCTGGGTGTCGAACAGGTATGCGCCTTCGCCATGGCTGAATGCGATGTCTTGTCTGGCGTAAGTTTCCATCAGTGCAGGCATTGGACCTGTCCTCCCAAAAACGCAAAAAGGCAGCGGTTGCTGCCTCACAGGCGAACTATATCTCCTGTCGACTATGCTTGGCAAATGGGTGAGGCTGAAGTGGGATATTTGCATGCAATAGGCGTAGAATAGCGGTCTTATGACGAGCCATGCCCCCGAGGATGTGGCGATTTAGACAACATCAGGTAGGATTGGAAATGGACGTTATTGAAACAATTAAAGATCAGATTGAAAACAACGATATATTGCTTTATATGAAGGGCTCTCCGAATCAACCTCAGTGCGGGTTCTCTGCCCGGACGACGCAGGCCTTGATGTCTTGCGGTGAGCGCTTTGCCTATGTTGATATATTATCGAATCCAGAGATTAGAGAACATTTACCCAAATACGCGAACTGGCCAACTTTTCCTCAGTTATGGATCAAAGGTGAACTGATAGGCGGTTGTGATATTGTCACTGAAATGTTCGAAACCGGGGAGCTGCAGGAGTTAATAAAAGGAGCCGCTCCGGAATCAGTGGCCGAGTCTCAGTAGAGCCTAGCAAGTTAATGTAATAAAGGCGGGCCAATGGCCCGCCTTTTTGCTTTCTGTCTTTCCGTACTCAGCAGACTCTGCAGTGATGGATCGAGTGTTGGCGTGAGTCTTCAGGCTGGCTTGACGGTGTTCATTGCCGTTTGCAGATAATTTTGCAAGCCTACCTTTTCTATCAACCCCAGTTGGGTCTCCAGCCAGTCGATGTGCTCTTCCTCCGCTTCCATGATCTCAACGAATAAATCTCTGGAGACGTAGTCACCATTGGATTCACAGTAGCTAACGGCTTCTTTTAAATCTGCGTGGGCCAAATGCTCAAGTTTAAGGTCGCTGGCAAGCATTTCCTGCGTATTCTCACCAATGAGCAGCTTGCCCAGGTCCTGCAAATTCGGCAGTCCTTCCAGAAACAGGATGCGTTCAATGAGTTTGTCCGCATGTTTCATCTCGTCGATGGATTCGTGGTACTCGTGGTCTCCCAGCTCCTGGAGCCCCCAATCTTTATACATGCGAGCGTGCAGAAAGTACTGGTTGATCGCAACCATTTCGTTGCCGAGTACTTTGTTTAAATGGGCTATGACTTTTGGGTCGCCTTTCATGATAAACCTCTATTGCAGGGAAAAAGAGCATGATGCTCTCCTAATGACCCCATGTCAACGTAAGGTATTGATTTTATTGGTTATTTCTAATGATAATCGAAATAGTTATCAACGCGTTTACGCCGGGCTGCGCACAGCACCGCAGGTAACGTGTTGTGATTTGTAAGGAGTAGGAAGTTGCGAGGTGTCAGAGGGAGGGGTGTTAGCTGACCGCGTAGAAGAGTTGCTCGTTGTCGGCCAGTTCATTGAGTGATTCGCGAACAATCTCACGGGTTAGAACACCGCACTTGCCGCACTGGCTTGCAACTCCGAGGGTTTTTCTTACCTCGCGCATGGAGCTGGCGCCGTCTTCTACCGCTGCGCGGATTTGGGTGTCAGTTATACCTTTGCAAATGCAGACGTACATTCGATTTCTCGTCTCACTGAAGTTGTCGAGTTGCCTAGGATTGATACAGTAATCTTAATGAGAATGATTGTCAACACGAAATGCGATTAGGGATCATTTAAATCGCAGTGCCTACGGCGATCAGATCGGTACCGGTCACGCGGACAGCAATTGCTTAAGTCTGTGCTCAACTAGTGGCAGACGGTCGTTGCCAAAATACATGTCATCACCATCTATAAACATCGTTGGGGAGCCGTAGCCCCCACGAGAAACCAACTCTTCTGTATTACTGCGCAGTTTGTCTTTATTGGCTTGGTCCACTGTGGCCTCAAAGTAGGTTTGCGGGTCTAGACCGACAATTTCGACAATAGATCGTAAAACCTCATCATCAGAAATATCCCGGTTGTTTCCCCAGTAGGCTTTAAACAGCTCACGAGAATAGGCGACGATAGCACCTTGCTCCTCGGCATAGAAAGCACCTCGCATGGCCTTTACGCTATTGACCGGAAAAACATCAGGGTGCTCCACTCTTATACCGACGAACTCAGACCAATTTTTCATATCTTTAAAGTAGTGCGCCATTCGTTTCTTGTTGGCGAACATGTCTGCTCTGGCCGCATAGATTTGCTGATTCACTTCATTAAATACGCCGCCCACCAGAATAGGGCGCCAGCGTATGGGTAATTCGAGCTCCTCCATGAGAGGTATCAACCGAGTAAAGGCGAGGTAGGTCCAGGGGCTGGAGCAGTCATAAAAAAATTCTAATTCGGGGAGTGATGTCATTGCTTTACCTTCAATATTTGCGTTCGAGCTTAGCACAAGCGCCGCCCCGTTCAGGTATAATCGCCCCTTTTGAAACTAGGGTTCCTGGAAATGAACGTCGAAACGTACATGAGCGAATTGGGTCAAGCGGCGCGTCAGGCGTCGCGGATCGTTGCCGCCTCATCTACGGCGCAACGCAATGCAGCTTTGCTTGCCGCATGTGACGCTATCAATGAATCCAGATCGGAACTGGTTGCAGCGAATGCGCAAGATTTAGCGCGCGGTAGAGAAAATGGATTATCTGCGCCGCTGATGGATCGGCTGGAGCTAACAGAACCACGAATCGATTCAATGTTGGAAGGCTTGCGACAGGTCGCCGCCTTAGCTGATCCTGTTGGCAGCATTAGCCAGCTTAATACCTTACCCAGTGGAATTCGCGTGGGTCAGATGCGCGTACCCCTTGGCGTAATTGGAATCATTTACGAATCTCGCCCCAATGTGACGGTGGAAGCTGCCAGCCTTTGTCTTAAGTCGGGTAACGCAACTATTTTGCGCGGTGGTTCCGAGGCGCTGGCTTCCAATTGCGCCATCGCGCGATGTCTTCACACTGCGCTTGGCAAAGTCGGATTGCCTGAAGCCGCCGTGCAAGTAGTGGAGACAGCGGACCGTGAGGCGGTGGGTCAATTGATCGCCATGCCCGAGTTTGTCGATGTCATTGTCCCCCGGGGAGGCAAGAGTCTGATAGAAAGGATTAGTCGAGATGCCAGGGTCCCGGTTATCAAACATCTCGATGGTGTCTGTCATGTTTATGTTGACGACGCGGCCGATATCGATATGGCTGTTGAGATAGCGGTGAATGCCAAAACCCAGCGCTACGGTACCTGCAACACTATGGAGACGCTGTTGGTAGCCGAGTCTATGGCTGAGAAGGTTTTACCCCTGGTGGCTAGGGAGTATGCAGCTGCAGGCGTGGAACTTAGGGGTTGTGAAAAAACTCGATTGATCGTGCCGACTGCAAGTTCAGCTACGCAGGACGATTGGCATGCTGAATACCTTGCTCCGATTTTGGCTATTCGCGTAGTGACCGACATGGATGAAGCCATAGAACATATAGCCAACTACAGCTCTGACCACACCGACAGTATTGTTACCACCGATCATGGGCGCGCCATGCGTTTTCTCAGAGAGGTCGATTCCAGCTCGGTGATGGTAAATGCTTCCACGCGACTGGCCGATGGCTTCGAGTTTGGCCTTGGCGCGGAGATTGGTATCTCCACTGACAAATTGCACGCTCGAGGCCCCGTAGGTCTGGAGGGGTTAACCTCACAAAAGTATATTGTGCTGGGTGAGGGGCAGATTCGCACTTGATCCAGACCAATAGCACCGATGCGCCTGTAGGGGTTTTTGGTGGGACTTTCGATCCGGTTCACAATGGGCATTTGCGTTCGGCACTTGAGCTGATGCAGCGATTTAGCTTCGACCAACTTCGTATGATGCCCTGCGCTGATCCATCCCATAGAGATGCGCCAGACGCCAGTGCAGAACACCGTGCAGCCATGCTAGAGCTAGCAATTCAAGGCAGTCCGGGTTTGCTATGCGATCGGCGTGAGCTGGGCAGAGAGGGGCCCTCCTATACGGTCGATAGTTTGATCGAGATTCGCAAAGAGTTGGGGGACGAGCGCAGCATTTGCCTAATCATGGGCTGTGATGCGGTTTTGAATATCACCAGTTGGCATCGTTGGAATGAACTGCTTGAATTTGCCAATATTGTAGTGATTGCCCGGCCCGGCTGGCACCTTCCTTCCCACGGCAGGGTTTCCGATTGGCTTAGCGCCAACGCCTGCGCCGACAGGGAGGCACTGCACTCTTGCAGTGCCGGATTGATACGGGTGGAGGAGCTAAGACCTCTGCCAATATCCGCCAGCGAGATTCGCCGACTTTTTGCAGACGGACATTCAGCGAGGTTTCTCTTGCCTGATGCGGTCATTGATTACATTGCAAACCATGGTTTGTACATTTGAAAACTGAGGACTATATGAAACGAGTATTTAAGCCAATGCAGATGCACTGTCGTTATGGAAGCTGAGGTGCTGAAAAAAGTGATCATCGATGCTCTCGATGACCTCAAAGCGGTGAACACGGTCACCATTGATGTGTCATCGCTTACCGATGTAATGGATCTCATGATTGTCTCCAGCGGTACCTCGAGCCGGCACGTGAAGTCTCTGGCGAGCAATGTAGGTGTCGAAGCGAAGAAAGTGGATATGCATCCCATCGGTGTAGAGGGTAGCGATTCCGGGGAGTGGATTCTGGTAGATTTCGGCGATATTGTGGTTCATATCATGCAGCCGGCCACTCGGGATTTTTATGACCTTGAACGCCTCTGGACAACTCCGGAAACCGACGCTTAATGCGCTTAAGCATTGTTGCTGTTGGCGGGAAAATGCCCGCCTGGGTTAAGGAGGGAGTACAAGAGTATGAACGGAGAATGCCCCGGGAACTGAAAATGCAGTGGCGCGAGATTCCTCTGGTAAGAAGAGGCAAAGACACAAGCGCAGAAATGTTGAGACTCGCTGAGGGTGAGAAAATTTTGAAAGCGATTCCCGCTGGGGATATCGTGATCGCTCTCGATGTCAAAGGTAAGAGCTGGTCCACTGAGCAACTTGCCGGGCAGCTGGCAAATTGGAAAATGTCAGGTGAAAATTATACTTTGGTAATCGGCGGTCCGGATGGCCTCTCGGCTCCTGTTCTGGAACGGGCAAGTCAACGTTGGTCCCTGAGTGAGCTGACACTCCCTCACCCACTCGTTCGGGTGATCCTGGCGGAACAGTTGTATCGGGCCTGGACCATTACCGCTAATCATCCTTACCATCGCGAGTAGACACCCTGTGCAACTAAAAATTGAAATACAGATTGAAAATCGCTAAATGCTCAATCAAATCCAGCTAAAGGACCCCTACCGAGAATCGCGCATATACAGTGCCCGCACGATCGCGGCGATTCTGGTAGTGGCTAGCCTGCTGGCTATTATCGTCACCCGATATTTTTCACTGCAAATCACTGAGTACGAAACATACCGCACTGAATCCGATCGCAATCGTGTTCAGCTACAGCCACTTCCCCCTAAGCGCGGATTGATTTACGACCGCAACGGCGTATTGCTGGCGGACAATAGACCGAGCCATATTTTGTCGATTGTGCGTGAACGCGTGCCCGATCTCGAGGAAACGCTCGCACAACTGCACGAGATTGTGCCGATAACAGAGCGCGACCTGGATAATTTTCGTAAAAAGTTGAACAGGCGTCGCCCCTATGAGGCGGTGCCATTGCGCTTTCGCCTTACAGAGGAGGAACGCGCCCGTTTGGCGGTCAATCGCTATCGGCTGCCTGGAGTCGTTGTCGACGCGCAACTTCTGCGTTACTACCCCGAGGGAGAATTGTTTTCACACGCCCTGGGATATGTGGGCAGAATCAGTGAAACAGAAGCTTACGATCTCGATGAGGTTAACTATCGCGGCACGTTTCATATCGGCAAGGTCGGGGTGGAGAAATACTATGAAGATACGCTTCATGGAACTGTCGGCTATCAAAATGTAGAGACCAATGCTCATGGTCGCGTGTTGCGGGTTCTGGAAAGTCACAGTCCAATCCCGGGCAGTGATCTGGTTCTGCATCTCGATTCGCGTATTCAACAGGCTGCGGCTGATGCGCTGGACGGGCGTCGCGGGGCTGTGGTGGCAATCGATCCAAAAACCGGGGGCGTGTTGGCGCTGGTGTCGAATCCTGGATTCGATACCAATCTGTTCGTAAACGGCATTAGTTCAATCAATTACAACGCGCTGCGTGATTCTCCCGATGTGCCTTTGTTCAATCGCGCGGTGCAGGGTCAATACCCCCCAGGATCGACGGTTAAACCTATGATGGCCATGGCCGGTCTGGCCACCGGATTGGTGACTCCTGAAACCACCGTACCTGATCCTGGTTGGTATCGACTTCCCGGAGACTCTCGGCGTTATCGCGATTGGATTCTCAGAGTCAGAGGAACGGGGCACGCCCCTGAAGTCGATATGAAAATGGCGATTGCGGAATCCTGCGACGTTTATTTTTACGACCTCGCCAGACGTTTGACCATTGATGGCATGCACGATCAGCTAAAACCTTATGGGCTGGGTTCGCGCACCTTAATCGACTCCACCAGTGAACGCCCTGGGGTTTTACCTTCAACGCGATGGAAGCGTGAGGCTCGGGCGACGGTTTGGTACCCCGGCGAAACTCTGAGCGCCGGTATTGGCCAGGGATATATGTTGGCGACTCCTTTGCAGCTGGCGGTGGCCACTGCCGTCCTTGCCAGTAAGGGGGAACGCAGAACCCCGCAGTTTTTAAAAGAGATTAATGGCGAGCCAGTGATTCCTGTCAGCTTACCCCCTATTGTTGCCAGTCCTGAGCACTGGGATGCTGTCTACGACGGTATGCGAGAAGTTGTCCACGGCGAACGAGGTACCGCCAAAACGCTTTCGGAAGGTATCGAATACACCATGGCTGGAAAAACGGGTACTGCGCAAGTCATTGGTATTGCTCAAAACGCCGTTTATAACGAGGACGAGGTTTCTGAACGCAACCGTCACCACGGTCTGTTTATCGCTTTTGCACCGATGGAAGCGCCGACCATCGCTGTTGCCATTATTGTCGAAAATGGTGGAGGTAGCTCAGCCGCGTCTCCGATTGCACGCAAGGTGATTGATACCTGGCTACTGGGAGAGTCGAGCTAGTGGGTGATTACGTACGCCAGCTTCCCCAAGGCTCGGCCGATCTTGCGCGGCGTCCCAGTGCGGCCATGCGATTTCATATTGATCTACCGCTGTTGATATTGCTGCTGGTGTTGACCGGTTTCGGTCTGGTCGTGCTTTACAGTGCGTCGGGACAGCAGATGTCCGCCGTCGTGCGACAGGGGCGATATTTTTTGGTGGCCTATGTTTTGATGATTTTCGCGGCGCAGATTCAGTTGCAGCGCTATGAGCGTTGGGCACCTTGGCTTTATGCCGCGGGTGTTATGTCCCTGGTGGCGGTGCTCTACGTTGGCGTGGGCGCAAAAGGGGCTCAACGTTGGCTGGAGATCGCGGGATTTCGATTTCAACCGGCGGAAATCATGAAACTTGTTGTCCCATTGACGCTCGCCTGGTATTTGGCCGACCGGATACTGCCGCCGCGATTTAAATACGTCATTGCTTCGCTGCTACTGCTGGGTTTACCCGCTGTGCTCATTCTTCGGCAACCCGATCTGGGAACCGCATTGCTTATAGCCGCCAGTGGTATCTTCGTATTGTTTATGGCGGGAATAGGGTGGCGATACATTGTCGGAGCGGTGGTCGCGGCTACCGCGTCTGCCTGGCCCGTATGGCAGTTTGTGTTGAAGGATTATCAGAAACAGCGAATTCTGACCATGTTCAATCCCGAGAGCGATAAGCTGGGCGCCGGTTGGAATATTATCCAGTCTAAAACGGCGATTGGTTCCGGTGGTTGGGACGGCAAGGGGTGGCTCAACGGCACCCAGTCACAGCTGGATTTTCTGCCAGAGAGCCATACGGATTTTATTATTGCGGTCCTCGCCGAGGAGTTCGGTCTGCGCGGGGTGTTGGTATTGGTCTCCTTGTATCTGCTGATATTGCTTCGCGGGTTTTGGATCGGTATTCACGCACAAACCAGTTTCGGTAGAATGATGGCTGGTAGCTTAACGCTGACCTTTTTCGTTTATATCTTTGTTAATATGGGTATGGTCGCAGGTTTGCTCCCAGTGGTGGGGGTACCACTTCCCCTGGTAAGCGCTGGGGGAACTTCTGTGGTCACCCTGATGGCCGGATTCGGTATGCTCATGGCCATTAGCACGGAGAATCGAATGGTTGTGAGTTAACGCCGAGCAACACTGAGCGTCCCCTTACTGGCAGTTTTTTCGACGAGATTGTAATCATGGCGGTATTTTTCAAAGTAGTAATTCTTGCGACGGCACTATGGTCGACTATGGCCTGTTCCGACCCCAACTACGCAGATCACCCTTCTGCAGCTTTACTTGTAGAGGAAATGGTTTCCGAGCACGATTTTAAACGCGAAGATCTGTTGGCGATATTTGCGGCAGCGCAGCGCAAAGATTCAATTTTGAAGGCTATTGCCAGGCCTGCGGAAAGAACCAAAGCCTGGTATGAATACCGGGCGATATTTCTCAACGAAAAACGTGAAGTTCAGGGGGTGGAGTTTTACAACACCCACCGGGAGACACTTATGCGTGCGGAGCGAGAACTCGGCGTGCCGGCTCACGTGATTGTTTCAATCATTGGCGTTGAAACCTATTACGGTCGAAACGCCGGCAGCTATCGGGTAATCGATGCTCTTTCTACCCTCGCATTTGATTACCCCAAACGGTCTACATTTTTTACCAAAGAACTTAAGAATTTTTTATTGCTGACCCGAGATCAGGGTCTTGATCCTCTCGCATTTAAAGGTTCCTACGCAGGCGCGATGGGCTATGGGCAATTCATGCCCAGTAGTTATCGAAGCTATGCCATAGATTTTGACGGTGATGGCTTAATCGACATATGGAATAATCCCGTAGATGCTATTGGCAGCGTTGCCAATTACTTTAAACGCCACGGTTGGCGCACAGGTGAAACTGTTGTATTACCAGCTCAAGCGACGGCTGATGTATCCGATGATTGGTTTGTTCGAACCAGAGCCGATCTGAAACCAAAGAAGAATGTGGCAGAATTTTCTCTGGCAGGTATTACTACCGAGCAAGAGCGAAAGGGTAGCGAGCTCGCTACCGCGATGAAATTTGAACTTGAAGATGGTTATGAGTACTGGCTGGGTCTACACAATTTTTATGTGATTACCCGCTACAACCATAGCGCGATGTACGCCATGAGCGTTCATCAATTGAGTGAGAAATTAGCGAGTCAGTTTCCACAGTAATGAAACGACCTTTCAGCAGACTACGAATTGCATTTTTTGCTCTAATAGGTACTTCGGTACTGGCTTGTAGTTGGGCGCCCTCTGGGCCATACACCGTTCGTCACGACAGCGCTCCGCTTCGCTCCATTGCTCCCGAACAGGTTCTTGATGCGGTTCCTGTTGCAGACCCGATCACCAGCGCCGGCAACACCAGCCCCTATCGCGTTCGCGGTAAAAAGTACTATGTTCTCAAAGATGCCAGTGGTTATCGGGAACGGGGCACTGCCTCCTGGTACGGTGCCAAATTTCACGGCCACAAAACGGCGAATGGAGAAATATACGATCTCTACCGCGCCACCGCCGCTCACAAGACTCTGCCAATACCAAGCTATGTGCGGGTGACAAATCTGGCCAATAACCTAAGTATTATTGTTCGGGTAAACGATCGCGGTCCGTTTCATCCCGACCGGGTTATTGACCTGTCCTATGCCGCAGCGGTAAAGCTTGGCTATGTAGATTTCGGGACGGCGGAGGTAGACCTCGAAATTGTGAATGTATCCGGTGTCGATGACAGGCGCGGTTCACCGGGGGGCGACCATCGTTTTTTGCAAGTTGGTGCATTTGGCGTGGAAGCCTCGGCTAAAGAATTGCGCACGACTTTGGCAGCGGTGCTCGCTACTCCGGTGTTTGTGAGTCCGGTGCTGGTGGGGAAGGCTATGCTGTACCGAGTTCGCGTGGGACCTGTCGCCGATGGTGATGGCATGGCGCGTATTCAGCAGCAGTTAGCGGCCCTGGGTTATGCGCCAGGGCAGCCCGTACCCTGAGGAATCACGGAAATAATGTAATTTTGGAAGATGAAAGTTCGCGGTTGTATTCTTTCGCTGCCACAAGGCATGGGTTAACATCTGGACCCTTTCTCATTCGTTTTATGACAATTGGTTTCTGAATTTATGACACGCCTCTCCCTAGCTCTAGTATTGCTGATGTGCGCACTGGGTGCGCAGGCCGTTAGTATCGTGCCTTCACCACCTCAAGTCTCTGCCAAATCCTATATTCTGATCGACGCAGACAGTGGCGAGGTGCTGGTCGAAGAGAACGCGGATTTACCCTTGCCACCTGCCAGTTTGACCAAGTTGATGACCAGTTATGTATTGACGGCTGAAATCGCCTCCGGGCGTGTTTCGCCAGACGATATGGTCGTGGTAAGCGAGAATGCCTGGTCTCAAAATCCGGTTTTTAAAGGCTCTTCATTGATGTGGATAGAGCCGGGCAAGGATGTCTCTATACACGATCTTCATTTGGGTATTATTGTCTCTTCAGGTAATGATTCTACGGTCGCTGTGGCCGAACATCTCGCCGGTAATGAATCTGGCTTCGCCGATATGATGAATGGTTACGCCGAAGCATTGGGTATGACTGACAGCTACTTCGTTAACTCTCATGGTTTGCCCGCTCAGGATCACCTTACTACGGCGCGAGATCTCGCGACGCTTTCCAGAGCGCTCATATCCCGTTTCCCCGAAGATTATGAGCTCTACAAAGTACCCGAATTTACCTACAACGGTATCCGCCAATACAATCGCAACACGCTGATGAGTGAGGATGCATCGGTTGATGGACTCAAAACCGGCCACACTGAGGAAGCGGGATACTGTTTGGTCGCATCTGCCAAGCGGCGAGGTATGCGTCTAATCTCAGTTGTACTAGGTACCTCCAGCACCAATGCGCGGAAAAACGAAACCCGAAGTTTGTTGAATTACGGGTTCCGGTTTTTTGAGACATCAACGTTGCAAGAAGGTATGAAGGAACTGGCGAAACCCCGTATATGGAAAGGTCAGCAGGACTACGTTTCGGTAGGCTTGATGGACGATGTCGTATTGACGCTTCCGCGGGGCAAGAAGAAGAACGTGGATACTTCCATTGAGTTGGATGAGACCATTAGCGCCCCGGTTGCATTGGGAGATAAATTAGGGCGAGTGGTCATGAGTCTCGATGGTGAGACCGTTTTCGAATCTCCCCTAGTTGCTCTAGAGGCCATTGAACCGGGTAGCTTTTTCGCGCGGCTCTGGGACTGGGTGCTTATGTTCATCGCCGACCTATTTACGAACTAGCTCGAACTGTCACTTTCCAGTAGTTGGACGTTTCTCAATGTCGGAACCCGAACCCCCGAAAATTGAATTTCCCTGTGAGTATCCGATTAAAGTGCTCGGTCGCAGCGGTGAAGATTTCGAGTCGATTATTTTCTCAGTTTTTGAACAATTCTCGCCTGGCTTTGATCGCAGTTCCGCAACGACCAACGTCAGCAGTAAGGGAACCTTCAGTTCCATCACTATCACCATTACTGCCACCGGGGTTGACCAGCTTGATGCACTGCACAAAGGCCTGCTCGCTACCGGCATTGTGAAGATGGTCATATAGCCCACGCCATGGGACAGGTCATTCACAAATCACTGGGCCTGGTTCCCTACGAACCTACACTTCAGGCGATGAAAGATTTTACGGATTCGCGCACACCGCAGTCGCCGGATGAGCTGTGGCTGCTTCAACACCCGCGAGTTTTTACACAGGGCTTGGCAGGCAAAGCAGAACATGTGCTGGCGCCCGGAGATATTCCCGTCATTCAGGTAGATCGTGGTGGGCAAGTGACTTACCACGGTCCCGGTCAATGGGTGTTGTATTTAATGATCAATTTGCGCCGCCATCATTGGGGAGTGCGAGCTTTGGTTGATTTGATTGAGGGCAGTATTGTCGATCTATTGGCTGAGTTATCTATCGATGCATGCGGTAGGCCGGATGCGCCCGGGGTTTATGTCGAAGGTCGCAAAATTGCCGCACTGGGGCTGCGAGTCCGCAGGGGTTGTAGTTATCACGGTCTCTCACTGAATGTCGATATGGATCTCGAACCCTTCGAAAGGATCAACCCCTGCGGTTTTCAAAATTTGCAAGTGACCTCTGTTACACAGTGCCTCGGGGGGCAATCAGTCGATATGGATAGTATAGGGCAACGCTTGTTGGAATTGGTTGGCCAGAGGGTTTCCGTTTAGTGACGAACCGGCCGTTTCTGGAGCTTGCGTTGCAAGGTGCGCCGATGCATGTTCAGCGCTCGGGCCGCCGCTGAAATATTGCCGTCATTGTCCTGAAGTACTTTTTGTATGTGTTCCCACTCCAGTCGATCAACCGATAGGGGTTCAGCGGGTATCGCTTTGGCAGACTCCCCCTCCCCATCAAAGCAACGCAGAATATCTTCGATGGTGGCGGGCTTGCACAGGTAATTAAGCGCTCCTGCCTTTGTGGCCTCCACTGCGGTGGCAATGCTGGAATATCCGGTAAGCACCACAAGCGCGGTTTCAGGTGCCGCTGTCAGTAAGTCTGGAAGTATTACCAGGCCAGACTTATCCGGCATGTTCAAATCCAAAAGAATGCGCTCGGGCTGCCACTGTTGAGCGATCGCAATTGCGGTTGTGGCATCATTGCAGGCTCGTACCTCAAACCCCCTGCGCGTGAACCCCCTGCTCATGACCTCAGTAAACGTCATATCGTCGTCCACCAGAAGTATCCGGATACCGGGCGTGCTCATGCGTCTTGCTCCGTCGACTGAATTGGAATACTGAGCGTCGCGATTGTGCCACCTTCTGGACCGTTGCGAAGTTCAATGTTGCCGCCGTAGCGTTCCACAGTGGCGTGGCTTAGCAATAAGCCCAACCCTAGTCCGCTATCACTTGCATGGACCACCGGTTTTCCTAGCTTCTGCAGCAGTTCAGGAGGTACACCCGGACCGTGGTCGATCACTGAAATATGTGCCCAACCCTGAGCCCAGGACAGTTCGACTTCGAGCCCTTCGCCCGCGGCATTGGTTGCATTATTCAACAGATTCTCCAGGGCCTGGGTAAGGGTGAGGTCGATTTCGACGGTTGGTGGTGTATCTGGATTGTTGCACCTTAAGGTGTAAACCACTTGTGGTCTGCGCACCGCCCAGCGTTTGAGTGCACCCGATACCCAATCCTTCAAGATCAGAGTTTGTTTTTCGTCTGTGGAACTCAGTTGCGCTGTTCGAGAGAGATCCTGGAGTATCGCTTTGCAATGTCCCAGTTGTGTTTGCATAACGGCGCAGTCTTTTTTGACTGCGTCTGTGACACTTTGGTCTTCGAGTAATTCCTCCAAGAGCACGCTGATGGTGGACAAAGGGGTTCCAAATTCATGTGCGGTGCCGGCGGCAAGTCCTGCTACAGCCATAATCTGGTCGTTGCGCAGGCTATCTTCCTTGCGCGCCACAGCTTCGCGTTCCTGAGCTCTTAGTGTGCCGGCCATGCGGACCACAAAATAGGTGATGAGTCCGGCGCTAAACAAAAAATTGAACCACATTCCGAGTATGTGCACGTTGATTCCGGAGCCCATATTCATGTTCGCATGTGGGGTAAACAGTGGGAATGGCAGGTAGTAGTAAAGCAGAAGGCTGTAGGTCACCAAGGAAGAACCCGTTATAAGCCAGGTATAGCGCCAGGGCAACACAGCTGCAGATACGACTAATGGCACGATGTAATACGAAACAAAGGGATTGTTGGCACCGCCACTGAAATACATCAGGCTCGTCCAGCCCATGACGTCGATTAATAGCTGAGCGAAAAACTCCTGGTCCGTGATGGGCCAGTAGCTTTTACAGCGCCAAAAGCTTGCAGCTGTTATCAGCGCCAGTACCCCGATGCTAATGCTCAAGCCGGTAATTTCCATTTCGCCGCTGCTGCTGCCCCATACATACACCATTACTCCTGTTTGTCCCAACAGCGCGACACTGCGCATTGTGAGCAAACTTCGGAGATTGTCAGCGGATGGGTTGAAGCGATTTGGCGATTTCGGTGCCGTTGTGTTCATAGATCCATTATATCTACCGATTTCAATCTGCCTAGCAATATCAACTAGCCCGGTAATTGAGATGGGGTACATACCCCATGCAAATACTGCGGGAGTGTCGTCACAATAACTTATACAGATTAATTGTGGAGCCTGAAATCAATATTTGGTTTGGAACAGGCATTGGGTATAACGAGGAAAAATAATGAATAATCAGACAGTACTTCCACTCATGCGAAATTCCTTCGCGCTTGGTGCGATTCTTTTCAGTTGCTGCGTATCGCTCGCACAGGCAAATCCCTTGGGCGGTCAAATCCCCCAGATTCCGGCATTCCTGCCCTGGTCCTCGGATGTTCCTGTTACCGAGAAACTCCCTATAGATGGCGAGTGGATGATTAGTTCAAATCGAAAACGTATTCGTATTGAAGGCGGTAGAGCTTATGCAATTGATCCCTGGGTGCATCTTTTTGTCTTGAAAATTGAACCCTTGATGGTGGTTTCGAAAGAGTGGCGCAGAGCCGATACAGGTCAGTACACAGGGCAAGATCTGCCGCTAATGGGACATTTTACAGCGACGCTTGCCACCAATGGCAACTTGAATGTGAAAGTTGCCGGTATGTTTGGGCCTGTGAGCTTCGCGCTTGTTCCAACGCGCATTGATGATCAGGCTCGGTTCGATCGCGAAAAATCCGGCAGGAACCCAAAGCCAAAACCTTCACCTGAAGAAGACTATTACGAAGAAGAATACGCGGATGACGAAGAGTACCCAGAGTATGAAGATGATTATTCAGAAGACGAATCCAGTTACGAAGATGAAGAAGAAGTTTACGAGGACGAAGCAGAATACGAAGACGGCGAAGAATATTCAGATGAAGACTATGACGAGGAGGACTATGACGAGGAGGACTATGGCGATGAGGACTACGAAGAAGAAGCGCCCAGTAAAGTCGCTGCATTTAAGCTCGGCAAAGCCAAAAAAGGCTGTGCGGGTAAACAAATTTACCTCTCTGGTGGCAGCTGCTATTCGTGCCCTACTAACTACCGGCGTTTTAGCCCGACACGAAAAATGACACACCCCAAGGCGTGTACTCAACGTGGTATTGGGACTAAGAAGGTGAAAGCCAGGTACAAGTGGCAAGCCAATGGCTGTCCAAAAAGGCAATTTAAGCATAAGGGGTATTGCAAGGCTTGTCCCGAAGGTACTAAACGCATGCATGTTGCTGGTCTCGACAGTGGCTATTGCAAAGTTCTGAACTAGATACTTCAAAGTGAGCATTCAAATAACTACAAGAAGGAAAAAATTATGAAAACTGTATATGAGAGTGATAAACGTTTGAGGGTGTTTTTTGCCTCGATATTCTTATTCGTGGTTACCGCGCTGAGTTTGCCAGTCTTGGCTGATCATCATAGTGCGTCAGATTACCCGGCTCTCGGCGTAGCGGAATTCCCAGGGCTCTGCAAATACCGGGGTCATATTGGAAAGTACCAGTGTCTGGAGGTTAAGGCTAAGAAACATAGACTCTACTCGTGCAAAGGTAAGAATCTACATTATTCGAAAGTAAAGGGTGTCAAAGCCTGCTATTCCTGCCCAAGAGGTTATAGCCGCTATAGTCCTACGCGTAAAATGGACCACAAAAAAGCCTGTACGCTTAGACAGCCTGGTAAAAACAAATATTCGAAAGCAAAAAAAATCGGGACTCTTGTTAGCAAGTGCGGAAAAGGTCAGTTCAAGTATAAGGGTAGCTGCCACTCCTGCCCCAAGAAAACAAAGCGTAAGCATGTTGCGGGTTTGGACAGTGGTTACTGCAAGGTAGAGAAACCCTACCGTTGTAACAAAGGCTTAACACTGCATAAATCCAACCCTGTAAGTGTGCTTGATAGGCTTGGGAACGTAGCGGGGTTAAAGCACAGGAAGTACTGCGGTATCCCATTTAATTTAAAACAGTACGGCAAGGATATTATTGATTCAGAAGAGAACAAGGCCGTTATTGTGGCGCTGCGTGACCTGGGTAAAGCGATGTCCAAGAAAAACAAGTCGACCAAGAAAAAGATGAAGCGATTCAAGAAAGCGGTCAAGGACAGCAGGCTGCAAGATGCCTATGACATTGTCGTCGGATTTGATGAGTATGATGACCTCAAGAGCCTGTTAAGTAAGCCTGGTGGTTCGGCTAGTACTGTTGGTAATGCGGGACGGCAGTTCTCTATTTCTTTGGGGCATGTCGTGGATGTTTCGCTGGGTATAGGCGCCAGTTGGGAGTGGGGTATTGCCCTGGACTTCAGTGAGATGAAGATAAAGAGATACCGAAGTTATACGAATAGCAAAGGGCTTTCGGCCGGTGGGGATGGAGGTGTAACCATTGGGATATGGAAAGGCGCGTTTAAATCCGGTGCTGCACAGGGCTATGTTGGGGCGGTTTCAGCTGGAGTGGCTGGCGGAGGCGCTGGAATATGGTCGGACTACTACACACCTAAACGTTCAGATGGCAGCAATCAGCCTCATTTTGTCGGCATCAGTATCACCGGCGGAGTCGGTGCCGGATTTGAGATCGGTGAATATGGAGAGGTGTATACCGAGGTCTACAAGGAAGAAAGCCTGATTGAAAACTGATTGAGTAGAACGCTTCCACTATTGCGCAAGCTTTGTAGCTTGCTGATCTTGTAGGAATGGCGGCTATTGCCGCCATTCTTTTTTGTTGAGTTGTTCATTCCCACTCGCTTTCCTTTGAAATATCGGATTATTTACATTAGTCAGGGCTTAAGGATTTAGATTGAGGTAAAATGCCGCGCTTTTCCAATTCAACGGAAAAGACACTTTTACCACAGGGTATGAGTTAGGCTATACATTAGAGGTTTCACTGTGTCAGATCGTAATTTAGTCCAACAAATTCAACAACGTAGAACCTTTGCTATCATCTCGCACCCGGATGCGGGTAAAACCACGATCACGGAGAAACTGTTGCTATTGGGAAATGCTATACAGGTGGCCGGTACTGTTAAGGGTAAAAAAGGCCCGCACGCGACCTCTGACTGGATGAGTATGGAGCAGGAAAGAGGTATTTCAGTCACCTCTTCCGTTATGCAGTTTCCCTACCGTGAATGTGTTGTGAACCTGCTCGATACGCCGGGCCACGAGGACTTTTCTGAGGATACCTATCGCACCTTAACCGCTGTAGATAGCGCGTTGATGGTCATCGATGGCGCGAAGGGCGTCGAACAACGTACCATCAAATTGATGAACGTATGCCGGCTGCGTGACACGCCGATACTTTCCTTTGTCAACAAGATGGATAGAGATATTCGCGACCCGATAGATTTGTTAGACGAGATCGAGTCGGTTTTGGATATACAGGGTGCTCCGATAAACTGGCCTATAGGTATGGGCAAAGAGTTTAAGGGCGTCTACAACCTCTACACGGATGTCATTCATCAGTTCACCCCGGGACAGGGAAGTGTCTTACCTGATGATATTCGCATTAACGGTTTGGCCAGCGGTGAAGCAAAAGCACTGCTCGGAGACGAGTACGATGACTTTGTCGAAGAGATCGAGTTAGTGCGCGGAGCCAGCCATGAATTCGATTTGGAATTATTTCTTGCCGGTAAGTTATCCCCGGTTTTTTTCGGCACAGCACTGTCTAACTTTGGTGTTCGAGAACTGCTGGATGATTTCGTGGTTTGGTCGCCCGCTCCTTTGGATCGTGAAGCGAGCCAGCGCCTCGTAACTTCTCAGGAAGACAAATTTAGCGGCTTCGTGTTTAAAATTCAGGCCAACATGGATCCCAGGCATCGAGATCGCATCGCCTTTCTACGAGTGTGTTCCGGCAGATATACCAAGGGCATGAAAATGAATCACGTGCGGGTCGGCAAGGATGTCAAAATCGCCGATGCCCTCACGTTTAAAGCCGGTGAGCGGGTGATGGTTGAAGAGGCTGTCTCGGGGGATATTATTGGTTTGCACAACCACGGTACGATTCAAATCGGCGATACCTTCACTGAGGGTGAAGATCTTCAGTTCACTGGCATACCGCATTTTGCACCAGAATTGTTTCGCCGCATTCGCCTCACAGACCCGATGAAGTCCAAGCAGTTGCAAAAGGGTTTACAGCAACTTTCCGAGGAGGGTTCCACCCAGGTGTTCGCTCCTATTAGTAACACTGATTTAGTGGTGGGTGCGGTTGGCCAATTGCAGTTCGATGTAGTCTCGTATCGGCTGAAGGATGAGTACAAAGTTGAAGCCATTTACGAACCAGTGAGCGTTTACACAGCTCGCTGGATTTACTGCGATGATCCGCGCAAGCTTGAAGAATTTCGCAAAAAGGCCGCAGAGCATTTGTCCATAGATGGCGGTGGCCATTTGACTTATCTGGCCCCAACACGAGTGAATCTGACCTTAATGGAAGAGCGTTGGCCCGATATGGAATTTCGAGCAACTCGGGAGCACTAATTGTCTGAAGGAGTTTTGACCAGTACTCCTTCTTAATGTGCGCTAAGCCAGCAACTTCTTAATATCCTTCTCAATATCTTTGGGCTTGGTAGCTGAGGCGTATCGTTTTAGAACATTGCCCTCGGTATCAATTAAGAACTTGGTGAAGTTCCACTTTATCGCCTGTGTCCCCAAAGCCCCCGGTGCTTCCTTTTTGAGATGCTTGAACAGTGGTGTGGTTCCGCTTCCATTGACCTCAATTTTTCCCATCATTGGAAAGCTAACACCGTAGTTGAGTTGGCAAAATTCAGTAATTTCGCCGTTGGAGCCTGGATCTTGTTTGCCGAACTGGTTACAGGGAAAGCCCAGTATCTCTAGCCCCTTGTTTTTGTACTTTTCATAAAGCGTTTCCAGGCCCTCGAACTGTGGAGTAAATCCGCATTTAGAGGCAGTGTTAACCACTAATAATACCTTGCCCTTATAGTCGCTGAGAGACTTTTGCTTACCGGCAGTCGTTTCACAATCAAAATCGTAAACTGTCTTGCTCATGCTTGATTCCTCCTATTGGTTTGCCGATTCAGGCCGCTTGAGCCTGCAGCTGCATATGCTGCATTTGTTGCATCAGCAAACCGAGACGCTTGCGTTGCATTTTCAAAGAGTATTCCAGCTCTTTGAAACGTGTGTGTACGGCGGCTTTTTCCCACTTTTCCTGAAGTCGTAACTTGCGTTCTTCCAGGGCATCTTCGAGCTGCGTAACCTTGCGTTCATAGCGTTCAGACTGCAGGGCTTTCCACTGGTTCACCGATTGCGTGAACAGCGCGTACTCTCGCTCTAGGGAGACTTTCAAAGGCTCGCTGTTTGCCGTTTCCTTTAGTTTTTTGGAGGCTCGACGAAATTGCGTATCCAGAATTTCGCGCTGAATTTTGAAATCGGATATACGGGTGAGGTTTTTAGCCAATCCCACTTTCGAGCACAAGTTGATCATCCACTTAGTGGGGTCCCACTGCCACCAGCGAATGCCATTGCGATAGTCAGTCTGAAAAATATGGTGATAATTGTGATAGCCCTCACCATAGGTCAACAGGGCCAGAAAACCATTGTCCCGGGCGCTGTTGGATTCTGAATAGGGGCGAGTACCCCAGAAATGCGCCAGTGAATTGATAAAGAAGGTGACATGGTGATTGATGACTAATCGTAATAATCCGACGATAAGTATGGTGCCGATGATGTCCCCATGCCAAACGCCTAAGCAAATAGGAAGAACCAGGTTCATCACCAGAGTTAGGGCAATATAGTGCCGGTGCTGCCACATGACGATGGGGTCGCGTTGCAGATCCTTGGCGTTGCTGAAATCATCTGTGTGTGGTCGGTATTCTCGGAGCATCCAGCCAACGTGGCTGTACCATAGCCCGCGCCCGCTCGAGTAGGGGTCGAGCTCATTATCATCCACATGCCGGTGGTGTCTGCGGTGATCCGAAGCCCATACCAAAATGCTGTTCTGCAGTGCACCGGCGCCCCATAGCGCATAAAAAACCTTCAGTACTGAATGAGCTTCATAAGATTTGTGAGCCCAGAACCGGTGATACCCGCCGGTTATCGACATCCCATTGAGGTAGAGAAATGCCAGACCCCACAACCACTGAAAGGAGTCGTAGCCCTTGTAGTAGCCCCAGGCGGGTATCGACACCAACGCAAGTAATGGTAGTCCTATCAGCACCGCTACGTTTACCCATAACAGTGGTGGCTTATTCGAAACAGTCGTCATTGAGTCTCTCTATCCCAGGGAAAATTTCCTAAATACTAACTTTTTCTACAGGAGATGTCTTTCCATGAATGGGGTCTAAAAGGTCTGTTAATAATACCCTGAATTACTCCTTCTCTCCTGGTGTTCACGTTTTTAGTGAGCGATCTGCAGTATGATGGAGTTTATGTCAGGTCTAGTGGGCGCGGGAGTGCGGGTGTTTTGTACAATTGTTGGGGTCTCGATACCGCTCTTTTGCCAGTCTGTGGATGCTGCCGTTGAATGAGTAAAGCAGTTTTCACGCGAGGTTCTACAATGCGGCACGTGCTGGTCATGACCAGTACCAGTGCTGCTGGGCTAGTCGCCATGTTCAGTGTCGACATGATCGACATGTATTTTCTGACCCTGCTGGGGGAGCAGGAACTTGCAGCGGCGGTAGGGTTTGCGGGAACCCTTCTTTACTTTGTCATTTCGGTAAGCATTGGCCTACAGATCGCCATGGGGGCCCTGGTTGCCAGATCCGAGGGTTCGTACCGGCGCGATCTAGCTGCGCGGTATTGTACGAGTTCCCTGGCTTTCAATGGCAGCGTGGCGTTTATACTGTGTCTGGGGGCCTGGTTCTGGTTGGAGGAAGCGCTGGTGTTCCTGGGAGCCTCCGGTAAAACCCTGGAATATTCCATCAGCTACACTCGGATTTTGCTGCCGAGCATGCCCTTGCTGGTTATAGGTATGAGTGCGGCTGCCGCCGTGCGAGCCCTGGGGGATGCCCGCCGCGCGATGTGGGCCACATTGCTGGGCTCTCTGGTCAATGGTTTACTTGATCCGCTGTTTATTTTTACCTTCAAGCTTGGGCTCGAAGGAGCGGCGTATGCTTCTGTAGTAGCCAGAGTGGTGGTGTTGGTGGTGGCTTGGCACGCGCTGGTTTTTGTCCACGATCTGCCAGATCGTTTCAGATTTGCCAATCTCCGGAAGGACCTTGGGCCGATTCTCCATATCGCAGCTCCCGCTATGCTTACCAACTTAGCGACACCGATTGGCAGCAGTTTCGTTCTAAAAAGTATGGCGCCCTTTGGTGATGGCGCGGTCGCGGGTGCAGCGATCATGGGCCGCATAACGCCGGTGGGTTTTGCGGCGGTTTTTGCGCTGTCATCTGCGGTGGGCCCCATAGTGGGACAAAATGCTGGAGCGGGGCTATACGACAGGGTGCGATCTACCCTGATTAACGCCATGTTGTTTAATGTCGGGTACGTTCTGTTGGTGTGGTTGATTCTTTGGCAGTGCGGCAACTTGATTGTCGAGGTCTTTTCCGCGGGCCCGGAGGCTGCGGATCTGATCTTGTTCTATACCCACTGGCTGGTCGGTGCTTTCTTATTCACCGGCAGTTTATTCATCGCCAATGCGAGCTTCAACAACCTGCATCGCCCTCGATTGGCAACGGCGTTCAATTTTGCCAGGGTCTTTCTGGGGATAATTCCCGCGGTCTATTTTGGTGGCAATTGGTACGGTGCCCGCGGGGTGATGGCTGGCGAGGCAATGGGCTCGATCCTGTTTGGATTGTTGGGTGTTGTGGCTGTCTTTGGGCTGGTACGCCAGTTGGAACGGCAACATTTGCAGACCGGGGCAGGTCAGGGCCAGACAGTCAGTGCTGTTTCGAGTTTTAGCTCTGCGGACGCACAAATGGCTCAGAGCGTAGTCCAGGTCAATCCCAATGCTGGCGGCAAGGACGGGGCCTAGCAGCTATTACATTGCGAACTCGGGGTGGTTAGAGCTCGAGCTCCAAGGTCACCAGCAGTGGATTGTGATCCGAGGTATCCACCGCAATCGTTTGCGCCTCCAGTGCTCTCAGCCCGCGGAGATAAATGTGGTCTAAGGGCATATCCCAGAAGGTGCTGCGGTCGTCAGGAGTAAAAGAGACCGGTTGTAGTTCGTGTTCGGTAACAAAGTCTTCTATATGCGCCTGTCTGGCATCGTTCCAGGTGTTGAAATCCCCCGCCAGTAGCGCTGGCCCCTCATGTGACGTTAGCAGCGGTGAAATAGCGTCAATTTGTGCGGTGAATTCCTCCAGGCCCACTGTGAAGTTGATAGCGTGGAGATTAATCACCATAAGCGTGTCCACGGAATCGTTGATTGCGAACTTGGTGACGCTGGTGGCCTTGGGCGTTCCCAGCCAGGGTTCCCAGGACGTCATGCTGCACTCCACACTAGGTGGGACTGCGCTGAGTGTGAGTACCCCTGTCTCTTCGGAGTCTGTGGTATAGCCAGCTGCAAATGCCACGTGCATCGGCTTTGGTAAAACACCCTGAGTATCGGCCTGGATCGATGCCTCCTGTATCAACACAAGGTCTCGATCAACGCCTATTTTTTGCAGGTCTTGTTCCCAGCCCTCTGTGTGAGACTTCTGAATATTCCAACTCAATAATTTGATCGGCGCTTCGAGCGCTTTGCTTGAAGCTTCACTGACGGTCGAAGGTAGCTCCGCGACAGAGCTGCAATCATGAGTATCCAAATGGCCGGCATTTGCTCGGGGGTAGTTCGCCAACACTGCCAAAATGCACAGAAAAGCGGTCGCTATCCCAATGCTAATTCGGCCTAGCGATGCGACAGGTGCTGACGGTTGTTTTACTGGCTTGAGCAAGTGTCCCCCGAAAGTCAGTGTGAGCTTCCTATATGCCTGATTTTCAGTTTGGGGTCAATCTGTCTGCAATAAGGTTTTAGATAGTTGGTTTTATAGCTTTTCCAGGTAGGACTGGTATTCGAGATCGGTAATACGCCTTCGAAACTCGGAAATCTCCTGCTCTTTCGTCAAGGTGAAAATCCTTTGCAGCTCATCGCCCAGGTTGTCTTTAATGAACTCTGACTCGTGAAATATTTTCAGGGCATCCTGGATATACACCGGAAGTGTTTCCTTTTCTTGAGAATAGCCGTCTCCGCTGACCGGAAGAGGGGGGCTTAATTTTTGTTGCATGCCCTCAAGCATGGCCGATAGGAGAACTGCGAACAGTAGGTAGGGGTTGGCGTCAGCACCGGCGACACGATGTTCAAGGCGGCGGGCTGAATTACTTCCCGCAGGGACTCGCACCGCAACCGTTCGGTTCTCATAGCCCCAGCTGGGAAAGGTGGGTGCGTGGCAGCCTGGTTGAAAACGCCGATAAGCGTTGAAGCTGGGTGCGAAAATGGCCACTGAGTCTGGCATGTATTGAAGGCAACCTGCTATAGCACTGCGCAGCAGCTCGGTACCCATATCGCTGCCATCATCGAAGATGTTGACACCGCGCTCGTCCAGAACACTGCAGTGAACGTGCATGCCGTTGCCCGCTTCGTCCTCAAAGGGCTTGGCCATAAAAGTGGCCAACAAATGGTGTTTGGCAGCGACTCCTTTGATCAACCTTTTCATCTGCATGATCTGCTTGGCTGCCAATACGGGATTGTCGACGTGCTGCATATTGATTTCGTACTGTGACGGGGCGGATTCCTTGACGACACCATCGAAGGGAAGATCCTGAACTTCGCAGGCGATTCGAAGGTCCTCCAGCATTTCGGAATGACTGTTCAGGACATCAAGGCCATAGGTGTTGCCGCCCACCGGTGTGCGACCCGCGGGTGCCGGGCAGGTATGATTCGGAATACTATCTTCCAAGGTAACGAGACTGAACTCTAGCTCGGCGGCAACGACTGGACGCCATCCCGCTTCCTGAAACCGCGATAGCACCTGCTTTAATACGTGACGGGGATCTCCCAGATAGGGGTCTCCGTTGGCATCAAACATCGACAGCATCACCTGGCCATGTTGACCGCCCGCCGCCCA
Organism: Halioglobus sp.; assembly: GCA_045110675.1. Taxonomy (GTDB): domain Bacteria; phylum Pseudomonadota; class Gammaproteobacteria; order Pseudomonadales; family Halieaceae; genus JBALVT01. Next base: position 11,626 of record JBGCGJ010000035.1, on the reverse strand, counting down.
GGGGGTGGGTAAAAGAGATCCCTCGACAGGCCGACAGATGCCGTCGGCATCCCCGGAAGCGAACACCAACTCCTCCACGTCGCGGCCCCATATATCGAGACTTAGCGCAGTTTTGGGTAGTTTGAGTTCACCTTCGAAGATTTTCGCGAGCTTATGCCGAGGCAGCCACTTGCCTCGCATCACGCCATTACAGTCGGGAAGCAAGGCCTCAATGGTGGTTATCTCGGGATGAGCCCGGAGAAACCAATCGGCCTCTACCGACATATTTTCACCGCGTATATAGTTAAGGCCACAATATCGCGACTTTGGTTCACAGCCTCAATGCCCCAGTTTGGTTAGATCAGTGAGTGAGGGCAGGCCCCATGTAGATACTGAGGGGGTCTGCACCTCCGGCTTCACCCAAACAGGACATGGAATTGATGAATAATGAGAACAAATCTGTCTGCGAGCTGACGTCCAGCTTGCGGTAGATACTTTTTCGGTGGCGGCGCACCGTTTCCAGTGCAATGCCCAGTCTTTCGGCTGAAATATCGGTCCCGTAACCCCTGAGCATGAGTTCCAGAACATCCTTCTCGCGAGGAGAGATAAATGAGGTGCCAAAAGTATTGAATGCGAGATCTATTTGATGATCGATTCCCGGCTGAATCAGGTGAGTCACGGCGAAGTCATTGTGCTCGCTGTGGGATTTGAGTAACTCGGCGACCGGGTCAGCGAGCAAATAGAGTCGTTCGTATTCCTCTTCTGTGAACTCTCCCTGGCGGGGAAGTCTCATCATGCTGATATTCATGACGTTGCCCGAGCGCAATTTGGATACATAGACGGCTTCATCCACGGTGCCGGTGTCCGCATAGTAATCTCGGTAATAATCAGATAACTGCAATTTTCCTGCAGTGACCCGCGACAGGCGATAGATTCTGGAACGCGGTCTATCCATCGAAGTTTGGTAAAACGGATCCTCTCGATAAGGCCCTTCGAGATAGCGGTCGACTTGCAGGTTAACGGCATCTTTAGGGATTTCGTGATAGAGCACTTTAGGAGGCAAATCTTTGTGATAAAGCCAGACCTGGGGGTAGCTAATCAGAACCTGCCCATTAATCGCAGCTATAAGAGAGGGGAAGAAATCATCGGTTCCCAGAGCAGCGATCGCTCTGGAGATTTCCCGATTCCACTTACTCAGGCGGTCTTTATCAGACATATAAACGCAATATTAGTGTTTTTCCCTAGTTCGATCATATTGAGCAGCCGCGATACGGTTGTCAAACCCCTTTTTAAAAATACAGTCGTTGGATGAACCAGTAAACACCTAAAGAGCACAATAAGGTCGACAAAACATCGCTCGGAAGCTCATTCCGGGCAAGGAACTGCGGACGCATCAGCGCTCCGGCGAATAACAGTGCGCCCACTATCAGTATCTGACCCAATTCTACTCCCACATTAAAGCCCAGCAGCGCTATCGGTCTCGAGCTTGCTGGTAGGCCTACTTCCGTCAGCACGCTGGCAAAACCAAAGCCATGAATCAGGCCGAAAAGAGCGGTAACCACCGGACGGATGCGTCGGGCTTGCAGTAAAGAGTAGCTCAGTTGCAGATAGCACCAACTGAAGAAGCTCAAACCCAGTATAGCGACAGTGGACACTGTCGTATGTCCAAAGACATTGTAAGCGGCCAGCAATAATAAGATTGCCCCAACGCCGTGAGCGCACAATTGGCTGTTACTTTCGCGAACGGCGATGTTTTCGATGGCTATCAGTGCGATGCTAAGACCGATAAGTGCCTCAGTAAAACCAAGGTTTGGGTTTACCAAGCCAAGAGTACTTAGGCTCAGGGTAATACTGTGGCCGAGGGTAAAGCCTGTGACAACGAGCAAAGTTTGTCTCCAGTTCCCGCCGAGTAACAGCAGAGCGAGTAGGAAGGCAATGTGATCGACACCGATGAGGATATGTTCGAACCCAAATCGGAGATAGCTAGTGAATACGGGTCCCGAGTGGGTGTTCTGATTCGGTTCCAGCTCACTTAAGTGTAAGTCCAATGTGCGATCAGAGTGGCTAAATAATTTTTCTGCGCGCGTATTGTCGGGCATTTGGAAGTTTGCGAAATGGAGGTGGCTGGGAATTTGGTCAAATAGCAGGTCCAAATGTACCGTAATAGCTTGCGGGCGCGGGAGGCGCTCTAAGCACTGCCATTCCAGGCGAGACCTTAGATACGCCGCGCTCGATGGAACCACTCGACTATCGGTCAGTTCGCAAGGCGACTTCGCACCCACATGAACCTTTTCCGAGATATGAGTCAACCACTGGCGGGCATCCCGGAAAGCGCCCTGATCGCCTTGGATTTTAGCCAGGTCTTTGCGTGAAAAGGAAAAGACCGCAGCGAATTTTGATTCCGACAATTGCCAATGTGAAAACGATTTGCTCTGAGGGTCGGCATTGGCGATGGAGGTCAACAGCAGCATTGGCCCAATAAGCAACGCGATTCTAATCACGGCCGAGGGTTTCACCTTGCCGGAGCAAGAGCTGCTGGTTAATTCGAATTTCCGCGTTGGACTTCAGTTCCGCGAGGTAATCCTGCAGTGCCTGATCGTCCTGGCGACGCTGAAATTCTCGTGTGACCTGGTCGCGGATTGTTTCCAGGGAGGGTGACTGACCCGGCAACCTTTCCGTAAGCCCTAGTATTACGAAAGAGCCCCCAGCGGCTAAAGGGGGAGTGAATTGCCCCGGTTCGAGTTCAGCCACGGCTTGAGCAAGACTGGGACCAATATAGTTCGTCAACCTGTTTTGAGGAATTGGGCTGGTCGGCAGTTGCAGTACATCCTCGCTGGCGAGTTTAAGCTTGACTGAGGCGAACAGTTTGCCACTCTCCAAAGCAACGTGTGCGAGCTGTGCTTGCTGCTGTGCCTCCACTCCCCTAAATACCATACGCTGGACACTCACGACGGGAGTGTGACTAAAATAGTTGAGATTGTTTCGGTAAAAACGCTCCAGCTCTGCTGTTTCGGTGATTGCTCCTCGGTTTTCGCTGACAATGTTCTCGATGACAGCATCGACGATGGCCTTTTTAACTGCGGCGTCATTGCGAGTTAACCCTAAGTGTTCGGCGTGCTGCAGCAGCAATTTTTCATCAATCATACGTTCCACCAGACGGGCTCTGTCGGTGTCCGTCAGCGGTTTTCCCCGATCTTTTTGCAGGGCTTGAACAACGGAGTTGAAATGCGCAAGAGAGATTGCCTCGCCGTCAATGGTGGCGATGGTTTGGTCTTGTATCGGACGGAGTTGGTTTTCCACCAGCCCCGTCGCTGCTAGCACGGCTCCTATCAATGCTCCGACCAGCAGCCAGTAAATACGCGATTTATTGTGATTAGCCTGCAATATTCAAATCCAAGGTTTAGCGACCGGTTATCCCGGAGGCCTCAAGGTGCTGTTTTCGTCTCAGATCGTAACAGTTAATACTGTTGCAACCACTCCGAATTGCTCCAAAGTCGCGTTATACTCCCAATACATTGCGACTGAGAATAAAATTTGCGACCAGCGACAGTCAATTTAGAGCCCTATAACGATTCCGTGCCCATAGAGTTTACGCGCGCTCTTCTAGTTCAAGCCAGTGCTTACAATCGGGATGTTGAGGGAATCTTGCGGGCGGCCAAATTTCCCTTCGACCCTCTTCAGCAACTGAGTCCGACAGTCTTTGTGTCTCGTGAACAATACAGTCGTCTGTGTATTGAATTGTTTCGGGAGCTCGGTGATGAGTCCGGTGGAGTCATGCCAGATGTGCAAACACCAGTTGGCACCACTCGTCTGATAATGCTTAGCATGCTGAATAGTTCCAACCTGATGGCTGCCATGCGTAGAGCAATCGAATTTAACGCTTGCTGCCGCGTGCGCCATGGGGCGGAAATCGTCAATGAGCTTACTATTGATGATGATCGCAAAGAAGCGACGCTGGCTTATTGCTCGGGAGATGATGCCAGTGAAATTCAACACAGTGTGCTGTGCAGCCTAGCGATATGGATGCGCCTGTGTGGCTGGTTGATCGGTCAGCACATCGACATTACCAGTGCAAGCTGCAGTGGTCCCCAACCCAAATTTATGGCCGGTATCCGCCATTTTTTCCCCTGCCCGGTGTTGTATGAGCAGGGGGCTAATACGATTACGTTCAGTGCTCGGCATTTAGACGCGCCGATTATTCGAAATGAATCGCAACTCAATGAGTTCCTGAAGTTAGCCCCCTATCACATCGTTATCGAGCCGCTGGCGAGTATCTCCAGTATTACCCACAGAATTAGGGAGATTCTTGGGAGTGACTTCCGCGAAGAACTTCCCAGTTTCGAAGAGCTGACGGGCTTGCTCAATATGTCAGCGCGCACCCTGCGCAGACGGCTGGAAAAAGAGGGCACCTCTTACCAGCGAATCAAAGACAATGCGCGTCGAGATGTGGCTATTTCCTTGCTAAGCAGAGAGCGATTGACTGTCAGTGATGTGGCCGAACAGGTGGGTTTTAGCGATCCTAGTGCGTTTCACCGGTCTTTCAAGAAATGGACCGGCCAGTCTCCAGGCTCTTACCGCTAGCGGCTCCAGTCCAGCGGTTCCGTGCGCCAGTGTTTGTTCCACGCCCGATATACCTTGTCGCTGTAGACACGACTGCCCGTACTGCCGTTGTAAGCAGCCAGTGCTCTGTGCAGGTCCCCGTCTTTGCGCTGCAGATAGAATTGCAGAATTCGGCAGCCATAGTCCAGGTTGGCTTTTTGCAGCGTCAAATTATCTTCTGGTCTGCCTATTTCATCTTTCCAAAAGGGCATTACCTGCATCATTCCCTGAGCGCCTACCCGAGAAACGGCGAAGCGATCGAAATGGCTTTCAACCTCGATCACAGCCATGACCAATTCCGGTGGCAGGCCCGCTCTCGTCGCGTAGAAGTGAATGTCTTGTAACAGGGTGAGACGGTATTCAGGGTCTTTCACAAACCGTTCCAGTCTGGCAGACATGTCTATTAACCAGACCTCAGCATCATAGCGATCGGCAAAGCTGTCGGCGCTACTGATGGTTTTCTCGAGAAAACTGCGCAGTTCTTCTCTCTCCAGCGCGTCTTTTGGTTGAGCGTTAGAGTGGTTGGCATAACCCAAGCCGCCCAGAACCAAAAGAGCGCCGAAGCTGGCGATTCTAATTAAGCGAATAATAGCTACACCTTCGTATCCCGGGGCCTTAGCTGCGTAATTGAGCCTGTATGAATTCGAGAATATTCCCTTGTGGAACCAAATGTGAATCATTGTCGGTACGACCTTTATATTCGACATTACCTTCTGCCAGTGCTCGATCACCTATCACAATGCGATGGGGTATCCCAATCAACTCCATGTCTGCAAATTTAACACCGGGGCGTTCATTGCGGTCATCCATTAGTACATCTATACCTGTGGCTGACAAAGTCTTATAGATCTCCTCGGCGCAGTTTGCGACCAACTCAGATTTTTGCATATTCAGTGGAACAATTGCCAGTTGGAAGGGGGCCATGGCCGCCGGCCATATTATTCCCGCTTCATCGTGGTTTTGCTCAATGGCTGCCGCCACTATCCGGCTAACACCGATGCCGTAGCAACCCATGGACATGGGTATATTCTTGCCATTTTCGTTGAGAACGCTGGCCTGCATTGCGTCGCTGTATTTGGTGCCGAGTTGGAAAATATGACCCACCTCTATGCCGCGCTTTATCTGCAGTGTGCCTTTTCCATCGGGACTGGGATCTCCATTGACCACGTTGCGTAAGTCGCTTATCTCAACCCCGGGACAATCGCGCTCCCAGGACACATTGTTTAGGTGCATGTCTTGCCGATTGGCACCGCAAACAAAATTAGACAATTGCGCTGCGGATCGATCCACAAAGACAGGAAGGTCTAAACCCACTGGGCCCAGGGATCCGAAGCCTGCGCCGCAGGCTTTCTCAACAGCTTCCTCACTTGCCATTTGTAAGGGGGCCAGGATGCCGGGGATCTTTTCGGCTTTAAGCTCATTGAGCTGATGATCCCCGCGCAAAACCAAAGCCACCAATGTATCTGGCTCTTCGCCTTGTACCAGCAGAGTCTTTACGGTCATTGCAGTTTCCAGTGACAGAAATTCGGCTAGCTGTTCGATGGTTTTTACATTGGGCGTGGCGATTTCCGCTATTGGTAGGGCGGGTTCCTGTTGCAATGCTGGCGTTGCAATCGCCTCGGCCATTTCCACATTGGCTGCATAGTCGCTGCCGTCACTGAATGCGATATCGTCTTCACCAGAGCTGGCTAACACATGAAACTCATGAGATGCGCTGCCGCCGATGCTGCCTGTATCGGCGACTACGGGGCGAAACATCAGGCCCAGACGGGTAAAAATGTTGGTGTAGGCCCGATGCATTGTCTGATAGGTCTCCTCCAGAGATTCCTGGCTTGCGTGGAAGGAGTAGCCATCTTTCATTAGAAACTCTCTGGAGCGCATCACTCCAAACCTTGGCCTGATTTCATCTCGGACCTTGGACTGTATTTGGTAAAAAGAGACAGGAAGCTGTTTGTAGCTCTTCAATTCTGCTCGTGCGAGATCTGTAATGACTTCCTCATGGGTGGGTCCCAGGCAAAAATCACGCTCGTGCCTGTCCTTTATGCGCAGTAACTCGGGACCATATTGCTCCCACCGCCCGGATTCTTGCCACAACTCGGCAGGTTGGACAGCCGGCATACTCACTTCCTGAGCGCCGGTGGCATCCATTTCGTCTCGAACGATGTGTTCGACTTTTCGTAGTACGCGAAGACCAAGAGGCAGCCAGGTGTAAAACCCGGCCGCGAGTTTTCGGATTAATCCGGCGCGAAGCATAAGTTGATGGCTTATCACTTCTGCGTCGGAGGGTACTTCTTTATGTGTGGCGATGAGGAAATTGCTGGTGCGCATACTCGGTTCCAAAATGCTGCAAATTAAGGGCGACTAGTTTACGTGCGAACGCTTTCGCGGTACAGCGCTGCTAGTTTGACCTTTCCTCACACCTGTTTTCTCAAGAACCGATTTTTTTGCTGTCTTTTACGATGTTTTTGCTTTGCGGTTTGAGTTTGACCAAAGGTCATTTGTTAAGGTTGTTTCTAGCTCCAATTTGTCGAAAAGCGCGCAGAACTTTAAAAAATAGGGGTTTTTGATCAAATGTTTTCGAAAACGCTTGTATTGTAGCGTTTCATGATTTATAAATTCGTCCGATGCCTGCAGCTATGCTGTTTTCGGTTTTTAGGGGAAGCGGACACTTCGGGTTGAACTTTTGCTCTCACACATTTTTTGAAGGAAGGTTTAAAATAACATGGCAACCAAAAAAGCAGCAGCGAAGAAAAAAGCTCCAGCCAAGAAGGCGGCAGCTAAGAAAGCTCCAGCCAAGAAGGCACCTGCGAAGAAGGCAGCAGCTAAAAAAGCTCCAGCCAAAAAGGCAGTAGCGAAGAAAGCACCAGCCAAGAAAGCAGCCGCCAAAAAGGCAGCACCTGCTAAAAAGGCTTCTGCAATTCAGAGCAAACTTACCAAGAGTCAGATCGTGGCTGAAATTTCCGAAAGCACTGGCCTGAGCAAGAAAGAGGTTGGTTCGGTAATGGGTGAGTTGGAAAGCTTGATTGAGCGTAGTATTAAGAAGCGTTCAGTTGGTGAGTTCACTCTTCCTGGCCTGATGAAGGTGACTACAGTGAAGAAGCCTGCTCGTAAAGCTCGAAAAGGAATCAACCCCTTTACTGGCGAAGCGACAACCTTCAAGGCAAAACCTGCCAGCATCGCTGTCAAGGTTCGTCCTCTGAAGAAAATGAAGGAATTCGCTGCTTCCTAGCGATTTGATCGACGACTCGGCACCGCAATAGTCGTTGCGGAGTCGTCAGCTTTCCCGCTCTATGTGCTTAAATTTGCGCAGGAGTTCTCTGCCTCAAAATTCCCCTCCCTCGAACTTGGCCTCCAAGGCTGCTTTAGGGTAAAATCCGCGCCTTTCTTTATATACTGTCTACGACTTTAGCGAGCCGGATTTATGCCTATTTACGAATATCAATGTGATGAATGCAGCGAGAGCCTTGAAGTGCTGCAAAAGGTCAGCGATGCCCGCTTGGTAGATTGTCCTGCATGTTCCAAACCGGCCTTGCGCAAGAAGGTCTCTGCGGCTGCATTTCGATTGAAGGGCGGTGGTTGGTATGAAACTGATTTTAAAACATCCGGTCAGAAAAACCTGGCATCGGGTTCATCGGACAGTGCTAAGACCAGCGATGGAGCAAAAACCGCCGACAAGTCCAGTTCAACCAGTACCGATAGCAGCAGCAAAAGTACTGCTTAATCTCGGGCCAACAGGCCCTCTCATGTAGTAACAACGACGGAATTTGAACTATGCGCAACCACTATTGTGGCGCTCTCGGAACAGCCAACATCGATGAGACAGTAACGCTTTGCGGCTGGGTGGATCGTCGTCGAGATCACGGGGGCGTTATTTTCCTGGATTTGCGTGATCGTGAGGGCATTGTTCAAGTTGTTTTTGATCCTGATACCCAGGAGCATTTCGATCGCGCGGATAGTGTTCGCAGCGAATACGTCTTGCAGGTTACCGGCAGAGTACGTGCTCGCACTGAAGCGACTGTGAATTCAGCCATGTTAACGGGAGAGATAGAGGTACTGGGCAAGGAGTTGGAAATCTTGAACGTCGCTGCCACACCTCCCTTCCAATTGGATGAGCACACATCGGTGGGTGAAGATGTGCGCCTGCATCACCGGTACATGGATTTGCGTCGCCCCGAGATGCAAAACCGTTTGATTTTGCGCTCAAAAATCTCATCAGCCGTTCGTAGTTTTCTGGATGAAGAGGGTTTTCTCGACATTGAAACACCCATTTTAACCCGCGCTACGCCCGAAGGTGCGCGTGACTATCTGGTGCCTTCGAGAACGCATCCGGGGCAGTTTTTCGCACTACCCCAGTCCCCACAGCTCTTTAAGCAGCTATTAATGGTCTCTGGGTTTGATCGTTACTATCAGATTGCCAAGTGTTTTCGCGATGAGGATTTGCGCGCCGATCGTCAACCTGAATTTACTCAGATTGATATTGAGACATCGTTTTTGTCCGAAGCCGAGATTATGTCGATTACCGAGCGAATGATCCGAGGTCTGTTTCAGTCTGTATTGAATATCGATCTACCGCAGTTTCCACATATGCCCTACGCCGAAGCGATGGACCGGTACGGATCCGACAAACCCGACTTGCGTATTCCGCTTGAGCTGGTGAGTGTGGATGATCTCATGCAGCAGGTCGATTTCAAGGTGTTCCGCGGGCCCGCGGATGATGCCGAGGGTCGTGTCGCCGCATTGAAGGTGCCGGGCGGTGCTTCGATCAGCCGCAAGGAGATCGACAACTACACCAGTTATGTCTCCATTTACGGTGCTCGCGGATTAGCTTGGGTGAAGGTCAACGACATTGATGCCGGAGTTGAGGGGTTGCAGTCGCCCATTCTTAAATTTATGCCCGAGGATGTGGTCGCTCAGCTAATGCGGCGACTCGACGCTGCTAATGGTGACATCATCTTCTTCGGAGCTGACAAAACTCAGGTGGTGAATGAGTCTCTCGGTGCGTTACGTATCAAAGTAGGTGAAGACCAGGGTTTGGTTGCCGACGGCTGGGCACCTTTGTGGGTTGTGGACTTCCCGATGTTTGAAAAGGCCGGCGATGGCAGTTGGACGGCGCTGCACCACCCCTTCACCGCACCGGCTTGCTCGCCGGAGGAACTCGAAGCGAATCCGGGTACAGCATTGTCCCGCGCTTATGACATGGTTTTGAATGGTACGGAATTAGGGGGCGGTAGTATTCGTATTCATGATCGCCAGATGCAGGAGACGGTATTCGGTATCCTCGGTGTTGGAGAGGAAGAGGCCCAGGAAAAATTCGGCTTCTTGCTCAACGCTCTGCAATACGGCGCACCGCCTCACGGTGGTTTGGCTTTCGGCCTGGACCGCCTGGTGATGCTGATGACAGATAGTGCTTCTATCAGAGACGTGATTGCGTTTCCCAAGACGCAAAGTGCTGCCTGTGTGATGACGAATGCGCCGGGCGAGGTAGACGCGAAGCAACTTCGCGAGCTAAATATACGTTTGCGTCAAACACCGGGATCATCGGCGTCTTAGTAGCACTCGCAGGTTTGGTTGTCATTGTTTTCGACGGGACATTGTTAAGCTGTGTGCGACAGGCAATCTGAAAGTTAAAACGGGAGGATCTTATGGCCGGTCATAGTAAATGGGCCAATATCAAGCATCGCAAGGCCGCTCAGGATGCCAAGCGCGGCAAGGTGTTTACCAAACTCATACGCGAGCTGGTTGTGGCAGCCAAACAGGGCGGTCCGCTGCCAGAAGATAATCCCCGTTTGCGTGCTGGAGTCGACAAGGCGCTGGGTGCCAATATGACCCGCGATACCATAGATCGTGCTATCGCACGTGGTGCCGGCACCAATGAAGCCGACAACATGGAAGAGCTCACCTACGAGGGCTATGCACCTGGCGGTATTGCAGTGCTGGTAGAAGTCATGACTGATAATCGCAATCGCACTGTCGCCGAAGTGCGACATGCTTTTACCAAGCGCGGCGGCAATCTGGGAACGGATGGTTCTGTCGCCTATTTGTTTGCTCGCAAAGGGCAGATCAGTTTTCCCCCGGGCACAGATGAAGACGCTGTAATGGAAGCTGCATTGGACGCCGGCGCCGAAGATGTTGAGAGTTATGAAGATGGTTCTCTAGAAGTGACAACAGCCTGGGAAGAGCTGGCCACGGTAAAAGCTGCCCTGGAACAGGCGGGCTTGGAGCCTGCTGATGCAGAGGTCACAATGATTGCCTCCCTTTTAGTGCCTGTCGATGTCGATGGCGCTGAAAAAATCATGGGCATGGTCGACGCCCTGGAAGATCTGGACGATGTGCAGAACGTCTATACCAATGTTGATATCCCTGAGGACGTGCTCGCTCAGATGTAAGTGGCTTTCGTTTGCCGTCGACGGGTTTGCTCGTCCATAATAAAAGCTCAAGCACCCGATCGGTTGTTCTATGTCGCTCATTCTGGGGATTGACCCCGGCTCAGTAAAAACAGGCTTTGGCATTATCAATTATGTGTCTGGCCGCAGTGAATATGTCACCAGTGGCGTTATTCGTCTGCCAGCCGGCGCCCTTCCGGAACGGCTCAAGATTATCTACGACAGTGTTTCGGAACTGGTGGAACTGCACAGTCCACAAGAACTTTCTATCGAACAGGTTTTTATGGCGAAGAACGCCGGTTCCGCTTTGAAGTTGGGTCAGGCGAGGGGAGCCGCTATAGTCGCCTGTGTCTCCAGGGATATGCAAGTTGCAGAGTATTCTGCACGTCAAATTAAGCAGTCGGTAGTGGGAACCGGTGCGGCGAACAAATCACAAGTGCAGCATATGGTTAAAACGCTCCTGAAACTCTCTGCTGAACCTCAGGAGGATGCGGCTGATGCTCTGGCCGCCGCACTGTGTCATGCGCACACCCAACAAAGTATGATCAATATGGCCGGGGCGAAGTCCATCCGTCGCCGGCGTTTAAGCTAACAGGGCATATTTTTAATGATTGGCAGAATTCGCGGTACCCTCGTTCAGAAGCAGCCTCCGGAGATTTTGGTCG
>JBGCGJ010000034.1:0-15774 GCA_045110675.1 Halioglobus sp. | reverse complement strand
GCAGCACCTTAAAGGGGTTCTTGGTTTTTGTAGGTTAGTGGTCTTGTTGCTCCAAACGGTTTCTCTGCGCAATCGCAGTGTCAGTAGAACGCGGATTCAGGTCGCGCAATGAAACGGTTGAGAAGTAGTGGTCTATTCCTGCAAACGGACTTTGCGCGCAATGGGGAACTCGTCTGTGAATGTGGAATTCAACTCCCATAGTCGAATGGCCGAGGCGATAGAGTCTCGCATTGGGTAATGGGCTGAGGATAACAGCGTTGTGAAATCCGGCTTGCCAGGAAACTTCATTCAAGCGAACACAAAATTCCCGCATCAGCGGTAGCGCCCGCATGGAAGGGTGGAACGCAAAGCGCTCCCACATGCAGCAGCTGCTTTTGTCTATTTCTAGGCGCTTTATTTGGCTCTGAAAGATCAGCTCTGATGTGATTCTGGCTCCGCCAATACATTTGCCGTTTTCTATAGCCAGAAATTTCAGGCTATTTTTATCTCGCTCTTCTTCAGAACCGTCAAAATCAGGGATACCCAGTTCTTCACGAAAGCATTCTTCACGCAGCTGATAATACTGCTGTAGCAGATGTGGATCTCGGCTGATTTTGAATTCAATGGCCATAGCTACCTCTATTTGCGATGCAGGGCGGTTGTGACCTCATAGATGAGTAGTACTTATGGGTGACAACACCATGAGTAAAGCAATGTCCGTGCCAAGAAAAATATACCCATTAAAAACAGAGGCTTAGAAATTCAGGCGATAAAATCTCTGTTTGCCGAGTAGGAGATTTGTCTCCAATTTGCGACGAGCTTTAGCGAGGGGAAAAAAATAGTGTTATCTATCAACGAGATAGAGCGTCGCCAAAATGCGACAGTCCTCAGAGCTCGCCTTTAAAGCGCTCCGGACTGATATTGTGCCGCTTTAGCAACTTGTAAAAGTCGGTTCTATTTCGCTGCGCCAGTAGTGCCGCTTCAGCGACGGAGCCATTGGTGAGACGTAGCATTTTTACCAGATAATCATGCTCAAACTGCTGTCGTGCCTGGCTTAGTGAGGGCAGATACTGGTCTTCGACGGTAAGCGCATCTCTCACCAATGCTTCCGATATAACCGGCGCTGTGGATAGAGCTGCTGTCCGCTCTACTACGTTTTCCAGCTGACGCACATTTCCCGGCCATGGTGCGCCAATCATCACTTCCATTGCCGCGGGCGCAAACCGGGTAACGTTACCCATTTGATGCGCTCCGGTTCGACGCAGAAAATGATTGGCCAGCAAGGGGATATCTTCCACCCTTTCAGCGAGGCTGGGTAGATGAAAATTGACGACATTCAGTCGGTAGAACAAATCTTCTCGAAAGTTTCCCTCCTCCATGTCCCTTTCCAGGTCGCGGTTGGTTGCCGAAATAATGCGGACATCCACAGCCTCTGTGTCAGTGCTTCCAATCGGTCGAATGCGACGCTCCTGCAGCGCTCTCAAGAGTTTCACTTGCAGTGGGAGGGGAATATCGCCTATTTCATCCAGAAACAAGGTACCACCGTCGGCGGCGCGAAAAAGCCCGGAGTGCTCGCTGATAGCTCCGGTGAACGCGCCTTTTACGTGACCGAATAATTCCGATTCAAGTAGTTGTTCCGGGAGTGCGCCGCAGTTCACTGCAACCAGAGGACCCTGGCGATTTTCTGCGGCTTCGTGAATCGCGCGGGCCAGCATTTCTTTGCCGCTGCCGGTGGTTCCGGTAATTAGAATGCTGACATCGGAGCTTGCGACTTGACGCACCTGATTGAGAATCTGCTCGAGTTTGGGGCTGCGCGTCACTATGTGTTCACGCCACTCTTCGAATATCTCTGTTTGCGTTGCGCCCGAATGCATTATGGCAGCTCTAACCGCTGTCATTAGTTCTGTTTTGTCTACCGGTTTAGTGAGAAATTCAAAAACGCCCATTTGTGTGGCGGCTACAGCTTCAGGAATTGTCCCTTGAGCTGACATAATGATGACCGGCAATCCGGGGTGGAAGTGTCGAATTTGTTCGAATAACTCCAGACCGCTGGCACCTTCCATTCGCAAATCTGTCAACACCAAACTGACGGCTTCGTTCCGGAGGACTTGCAGGGCTTGTTCGGCAGATTCGGCTGTCTGAACCTCAAAGCCCTCAGCTTCCAGACGGATCGACAGCAGTTTCAACAGGCTGGCATCGTCGTCTACAACAAGTAAGCGGTTTTGCATTGTTCTACTGTTCCTTGCGTGTGCTTATTGCTTCTTCAAGATCGGTTAGCGCCTGTATTTTCTGTTCAAGTTCAGCAGTTTCGTTTTCTGAAACGACCAGCTGTTTTTGTTGTTCGCCATAATCCCGCTGAAGTTTACTATGGCGTTGATGCCAGTTAATTCGGGTCTGATTGTACTCTTCCAAAATGCCTGCCAGCTGCTTTTGTTCTGTGGACAAGCTTTCGATTTCACGGAGGGCTCTGAAAGTATCTCGGGCCTTCGTCCAGCCATCGTAGAGTTGGGTTTGTTGGCTCAGTAGTGCGTAGTAGTACATCTGGCGAGGTTTCGTTGGTGGACTTCTTCTGGCCAAAGCAGCCTGCGCTCGCTCAGGGCTCATATCGGTGACGTGTTGGTGCATTCTGAGCCACTGCTGCAGCGTTGTGTACTCAACAACTTCAGGCTTGGCCGGTTCAGACGGTTCTACCAGAAGGTCATTGGTCAGCAGCGTACAGCCGCCTAGCGTGGCTAAGAGGAATAGGGCGAGTATTAGTGTGCGGGGCATAGTAAGCGAAAACATATCGGGAGTGTACTGTGTGAAATGTGGGTGAGTGTTCCACCTTGAGCTTCAATGCATTCTCTGGCAACGCTCAATCCAATACCTGAGCCTTTTAATGGCCCAGTGCGTTGGGTGGTGCTTTGAAAAAAGGGTTCAAACACGCGCTCGGCATCCTCTGGTGGGATGGGCCGGCCCGAATTGGCCACGTCGATGATCAGGTCGTCAGAACTCTTGCGCCATACTATATCGATATTGCCACCTGCTGGACTATAGTTGATAGCGTTCGACAGCAAATTGTCCAAGCTGGTTTTGAGTTTGTGTCGGTCAGCGACCCAATTGGTGACTTTGCCGCTAAGTTTGACCTGCAGGCTTTTCTTTTCAATGGTGATTCGGTAGCTGGATAGCAATTCACCCAAGAGTGTACCTATATCAACGTCCTCAAATTTCATTTCCTGCTGTGGTAGCTGATTATAGTCCAATAAATTTTCGATCAAGCGTTGCAGTTCTATTCCGTTTTGGCGAACGATCTCAACCACCTCGCGTTGCTGGTGGGATAGGTGACCGGGTATTTGTTCTGCCAGTAAATCTGCTCCCTCGCGCAGGCTCGATAGCGGTGTCTTTAACTCGTGTGATATATGCCGTAAGAACTGCTGCTTTTGCTGCTCGGATTCGTGCAGACTTTGCCGCAGCCAGTCCAGCTTACTGCCGAGATCTTGTACCTCTTGTGGACCCGAGATAGAAATCTCGCGGCCGAGACCCGAGGTGCCCAATTCATGGATGGCTTGGGTAAGATCCCGCACCGGCTTGTTGATCCAGTATGCGCATATAAGAAGCAGGGCTAATGTGGCGAATGCCAATAGCGATAGCTGCCATACTATTGAGTCAATTTGCTGATCGGTTTCCAGGGCATTTTTCTGCAGCAGCTGGTCGACTGAGTGCAATAACCATTGTTTTACGGCGGCATTTTGTCCACTTATAACGGCAAATGCCTGATCAAGACGAGCCTCGGGGGAGAGTACTTCTGACTGAGCTTGCGTTGTATCTGGCTGTTGATTGGATAATGTGAGTTTTGCCAGGGAATTGAGCAGGCCTTCTAGGTCGGGTCCATCAGAAGGCATGCGATCCTGTAGCAGGGCCAGTTTTTCCAGCACGATCTTTCGTTCACGCGCGAACAGTTGGGCAAATTCCGGGTCCGAGAGTGCCAGGTATTGGCGCGCCCGCCGCTCCAACTCCAATACATCCCGTTGAATTTCCTGGCCTAATCGCGTGACTTCAACGACCAGGGACGTCACTTCCCGGTTTTTATCCGCAAGCTCTCCCAGGGTCTGTACTGTAAACATGATAGCCACACACAGCGGCGCCAGTGCAGCGAAAAAACTGACCAGTAGTAGCTGTAGAACTGACCTTGGCTGCCAGAAGGACATGAGGTGTATTGCAAGCTGTTTAAGATTGGCATGGGATTGTAACCCCATAGTTTAAGACTGCAACTCCAAAGCTATGAGCCCAAGAATGGGCGCTACCCCTCGATTATAGCTTCTAACGGGATGAGTCCAATTTCGGCTCGGAACAACAAGGTGTCGTTTCCAACGACGCCGAGGCACTGGAAATTCTGCTGCGACGACGGGCATTCAACTTGCTCCACGAGAATGTGCAGGACATCGTTGCTCCTTAGTTTGGCCAGGTGAGTCCGATCGAGGCTGATTTTATGTGAGGTGTAAACCATGGGGTTGCGCTCAAAATCATGCCCCTCGCTCATAGCCTTTTCAAGCAGGGCGCAGGACACCAGGCTGCATGGGAATATTTCGGGATAGCAGACACGGTCCTCCAGTTCATCAAAGTAATCGGCTTGCTCGGCCAGTGACCCCGTCAGAAAATTCTTGGCATTGCTATTGGTCATGTATTTACGTTTGAGAAACGTCTTACTGTTGGGGAGATGTGCTCGATCCTCTGCCTCCAACAAAGGTATTGAATACGCTACCTCTGCTGCTGGTAAGTACAGCGGTGCCTGTGATTCCCGCTTGTATCCGAGAATGGCCAATTTTCCGTCCACCTTGATGTTGACGCGATTTGACAAGGTCGTGTTTTCACCCGTTTTCAACCGAGAATTTTTGACATCAACAGATAGCTGCTGATCGCACCTCACTGCCCCGGCAAAAGTAAACTGGTAGTTGCTGTACCTAAGATCATGTTTTGTAATGAGTTGTTGTTCGCTATTTTCTGCCCGATGGAGTTTGAGCTGGTATTCAATAAGCGATTCGAGCTGAAAACCAAGAACGATGGGTGCGCCGAAGGGATTGCGATGGATGTTCTGCCACTTGTTTTTATCGTGAAAGGGATTGAAGTCGTCGGTGGCATTTCTCGCAACCTCAATATGTATTTGTTGAAAGCTTTGTTGTGGTATCGGTGCGGGGATCACGGTTTCTCTTCCTAAGAGCAGGTCACATGCTTTAGCTTCTATTTTTTTACGTGACCTTGCAAGACCGAGCTTGATTTATTGCTGCAAAGGCTTAGAGGGAGTTAATTACTAGTGCGCGGATACTGAAAGATTCTGAGGAGATAAAAAACTATGCTGTTGTGATTTTGGGCTGCTGTACTGTTCTAACCGTTTTTCTTCGCTGCTCTAGCTAGGATTCCGAGCGTTAAGCTACCGCCAGCTAGCCAGAACAAGAGGAAGCTGGGCGCAATGCTTAAAGACATCGAATCTGCTTCAGCGGGGCTCCAGCTAGATACTAGAAACACCACAGCCAGTAAAGCTATTGCAAGTACGTAGCGAACTCTCTCGGAGCGCTTCTTATCTTGATTCACAGTGGTGCCTTGCTGGGATGGTTGAGTATTCAATGCTTCAGTTGTCATAGTTTTCCCTTGCCATGCAAAAGTCGAGAATTTGCATGCTTATCCAGAACTTGTTCAGGGAAATGAAGCATAGACCATCTGGCGGATTTTGCAGCTGAAATTGATCAAATTTGTGGTCTGGTTCGCAGTTTTTTTCGGTGGTCTATGAGGCTGCACCCAGTCGGCACTTTTGTCTCATTCTAAAGGACTAGAAAGACTCATTCGAAAGGACTACCTCCTCGTGTGATAAGCTGTTTTGCCTGGCTAATAATCTTATAAATAATATGTTGAGTAATTTTTTTCTGAATCTTTTTTCTCTGCTTGCGTACCCACTTTTGCAAGTATTCTTTTTGATTTTTATTGCAGCGGTGTTGCGGATTAGAAATCGCGCACGTTTCGCGTTTGGTATTGTTTGTTTCTCCTTGGCTTGGCTTTGGGTTTGTTCAATGCCTTTCACTGCGAGAATCCTAATGGGAGCACTCGAGGATAACTACCCTCCAGTGGCTGCTGAAAAGCTGCCGGAAGCAGATGCCATTGTTTTGCTCGGTGGTGCAATACGTGGGAAGACATCGAACGAAACCTTGGCTGACATGAGTGGGGTGGGGGACAGATTGGTTTTCGCCGTCGCCGCTTTCAAGGCATCAAAGGCACCACGGATTATTGTGACCGGTGGAGCCCCTGACGGCGACGATCCAGAGGCGGCCCTGATGCGAGATATTCTTGTGACAATGGGGATACCCGATAACAAAATTATTCTTGAAACTCGAAACAGAGTGACACTAGATAGCCGCGAATACTTGCCAGAAACTTTACAATCAATTGGCGCGAATTCTATTTTGCTAGTGACTTCTGCGTTTCACATGCGCAGGGCGCTTTGGGTATTTGGACCTCTCGATGTCGAAGTGATTCCTGCTCCCACGGACCACCAAGTTCTGCTCCGAGCTGAAGAGTTCAACCCACTCTTTTATATGCCCAACGCGAAAGCGCTACAGCTTACGACTTGGGCATTTCATGAGGCGTTGGGTTATATTTACTATAATGTTCGCGGATAGGGGTGGATGAGACTAAATGGGGTCGTTACCGCGAACAATGCAAGAGCCTATACCTCCAATTGTAGAGGTCGTTATCGAAATCCCCCGAGGCGGCTTCGTGAAACGCGGCAGCTCGGGGAGCTTTGACTTTTGGTCACCTTTTCCCTGTCCATTCAACTACGGTTCTGTGCCCCAGTTCCTCGGTGGAGAAGGAGACTATCTCGATGCTGTGGTGCTCGGTCCCAGGTTATCCCCTGGCACAGTTGTTTCCGCCAGCGCCTACGGCTCCGTGGGTTTATCGGAGCGTTTCATGTATGACGATAAACTGATCTGCAGCAATGCACCCATTAGTGTCAGTGATAAGCGAAATATTCTGCGATTTTTCAAGCTGTATTCTTTCTGCAAAGGCTTACTCAATGTCGCCCGAGGGCAGCCCGGAGCTTCACGTTGTGAAGGCTGGGGAGATGCGAGTGCCGCAATAGCGCGAGCAACGCCTGTCAGAACTGGAGAGCCCGTCCCGAGAATCGGGTTCTAGCGTCACACTTTTAGTGATAAGTTGGTCTTCCCAGAGCCACTCGAACACCTAACGAAAGCTTATACCCCATGACCAATTCTCCTCCGGATATCAACACGCCCTCAATGTTAGACCCGCCTGACTGGGAAGCGTTTCGCGAAGAGGCTCATCGGGCTCTGGATCTCGCTCTCGACCATGCTCAGAATCGACCTCAGCAGCCCGTTTGGCGGGAAATCCCCATTGGCATCAAAGAGACGAGCGATCCTCTGCCTATTGAGGGAGCTCCACTGACACAACTTCTCGAACAATTGGAAGAGAACGTCCTGCCCCATACCTTAGGCAATATCCATCCAAGGTTCTGGGGTTGGGTGCACGGTTCGGGTACCCCTAGCGGTATTGTGTCCCAAATGATGCTTGCCGCGATCAACGCCAACATGGGGGGCAGGGACCACGCTCCGATGTATCTTGAGAAACAGGTCATGCAGTGGTTGTTCAACCTATTTGGCTTCCCAGCTGACGCAAGCGGCGCAATGTGTAGCGGGACTTCCACCGCGACTTTGTTGGGATTGTCGATCGCTCGGCAGCGTGCGGCGGGAGCAAATATCCGAGCCGCAGGCAATGGTTCATCCAATATGGTCGCTTACACCTCCGCTCAGTCACATGTATCGGTGAGCAAGGCCATGCAGCTTATGGGTTTGGGCTCCAATGCTCTGCGCAGCATTCCAGTGCGTGAGGATTACGCCATGGATTGTATGTTGCTCGCGGAAGTAATGGCCGAGGACCTGTCCCGCGGATTGAGGCCCTTTGCTGTGGTTTCAGTTGTGGGTGCTGTAAATACCGGCGCAATCGATGATCTTGTTACCATTAATCGGCTGTGCCGTGACGCCGGTGTTTGGCATCACGTCGATGGTGCTTTCGGAGCACTGGCCATGATGTCAGATGCACTCAAGCCAATGCTGGCAGGTATCGGCGATGCCGATTCAATCGCCTTTGATTTTCACAAATGGATGCATGTGCCCTATGCCGCCGGTTGTTTGCTGGTGCGAGATGAGACGATCCACCGAGAGACTTTCGAGGCGTTTCCCGCATACTTGCAAACCGAAGCGCGAGGTTTGGCCGCTGGCGCGCCATGGCCCAGCGACTACGGCGTTGAATTATCCAGAGGCTTCAATGCGCTTGGAGTCTGGTTTGCTCTAAAAGAACAGGGCATTAAAAAGCTGGGACAGGCGATTGAGAAAAATTGTTTGCAAGCGCAGTGGCTGGGAGAAGAAATACTCGGTGATTCTTCACTTGAACTGTTGACTCCGGTAGTACTGAATATCGTGTGTTTTAGACGAGTTGATGACTCCCTATCACTCGAGGAGGTCGACGAGTTCAACCGGGCGATTGTCGTCGAACTGCAATGTCGCTCCATTGCAGTGACTTCCTCAACCAGCTTGAACGGGATTTTTGCGATCAGGGTGTGTATTTGCAATCATCGGACTCGCAGTGATGATTTGCGATCCCTGCTGGATGCTGTATCGCAAATTGGAGACGAACTTCTCGCCGCTGACGGGTGGCCGGACGATTGCGCCTAGCGCCTAGCTCGGAGCGCTATGCGATATCCTCTACCAGCTCACCGGCAATCTTTTCGATCTGGCGCTTGAAGTGATTCGGTACCAACATCGGCGCCAGATCCTTTGCCTCTACTGGCTTGCTGAACAAGTAACCTTGAATAATATGAGCGCCGTTTTGGGTCAGGAAGTGATATTGCTCGTGAGTTTCAACCCCCTCGGCCACCAGACTTAAATTCATGCTCTTACCCATAGCGATAATCGCAATCACCAGGCTGGCATCGGTGTCGCTTTTGTCAAAATCGATCACGAAACTGCGGTCGATCTTAAGTTCATCCAGAGGGAAGCGACTGAGATAACTCAAAGAAGAATAGCCAGTACCGAAGTCATCAATGGACAAGCTAACCCCCAATCTCTTCAGATCTTCCAGCGCTTGAATCGTATCCTGCGCATTATTCATCACAACGCCCTCTGTTAGCTCAAGCTCCAAAGAGGAAGGTTTTAGCTCAAACTCCTCCAGGGCTTGTGCTACCCGGCTGATGAACAGAGGGTTGAATTGCAAAGCGGACACGTTCACAGCAATTTTCGGCAGGTGAAAACCCAGCTTCTCGAAGGCTTTCATTTGCCGACAGGCTTCGCGTAACACCCAGTCACCCAGGTCGTCGATCAAGCCCATTTCTTCGGCTAAGGGGATAAACTTAAACGGTGGCACCAGGCCGTGTTTCGGATGCTGCCATCGGATTAACGATTCGACGCCCACCACAGAGCCAGTATTAGTGTCGACTTGGGGTTGGTAGTGAAGTATCAATTCGTTTCGCTCTACGGCTTTGCGCAAATCGGTTTCGAGTTTGAGGCGCTCGACACCGGCGGCGTCCATATCGCTGGAGTAAAAAAGGTAATTGTTCTTGCCAGTGTCCTTTGCGTGGTACATCGCGGTGTCGGCGGCTTTCAGGAGGCCTTCGACATTCCCTCCGTCTCGCGGTGCTAGCGCGATACCGATACTGGGGGTTACCACCAATTCATGGCCGTCGATGATCATCGGAGCAGCGAGGGATTCGATCAGTCTTTGGGCTACCATTGCCGCAGCTTCTGGACTTTCGATTTGGTTGAGTACCACGGTGAATTCGTCTCCTCCGAGACGAGACACGTCAATCTTTGACCCTCCATCCACATAGTGCGCGACCACGTCGCTGTCACGTACACAGCCAGCCAGGCGAGAGGCTACCTCTCTGAGCAGAAGATCCCCGGCGCTGTGGCCCAAGGAGTCATTTATGCGCTTGAAGTTATCCAAATCCAGGAACAGCAGGGCAAGCATTTGCTGGTTCCGTTTGGTCAACTTTAGCAGCAGTTGTAATTGTTCCGTGAATAGCCGTCTATTTGGCAGCGATGTCAGGCTGTCAAAATAGGCCATTTTGCGCAGCCGGTCCTTGGTCTCCGTAACCTCGCGTACTGCCGTATTGAGCTCTTTGTTGCGCTTGGATAGCTGTGCGGTGCGCTCCTCAACCTTCATGCTCAACAGTTGATGATCCACGTCCATTTTAGTCTTGTAGGTATTCAGACTGCCGATAATCGTGTTGAGCATGGTGGCAATTTGTCTAACTTCGCCGGATCCATCCACCTGAACATCCTGATCGATTTCGCCTGAAGAGATACCGTCGGCTATGGTCGCCAGTCGTGTCAGAGGTGCGGTTATCCTGCGAGACACTATCATGGTGATGAGGCTGCAGACCAAGGCAATCGACACAAAGGTCGTGAGGGCGATCGCGATAAATTGTGCCAGGCTAACCAAGATCAGAGTGGTACTGATCACCAGATACACGTAACCAATGACGTGCAGGCTTTCGACCGAATCCGGGTCGGCTAGCGCGCGCCCAAAGTCGCCGCGTGTCAGATTTTCATCGTTGGGGTTTACCGCAGAAAATACGGGGATCGTCACATCGGTAAATTGTTCACCACCAATGAGTGCAGCCAATAATTCGTAGGGGGGTGGGCTGAGGTCGCTAGCGCGACTCGATATGCCTTGCGCCAGCGGCGAGAGATCTCGGCGCAGCCCTGTAACGTTGACGGGCTGGAAGCTGCCCAGGGATCGGGGTTGCTCTTTCCTGGCCAAATTGTTGCCCAGCTCATCTACGATTGCTACATAACGTATAGCATCGGAAAACAAAAACTTGCCCAAACTCGCTTTGAGATTCTGGGTATCGCGGTAGTAGATAGCCAGTTGAAGTTGTGGCTGGCTCAGTACCTGTGAGGTTGACACGTCAATCAGACGTTTGCGTTCAATGGTGTACTCTCGCTCAATGACGTACGCGGTGACGAGTAGCCCAGCGAGCAGCAGCACTGTGATGACCAGAGTGTTGATTTTTCCTGCGACGGTCATGATTTCAGTTTCTTGTTGCGCAAAGGCGCTGCCTTCGTGCTGTGCTTCGAATTGTCATCGAACATACCCCAATTCCCGTAAAAATATCGCGGGGGAAAATCACTCAGGGTTTTGTTTGTCCCGTCTTGTGGTTTTTGCAGATTACTGAATTAGACAGGCACCCTGTTGTATCGCAAAAGTAGCACGATAGGCTTTATCTTCGCAATCGTGCAAATTACACTTTTTCCACTAAAATCAGTGGTTTAATTGCACCTTCTCTATCTTTTTGTGAGCAATATCACGCTTTATTGGATAGTCGAGTTCGCCACTGCTTTGACTACCTGCCGATATTCCGATTTGAGCTCGTGTTCCGGGTATACATCCGTGAGTGCCTCGGGAATACACTGCTCGGAGATAAACTGGGCATGAGAGCGGTTCAGCAGTCGCGGCTCGGCGACCCCGCAGGAGTGGGCAATGACCTCTACCTCATGCATCAAACTCTCCGCGTAGCTGGCAACGCGCTGGGCTTTGTCTTTGGGTACCAGGCCGCGCTGCAATTCCTTGTTGTGGGTGGTGATTCCTGTCGGACAGGTGTTTTTATTGCATTGCAGGGCTTGAATACATCCCAGTGCAAACATGAAACCACGAGCAGAATTGACGCAATCCGCTCCCAGGCACAAAGAGGCGGCGACTCCTCCAGGGTTGATCATTTTGCCGGAGCCGATGACACGTATGCGCTCGCGCAAACCGTAATCTACAAGTTTATCCACCACCAGCGGTAAGCTTCTGCGCAGGGGTAAGCCCATGTAGTCAATCAGACTTTGCGGTGCGGCGCCTGTGCCGCCATCGGCGCTGTCAATGGTGAAAAAATCAGGTGCGTATTCCAGGCCGCGCTGATGGATGCGGGTGAACATTTCATCCAGCCAGGCCGATTGTCCAATCACAGCTTTGATGCCCACCGGTTTGCCTGTGACCTCCCTGATGCGGTGAATCATGCTCAGTAAATCGTCGATGTTGTGAATGTCCGGATGGCGGTTGGGGCTTAAGGAATCTTCTCCGGCTGCGATTCCCCGTATTTGCGCTATGACCTCAGTCACTTTCTCTGCAGGAAGAATTCCTCCTTTGCCCGGTTTCGCACCTTGGGATAGCTTGATTTCGAACATCCGCACCCGCTCATGGCTGGCGATCTCGGTAAGTTTTTTGTCGCACAATTCACCCTGCTTGTCCCGCACGCCATACTTTGCCGTGCCGATCTGAAAAACGATGTCGCACCCGCCCTCGTAGTGGTAGGGAGATATCGACCCCTCGCCAGTGTTTAGCCATACGCCGGCCTTCTTGGCGCCGTGGGACAGCGCGCGAATTGCCGGTGCAGATAGGGCTCCATAGCTCATCGCCGAAACGTTGAAAAAAGAAGTGGTTGCGTAGGGCTTCCGCGCAAAACCTTTGCCAAAATGGATTGGGCTCAGCGGCAAAATTTCCTCCTCGAGTGGTGGGAATAAACCGTTTAGGAAAATAAAGTCCCCCGGGTGATTCAAAGGTTGAGTTGACCCGAATGCTACCGTTGAATCGACGTCTTTGGCCGCTCGATAGACCCATGCTCGCTGCGCCCTGTTAAAGGGTAATTCCTCTCGATCCTGTGCAAAGAAATACTGGCGGAAAAACTCTCCCATGTGTTCAAACAGGTAGCGAAACCGACCTATCACGGGATAGTTGCGACGAATGGTTTGTTTGGTCTGAAATTTATCGGCGATGTACATATAGACAATCGCAATAAATCCCAGCGCGAGACCAAGTGCTAACAGCAGTACCAGCACTTCAAGAAACTGCTTCGCAAAGTTGTGTACTGCTTCCATGTTGATAATCATGTCTGACTCGTTTTAATTCTTATTGGCTCGGCAGATTCTTCTGCGCGTAATTGTGTATCGGTCTGTTAGTGACTGAACTTTAGGGATTTGTTAGCGTGCAACTATGAAAAGACAGCTGGAACTATCGGCAGCCTACGCTCGTCTGACTTTGCAAACACAGCACGTGGCGCCCAGTGACATACTCGGGGGCACAGGTCTCGAGGCGGGGGATTTAACCGACCTTGAATATATTGACTGGCAGGTACTGGCGGCGATGTATCGTAATTTGAACCACCATCTGAGCTCGCCCGCTTGGGCCGCCAGAATGGGAGCGCGCTTTCATATTACGGCACACGGTCCCCTGGGTTTTGCGGCCTTAAGTGCGCCAACCCTAGGAGATGCACTGGATGTTATGGCGACGCTTTATCCGGTGAGAAATAATGCGATTGGGGTTGACGTTGAACAGTGCGAAGGCCGTTATAGTTTGACGCTTCGGGATCTGACAGGGGACGCTCAATTTCACCGGCTGATGGGTGAGCTTGTACTCCAGGTTCTTGAATCTTTGCTGAGTACCATACTGGGACATCCCGTAAGCGCCAATGTTATTGTCAGCTTTGCCTATCCAGCACCTGAATACCTGTCTGAGTTGGAGGAAATCTTTAATGGGCAACTGCAGTTCTCAGCTGAGCACTTCAGTATCTAAATACCGGAAGCCTGGCGTCGTTTCTCCTCGCCATTGCACGATGAAGACGTCTATCGCGACGCGGCCAACTTTAGCCGGGCTTTCAGCAGCTGGTATGGTATGTCCCCGGGGAAGTGGCGGAGAAGCTAGCCGAGTTTGTGTATATTGGCTGTTCATATAAATAAAGAATGGGAACTGAAATGTTGAGTGCACCACTGCCCACTGTAGAGGTCAATCCTTCTGGAGCGCCAAGCGCCGTTGTCATTTGGTTACATGGCTTGGGCGCCGATGGGCACGACTTTGAGCCAATTGTTCCGCAATTGCGCCTACCAGAAAGTTTGCCTGTTCGATTTGTGTTTCCACATGCGCCGGAAATGGCGGTCACGGCATTCGGTGGTCAACGCGCCAGAGCATGGTTTGATTTTGGCTCGGGTAGCGATCTGGATTGGCCGGGGCTAAAAAAGTCGGTTTCGCGAGTGACCGATTTGATTCAGAATGAAATCGACAATGGAATCTCCTCTGAAAGAATTTTACTGGCTGGTTTTTCCCAGGGTGGAGTGCTCGCCTTCCAAACCGCGTTGAATTTCCCCAAACCTTTGGCCGGCATTCTGGCGCTTTCGACGTTTATGGCTGACTCTCAAATACTCGAAAGCCCAGAGGCGATCGTAAACGCGCAAATT
Organism: Halioglobus sp.; assembly: GCA_045110675.1. Classification (GTDB taxonomy): domain Bacteria; phylum Pseudomonadota; class Gammaproteobacteria; order Pseudomonadales; family Halieaceae; genus JBALVT01. The sequence continues at coordinate 1,540 of JBGCGJ010000034.1, read as the reverse complement.
CCCATTCTAGTCTGCCACGGCCAAAGCGATGCGGTGCTTCCTATTTCATTGGGCCGCGCAGCGTTTAGCAGTTTGACTGAGGCGCAATATCCCGTTGAGTGGAGAGAGTACCCGATGGGACACGAGGTCTGCATGGATCAATTACAGGATATCAGCGTTTGGTTGCAGCGGGTCTTGGGATAAGCTTGTCGGAACAGGCCAATTGAACAGAAATCGGTTTCCTAATCAGGAATCGCTAACAGGAGCACCAGCATTATGATCGTCGAACAAATTTGGACCGGCAATGCCTTCCGTAATTTTAACTACCTGATCGCCTGTCCCGAGACGGGTGAGGCGATGGCAATCGACCCCCTCGACCACGAAAAGTGCCTGGCGGCAGCTAAGGCTCGAGGTTGGCAAATCACTCAGGTTCTAAATACCCACGATCACTTTGACCATATCGGTGGTAACGATGCCGTCATCGCTGCCACCGGTGCAAAATTGCTGGCCCATGCCAATGCGAAAGACGCTATCGCGGGTATGGATCGAGGTTTAACAGCCGGTGATTTGGTGAAGATTGGCAGTAGCGTTGAGCTTGAGGCTCTGGATACTCCGGGTCATACCATGAGCCACATCTGTTTACTGTCCCACACTGAAACTCCCGGATTGTTCTGCGGCGATACGCTGTTCAACGCCGGTGCGGGCAACTGCCACAATGGAGGGCACCCCGAGGAGCTGTACTGCACGTTTTCTGAGCAACTGGCAGAACTTGCCGACAATACCCTGATCTATCCCGGCCACGATTACCTGACGAATAATCTCCAGTTCACCCTCGATAGAGAGCCGGATAATTCCAGGGCGGGCAAACTGCTCAATGAGGTTGAAGAGCAAGATCCGAACGCGGCAATGGTGTCCAATATTGGCTTGGAGAAAGAGATCAACACTTTCTTCCGATTACAGAACCCGACCATCATAGCCCGCCTGCAGGAATCCTTTCCAGAAATTGGCGAGCACCCGGATGCCCGCACGGTGTTTATTAAGTTGCGAGAATTGCGCAATAGTTGGTAGTCCTGAATCGCCCGGATTTTGCGGGCGTTTCACCAACATTCCGATAAAACAAAGCGAGAAATAACATGCCAGACCTTATGCTGCGATACGATATGCGCCAACCCGCATTCAGTCAGGTCAGCCGAACGAAAATGTACCAGGCTGCACTGGAACAATGTCGTTGGGGTGAGCTGAACGGTTTCACCAGCGTGCATATCTCAGAACACCACGGGGCGGAGGATGGCTATCTGCCAGCCCCGCTGATATTTGCCTCGGCGGTCGCCTCCAGAACCCGGTCTTTGATGATGTATATCTCCGCGCTGATCGCACCTCTTCACGATCCGGTGCAACTGGTGGAGGATTTAACCGTACTGGACATTATTAGCGAGGGCCGGGTCATACCCATTATTAGCGCCGGTTATCGACAGGAAGAGTTTGCGGCAGTGGGGAAAACACTGGCGGATCGCAGAGATTACATGGAAAGTATTGGGCCATTTCTCAACCGTGCCTGGAC
>JBGCGJ010000033.1:0-50737 GCA_045110675.1 Halioglobus sp. | reverse complement strand
TACGTCAGAGACTGTTAGGGTCTCGTTGCCGACGGAGTACGCTTCACCAGACAGTGCTTCACCGTCGAGTGCAACGGACAACAACTCCAATTCCTGACCGTGCAACACAAGATTGCTCGGCGCATCACTTTCCGGATTTCTCCAGACATGCAACGTGGAAGCAACCAGCGCATGATCTTCATGCAACTCGAAATCCAATTCAGTGCGGCTAATGAAATAAGCCGGAGGCCGGTAGTCTTCAAGAAATATTGTTCCGGGTTTGGCATCGCGCATGAGCTAGTCCTCCAGGGTCAATGACAACTGATAGCCGCCGTACTTTCGCAGATTGATCACACCGGTATCGAAAATAAGATACTGCCCTTTTATGCCTTGCAGAACCCCACCGGCAGTTGGCGTCTTATCGAGATTGAAGGAGCTGACCTTCTCGGGGTATTCCAACACGGGGTAACTGATGTGTGTTTCGTCTTCGTCTGCCAACTCAGTAATGGCTTGCAGGCCATAAGTATCCTGCAGGGCTGCAATCGCTTCGGCGCATTCATTCATGAGCCTGGCCCGATACGCTTCGAGATCCGCCGGTTCCGCGGCACCCTTTAACATTGCCCGCCAGTTCGTCTTATCGGCAACATGAGCCTTAAAAGTCGTCTCTACCAAACCTGACTGCAATCGACTGCTGACACGAAAGACAGGCTTCGCCTGAGACGCGCCTTGATCCATCCAACGCGTGGGAATCTGACTGTGGCGAGTGATACCCACTTTCATGCCCGACGTGTTGGCCAGATAGACATAATGATCAATATTACAGTTGGCCTCACCCCACTCGGGCTCGCGGCAGGTACCCGCCGCAAAATGGCATTTTTCAGGGCTCATAATACAGCTGTCGCATTGAGCCAATCGCCGAAAACACGGATAGCAGTAGCCTTGATTAAAACTCTTGTTGGTTTTTCGATCACAGTGAACACAGTGAATAACGCCGTCAAAATCCAGCCGTAATTTGCGACCCAGATACTGATTCAACGGCACTCGGTGTTCGCCCAAAATAGCGGTGTATTGAACCTGTTCTGCGAGTTCGGTGCCCATTTTGCGTGCGGCACCCGATGCCAAAAGTTCGGCCAATGTCTTACCCTCTTAGTTAATCTTTCCAGGCGAGCGGCGTAACGGAGGGGTCATCACAGACCTCCCCCGCTTTGTGGCCTTTATCGATGAATCCTACCCGCTCCTGGGCATCGAGATGTGTCTCGCCCCAAAGGATGACGGCCTGCATCGCATTCTCCAATTGTTCCGCAGAAAGCGGCTTTCCGTCGGGCCATTTTCTCAATTCGACAGCGCGCTTCAGATTCTGATAAGTTTCTGGCGTCATTGTTTCAACTAGCTGTCGATAGTCCATGGAAATTCCAATTGCGGTGGACGCGAAGTATACCTGTGGGACTAGATCTTGTCCTCGGTCATCCGCGACAAGGTGGCAAATGCAGCGCCCAATAGCACACCAATGATTAAACCACCCACGTGGGCGGCATTGGCAACCGCGCCGATTCCCAGCACCTCCGTAAAGCCTGTCATGCAAAACACCAGCCAGGCGACCATAAAAATCATAATGGGGCGCGGCGGCTGAAAGTGCCACTGGGTTTGTATTTGCGGGCCGATCCAACTGAAGCCCAGCAAACCGTAGACCACCCCGGACATACCGCCGAACAGACCGGGGCCACCAAACAGAAACTGTCCGACATTTGAGACAATCGCGATCGTACAAAACAGCAGAAAAACGTTGATGCTACCGATCTGCCTTTCCAGTTTAGAACCCAGTTCCCACAACCACAGACTGTTGAAGGCAATATGCAGCCAGCCCAGATGGAGAAATGCGGGGGTTATCAACCGCCAATATTGTCCGGTAAGCGCTTCTGCCGGACCGTTTGCCGCCGTGGCCATCATAGAGGAAAACGTGAGCAACTCCAGCCATTCATACTGGCGGAAATACCACAGGCCAAAGCCGATCAGGCACAGGACCATTAACACAATCGTGACCGGCGCCTCCTGCAGTGACCGAGAGGATGATTCTACCGCTGAGCCATCCGTGTGGTCGGGAGATACCTCTACCCGCTCAATGCGAAACTCACCATTGCGCCAGCCCTCGTAAAGCGCGACAACCTCGCCGATGTGGCTTTCGCTATCCACTTTCAATACCTGTCTACCACTCTCTTCATAAATGCGATGGGCGACACCGCGCTGATACAACACCGCGCTAAGGGGCTGAAGATCTTCTGAGATATCTAATTGAAGTGCCGTAAAACGAAAGCTCATTCAGTTTCCTAAAGCGCCACTCCAGCGCAGTTTATCTCTACAGCTGGCATAGAAACTGTGTCCGACGGTATGAATAAGCGTCAGTCGTTGGGAAGATTTTTTGACATGTACAGAGTCACCGGGCCGGGCCGTCATATTGACCTGACCATCGCAAGTGACCGGGGGATGAATACGATTGCGCTCCAATACATCGATACGGATCTCGCTGCTGCCATCGACCACAATGGGACGGCTGCTGAGCGCGTGCGGATACATCGGCACCAACACCACTGCATCGAGGCTGGGGTGCATTATCGGGCCACCACCGGATAGTGAATAGGCAGTGGAACCGGTAGGCGTCGACACGATCAATCCATCGGCTCGTTGGCGATATACAAAAGTGTCATTGATCGACAGTTCCAGCTCAATCATCTGGGCGGAGGTTCCCGAGTTTACAACCACATCGTTCAGGGCCAACGCGCGGCCTACTTCGACGCCATCACGGCGAACTTCAGCTTCGAGCAAAAACCGACTATCGCGCTCATATTCACCGTCGAGTACTTTGGGAACGGTTTCGGAAATATCGTCGGGGCTAATTTCGGTTAAAAAGCCTAACCTACCTCTATTTACCCCGACCACAGCAATTTCGTACTTGGATAAAGTCCGAGCAGCACTAAGCAAACTGCCATCGCCGCCTACCACGATCGCAAGATCAGCCTCTTGACCAATTTCCTCGCGATTGGCCAAGCGGGGACTGAGATCGGGCAATAATTCGCCAAAGTGATCTTCCAGCAGGATCTCCAGATCCCGGGCCGCCAGCAGTGCCAGCAACTCTCGCAGCAAAGGCACGATACCTTCCTGCCGATTGCGACCGACCAATCCCACTGTTTTAAAAGGAGCGTGCATTTTGACTCACGTCTATTCGACCAAGGGCTGGTATTATAAACACGATTTGACTCTCAAGCGCAGCACCAATGAATTATCCCTATAAGAACGATTTGGTTCGAGATCTGGCATGGGCCTGTTTCGATCCGCCATTGGTCGATACCGGCATTTTATCGGCAGGTGTAGTGTCGAACTGTGCGCTATTGCTGACTCCGGAACGAGAGCGCGCACTGGAACAACTCGATGCGAATCCAACACCGCTGATCGACCACATGGCGAAACTGCGCAGTCATCGCCTGGGGATATATTTCGAAAGTCTGTGGCACTTTTTTTTGGAACACGACCCTGCGGTTGATCTTATTGTCCACAATCTGCCCATTCGAAGTGACGGTAAAACTATAGGGGAATTTGACTGTATTTATTTCTGCCATCACCGCAAACGACATGTTCATCTCGAACTTGCGGTGAAGTTTTTTCTAGGGGTGGCGGATGCATCGGATAATCCAACAAATACGGAACCCGCGCACTCCAGCGAACTTAATCAATGGTGGGGGCCGGAGTGTCAGGACCGTTTGGATTTAAAAGTGAGACATCTACTGGATCGCCAGATCATTTTGTCGGAACACAGTGCAGCGAAACTAAGATTGGCAGAATTTGGAATTGAAAGCCTCGACAGAGAAGTTGAAATTAAAGGATATTTGTTTCAACCCCAAGATAATCCGATACTCCCACCTGTGGGCTATGTGGGTGCGAGTATTCCCGACCAATGGGTTCATCTTAAAAACCTTGTGGAACATTCCAATAAGCTAGAAGCGACTCATTTCAAGCATCTCCCAAAATTTGAGTGGTTATCTCCGAGGGTCGAAACTGAGACAGCGCATTTGCTGAGCGCCTCTGAGCTGAACCAAAAAATGCTTCATCATTTCGAGAGTGAATCGCGGCCGCAGTTGGTGTCGACATTAAATGAAGCCGGTGTGGAGTGCGGTCGATTTTTTGTTGTGGGTAATGTCTGGCCTTTTGGTAGTGGTGAGCGGCTGAAGTAATTTTTGGGCGAAGCGTTGTGAAGATACTACCGCTAGTGATTTCCACGGCGCTACTCCTCGGTTTGATATCCAGAGGTGTCGGGGCGGAAGAGGCATTTGGCTACAAGTTAACCACTGACGTAGTGTATGGACAGGGAGAGATAACCGTTGATGGTCTGTCGACTACCCGGAACCTACTCATAGACGTCTATCAACCTGTGAACAAAGATACGGCCGGTCCACTCCCGGCTGTAATTCTCGTACACGGAGGCGCGTTTCACCGGGGTGGTCTAAGACATCGACCTTACAAAGAGATGGGAGCGGTCCACTCTAGAATGGAGGATTACGCGAGGCTCCTTTCTCCGTTGGGATATGTGTGTTTCGTTGTTGATTATCGGCTGATCCCTGAAAACCCAGTTCCCGAAATGGCACCTGATTCCGAGGAATTACAGCCCTATGCTCAAGCCCTAACGCAGGCCGGTCTAAAGCGTACTAACTTCGCACGAAGTCGCATGGGGCTCCCACCATTCAAAGAAAGCGAGCGGCTGAAAATTTGGAACGGCGTATTATCTGCAGCCGAGGACCTCCACAAGGTTGTGCACCACGTGCGTGGTTCGGCGGAGGTATACGGTATAGATCCTCAGCGGATTGCGCTTGGCGGACACTCTGCTGGCGCTGCTACCGTTCTGAACGCGGCTTATGGTCTAAAATCCCCGGTAAAAGCAATTTTTCCTCTATCACCCCCTGTCCTGGGCTTTGATATGAAGAAAGTCATCGACTCGCCCGATTTACCGCCGATGCTTCTGATAAGCTCACAGAACGATGAGCAGGCTGTCAGCGAGCATATTCCCTCGCTAATCTCCACAGTAAAACAGGCCGGTCTCGGTTACCACTTTGCCTGGGTTCCAGGTTTTGGCCACTTCTATCCGTCGGGTGCTGTCGCGTTAGGTGATGATGGGCTCAGAATGTCTCTGGGGGAAAGAATAGCAAAATTTCTTGAGGTGCAATTGAACTAGGCTCTTCCGTTTACGAACTTTACCTTGCGATACGCAGGCCCCACTAGCCCAACCAGGAAAACCCTCGTCGCCCCTGCAAACCACCCGTATGAACAGCCACAATCTGACCGCCATGATCGCCTTCCGCAATCATCCGGTGAATCGCAAACATCATCTTGCCAGTGTAAACAGGATCTAATTGCACACCATGAACTCGCTCAAACTCACCCATAAACTCTCTTAGTTCTGGAGACACCTTAGCGTAACCACCACAATGGAACTCGTGCGCGATCCGCCAATTCTCTGAACCGCCCCGGTCTTGGCTCAGCAGCAACTCTCTGACGTTATCGTCGAGATTCTCAGCACCTTTTAACACCGAGATACCCAATACCTCAGTGGTTTTGGGCAACGCCAGCACCAATCCAGCTAGGGTCGTACCTGTACCAACAGGTAGTACCACACGGTCAATTGCCTTTTCATCAGCCGTTATCAGCGCGGAAATATCCCTACAACCTTCAACCCCAGCGCGGTTCGCTCCGCCCTCTGGAACAATCAGGCAAGGGCCAAAACGACTCTGCAGATTTTCGAGATACTCTGGCTCATTGCGCTGCCGATACTCTGTGCGCGAAACATAGACTAGCCGCATCTCCCAATCTCTGGCGTCTACGAGCATCGCGGAAGGTGTTGAAGTTTCCTCTCCTCTCACAATGCCAACCGTCTCAAAGCCTTGTTCATATCCCACGGCTGCCAGTGCATGTAAATGATTAGACCAAGCGCCACCAAAGGACAGTATGCGTGATAGCCCACTGTCTCGCGCCTGTGAGAGATTCCCCTGCAGTTTGAAATGCTTATTGCCGGGAGCTAGCCCACCAGTGAGATCCAACCGCAACAGACTCACACAGCCCATAGAAACACCGAGCACAGGTTCATCCGATAGGGGCTGCAAGAGTTCGGGAGGCAAAAACGAGGCGATTATTCGGGCTGAGCGAGCCCTACATTATTCTTCTGTAGCACTTGTTCGGCTCGATAACTGGAACGCACCAGAACGCCAGAAACGACTTCCAGGAATCCGCGATCCAAACCCATCTGTCGGTAGGCTTCGAACTCTTCGGGAGTTACGTAGCGTTCAATAGGAAGATGATGTGCAGTGGGTTGCAGATACTGACCAAAGGTGAGGATATCCACATTGGCAGCGCGCAAGTCGTCCATGGCTTCAATGATTTCCGCGTCGGTTTCGCCAAGACCCAACATCAGACTGGTTTTGGTGAGAACGTCAGGGCGGTGCGCTTTGGCATGGGCTAACACTTGTAGTGTCTGATCGTAGCTGGCTCTTGGATCACGCACGGGATGCGTGAGGCGTCGAACGGTTTCCACGTTTTGCGCAAATACCTCTATGCCCGAATCCACCACGGCTTCCACGTCCGTAAGCACGCCCTCAAAATCCGGTGTGAGTGCTTCGACCGCCGTATCGGGATTAAGCGCTTTTACTGCTCGCACACAGGAGGCATAGTGCCCCGCCCCGCCGTCATCCAGATCATCCCGGTTGACGGAAGTGAGCACGACATACTTCAAACCCATCAGTTGAACTGAACGGGCTGTGTGTTGTGCTTCATTGAGGTCCAACCAGCCTTTGGGATTCCCGGTGTTCACCGCGCAGAACTTACACGCTCGCGTACAGACATCGCCCATCAACATGATGGTGGCGGTGCCTGCGCTCCAGCACTCGCCCATGTTGGGGCACTTCGCTTCTTCGCAAACGGTAGCCAGTTTGTGATCGGAGACAATTGACTTCACTTTCTCAAAGACCGGACCACCTTGTACCTTCACACGTAACCACTTGGGCTTGGGCAGGCGTTCAACCGTTTGGTTTGACGCTTTTACGCCGTCTTTAATAGCGCGAATACCCTTTTCATTGACGAATTTATCGCCGCTGGATACCTGAACTAATGGTATGAGTTGTTCGTCTGACATGGGTGACATCTGGTTCGAGAGATCGACGAGTATAGCCTATCCACCGCATTGGGAAAATGAGGATGATTCAGACATCTCTAAATAAACCGTTAAAATCGCAGATAAAAACTTTGGGTTTTAATGAGGCCTTTAACTCCGCCAACACGTCCCCATATCGAATGAATGAGTAATCCTCCCCCCTCGATAGCGCTGTCTATTCGCGTTGCTGCTGCCTTTGTCCTTCTTATCTGGGTCATAAAACTGGTAGAAGTATTTTTTGCGCTGGATTTACACCTGCTAGGCGTTTATCCACGAGACGCCGACGGCATGATCGGAATACTGACTGCACCCCTAGTGCACGGTTCCTGGCAGCACCTAATGGGAAACTCAGCCCCCATTCTGCTACTCGGCACCGCGCTCATCTATGGCTATCCAAAATCTCGCTGGTGGACTTTCAGTTTAGTCTGGGTTTTGTCCGGTACCGGCGTCTGGCTGATGGGGCGAGAAAGCTATCATTTCGGCGCCAGCGGTTTGACCCACGGCATGTTCTTTTTTCTGTTGATCAGCGGTTTTTTGCGCCGCGACCGGCGATCTGCCGCGCTGCTGATGCTGGCATTCTTTATGTACAGTGGCATGTTATTCACAATATTCCCCGGTAAATCCGGAGTGTCTTTTGAGTCACATCTATTCGGGGCGGTGGCCGGCGTACTCTGTGCCGTGATGTTTCGGCACTGGGACCCGAAGCCGGAGCGAAAACGCTACTCCTGGCAGAGGACCCCGGAAGAACAAAGTGCAAACATAGAAGAGGACGATCCCATCATTGGAGATCAGTGGAGGTTAGATAGCGAGACGCGCATCACTCACCGGGATTAGAGCTGCCAAAACAACAAAGAAAGCCGGGAAATGGCATTAGACCAGAACCCGGCTCTGCGAAGACCTAAGGTGATAGGCGCCGCGAAAACTAATCGCCGGAGAAGTTTCTATTCTCTCCCCAGAAAGAAGACCACACGGTGCCAGCATTGACAAAGAACACCGCTTCGTCGTGCAGCACTGATCGACCGTTGTAGATTCCGAAATTGCTGTAGGGCTTTTCTGGAGTGGCCTGGTCAACAATGACCGTTCCAGCCTGGGACAGACTTCCGGCGACCGGGTCTATATCAAACAAATACAGACCGCTGTCACTCCAACCGTAATACCGAAAAACACCCTCATCACCTTCACTGTTGTCCAGCTCACCGTCATAGCGCTCGATAGGAATGGCCGCGCGGTATTTCCCGTCCCGCTCCAACAGCGTCAGGCTGTGGTGGTTATCCAGCGCGGGACTGTAGCTACCGCGCTTACCGATAATAACTTGCGCTAAACTGACCGGCTGGGAAATATTGCCTACGTCGAACAAGGCCATTTTGACGCCTTCTATTATATTCTCTCCGGTGGCAGGTACTTCATGCCCTACGCCCAGCAGTAGATTCTCTCCTACAGGCTGCAAGAGAGTGGAAAAACCGGGAATTTCAAGCTCGCCAGTAATCTGTGGATCTTCAGGGTTGCGTAGGTCAATAACATACAGTGGATCAATCACTCTAAACGTCACGACATACGCCCGATCACCCACAAAACGCGCGGAGAAGATATTTTCGTCGGGCTTACCAATACGCTCGGGGCTGGATTCGTTAGGCAACTGCGCTATTTGTTCAAGCTCCGTGCCATCGGCAGATTCGCGCAATACCGTAAGATGATGCCTACCAAAATCTTCCTCGACCACCTCTGATTCAGCTTCGACCAGTTGTGGCTCTGCAACCGGAAGAGGAAAAAAGCGGCCTTCCCAAGTACTGCTGACCACCCTCAGATCGCCATTGTGTTCGGACATTAAAAAGGACGGATTACTGGTACCAATATAACCGGGAACCTCACCCGAACCCCGATACTGCGGGCCGTTGTCCGTCAGCTGTACTTTGTGAATGAGGGTCGAATTGGTGCTGAGATTGGCAGTCACGTAGATGGCTTCAGTAGAGGCGTAAAAACCGCTGGCGTAGGTATTCAGACAAACCGATTGCATGGAATCAGGCGAGGTTAGATCGATTGCCGTTACCGTGACAATGCTTCCCTGCTCCGGGGGAACCGAAGAACCTTCGTATTCGTCGTTGGGAATCAGACAATCCGTCGCACTCAGTAGTTCTGTGCTTGTGCCACCATTGCTACGGACATCGGGTAATAAATCTTCGAGTGGCGTTTCATCGACTAGCGCCTGATTGGCGGCAACCTCATCTTCGGTCTGGGGATAACTGATAAGACCTTCGATGGCGGGCGAGTAACGAGTGACCAAATAGAGCATGTCGCCAATACGTCGGCTCGACAGTAAGCTGCCATCGATCTCGACGTTCCAGGCATCAGAGGGTGCGGTGGCGTCATCGACATTCCACGAACGCACTTGGGTTCGACCATTGCGCCAATAGTAGTCACTGGCAAACAGCTCCCAGTAGACAAAGGAGTTGGTTTGACCCACAGAGATCATCTGCTTGCCCTGCTCCCCCTGCATCAAATACAGGCCATCTACTGAAAACTCAGAAGACTCAAGATCTATGGAAGACAGCTCCTGTGTTGAAGGAACCTCGGGGTTGGTATCGAACAGTTTGATCACCGGAATTTGCGGCGCGACTATAGAGGATTCCGCCGCCAGCCCGGGCTCCTCTTCCTCAGCAGGCGTCGCGACAAAATCGGGGAAGCTGTAATCGACCATATACAGCACTTCGCCGTCATATTTAACGGTGTCGGCTTCGTCTACACCCAGTTCCTGCAGATTGGTTGTGCTGAAATTGCCTGAGCAAACCGCGCAGGCGGCTCCAGCTTCGGGGGCTGCCGCGAACCCGTCTAGAGACAGAATTTCCTCGTTATTTGATACGTAACCGGCTCCGCGTAAACCACTATGGAGGCTGCTGGTCAGCTCTTCTTCTGAGCCGGCCGGACGTAAAAGGCCCAATGCGGCAGCCGGTGGTGCAGTATTCGGTTGATCTGGTACTGCCGGCGGCGCAGAGCTGCTTCCGCCTCCTCCGCCGCCACAGCCCAGCAGCAGCGCTGACAATCCCAATGCCCCACCAAGCAATATGCTTCTCTTCAATTCCGCCATCTCAAACATCTTCGCTCCCTAATCGCATTTACGCTGTTCTTGTTATCCCTAACACTAGACTCGCTGTGCGCTACATACTGTGGGAATTGTGCATTAAACTGTTTTTTTTTGTAAATGACTTACATTTGCTTACACATTCAAAGAATTGCTAACGGAATAATCAACTTACATGTGCGAGGCTGTGACTGTCGAAAAACGTCAATGACCCTTGTGAATAAAATGCGGAACCTATGTTACATCTAAAATGCCTGGCACTAGTGCTTGCTGGATGCTTGACCGCCGCTCTCCTCGCGCAAGCGGTACAGGCCGAAGCGGGCAAGTGCTCAGTGTCTTCAGAGCAATCAGGTACCGACAGCGCCCAGCAGCTGCCTCTGTGCTCAGACCTCTACCCCGAGCATTTGTATACCGATAGCGACAGCCCGTGGAAAATTGGCCTCGGCGTGGGTTATGGCCAAAGAAGTAACCCTTTGATCAACTCCGATGATGTCCCCATTTACGGCATCCTCCAGCTATCGTATTTTGGCGAGCATTGGTTTTTTGATAACGGTGATGTTGGCTGGTTTCTCAGCGAGGGAAACAACTGGAGTGTCAACGCAATCGCAGGCGTAGGGGGCGAAAGATCTTTCTATTCATTCCTCAATGACGGTTCCGTAGGGTTTAATCCCGGGCTCGGGGCTAGTACCGGTGAAAATCTTTTGCAGCCGCCGGCAGGTATTACCGTTGACTCGAATGACCCCAATAGCGCCAGTGTCGCTCGGCCCGAGGCGCCCGAACGAGACATCACCGTCGATGGCGGCCTGGAAATGCTATACAACCTGGGTCCCTCCGAATTTCAACTTCAAGTAGTTACCGATATCAGCGGTGAACACGACGGCCAGGAGTTGTGGTTCTCCTGGGCGAGAATACACAAAATGGGCCAACTGGAGCTGGTGCCCTCTGCCGGCTTCAACTGGAAGAGCTCCCAAGCGGCAAATTATTACTACGGTGTTAGAGAGGATGAAGCGACGATCGCACTTCCCGAGTATCGGGTAGGTTCAGCGATAAATGTCTTCGCCAGAATCGGCGCCAGGTATGCCCTGAACAATCACTGGAATATCATTGGGGTACTGCAATATGAAAAACTCGACCATGCGATAAGTGACAGCCCCGCGGTCAAAGATGATCATGTGCAGACAGCATTTGTGGGGCTTTATTATGAATTTTAGCTCTGCAGTTTCCCCCTCAAGCTCGAGCTTCATCCTGGCCACAGTGTTGACTTGTCTGTCGTGGGGAGCGCTTGCCGCAGAACCTGTGTTAACCGCAAGACCGGGAGTCTGTCTGCTCGAGCGCGCAGAGAAATCACCGTGCGTGATGGCGGTAGAGCTAAGCTGGAATAGCAACGGCCCCGGTGATTACTGCCTGTACGGGTCACAACTTAGTGGCGCGATCGAGTGCTGGACCGCAGCGAGCATTGGGCAAAAGCACGTTGAGCTGGCCTCCCGAGAAAACGTATCCTTCTGGTTGCAGGAGGTTCCTAACGACGAACATCTGGCAGAAATTACCATCCGCATTGTCAGCTTGTCGCAGCGCAAGCCGCAAAGGCGCAGACGCCGTCATGTCTGGAATGTACTGTGATAAGCTCGCAGCCAATGGATAAACACAATGTTTTACTGGTAGAGGATGACGCGCGCCTGGCCGACCTGGTGCGTGAGTATTTGAGCCAGCACGAATTTAATGTACGCGTGGAATCCCGGGGTGACGACGCTGTCACTCATTTCGACTCGCAATGGACTGACTTGGTCATTCTCGATCTGATGTTACCGGGTAAGGATGGGCTCACTGTCTGCCGGGAACTTCGAGAACGCTTTGGCGGATTGATCATGATATTGACCGCCAAAGGAAACGATATCGATCAAGTACTCGGACTCGAACTTGGTGCGGACGACTACGTGGTCAAACCAGTAGACCCACGGGTGCTACTGGCTCGGGCGAGAGTTTTGCTCAAGCGCAATCGCGGTAACAATACGTCTGAGTCCACGCTACGTTTTGGGCAACTGGAGATAAGCCGTGCTGGCCATCACGCCTCACTCAAAGGCGCCCAGGTGTCATTGACCACCCAGGAATTCGAGTTGCTGTGCTTGCTTGCTTCCCAGGCGGGAAAAGTTCTGTCCAGAGACGACATCTACAAACAACTGCGAGGTTTGGAGTACGACGGCCTCGATCGCACAGTCGATGTGTGTATCTCTCATTTACGCAAAAAGTTGGGCGATGACGGCGAAAGCCCCAGCCGTATCAAAACGGTTTGGGGCAAGGGCTACCTGTTCGTAGCGGATGCCTGGGCATAACGTGCTATCTTCCAGCTGGACATTTTTTCGCGCCTATCTTTTTATCGCATCACTGGTTTTGCTCACCGGTTTGGGATTAGAGCGCGTACTTGAGTACTACCATCTTGAAGGCAGCAACCAGGAAAACAACACGCTGATCCTCGGTGGCTTTCGCTACGCGGAAACGCTTGTGCCAATGCTGGAAGCTCAACCGATGAAGGCTATTGAGGACTATCTGGCACTGCAGTTGGAGCTGCCAGCGTCGCTGCACTCACTGGCCGACTTTTCAACGCTACCGCAACAATACAAACGGCTGCAAAAAATGCAGATCGTCACCTTCTATGATGAGCAGGACTTACCAATCGCCTACCGCCGCCTAGGCAGTACCGACTGGGTGCTAGCCCTGGGGCCAAGCCAGGAAAATGTGAGTGAAGGGGCACGGTGGATTGTGCCGGTGTTCTATACCGCGCTGGCCTTTGCAGTGTTTTTGTGGATTCGACCTCTATCCAGGGACTTGTCTTCTCTTCAGACATCGGCAACGGCGTTTGGTGAACAGGATTTTTCCAATCGTGTGGATATCCCCAGCAGCTCCTGGCTCGCACCGTTGGGCAATGCTTTCAATAGTATGGCGCAGCGAATACAGTCGCTGATGCGCTCTCATCAAGAGCTCACCCAGGCGGTCTCTCACGAGCTTCGCACACCGCTGGCTCGGATGCGGTTCAGCCTGGAAATGATGAGAGGAGAAGACACGGAGCAACACAGTCGACATCGTCAATCCATCGCCAATGATGTAGAAGAACTCAATACACTCATTGAAGAAATGTTGGCCTACGCTGAGTTAGACCAGGATAACCTGATTCCCAAACTTGAACCCATCGAGCTTAAGTCTTGGCTCAAACATTACATGGAAAACTATAAAGCGACTGACCCGAACATATCTGTTTCCCTCCAGCCAAGTGATAGTTTTGACAGCGTATTGGCAGACTCACGTTTGATAAAACGTTCTTTAGATAATCTACTGGGCAACGCATTGCGCTATGCTAAATCCAGCGTCGTCATTCACTCGGCGATTGTAAATGGCTTTTGCGAAATACACGTAGTTGATGATGGGCCCGGCATTCCTGAACTGGAGCGCAAAGCGGCACTGCAACCCTACAGTAGATTACAAGGCCCCGATAGCAAACACAGTCCAGGGTTCGGTTTAGGGCTTGCCATCGTGCAGCGAGCCATGCAGCTTCATCTGGGTGAACTGATTATAGGTGGCGCAGAACAAGGCGGTGCTGATATGTGCCTGCGTTGGCCCGTTGAACCAACGCGTAACAGTCACTCCTAACGCAATACTCATTCGCAGCTATGGCTTGCGAAATTTCAAAGTCCAGCGATCGGTGTTTCCGGTGACAGATTTGCGACCAACTTCGTATCGCAGTTCGTCATCTAGCCGATAGTGAAGATCTGAATAATCGACAAACTCAAAGCCAGCGGCTTCGATTTCCTTGATGGCCTTAACAGGGTCGAATCTTCGACGATTCTCGTCACCATCTTTTTGCATGTGTCGACGGGTGTGGTCAACAACGGCGTAAACACCGCCTGACTTCAACGCTTTGAACACCGATTTATTCATGGCATCGCGAGCGGCGTCATCAAAGTTATGGTAATTCCGAAAGGTCAACACCATATCGGCTCTTTTGACGCCCAAACCGGTGTTAGCTAGGGAGTAAAACCTGGACCCTTCGGGCCGATTAAATTCAGCTTGCTCGGCAACAATTTTCATTTTTTCAAAACCAGGTTTTTCAGCGAGGCGATCCTTAACCCTGCCGGTACCGTAGGCAACGAAAAATTCACCGTTTTCCGCCAGTGCCGGGGCCAGTAGCTTGGTGTACCAGCCGCCCCCAGGGAGTAACTCGATGACTTTCATATCCTCTCTGAATCCGAAAAACTCCAAAGTTTCTATGGGCCGCCGGTTGCTGTCACGAGCCACTTCCTTTTCAGTCCGCATATCAGAGGCCATGGCTGCTTTGAGCTTTTCCTTGGTCTGGGAAAAATCGGCGCCGAATACGGCATTACTTAGTGAAAGAGTGGCCATTACGGACAAAGCCGCTATCAATTTCTGCATTATAGTTTCTCCCCTCATGAAGTTTTCCACTTAAATGAAGTAGCAGTATAACGCGCTACTACGCGTCTTGTACTCACAAATCACTCATCTTAAGCCATTCAGAGTGCCCGAGCTCATCCGCTATCCCAGGGTCCAATAGATTGCTACCCTTAAATGGGCTGTGACCTGAGGCGCCTCACCTGTCACTATAGAGATTTTTGGATTAAACAATAATATGGTCGACGTATCCTACCCAAGTGATCGCCTTTCGCAACGAAACGCGATGCCACAATCCATTAGCCTAGAAGATGCAATTGTATTTGCTCGAGTAAAACTTCTAGCTTCACAACGCTCTTCTATCTGGCTCGGCAACCTTTCCGTAGCGACTTTTACCTGCTGGATATACTGGGAAGAAAACCCCTTGGCTGCATTTGTTTGGTGCGCTATCCACTATGTCTTGGCGCTGGCGCGCTATCTGGGTTTTTTCCATTATCTAAAACGAGAGGACAAAAGCGTTTCACAACAAGCCCGTTTGCTCAAAAGTATGTGCGGCTTTACGTTTTTGGCCGGACTAAACTGGGGATGTGCCGCTTTCCTGTTTCTCAATAGCAATGAACCCGCAGTCCTCACTCTTCTGGTCATTATTCTAAATTGGGGTACTAGGGTTTTTCCCTCCAAAAACGACACTTATCGCTGTAGGCCCCGCCAGCCGTGGCTTTCCAGAGGGTATTACTTTACCGCACGGGCTTATATCCCTCAATATGGCGCATCATTTGCTCTAAATCGGGCACTTCTCCAGTCGATTTGAAGCGATACGTACCTTTTAGATTGATGTTGTACCAGGCCACAGGCGAGGCTCGTTTCACGATCGCCAGCTTCTGCTCATCTTTCTGGTATTCGAAGCTCTTAAGCAAATAACTCAAAACACTGGAATTAAAATAGATAATCGCATTTGTCAGAAGCCTTGCGCACTCATTCCACAACTGAATCTCTTCGTCCGAATTGCCTCTGAATCTGTCGCCATTCACATCGCTGATCGCGCGCCGTAACTGATGGTAGGCTTCTCCCCGATTGAGCGCTCGCTGAACATAATTCCGTAGATCAGCATCATCAATATAGCTCAGCAAATAGTTTGCCTTTACCAGCCGATTGTACTCCGTCAGCGCCTCCAGCAACGGGTGGTTTTTCTTGTAGGTCGAGAGTTTTCTTACCAGCAGAGCCTGCGTCGTTTTCCGCTCCTTGAGCGACACGACGATGTGCTGAATTTTGTCCCAGTGACGCGCAATACATTTCGTGTTGATGGGTGTTCGTAGCGACAGGTTCACCTTACCCGCCTCGTCTTCAGTGATCGCGAACATCTCGTTGATGATTCGCCCCGGCTGGGCATACCGTGGCGCGAAGCTGTAGCCAAGTAAATCCAGCAGCGCAAAGTTTACGTGGTTCACGCCATGTGTGTCGGTGGATAATACATCGGGTTTAATCTCAGAAGTGTTGTTGTACAGAAGATCAAAAATGTAATGCGATTCATGTTCATTGGCGCCGATGACCTTTGCGTTAATCGCCGCATGATTTGCGATCAAGCTCATAGCTGATACACCTTTTTGGGGCCCAAAGTACTTTGACGAATAGCGCGTTTTAAACGTGTCCCGTTTGGCCTCGAACTTCTGTCCATCCGCGCTCGCATGGACAATATCCTCCTGGATATTGTAGTGTCTAAATATCGGCAATCTGGCTGTCGCATTATTGATGCAGTCGTTTGCCGCTTCGATCGTTTCCAGACGCAGGTAGTTCGCTTGAATGGTACTGAGCTGTTCGTAAGATCGATCCGATATCTGCGAGATGCCATAGGTGCCCTGGTTGGTTGCATTGCCCACCAATATCGCGAGCAAGTCTTGTTCATACACGCGATTCTTAGATTGCGCACCTAAAACATGCCTGAAACATTCAATAAAACCAGTGTCGCGATCGACCATGCGCAGTACGTCGGCAACCGCTGTCGTCGGCAGTTGTTGGAAGAACGGATTGTTGACCATGGCTGATTTACTACCAGTAGGCAATCGCCACGAACGCTTTCCTTTCGGATTTCTCAAGACGACATTCCGGTTGTCCGCCTTGTCGAGATAGTCGCTCACTGCGCGTAAACGTGAATCCAAGACCTGTTCCATGTCTTGAATAAGAGGGACTGGATCTGCCGCCAATTTGGGCAGTTGAGTTTGTTCGATCAGCAATTTTTTATTCTTTCCCCAGCGTGACTTTTCGACTAAATCAGCCTCTAACGCCTGATATTTAGCGATTCCCGGCAAGGTAAGCTTGCCATTGAGCCGGCTAGGAATTTGCAGATACAAATACCATTCGTACCGTTTCAGATTGAGATGCCCTTCTTTGTCTTGAAGGAATGGGCGCTGATTTTGGGGCAGATGCCGCTTGTAATACGCTGACTGTGAGAGCTCATTGTGTTCGGCAAGTTCTGCCTGTGCCTGGCTCAGCGTGTGCGCCAAGCGCTCACTGCCTTCACTCCCTTCGAGCCGCAGGCACATGAATAGCTCTCGGATAAGACCGACTCGCAAACTATCTTTTTGCTCATAGTATTGTCATGTGGCCTCGTCGATTGATCGCCGCTGGTCATTGAGAAACAGGCACACAGATTCCAAA
Organism: Halioglobus sp.; assembly: GCA_045110675.1. Lineage (GTDB taxonomy): Bacteria > Pseudomonadota > Gammaproteobacteria > Pseudomonadales > Halieaceae > JBALVT01. The sequence goes on along the minus strand of JBGCGJ010000033.1, from coordinate 33,443 downwards.
TCTGTTTTGCTGATGATATCGAAGGCGCTTTGCCGTACAGCGCCAAACGCCTGCTGCTCATCCACTGGGTCATCGATAAATAGGCGTAGAACATCCGCTGCCTTAATGACGTTTTTCTCCGCTTTGCGCCAATCTTTAGCAACGGATTCTTGCGCATACTGCTTCGCTTTTTGCTTGGCGTACCTCACATGGTAAACAAGGCCATCTGCGATACGTTCCTGTGCTTCTTGCCAGCGCTGATGCAAATAACACAGTAGATACAAGCGCTGATTATCGATGGATTGGCGCTTGAGTTTCGCGCCGTAGTAGTCGACCCGTTCGGCAAAGTGCTGTTGGTTTTTTTGAGATAGCGCGAGTGCGTCTAGCGCTGCGCTTACCTCTGGCATCCACTGTGCGACGTGCTGGTGAACGGCCAGTTCTTTTGCGAGTTCACCGCCGGTAAAGTTGCGAGCTGATTGGCGGAGCTGGCGCAACGACAATTCACCTTTCCCTTCCAGCAGCGCAGCGACGGCTTGCCTTGCCGTATTCGACAGCTTTCCGTTTACGCGTTGCACAAGATCGCTATGGAAACTGACGACAACCTGGCTAATGAGCTTTTGAAGTGTGCTGTAGGCGGGATGCGCAACTTTCTGGTTCGATAAATACTCGACGGCTGCATCAAATAGGCATCGTGGTTCTGACCAAACCATTGCCTGCTTTTGGAGATAATCCATTAGATCTTTTTCGTGCAGCTCAGAGCGCCAACGTTGGTACTGGCAGAGTGAAAATATTCGTTGATATATTCTCTCGCTCTCTTTTGGGCTCAGGTTAAACGGCCTATGGCCTACGCCGGGTAACGTATTTTCTGTCACATATTTCAGGTCATCTTTTAGTTGAAAATAGCGAGGCTGAAGCACAACAGGCTTCGCCTTAAAATATCCGAGTAAAACCACAAACATACAGCGTTGCCGGGGGGCACGAAACTGGTTCGCGGCCTCCCGTTCTTGGTCATTGAGCGAGAAAAAGAAGCGCTGATCATTGGTTGTAAAGCAGGGGTTGCCGTAGAACGCTGTTATTTCGGCCTCATTGAGAATGAGAACTCGTTTTTGAACTGCCATTGTGATCGCCTCAAAAAGGCACGATCATAGCTAAAAACGCTATTTGCAGGTGTCAGGAAAAAGTAATACCCCTTCGGAGGCCACGACTGGCGGGGCCTAAAGCGATAAGTGTCGTTTTTGGAGGGAAAAACCCTAGTACCCCTTATAGTCACGCAAACGGTTTAGCACAGAAGTTCTCGTTGCAGAGGCTTCTTATATCTTTTTGGTTTTAGTTTATAAAAATTAATTCTTTCCACTGCGGACGGCCATCTTCTAACATCCCGTTTATGAGTATCCATAACGTTAGAATTGACATGCTAAGCGCGGCTGCAATCGCAAGTTTCGCGCTGTTCGCACTCGCGCCGTTGTTGACCTGAACCCTTCACAGCACCAGCCCTGGGCTCCACTCGTTCAGGCAGATATCACCGGGAAAATCAGCCTGTAGCCCAATAACTCGGGCGAGCATATATCTTTGCCTTAATTGCCATCCAACCCGAGCACACCCTTCCCTATTCTATGGGTTCACACTGGCCATGGAATATCCCTCAGCATGCAGCAACTTTCGCCAATGGATGCGGCGTTCCTCTATCTAGAGAACGAATCGACGCACGCCCACGGCACCTTCGTCTGGATCTATGACGCCAGCGGATGCGCCAGCGCAGCGATCAGCCGCAAGGCGCTGATGGATCACGTGGCGTCCAGACTGGACGTATCGCCGATATTTACCCGCAAGATTCACCGCCTGCCTCTGGATTTTGATTACCCCTATTGGATCGACGATGAGGGCTTTGAGCTGCTCTATCATGTGCGTGAAGCACCTATGCCTGCAGGCAGCAACTGGGCGGACTTCTGTTCACTGGTTTCCGGTATTCACTCCCAGCCACTGAGCCCGGATCACCCCTTATGGGAGATGACTCTGGTCCCGGAACTGAACGACATCCCCGGATTGCCAGCCCGGAGCTTTGCCATTCTCGGTAAGTTCCATCACGTTGCCATCGACGGCGCCACCGGAATGGACATCATCGCACGCATTCATGATTGCCCCGATGCTCCTGAGCTAGAGATCGTACAAGCAGCGATCCGTACCGCGCGAAAACCCGGCCTGAGAGAAGGTTTATTTAGAGCAGCAGTGCGAAACGTGGCCGCCCTGGACAAAAGCCTTGAACTTCTCGGAGCCAAACCTCGCCGCGTTTCTGAACAGGAGGATAGTCCTCCCCCGGTCGTCGAAGCTGCCCCTATAGATCTTCCGGATGAACCTGCAGGTATCCCACAGACATTATTCAACCAGGGAATAGGCAATGAAAGCGCCTGGGATAGCCGCAGTTTCCACCTCGCCGACATCAAAGCTATGCGCAAGGCAGTTCCCGGAGCAACCGTAAACGATGTACTACTGGCAATCTGCAGCGGTGGACTGCGCAACTACCTGATCGCTGTGGATGAACTGCCCGATGCACCTATGAAAGCCGGTTGCCCCGTCAACATTCGCACCGCAGAAGAAGCCGGAGCCGGTGGCAATAAAATCTCCGCCATGATCGTCAATATGCATACCGACACAGAGGATCCGCTTGAGCGTCTGATCGCCATTGCGCAATCGTCTGCCGGCGCAAAGTACCGAGCCAGCCAGCGCGGTTCTCGCAAAGTATTAGACATTGTCTCGATTGTTCCGGCTCAGGCGCAGGCCCTGCTTGGTCACGTTGTCGGTGCAGCAGCGAGCAAAATTAACCGAGCCTTTCAATTTAATTGTTCCGTATCAAATCTGCCTGGGCCTCAGCAGGATCTACACATACTGGGTGGACGGCTGCAAACCATAGGTGCGGCAATGCCGGTAATGAACGGCTTCGGTCTGTTCCTGGGCCTGACAACCTGCGCCGGCAAGTTGAGCATTTCAATGAGTTCGAGCAGCAACATTTTGCCTGAACCCTCACAGCTCGGCGATGCCATGGAGCAGGCCTACCTCGATCTACGAGAAGCCACCCTACCTCGCGCAACAAAACGCAAGCGCACAAGGAAACGCAAGTAATGTCAGATTATCGTAACCACTTGGCTACGCTGCGAGGCCTGAAGAACAACAGTAAACGAGTCGCCATGTTCGACCTGGATCGCACTTTGATCGCGGTCTATAGCGCCATCCCACTACTGATTGAGCAACTAAAGGCTAAACAAGTCAGCGTGGTGGGCGCTACCCAGCAAATTCTAATGGCACTGGGCCACAGCCGTGACGTCTACGATTTTGAAGAGTTACTTGAATCAGCAGTGGGCATGTTGACCGACGTAGACGAACACGAATTAATTCGGCTGGGCGACCGATTGTTCCATAAACATCTGCAGAAAAAGCTCTACGCGGAGGCTCAGGAGCTAGTCGACACACACCGTCAGCTCGGTCATCAACTGGTGATTGTTTCCTCCGCTACTCGCTATCAAATCGAGCCGGTCGCAGAAGCGCTGGGTATAGAAGATATTCTGTGCACAGAACTGGAAGTGAATGAGGGCAAACTCACGGGCGTCATTAAGGGAGAAGCTTGCTGGGCCGAGGGTAAGTTCAATGCTGCAGATACCTGGTGTAAAAGCCACAAAATCAAATTGGGCAATGCCTGGTTTTATACCGACGCGCTGGAAGACCTGCCACTGCTTGAGGCCGTGGGCCACCCTGTAGCCGTCAACCCGTCCAAAGACCTGGAGCTGCACGCCCGTTCGCAAGACTGGCCTATCTGCAAGTTCCGCAGCAGAGCCAGGGCAAGCTTTCTAGATGTGGCTCGCACCGGTGCAATGTTCGGAGCTATGGCGCCCGCAATCCTGACAGGAAAAGCTGCCAGGCTACTGGGCGCTGCTGATCGCCACCGTGCGGCTTTGATGAGCTTTACCAGCTATGCCGAAAACGCCTTGGATCTGGGCGGTGTAAAGCTGGACATCAAGAATGAGAAGTACCTATGGGAAAAGCGCCCCGCCATCTTTGTGATCAATCACCAGAGCATTCTCGACGGCTACATTGCCCCGGCACTAGTGAAACGCGATTACTTCATGATGGGAAAAATTGAGGCGGGTGACTTACCCATACTGGGCCCAATGCTAAAAGATGCGGGCTTCATACTGTTCGACCGCACCAATCGCGAAGCTGCTATTGCAGCCTGTGACGATGCCGCAGAGCGAATTAAAAAAGGTTACTCGCTGTGTATTGCACCGGAGGGAACGCGCAGTTACAGCAAGCGACTTGAACCGTTCAAGAAAGGTGCTTTCCACATCGCCTTGCAGACTGGCGTTCCTATCGTGCCGATTGTGGTGAAAAACGCTACCGAACTTTGGCCCAGAGGGCAGAATTTTGTACGACCAGGAACCTTGCACATCGAAATTCTCAAACCTGTTTCAACCAAGAATTGGACTCGGGAAACTCTGGGGGAAAAACTTGAAAATCTCCACCAGAAATACTTGAAAGCCCTTGATACCCAAGACTAAAAACATAGCACACCGGAATGACAACATGAGCAGTCAGCCAGCGAAGAGAACCTTTATATTTTCCGCTCCGGATGATCAGCAAATATTTTGCCATCACTGGCCGGCGAAAAATCCGAAAGCCGTGGTACTGATCGTACACGGCGGTTCTGAGCACTCCGGGCGCTATGAAACCTTGGCGCAGGCGTTCAACCAACACGGGTATTCCGTCTATGCAGAGGATCACCGCGGACACGGTCGCACCGGCGAGATCAGCGGCAAGTTGGGAGATATGGGACAAGCCAATGCTTTCGAACGCGTTTGTGAGGACGTGCTAGCACTGGGCGAGCGCGCTACTACAGAAAACCCGAACACGCCCCTGATCATTCTCGGGCATAGCCTGGGTTCGTTAATCACCCAACGCCTATTGCTGCAGCATTCGGCGCAGTTCGCCGCCGCGATTCTTTCCGGCTCCCCCGATATTTTCGCGGTCGCCAACGCCGCGGATCTGGTTCATGCAGAGGTACAACGCCTCGGAAGAGGCGAGGTCAGCGACGTGCTCGAAGCGGGCATCGTGGCGGGTTTTAACGCAGCCTTCCCCGACGAGGGCGAAGCACACGCTTGGCTGAGCCGTGACACTAAGCAACGTCAACTCTACGAAGAAGATCATCTGTGCGGCTTCCCCTTGTGTGCCAGTGCCTGGCAGGATTTGATTGCAGGCATGATGGTAACGACAGAAGCTCTCGTAGTTGCCGCAGTCCGCAAAGACCTACCTTTGTATATAGTTTCTGGAGAAAAAGATCCGGCACACGGAGATTGGCGGGCCATCCACAGATTGGAAGATAACTACCGCCAAGCCGGACTGGAAGATATCACCATCAAAAAATACACCGATGGTCGACACGAAATGTTTAATGAAATTAATCGCGAGGAAGTGATAGAAGAGCTAATGAATTGGCTGGATGCAAGCCTCGCATGAGCAACAGCATCGAACACAGTCCCGATGATTTGCACCTACAATTGGAACGGGCAGGTCAATCTGCACTACTACTGACTGATTGTCGCAGCAGTACAGAACGGGATGTCATGGATCGTTGGCTTGAAGGCAACGTCCGCGGTACGGACGTGAACCCACGGACCCAACAGATAACACTGGATCTTTCGCTACCCAAATCCGCCGACAGCCTAGAACAACACCTAGATGGCTTGGACGATCAGACACTGATACTGCCCATGCGCGTACTCTGGTTGCCTGCTGCAGGCCAGCAGCGGCTGAGATATCTATTGTTGGGCAACCCTCACAACCCCGGATGGCTGCAGCAAAAGTTGATACTGAACTTTAACCCGGATCGCTGCTCTCCCATCCACGCTGATCCCGCCACCCTGGGACAGCTGAGAAAAGACTACGCCGAGCATGCTGAGCAGCAAACGCTAGGAGAGTTTGTTCAGCGTCGAGCCGTGCTGGCAATGAAGAAAGTCGAGAGAAAGTTGCGCGGTCATCGCTATAAGGAACCGGCTTTCGTTGAGAGCGACATTCTGCAGGATCCGGAGTTTCGTAATGACTTAGTAAAAATCAGCGGTAAGAACAACACCGCGACCACGGACCTGACGGAAGAGGCCCGCGGGTATATCAAAGAACTGATTCCCACTTCAACGCCACTGGGTCTCGATCTGCTCATTCGCCTAAGTCGCTATGTTTACACACGCGGTTACGACCGTGAAATTGTTATCGATAGTGATCAGGTAGAGAAACTGCGAGAGCTGTCCCGGGAACACCCAGTCATCCTGCTTTGCAATCACCGTTCCCAGGTGGACTCCTTCGCGATTTATTCAGCGCTGTATGACAACGATCTACCGCACCCCCACACTTTTGGGGGAATCAATATGAAGTGGCCAATAATCGGCAACATCCAACGCTCCTCAGGAATGATTTTTATTCGTCGCGCCTTCTCTGACAATCCTGTGTACAAAGCGGTGCTACAGCGCTATATCGATTACCTGGTAAGCCGGCGTTTTCCATTACTGTGGTCAATCGAAGGGGGACGCTCACGCACGGGAAAACTGGTTCCACCGCGCTATGGCTTGCTTAACTGGTTGCTCAATGCAGCGGAACGTTTTGACAAAACCCAGCCTCTGTATATCGTTCCATTGTCGGTCGTTTTTGAACAGGTTGTTGATGTTAACGCCTATGCACACGAACAGCTCGGGGGCGTAAAAAAACCGGAAAATCTTTCCTGGTTTTACCAGTACCTCAATAGTTTCAAAACACCTATGGGTAAAATCCATATCCGCTTCGGCGACCCGATGCAGGCACGCGTGGACTCCGGTCAAACCAGAGACCCGATCGCCGTTGAAAGGCTTGCCTTTGAAACCTGCGTAGAATTAAATCGCAGTACGCCCGTGACGATGGCTTCGTTGATCTGTGGCACCCTTCTTGCGGCCTCACCACAGGCCTTGACGCACTCAGAACTGTGCCAAGAGCTGGACACATTGCTTGAATACCTAAGTGCCACACAATGCACTACCACGTTTTCCTGGGATCTTTCGGCGGAAGAACTTTTGAAAGCAGGTCTACCTCAGCTGATCAACAGTTCAGTGGTACATTGTTTCGAGGCGGGCCTAGAACCGGTCTACAACATCGTCGAAGACAAGGCGCTGGATGCGGCTTACTATCGCAACAATGCCATCCACTGTCTGTTCACGGGGGCAATCGCCGATATAGCGCTGGCTAAACTGTATCTGGAGGGCATGGGCGACAACCCGCTGGAGGAACTGGAGCAGGAAATCCTCCAATTGCGTAAATTATTTCAGTGGGAATTTTTCTTTCCGGAGAAAGATCAGTTTCTGACCGGCTTGTATCAGGATCTTGATATCAGGCACCCAAGCTGGCGCGAGAACCTACTCCAAGGCAAGAGCGGCTTACACCAATTGTTCCTGAAAATATCTCCGCTGCTGGGACACGGTGCCCTTGAACCTTATCTGCAAGCTTATCGCATTGTCAGCGAACAACTGCTGAGCAGTGGTCAGGTGGAAAAATTTGATCGGGAAGCATTCATTAGCGACTGCGTAAATATAGGTAAGCAGCTGTATTTACAACGGCAGGTCGTAAGCCGCGAATCTATTGCCAAGGCCATGTTCGAAACCGGCCTTAAAGTCGCCAAGTCTCGCGGCTTACTCGACATCAGTGTCAGCCCGTCAGAGTTAACCGTCAGACGCCAAGAGCACGCCGATGAAATGCGGGCCATCAACCGACAGGTTAGGGCCTTGCGATCACTGGCCTCGGCTCGCCGAGCAAAAATCCTGGAGTAACGAAGGAAGCCACCCTGGAAAGGTCAGGCGGTCTTGGCAATCAACGCCGTTGGCGTCTCGTGCAAAAAGCGATTGATGAAATTCACCATGTCATCCATAGCCATTCGCGCTTCTGGAAGCATGCCAGGAAACATGACCGGAAAGCAGTGAGGCACACCCTTCCAGATATGAGCTTCAACAATGACACCCGCTTTTTCTGCCTTGCTGGCGGCTTGAACTGAGCAGTCGCGGAAAATTTCGATATCACTGGCGATGAAGCACAGCGGCGGAAGATCCTCAAAACTGCCTCGCAAAGGCGACACCCGCTCATCTTTCAACAGCTCAAGGTCATTGTGCAGGTAATGGGTTATCACCTGTTGCAACGCGTACTGATTAAACATCGGATCGGAGAACGTATTCATGTTGTGCGAGCGCAGACGACCACTCACTTCCATACCGGGTGACAGCAATATGGCAGCAGCGGGCATCGGAAGACCTTCCTTTTTTGCTTGTTGCAGCATCACCATACTCAGATTGCCACCAGCAGAATCTCCGGCGACAACAATGTCCTCCGGTGCATAGCCCAGAGAGAGCAGTTCGCGGTAGCACGCCATCACATCTTCGACCGCAGCGGGAAACGGTTCTTCCGGTGCAAGGCGATATTCGGGCATCACGGCCAGCATACCGGTGCGCTGGGCCAGCTCACTGACAAATGCTCCATGAGCCTTGGGCGTACGCACCACGAAAGCACCACCATGCCAGTAAAGGAGAACGCCGCGAGTCTCACCCTGCCCGGCGCGAAACCAGTGGGCATTCACTCCGCCCAATTTATCTTCCCAGTGACGTGTACCAGCTGGGTTTTTTGCCCGCCCCTCAATATACTTTTTCATGAAGTCACGCATTTCTGCCGGAGGCTTGGTCTCAGACTTGAACTGTGGCTTCACAAAAATTCGCAGGGCAGTATTGAGTAAATAGCTGCGATAACTGCGGTTTAAGCCCAATCCGCGTCTATAACTTCGTCTTCTGATCATCGCTATCTACCCCAAGTGCCACACATAAAAAAGGCCCGCCCTAGCGGGACGGGCCAAGTCCTTAGGCGCCCAAGCCATAAGGAATCTAGCCACCAGTGTAGCTATGCCTCGCAATAGTTCCTCGTCAATTACGGCAAAAAAAAAGTCATACGACAAGCACGTACAAGTTCGATTGTCATTGGCCCTGTAAATGGTTCCAGTACTGCTCGCGCAGATTAAGCTTGCGAATTTTACCGGTGGCCGTCATGGGCATCTCGTCGATAACAATCACGTCTTCCGGCATCCACCACTTGGCCATTTTCCCGCTCAGGTATTTCAACATTGCCTGTTTATCGAGTGATTCGCCGTCCTTGAGCGTCAGGAACAATAGAGGGCGCTCATCCCACTTCTCGTGATAAGTCGCCACCACCGCAGCCATACTCACTGCAGGGTGGGCGCTAGCAACATCCTCTACGTCAATAGAACTGATCCACTCCCCACCAGATTTGATCACGTCCTTCGAGCGATCCGTGATCTTCATGTAACCATACTGGTCAATATGGCCCACATCTCCTGTAGGGAAAAAGCCCTGTTCGTCCAACAGCTCGCCGCCGTCCCCGTGCAAATAACCACAGGCTATCCACGGGCCTTTTACCCAGATATCGCCGGCAGTCTCGCCATCCCGAGGTGCGAGCGAGCCGTCCTCCAGGACTATCTTCATTTGTACGCCATAGGGCAGCCGACCCTGCTTTAACAATTGTTGGTCGCGTTCTTCATCAGGCATTGCCGCCACCTCGCGGCCAGGCTTACCAATGGTTCCCATAGGACTGGTTTCCGTCATGCCCCATATCTGCACTGCACTGACATTCTTACTGCGCAGGCGATCGCGTATGGTCGTGGGAAGTGCTGTCCCACCGATCAGCAGTCGCTGAAGCTGACCGAGATCCAAGCTGTTGTTCTCCGCATGTTCCAGCACCATAGTCCAGATAGTGGGCACACCACAGCCAGTGGTTACACCTTCTTCCCGAATCAACTCCAGCAGGTGCGGGCCGTCCAACTGCGGCCCCGGCAATACAAATTTGCTACCGACCATACAGGCGCCATAGGGTAAGCCCCAACTTTGGGCGTGGTACAACGGGGCTGCGGGCATCACACAATCAAGCGCCGACAGGGAGAGATTATCCGGTTGAGCAATACCCATGGAGTGCAAGACGGTGGAGCGGTGGGAATAAAGAACGCCTTTGGGGTTGCCGGTGGTACCAGAGGTGTAACACAGTCCAGAGGCTGATCGCTCATCAATTTCGGGCCACTCGATCTGGGTGGACTCATCCGAGATCAGATCATCGTAATAAAGTACCTCACCCAATTTCGTGGGAGCGTCTACACACCCACGGGCGCCGAGAATAATGAACTGCTCTACATTGGGGATCTGTTCCACAAAGCCTTCGACAAGACACACAAAGTCCTGATCAATCAGCAGCATGCGATCCTTTGCATGATTGATGATGTAGACAATTTGTTCCTCGAACAGGCGAGGATTTACCGTGTGGCACACAGCACCGATGCCGGGTACTGCGTAAAAGCACTCCATATGCCAATGGTGATTCCAGGCCAAGGTGCCCACCACATCGCCGTACTGTACCCCCAATCGCTGCAGTGCATTCGCCGCCTGTATTGCACGCCCTGCCATGTCAGCGTAACTGTAGCGGTGGATACTGCTGTCCAGCATTCGGGCTACAATTTCAGTATTGGGATGATTCGTGGCCGCGTGTTCCAGCAGCGTCGGAATGGTCAAAGCAAAGTCCTGCATCAGGCCGGGATTGAGTTGATTCATGATTCTCTCCTCAATAGGATTTGGGCAGACCCAGCACGTGTTCGCCAATATAGTTCAAGGTCATCTGTTGCGTTAGCGGCGCAAGCCGGAACAACTGGGCTTCACGCCACCAGCGCTCCTGGTGATACTCCCGGGCAAATCCTGCACCACCGTAGGTTTGCATGCTGTGGTAGCAAGCCTCGATACAGGACTCTACCGCCACGTATTTGGCCATATTGGCCAAATCGCCAGCCTCCTTCGATGTTGAATCCCGGTCATTTAAAGTCGCTGCTTTCAACACGGCCAGCCAGGCGGATTCTACTTTCGCATGGGCAGCGGCCAAGGGGTGTTGCACACCCTGATGAGCGCCGATAGGGACAGAAAATACATTGCGTTCATTGGCATACTGCACTGCCCGGGAAAGCGCCAGGCGCGCGGTACCCACAGCGCCTGCAGCGATCAATACCCGCTCCGGGTTGAGTGTTCCCAGCAAATTATAAAAACCCTTGCCTTCATCTCCTAACAAGCAGCTTTCATGTATCCGCAGGTCTTCGATAAAAACCGTGTTCGATTTGTAATAATTGAATCCGTGCTTGGGAATGGGTGTGTAGGTGATCGCTGCTTGCGGAAGGTCGACTAGAAACAGGGAGATGCCGCTCGCTTTGCTTTTACCCTCCTGGGGTTTGCTGGTGCGTGCCACCAGTAGCAGCGCATCCGAATTTTCGATGTTGGTGATAAACCACTTGCCACCGTTAATAACAAACTCGTCACCCTCACGCTGCGCGAAAGTGGTGATGTTCAGGGAGTTGGTACCCGCGTCCGGCTCCGACAACGCGAAGGCACACATCTTTTCCCCGGCGGCCATCTCCGGCAGATAACGGGATTTTTGTTCTTCGTTGCCATGATGGAGAATGGACAAATTGCCCAGTAGACCGAACAGATATCCAATGGCAGGACCACCACCGCCGCCGCCGCGACACAGCGACTCCATGGCCACAGCCAATTCGGTCAGCCCCAGACCCATGCCACCGTATTCCTCCGGAACGGGCAATCCGAAAAAGCCCTGTGCGCCGATTTCCGCAATGAACTCAGCCGGGTACTCGCCTTTGTCTTCTTTGTCCATCCAGTACTCTGGATCAAATCGAGCAGAAATCTGTTCGGCCGTATCGGCCATCATCTGCTGCTCCAATGAAAGGTCAAAGTCCATTATTCGTTCCTCTAAAATGCATCGATGCCGGTCAATGAACGACCGATAGCCAGCTTCTGTATTTCGTTAGTTCCCTCGGTCACCATAAACGGGCGCACGGAGCGGTACATATACTCGATGGGAAACTCCCGAGTGATGCCGTTCCCACCGTGAATCTGCATCGCCTCTGCAACCACTTCACACGCAAGCTCAGTGCCAAACCACTTAGCCATTGCACTGTACACATCGGAACGCTCCTTGTTGTCGATTGCACTCAAAGCGCGATACGACATCAACTTGCCCGCCTCTACTTTTGTGGCCATCTCGCCCAACTTCGAAGCTATCAACTGATGGCCGGCGATGGGCTTACCGAACTGAGTACGGTCTTTTGAATACCTTACCGATTCCTCGACTGCCGCATCTGCAATAGCGAGGGCCATCAGTCCAACAATCGGCCGAGAGCTGGCCAGCAGAGTCAACAGTGCCTTCATGGCCTTGCCCGGTTCCACCATCAGGTTCGATGCGGGAACACGTACATCCTGAAAAAATACTTGCGCTGTAGACTGGCTGTTCAATCCCATTTTCTCAATATTAGCCGTTTCGTAACCGTGGGCCCTGTCTACCAGGATTAGGCCCAGGCCTCCTACCGGATCGTCATTAAAGCGTGCCAGTAAGAAGATAAAATCAGAGTAACCACCGCTGGATATCCACATCTTCTCACCGTTGATGACATACTTATCGCCATCCAATTTGGCTCGGCAGTTGACGGCGGTAACCTGCGAACCGGCGCCCGGCTCAGACATACCGACGCAGCCCAACTTATCACCCGCGAGTACGGGTACTACATATTCTTCGCGTAAATGTTCAGGCACTAGGGGTAGCAACTTGCCGATGGTCATTTGAATCAGGCTGGTAATTGCAATATCCGGCGATACCTTTGCTACTTCAAATTGCAGTAGGCCCATGGTCACTGCATCCAGGCCAAGCCCCCCCAGATCCTCCGATACGACACCCACTCCTACACCGAAATCCAGAAGAGCTTTCTGAATGTCACGCATTTTTTCTGTAGGTATCAGCTGATCGCGGTATTCCTCCGCGATAGGTTTGAGTTCATTCTGTGCATATTTGCCGAGTGAATCGACAATCATTTGCTGCTCTTCACTGAGTGTGAAGTCCATTGGTCGCTCCTACTGTGCCTGTTTATACGTACTACTATAGTCGGCGTGCATCTCGCTACACATATCAAACGCGGCAATTGGATGGGCATAAAAAAAGGGGCCGTAAGGCCCCTTCAAAAAAACACAACTCAGCGATCGAAATGACGCATCTAACTGCCGAAGTGATACGTTCCCTGGATAGCTACTGTCCGGGGGGCACCGAGATATCCCAAGTAGTAACCGAATAGCGGCTGGGTCACATCAAGCACTTCCTCCTCCGTCAAATTTCGACCGATAACACTGACGCTCCACTTGCCGTCAGCAGCCTCCACACCTAAGCGCGCTGATATTCTAGTGTAGGAGTCTTGCTCTCCAACTGGGTCGAGTGCTCCATCGGTGAAGTACTCATCGGAGTACGCTGCCGTGAGGTTACCCACCAGGTTTAAATTGCCACTCATGGGAACAGAAATATCTGCATAAACAGAGCCGGAAAATTCAGGTGCGTACGGTGGTGTCTCACCCGTCAGATCACAGGGGTCTTCCAGGCCGGAAGACTGAGAGCATGCACCCTCCGTATAGCTCTCATACTCAGCATCAAGAATCGCCATTGAACCGCCAAGCACCAGCCAATCAGTGGCCGCCCAACGGCCATCCAGCTCCAGCCCCTGGTTCACAGTCTCGCCCGCGTTCGAGATAATGCCTGTAGTGCGGCCACCGTCGGTGACGAAGCTGTTGACCTGAAGATCCTCGTACTCACTACGGAACAATACCGCGTTAAGTTCTGCAACACCGTCGCCAAACCGAGCCTTGTAGCCTAACTCATAGGTAATCACAGTCTCATCGTCGTATTCCCAGCTTGTTGGAATAATTGTCGATGCCATTGCGAAGCCGCCAGATTTTGCTGAACTCCCAATCTTGCCGTACATCATGCTTTCTTCACCAACATCCCACTGCACAACAACTTCCGGCATGAAGTTATCGGAGCTTCTATCTCCCTCAATGCCTTCAAAAAAAGTGGAACAGAACAATGCACCATCAGCTGTTACCGTGCCGCTAGCAATATCGTAAAACTGACATACGCCACCCCGGCTCGCTTCTTTTTCTTCGTCCGTGTAACGTGCTCCGACAATAACTCGAACGGCATCACTGACACTCCATGTAAGATTTCCGTAGACCGACCACAGTTCCTGATCGACGGACATATCATTTGAACTGTATTCGCCCCAGCCCAACCCACACAGCCCGACAGCGTCGCACAATCCGAACGCAGGCAATACGGTGTCCAAATTATAGGCAGCCTGGTTCTGATTCTCTAACTCTGAATCCTGATAGTACACGCCCGCAAGCCAATTTACCGTGGAGTCCCCGGGTGAAGTGACACGGATTTCGAAACTGGTTTGTTCATAGGTCTCCGGAGCAATGGAAGAATCCAACAAAGCGACCCCACTATTGATGGCATCAGGTGTCAGACCACCTGCAAGAGTGTCGAGATCCAGTCCAAAGCTGTATTCCATATCCGAGTACCCAAAAATACCCGTCAGCGTATAATCGCCCAGCATGTAATCTAACTTTAACGATAAATTCTCTGTCTCCTGGAACAATCCCGGCTCCAGATTCTGAGCCGCACCTACTCCGTCAGGATAGGTTCCAATGATAGAAGCGTCTGCGTTGCGTCGCCAATTGAGCTCTCCATCCCCACCGTCAAGAAACTGGGAAAGTCCGCCAAAGGCCTCACCGTGGTTACCGTCTTGGTCGTAATCTCCCCATTCATACTTTGCATCAATGGTGAGATTGGCCGTTGGCTCCCACACTGCGCTGATGCGATACAGATCAGCTTCCCGGTTACCTTCATCCTTACCTGTGAACACGTTCTCTACATAACCATCCGAGTCAAGATACTCAGCAGCAAAGCGCAGACCCAGTGAATCACTCGGACTGCCACCAATAGCTACTGTCGCCCTGACACCGTCGTACTCGGTTTCATAGGCCAGTGTCACGTCAGCTTCAAATGCATCTCCCGGGCGAGTTCGAGCACTATGGACTGCCACAGCGCCCGCTGTTGAGTTAAGACCAAAAAGTACCGCTTGGGGGCCACGTAAAACTTCCACCCGCTCCGCATCGAAAAACGGAGATCTGTACTGCCGGCTGCGAGGCATATAAATATCATCGATGAACATGCCCACTGACTGCTCAAAACTCCTATCGCCACCAGAACCGGTACCACGCATATTAATATTTGTGGTCACGACACCATCACCGACATAGAAATTGGGTATGGTTTCCGCTAGCGTAGCAAAATCTTTGATACCGAGCTGATTGAGCCGTTCACCTGCAAATGCCTCTACCGACATGGGAATATCCTGGGTGCTCTGGGCCCGCTTGGTCGCAGTAACTAAAACCTCTTCCAACTGCGCCATCGCTGCGCCAGGCAAGGACAGCGCGACTGCGGTAGTCAAAAGCTTCCTCGTAAATCGTGTGATTAATTTCATGTCGTTGTTCCTCGGCGTGTGATATTCGTTGTTATTTATGATTATTGGGTTGATCTTCGCGACAAATCTTGTTCGTGCCCATGTAATCTATAAATTTAGCGAGGTTCAAACCATGTCAATTCGTGCAAGAGAAAAGTCAGCGAGGAAAAAATGCAAAGTTTCTACTGAAACCTATCGAAAATCAGCAGTATTTACTCTGCTCAAGACTGTCATTGTGCCCAAAATAACGTGTCACAAAAAATAATGGCGCATGGAATATCACTGCGACTGCTCATCCACCGCCTCTTGTTATACCCAGCTTCCCCAATACTTCCGCCACTGCCAGAGGGGTGGAATCCTCCCACGCCGGTTCGGCGCGAGTCACTGAAAATCTGGGAGCAGGCTGGGGGTAATAGTGACCGTCTATTTCTCTATAGGATTCGCGTGTTTGATTATGAGGATGGTCCTGCACTTCCCCGTAGGTCAGTACGGGCGCAAAACAGGCATCGGTGCCCTCAAGTAGATCGCACCAGTATTGTCTCGGCTGGCTCGCAAACAACCCGAACAAATAGTCAGACTGCTCGGTCCAACGCGATTGATCCCATTGGCTGCTCCCTGAGAAACAGGGACTATCATTTAGCTCCAACACGGTCAGCAAACAATCATAGAATTGCCCCTCCACTGCACAAAGAGTGATATAGCCGCCGTCTAAACAGCGATAACTGTGATTCCACGGCGCGCCTCCATCTAGCCACCCCGTACCACGTTCATCTGTAATCTGCCCCGCTTCATAAAAACTCCGGGCGAAGCTGGACAGGTAGGCGATTCCTTCCATTATTGCTGCATCGATCACCTGTCCTGTTCCGTTGAGCTTCGCTGGCAGCAGCGCACTACTAATACCCCAGGCCATCATGGCCGCACCCCCAGCGCAGTCGCCTAGCAACGTTGCGGGAGCCTGGGGCGGTACATCGGGTTCGCCGCTGTGATACAACACACCCGTCAGAGCAATATAGTTGGAGTCATGTCCGGCGACCTGGGAGAGCGGTCCGTCCTGCCCCCAGCCGGTGAGACGCCCGTATACAAGAGCAGGGTTGCGCTCTAGACAAACATCGGGACCGAGACCAAGCCGCTCCATAACACCCGGGCGAAAACCTTCAATGAGGACATCTACCTTGGCGACCATTGCCAGCACCGTCTCAATGTCGGCGGGATCTTTGAGATCCAGCGCGATAAGTTGTTTTCCTCGCTTGATCATGTCGCGCTTCGACACATGCAAACTGGCTTCGACGCTGGCACCGGATCTTCGCTCCACCAGAAAAACCTCAGCCCCCATATCCGCCATCATCATGCCGCACAGAGGCGCTGGCCCGATTCCTGCCATTTCTATGACTTTTATTCCTGCCAGTGGTCCCATTGTCCGCTCCCTTATCAACCTCAGTAATTTCACAGACTAGCCGGACTCTTACAACGCAAGCTGTCTTTTGCGGCAATCATATACTCGTGTCCCACGGAATTCTGCTTTGCCCGATTTGATAGGGGGTTTACTGCAAACGATTGGTAGGGTTAGCGGCTATACCAAACACTGTAACAGGAAAAGTACTATGGCCAAGCACAAGGTGACGTTGAGAGACCGCTTTACCCAGCACGAGGGCCGTATCCACCTACGAGGCAGCCAGGCCATGGTGCGTTTGATGATGGTTCAGCGCTTGCGCGACCAGGCAGCGGGACTCAACACTGCAGGCTTCGTATCAGGCTATCGCGGCTCGCCGATGACCGCTATCGACGAAGAACTATGGCGAGTGGAAGACCTGCTCGAAGAGCACCACACCAAATTCTGGCCCGGCACCAACGAACACCTGGCCATGACCGCCATATGGGGCACACAACAGGCGCACTACTACAACGACAGCAGGTACGACGGTGTCTATTCATTCTGGTACGGGAAAGGTCCCGGTCTCGATCAGGCCATGGATGCCCTGCGCCAGGGTAATTGGCATGGATCTTCAAAGCACGGTGGTGTTTTGATCGCAGTCGGTGACGATCACAACATGACCTCTACCATTAACAACTACAGTTCGGAGTTGTTATTTGTTGATCTTTACATGCCGGTACTCTACCCAGCAGATATACAGGAAGTGTTGGATATGGGCTTGTACGGTATCGCCCTCTCTCGCTTTTGCGGCCTGTGGGTAGGATACAAACTTCTCCCTGAAACCATAGAGACATCAGCATCTATCGATGGCGATATCAATAGGGTCCAGATCGTTACGCCAGAATTCGAATTCCCCCCTGAAGGGGTCAACTCTTTTCTGGAGGACTCTGTCTACATACAAGAGGCGCGCATACACAATTACAAGCTAGGCGCAGCGCTAGCATTCGCCCGAGCAAATGGCCTGAACTACGTCAGCCACGCGTCAAACAACCCGCGAATTGGCATTGTTACCATGGGCAAAAGTTGGCGCGATGTACGCCAGGCGCTGGTAGATCTGGGTATCAGCGAGCAGCAAGCTGCAGACCTTGGCATTACCATCCTCAAAGTTGGTATGCCCTACCCCGCCGATCTGGAAACCTATGCGGACTTCGCCCGCGGCCTGGAAGAGGTTTTGGTCGTCGAAGAGAAGCGCGATTTGCTGGAAGATGGCATGCGCAAAGCCTGCTACGATCTGCCATCGGATCAGCGCCCGCGTATCGTCGGACGCAAAGACGAGCAAGGTGCGCCACTGCTCAACAATGCTGAAAACATTACTGCTGATGAAATCGCCTTAGCCATCGCCCGCAGAATTGGCCATATCCACGACAGCGAATGGATGCAGGCACGGGTAAAGCGCCTGGGGAGCTTCAGTGACAGGTCTTCACAATTACCCACCCTGAATATGCAACGCACGCCCTATTTCTGTTCGGGCTGCCCCCACAACACCTCTACCAAAATACCCGACGGCAGCCGTGCACAAGCCGGTGTCGGCTGTCACTACATGGTCACCTGGATGGACAGAGAGTCCTACAGCTTCTGCCAGATGGGTGGCGAGGGAATCAGCTGGATAGGCCAGGCACCTTTTGTAAAAACCGACCATATTTTCCAGAACCTGGGAGACGGCACCTATTTTCATTCGGGTTCCCATGCCATCCGAGCTGCGGTGACCGCTGACATCAATATCACCTATAAAATTCTCTACAACGATGCGGTAGCCATGACCGGCGGTCAGCCCGTCGACGGAACTATCACCGTAGACCAAATATCCAGACAGGTACGCAATGAAGGGGTACAACGTATTGCAGTGGTGACCGATGAACCTGAAAAATATAATTCGGGCACCAATTTTGCCAGCGGAGTTTCCATTCATCATCGCAAAGAACTGGACACTGTGCAGCGTGATTTACGAGAGGTAAAAGGTGTGTCGGTGCTCATTTACGACCAGACCTGCGCCTCAGAAAAACGCCGTCGTCGCAAGCGCGGTAAATTCCCGGACCCCGCCAAACGCTACTTTATCAACGACCGCGTGTGCGAGGGCTGCGGCGATTGCGGCGTGCAATCCAACTGTGTGTCGATACAACCCCTGGAGACTGACTTCGGTCGCAAGCGCCAGATTGAACAGTCCTCATGCAACAAGGATTACTCCTGTGTAGAGGGCTTCTGCCCCAGCTTTGTCACCGTACTCGGCGGAAAAGTGCGCAAGGCATCGGGTATAAGTGCCAACAAGTTGTCACATAAGGTGGAAGAGATTCCCCACCCGAACTTCCCGACACTGCCCGATTCTGGTAGCTACAGTTTGATGGTGACCGGTGTTGGCGGCACCGGTGTAGTTACCATTGGCGCCCTGATGGGAATGGCTGCACACATTGATGATATGGGCGTGTGCATTGTTGACCAGATGGGTTTTGCCCAGAAAGGCGGCTCGGTGATTACTCACGTGCGCCTAGCAAAAGACCAGGACCAGATACACGCTTCCCGGGTTAACAGTGGAATGGCGAACGCTTTTCTGGCCTGCGATATGTTAGTGGCAGGTAGTGACAAAGTGCTGGATTCGCTGGACCCAAGCCGCACTCGCGCAATAATCAACACAGAGAAGAATTACACCGGCGACTTCACTCGTAATACCGAGTTGACCTATCCGGCAGATACCCTTGTTAGCCGCCTTGAAGCCACTACCAATAGCGATGGCCGCCAAATGTTCAATGCCTCAAAGGTAGCGGTCAAGTTGCTGGGGGATTCCCTGGGTGCCAATCTGATGCTGACTGGTTTCGCCTGGCAGCGTGGATTGATCCCCATCAGCGAGAAAGCTCTCCTTGAAGCGATTGAGCTGAACGGCGTGGCCATAGATTGGAACAAAGAGGCCTTCGCATGGGGGCGTCGACTGGCGCACCAGCCGGAATTGATTGATAAAATTCTCAAACCGGAAGACACCGTACAACCGCTGATCTTCATGCCAACCACCCCCACCGATTGGGTGAACAAATACAGTGAGGAACTGAAGGACTACCAGAATGAAGCCTATGCCGACCGGTATCGCAAATTCCTGGCCGAAGTGATCACAGCGGAACAAAACGCCACCCCGGGAAGATCAGAACTTGCAGCAGCAGTGGCCAAAGCCGCGTACAAGTTAATGGCTTACAAAGATGAGTATGAGGTAGCACGCCTCTACAGTGCTCCGGAGTTTCTGCAAAAACTGGAAGACCAATTCGAAGGCGACTACACCCTGGAATTTAATCTGGCGCCACCCATAATAGCCCCCAAGGACAAGTCCACCGGCAAGCCCACCAAGATTCAGTTTGGGCCCTGGATGCTCAAATCTTTCGGGCTATTGGCGAAATTTAAATTTCTGCGCGGCACCAAACTGGATCCCTTTGGCTACTTTGCCGAGCGCAAGATGGAGCGAGGGTTAATCGAGAAATACTTCGAGACCATCAAGACTCTGTTAGCAAGCCTGGACAACGACAACCACGCTCTCGCTGTGCAAATTGCCGAGTTACCGATGACTATTCGTGGTTACGGGCATGTCAAACACAACAACGTGCAAGAAGCACACGCCAAGCTTGAAGCTTTACTGGCTCAATGGCCAAAGGGCATGTGGCAAGAGGCCGCTTAACCGTCGGAACATTGATACCAATACTGGTGCAAAGAATTGGAGTGAACACCTATGGATCTAGATCTGACCGAGGAGCAGCACCTTATACAACTCACGGCACGACAGTTCGGCGACAGCGAACTGGCGGCAAACGCGGAAGCTCTGGACCGCCATGAGGGCCGGGATACCTTTCTAAGCAACCTCAAACGCCTGGCAGAGCTCGGTTTTATGGGGCCCAACATTAAGAGTGAATATGGAGGCAGAAGTCATACAGGCCGTCGGTAATGAAGAGCAAAAGCAATTCTACCTGCCTAAGATTTGTAGCGGAGAATACCCCGCTGCCGGCTTCTGTCTGACCGAAGCAAATGCGGGGTCCGACCCAGCGGCAGTCGGTAAGGCAGAAGAAAAAATGGGGCAAAACGGCTCCGCCACCAATATCGTCAACTTTGATAACTGTAGTGTTCCCGCATCGGCCATGATGGGTGGAGCTGGCTACTCTCAGGAGTTTCCGCTTGAGCGAATGACGAGAGATGTTCGCATCACTTCAATCTACGAAGGAACCAGCGAGATCCAGCGAGTCATAATCGCGCGCGATTTACTTAAGAATATACTCTAGGCAAGGGGCAACAAGCCCCAGCCACTACCGTCACACCTTTAGTTCCCATTTCGATTCTAGCAATGGCGTTGCGCATGCAGGCATCTAACTAACATAGCTAATGCCCCCAAAGAATCGTCGAATACCTCTTCCACAAACCATCCACACAACAATTTTCAAAAAAAACCCGCCTGATGGCGGGTAAAATTAGATCATTGTGGAACGCTCACTATAAGTCGCCAAATCGGTACTGCGCCTGCAGAAGAACTGTGCGAGGTCGATTCACAGAGACGATGTTATAACCAAGAAATGCGGTGCCACCATCCTGCACTTCTTCCTCAGTCAGGTTCGAGCCTATTAGCGAAACGCGCCACCTGTCGTCGCTGGCAGCCACACCGATAGAGGCATCAACACGAGTGTAACCATCCTGAGCGAAGAAGGGGTCGTCGCGCACCTCAGTTATGTAGTCGTCAGTGAAAGACAGGTTCAGTTTACCAACAAGGCGGATTCCGCTACTCGTGAACGGATAATCCAGAGCTGCATAGGCATTACCCGACCACTCCGGCGCATTTGCGAGGTCCTGGCCGGCACTGTCCTGGGTGCCGCCAGCCAAGTTACAGCGTGTCGCCGTTTCTTCAACGCTAATGTTCGCCGGGCAGGCAGATCCGAGGTACTTATCGTATTCCGCATCCAGCAAGCCCAGAGCTGCACCCAAAACAAGGGAATCAGTTGCTGCGTAGGTTACATCCAACTCGATACCCTGACTGGTCGCTTCGCCCGCATTGGTCACGAAGGCGCTGGCCGTATTCTCATCAAAGCTGTTTACCTGCAGGTCCGTAAACTCTGTTCGGAACAAGGCCAGGCTCAGGCGCCCCGCTCCATCTGCAAAGTCAGATTTTAACCCCAGCTCGAAACCTAGTGCCTCTTCATCATCATAGGAAACGGATTCAGGTGTAGGCGGTGATACCGCTGCAGCAAATCCACCTGATTTCACCGCGGTGCTGATTTTCGCATACAGCATGGTGTCATCAGACCAATCCCACTGGCCAATTAGCTCCGGCATAACGTTCTCGGAAGATTTGTCGTCCGTGAAATTGGACAGCTTGGAACAAAAAACATTGAACTGAGCTGGGCCGAGAAAGGTGGCGGTTGCGGCGTCGTACCACTGGCAGTTAAGGCCGTTTGGATCGCGGGTTAGGTCCTTGGTCTCGTCCGTGTAACGCAAGCCACCGGTTAGCCGCATGCTGTCACTGATATTCCAAGTAAGATTACCGTAGGCGGACAGTACCTCAGTATCTACCTCATAATCCAAATTACCGTATTCGGATATTCCGGCAACTGCCGGAACAGACGGAACAACCAGAGTCAGTTCCAGGACATTACTGGTCTGTATTTCAGTGGTGGCGTCCGAGTAGTAAGCGCCGAGAATATACTCAAACGTTTCACCAGCTGGCGATGTGAACTGCAGTTCAATACTCTGCTGCTCATGGTTTTCATCCCGAGTCGAAAAGATCGCCGGGGCGTTGGTAGCCGATCCGTCCAGGTCGAACCCGTAGCCCCACTCCATGTCGTTATAGCCAAGATTGACGCTGAGCACAGAATCGCCAATATCGAAATCGGTCTTCCAGGATATAGCGTCTATTTCCTTATTAGCGTCGTCGGTGTTCACACCCTCAGCGACACCCATGACGGCAGCCTCCCGACTACCATTGCCGTCCGATTCTATCTTCCAGTTTAGCTTGTCTTCTCCTCGGCCATTGTTCAATTGCTGCAAGTTGTTGCCTTCGGAATCGATATCAGCGTGAGCCCACTTGAACGTCGAAGTGATAGCGTCCGTTGGTTGCCATACCAGGCTCAGACGTGCCTCGATACCGTCGCTAGTATGAGTGTCTTCTCCAGTGGCGACGTTTTCAAGAAAGCCATCTCCATCATCAAACGTGCGAATCGCCAATCGCGCACCCAGGGAGTCACTCAGACCGCCGCCCAGAAACGCAGCCCACGAGTAACCCTCATGTTCGACTTCGTAGTTACCAACTACAGTTGCCTCAAAAGCATCCCCAGGGTTGTTCGACTGGCTGTGAATATTGAGAACCCCAGCTGTTGAGTTCAGCCCATAAAGAACCGCTTGAGGCCCCTTGAGCACCTCAGCGCGTGCTACGTCAAACATAGGGCTGAACGCTGCCTGCGTACGAGGGTAGTATATGCCGTCGATAAAGATCCCCACGGAGGACTCAAAGCTTCCATCAACGCCAGACTGAAGTCCGCGAATGTTCACGGTGGTAAGCCCCGCACGTCCCTGTGACACAGTGACATTGGGAATGGAAACCGACAGGTCCTGGAAGTCGCGAATGCCGTTGTGGCGCATTTCCTCACCAGTGAAAGCACTGACAGTTGTCGGTGTATCCATCAAACCAGCTTCCCGCTTGGTTGCTGTCACCACGATTTCTTCGAGTTGTGCGGCCTGAACCGCTATGGGCAGGCCCAAGCCCGCAGCCACTATCAAGTTGAACCTGAAATTATTCTTTGGCATGGGTTACCCCCTCCTTACTGAATATTGAATTATTGATCTGGTTCGGGTAGTTGCGGCCCGAGTCACAGCAACTATTACACCGTGGACAAAATCCTTCTTACCATTAGGGGAAAGAAATTTGGCCGTAGATACCCGGGAAGGGAGGGGGACGGCGGTCTTGCCTCAATAGACACTTGGTGGACAAGGTCTGGGGAGAAGTTCAGTCCGCTAGGAATGCACTTTCTGATAGTTCCTGGGCGAATGCCCGGTCCAGCGCTTGAAAGCACGGGAAAAATTGCCGATATCTGCGTAGCCCAGGAGGTACGCAATATCGCTAACTGAATAGCTACCGGTTTCCAGGTATTCCTGTGCAAGCTCCTGCCGAGTTTTTTCCAATAGTACCTTGTAGCTCACCCCATCCCGCTCAAGCCTGTTGTGCATGGTTCTTACCGTAAGATTCAGGGAGTGTGCGATGTGCTTGCGGTCGCAAAGGCCGGATGGCAGCAACTCAATCATTTTCATGTGCACCAGGGACGGCAGATTCTGCCTGTCCATCCCCGCGAGATAGTCTGCTACTACCTTATCATTTTGGCGCGCCAGCTCTGCATTGGAACTGGGGAGTGGGGTATCCAGTACTGCCGCGTCCAGGTACACCCTGCCCTCTTGAGCAGAAACTTCGATCGGGCAGCGGAACAAGTCATCGTATTTCGGCATTAAGACATCCGAGGGCGACCATACCAGCTCAACTCGCAGCGGCTGAAAAGCCGGCCCCACAATCTGCCTCATTGTTCTGACGATATAGCCTGCCCAAGCATCGGAATTGACTCTATCGGCCACCTCGCTGTATTTAAACCTGGGCCTGATAGCAAGGTAACAAAACTCGTCGGACTCTTCGAAATAGATTTCATCCATATTGGTGATAATCGTGAAGTATCTGGCCAACCGCTGGCAAAAGGATCGCAAGCTCGCGCTGTACAACAGAGCTACACCGAGTGCGTGATAGGAATTTGGTTGAATGAACTCGACGAACTTCAAACCAAAAGCTGGGTCGCCGGTGGCTTCTACCGCCATACAAACCATACGGTCCATATCAAAACCCGAGATTCGATGGCTGCTCTCAGCGGCTGTCGATTCCACATTGCCCTGCTGAAGTATCGGAGCTGGATCGACGCCATAGGCTTGCAAGGCCTGGCTCAGCGCCACCACGTTCCCTCGGGAAGTTGTGAATTTATTATCCGGTGCAGTCAACCTTTTGCTGGTGTGGCCTGCAGAACTGAGGGATTTATTATCCACTTCTTACATTCCCGTCCATCATATGCGCATTAGTTCCCGCTCCTTAATCCGAGACGGGAAGTTAAAGGGCCCCTTGTACTATTCAACAGTGCTTAAAGGCCATCCGCCAATAAATGTGTAATATACATCACCCGATTATTATTCTCCCTGTTCGCTGCAGTTGCGCTGGCGAATGTAACAATGACAACCCCTCGCGCCCGATTGATGTACACCGACTGGCCACCGTAACCCCGCGAAGCCATCGCGCACCGTTGTCGGTCATGTATATACCAATAGTTGCGATAGGCCTTTATCGAACCCAGGGCACTGAAATCACCAGGGCTTTTTCTACGATTGTCGAATGCAAGCCGATCCGCCTCGGTGAATTGGCAAGTGTCATTTATCCAACTCGCCGGAAACACTTGCTCGCTTCCCAGGACGCCGCCGTGAGCTACCGCCAGTCCAAATCGGGCCAGGTCACGGGCCGTAGAGCTCAGGCCACCAGCGGCTAAAGCAGTGTAATTAGGGTCTGTAGGAATAAAAGCATCATGTTCGGCCTGCAGCTTGCTCCAAACAGAGTCGCGCAGAAACCTGTCCAGTGGCACGCCGGATACAACTTCAATCAACCAGCCTGCCAGGTCCACATTAATATTCTGGTAATCAAAACTGGTCCCGGGTTTCACCAGTTCACTAGGCTCCAGCAGGGGCAGCAAGCTTCGCACCCCACGTGGAATAGCACTTTGGCCGGGTTCAAGCGTGAGTTGAAAAAGATCGTAGGGCGGCAGCATACCCGCACGTTTCAGGTACTCGTGACGGAAATGTCCTGGCGCCATCGCATTTGGGTCTTCCGTGTAAGACAGGGCCGCCGTCATATTCAGAGCCTGCCGGATATTGACACTTTCATAAGCACTGCCGCGCAGCGCAGAAATATAGTGGGACGGTGTTTTATCTACATCGAGTTGTCCTTGTTCGGCCAGTATTCCGATCGCCATTCCAATCAGGCTCTTGGCGCCGGAAAACCAGCTATGATGGGTATGTTCTGAAAAGCCCCCGAAGTATCGCTGGTAAATTAATTTGCCATCCTTGAGTACCAGGTAAGAATCGACGTCTGCCTGCTGAAGCGCCTTCAGCAAAGTAACGGGACCCGTCGAGCCAGGCGGCATGAAGCTTTGCTGCTCGATTGTCTGGCGATCTTGCAGTTTTAACGGAATGTCATACACCCGCGCCCCTCTGGAAAGGACCAGAGAGGGTTTCACACTGAAGTGGCTGGACATCCAGCGCATGTTATCTGAGCTGCGCGACCAGGTTGCTTCCGTAACGGCCTGTAATGGATAGTCGGGCATACCGGATAGATCCACCGCCTGACCGTGACTCCCCCCACTAAACCCGAGGTGTGCCATCAGTAGCGTGGCTTGCATCTTTTTGAGGACCGCCTTCATATTCGGCGTTCTACAATCAAAAAATACGTTACCTGCTTGCATACAATTTAAATCATCGATTCAAGCGATAGGGTGTAGGGTCAACTGCTGGCCTCGTGCCAGCAATAATATCTGACAGCAAATGCCCCGCTCCCATCCCCTGGGTCCAACCCAGGTGACCCAGCCCACCGTTGACGAACAGGTTCTCAACACCCGTCGCGCCGATAAACGGCTTGCCGTCAAAGGTAACGGACCGCATGCCCGCCCAGGTATGCTGCTGGTCGCGTTTGAGGTAAGGCATGAGGTGCGGCAAAGTCTTCTCGACGTTGCCGTAGGATTGCTCGGCGTACCGCTGGTGGAAAACGGTATCCATACCGGTGAATTCCGCCCCACCGCCGATACGCAGCGTATTGTCGTGATGAAGCGGTATGATGCCGATGTGCAGGCCTACATCCAACATGATGCTCTTCGGTAATTCCGCGTCTACGGGTACGGTAATGGCATATCCCTTCACTGGTCTAACGGGTAATCTCACACCCGCTGTACGCATTGCCGTTGGCGCATGGTTACCCATAGCGACAATGATGCGATCTGCCTTCACTTCTCCTAAGTTGGTATGCACGCCGACCGCATGCCCTTTCTCGACAAGTATTTTCTCAACCCTGACACCCGTGCGTATATTTGCGCCACGTGACACCAACAACTCAGCCAGCTGTTGGCAGAACAGCGGGCACTCGCCACGGCTGCCATCGGGGTAAAGAATACTACCTACCAGGTCGCTGGAGCTGTGTTCAAGATGGGGCTCCCGGGCAATCGAAGCCGCCTTGTCCAGCAGTTCGTATTCCAGCCCGAATTTTGCGTATTCAACGTGTATGGACAGGGCGTGATCCAAAGTGGCCTGGTCACGGAACACCTGTAACATGCCGTTGTCCTGCAATTTAACATCGAAATTATTTTCCCCAATCATCTGGTGGGTTTTTTCCTGAGAGTAAGTGGACAGCTTAAAGTCCGCCTCGGAAGCTTCAAGAAATCGCGCCTGACTGGAGCTACGGAGAAATTTAAGCCCCCAAAAAGCCAGGGAAGGCAGGGTTTTGGGGTGAATACGGAGCATAGAATTTTTACCGCCAAACAGGGCCGGGATCATGATTTTAGATACACCAGGCTGGTTCCAAGGCTCGCAAAGAGAGGCGGTCATTAGCCCTCCATTGCCCTGGCTGGACTCCAAAGCAACACCTTCGCGCGCTTCCAGCACTTCCACTTCGTCGCCGCGCTCTTGTTGGGCGATAGCACTTGAGAGGCCGGCGATTCCAGCGCCCAGGATTAAGGTCTTCATGATATTCGTATCCTTGTGTTAGACATACCAATCATTCCAGATTACGTATGAAGCGCCTTGTCCATCAGGGAAAACTTGTTGACCACCCATGATAGCAGTTGTCATTTGTTACCAACACAATCGTAGCAATTCCAACATTGCACAAAGATCACCCGCGCTGGGAAATCAGTTCAAGGTATCGTCGTTTACGTCGATACGCTGCTTGTTAGCCTTGGTGTTGTAGGTCTGTAACCAACTGCCTCCCGAAGCGGGAATAAAACGGCCCTGTTTCTCCACTGGGAAGCGGATGGCCTGGCCGGGGTAGACGTTCCTCAGTACTCTGGATTCCTTTACGACGACGACACCATTCACTAGCACATAGGGTATCCCCGTGGACGGCAGGCCATTGCTACCACTTTTGTAGTTGGCATGCTCAGTGACTTTTTCGGCATCGAGCACCACGATATCGGCCACCATGCCCTCCTGCAGCCTACCGCGCTCGCGCATATCTTCCAGACCTGTATCACCGAGGTGTTTGGCCGGCCAGTAGCTCAGCTGGCTCAGAGAATGCATCAGAGCGACCCCATTTTCCCGGCCCATTCGCAATACAATAGCGTGGGTACCGGCAGTGCGGGGGTGACCCGCGTAATCCTCATAAGGTGCATCCCAATCCAGTAGCTTGCCGTTAACATCCAGTCCGGGCATGCCATCTCCGGCTACGACAAAATGTGGGACCTCAATCCACTGGGGCAGCCAATATTTGCGAGGCGGACTGTAGGCGATGAGCGTGCGACCTGGCTCCGCCTTCTGAATCTTCAGAAATTCATCCTTGGTAACAAACTTGTCCAGCTGGGGATCGTAAATCGTTTCTTCGTATTTAAATCCCATCACCTTTTCCCAAGTGTCCGGGGAGACGATGGAGGCACCGTAGTTGCCAGATCCTGCGATCCAGGGGTAGAACGTAGCCCAGACATTGTGTCCCTGGGCACGGGCCAGCGCCATTTTCTCCTGATTCTCCCACCAGCCGTAGTCGTTGTCGTGATGAACTTGCAATGGAGCTTTCAGGGCCATCGCATTGGCCAATACCTCATTAACCCCGGTGGGCGCTTCGGTTGGAGTTGCGGCGCTGGGGTGGAAGCGATGATGCACAGAGGTAAGACGACCGTAACGGGCAGCGATGCGCTGAGCTTCGAGCATCTCAAAGGTGGTGATGCCTTTTTGAGCGTAACCGATGGTAGAACCTATACCGACAGCACCCTCTCGCAGGCCCTCATCGAGAATACGGGTGATCGTATTCATTTGCTGAACATCACTGAGGCTAACGGACCAGCCATCCACACCATCTTCAGCGGCTTGCGCTCGAATATTCAGGCCATGCGGCATGGAAACATTGGGCCCTTCCAGTGCCATTCCGTCGTGAACTCGCATACGGGCAAATTCCTGCCCCACCGTGGTCCCAAAGTTTGCCTGCGTCTTCCCTTCCCTGGCGGCATACCACTGGGCGACATTCAGGGCACCCAATTCGAAATCCATCTGAGTTGTCACACCATCGCGCAAATTCACCTTGACCCCCCATGGGCTGAGGCCATGCTGTTCTGTATCAATAAAACCTGGGGCCACCACCATACCAGTCGCATCAATTGATTCTTTTCCCACGATCACAGAGCTGGTGATTTTGGCAATGCGACCCTGGTTGATGCCGACGTTTCGCACAGCATCAAATTTCGTCTCAGGGTCCATTACTCGACCGCCAAGAATCACCAGATCATAGTCCTGGGCTAGTCCCGGAGTCGCCAGAAGACCCAGCAACGCCAGATAAGAAAAGGGACTAACTTTAAACATAGTAGCAACCTCTGGTTTGCCCTTTTACCGTAGCAAATTTTAAGCAGTAAGCATTGAAATCCGTCATACCGAGCATCATCGACCAGAAGTGATCATCTAACCATGTGCAAACGGGCAAAAAACCGTTAGCCGCTTCAAGTAATGACAAGGAGTTCCGGGCTAGCCGTGGGCAGCTTCTGAGCAAGTTGGTCGCTGTCAAAATACAGAACCATTTCCCTGTGCCCGAATGACAATTCGCAACGAAAGACCAGAACATATCCACGGCTTCGGGTCGTAGTGGTATCAGCATTTTGGCACCCACCACCAACTTCAAAAATGTCGAATATTGACAATATTCGACATTTTTGTTACGTTCGCCAAATAAGAAGATGTGGAGAGTAACCCGATGGCCAGCAGCTTGAATTTATCCCTAACCGAAGAGTTGCGAGACTTTGTAAAAGGCCGTACAGGTGATGCTGGATTGTACTCGACACCCAGTGAATACATCCGCAGCCTGATTCGTCGTGATATGGAAGATCTGACAACCGTTACACATATATTGGGTGGTCTGGATGATCTTTCTGCCGGTCGTTTTTCTGATAAGTCTATTCTCGATATTGTCCAGGAAAACTAGTCTCGATGCCAGGAAAGCGCAGGCATTACATCCTGACCGCAACGGCTGAGCGGGATTTTCGGGAAGCGCGACAGTGGTCTTTATCCCGGTGGGGAAAAGAGCTGAACAGGCAATATTTCACAGATCTTCACGACAGCGCCGAGGGTTTAGCCCGAGGCCACTCTGCCCCGCCCCAATTATCGGATGCCAGTGAGCTGGGTATTTACGCCGTCAGAGAACACTACCTGGTCTATGTGCCCATCAGCAAGAACCGTGTAGTGATTGTCGCTCTAATCCGGCAGACCCGTGACGTGCCAGCTATACTCAAAGCCAATGGTTTTAAAATTCAACGGCAGTTGAAGGACATATTCAAGGCGCTGGAGCGCGGGGCAATACCCAACCTGGAAAAATGAGCAATATCAGAATTTTACTGCGGTAAAGCAAATCTGTGAGTTTTGTCGCAAAAATGGGGCCGATGCTGGACTTCAAATCATTCTGGTCAGCCCGAGCGACCTTGGCTGGGAGAGAACTCTGGCACATGCTGAAAAAGGGTCAGAAAATGGCGGACCTCGCCTGCGCAGGGCTCGACTAATACCTGAATTGCCAGAGGTTTGTACTAGCCTTCTCTCTGCTCAACTCCCATATACTTTCCAGGCGCCTTCCCGGACCATCGCTTAAACGCGCGACTAAAGCTGCTGGTGTCGTTAAACCCCAGCATATAAGTGATTTCGGACAAACTATAACGACCACTTTGCAACCATGAAACTGCCAGATTATAACGAGTGCTATCAACCTGCTCTCGCCAGCTTGTCCCCGCTTCAAGTAATTTCTTTTGCAGTGTCCTGGGACTCATATTCAATTCAAGGGCAGCGTCCGCTTTGGAATAATCTCCTGCTGGCAAATTGGCCACCAGCAAACGGCTCAACCGGGAGACGATGTCGTCCCTGTTCATTTTAGCGAGGTAGTCCCTGACAACCTGATCCGACAAGCGGGCGAGTTCCGGGCTAGCCGTTGGCAGCTTCTGAGTAAGATGATCGCTGTCGAAATACATCGCCATTTCCCTGTGCCCGAATGACAATTCGCAACGAAAGAAATCCCGGTATGCTTTCACAGATTCGGGGTTGTCTTTATGCGGAACTTCCACTCTCAGGGGATTGAAATCCTCACGATACAGATGCCGCATAAAGCGCAGTACGAATGACCAGAACATATCCACAGCCTCCGGTCGCAGGGGTACCAGCATTTTTGCACCAAGTTTCGTTTCCCGCTCACCTACATCCAGATAAAACTCCACAGTACTGGCCAGGAACGAGCCGAAGCGTTCAATACGCTGACACATATCCATCAAACTGTTGCTTGCCAACATGGCCGAACCCAGGGCATGAATATGTGCGGGCAGCATATAACGGGATGCATACAGGCCGAATTGCGGATCGCCCGTAGCCTCGGCAGCCAGACGAAATACTTCGCCCATCCGGTCGTGAGGAAGCCGTGCCAGGGGATCGTTGGAAACCACATCGTCAATGCCCGCCCGTTGCAATAGCATGGTTGTATCTACACCTCTGTTGTCCAGTGCTTTGACAATTGGCAGTAAGTAACTCGCTATGGATTCGGGGGTACCCATGGACTGTGGTGCCTGTTTGGTCAACAGTTATTCTCGTTGGGGCCTGAGATTTTCTTCCTGCAAGTTTACCCTGATAGCTGACAAAACCAACTGGAGTGAACCATGTACACACAGATATGCAAAGACCTCGGCATAGAGGTGCCAATTTTCGCTTTTTCCCACTGCCGAGATGTCGTGGTCGAGGTCAGCAAGGCTGGCGGACTGGGTGTACTGGGTGCCGGGTTTATGGACGCTGATCAGTTGCGTGAAGAACTGAACTGGATCGACGAACATATCGGCGACAAGCCCTATGGGGTGGATGTGGTTATTCCCCAGAATTACGTGGGCAAGGGTGAGGTCGAACTCACTGAAGAGGAACTGGAAAAGAAACTTTGGGCCATGGTGCCCGCGGGGCATCTGGAGTTCGCCGATAAGCTGCTCGACGAACATGGCGCACCCCAATGGCCTGAGGAGGGCAGGCCCAAGATCCTGGGCTGGACGTTGCAAACTGTCATGCCCTGCGTAGAAGAGGCTCTGACGCGCGCTAATTGTAAATTAATCGCCAATGCTCTGGGCACGCCGCCGGACCATGTGATCAAGATGGTAAAGGACAGCGGACGCCTGATCGGGGCACTTTGCGGCAAGAAAAAACAGGCAATACAACACAAGAATGCCGGATTGGACTTTGTGGTCGCCCAGGGTACTGAAGGTGGCGGCCACACCGGGGAAGTGGGGAGCATGGTCCTGTGGCCCGACATCATAGATGCGGTTTCGCCACTCCCTGTCCTGGCCGCCGGTGGTATCGGCAACGGTCGCCAGATCGCCGCTGCCATGGCCATGGGCGCCGCCGGGGTGTGGACCGGCTCCCTGTGGCTGACGGTGGAGGAGGCTCACACCCAACCGGCCCAGAAGACATCCCTGCTCAATGCGACCAGCGAGGACACGGTGATCTCTCGTTCCTGGACCGGCAAGACCTGTCGGATGCTGAAGAGCGAATGGACGGAGGCCTGGGAGCGCCCCGATACGCCGGAACCGCTGGGCATGCCGCTACAGGGCATGGTGACATCGGACGGGATGCGCCGCACCGCCACTTACGCGGGCGTGGGCGAGTGCCAGAAAATAGCCTTCAATCCCTGCGGCCAGGTAATCGGCCAGATCAACGAGGTGCAGTCCTGCCGGCAGGTGATCTACCGGCTGCTGGACGAGTATGTGGATGCGGTGGGCAAGGCCGGGGCGATGTTGCCGGAGGTCTGATACTTCAGGTGCGGTCTATCTATAGGCTGCTCACCCGGGGCATTAGCAAATAGCTCGAGTTGCAACATATGCATCCTGGGTTCGTTCGGGCTATCGGCTCCGGCCGGGTAAGCATTTTCGCCTGCTTCCCCGATACTCGCATTCGAAAACGCTTCCCCGACCAGATCCTTGATTCCGGCAATTACATTGGACAGTGTTCTAGTTGAAAGCCGGAGCGAGGGTTTGGGTGGGAGGAGTGCAATTCGAATGCGAGTATCGGGGAAGCAGGCGAATTGCACTCCTCCCGGCCAAACCCTCGCTCCGGCTTTCAACTAGAAAACTGTCCAATGTAATTGCCGGAATCAAGGATCTGGTCGGGGAAGCGTTTTCGAATGCGAGTATCGGGGAAGCAGGCGCGCGGTAGCAGGCGAAAACGCTTCACCGGCCGGAGCCGATAGCTAGAGCGAACCCAGGGTGCATGTGTCGCAACCTATAGCGAGGCCGCACCTGAAGTATCAGACCTCCGGCAACATCGCCCCGGCCTTGCCCACCGCATCCACATACTCGTCCAGCAGCCGGT
>JBGCGJ010000032.1:0-24377 GCA_045110675.1 Halioglobus sp. | reverse complement strand
CAGGTTCCCATGACCACCTTGTTTCGTCTCCCGGAAATCGGCGACGAGGTCACCATGTTGACGCACTTTGTGGTGCGCGATGATGCTCAATTACTTTATGGCTTCGTCGACGAGTCTGATCGCACCTTGTTCCGTCTGTTGATAAAAGTGAACGGTGTAGGTCCCAAGTTGGCCCTGACGATATTGTCGGGCATGGATTCCACCAGCTTTGTGCACTGTGTGCAGCGAGATGATATTTCCTCCCTGGTGGCGTTGCCCGGAGTCGGTAAAAAAACGGCGGAGCGTCTGCTGATTGAAATGCGCGATAAACTTAAAGACTGGCTCGCCAGAGCGGACGAGACCCCGCGAAGCTCCACTGACAATCCCATTGTCACCCCACCGACCGATATTGTGGCCGATGCGGAAGGTGCGTTAATTGCACTGGGCTACAAACCTCAGGAGGCGGGTCGTATGGTAAGTGCCGTCAACGATGACAGTATTGATGATAGCGAGGAGTTGATCCGACGCGCTCTAAAGGCAACTGTGCGTGGTTAAGTTTCCGCTAATCGAGGCTATAAGACATGATTGAAACAGATCGCTTGATTGCTCCCGAGGTTACCGGTAAGCCCGAAGACGTTATGGATCGCGCTATCCGACCTAAAACTCTTGATGAGTATGTGGGTCAGCAAGCGGTGAAAGATCAAATGTCGATTTTTATGGAGGCGGCGCGCCGTCGCGAAGAACCGCTGGATCATACCTTGATATTCGGCCCACCGGGTTTGGGTAAAACGACCCTGGCGAGCATTATTGCCAGTGAGATGGGGGTTTCCCTGAAGACAACCTCCGGGCCGGTGCTGGAGAAGGCGGGAGATATCGCCGCTCTGATGACCAATCTCGAACCCGGCGATGTACTGTTTATAGACGAAATCCACCGACTCAGTCCTTTTGTCGAAGAGATTCTCTACCCTGCTCTTGAAGATTATCAGCTGGATATCATGATTGGCGAAGGTCCCGCTGCCAGGTCCATTAAACTCGATTTGCCGCCCTTTACCCTTGTCGGTGCTACCACTCGAGCGGGATTATTGACCTCTCCATTGCGAGATCGATTTGGCATTGTGCAGCGCTTGGAGTTCTATAATGCGACCGATCTGGCGCATATTGTTGCTCGCTCCGCCGCAATACTCGAAATGGGGATCGATAAAGAGGGCGCTATGGAGGTTGCGCGTAGAGCCCGAGGAACACCTCGCATCGCCAATCGCCTGCTGCGCCGGGTTCGCGACTATGCTGAGGTCAAAGCAGACGGGCATATTTCCGCCGCCGTAGCCGATAGGGCCTTGGATATGCTCAGCGTTGATCAGCAGGGGTTCGATCATCTCGATCGGCGATTGTTGTTGGCCATGATAGAAAAGTTCGACGGCGGTCCTGTAGGGGTAGAGAGTTTGGCAGCGGCTATTTCGGAAGAGCGCGGTACCATTGAGGACGTTCTGGAGCCCTATTTGATTCAACAGGGCTTTATGCTTCGCACGCCCCGGGGTCGAATGGTGACGCGCAATGCTTACCTGCACTTTGGTTTACCAAGCCCAAATTTGTCTCAGCCGGAGCAAGCTGCCTCTGACGACGGAGCCGCTATCTCGTGAACGATGGGGAATTTTCCTTCGGTCTGCGCGTCTACATAGAAGACACTGATGCCGGTGGGATCGTCTATTACGTCAACTATTTGAAGTTTATGGAACGCTGTCGCACGGAATATATGCGCTCCCTGGGATTCGGGAAAAACTTCATTTTTACCGAAAACCTTATGTTTGTTGTGTCAGATGTGGCCGTACAATACCTTCGGAGTGCGAAATTGGACGATGAATTGCTCACCACAGCCAGAATCACCCAGATTGGCGGTGCGTCCATGACACTGTATCAATCCGTTGCCAGAGGCTCCGAGGTTCTGGCAAAGGGAGAAATTAAGATTGCCTGTGTCGACCGGTCGAGTCTGAAACCGCGTCGCATACCAAGAGAAATGATGGCCCAATTGCGGGCCCAACACTAATACTGCAATGCCTAAACATTTGTTCCTTTAGGGGGGAACTCAATTGGAAGAACAGCTAAGTCTTATTGATCTGGTGTTACACGCCAGTATCACCGTACAACTGGTAATGCTCGTGTTACTGCTTGCCTCTATGGTTTCGTGGTACATGATCGCCCAGCGTTTTCTGTATTTTCGGAAATCCCTGGACGATATGTATGAATTCGAGGAGCGATTTTGGTCTGGAATCGATTTGGCTCAGCTGTATCGTGAAGGAAATGAACTTGCCGCAGAAGGCAAAGCGGTAGGGGGAATGGAGAGTATATTCCGCGCTGGCTTCAAGGAGTTTTCCCGCTTAGCGCAACAAAAGGGTATGGATTCAGAGGCCATTCTCGAAGGTTCGCGCCGGGCCATGAGAGTGGCATTGCTGCGAGAAGAAGAACGGCTTGAGCGGC
Organism: Halioglobus sp.; assembly: GCA_045110675.1. Lineage (GTDB taxonomy): Bacteria > Pseudomonadota > Gammaproteobacteria > Pseudomonadales > Halieaceae > JBALVT01. The sequence continues at coordinate 21,926 of JBGCGJ010000032.1, read as the reverse complement.
ATCTACCCTTTCTCGCTTCGGTAGGTTCTACCAGTCCTTATATCGGATTGTTCGGTACGGTCTGGGGCATTATGCACTCGTTTCGCGGGCTCGCAAATTCTACCCAGGCGACCTTGTCGACCGTCGCCCCCGGGATATCCGAGGCTCTGGTTGCCACGGCAATGGGATTGTTCGCAGCTATTCCAGCGGTATTGGCCTACAACCGCTTTGCCGCCAAGGTGGATGTGTTTGGCAATCGCTACGATACTTTTGTGGATGAATTCTCCAGTATTTTATCGCGCCAGGCTTACGCGCTGAAATCCCGCGAGAAAAAGGCAGGGTAAGCGCTACTCGTGGCCAGAAATAAAAAACATCGTCCTGTCGCAGAGATTAATGTTGTTCCCTACATCGATGTGATGCTGGTTCTGTTGATTATCTTTATGGTAACGGCACCGATGCTGATGCAGGGGGTAAAAGTAGAGCTGCCAGAGGCCAGTTCAGACCCTGTGGAAAATCAGGACAGCGAACCCTTAATTGTCTCTATTAAAAGCAATGGTGAATTGTTTTTAAATTTGGGTAGCGGAGAGGAATTGGCATTGTCGCTGGCTACGATCAAGCAGCGTGTTTCCGTAGTATTGCGGCGCAGCCCTAAAAAGCCGGTATTGATTTGGGGTGACAAGGCAGTCCCCTACGGTGAAGTGGTAACGCTCATGGCAACTTTGCAGGCCGCTGGCGCGCCCAGTGTAGGCCTTGTTACCGAGACTCCCTGATGAGTGAGTCCATCTATGCCAAGCCCGTGGCCCCTCGCATTATTGTGCGGCCCGCCTTGGCCACGCTCGCACTGCACGCCTTGGTGATTGGCGCGATGACGGTTAATTGGGCGAGCCAGGACACACGTGTGGTGAAGGTAAAGCCTACGCCCAAGGTGATTAATGCCAAGTTGGTTGATGTGAGTGATCTGAAGCCCAAAAAGGTTTCCAAGCCAAAACCAAAAACCCAAGCGAAAAAAGTAGTCAAACCTAAACCCAAGCCAGTCTCAAAGCCCAAGCCCAAGCCGAAGCCTGTGGTTAAAGCCAAAGCGACAGAAAAACCCAAGCCAAAACCGGTGGTAAAACCAGAACCAGAACCTAGAATGACTCAGGCTGAATTAGACGCCTTGGCGCAGCGGGAACTGGCTCTGGCGATGGCGACGGAGGAGCAGCAGCAAGAAGAAGAGGCCACTGCAACAGCAGCAGAGCGGGCTGCCAGTTATTCCTCTTTGATTCAGCGCACTGTGGCTGGGCGCTGGAGTCGCCCACCAAGCGCGCGCAATGGCATGGAAGTGCTGTTGGCCCTGCAGCTGATTCCCACCGGCGAAGTGGTGAGTGTGACCGTTGTAAAAAGCAGTGGCAGCGCGGCGTTTGATCGATCTGCGGTGAATGCAGTGGAGAAGGCCGAGCGCTTTCCCGAATTACAAAACCTCCCCTCCAGGGAGTTTGAGAAATCGTTCAGGCGATTCCAAATGTTGTTTCGACCAGAGGATTTACGGTACTGATGAAAGTGTATGTATTGGCAGTTTTAAATGCGTTCTTGCTGGTGGTTTCTCTCGGAGCCAGAGCTGAGCTACTCATAGAGATAACAGAGGGGCTGGATGATCCAACTGCCATTGCAGTGGTGCCCTTTGCGGTGCAGGGTGCCGGTGCCGTTCCCGAAGATGTCGCGGCTGTGGTGCAGAGCGATTTACAGCGCTCTGGCCAATTTTCGCCGGTGGACAGGCGCGATATGCTCGGTCTACCGAGCACAAAAGCTGAAGTTTTCTATCGGGATTGGCGAGCAATAGACACCGAATACTTATTGATAGGCAGAGTATCGGTGACCGATACCATGCGGATCGAATATGAACTTTACGACGTTCTTCGTCAGACTGCGGTGTATACCGGTTTCGAAGAAGGTTCAGTCAATGAGGCCCGGATGCTGGCGCATCGGGTGAGCGATAAAGTCTACCAAGAGCTCACAGGTATCCGCGGTGCATTTGCAACACGCCTGCTTTATGTAGCGGTGACACGAGTACCAAATGGCAAAGATTATTATCGTCTTACCCTCTCGGATTCAGATGGCGCCCGCCCAATAGTCCTGCTGGAATCAAGAGAGCCTGTATTGGCTCCCGCCTGGGCACCCGATGGCGAGCAGATTGCCTATGTGTCATTCGAATCAAACCGACCGGCTATTTACCGACAGAACTTGGCGACCGGTGCGCGTGAACAGTTAACGAATTTCAAAGGACTCAACGGTGCTCCCGCATGGTCTCCAGACGGCAAAACCATGGCAATGGTATTGTCGAAGGACGGCAGTCCGGATATCTATTTAATGGATCTTGCCAGCAAGTCTCTTAAGCGAGTCACCCGGCACTACGCAATCGATACCGAGCCGACCTGGATGCCTGACGGAAAGTCTCTCCTGTTTACTTCAGACAGAGGTGGCAGACCGCAAATATATCAATACGAACTCGCCTCGGGGCAAACCAGTAGGCTCACTTATGAAGGCGCTTACAATGCCCGAGCGCGTGTGGCTCAGGATGGGCGAAATGTGGTCATGGTGCATCAGCTAAATGGTCGTTTTCATATTGCCTTGCTGGATTTGGTGAGCGACAGATTGCAAGTACTAACATCCACAGAATTGGATGAAAGTCCCAGTATCGCGCCCAATGGCTCTATGTTATTGTATGCAACGAAATTCCAGGGACGCGGTATTTTAGCCGCTGTTTCTGTGGATGGGGGAGTGAAATTTCGGTTGCCAGCACGCGATGGTGATGTGCGGGAACCAGCCTGGTCACCTTTCATGAGCCGGTAACGGCGGTGTGAAAATTACCTAGAAAACCAAGATTAAGGGAACGGAAAATATGAAACATTTACCTGTTGTCGGTAAGACTCTTACGCTGATTTTCACTGCGGCGTTTCTTGTGGCCTGCTCCAGCAGCGATACTAAAGAGAGCGAAGAGGCCGCTGCCGCTGCTGCGGCCGCTGCAGCAGAAGCTGCCGCTGCTCAACAAGCAGCTGAAACAGCTCAAGCTACTGAATTAATGAAGCTGCAAGACGCAGTTGCCGCCGCCGGCAATGTGTTCTATTTTGAGTTCGACAGCTCTACTTTGACCGCTCAGGCACGCGAGGCCCTGGATGCGCACGCAGCATTGCTGGCAACTAACGATCGCACTGTGCGCCTTGAAGGTCACACCGACGAGCGTGGTACACGCGACTACAACATGGCTTTGGGTGAGCGTCGTGCCAATGCGGTTCGCGATTACCTGGCAGGTAGCGGTGTTGCCAACTACCGCATTGAGTCCGTCAGTTACGGTGAAGAGCAGCCGATTGCTTTTGGCTCTGGCGAGTCTAACTGGACTCAAAACAGACGAGTAGAACTAAAGTAATTTCAGAGGTTTTATGCGCAAGCTAGTTAAAGCACTGGCACTTAGCGGGCTGGCCATTTGTGCCGGCCCGTTGTCGTTGGAGGCTTATGCCCAGGGTTACATCGACCTGGAGGCTGAAAGAGCCGCCAAAACCCGGCCAGAGGGTACCACTTCAACGGGCGTTCAGCGGGCGGCCGATCCCTATGCTGCGGGCCCGGAAACAGCGTATCCGGCAACCAGTTATGGTGTGAATTCTGGCGCGGCGCCAGCGGCGTCTTTGCGCCCTGCACAAGCCACTTCAAATTCCGGTGGCGGGGCCTCTGGGCAAAATCTGAGTAATCTTTTTTATCAGCTTCAGCAGCTGCAGCAAGAAGTGATGATGCTCAACGGAAAGGTTGAAGAGCAAGCTCACGAATTGCGCAAGATAAAAGCCCAGAACTTGGAACGGTATGTCGACATCGATCGGCGGTTGGGTAAGGCAACATCTGGATCTGTTGCAGCCGCTGCTGAAAGTGCGGCTACCACAACAGCCCCTGTCAAAAGTAGAAAGACCGACCCCTCTGTTGCGGAATTGCCGGGTGAAGGCGAAGCCTACCGAGCAGCTTATGCATTGGTGCGGGCCAAGCAGTTTCCCGAGGGAGTTGCTGCTTTTGAGAAGTTTTTACGGGATTTTCCCGGTGGTAAATATTCGCCCAATGCCTACTACTGGCTCGGCGAGTTGAACCTCGTGATAAAGCCCGCCAATCTGGAATCCGCTCGGCAATCCTTTATGATGTTGTTAACGCAGTACCCCAATAACAACAAAATCCCCGATGCCTTGTACAAATTGGGTAAAGTGCAGTACACCAAAGGTAACAGAGACAAAGCCAAGGAATTTTTGGACCGGGTTATCAGTGAGCACGGTACATCTAACAGCTCTGCGGTCACTCTGGCCAAGGGATTTCTCCGCGACAACTACTGACCGCCACCGGCGGTCAACTCGATAGCGTATAAGCCATTGCACAACGAAGCTCCCACCAGTGATGACGCTCTGCGAATCACAGAAATTTTTTATTCTCTGCAAGGAGAAGCCAGAACAGTGGGTCTTCCCACCGTTTTCGTGCGCTTGACGGGTTGCCCCTTACGCTGCGTTTATTGTGATACCGCCTATGCCTTCAGTGGTGGTGAGCTTGTGAGCATCGAGGAAATCGCCAATCAAGTTGCCGGACATAAACCGCGATATGTCACCGTTACGGGCGGAGAGCCTCTGGCTCAAAAGCGCGCGCTGGGCCTTCTCACGCGCTTGTGCGATGACGGCTACGAAGTTTCCCTGGAGACCAGTGGTGCGATATCCGTAGAGGGTGTCGATTCTCGCGTAGTCAAAGTTGTCGATTTTAAAACACCGGGCTCCGGTGAGATGGATCGCAATGAATTTAGCAATGTGGCCTTGCTAGCTCCCACAGATCAGGTCAAGTTCGTGATCTGCAATCGGGAAGATTATGAGTGGTCGCGCTTCAAATTGGATGAGTACCAATTGGTGGATCGAGTTTCCGATGTGCTTTTTTCTCCCAGTCACGGCGAACTGCACGGTCGCGATTTGGCTGAGTGGATACTCGAAGACAATCTACCGGTAAGAATGCAATTACAATTGCACAAGTATCTTTGGAATGACGAGCCCGGACATTAGGGGAAGATGTTGTGAGCGATGATAAACGCGCCGTGATCCTGGTATCGGGCGGCCTCGATTCAAGCACCGTGCTGGCCATGGCGAAGCAGCAGGGCTACGACTGCTACACACTCAGTTTTGACTACGGGCAAAGACATCGAGCCGAGCTGGTTGCGGCCGAGCGTGTTTCTGTTGCCCTGGGTGAGGTTGAACACAAGGTGGTTAATTTAAACCTGGATAGTATTGGTGGTTCCGCCCTGACTGATACCTCTATTGATGTCCCGGAAGAGGAAACAGAAGGTATTCCCATTACCTATGTGCCGGCGCGCAATACTGTTTTTCTCTCCATTGCATTGGGATGGGCTGAAGTGCTGGGAGCCAAAGACATCTTTATTGGTGTGAACGCGGTGGATTACTCTGGTTACCCAGATTGTCGGCCCGAATACATCGCAGCGTTTGAAACGATGGCGAATCTGGCGACAAGGGCCGGAGTAGAAGGCGAAAAACTGACCATACACACTCCCCTAATGGACTGGGGTAAGGGTGACATTATTAAGGTAGGTATGGAATTGGGCGTGGACTACTCACTGACCGTATCTTGCTATCAGGCCACAGAGGAAGGCCTTGCCTGTGGCTTGTGCGACAGTTGCCGCTTGCGCTCCCAAGGCTTCGCTGATGCGGGGGTGGCAGACCCCACTCGTTACAGTTGAACGGTCTCTAACACCCCGATTTTCCTGAAAAAACCGCTTGAGTTTTGTTGCCAAATCCGTACTATACCCAGCTCCTTCTGGGGCCGTTAGCTCAGTTGGTAGAGCAGTTGGCTTTTAACCAATTGGTCGCTGGTTCGAATCCAGCACGGCCCACCATATTCAATAGTTTCAGCGGTAGTGTCTGCTATCGTTTTCCCCACAAACGGTTGTTTTCCCCATAGATTAGCGTTTTCTTGCTCATCAGGTGCTTATTCTGTCTCGAATTGAGTAGTGCTTCTTAGTGGTTTGCGCTGTGGTGTGTCTCAGTAATTCCTGCGCGCGCTGTAGACTTTCACCTTCGATGGCTTTCTTTCTGAGGTCGTTTTCGGTGAATCGCTGGACACCTTTTTCCTCGGCCTTCTTCATCCATCTCTGCCACATGGAATCAAAGCCACTTGTCTCGCCTGTGCTCTCGTTGATATAGGGCTTCCCATGCCGATTCAAAAATAAATATGCGCTGCCAATTCTTCAGGGTGGCAATGACCGTATTTCATTTACGATCAATTTAAGGTTTTGTGTCCACTCAATGAGGTAGATTTCGTCAGGATTTTTGTTATTGCGGAACTCGATGCCGTCGTCCGTGCAGTCAGTCAACTTGATACGAAGTAGTTCTCCCTTTCTCCTTCCCCGTGTGCAGAGCTTTAAGGAGATATAGAGCTGCCACTTTCGAGGAATTAACTTCGCAAACGAGAAGAGATCCTCATCTGTGACCCTATGCTTGCGGCCCTTGGTGCTGAATTTACGAACCTGGCCAATGACCGGGTTTCGGTCAATAGTGCCCCATCTGACTGCGCAAGAGAGTGCATGGGACAGGCATTCCAAATCGGTATTGGCCCACTTTTCAGATTTTATTTTCTTCACACGGTCCATGTACTTGTAGATCATGGAAGGCGTTAGCTCGTGAGGTATAAGATCGCCGAAAGCTGTCATCAGTCTTGGTAGGCTGTATTTTCGTTGTTTCTGAGTACTAGCTGACTTGGTTGGTAAAATTTCCAATCTATACCGGGTGAAAACCTCTCTAAGCGTTTCGCAGTCTTCTGAGATGGCTATTCGCCTGGCGCAATTCTCAAGAGCTTCTGATTCAGTTTTGCCGAGCTTGAATTCCACCTTGCCGTCCAAAGATGGCGATTATCCGCGGTTGTTCTAAACCAATAGAATCCCCTTCTATACCTCCAATACTGAGGCAATTTTCGATTTTCGGAATTTCGTTTTTGCGGTGTCACTAACTAACATCCTCTATGTGCAGCCGTTTTCTGGGGCTGCCTTTTGGTTGCTGATTTCTTGTAGAACCAAGCGTATGCTCTACAGCCAGTCGGTGAACAAGCAATTTCTTGGCAGCGTTCACATTCGCCGTCACGCCAATCTTTCTAAAAAAGCGTAACTGATCTTTTGGCTGTTGAATTGCGCGGAAATTTTACCCGCTATTTGCATTGAGAAATGATCCGCTGAAGATTACCTAACTTCCTGACAAAGAATGAGATTCGGAGTCCCAAGCGGGTTAATCTGAAATACGAATATCTGTGATAAATGAATCAATATTCAATGCAAATCAACATGGCTGCATCTCGGGTTGGAATTTGGGATCACCATGGGACCACCCTCACGCCTTTCGATGCCCTCTTATGCCGAGCCGTTCCGAGATGAAACGCTGCACCTGCAACCATTAAATCGCTGGATTAATCAGTTCAATTTCGATTGTGGAGCGTTTGGTTTTGGTTTGCTTGTAGCACCCGTTTATCCTGGCTCGACAAACTTTAACGGCACCGTTTTTCAGGTCACTATCTATCAGGGCGTAATCCTTGAGACTAATTTTTGTGGTGAAGGACCATAACCCCGTATGGTCGCCGGACTCGGCCCCATAGACCTGAAAAAATTCGTTGCCAAATCTACACGAAATCGATTAATTTCCATATGGGATGTATCCTTGTGTAAGAATTTAAAGGAGCTGTTTATTGTGGAAAGCAAAGGCGCGATGACTATGTCTGAATTGTCTGTCAGATATGAAGACGGTGTGGGAGGCGTTAAAGAACTGGTAGGCCAGGGAAGTAAAACCCCCCAAGACGGATACGTAGTTTTAATCCTATCTGGTGGCGATGAAGTCTTTATTCCCCATCAAAGAGTCGTTTCAATTCTAAATAAAAAACTACAGGCAAAGACAAGTGTCACCCTTAGCGGTTATGCATATGAAACGGCGTCAATGTCTGGGATATAGATCTGCCGCCGGCCCATGCCCTAGAGCGGCCTATGTCAATCAGTGGAAGAAGATTCGTAGTTTACTTCGTAGATCCAATCTTTTGGGTTCGTTCAGTACCGTTTCGCTTATTACCAATTTGTACTGAATGGTAGTTTTTGAATTCTTTGCAAGAGCGTTCGTTAACGACGTGCCAACACTGGCGCTAGCAAACGCCGATAGGCCAACATAAGGCCGGTATATACCAAAAAGCATGCTCCTAAAGAAGCCAGGCCGGCCAGGGTTTGACCAAACAAACCTAACACTTCCCCCGTATGTAAAAAACGAATAATGACACGTGTTTGCTGACCTGCAGAACGATCACCAAAAGAGTTTTGGTTCACGAGCTCTCCCAGCTTCCTATTTAACGTAATCGTAGTTTGTTTCTGCGGTTGGCCACCAGTGCCAGTATCTACGGTAAAGCTAACGGCTGAGGAGTTTTCTTTTGGTATAAGCAACGTAATTCGCTGCCAATTGTTGTCATGAGTTTTGGCTTTCACTAACAATGCCTGTAAATCCAATCCGCCGTTAAATGTCGGTTTAACATTGTCTGTTTTTTGAGCCTGCGTGCCTCTGGGCCCTCCTCTTGTGGGAGCTTCTTCGCCATAGAAGCTGTAAACCATCGTATTTGCCCAACTATAGGAAAAGACTACTGCGGTACAAATCACAAAAAACAAGGGCACGAAGCACCAGATCCCGATCACATGATGCCAGTTGTAATCGCGCGCTTTATTATTGGGGTAATTACCTTTAAACCACGAGTTCATTTTGAGCACTCGCCAGTTCCAACGTTTGGGTAGCCACAAATAAACACCGGAAATCACCATAAACAAAAAAGCCAAATTAGCAGCTCCTATCGCCGCAGCCGCGGCTTCACGGCCAGCGCCTTCGAGTGCTAGCCAGCGATGTAAGGCAGTAACAGTATGGAAGAACTCACGAGTCACTGAAGCTCCCTCCAGCTCTTCACCTGTATATGGGTCCAATAACCCAGCTTGGCGACGACCAATCTTGACTGTGACTGGTGACTGCGCATCAGGTAAAAACACAACCCCTGTAGCTTTACCGCCTGTAATTTCACTTGCTCTATCTGCCAATTGATCAGCACTGAGCACTGGGTCGCCGCTGCTGGCCCCATCGTGTTCCAGTGCATCGACTATCTGACGTTCATAAGTGAGCAGAATGCCGGTTACCGACAGGAATAGAACGACTAATCCGGTAACCACTCCAACGGCCAAATGTGTCCAAAAAATCGTACGTTTAAATGTCATCGAATCTACCGTTATATTAAGCTGTTTGCGGAGAGAACTTCGCCAGGTCAAAGTTATTGATACGCTTGTTTATGATTTTTTACCGGTCTAAGCGAAGTTTGGAATTTCCCAATCCTCGGTCGAATGCAAAGTCATTTCTTGCTAGCAGCCTTTGGTTTGTCTGTGTCAGCAGCTTTTTGTGTAGAAAGCTTACCGACCTGATTCACCAGCCATTGCACACCCAAGTCCCTATCTTGTGTTTGATGCCATTGCGCTATTTCCTCAATTAAAGGAATACTAATCGGTAACGGATGGACGGTAATTGGAAGCCATTGTGAAAAATACTCTGCCTGCCTGCGGTGCATTGTCGCCACTCTATCAGTTCCGGTAACCGCTTGAGGAAGCATAGAAAAACTGGGAACTCGAACTTCAATTCGACGAGGTAACCCCATTTTTTCCAGTTGCATTTCCATAGTAGCCGGGCTCTGCTCTTCGCCAAATTGAGCGACAACATGTCCTGCATTAAGGAATTGCTCCCTGGAAATTCCATTTCGAAAGCTACCATTGGAACAGCACACTACTGCATCCTCGTCTTGCAGCAGTGCGAGCTCTGGGTGGCCTTCAATCCTGTATTGAGACACGGTCAGTATCAAGTCTACTTCTCCACGCTGGAAGCGCTCCATTGCTCGCTTACTAGGTGGAACTATGGTGAAACTAATTCCGGGAGCTTGTTTCTCACAATCATTCATAAAGTCGCCTAAAAGCACATTAAATGAATAATCGGATGCCACAATAACAAACTCGCGCTTGCTCTCCTTCGGATCAAATGTCTTAGGGTTTGTGATCTCCCTACGTATAAGAGCGAGAGCGTTCCTCACGGGTGCTTCTAGCTCTATCGCTTTTGGTGACAGAATCATTTTCCGCCCGCTTTTGATCAACAAGTCATCTTCAAAATACTCTCTTAGCCTATTGAGTGAAGCACTAATGGTGGGTTGAGTCAGGTGCAACCTTTCTGCCGCAGCCGAAACGCTAGACTCGTCAATCAATGCCTCTAGTACTACAAGCAGATTTAAATCAAGTTTATCAAAACGCATAGTCAAGGATCTCGTGGCTGCGATCAAATAGATATCTGTATTCCAGAGTATAGATGACAGCAATACATTCGTGGCGAATAAAAAAAAGGATTTCCTATAGCTGGAATTTGCCTCGTAAATCGACTGAGATTCTGCAGGTGATTTACTGATAAGGGCGCGGAAGCCTTTTACTTGAAACATCATGGCGGTATGAGTAGTGCGATATGAATAAGATATAGACGCAGTTGATACATTGTATGTCGATAAAGAATTGTTATTTCTATCTGATTTGGTTGATTCTACGATCTTTGTTATCTCTAACTAAATGGGATAGATGTGTTTGGCAGCGTTATCAGGCTAATTCGTCTTCCTGGAGATTACATTGCTTTGCTTTCCTGCGTCATCGCTTGGCTGCAGGTAAGCTACCAATAGAGAGTTCAGAAGGAGTCGTTAAGAATGTTGAAAAGTCTTCATCATGTGAAATTCAAGGTAAAGGATTTAGAGCAGCTAAAAACCTTTGCGCAAGACTTTGGGTTGATTCCCATGGAGGAAACCCCCGAGCGTTTGGTTATGCGGGCGCTTGGCGGAGACCAGGGTGTGTATGTTGCCGAAAAAGCGGAGCAGGACACTCTTGTTGGCCTTGCTTTTGAGGTAAATGCTCGAGATGACCTGGATTCTGCTGTTAAAAACTTAGGGGCGACGGAAGTGGCCGATCTTGATTTACCCTGTGGAGGACAATATGTAACGCTAAAAGATCCCGATGGAAACGAAGTCTACCTGGTTCACGGGTCTTCCCGGGTTGCCGAGGGAGAGCTCGAACCTGAATTGATGATCAATACTCCATCCAAAAAAGTGCGTTTTGGCAAGAATCAGACCGACAGAAATTTCGGCCCCGCCAGATTGTGGAGAATTGGACATATTGGTCTTTTTGTCAAAAGTTATGCGGCTTCATCAGCGTGGTATAGAGAAAATCTAGGCCTCATCGGCAGTGACGTGTACAACATTCCCGGACAGCCCAAAGCTCAGATTGTTGGTTTTCATAGAATGAATCAAGGTGAAGAATACGTCGATCATCATGTGGTGGCATTGATGCAGGATGAACGCAGTGGTTGCCACCATATCTCCTTCGAGGTTCTGGACTATGAGGCGCAGATGGTCACCCATCGCTACCTCGAAACCAGGGAATACGAGCCTATCTGGGGGGTTGGCCGCCATCCACATGGAAGTCATGTGTTTGACGTATGGCGTAGCCCCGACGGTGCACGATTCGAAACGTTTTCAGATACGGATTTGTTTCGCGAGGAAGATGGCACCAACTACCACGATATCTCGACTGTTGTCATGGATAAGTGGAGCAATGAGCCGCCCGATAAATATTTTATATAAACCGGCGCAGCCTATACCCGACATACACCAATTTTCATGGAGTTATTTATGACTGACTTTCATCCCGCGACTGGCCTGGCGATAAACAGCTTTGGCATTGGAACCTATGCCCAGCAGGGAAAAGATTCGTTTCCTGGTCTGGTAAAACCAGACGGAACTGTGTTGGACCTATCCAAGCACTGGCACGACACACATGCCATTTTTGATGAGTGGGATCGCAATTTTGACAAGCTGGTTGATCTCAATGAGGGCAGTTCCTGCCCCGAGTTTGAGTTCCAAAGCCTTCATGCCTTAAAAGCACTATCCCACCCCAATATGCTTTTTGCTGGCTCTAACTATCGCCAGCATGTCGCTGAAATGATGACGCATAATAAATTTAATCAGCATGAACGAAAAGACGGTGAAAGCGATGAAGATTTTTTCCAGCGTAATTTGACTGAAGTTGATCGACGCGCCAGAGAGGGAATGCCATTTCTTTGGACAGGGCTTCATTCTTCCCTCGTAGGGGCGAACGACGATATACAGCTTCCCCTGATCGGTGAGCACCCGGATTGGGAATTAGAGCTAGGTTTTGTAGTGGGTAAAACGGGGCGCTATTTGAGACCGGAAGAGGCGAAAGCGCATATAGCGGGCTACGTTATGGTCAACGATTTGGGCACGGTGGATGAATTCAGACGATCGGATGTCAGATTTCAATTTGATTGGATTAGCAAGCATCAGCCGACGTTCAAAACCCTGGGCCCATTTATCGTACCCACACAATTTGTCGATTTTTCTGAAATAAAAATCAATCTTAAATTGAACAGCGACACCATGCAGGATTGGCCTGTTACGGACATGATATTTACGCCTGAGCAAATGCTTTCCTATGCTTCAGAGCGCGTTTATCTCACCCCCGGAGACTTATTTGCTACAGGTTCCCCTCCAGGCAATGCAGCGATGCACGGCAACCGTTGGTTGCGTCCGGGTGATGTTGTCGACAGTGAAATTAGCTACCTGGGTCGTCAGAAAAATAATATTGTGGCGGAGGAGGCGGGTGATCGTAAGCCGTTTTGGGGTCCTCTTCCTGTTTAATCATCAAAAAACGGTAACAAAGAGATCGTATTCATGACTGAGAATACAATTCACGACTGCGGCGCGGTCGCGTGCCAGCACAATCAGTTTAACCAGCGCGGCAAGCACCTGGTGATTGATATTCATGCACACATGAATGTTGCTTCTGCGGAGGCTTTGATTCGAGAGGTTATTCCCGACCTTCCCCGAGGTCTGCCATTTTCTTCAGTGGCTTCGGATAAAGTGAATGGAAAAATGTTCGCCCAAATTGGCGCCCGGCTCAATGGTGTGAAAGAGCGGCTTGCAGATATGGATCAGCTGGGCGTCGATGTTCAGGCGATCAGCCCCAATCCAGGTCAGTATTATTATTTTACGCAAGAAGAACTTGGTCGAGAACTGTCGCAACTCATTAATAATAATATTGCGGAGGCGGTACAAAGCCACCCTGATCGTCTGGTCGGTATGGGAACAGTGCCATTGCAGAATGTAGATATGGCGATTGCCGAAATGAAACGCTGTGTGAACGACTGTGGAATGCGTGGCATTGAGATTGGTACTAATGTAAATGGTGCGGAGTTAGCCGATCCCAAATTCAGGCCCTTCTTTAAAGCTGCCGAAGAACTTGAAATCCTATTATTTATGCACCCGTTGGGTTTCACGCAGGGCGAAAGACTTTCTGAGCACTACTTGAATAATATTATAGGAAACCCGCTTGAATCGACAATTACGCTAAGCCATCTCATTTTTGGTGGAGTGCTTGAAGACATACCCAACTTGAAACTGTGTGTCGCCCATGGTGGTGGTTACCTCTCGGGGTACTGGGGCCGTATGGACCATGCTTATCGAACGAGAGATGATTGCCGAGAGCACATTTCAAAATTGCCGTCATCGTATTTGCGAAATGTTTGGCTGGATACTTTAGTTTTTGACTCGCAAGAGCTTGAGAGCTTAGTCAGAACACACGGGGCAGAAAAACTCTGCCTGGGATCAGATTACCCGTTTGATATGGGGCAGCCGGACCCGGTTGGCTTTCACAGATATTTAAGTGAGGAGGCGCAGGCGCTCATTCTGGGGCTCAATGCAGCCAAGTTGTTGGGTTTGGAAGTCACCCTAAAAGAAGCATAGACCAGGGAAAATTCAAACGATGTATCCATTCCAATATGAAACCTCGATAGTGCGCAACCGTTGGTATATGGCTGCTTTCTCTAATGAGGTCTCTCGTGAACCAATGGAGCGTACGATTCTGAAAAAGCCTGTTGTCCTCTACCGCAAGGAGAACGGCACTCCAGTCGCCATGTATGGCTTATGCCCGCATCGCTATTTTCCCTTGGCAAAAGGTAGGCTCGAAGGCGATGCTATTGTCTGTGGCTATCACGGGTTCACGTTTTCAGACATTGGCGAATGTATCGATATTCCTTCTCAGGACAGTGTAACAACAAAAACCTGCCAGCCAGTCTATCCGCTGGAAGAGCGCGGCCCCATCTGCTGGATCTGGATGGGTGATCCCGAAAAATGCGATATTGATTTGATTCCGCCGTATCATGATTTTGGTTTGAATCAACCTGACTGGCACTACAGTTCCGAGAATTATTTTTATCTAGAGGGCCGTTTACAGCTCATCATAGATAATTTAATGGATCTGAGTCATCTACCCTATATTCACCCTCAATTGGGAGGCGGAGGTGGCAACGAACTAAAAAAAATACCGCTTACCATGGAGGAGCGTGATCTAAGTTACCGCACAGTCCGCAGCGGAAAAATGCCTTGGAACCCGTTTCTGGCCAAAGTATTTGGAGACGAAACTGCATTTGAAGGGCTCGCGGACTTCGAGGTTGTCAGTGATTTTTATGGCCCTGAACTGGTGCGCACCGGCTTGCCAAAAATAACCGGGGTGGAAAACGCAGAAGAGGTACCCAATGGCTTGGGTTGGATGTCGATTCTCCATGCAATGACGCCTGAGACTGAGACCACAACACACTACTTTGGTTTTTCAACCCGAAATTTCAGGCTCGGAGATGAAGAGCTAGATCGTTTTCAACTCGAAATGGATCTGGGAGTTCGACAACAGGATGTCATTGCAATCGCTGCCGTAGAGGCAAGGTTGGATATGGCAGCACAGTTTCAAAAAGAATTGTCAGCTCGCGCTGACCGGCCATCGTTTGAAGCTCGAAGAAAAATTGAAACGATGCTGGTAAAAGAAAACGCTACAAAAGTCAGTTGATTGTATGATTAGAGGAGTATTAAGGTAATGTATCCATTCGATTATAAAAATTCAATTGTGCGCAACCGCTGGTATATGGCTGCATTCTCCAATGAGATATCGCGTGAGCCAATGGAGCGAACGCTGCTGGAAAAGCCTGTCGTCATGTATCGCAAAGAAAATGGTACTCCGGTCGCCATGTATGGACTATGTCCGCATCGCTATTTTCCCTTGGCAAAAGGTCGGTTGGAAGGGGATGCCATTGTGTGTGGTTATCACGGGTTTACGTTTTCAGATACTGGCGAATGTATCGATATCCCCTCACAAGACAGCGTGACAACGAACACCTGTCAGCCAGTCTATCCTCTGGAAGAGCGTGGTCCAATTTGCTGGATATGGATGGGTGATCCTGAAAAATGTGATACCAATTTAATTCCTCCTTATCATGATTTTGGTTTAGAGCAGCCTGGATGGCACTACAGCTCAGAGAACTATTTTCATCTCGAAGGTCGCGCTCAATTGTTGATTGATAATTTAATGGACCTTACTCATCTGCCCTATGTGCACCACCACGTGCCCGGCGGGGAATCGATGGCGAAGGTGCCGATAAGCATAGAAGAGCGTGAATTGAGTATTCGCGTACTCAGGAAAGTAAAAGCGCCCTGGAATCCTTTCTTCGGTCTGATCTATGGGCATGATGCTGCTTTCGAAGGGATTGCGGACTTTGATTCCTTGAGCGATTTCTACGGCCCCGAGTTGATAAAAACCAGCTTGCCCAATGTCATCAAGTTAGAGGGGCGAGATGACGTACCAGAAGCGTTAGGTTCGTTGCTTATACACCACGGAATTACGCCAGAAACAGAGACGACAACCCACTACTTTGGTTTTTCTACGAGAAACTTCAGGCTCGGTGATGAGGAACTAGACCGTTTCCAACAGGAATCTGATTGTAAAATACGACAACAGGATGTCGACACAATTAATGCGGTGGAGGCAAGATTAGACCAAGCTTCACAATTTCAAAAAGAGATATCAGTTCGTTCAGATCGTCCGGCATTTGATGCTCGAAGAAAAATTGAAGCCATGTTGGCACAGGAGAACGCTGGTTAAGCGTAACGCTCTTACCTTAGTCAAAAAAAGGCCCAATACGAAAGTATTGGGCCTTTTTTGAAGGAAATACCGAAAAATCAGAATACTAGAATTCGTAAGTTGCGGTTCCGCCTATAGTGCGAACGATAGTACAAGCTTGTCTGCGCGAAAATTCCTGGAGAATTACTCAGCTCGGCTCCGCGATTGGAAAGCCTCGCGAATTCAGATTGAACGGCTGATTCTGGCAGTCATCGAAATCCTTAATGTTAGTTGGCCTTTGTTCTCGCTACAACGAAAGCAATAAGAGCGCCGATCAGGGCGAGTGCGCCATAGACAGCCAGCACATTAGCCAAACCGCCAAATGCGGCTTCCAGAGCAACCGCGACGATCGGCGCGATAAATTGGCCAAGGAAGAAGGTGCCGGTCCATATGCCGGTGCCGCGTCCGCGAAACACTGGAGGCAGAATACTCATAGTCCAGGCCAGCAGCGTGGGCAGCATGATCCCCACCCCCAAACTTGCACAGACGGCACTGGCGACACTGAAGTAGAGACTCTCGCTTACGCTCAGGCCGAAATAGCCCAGGGCAGCAAGCGTGAGGCCAGCCGTTAACAGCGAGGGCCCTGAAGCGCTCTTGAAACGACCGAAGATAATGGCTCCCCCGACATGACCCATATTTGCCGCTGCACCGGCAGCGCCAATGAGTGCCGGCGTCACAGCGGCTGTCAGCATCAGGATGGGACCTAATTTCACGACGATAGTGTAAAAAAGAAGGGATACACCGAGGGTGATTGCAACTAGGGGCAGTACCTGCCTGAACGGAAATCCCTTAAGATGGGGGGATTGAGTATCCGCATGTACGGCAGGTTCAAACAAAACGATGGCACTCACCAGCGCTATGGGCAGTGCCAGCAGATAGAGCAGAAACGGTCCCCGCGAACCCAGGGTCTCGCCAAGGATGCCGCCAATAGCAATCAGTATAATAGCCGAAATGCTCGCAATACCGACTTGAATCGCCACCCACTTTTCGCGGCGTTCGCCATCGAAATAGTCACCGATCAGGGCGGTAGCCACCGTCATAATGGTCGCCTCTGCCACGCCCAATAATACTCTCGACGCAATGATATGTTTTAAGTCCGAAAGGAAGTACGGCACTACTCCTATCGCAGCGTAGACGATAAACGCACCTAACAAGAGATTCTTGCGCCCAACTTGGTCTGAGAGCCACCCGGCCAAAGGTGAGAAAATAGCCACACAAAGCGCAGGAACCGTAACAGCAATAGGGACGAGAAACTCGCTGCCTTCAACGCCAGCGAACTCCTGCAATAACAGAGGTAATACAGGGACCAAAGAAACAACCGCCATCACTGGTAATACAGCGGCGAGCATAAGCACGATGCCCTGCGTCGTAGATGCTTTGTTAAGGCTTACCTGACCAGAAGTGACGTCGCTCATTTTTTTCTCCTTTACAAACATTTTGTTGGACATGCTCTGGTCTCTAGGAACCAACCACATCACCCGGCGTAGCTAAGATCTTTGGCTACAACATTCTTTTTCTATTTTTTACTCAGGCATCTGGTAGTGGCGGGGGTTTGAATGCGAGCCCCTTTGCTTCCAGTTCAGCCTGGGCCGCCTGTTCCCGTGCCAGCGCACGCTGCACCGCGGGCCGTTGTTCCACGCGCATGGCATGGTCGCTGAAGCGGGGATAGTCGGCAGTGGGGAAATTGGCGCCTTCCACCCGCCAGAAAACCCAGTTGAGATAACTGTCCATTGCGCTCCAGGTCTCGCCGTACCACCAGGCATTGGTATCCAGACGTTCCTCGATAAGCTGAAAATACTCGCGCATCGCGTCGCAGCCTCTATCGAAGACGCTGCGAGATGCATCTGGCGCTGCGAAGAACTGCGGCATACGAATACGAGTGACTATGGGGTGCAAAGTTGCTGAGCAGAAGCAAAGATCGGCTATCTGGCGCACCAGCTCCACTTCATTCATTGCAGGCGGAAGCAGGCCCGCCTCGGGAAATCGCTTGTTTAGATAGCTCAGAATAGCGACGTTCTCGGTGAGCGGCTCGCCGTCTATCACCAGGCAGGGGACTTTTCCCTTGGGGTTAAGTTTTTTGTAGTCCGGGGACTTGTGCTCGCCCTTCATAAGGACCACGGGCCGGTATTCGAAGGGCAGGCTGATTTCTTCCAGTGCGATGCACGGTACTCGCGAACAAGACCCGGGGGCGGCGTAAAGAACAACGTCCGTCACGGTTGAACCTCAGGCAAGGGTGTGCCGTTGTCCCGATAGGCAAGGGCTTCGGTAAGAACAAAAACGATGCGGCAGGCCTCATCGCCGATAGTGCGCCACAGATGCATGGTGCCGCGCTGGATACAGATATCCCCCGGGCCCAATACAGTCTTTGCCCCGTCGTCCAGTTCTAGCTCCACCTGGCCTGACAGGACGATGCCATAATCGATACTATTGGTGCGATGCTGGGGGGACACACCACCAGGGAGCATATCTACGACCCGTAATACTGAGCCCTGGTGAAGGGTAAGCCCCGCCTCGCGCTCTCGGCCATCCGTTTCATCATTATTGTCGGCGGGGACGCTAGCTGTGGTCCATAGCAGGGCAAAAGCCGCATCGCCGGATGGAATGAGTTGCGGTTTGAAGGTCTCGTCTGAGCGGATGACAGCGCTGGCGGTGTCATCGTGAGCAGTAACTACTCTACGAACGGGATCCCCCATGTTTATAGCCCTCTTTGGGCGACGCGCTGTTCGATAGCACCAAACACTGAGTTACCGTCCTGGCCGCAGACCTCCATCCGAACGCTGTCCCCAAAATGCATAAAGCTCGTTCCCGGTTTACCTCCATCAACAATTTCGATGCCGCGTCTCTCGGCTATGCAAGAAGAGCCAATTTCGCGAAAATTTTCATTCGACACAGTACCTGAGCCGATTACTGTGCCGGCACACAGATCGCGTGTGGCCGCTGCATGTGCAACGAGTTCGTGAAATCCTATGTCCATGACCCCGGCCTGTGCATTGCCGAAGCGCTCACCATTCCAATCTACCGTCAGCGGCAGATGGACGCGCCCGTCCTGCCAGGCAACGCCCAGCTCGTCAGGCGTTACGGCAAAAGGCGCCATTGAGCAAGCCGGTTTGGCCTGGATCCAGCCAAAACCGGTTTTCATCTCGGCCGGTGCCAGGCGCCTGAGGGACCAGTCATTGATTTGGACAATAAGCTTGATGTGACCCATCGCCTCCGCAGCGCTGATGCCCATGGGAACATCATCGGTGATAATGCCCAGTTCACCCTCGAAGTCGATGTCATCCTCCTCCCGAAGGAATTCCACGTCTTCGATGGCGGAGATAAAACGGTGTGACATGCCCTGGTACATCAGCGGCTTGTCCAGTGGGACCGGGTCGATACCGAAGACCTTTTCCATAAGGTCGCCATGGCTTTTAAAAGCCGAACCGTCCAGCCATTGCCAGGCGCGGGGGAGGGGTGCAAGAATGTTCACGCCCTCAAGGCTTATTCCGTCGCCCTGATCGAGTTGCTCCGACAGGCTTGCCAGTATCGGCGCAAGCTCAGTCCAATTCTCCAGAGCCTCCTGCATGCAAGGCACAATATCGCTGGCGGGAAGGTAGCGCCCCCCATCCTGGGCAATCACTGCCAGGTAGCCATCCCTGCTGCCATTGTCGATTGATGCTAGTTTCATTGGTAAGACTCCAGATGTATTTATAGGGTTGAAAATGCACTGGCGACCAGGTGATGAAGGTCGCCATCGTCCGAAAATCCCAGCATCGCAGCGCTGCGTAACTGGTGATCTGGCTGGCGCCCGAACACCGCTTCCAGGTCAGTATCTGGCGTATAGCGGATAAAGTCCTGTTCACAGCTGGCATGTTGAGCAATAGCTTGGACCAACTCCCCCATGGCGACGCGTAATCCGGGCAGTGTGACTGTAAAGGAATGTGGCAAATCGTTAGTGTCCAGTGTCAGTGCGTGCAGTATGTTTTTGACGACACATTGCTGGGACATCAACCACATAGTGGCCGCGGGCGAAACGGGTGCATCAAATATCTTCGCGTTACTGGCGGCGTGAAATACATCGCTCATGAAGGCCGACTTCATTCCAGAATGTGACTGTGGTCTGGCTACGATGCCCGGTAGTCGCACAGACAAGCCGCTTATCTCGCCGCGGCGGGTCAGCGTTGCAATCCAGATCTCTGCCATGGCTTTTTGTGCGCCATATACCATGTGGGGCGCGGGTAGCGTGTCGTCATCTATGACGGCGTCAGCAAATTCTCCGTATACCGCTATGCTGCTGGCGAAGACTACCCGGGGCACAGTGCTCCCAGAGCGTGCGGCCTCCAGCAAATCGAGGGTCACATCAAGGTTAACCTGCCTCGCCAGCTGCCGGTTTTCTTCTGCGGCACCACCTGGAAGAGTAGCCAGGTGGACTAGCGCATCGCAAGATTGCTCGAAAAGCGAGCTTATTACCTCGGGTTCGCCAATATCGCCGCAAACCCACCTGGCGGCTTCGAGCGCCGGGGAGCTTGGGGTTGTCTTATCAACGGCCACAACATCATGATCACCCGTCTTCAGCAACGCCTCTACGAGAGCGCTCCCCACGAAGCCGTTTGCACCGGTGACAATGATTTTCACGTCGATACTATTCCTCTATTATCGCGACGGCCCGGGTCCAGCCAGCGGACCCTCCTTTTACCTTGTGCGGAAAACAGGAGACGGTATAACCGAAGGGCGGTAAGGCTTCGAGATTGTGCAGCTTTTCCAGGTGACAGTAGCCGGTATCTCGGCCCGCCTTGTGGCCCTCCCAGATCAACGAAGTGTCGCCTGTTTCGGCAACCCGCTTGGCGGTATGACTAAAAGGCGCATCCCAGGACCAGGCATCTGTGCCAGTGACCCTGATGCCTCGGTCGAGCAGATACATGGTGGCTTCGTACCCCATGCCGCAACCGATATTGATACATTCCGGGTCGCCCAATGCCCCGCCGGCGGCAGTGTTGACCAGCACAATATCCAGCGGCTGCAGGTCGTAATCGATACGTTTCAGTTCCGCTTCCACGTCTGCGGCGGTGACCACGTAACCGTTATCAAAATGTCGGAAATCCAGCTTGACGCCGGGTCGGAAACACCAGTCTAGAGGCACTTCGTCAATGGTGATGGCTCGCTCGCCGCCATTCATGGTGGGGTGGAAGTGCCAGGGCGCATCGAGATGGGTGCCGTTGTGGGTTGACAGGGTAACTGACTCTGCAGCGGCAAACCCCTCACCACCGGGTAATTCTTCGGCGGTTACATCGGGGAAAAAATGGCCCATTTCAGGCACGGTTTCAGCGTGATTCTGGTAAGTGATTTTCGGTCGCATAAAAGGCGGATCGGTGATGACGTCGTTTTCGAGATAGATAGACAGGTCGATAAATGTGCGAGACATAATGGATTCCTATGCGAGTTCGACGGTTACAGGCAGTGACGCCAGTGCGTGCAAGGTATTGTTCAGGCGTCGTACGGGCTCTGCGGTGCGGGTAATAGATGCGCAGCGTTCGGCCAGGGATCCTACAATCGCCTGCGCTTCCAGTCTGGCGATCACCTGGCCAAGACACTGGTGAATACCGGCGCCAAAGCCGACGTGCCCACTGGTTGTTCGTGTCAGGTCAAACAGTTCTGGCTTATCCCTTTTTCTCGGGTCGCGATTAGCCGATGCGAGGAATAGAAGCACTTTCGAATCTTTGGGAATGACGTGGCCTGCCACTTCGGTGTCTCGCGACGCCGTGCGGAAAAATGTCTGTACTGTAGAGTCCCAGCGAATGCTTTCGTCGACCGCCCGCCGGATGAGACGGGGATCTGCTCGCAGGTTGTCCCACTCGTTAGGGTGCTCAGTGAAAGC
>JBGCGJ010000031.1:0-3557 GCA_045110675.1 Halioglobus sp. | reverse complement strand
TGCACCAAGGGCCGAAGCCGTAGCCGTAAAAGGTGACCGAATTATTGCCGTGGGTAAGCTTTCCGACATGGACTCCCTGCGGGGCGAGAACACTGAATTATTTGACCTTGATGGGCGAACAATGTTGCCTGGGTTTGTTGATAGTCACGGTCACGTCGTTATGGGCGGCCTCCAGGCCCTGTCTGCGAACCTACTGGCACCGCCCGATGGTGATGCGACTGACATTGCCAGCCTTCAAATGACACTCTCCGGGTGGATCAAGGATAACGCTAAAGCCATTGGCAAAATCAACGTCATTGTGGGCTTTGGATATGACAACGCCCAGCTTGCCGAATTACGCCACCCCACTCGCGACGATCTCGACGCGGTGACTGAGGAAATTCCAATAATAATCGTCCATCAGTCTGGGCATCTGGGCGTGGCAAACTCGAAAGCCCTCGAGGTGGCCGGTATTGATGCCAAATCAGAAAACCCGCCAGGTGGTGTTATCCAGCGCGATGCCGACGGCGTCCCTAACGGTGTGCTCGAAGAGTATGCGTTTTTCCCTGCCCTAACCAAGAATCTCGCCGGGCTTGGAGAGGAGGGCTTGCTTGAATTCACCCGTGCTGGAAGTCAGCTTTGGGCGAGTTTTGGCTATACAACGGCGCAGGACGGACGTTCCTCTGCTGCTATAGTCGAGGCGATAAAAAGGGTGGATTCTGAGGGAGACTTGCCCATCGATGTCGTGTCATTTCCAGATGTACTGGAGGATCAGGACTACATCAAAGAAAACGTTTCAAAGGCCTACAACAACCACTCCCGGGTGGGCGGGTGCAAACTGACAATCGATGGCTCACCACAGGGCTTTACGGCGTTGCGC
Organism: Halioglobus sp.; assembly: GCA_045110675.1. Taxonomy (GTDB): domain Bacteria; phylum Pseudomonadota; class Gammaproteobacteria; order Pseudomonadales; family Halieaceae; genus JBALVT01. The sequence continues at coordinate 2,698 of JBGCGJ010000031.1, read as the reverse complement.
GACCGACCCTACTATGACCCGGTGGGTGACTATCCGCCGAAGTATGCGGGTTATGCTGCAGTTACCAAAGAGCAGGTTCAGGCTGCAGTGAACTGGTGTTACGAGAATGGTATCCAGGTCATAGTACATGCCAATGGTGAGGGCGCTTCAGATATGTTGATCGCCGCACTTGAGGAAGCCCAATCCAAATACGGCAACCCGGGCAATAGGCCGGTGCTGATACACGGACAGTTCCTGCGCGAGGACCAGGTTGACAGCTACAAACGGTTGGGCGTATTCCCTTCGCTCTTTCCAATGCATACCTTTTATTGGGGCGACTGGCACCGGGAACATACGGTAGGCCCCGAGCACGCCAGGAATATCTCTCCAACGGGATGGCTCGTGAAACGTAACATGAAATTCGGAACGCACCACGATGCACCGGTAGCATTTCCTGACAGTATGCGTGTCCTATCTGCCACGGTTACGCGCCGCACCCGATCCGGAATGATTCTCGGGCCGGAACAAAGAGTGGACGTGATGACCGCGCTGAAGGCGATGACGATTTGGCCTGCATGGCAGCATTTTGAAGAGCAAGAAAAAGGATCAATCGAAGTGGGTAAGCGCGCTGATTTCGTGATTTTGTCTGACGACCCAACGGCGACCGATCCGGAAAACTTGGCGGAAATCGATGTACTTGTCACTATCAAGGACGGCGCCGTAATTTTTAAAAGAGAACTTGACTCGCGGGGAAGTGCCAAACTGGCGTCGATAATCTCATTCACCCCGGAGAACCACGATATGGCGCATGATTTGTTGGCTGCAATGTATGACGCCATCACAGGTAACCACAAAGCAGACTAGGCGATTAGGACAGGACATGGATTCTATCCAATCCTACCCGGATCAGAACTTTGGTGTGCCAAAACTGAGGCCGGGTTTGCCCCAGTTTTAGCCGAAAGAGGCATAGACAACGAGTTAGTCAAAAGGTCTGCTTCTAGGCGAAAGCGGACGCTAGGAGGACTGAACCGTCCTCGATGGGGTAATGTCCGCTATCACCTCAACTGCGATTATTTTGGTGCGATAAAACGGCTGTTCTCAATGTCCGCTTTGGGGTCAGAAGCTGTCGACAGGTAACGCTGTACTCAGCTGCACGTCCGTTGCGGTGATTTCTTTGCCTTGCTTTTAAACCAACTCTGTATGACTTCATTATCTTGCTGGGTTATTACAGACATAGAAGGATGACTCCGGCCGGAAAACTCAACTACTGTAATCAGATTACTTGATAGTTGTTTAAAGCTATCTGGCGGAGCAACTGAGTCACTGTTTGACACTAAAATAAGTGTTGGTGTACTACCGTTGGCAAGTGCGGCAGTTATATCAGTTTGTTCTATTTCTAACCCTGCATTTCCCAGTGCCTTGACTGCTCCGCTTTTCACTGATGATGCAGGTATGATAGAAGATAGAATAGGAGAGTAGGCATCCATATAATTCGCTACCGCGTCGTCAAACACTACCATAGGCGCTTGAAGCACAAGCCCATCAACATCATTTCTTAGATTAGGTAATTCAGTGGCAGCGACCGCTCCCAGTGAGTTCCCGACAATAATGAGCGTTTCCCCGTTTATTTCCAGCTCATCCAGTAGTTCGCTTATAACCCTACTATCTTCTATCCCAAAGCGAATGCCTGGTGACGATTCACCGTGCCCCAGGAGATCCGGAATTACTACATCAAAACCAAGAAACCTGAAATACAGCGCAGAGTTAACCATAAATTCTTTTGATGCCCGGAAACCATGGATCAGGACAACGAGACCAGAATAGCAATTTGTGTCATTCCTCTGTATTTCCAGCTGGTTCAATTCCTCTTTCCCATTTGCTCGAATCGAAACCTGATACCTCAACTTGTGTTTATCAGATAAGGGCGTGGCTGCTAAATAGCTTAGGCAGGAACCGGTTACTGCTGAGCAAAATTCAGACTTGGAAAACCCTTGTTGGGCCAATGTCTCACGACTGATACTTGGGTCGTACCCAAAGCTTTGCTGGCCGGAAATATAGCTGGATACTGCAGACGAGCATCCTACGAGGGTTGTCGCGCAGACAAACAACACGATCTTACAAATCAGGCGATTCAATTTATCGACCATTAGCAAAATGCCAGATTGCGCGCTTTCATGAACTTACACTTTGCCGGTCGGGAGCGGACAATCAACATACCACAGCAGAAACGTTGTAAAGTAGGCGAAAGCAGGCATTAGGGATGCCTAAATATCGGCCACTCGAAGGCGGCGTATGTGCCTGAAGGATAGGGTTATTAGCCACGCTGTTAGTCTTTTTGAAACTACTGCATGCGCGGATAAGCTAATTAAACATATCCGCGGCAACTTTCCAGCCGTCGCTCTCCTTCACCCAGACGACCAGATAGTGACCTTCGACAATAGAGCCATCAGGGCTCTTCGTCGGGGCGGTGCCATAGTCATATGCCATATCGCCACTAGGCGCGATAAAGGCAAAGTCTGACTTCCAGGAAACCGCATCATCAGTGGCTAACATAGCTTTTGTAGCTGCTCTTATACCCTCTAGACCGACGATTGGTGGAGAACCAGGTATTATCAATGCTGAATTTTCTGCCATAAGGCCCATGACGCCATCCAAGTCTTTGGCAGCGAACATGTTCGACCATTTACTCTCCAGTGCCACGATTTCATCACTGTTTGAT
>JBGCGJ010000030.1:0-50721 GCA_045110675.1 Halioglobus sp. | reverse complement strand
CGTCAGATAAAGTATGGGCTTGTGGTGAACGGGGAAAGCTCGCGCGAACTCATCGAAGCGACGCTTGAGCGGCTGGCGCACCCTGATTTAAGCATGGACACCTTTCGGGAGAATTTTGCGACTCTGACCCTGGGCTCCGGCGCAGTCGCAATGATACTTACCCATAAGGACAGCTCAGATTCTGGGCACCTGATCAACGGCTCAGTGCATCTCGCAGCTACGGAGCACAATCGCCTGTGTGTTGGCCAACCGTTGGAGGGCATCACGCAACCTCATGAGTTAATGGTCGCCGGTGTTCAACTCGCCGAGAAAGCCTGGAAAATCTGCGAGCAAGAACTGGAGAACTGGAACGATGCGTCCATCGATCTTTATGCACCCCATCAAGTGAGTATTCCACACATCAATATGCTGAGCTCTGCCCTTGGGATTTCACTCGATAAAGTATTTCTCAATGTTCAGACCCTGGGAAACATCGGACCAGCCGCTCTACCCATTACCCTGAAAATGGCTGACGAGGCAGGCAGGTTGACCAAGGGAAATCACGTCGCCCTGCTGGGCATCGGCAGCGGCTTAAATTGCACCGGTATGAGTGTGACCTGGTAGCGCTATACGCGTTCTATGAAAACACGAGTATTAAGACTCCACGAGTTCAATGGCATCGACGGCATTCACCTCGACGAAGTTGAGATAGGAGAACCTGGACCAAACGAAGTCCGCATTGCAGTAGAGGCGTTTTCGCTGAACTACGGCGACTTCGAATTGTTTGAAGACAAATACATGTTTTCCCTGGATCTTCCCGCGCGCTTTGGTGATGAGTGCTCAGGCGTGATAGACGCGGTGGGGGAAAATGTCGACAACTTTAAGGTCGGCGATGCCGTCAGCACCCTGCCCTGGATGAATGAAGGCTATGGCGTAGACGGTGAATTCGCCATTGTTCCAGCGGATTTTGTCGCGCACTACCCCAGTAATCTTTCGCCCAGCCAGGCCTGTTGCATCTGGGTTGCCTATTTAACCGCCTACTATGCGTTGGTGGAAATCGCCAGCGTCCACGCCGAGGACTGGGTATTGATTACGGCCGGCAGCAGCAGTGCCGGGCTGGCAGCCATGGAAACGTGCAGGATGTTCGGCGCGAAGACGATTGCGACCAGCCGCACATCGCAGAATCACGAATTTCTTCTCGAGGCCGGGTTCGATCATGTGATTGCCCAGGATGAAGGTAAGCTAGCCGAGCAGATATTGCAGTACAGCCAAAACGAGGGGACAAGAATTATCTATGACCCTATCGGCGGAAAAATCGTCCAGGACTACGCCCCGGCACTAGCTCAAAATGCGATTATCTTTTTGTATGGAGGAATGGACCCTTCACCCACCCTATTGCCTGAAATTGAGATGACTCAGAAAGCGGCCTGCCTCAGACCCTTTTCCGTTTTTAATCATATTGATGAAAAGTCGTCTCGGGACAGAGGCGTAAAATTTGTCTATGAGGCTTTGGAAAAAGGTGATTTGCTCTCTCACGTGGAAAAAGTCTATCCACTGGAGGAATTTAGACAGGCATTTGAGGATCAAAAAAAATCGGTTGCCAGACGGGGCAAGATGGTTATTTCAACAAAGTCCTAGCCCACGACCACTTGCAACGTTTCTAAGTGTCGCTCAAACAGAGGGCGTCATCTCTTTTTCTACATCAGCCTCCCACTCCGAAGGGTCAAGGGCCTGCTCTTCAGTGTTACCTGAATCCGCTCCAGTCGCCATCATCTTTGGATAGTGCTCATTGAACACGGCAATAATATCCTCATAAGGCACATCCGCAAACTCGCCGCGCTCACTCACGTACTCCATGTGTCGGTTACCGGCCTGGTCAAACTCGTGATACAGACTGTCGTTCGCGCCATCGAACTCCAGGGGCTGCAAACCAAATTTCTCGCAAAGTGACAGGTTAAAAGCGGGTGTCGCCTTGACCCACTGCCCGTCGAGAAAGATCGAGCAGTATCCGTGATAGTAGAAAACATCAGTTTCCATACTCGCGCGCATACGCTCTGTAGACAAGTGGTTAACCACGTCGGCGAACCCCAATCTGGCGGGTATACCCGAGGCTCGACACAAGGCTGCCAGCAGCACCGCTTTGGGGACACACCAACCCTCCCCCGTTTTGAGAACCTCGCTGGCCCGCCAATCGTCCTGGGTCGCGCCCAAGGCATAGGGGTTATAGCGAAAGCTATCGCGGACGTAGTAGTAAAGCGCTACAGCATTTTCACGTTCTGATCTTCCACTCTCGGTGATATCCCGCGCCAGATCGACTATATGCGGATGCTCGCTATCGACGCAGGGACCCGGCTGTAGGAACTCCTTCAATCGCTCTGTCATTCTTCAATTCTCTCGTGACTCGCAGTGATCTCGAAGCCCAGTAGGACGAAACCTAAACTCCATCCTTAACATAAGGACCAACACTGTCTGAATTAATACTTCTGCGTATAAAGATAAAGACGAATATCAGCACCGAGTAAACGATAAAAAACGGAATAACATATTCAGCCCAGCCTAAACATAACATCACTGAAATAATCAGCAACTGGAAACCCAAGCCAAAGGATGAAACCGCCGTCATAAACCATTTGGGGAAATGCTCGCCGTCTTCCGCCTGTTTATCCATTTGATAAATCGCCTTGTCGAACAGGCTGTAACAAACCGTATACATCCGAAACCAATTATCGACAGTACGCTGCTTTTCGCCGGCCATTGCCAAGGGGGCCTTATCTTCAAAAACGCGGCTGGTTTTATCGCCATCGAACTTGTTGCGTAAAATAACGTAGTAGTAATTGTACAAGGTACCTTGCAGTTGGATGGCTATAAACGCGAGGAGCATCAACAATACCGAGCCTTGGGTGATGTAGCATATCGTGTACAAAAACAAAAAATTCAGGATGATATCGGCAACGGAATCAAAATAACGGCCTGTGTAGGAAGGTGTATTTTTGACTCTAGCCAACTCGCCATCGGCCGCATCAAGAATCGATTTAACGACCAGGAAAAACGCCGCCACTAGGAATTGCTGATTCAGCATACAGATAACAGCGATGACTCCGGCAACAATGAACATCATAGTAACGTGTATCGGAGTGACAGCCGTGCCTTTGAAGGCGTTGGCAATCCAACGTGCAGGTGGTCGGCCGTAATCTGACAGATCCAGAAATCTGTGTTCCGCGGGTAGCTTTGACATGTAGGTCAATATTTTCCTAAAAAAGGTTCAGCAGGATAGCTGCGCACACAGGGCTGGCCTTTTCTCGAACCCACTCCACAATGCTATGTCGCACTTGCAAAGAAGCTTGAGAGCACTAAGTCCAGATGCAGTAGTAGTTTACGCTATGTGTATGATTTCGGATCTTTTTTTCGGCGACAACATTCCCATCACAGTATCAGCGCTGCGAATGGAACGATAAGGTGCACCGCTGCCCAATTGGGGCAGCGGGCTTAGTAGGAATTGGGAGGGCTTAGCAGGTATCAGGCAGCAGTTGCCTGCAGCTGCAGCCGTCGCAATGGTTCAGCAACGGGTTCGGGGACCCATTCGGGAATATGTAGCTGTGAATTCAATGAAGGCGCGTACTTGCGCCACTTTTCCGATGCATAGTCCGCATCATCGAACGCTTTATACACCCATTTGGGGGCATGAAATTGACCAAAGATAATTTCATCGCAGAAGCGATCATTATTCACTGCGTACAGCAGCGTGGTCATTCCCGTGAGACTCAGAGGTTCCAGCAGGAGGTTATTGAACAATGTCGCCCACTGACCATGATTGTTCCAAAACTGTCCGTAGTACTCTCGGGCCCAGTCTGGTGACGCGCTCTGCCGCCCCAGCTCCGTATATCGGTCGGCGATGAAATCAACCTGGCGGGCGCCATTGTTGAAACCCTGACCGCCAATAGGGTCGAAAGTAGCCCAGCTATCACCCAAGGGATACACATGTCGTCCATTGGGCAAGGTACCAAAGTCATTGCGCACATGGGGCGGCACCGCACCAACCAAGGTGGAGTGGTCATCCCCGATGATGCAATGCATATGTTCAACGTTGCTGCTGTCCCAGGGTGCGTACTGCAACAACCATTCTCGGGCAGCATTGTTCAATTCTTCGTCGCTCATGGATTTATCGAAAACATCCATATAGCTACCCTCCTTGGCCTCAAACAAAATGTTGTAGCACTCGCGACCAGACTTATGGAAATACGGCACGTAAAACATCTCTCCGGCATCGGCGAAAAAATTGAATTTGACCGGGTTGTTAACATGGGAACGTTGCTGCCAGTCGATAATATTCTCGGTGATCATCATCGCCAGTTTGCGCTGGGGTTTGGCATAAAAAGGACGGTCTGAGTTCCGGCCAAACAGCTGGCCAATATCTCCTTTTCCGGCCGCGATAAATATATCGTCGAATTCATGACTGATATCCGTTAGCCGCTGCAAGTCCATGGACTCAATGACCAAATTGCCGCCGCGCACTTGGAACAAATGCATCCAATCGTGGATGCGAAGACGAAGATCAACCGCTGCGCCTTTGTTGCAAAATTTCCCGGCCAGAGTGACTCTTTCGGCACCGGCTGCGGGTACAAAGTCGAACAAGATACCATCACCCGGTCTGGCGTCGTGAAAATGGTCGTCCAACCCGGCGGCCCGCTCAATATCCGCGCTAATACCGTAAGCAAAGGCTGAGCCCGTCGGCGGTGAATGATGCAGCCACTGCTCGGGTGTACGATCAGAGAATAACGTCACCCGGTTGCCCATTCGCAACATCCTGTGGGCGAAAATGAGTCCTGCGGTGCCGGCTCCGACAATAGCGATATGCTTCCCGTTCATGACCTATACCTCTTAGTTAAACAGTTTGATTCAGTATTTTGCGCTGGCGGAAGTGAGCAGAAAACCGGGTGAAGGAGGATAAACTGTTGCCATAAACGGAACAGTGCTATCAGCGCCTTCAACGATTCCACTCAATAAGGCGGGCAAGTTGCTGCTTGAATTGCCGCGATTCATCGGCGGAAAACACGCTTAACATGCTCGACTCACAGGCGATTACCCGCTGTTCCATTTCCTCGAGTTGTTTCGCACCCGAGGAAGTCATACGGTAGTTTCCTTCGCTTTCACAAACCAGCGTTCCTGCCAGCAGTTCTGACAGAGCCCAATCGATTGACTCTGGAGCCAATAGAGTGAGTGCCGAGATCTCGTCTGAACCGGCGTCCTGTAAATCCCGAAGAGCGAACAAAATGCGATACTGATGGTCGTGCAGAGGGCCTGCGGCCACCGCTTCCTGGTATCGAGCTACACTTTGCTGATGACAGAGTCCGGTCATATAAGGCAGAAAGTTTTCTACAAAACCGGAAGCAGCCTCGTCCTGATTGGGCCTGATGCTGGAGGGGTGATCGGCGGACACAGAATAGCGGCCCTGGTGAAAAACCAACCCAGACCGACCTGTCACATCAAATTCGATCACTTCACCCACAAAAATGATATGGTCACCGCCATCATACTGATGAACCGTACGGCATTGGAAACGCGCGCTACAGCCGTCGAGCATCGGCAAACCACCAACTCCTTGGCGGTACTCCAGACCGACAAACTTATTCTCTCCCGCGCGAGAAAAACGATTCGACAACTCCACTTGATCGGCGGATAAGACATTGACAATAAAGTGCTCGGATTGCTGAAACGACGCTAGACTGTGGGCGCTTCGATCGAGGCTCCACAGCACTAGCGGTGGGCTGAGAGAAACGGAATTGAAACTGCTTGCCGTAACACCTATATTTCCTCCCAAATTATCTTGGGTGGTCACGACGGTGACACCTGTGGCGAAATTGCCCAGCGCAAATCTGAACGCGTTAGCATCAAAAGCTGCCATTCCTTTACTCCGATAGATCGAAAGATCGATAGAACAACAGCATAGGGTGGCAGCGACCCGCTGTCAGTGACCTACGACGAGATGCTTTGTTGCGCCAAACGAAACAAAGTAGGAGGTAGCCTTTAGGGTGGCCTCAGTACAATTCGCGGGGTAATTCCCGCGCCAGAAAATCCAGGAAGACCCGTACCTTGGCGGGCACGTGCCTACGTGAGGGATACACTGCGTATACGGTGTGTTTTATTTCATGTTTGCCATCAAACAACTTCCGCACTCTACCTGCTGCCAGTGAATCGGCGCACACATGATCCGGCAACATACCTATTCCAAGTCCTTCCTCCACCAGCTTCAAGCTTAGATAGGTGGTATCCGCGATGTACTGCCCTACCACGGACAACTCCTGGTTGCCTTCATCGGTACGAAAACGCCAGATATTAACGTCTCGTCTGGGGTTACGGGTTTCCACTACACAGCTATGTTGCAATAGATCCTGGGGTAGTTTTGGTTCGGTGTGTTGCTGCAAGTATTGGGGGCTGGCATAGTAATTTGTGGTTGCACTGGTGATCGGTCGCGCGACATAAGAGGAATCTTCCGGCTCGTCAATATGAATCATAAGATCCATGCGGTCACCCAGTAGATGCTGACCGACCGTGCCGGAGAGCACTTCAAGACGCAACTGAGGCTGTTCTTTGGCGAATTTAGGCAAAATATACTGCAGATGCAGGCGGATAAATTCGTGTGGCGCGCAAATACGCAAGTGACCGGCTGGCCGCATGCCATCACCCGCTAACAACTGCTCAGTCGCTTCTACTTCATTTAGAATCAGCAGTGCGCGCTCATAAAACTGCTCGCCCACCTCGGTCAACTGAATGCTTCTGGTGGTTCTCTCCAACAGGCGCGCACCCAGCTGATCCTCAAGTTTTCGCAGACGCCTACTGACGCTGGACTTGGGGATTTGTTCTTTGTCACCCGCTGCGGTGAAGCTCTTTAGTTCCGCGACGACAACAAACAGATGTACATCTTCTAGATTAAACACCCCAGCAGTCTAGCTCATCTGTTATCGACTGCACAGGATGGCGCCCGTTAAGCGAGACGCTGAGAGACTGTTGCATTTTGCACAACGTTCTATCCCGTACTAGAAGCTGTTTACCATTCCCCGGAGAGCGCAGTATCATCATTTGTATTCTTTCAAATAGAGGACAATCAAATGCAGGGAATCAACGACAAAGTTGCCATCATTACCGGTGGAGCCGGAGGACCACAAAGCTTGGGTGCGGAAATCGTCAGAACCTTTCACAGTGCGGGAGCCAGTGTCGTGATTGCCGACATAAACGGCGAAAGCGCTACTGAGTTAGCGGCGGAGCTCGGCGAAAGAGCGCTGGCGTGTAACACCGACATCACCGATGACAGGCAGCTACAAATACTGGTGGATACTACTGTGGAAACCTTCGGCCAGCTTGATTTCGTGATTAACTGCGCCTGCACTTACGATGAAGCCGGTATGGAATCCACTCGGGAACAACTGCTAAACGGACTCAATGTAAATACTGTCAGCGCAGCTGTACTGGTGCAAAAAGCATTGCCGCACCTTCGCAAAAGCCGCGGCTCGATTGTTAACTTCGGCAGCATCAGCGGTAAAGTCACACAGTTTGGTCGCTTTATGTATGCCATTTCAAAAGCGGGAAATTTACATATGACTCGCCTGCAGGCCGCGCAGTATGCTGAACATGGCATTCGCGTGAACAGCGTCTCTCCGGGCTGGACCTGGAGCGACCCCATCGCCGGAGGAACCGAAGGAGATCGCGAAAAAGCCGATCGCATTGGAGCTGCGATGCATCCTCTTGGAAAAATCGGTGATCAGCGAGATGTCGCCAACGCCTGTCTGTTTCTATGCTCCAGCGAAGCCAAACATATCAGCGGCGTGGACCTTCCCGTTGATGGGGGCTATATGACTTTAGGCCCCGAACAGCAAACTGGCTCCATCGAGTGGCTCACTGGCGAAGGTTAAAATCCGGTAGCGACTTTCCCACAATGGTGCCACAGGTTACTTGGAGTCCAGTAAGTCCATTGCGGCGCTAGTCATTGCCGCTACACCTGCTTTTATGGTGGGCACGGGATCCGGCGCAAAGTAGGCAGAGTGCAGAGATGGCAGTGCGGGACCGCCATTTTGAGCGGCATCGTAGCTCGATTGTTTCACGGCGCCCAACCAGAACAACACACTCGGTATGGCGGGTTCGACTCGGCTATATCGTGCGAAATCTTCCCCACCCATTGACGCCGTTCCAAGTGAGACCTTGTCGGCCCCAAATTCGCCGCGAAACACGTCTGCCAATCGTGCAGTGAGTTCCGGGTTATTGAAAACAGCAGGGGTATACTCTTCGCGCACTGTAACAATCGGAAGCTTATCTTCGGGAAAACCCAGAGCACGGGCCTGTGAGACGGCGACCCGACGAATCCCGTCTAGTAGCGCATCTCTGACCTCATCGGAATACGATCGGACAGTGAGTTGAAGGTCCACCCGGTCGGAAATGACATTGTGCTTGCTGCCACCGTGTATAGAGCCGACTGTAATTACCGCTGGCTTGGCCGGATTTAGTTCTCTGGAAATCAAGGTTTGCAGATTCATAACAATTGAAGAGGCGAGCACAATCGGATCGCGAGTCGTATGAGGGTATGCTCCGTGACCGCCTATACCGCGCACCGATATGTCCACGGAATCGACATTGGCCATCGCCCAGCCAGGGACATACTTAACTGTTCCAGCGGGATACTCAGCACTAACATGTAGCGCCAGATTGAAATCGGGCCTGGGAAAGCGCTCAAACAAACCATCTTCCAGCATGGCACGGGCTCCCGCCCCGCGCTCCTCTGCCGGCTGCGCCACCATCATGAGTGTTCCACTCCACTGATCTTTGTCCGCAGCCAGCGCTCTGGCGGTTCCTATGAACGTCGTCATATGGATATCGTGGCCGCAGGCATGCATCACCGATACTTCCTGCCCGGTTTGCTCTATAGCCTGGGCCTGGCTGGCGTAAGCTAAACCCGTTAGCTCCTTCACCGGCAGCCCATCCAAATCCGTTCGGAGCATTATGGTCGGTCCAGGACCATTTTTCAGAAGGCCAACGACCCCGTGACCGCCGATATTTCGAGTTACCGCGAAACCAGCGGATTCCAACTCTGAAGCTATACGGGCCGCAGTGTTCTTTTCTTGAAAAGAGAGTTCTGGGTGGGCGTGTAAATCTTGGTAGAGAGTTATAAGTGGTGTGTGATGGTCAGCAGCGAAAACCGAGATGTTGCCGAACATTGCCACCAGTAAAACCAGAGATCGAGAATTCATTTTTTGCTCCAATTTGCCAGTTACTTAAGCTGACAGCTATGCATAGCGCCGATAAAGAGAAATCGGAAAGCACAAGATTATAGCGAAGCAGAGAGGATGGGAACTGCACTCAAAAATTAACCAAAAAAAACCCGACCAAAGCCGGGGTTTTTAACGACCTAGGCTGTCAGGATACTTTGCGCTGCAACTGGCCCAAGCCCAAGATGCCTAAACCTAGTAGACCAAGAGTACCCGGCACAGGTACTTGCCCCACTGGAGGACACCCGCCGACGCCCGGAGGGTTTGTGTCACATGGGTCAACTACAATGATCTCTTCGGTGATACCCGCGTAACGAACGTTGGGCTGAGAATAGTTGTAAAAACCGAACGCACCATCGGTAAAGTTACCCATGTAATCCAGTTCGACAACACCATCTACTTTGACCTGGATCTGAGTACTGGTAAAAATCAGGTCGAATGCGTACTGCGTGTTATCAGCCCATCCCGTGGAACCAAGAGAGGTCGCACGCTGTACTTCGTTCACAGTGCCGGTGTGCTCCCAGAAAGTCGGGTCTGCGGCTCCGCCGTTGGCGATATCGCCAGTTACATGGCTCAATGCCAGACCGTCTAACGCGCCGCTTTGATCAGTCTGCTTCCAATCGATCAACCAAAAATCGGCATTGGTGCTGTTCAACTCGCCGTCCTGGTAGCCTAGGAAAAAGCCAATAAAGTCATTGTCACCTGTGGTTTCGACCTCGATGGTACCACTCAGTGCTGTACCCTGTGCGTTACTGCCTGCCTCGAAAAAAACTGTCGGTTGACCGTTGGAACTCTGCCGCACCGAGTCATTGCCGGCGCCTTGCACAGTCCAAGTACCAGCTCCATTGTTTCCTTTGAAACCGTTCTCAATCCAACCCGATAAATCAACCGGCACGGGCACAGCTTGTGCCGTTGTAGGAACTAGGGCCGGGATAGCTGCAAGAGGCAGCGCCGTAAGAACTCGCTTAACTGACGTAAATTTTTCTTTGCCTAAAATAAACATGATTCGTCTCCGAATTTATAATGAATAACACACCAACATTTTGGTTTATGGTTGAAAGACAAATCGCAAAGACCGTGCCAAGTTCCATAAGTCACTATTTTTATTCAACAATTATTTTTTTCTTCGCAGGAAAAACCGTGCGTGTGTAATTAAAACTGACAGAGTTTTTAGGCATGGCTCAGGCTCATTGATCCTAGACGCAACAGGTGATGGCATCAGTCGCGCCACCGTCGTATATACTCCTGTTAAACATTTGTCACTGACTCACAGAGACCAACCTTGGGAGCGAGCAAAATGAAAATCGGTATGGGATTACGCAATATGGGCACTGTCGCCGATCGTGATACGCTGACACAATGCGCACAAGCGGCCGAGGCGGCAGGTGTGGAATCACTGTGGGTCTTTGACCATATAGCGATCCCACCGGAGGAGTCAGAGGGTTCGGGTGGTTTGTATCTGGATCCCCTTGCGACACTGGCCTATGTTGCGGGTTGCACCAAGACCATCGGTCTAGGCACTGGTGTGCTGGTGGTTCCCTACAGGCCTGCTCTAATCACTGCCAAGTGGCTGGCCACTATTCAACAACTTTCTGGGGATCGGCTCATGCTCGGCGTGGGGCCCGGCTGGATGGCAGCTGAATTCAAGGCGGCAGGTGTCGATCGCAGCCAGCGCGGGCGCATCACGGACGAAACCCTGGCATTTATTCACAGCTGCTTTGAGGACGATCTGGTCAGTGCCAATGGACAGGAGTTTTTATTTCGTCCACGTCCTGGTCGTCCACCCATCTACATCGGCGGGGATGGGGAGCACGCAATCAGGCGCGCCTTGGAGCTCGGCGACGGATTGATTCCCATTGGTAAAAAACCGGCCGAACTGGCACCTCTGATCAGCGATTACCGACAGCGAGCCGCCGATGCGGGCAAAGCGAGACCCGAAATTGTCACTTTTTCTAAGCTCGATACTGAGGATTCTGCGGCGGCGGAAGCCACTATCAATGCCTTCGCTGAAGCCGGTGTAGACCGACTAGTGTGGATTTGTCCTTACGAGGACGCCGATGACTGCCGGGCAGAATTAGACAAAATGCAGCCTTTTTTCGGCGGCTGATACTGCCGTATTAGGTATCGGTGTACGGACCAATTCGAGTAATAACGAGTAGTTAACCGGTAAGTTCATTTCCACTGCGTGCTTGGTGCAAATAGTTGACGATTTAGGCGAAATTTAGTCTCTTTGTTAATGGCACTTGGCCATTGGTAAACAAGGAGGGCTATGATGGGGCCGGATAATAGTAACTCCCACTACAAGTGAGGTATCTCCATGACCGAAACCAGGCTCACTTTCTGCTCTCTCTGCGAATCCTTTTGCGGCCTCGAGGTAGATGTAGACAACAATCGCATTGAAGACATTCGCCCCGACCCGAAACACGTTGTATCCGACGGCTACGTCTGTGTGAAAGGGACACGCTTCGATTCGATCCAACACAGTCCAGACCGAATCACGGAACCGATGAAACGCGTGGGCGATCAGTGGCAAGCGATCTCCTGGGAGCAAGCGCTCGACGAAATAGCAGGCAAGATTCGCACTATCATCGACCGCGATGGCCCCCAGGCGTTTGGGAACTTTGTCGGTGCCCCTGGCGGAGCGAACTTGATGTCACCCATCTTCCGCGGAGAGTTTTACAAAGGCATCGGTTCCAATCGCATGTACGGCACTGGCAGCTGTGACACCATGAATAAATTTCGAGTGAATGGCGACATGTACGGCTCGCCGATGCGTCTGGCCTACCCCGATGTCGATCACACCCAATTTATGATGATCCTCGGCGCCAATCCAAATGTCTCTGGCAACACGCTGTATCACTTGCCGCGTTCCCGGGATCGTTTCGCCGGGATCATAGAGCGCGGTGGGCGCGTGGTGTGGATTAATCCGCGCCGGGTTGAGTCAGCGCGCACCGGAGAACATTTGTTCATTCGCCCGGACACTGACGTATTTTTCCTGGCTGCGTTTTGTAACGAGATCTTCCGTCGAGATGCGATCGACCATGAGCTGATCTCCCGGACGATGAAAAACTTGGGTGCCTTACAGGACGCTGTCGCACCTTGGACCCCAGAGCGCCAGGCGCAAGTGACAGGTATTCCGGCAGATTCATTGATGGAGCTAGTCGACGCCTACCTGGCCGCTGATGGCGCTGCGTTGAACATGGCGACTGGTGTTAACCAGGGGCGCAGTGGAACTTTGTGTTACTGGTTGCTCGAATCGATCTCTGCCATCACCGGCAATTTTGATCGACGCGGCGGCAACCTCATTGGCGAGGGAATCATCGACTTTGCACAGCAAGCCAAAGATGACCCAATATTGAAATTGGGTTTTCATCGCTCCGATGATTTGCCCACGGTATCCGGGCAGCAACCGGCGGCCATGTTAGCCGACGATATTCTCAGTGGGGAGGTTCGCGGCCTGTTCGTAGAAGCCTCTAACCCAATGCTGGCCGTGCCAAATCCAGGCAACCGTCTTGAGCAGGCATTGGCCGATCTCGAGTTACTGGTGTCAATCGACTGGTTCCGCAACGAGACCGGCAACCTTGCACATTACATACTACCCGCAACGACATGGATGGAGCGTCCAGGCATGCCTTACGCCTTACAATCTTTTGTCGGCTGCACGCCAACACCTTATCTCTACGCTTCCGACAAGGTGCTCGACCCTCCCCCGGGTGTTCGTGAGGAGTGGTGGATCTATACGCGCCTGGCCGATATGTTCGGGGTAACTCTGATGGGCAACCGAGTGCTCAGTGGTATTTTAAAACTCGCGGCACGATTGACCCACACCCGCTTTGGTTTTATCAATGTGCCAAAAATGTTGATCAGCGGAATGCTGAAGCAATCCGGGCAACCCAGTTATAAATCAATGCTGAAAGATCACCCCCATGGGCTGCGCCTGCCAGATAACCCTGGCAAAAACTTCCTGGGCACCAATCGCGTACTCACCGATGACGCCCTGGTAGATATCGGGCCACCAGACTTCGTTGCCACTTTCAAGGAGCGCGCTGAGCCTTTATTCGAAGACGAATTGGCCAATCTGGACAAAATGAAGTTGATAGGAAAACGCGAGGTGAAGCGGATGAATACATCTTCATCTAACTCGCCAAGGCTGGTCAAAGACAAAACTAATTACGCCTATATTTCTCCCGTCGATGCACAACGCCTTGGCCTAAATGATCTGGACTACGCCGATGTGAGCAGCACCGGCGACAGCATCACACTTCCTGTGCGCATAACAGATGAGATGATGCCAGGCGTCGTAGCGATACCGCAGTGCTGGGGTCATCAGAAAGCCGATGGCCTCCCTCATGCTCAGCAACACCCTGGGGTTAACTCCAACTTTCTCGCTGGGGATGGTTACGCAAACGTGGAAAAACTTTCGGGCATGGCACACCTGTCCGGCATTCCGGTGGAGATGGTGCGATCTGATCGTATTGCAAGCGCCTGAATAATCGCGCACCCATTAACCCGCAAAAATCAGACAATTAGACAATAAGGCAGTAACAGCAGTGATAAAAATGAACACACGCGTAATTCTATCCAGCCGTCCAACGGGAGAAGCCACGCGAGACTGCTTCTCCGTCAAAACTGAAGAATTGGAAGATCTCCCCCAGGACATGGTAAGAGTCGCCGTAGAATACATCTCAGTAGATGCAGGCACCCGCACGATGCTTAAGGGAGAGGGCTTTCACAATCAAGTAGGTATGGGAGACACTGTTCTCGCGGGCGGCGTTGGCCGCATCATTGCATCCAACGCGGATGGTTGGGAAGTAGGACAGGCGGTACGGGGTCGCCTGTGCGCGCAGACAATCGCCACAGTTTCACCCACAGAACTGGAACATATCGACGAGGCAGCTCCCATATCGTCACACCTGGGCATACTCAGCCCATCTACCGGTGTAACCGCCTGGATCGGTATGCGCAACGTGGCAAAACCGGCTGCAGGCGATACGTTCGTCGTATCTGCTGCCGCCGGCGCCGTGGGTTCTATCGTCGGCCAGATCGCTAAAATAGATGGCGCCAGGGTTATTGGTATCGCAGGCGGTCAGCGCAAAAAAGACTACCTCCTCAATCAACTTAATTTTGACGAGGCTATCGATTACAAAAACGAAGATGTGAATGCACGGCTGCGAGAATTGGCACCTGAGGGCGTAAACGTATTTTTTGACAACGTGGGCGGCCCGGTGCTCGATGCAGTTCTCGACAACCTTGCCATGCGCGCTCGCGTGGTGATCTGCGGGGCGGTGTCGCAATACAACGACATGGATAATGTTACCGGACCGGCGATGTACCTGCGTCTGGCCGAGCGCCAATCAACGATGGAGGGCTTTGCCTTCTTTCATTTCCCGGAAAGTTTCGCAGCCGCCGCTACTGAGTTGGCGCAATGGCAAGCGGATGGCCGTGTTGTGTTGCCTGAAGAAATACTTGAAGGCATAGAGCGATATCCGGAGGCGCTTGAGTTTATGTTCGCGGGAGGGAATTTGGGCAAGCTGCTGGTCAA
The DNA here is from genome assembly GCA_045110675.1 of Halioglobus sp. Classification (GTDB taxonomy): domain Bacteria; phylum Pseudomonadota; class Gammaproteobacteria; order Pseudomonadales; family Halieaceae; genus JBALVT01. Next base: position 35,946 of record JBGCGJ010000030.1, on the reverse strand, counting down.
GGCAAGCTAAAAATTTTTCTCGATAACAGTGATTTGCGTCAAACGTCAGAGACGTAGGCGCGCGGGCTTGTGCCAGTCCAGCGCTTAAAGGCCCTGAAGAACGAAGTGGGCTCAGTGAAGCCAGACTTTTCAGCCACTTCTTCCAGGCTCATAGAATTCCTGCTCAAGTAGTGAATTGCTGTGTCGCGCCTCACTGCGTCTTTAATATCCTGATAAGTGCTACCCTCTACGCGTAACCTTCGTCTAAGGGTGGCCGACGTGTAGTTCATTGATTTAGCAAGATCAACGAAATTTGGGAATTCCCCAGACACATTTGCTCTAATCAAATGGCTGATCTGCGAGGTCAGGCTAGAATCAAGCTCCAATTCTGACATCAGCAGTAGCGCCGATTGGGCCAGAAATTTTCGCAGTGCCAATTCATCCTGCATAACTTTAGCCTCGAGATAATCCACACTGAATCGAATGCTGTTTTCTTTTTGCTCGAAATTAACCCGCGACATAAATAGCATATTGTAGTCTCGGGCAAAAAATGGCGCTTTACCGACAATGTTCACATCATGCAAGACGATTTTCTGATCAATAGCCCAACTGGACAGGCGGTGAGCAATTGCCAGAATCATCATAACCAGAGTATTTTCGGCATAGCTATTACTGACGTCGCATTTGACGGAGTAAGTCGCTAGCTCGGCGTCACTGGACAGGACAAGTTTTACACTCTCGTTAGCAATTCCCATCGACTTCGAGTATCTACGTAAAAAGTGACCCAGCGTGTCGCAGTTGATGGAGGATTGGCATAGAAGCGCGAAGGTACCGATCTTCATTGGACTTACCAGCATACCCAGGCTCTCATCTTGCAGTTTGGTCGCGAGATACCCCGCGCATTGCGCGAAGTCTGAGCTGGGTATGCGCGCCCGTTTCTCGAGCAATAAATCTGGCGGGCAATTGAGTTTCTGAATAAGCTTGTTTCGATCCCAACCCTTTGCGGCTAGAGAATCGATTATCATCGCGACATAGTAAACGGGAACGGTGGATAATTTCATCCGCAACTAGTTCCTGGGTGCTGTGCCCGGTCAGTCGAAGTTATGTATGAGGATTGCCGGCGGAGGTCGCTGCTAGATTTGATCACTTTAGTCTACCGTGAGCACACCAGACTATTTCACCTCAAAAGAGATTCGATTGCTACCTCCGGATGATCTTTGAGCAATCTCTAATAGGGAAGGTTCTCGCAATTGCCTGGGAGCGAGTCACGCGCAAAAGCGCTACTTACGAATTTGGAAGAGTCTTCGGTCGACCCGTTCACAACACTGCCGTGTGTACCGGTGACATAAAACTCAGCCTGGACACGCGAGCCTGCCTTACAGGCGTCGCGAACCAATGCCTGCTGCATTCTTACAGGGGCGTCCTTATCCTTACCGCCAGTGCCTATAAATACCGGCATAGGGAATGCCAAACTGACATATTCCATTCGCTCGAAAGCTTTTCCAAGACGCACGGTAGGTGAGTGAGTAAATGCCCGATCATAGGATAATGCTTCGCTCTTGATCAACTTCTTAACATCCACATAACAAGTATTGTCGACAGCCTTAGCGACCGAGAGGCCTTTTTCAGAGGCGTAGTCCTCGACTTTAAATGTCGGATCTATCATCTCCAGCATGGTCATAGCCAAAAAGTTATACCCCAACTTAGGGTCTATCACGTCACGCGGTCGCACCTCCCCGAGCGCGATCAATGCTTCGGCGCTAAAGTAGGGAGGGCCCGTTGCCACAATGCCTCTTACATCCAATTCAGGTGCATAGCTTTGGGCGAAACCTCCTGTAGCCAATGCTGCGCCACCCCCTTGAGACTGGCCAAACAATACCACGGCATCCGAGACCGGAAAATCTGACCTCTGCACTGCGCGAATGGCGTCTAGGTTACTGTAGGCTTCAGGTCGCGTGGCCAAGTAGGGGTGTGTTCCCGGTGTGCCCAAGCCCTGGTAATCAGAAGCGACAATCGCATAGCCATTGGCCAACCAATAATTCAAGTAGGTGGTATCGCGACTCTGTCTGCCATTCCAGGAGGGTGCACAGATGTCAGCGACACCCACAGTGCCGTGCGTCCAGGCCAACAGCGGCCACCCTCCCTCTGGTGGCGTTCCTTCAGGTAAAAACAGCGCGCCAGAAACAGCAATGGTATCTTCTGCAAAAAGCCCTTCTGTGGAAGTGTAAAGTAAGCGAACATTTGCCGCTGCATATTCCAATGACTGATGCGCTTCCAACGGCTCTTGGCGCAACAACGTACCCGGCTCCTCTACAGGGATCTTATCAATACGATAGAACGCACCAATGTTGCTATCTCCGACGGCATGCGCCGGCGGCAGTTTATCTGAGTCCAACTCCACGACGATTGAGCATGTCGAAATAGCGATGCCGGCGCACAACGACACCGCAAGTGTTACTGGTTTGAACGGCGTCATCATTACGTTACATCCCTTTGCAATGACCCTTTAAAAGTTATAGGTCGCCTGAATCTCCACACTGCGTGGCGCGTCAATATGTTGAAAATACGTTTGACTAAAACCCTGCCCCGCAAGAGGCACGTCGTTGCCCCACGTGGAGGTTTCTTCATCGGTAAGATTCTTACCTAACACGGCCAAACTCCAAGTGCCGTCAGAGCTGGCCAACTCTATTCGAGCATTGAATTTTGCGAAAGAATCCTGTTCTAAAACGGGATCGAGATCAGCGGCGACCTGATACTCATCGGAATAGTTAACGTCGGCCGTGATGCGCAAATCCATGGCGTTGGTAATCGACGTAAAATACTCAAGTGCGATACTGCCCGCAATTTCGGGGGAAAATTGCAATGGCTCACCCGCCAGATCTTGCACGCAGCTGCTGCGGGCACCGCCAGATGCAATCCAGTCGAGGATCTGGGGTTCGTTGCAGGCCGCATCGGGAAACGAAGTATATTCAGCATCCAGATAGGCAACAGCGGCGTTGAGGGTAAGCGTCTCGGTTAGCGCAATTGAGCCATCGAGCTCCAAACCCTGAACTTCACTTTCGCCGGCATTACCAACTACGAACCCAGCATTACCGTCAAAAGTACTTACCTGAACATCTTCAAACTCGCTGAAAAACAGAGCGACGTTAAGCCGCGCTCGGCCATCCAGCAAGTCCATTTTAGCACCCAGCTCATAGGCGATAACCTTTTCTTCCTCATAGGCTTGGGCATCAAATAAGCCTCGACCATTGGCCTGATCAAATCCAAAGGCTTTATAGCCATTACCCACTTTGAAGTAAGCCATAATGTCATCAGAGGTATCCCACTGCAGGGTAATATCGCCGGTGACATTCGATTCTGAGCGATCTGTATCAAAGGGTTCGGACACGCAATTATACGCAATTCCCGGACAGCGCGTGGCGATGCCATCGTCAAAAAAGTTATCCGTGGAGAAGTTCAACACTGCATCGTAAACTCCGGCCAACGCGGTGTCTGACGTTTCGCTAAACGGGGCACCAATGATTCCAGATTTACTGAACTCCTTTTCATCACGTGAATAGCGCACTCCGACGATGGTCCTAAATGTATCGCTGATATTGAAGGTGGATTGAACAAAGGCAGACAGCGTACTGGCCTCTTGATCAAAAGTACTGTAACCCGAGCCGTCGAGAGATCCGGTGCCAATACCTGCATTACTGAGCAGAACGTCCGTGACTGAGGTGTGGTCCAGCTCTTCATCCTGGTAAAAAACGCCGGCGAGATATTCCACTGTTCCACCAAGCGGTGATGACAGCAAGAACTCTTGCGTAAACTGTTTATGCTCTTCATCCCGCCCACGCGCTATGAATTGGAGCGGGCCGTAATCAGAATCCAGATAGTTAGTAAATTCGTAGTTGACATAGGCGCTTATGGACTTCAGCGTGAATTCGCCTATGCTCCACTGTGCCGTCAGGGATGCTATATCCCACTCACTATCATGAAATTGGTCGTCACTGAGCAAACCACTGATATTCTGACTGGATTTGTCATAGCCGAACGACGCTGCGAAACCAGGATCTGCCTCTTGGTATCTACCGACGGCAAACGGGGTGGCGACAGTGATTAAATCCTGCCGGCCGAGCGTCTCAGTTTCACCGGTTTCATATTTAAAAAGAAGATCAAGGTTATCAGTAGCCGTCCAATCCAGAACGATTCTAGCAACGGTGTTCTCTGCCTGGCGCTCATCCCGATTCTGGAACGTGTTTCGCATATAGCCGTCGGTTTCATCACGCTTCACCACAAGGCGTGCACCGAGTGTGTCGCTAAGCGGCCCGGACAAGGTCAACGTCGCACCCCAACCGTCGAACTCCGGTTCACTGGTAAGCTCAACGCGGCCCTCAAATTCATCACCTGGCGTCGCTGTAGTTATGCTGATAGCACCGGCAATGGTATTCTTACCAAACAGGGTACTTTGAGGCCCTTTAAGCACCTCTACTCTGGCCACATCGAGAAATGAACTACGTGAGGCCTGTCCCCTTCCAAAATAAACGCCGTCGATAAACGTACCGACTGACTGCTCAAAACTGTAGTTAATACCTGAGCCGACGCCACGAATGAACAGTTGGTCTCCGGCGCCACCTTCGGCAATGTGTACATTGGGCAAAAAAACGGCCATATCTTCCAGTGAGCCGATACCTTGATCGGTAATTTTCTCACCGCTCATAACAGATAGTGCGATGGGCACGTCCTGCATTCCTTGGACTCGCTTCGACGCCGTGACAATCACTTCCTCCAGCATGGGTTGAGCGGAGATAGCGGAGTTGAAAACTCCCAAGCTCACTACTGATGCGAATTGGAACATTGTCCTTGTTATGCGGATCATAGCCATTCCTCTGTTGTTGTAGTTTTGAAGTGTGGGACTGCTGATTTTTGCTAATAAGCCGGCCGCGAAGATCGCAGATGGTACCAAATATAACAATAAGGTAGCGGCCACACGATCTCAATACCCCCAGCAATCATATCGACTATCTTTAGAGATCAGATCAAAATTAATACCAAAAATATTGACGCGAATACATTGTTCGCCGCTATTATTGTGTCTGACTTGGAGGGCGTGTGTCTTCATGTTCGATTCCAATAGAAGCGAAGAGCTTTAGCATAACTGGCAGGAACGCAAACTAAACAGGAAAGACAGATGGAAACATTTTCAGCAGAAGATCGACAGTCCATATGCGAAACATTTTCTCGCCTGCTCGGTGACATGGCCAATGAAGAAAGGCTTCGCCAGGTGATGGAAACGGAATCTGGTTTTGACGCCGAACTTTGGGAGAGAATGTCTCAGTTAGGACTCACCGGAATCATGATTGAAACCGAGCATGGCGGTGTGGGCGGTAGCATGATCGAGGTGGAGGCCTTGATGGAACATGCTGGTGAGTACCTCTACAATGGACCTTTTATCGCCACCTGTGTTATTGCGCCAACCCTGTTGTCAGCCTGTAATGACGATGCTCTGGCATCCCGGTACTTGAGAGAAATCACACTCGGAACAGCGATATTTTCTGTGGCTGGCTGCGGAGCAAGCGGCGACTGGGATAGGACACCTGATGTAAAAGCGGAAGAGCATCGCGAAGGCTGGAGACTAAATGGAACCGCTGAGTTTGTCTCCCATTGCGCTATTGCGAACCTCTGTCTTGTCTATGCGAAGACTGACAGCGGTATCGGTGTTTTCTTGCTCGACATGGATGATCATGGCGTGAAGGTTTCGCCAAATAAGACCAACGACAAAACGCTGCGACTTTCATCACTATCTTTCTCGCAAGTGAAGGCCAGGAGATTGTCGGGAGTTGGGGGTGAAGTCACTGAAAGTGCACTCCATAATGCACTGGTGTCCCTAGCCGGGGAGCAAGTGGGCGCTGCCAGGGCCATCTTCGAGATCACCACAGATTACCTGAAAACCCGCCATCAGTTCGGTCAAGCCATTGGCAGTTTTCAGGCTTTGAAACATATGGCTGCAGATCTTCTTATAGAGCTTGAATCTGCCTCTAGTGTCGCACGTCACGCGGCTGTTTCCGTCGCAACGGACAGTGAAGATCAAAAAATGCTGGCATCTCTTGCAGGCTTCACATGCGCAGACAATTTTCGAACGATATCAGCCGAGGCCATACAGTTGCACGGTGGCATTGCTTACACCATGGAACACCCAGCTCATCTTTACTGGCGGCGAGCACAAACCGGGCAGTGGCTCTACCGCTCTTCTGATTCGCTTCGGGAATCCTATCTACAAGAAATGGAGAAAATGTTATGAGCGACGCTATCAGAAACGAGGTCGAAACCTGGCTCGCGCGCCATTGGGACAGCGCAAACAAGCGCGCAGTCGGCACCGATACTTATGACGAAAAAGCCTGGTTAGAAAAAGTGGTAGATGCCGGTTATGCCACTCCAACATGGTCGAGGGACTGGTACGGGCTCGAGTTGAAGCAAATAGATGCACAAATTATTGAAAAAGCTTTTCAGAAATCTCGCGCTCCCGGTTGGGGGCGCGACCGCTTCCATCTTGGCGCAATCACAATTTATAGGATGGGTGGCGAGGCATTAAAGACCGAATTACTCCGCAAGCTGCTCATCGGGCCTATCTGTTGCCTGTTGTATTCAGAACCGGGCGCGGGCTCTGATCTCGCTGGTATTCGCACACGGGCGGTAAAAGATGGTGACGAATTCGTGGTCAATGGCCAAAAGGTATGGACCTCAAATGCTCAGGAAGCGGACTATGGAATGTTGTTGACCCGTACCGATATGGATGTACCAAAGCATCAGGGCATCACCTTTTTTATTTTTCCGATGAAGCAGCAAGGTGTTGAGGTTCGTCCTATTAATCAGATAACTGGCGAATCTGAATTTAACGAAGTGTTTATTACCGATGCCCGCGTACCCGAACGCTATATTATCGGCGAATACAACCAGGGTTGGACATCGTTTCAAGGTGCCATTGCTTCGGAGCGATTAATCATGGGGATGGGTATTACCGCCCGGGGCGGTAGATCCACAAAGAGCAAAGCGCCCGCCCTGCTTCGGCTGGCACATAAACACAATCGACTGAAGGACCCTGGGCTAAGACAGGAAATTGCACAGGTCCTGGCCCACCGGCAGCTAAATTCACTGAATATGCAGCGAGCTATTGAGGAGATAAAAAACAACGGGATGTCATCTCTAATGTCGTTAGGTAAGCTATCAATGTCACGCATCCAGCACGGGGAAGCCCGACTCTCAGGCGTAATTCTCGGACCAAATGTGTTGCTTGATGATACGGAAGACGCTCAGAATGCCAATTTCGATGCGGCCAAGGCCTATATGAACTCTATCGGAGGCGGCACGGATCAAATACAGCGAAATATCATCGCTGAACGCATACTAGGGCTTCCTAAGTCTAATGATGCTGATCGGAGTATTCCGTTTAAAGACGTAAAAACAAGTTCCTAGAGCGAACGACTAAAAAGGATAGGGTTAATGAGCAATACTCAAATCGTACTGGATTTTATCGATGCCTGGAACCGCATGGACTGGGACGCCGTCGTAGCTGCCTTTACCGAAGATGTGGTGTACCACAATATCCCCATGGAGGAGCTTCGCGGCAAAGCAGTAGTGGCCGATTTCGTGACCAACGGAATGGACCTTAAGTCCGTCGACTGGGAAATTCTCAGCATTGCCGAGAACGGCAACAAGGTTCTCACCGAGAGAATCGATAATTTTTACCTATCTGACGGTAAGACTGTTTCAATGCCCGTGATGGGGACCTTTGAGTTAGCCAACGGCAAGATCGAGGCCTGGCGAGACTACTTCGACCTCGCAACTTTCACTACCCAGATGATGTAAACGAAGCTCCGCGTCTTCCCGATCGACTCAATACTAAGCCGGGGCCGCCTGCATACCTCGAATCAACTTTCCTGGCAGTGCACCGGTGGCCTGCCCATGAGAGAAAATGATTTCACCGGATACCAATGTCGCCTCAATGCCATCAACATCTTGCAGAAAGCGTTTACCTCCGGCGGGAAGATCTTGAACAATATGAGGACTGCGCAATTTCAGGCGTTCAAAATCGATAATATTGATATCCGCTTTCATACCGGTGGCAATCAGACCGCGGTCATTGAGCGAATAGAGCTCCGCAGGCTGCCGGCTGATCATATGAATACCCTGGGCCAGATTAAACTGTTCCTTCTCTCGCACCCATTTTGTCAGAACATAGATAGTCGCACTGGCATCGCAGATGGAACCCACGTGGGCACCACCGTCTCCCAAAGCAGACACTGTATGCGGGTGCTCTAACAAGGTAGCAATTACCTCTTCATTGGCACTGGTACCGGGAATATAAATGAGCTTAGTCCCTTCATTTCCGAGAAAATAGTCGTACAACCAGCTCTCGGGATCTACCCCGTCCCGCAGTGCCTGAGCTGCTACGCTGCTATCAGGACTAGGCAAATATTCGATGGGATCTTCCAAAGGGTACATCAAGTCAAAACGCTTACTCAGCAATTTAACGAAAATATGCGGGTTTTCATGGTCTTCGCTCATAATGCGGGCTTTTGTCACCGGGTCGCGAAGCGCTTCTAACCGCTGGTCCGCGGGCAATTCATCCAGGGCACGAAAACTGGGTCGATAGCGGAATGGACTCATGGTCGCCGGGTGCCCCATCAACACACCAATAGGGCGCGATATCACCTGCCCACGAATATCCAAACCTTCGGCTTGCGCTTCTTCTACCATGCGCAACTGACTTTTCCAGAGCTCACCGTCCCGGTTCATCCCCTTGCTAGGGGACTCGATAGGTGCCAGAGTAAACGTACCCTTCGCCCCCGTGCTTCTGCAGGTGTCCCGCAGAATATTAAATTCGTCTGCCATGTCTTCCCAGTCAGAGATAAATTGCATCACGTGGCCCTGCTCTCCAGACAGACAATCTCCTAACTGTTTCAGTTCACTGGTAGCTGCTTTAAAGGTCGGAACATTTTCGCCAGAGCTGCTCAGATGTAGCAAGGTTCGCGAACTTGAAAAACCCACAGCACCCGCCGCCACGCCTGCTGACAACAGCGTTTGCATCTGCTTAATGTCCTCGTCGGTGGCAGCTTCACGGTTTAATCCCCGCTCACCCATCACGTACACGCGCAAGGGGCCGTGAGGAAGCAATGCAGCGACATCGATGTCCCGGGGGCTGACGTCCAGCGCATCGAGAAACTCGGGGAAACTCTCCCAATTCCAGGGCAGGCCCGCATCCATAACAGTACCCGGAATTTCTTCTACACCTTCCATTAACTGCATCAACACCGAGTGGTCTTCTTTCCGACACGGCGCAAATCCTACGCCGCAATTTCCCATCACAGCAGTGGTACAGCCAAGACTTGATGAGGGTCGCATATGTGTGTCCCACGTGGCCTGGCCATCGTAGTGTGTGTGGCAATCCACAAAGCCGGGGGTAACAATCTTCCCGGTAGCATCTATTTCCTGTGACGCATGACCTTCGATTGAATCCGCAATCGCTGCAATTTTCCCGTTTTTAACCGCGATATCGCCGTGGTAAGGGGCGTCGCCGCTGCCATCGTAAATCTCGCCGTTGCGGATAATCGTGTCGTACTGCTCCATAGTATGGTCACCTGAGTGTGTAATTTTTTAAAGGGCTAAAGAGATAGAATATAAAATCGAACTGAGATCTTACTGTATCAAAATTCAAACGAACCGGCGGCCCTAACTTCCTCTGGCAACCACGTTTCTTGAACATGAAGCCACTTGAAGGGTTTGCTTTTAGTGAGCAATGCAGAGGATTGACGCGCGTTTAGTGCGGGCGAAGGAGCAGCCGCTCCGCGTTGCCACTCGGTGTATGTAACCATGACATGCTCATCCAGCACATGGCGAATTGCAACGTCTCGAATATCAATCTTAAAATCCGCGCTTGCCCCATAAGACTCCTGGAAACCAATGACTAATTGCTCCGCCGAAAGTGTGACGCCCTCTGGCGGGATGAAGGTCATGCCTGCGCTAAACCGCGCGACAACTTCCGAATCCAGCTGATCGCGGCCAGCAGTGCCACTGAACCATGCTGTGAAAAAGTTATGAAAGTCCACGATCTCTTGTCGGACATCATTCAGTAGCGTGCTCATTTTTTCTCCAAAAGGTTTCTGATTTTTCTTCGGCAAATATTCAGAACGCCCTCCAATTTAGGAACGTTCGGGCTCCTTCGCGGATCGATCTTTTATCACTTTCTTAACCTGGGGTACCGCAACCAATTTGAGAATCTGCTTTCTCAACCACGAAACCTTGTTGGAATTTGCAGCGGAAGCGTAATCGTTAATACCCAGTGTCTCACAAAGATCCTCAGACATAACCATCATCGTCTCCTCAGAGGGAATTCCGGTGCTATCGGCAATTCGCACCATGCGCTGAAAATTCGATGCGACGCCGATTGCATCGACCATAGCTTCGGGACTCATATCATTGGCCAAGTTTTCGCGAGCCGCAGCAAGAGCTGTTTCGTCGCCCTCCATAAACGCGTTAGTCAGTTTTAACAGGGTATCCGAATTGGGGATTCCTTCGATGACCGTACAAGAAGGATCAGTCAAGCCATCGAGATTGATGGACTGACCTTTTGCCTCGATACTCTCACGGAGCATCACTGCGTGTGAGGAAGTTCAGTAGAAGCAATCATTGTATGCGGACACCCGCGTGGCAATGATCTCCATTTGAATTCGACTGAGAGTGCCACGAGGGCAATGTTTAACGTTCCAGATTTGAGCGCCGCTGATGTAATGGGTTTCAAGCAAATCCATCATAGTGCGCACTTCGTCAGGCACCAGGCTAAGCGCGCGAAGCACATACCCGGTTCGCCCCTGCCACAGGTCAGACTCGGGACCCGTGTCCACAATATTCGGACACATGGGTACCCAGGAGCCATCGCCATCTTCAACGATGTTAGCCGGACGGTATAGACTAGGATCACCAGGTTGCGCTTCAGGAAGTTCATTGAGAGGAATGCCCATTCCCCGGCAAAACTCGTCAATGGAAAGCAGGTTGACCACTGTGCCGATAACCTCTACATACTGCTCAACCGAGAGTCCTTGTTGTATTACTCCCTCAAACCAGGTTTTGGTAAGGCGACCGGAATCGGTAACAACCCGATGGACGACCTCAACGACAACGTCGGGGAGGTTACTGACTGTTTCGTGTGCGCCATCAACGGAGCCGGCAGATAAAGCCGCTTTGCGTCGACTGCAGAAGCTACACTGCGAGGCCTGTCGCACTTCTTTCGCTATGGCTATACGCTGTTCTCCGGTGAACCAGGCGCCGGGTGATGCTAACCGCTTCCAATAGCGGTTGTGAGCCTGGGCAAAATCATTGCGAATTGGATAGTCGGCGTTACCGTAGTCTATTGCGCGCATCATTTGCCAACTCCGGAAATTTCCTCTTAAGCAGTCTTTGAAAATACTGTCCGTGCCCCGTCCTTGTCAATATCATTGTGTTGGAGGGTTGGTACCTAACCGCCTTAGGATAAATAAGATCGGGCGGCCGAGCCAGTGTCTATCGGCAACAATTCACGCTCCATAAGGCCTCTTGACGAATCGCCAAAATCAGATCATATTAAGACTTAATTCAGTCCTAATTTCACGAATACCCACGAGACTTGATCCGCATGAAGCCCTCCACCAACATCAAATCTATCTCCTACCTCAAGGCTAATGCATCAGATGTGATCAACCAGTTGCAAGAGCAACGTGAACCGATGATTATCACCCAGAACGGTGAAGCGAGAATGGTTGTGCAGGATATTGAGAGCTACGAAAATACCCAGCAGACGCTCGCACTCCTGAAGATTCTTGCCTTGGGTCAGCAGCAAATCGAGGCGGGACAAGTGGTCAAGGCGTCGACGGCCACTAAACGGATAAGAAACAGTCGCACTGACCCGGAATGAGCTATCAGGTTTTACTCACCCGGGATGCTGTCAGGGACCTCGAAGAACTCGACAAATTTCTTACGGCGAGTGATTCAAACGCGAAGGCGGACTACGTTCTGGACAAAATTGAGGCCGTACTGCAAGGTCTATCTGAATCTCCTGAGCGAGGCACCCGTCCCAGAGAGTTGCTAGCGCTTGGCGTAGGCGAATATCGCCAAGTTTATTTCAAGCCTTATCGAATCATCTATACGAACAGGGGAAAGAATGTCTACGTCTTGCTGATTGCCGACGGACGTCGGGACATGGAGTCCTTGCTGCAGAGACGGCTGTTAGCAGTTTAGCGCACCTCCAACGGTGTTTACTTCATATCGATTTCGATTCCTCTGAGACCTAGCGGGTAATTTAGGGACTGACTAAGCCGCTCATCCCTGAGCGTTTACAAACACCTCCAAACCCTGGGACATCATCGCGTAGGACGCTGCCAGGGAGTTCCCAACCTCCTCGCTATCAGCCCCGGCCACTGCTTCGAAATCGCCGCGCCAGCGCAAGCGGCACTGCCCCGTTCCATCAGTCATTACTTGCACCGTGGCCGAATAGCGAGCCATACCTGCCATGGTTTCAGATACCATGGAGTAGCCCAAGGTCCTACTGGCATCATCGAGTAGGTCCAGACGCTCTGAAACACATCCGAGTCCAGGAATATCCAGATGGCGGATCATGCCAACACCCTCCCCCTCTAACCGCGCGGTGCCGGCTCCCCCGGTTGCCCATGCCAGGAAATTGCCGAAATCTGCCAACGCTCTCCAGGTCCCATCGCTATCACAGGCCAGGCTGTTTTCTTTCTCTAGTACCGTCACACTTCGATCCTCTGTTTGCGGAAAAGACCTACTCTTATCCGCCACGAAATTTGGAAACTCTATTCATCATGCTTTCGATTACCGTCCGCCAGCGATAGTATCACCGCTTCCGAAGGTCGCACCTGACCCTCTACAATCCTGCGGTAAGCGGCCTGGACTGCCTCTGGCGTCTCGGCTCGATGAACACTCATCCAGTTGCCATCAATCGCCGCATAGACAAACGCGGTCAACGCCGCATCAGAGTTAGTATCCATCTCTGCGCGCCCCCATTTGGCCAATAGCTCACTGATCACCGTGGGGGCGAAAAACATTTCCAATTTCGGACTGAGTCGGCGGGCGGCCCAGGCTTTGATTGATGCCGGAGCTATCATATCAATTAGCATCTTTAAAAAACCGGAGGGACCAAAGGCAGTGAACACAGACGCCTCGGCATCCGAATGGGTGCCACCTACAGCGAATGCTTTGACAAATTTGTTCTTGCCCCGCTTATAAATTTCAGCATCACCGGCGACATCTACCAAGACATGTCTAAGCCCAGAATCGTCTGGCAATTCCTCTTCGTAACTAATAACCAGATCATAAAGACCGGTCGAGAGGACAAAGTCCGCATTGGCTGAAGCGGTATAACCGACTATACATTGAAGCTCGCCAGCATCGCGCTGCTCTCTTAACAGCAGCGCCGTGACCAGAGACAGTTTCGACGAGGCGGAAGTTAGAACCACGCTGTTTGCACCGTAAAATGCATGCATTTTCAGCAGTTCATACATGATAAACCCGCTACCGCCACCCGGGGCAGACGTCATGGCCAGGTCAGCCTTTGCCCCCTCTCCAGCAATCGGTGAAGTACCACCGGCTTCGACCGAGAGAAACCCGTTGTACGCTTGGTTAATCTTGTCGCGCTTGCCACCAAAGGCCTGAAATCCCTCTGCGGTTCGCCGGGCCTTCATCTGGACTACATCGGTCATATGCAGGAAACCGCGATATCGCTCCCCCGCACTGAACTCGGGGTTGGCGCTCTCAATGATGGTCGCCACACCCCACGCCGGTACAATCGCCAATTCCTTGTGCTCTTCGCCCAGCGGATATACCGAGAAGAATTTGAGAAAAGGCGCCTCACCCATCTGCGCGTAAAAAAGGTTGTTGGCACTCAGCCCCACTTTGTCGACTCGCAAACGTATTTCATCGTCTTCAAGTGGCGGTAATTCATCGTGCAACACCACGGTTTCCGCCAGTGCATTGCGTTGAGTCGCTATCATTGTCCTGGCTGCAGTGCCAACCATAAAAACCTCCGTCCTAAATGTATCTCGACCAGTTAAGCTCAGACAGGCATAGAAAGCCAGCTAGAGTGAGGTTTCAGAGACTGTGCTCGCGACCTCACTGTAGACCGAGGGCTAACTTAGTCATGCCCGGTTCTGATATAGTGCGCAATTATAAGAACAAAGTGTTGCTGGCATGAAATATCTGCTTCTCTCCGTGCTCCCCCTATTTGCGCTATTTGGCGGCTGTGTCGACTCAAACCGCTCGCTGCCAAGCCCATTCGCTGACTTCGTTTTCCTTAATGCCGCCGTCTACACCGCTGATGAAACTCGCTCCTGGGCACAAGCGGTCGCCATTGCCGAGGGAGAAATCGTGTTTGTAGGCAGTGGTGAAGAGGCGCAGCAATGGATCGGCCCCAATACCCGGCAAGAGAATCTTGAAGGAAAGATGCTGATGCCCTCCTTTCACGATGCCCACGCTCATATTCGCTACGGCGGTACCTCCTCCTTGGGCTGCGACCTGGAGAGCAGTCCGACTATCGTAGAAATTCAGAACATTCTGCGAAGCTGCATTGAATCGGGACGCTACGGCCCCGATGATTGGGTTATGGGTAACGGCTGGCCACCCGCAGCATTTAAAGATGCCAACCCCCACAAATCCATACTGGATGAAGCACTCAACGGAAGGCCCGCATTTTTTAGCGATGATTTTGGACACAATGCCTGGGTCAGCTCGAAAGCACTGGAATTAGCCGGCATCACCGCGACCACTGAAGACCCAGACAAGGGCGTGATAGTGCGAGACTCAACCACCGGCGAACCCTCTGGCACCTTGCGCGAAACCGCCATGGCACTCGTAGAAGGCGTCATGCCACAACTTACCGACGAACAACGCTACACAGGTCTGCAGCACGGCCTGTCAGCGGCCAACGCATTCGGCATATCCGCCTTTGTCGAACCCGGCGTCAGCGAGTCCAATTTGTCTTTGTACAAATTGGCCGATGAGCGCGGAGAGCTTACAGCTCGAGTTCTGGCCTCACTGTCCCCCATCGACGAGCTTCCCGATAGCGTGGGGCCAGAGCTATTTGATCTCCTTGCCAAACGTGACAAGTATCGCGGTCAATATCTCGCGGTAGACTCGGTAAAAATCTATATCGATGGTGTCATAGAAACCCGCACGTCCTACATGCTGGAGCCCTATCTTGACGGGGAGAACTTCCCACCGTTTTATGCACAAGAAGAACTTAATACCCTCTATACCAAACTGGACGGCATGGGAATTCAGATTCATACCCACGCCATAGGTGATGCCGCTATACGCAATGCGTTAAACGCCTATGAGCATATGCTCAATGAGAACGGCCCCAACGACAACCGGCACCAGATGGTGCATTTACAACTTGTCGATAAGCAGGACATACCCCGCTTCGGCGAACTCAACGTAGCCGCCAATTTTCAATGCATGTGGTGTTATCCAGATGTCTACATTGATCTGGCTCGAGATATTGTCGGTTCGGCCAGAGTCGACCGATTTTATCCTGTGGCGAGTATCCAGAACACAGACGGCCTGCTTGTCGGTGGGAGCGACTGGAATGTGTCCTCGCTGAACCCACTGGATGCAATAGAAACGGCTGTTTCTCGTAAAAACCCACTCAGTAATGAGGGGCCCGCATTGGGCACCGGTGAGGAAGTCGACCTGGCTACAGCACTGGATATGTACACCCGCAACGCAGCTTATGTAATGCGCTTGGACGACAGGACGGGATCCATTGAAGTGGGTAAGCGCGCCGACTTGATCGTGTTGGATCGCAACCTGTTTGAAATCCCGGTATCTGAAATCAACGAGGCCAAAGTTTTGCGAACATTGCTGGATGGGCAAACGGTATACTCGGTCAATTAGCTTTTAGCGCCACACACAAAATTTAGACACTTAACAACGTTACTAGAACTTGGAGCAACACGACATGTCCACACCACTTGAGAGCGCAGTAGATGTTATGACGGCCAAGATTGGCGAAGCATCTTCGCCAACAGATTGGTTTGAAATGACGCAAGAGCGAGTCAACACTTTTGCTGATGCAACCCTTGATCAGCAATGGATTCACGTAGATCCTGAACGCGCCAAAGACGGCCCGTTTGGAAAGCCCATTGCACACGGGCAGCTGACTATGTCGATTATGAGTTTCTTGCCCGGCGGTCAGGGCATTGGCCTGCCCGCGTTAGAGGGTATGAAGATGGGCATCAACTATGGCTGGAACAAAGTGCGATTTATGTCGCCGGTGGCCGTCGGCGACAAAATTCGTACCTTGGGGAAGATCAAGAGCGTGGAGCCCAAAGGTCCCATGCTTGAGGTAATCAACGAATTGACTGTTGAAATTGAAGGCCAGGATAAGCCCGCATGTGTTGCTGAAAGTGTATTGCGGATCGTTTTCTAAACGCCTGTACTAAGCCTGCACTACACGGCAGATCTTCAGCGCTATTGGGATGATCATTCCAATTATCCACAGTATTCATGAAACGGAGAATCACCATGGCCCAAGCACTACCCACCGAAACGGTAAACTTTTTCCTTGATGGCAACTTTGGCCCGGTGGCTGAAGAACGCGATGCTCAAGATATGCAGGTCAAAGGTAGTATCCCCAAAGATCTAGCGGGGCAATTTCTGCGAATTGGCCCTAATCCGGTGCATATTTTCAGCGAGGAGGCGTATCACACCTTTGATGGCGATGGCATGATTCACGCGATTGAGTTTGCGCAAGGGGCCGCGAGTTACCGCAATCGATTCGTTCAAACCGAGGGCTATAAACTCGAGCAGGAACGCGGTGATTGGGTCTACAAAGGCATGAAGTCTATGATGGATCCCACACCCTCGCGCGTGCCCCCCGGATCGCCCAGTAATAAGAACCTGGCCAATACTGCATTTGCCTATCACAACGACACGCTCTATGCGCTGCATGAACCGTCGCAACCGACAGTGATCAAGTTACCTGGTCTTGAGACTGAAGGCGCAACCGATTTCAATGGCAAGCTAAACCACGGGTTTACCGCGCATCCTAAGGTTGATCTACGGACCGGGGAGATGATGACCTTTGGTTATTCGTTCGAAGCGCCCTTTGTGAGTTATTCGGTGATCAACAGCGATGGGGAGTTAGTTCATAGCACGCCTGTTACCATCGAAAAGCCGGTGTTTATGCATGATTTTGCTGTCACTGAGAAATACACCTTGTTTCTCGACTTTCCCATCACCCTGGATATTGAGCGGGCAATGGCCGGCGGTCCAGCGTTGGGCTATGAAGAGGAGCACGGGTCACGTATTGGTGTCATGCCACGCTTTGGTAGCGATGCGGATGTACGTTGGTTTGAGGTAAAGGCCGGGGTTGTAGTGCACACGGCGAATGCTTGGGATGACGGTGATGAGGTGGTACTGCAGGCATCTCGATCAACAACTATCGATATCATCGGTGCGGGCACCGATGCCGGCGATAATCTCACTGAGACTCAGGGCCAGCTTTACCAATGGCGCATCAACCTGAAGACCGGTGCGATTACCGAGGGTGCCTTAAGCGAGTTGCATTGTGACTTTACGCGGGTCAATGACTGCTATACCTGCCACCAGACGCGTTACATCTACGCTGCACTGTTCAACCCAACACGGGCCTTCAGCTTTGATGGGGTGATGAAGTATGACAATGAGTCCGCGAGCGAAACCACTTATAGCTACGGGGCCAACCGCTACGGCGGCGAAGCAGTGTTTGCACCGCGTGTGGGCGCAACAGCAGAAGATGATGGCTACCTGGTGAGCTTTGTGCACGACGAGAAGATGGATCAGAGTGAGTGTTTGATCATCGATGCCCAGGACGTAGCGGCGGGCCCGGTGGCAACGATTATTATGCCTTTTCGCGTACCTTATGGTTTTCATGCGGGGTGGGTGGCAGCCCGTTAGCATAGTGGAAGTTAAATCAAGCGAGAGCCTTCAGAGCCGCTTCTGCCAGGAATCTTGAACGATTCTTATGCTTGGCGTCGATTCTCCGGATGACAGCACTGGGTAGCGTTACATTGATCTTCTCAGTTTTACCAAGATAGGGCGTGAGATCGATATCGACGAAGCCCCAGGTACCACCAGCAAAATCAGGGTTGTCCATATGGGCATCGACAGTTTCTGCCCGAGGGATATCCATCTCCTGCTCAGCCAGACCCTCCAAGTGGAACTCTATGGCCTCCACAACATTGTCGAACGCCTCATCGAACGAATCTCCAGCGGAGAAGCAGCCAGCCAAACCGGGTACAGTGACCCCGTAGGCGCTTCCCTCTTCATGGTGTACAACAACTGCATACTTCATACTATTTCTCCGCTATTCGATCCCGGCCTCGCCGCAGCATTCTTTTACCGGGCTCGCCACGGCAACGACGTCCGTATTCTAATATTGGATAATCACGACGATTTTGGTGGGCACGCCAAACGTAACGAATTCTCAGTCGACGGCCAACAACTCATCGGCTACGGCGGCAGCCAGAGCCTGGAGGCACCTTCAGCCTATTCTAAAGCCTCCACCGGGCTACTGCGGGATATCGCGATCGACACCGATCGCTTCTATGACTACTTTGATCAAGACTTTTCCAACTCAAGGAAGCTCGGCAACGGGCTTTATTTTAGTCAAAAAAAATACGGTAAGGATTGCCTCGTGCCCTCCGTGTTCGGCGGTTACTTGGACAGGCCTACCAAACAAGGGCTGGAGAAGATCGTTGCCTCCTACCCGATTTCGCTGCAGGCTCGTTCAGCGCTGATCCGATTGATGCAGCAGGAGGAGGATTATCTGCGTGGCAGAACTCCGGCAGAAAAAATCAAACTGCTGCAGGCCACGTCATACACTGATTATCTGCGCCGCTATACCAATACACCCAAGGAAGTCACCGATATTTTCAGGGAACAGTCCCGGAGCATTTGGGGGGTGGGTTGGGATGCCTGCTCGGCACTGGAGGCCTATCGCTGGGGACACCCCGGTACGGGCTCTTTGGGCATAGAAGCAATGATGGGCGACACCGGGCACGAGAAGGACGAGCCCTATATATTTCATTTTCCAGATGGCAATGCCGGTGTTGCACGATCCCTCGTTAGAAAGCTGATTCCCCAGGCTGTCTCCGGTAGCACAATGGAAGACCTGGTACTCGCGCAGGTCGATTACTCGCAACTCGATAGAGCCTCGAACGCCACCCGAATTCGACTCAATGCAACCGCAGTTAACTTGCGTCACACTGCGGATCAAAAAGCGGTTGACGTCACCTACGTGAGCCATGGCGCGACAGCACGAGTGCGAGCCAAACACGTCATCTACGCAGGCTACCACGCAATGCTACCGGCTATCTGCGACGAGCTGCCTCCAGCACAGCTCGATTCCATAGCCTATGCCACCAAAGTGCCCCTGGTTTATATCAATGTTGCGCTGCGCAATTGGCGGGCCTTCCAGAACCTCGGCATCGATCATGTAGACATTGCGCAACCCGAGCTCATGCACTCTTTTGGACTGGATTTTCCCGTCAGCATGGGCGGTTACCAGTTTGCACAGAAGTCCGACCAGCCCATAGTGGTTCACGGAACCTACGTGCCGTCATTTCCCGACAGTGGTATGACGTCGATCCAACAGCATAAAGCGGGCAGACGTCAGCTCTATGAGATGAACTTCGCCGATTTCGAAGACAAAGTTCTGGCTCAAATGAGTGGAGCTCTGCGCGGAGGCGGCTTCGACGCCGAGCGAGACATTGCAGCGATCACGGTTAACCGCTGGCCCCATGGCTACTCTTACGAGTACAACGAACTGTTCGACGACCCAGATTTTGGCCCTGAAAAAGGACCACACATTGGGGCACGAGCGCAGCTGGGACGAATTTCCATAGCCAACGCTGACTCAAGTGCCTACGCCTACGTGGACGGTGCCATCGATGCTGCCGATCGCGCAGTGAACGAACAGAGCAAACTATAAATTTCAAACGAATGGAGAGTAAAACTATGAACCCACTAAAACGTAAACTGGCGATTATTCTGAGCACGGCAAGCCTGTTTGTCATCGCTTCTACGGGCGCGATATCAGAGACTGTTCACCCGGCCAAAATTGGCGCGCTTGATGCAGCGGGCCAGATATTCCAACACAAGGACATGGCTAAAACCCAGCATGAGGACGGTCACGAGACCCTCGATGTCACAAGCTTGCTCAGTAGTGACGGAAAGTTTGCTTCTGGAATGTATCGCTCAGGCAAGACTCGCTCGGAAATTAACGAGCCTTATGGCGTAGATGAGTTTATGTACTTCCTAGAGGGCGGTGTAACGCTGACCTCCAGCGACGGTACTATCACCACCATCAACGCAGGTGAAGCAGTAACCATACCCAAAGAGTGGACGGGAATCTGGGACACCGAGGGCTATACCAAAATGTGGGTGATCTACTCCGCGGACGGTTCGGGATTGTAGCTTTCAACCAACCAATGAAAGTATTTTAGTTCTCTGAGCCTGATCAATGGCTATCATTTCCTTGGCGACATTGAATTGCATGTTAATTGAAGCAACCTCCAGAAGGTCGTCCGCCACTTGATAGTACTTAGTGTCTCGGTGCCAGACGAGCACACTGGATAAATGCCACAGAGCAGACTTACCATCATGTACCGGAGGAGGAAACGTGCCACGACTGGACAACATGATTTTTCTGATATTTTGACGACTACAGCCAACAATATCCGCAACATCGGTGAGCCCAACCAGGTCTGGCGTCGCTTCAATCAATTTAGCTTCGGGCACTATACTCTTATTGCATTGGGAGCTGGGTAAGGCCACTTGGGGTCACCTTGTTGGCCCATTACCCTCCTTGGCATAATCTTGCTCCAAGTAGTCTTTCTTCCCCAAAAAGACTAGCCTGAGCTATATTTAGACTCAACGAGATGGTCCGTTTAGGTGGAAAATCAATGCATCCCCCCTTAACTTCACCACTCGGCAAATTCTGGGATCATCGAGATATCAATAACCGAGGAGTACCACATGGGTGAAGCTGCTACCGAACATAAACCGTTTTGGCTAAGCGATAATTTCGCACCTGTATTTGAGGAGGTCACAGAGACCAAGCTGAAAGTGACGGGCGAAATTCCGCGAGCGTTAAACGGTCGCTTACTTCGCAACGGGGCCAACCCGCAGTCCGGTTGGTCCGATCACTGGTTCCTGGGCAACGGCATGCTGCACGGTGTCGAGATTCAGGACGGCAAGGCCAATTGGTATCGCAATCGATATATAAAAACGCCGCTTTATCTCAACCCCGATGCCAACGTCTTAGACGCGCTGGGCGACATGTCCATGTCCACAGCGAATACCCACGTGGTCCATCACGCTGGGAAAATCATGGCTCTCGAAGAAGGTCACTGGCCCTTTGTTGTTTCAGACGAGTTGGAGACCATTGGTCCCAATAACTACAACGGCAAATTGAATTGTCCGATGACAGCCCATCCTAAAACCTGCGCCGAAACTGGCGAGCTGATGGCATTTGCCTACGGCATGGCTGAACCGTACCTGACTTACCTCCGAATCTCTGCAACGGGAGAGCTACTTCAGGCCGAACCCATTACGGTCAAAGCGGCCACCATGATTCATGACTTTAATATCACTCGGAATCATGTGGTATTTATGGACCTGCCTGCGGTGTGGAATTTCGAGGGCATGGCTGAGAATGGACTCCCGATCGTTTGGGATGAAAGCTACGGCGCTCGTCTTGGCGTTATGCCTCGCAATGGTAGCGATGCAGATGTCACCTGGTATGAAATTAACCCCTGTTACGTCTTCCATCCACTTAACGCTTACGAGGACGGTGACAAGATTGTGCTTGATGTTTGTCGTATGGATGACGTCATGAAGCCAGGCTCAGAGGCACCGCCGATACTATATCGATGGGTGATAGACCAAACCAAAGGCACTGTCACTGAAACCCAGTTGGATGATCGTGTCGTTGATTTCCCTCGCGTGTGTGACACCGTGGTCGGCCTGAAGAACCAATTTGGTTACTGCGCGGCTTTTGCACCCAAGCTACCGGTGGCCGAAGGGTATATTAAATACGACCTGGATAGAGATAGTTCAGAGTTTCACCCCCTCCATGGTGGGCAAGGCAGTGAGCCCGTGTTCGTGAAGGATCCTGATGGAACGGCTGAGGATGACGGCTGGGTACTCAGCTACGTCTTCCAACCTGAACTCAATCAAAGTGAAGTTGTTATCGTCGATTCAAGAAACTTCGAAGCAGACCCTATCGCGCGTATTCAATTGCCCGTGAGAGTGCCCGCAGGGTTTCATGGGAACTGGGTACCCGATGGTTACTAATAGCGGGGACAGCACACTGCATTTTTCGCAGCGGAATACTTAAATTGGCCGAATATGCTTCCTGCCTGTCCTCTCCCCACAGCTATCGCGACATTCAATGCGCGGAAGTGTTCTGAAGAGGACAGACCACGATTACCAGGAAGCACAACATGCTTAAAAAAACCGGTTTAGCACTCGCTATCCTGCTGCTTGCGGTCGTTGGTTTTGTCTGGATCAAAGTGCTGATGCCTCTACAGGAATCCGCTGAAAAAAACGGGCCGGATACCGCTGCCCGCGACTACGCCTTACAAGACGACAGCAAGATAAAATTGCCCGCTCCTCATGCTGCGGTTTACCAGGCAGCACCCAACCCCAACATGAACTTGTATTGGGGCGAATTGCATTTACATACCAGCGAAAGTTTCGACGCAACACTTTTTGGCACCACGCTGGGAATTGAAGATGCCTATCGGTTTGCCAAAGGCGAGCCACTCGCCAGCCCCAGCGGCGAGATAATGCAACTCAGTCGCCCGCTGGACTTTGTGGCGATCACCGACCACGCAGAAGGCTTCGGCACCCGCACCCATTGCGATGGCCTTGACCTCTCGCTTGGCGAGCGGGCAGCCTGCTGGCTGGCCAATGAACCCAACCCTGTGATTTTTCAAACCCTGACCAGGGCGGTTCGCGGCACAGCATCCCCGGGCGACCCATCAAAACCCGCTGGCGTCTACCAACGCAAAACACGCTCCCCCCTCAAACCCGGTGCTTTCCCCACCTGCAGAGTGGGCGAAGGTGCAGCCAAGCGTTGCCATGAAAACGCCGTTAAGGATTGGGCTCGCTATAGCGATCTCGCCAACACATACAATGAACCCGGCAAATTGACCACGTTGATTGGCTATGAGTATTCCCCAGGCCTACCCGATAAGGGTAAGCACCACCGCAATGTTATTTTCCGTTCCAGCACCGTGCCTAAACGCGCCCTTTCGAGCTTGAATGTGTCGAACGCCATTGAGCTATGGGAGGGGCTTGAAGCCACTTGCGTCGATGATTGCGACTTCCTAACGATACCGCACAACCCCAACAAGGCATGGGGCCTGATGTATTCGCGATTCACCTGGGATGGACGGGAATACAACGAGTCCGAATGGCGCTTGCGCAAGAAGCGCGAGCCATTGGCTGAGATATTTCAGATCAAGGGTGCCCAGGAATGTGCACTAGGGGTGGGTGCCACGGATGAAGAATGTGCTTTTGAACAAGTGTTCGATCCCTGCCAGCCGGGGGAAACCACGGGCTGCGCCTTCGAAACAGGGTTCGTGCGCCAGGGGTTGAAGGTGGGACTGGAGCTTGAAAAGGAATTTGGATTTAATCCAATGCAGACCGGATTTATCGCTGCCACCGACAGCCATAACTCCAACCCAGGCGATGCAGAAGAATGGGACTTTCCCGGCACAGCGGGTGCGATCACCTCCTCTGCGACCAGGCGCCTGAGACCGACCGAGGAAACAGCGGCCTATAAAACGACGATTAAATTTCACACCTCGGGCGGTCTGGCTGCGGTGTGGGCTCCTGAAAATACCCGCGAAGCGATTTTTGATGCCCTCGCGCGCCGTGAAACTTACGCCACATCCGGACCGCGGATGGCCCTGCGCTTCTACGCAGGTTGGGATATTGATGAGGCTGTAGTAAACGACCAGGACGCCGTTCCGACGTTAATCGCTGATGGTGTGCCAATGGGTGGCGCACTGCGAACCGATGCGACCCGGACAAATTCCCCCGGGTTTTTTGTCTGGGCGACACGCGACCCAATGGACGCGCCCTTGCAGCGAGTGCAAATAATTAAAGGCTGGATCGACACTCAGGGTCAAACCCAGGAAAGGGTCGTCGACATTGCCTGCGCCGATGGGCTAAGCGTAGACCCTGCGAACGGCCGCTGCCCCGATAACGGTGCCAGTGTTGATCTGAAAACTTGCGGTTTCAGCACAGACTCCGGTGCCAATGAACTGAGAACGCTGTGGCACGACCCCGACTTCGACCCTGCACAGAACGCATTCTATTACGTTCGCGTGTTGATGAACCCAACCTGCCGGTGGTCAAGCTACGACGCAATCCGTTTGGGAAGAGAACCCGACCCCCGCGTTCCCGCTACCATCCGCGAACGGGCGTGGACCAGCCCCATCTGGCTTAATCTCAAAAACTGATCGACTCAGACCCAGGTATCAATTCAACCCAGCAAAGTAGCAACAGCTAATTGACTATCTATTGGTCAGTCGACCACGCTACTGCGATTTTTCAGCGAGGTGGGAATCATTTAATGCCGTATTTAGTGTCGCCAACTGGTGTTTAGCACCAACCAGTCCCCTGAAGTTTTTATCCACTCGACATCAACTTTTCGAAGACTTCCGTCCGCTGGCAATAAGCCGGAGGACCCGGTTGCAATCACTGAGACAACGGAGTCCGCTCGACCCAAGAGATTCGCATGCAGCGTGGTATTGCTCCCAACAATGGTGACGCTTAGTTTTTTGTGTTGCAGGCTATAGAATTTCAGAAGCCGCCCCACCTCTTCCTTGTCCATTCGTTCATTCGCAGTAAAGCTACTGTGCAGGAACTTCTCTATTACTGAAAAGTCCTTCTCCTCAACGGCTGCTTGAATGCTGGCAATATTCTCGGCGATTTGCGTTTCATCATCCCTTTCAGCGCAAGCCGTGAGGAAGAGAATTGTGCCCAGAAGCATCGTGGTGAAATGTACTCGAGTAAATCGCATGGCCATAAATTAAATTACCCTTAGCAATACGCACGCTATCTATGTTGCAAACTATCTATTACCGCAGCACTGCAAGTATGACTGAATTTACACTATACGGCTTAAGATACTTCGCCCGCGTTAAGCAAAGCTAGTCTCGACGCCTGCAGATCACTAGTAACCAGAGCGACCATGGCTCCTATAACGATTGTATCCATAGTCCCGGTTGTAACCATAGTACCGGCTGTGGCCATAGTATCGATTGTGACCGCGGTATTGTTTTCGGTGGTAAGAGCGCTTTCCATAATAGTAATCCGAACGGTAGCCGCGATTGCGATAGTACCCCCTGGGCTTGTAAGAATATCGATTATAGGATTTGCGACCATACGAATATCCACTGCGCTTGTACTTTCTAGAATAAGTCACGGGTACTGCTTGGAAAGCATCACTCGTGTATTCCTCAGCATAGGCTCCTGAATCGTACGCAGCTAAGATTGCAAAGTCGACCTGATCGGAGTTGGCGTGGCTCACCCCCGATGCTCCGACCAGGGTAATGAATGCGATGTTAGAAATCGTTTTACACAAGGTTTTCACAATAGCTCCCTACCTGTTGTATGGTTTCGTTTCACTCCCGTACAATAAATAGGAACGCTAACAGAGCGTTCAGTTCAGGTTTTTTTGGCAATCTAATTTTTATTGCGAATCTGCAAGCGAGTCAGACAGATTAGTGCGGCAAGCCAATCGCCTTCGGATACAAGGACAGTGGTATCTTCTTGCGGGAGCTTTCCTGCAAACGAAGATTTAACGGATGCGATCTTTCCACTGAACAGGTGAATCGGTGGCAATGCATAAGTCATATGAACACTCGTTTTATATATGTAATTTTTGGTGACGCTTGACAGCTATGATCGTCAGGATCAGGCCCATAATCAGGATCGAACCCGCAGCCATCCACAGAAGCATTGTGCTCAGGGACATCAGGAACAGCAGACTATCTATATTACCTGTCTTCCAAAATACCCACTCGCCAGCAATTTCCGTCGCAAGTGTTTCCTTACCTGTTGAGAGAATTACGATGCCGTCATTACTGAGCGAAGCATCAAACGCGCGAATGAGGGACGCTTCAAGCGTTTGGACATCTTTAGCATTTTCAAAACCGTCATAGCCAAGACCGTCACCCAACCCGGCTGTGTGACTGAGAAGTCGGCGGACTGTTACACCCGAGCTGTCGTATTAATTTTCAGGCAATTGCCAGCGACTGACGTAGTCTGACACTGGTCTGTCCAGGTCGATGACTTCAGCCTCTACCAGCGCCATCACACCCCAAGCGGTGATCCACTTACTCATAGAAGCAACCTGGAAAACCGAGGCTTGATCAACAGGCTCACCAATGGAGAAATGATAGGCTCCTGAGACCTTACCGGCTTCCAAGACGAGCATGCTTAGATTACCCCTGTGCTCAGCTTCAACGATCTGTCGAGCAGCCTCTACAAAATCGGCGGGAGTATCCGAAGACGTCAATGCGGATTTGCCTCGGCCCTCGCTGACGCCAACAAATACAACCACTACCCATGCGACTATCACTGCGAGCACCCCTAGTATCGATAAAAGAATTCTAGTCATTTCAAGCTACCCTGTTCTGTCATTGTCAAACCTGTCCACTGGCAATGAGGGTGACAGCTGCGAACACGTAGAGACCAGCGGTGAGAATACTACCTACAGATCGCACATGATTAAGTCGTGTCCACACGCGCCCGTATTCGAACCAATAGGTCTGCGCCTCAGTAGAGTTGTGATCGAGGCGTTCGAGCGCCTTGTTCATTGGCACATTGCCAAACACGGTCATCAGGAAGACACTTGGAAGATAGACTATAGGTGCAAGAATGAGAGTGGCAGGAGCGGCACCGTCGAACACCATCAGAGCGTAAATCGCGAACAGCACCGAGAAGACCGCAATAGAGAAAATACCGGCAACGAATTGGGTTTTGATAACGGTCCGGTTGATATGTTGCATCGACTCGATGCCGCCAGCAGGCGCAGCTCGGAGCAGTCCTGCCATAATGAATTCGGAAAAGGCGGAAAACACACCTCCGATTACAGCGCTCCAGAGTGCCAGGAAAAGACAGAAGTAAAGTGTCCATTGGTATGTCATTTTTTTCGTCTCCTAGATGACTTAAGTTAAAACGTGCGCAGTTAGCTTCCGATGCAAACGGCGGTGTAGATTGCGATGGCCTACCGTCGTCTTGATCACGTGACAAGCCGATTAAACAGCGTGCCATCTATGTCCCGCCGCTGTAATAGTCCCGCGCTTAACCAGATCGCAATAAGTAGTACTGCGATACCCAATTCGATTGTGGTCGCGGCAATCAGCGACTCCGACGGGACTCCATGAAGCGCCATGCTCACAAGACGCCCGGCCCCATAACTTCCATAGACCAGCGCCCCAACTAACAGCGCGAGATTGGCAAAACGCAATTTGACAGCACCGAGCAGCAGGAGGGCACTAGTTATTAACAAAACACCGCTGGGAGCTGTCAATTCGGACATTAAGCCAGGATCAGGTTCCACAAAAACATGACTCATCTGCAAAAATTTTCTGGGCGCGAACATGAGTGCGCCACCAATCAGTCCAAGGGTTACGCCTGAGCCTGCAAGGGCAGTTCTAGTGATGACTCGCCTCATATTGCCTTTCTCCATACATCAGTTGTCGCCAAATCGAGTGCATAATCTGCAAAGTCCTTAGGGGGGCGGCCAAGGGCGCGCTGAACGCCGTCACTCAAATGCGCGTTGCGGCCATCGAGAACGGTAGAGAAAAGGTAGTCAAGCATCCAGACGACGTCCTTAGGCGCGCCAGAGTTGGCGACTTCTGATACGAAGGCATCGTGGGGCACATCGACGTAAGTGATCTCACGGCCCGTTGAACGGGACAGGTCGGCCGCCACATCGGCAATGGTCATCAATCGAGGGCCGGTCACCTCATAGATTTGTCCAGTGTGGTGATCTTCTGTAAAAGCGGCAGCGGCCACATCGGCGATGTCTTCAACATCTACAAAGGGTTCTACCTGATTGCCTGCTGGCAGGGTAATTGCGCCGGTCATCACCATGTCGATAAAAGCACCTTCGGAGAAATTCTGATTGAACCAACTGGCTCTGACGATCGTCCATTCCAGACCACTGTCCTGAACAATGCGTTCACACACCTGTGCTTCTTTCTCTCCGCGACCCGACAGCAAGACCAGCCGTTTGATACTGCGCTGTTTGGCCAGATCGACAAAGGCCGCAATAGCGTCAGACGCACCTGGCATAGCCAGGTCAGGCGCATAGGTGATGTAAGCTGCAGTCACGCCCCGCAGGCACGCTTCCCAGCTCTTCTCATTGTTCCAGTCAAATGACGGGACCGCGGAACGCGATCCGATACGGACATTGTGGCCTCTGGCCGTTAATCGTTCGGCAACACGGCGCCCTGTTTTTCCAGTGCCTCCGAGCACCAAAGTGATATTTTCTTGTTTGGGAATGAAGTTCATTGATTTGCTCCTGTTTGGATTTCACAAATCAAAATTTATAGGATGGGTGCCCACGAATCTTGACCGCGGATGCCAAAGGTTTGATAGATCGTGTCAAGAACGAGCGCTAGCCTTGGGTGGAGCCTACTCGGTAGGATCTGGGAGTCTGACCAGCCCAGCGCTTAAATGCTCTGCTGAAAGCGCTCTGCTCAGAAAATCCTGTCAGAAAAGCAACTTCGGCCAGAGTATATTGAGATTCTCGCAACAACCTTTGGGCAAGGTCTTTACGGGCCATGTCAACCACGCTTTGAAATGAGTGCCCGCCGTCAGACAAACGTCTCTGCAACGTTCGGGTCCCCAGCCCTAATTTCGACGCGATTAGCGATAACGTAGGCACGCCCTCACTAAGGACGCTGGTAATTTCGCGGCGTACCTGATTTTCCAAACCGTCGTCATTGGTGAGTGAAGCCAGCTCCTGCTCCAAATGACTATCAAAAAACGTGGCGATCGTTTCATCGCCCAGTTTATTGGGGATATCTATGCTGTCTTCGCTAACAAGAAGAGCGTCGCGACCAGATTCGAAATGCACCGGAGCGCCAAAGTGTGATTCATAGACAGAGGTATTCCCCCTTGGTGCATGCCTGAAGAAGACGGCAAGCGGCATGAAGTCCGCTGTACTGACCTCCTTGCTGATGACATCAACAGCTGACATGCTAGCCTCATTTGAAAGCAACATTCCGAGGCGACCATCGCCCGCTTTTTCAAGATTGAAGAACCAGCCACCATCAGTCTGTTGAAGCGTATACGTTTCAGCACTGCCCAGTACACGACCGTAGCGTTGCGACCTGGTATAAGAGCCGCGTAGATTGGGAGCAGACTTCCAGGCCAGACCAAACGCGCCATACTCGTCGCTTTTCATGGTCGCCCCAACACGCAGGGGTAAGGAGAGGCCATCCGGGTCACGGTCGGCCAGCATCGTGAAGAAATCGTAAAACTTGTCTGAAGGCACCATGAGCTTTGGATCAACCGGACGGTCCGGTTCGATATCCAGGTTTAGTAGCAGGTCCTTCGTTTCAACACCTGCGCTAACCTGGCCTAAAATCTTATGGACATAGAGTGAAGTGATATGACTCATGAAAAAAAATAGTTTCCACTGGTGGAATAGGCCGTTTAACTAGCTGAGTCTATTAAACCTACAGTCACATTTAAACTACAGCTGTCGCCTCTATTTCCACCAAAAACTCCGGAACTGCAAGCGCCTGAATACCCAGCAGTGTATTGACTGGAAGCTCTTGTTCGTCAAATGCCTTGTTGAGCTCTCGACCGACCGTCTCCAACATGCTGGGATTATAGTTAACAATGTATATTGTAAGACGGCAGACATCGTTCATCGTCGCGCCGGCTTCAGCCAGTGCTACTCGGATATTATCCAGAGTTTTTTCCATTTGTTTACCGAGATCATCCCCACCTACTAGCTTGGTCTCTTTATCCCATGCCGTTTGACCAGCGCAGAAAATCTGCCTTTTGCCCTCGGCAGAAACTACCTGGGAATAGCCAAAATCTGAGCTGGGGAAAAGATCGGCAGGTTGCAGCGATTGTTTCGACATAATGTTGCTTCCTCAAGATTCACAAAAAAATCAAATTAACAAACTGGAAATTGATAGGAGCAGATATATTTTCCAAGTTGTCCCGTTGCGCTGAGACGAAGAGATAAATCCCTGCCTATTGTTATGCAGAAGGCAATGGCAATTCAATCGAAAAATGCCAGCACCCGGGTCTCGATGCTTTCTCTGGGTGGGGCATCTTCCGGAGCCTCAGGGTTTGCGAACGCCGAGTGCACTGCGCGGCGAGCGCGACCATCGAGACTAGCGTCAAAAGTCTTTATCAGCAGCGCTTCGTCACAAGTCATATCGGAATACCAGTACCAGCGATGCTCGGGATTGTAAGTGACCAACTGCAACTCACCAATCCGATCTTTCGCTCGACGTTCACTGGCAACCAAATCTTCTTCTTGCAAGCTAGCCGCACTGCAAAGTGCCAAAGGCGTAGTAACCACTGGACCGGCGATTGAACGCCATACATTGAAAATGGCAAAACGCCGCTGGGCGCGAGCTCTCGCTTCATCCTCTCCCAGAATGTCACTGAGTCGCTGACGGGCAGAAGCGTCGGTATAGTCGTTGTGAATTACCGTAGAGGGCTCGCGTATACCCTGCTGACCGCGGATGGTTGAGGCATCAGAACGGCGAGTGTTGTCGAAAACGATTGCATCCGTGGCGCCTGAGTTTTCTCGCACCAGCTGGACGGCCTCGGGTTCGTAGACATCCTGAATTTGGGCGTCATCGTAGAAGTCTTTGACGGCACTGGTGTGGGCAATCAGGGTGAATCCATCCGCATCCAATGTCGGAAGGGGGATTAGCGTGCGAGCGTCGGCGATTGTCACGTTTTGGGGATTGAATTGAGCCGAGATTTTTAGCTGGGCTTCGGCGCCCCCTTCTGAGGCGTAATAGATTGGTTTTTCTGCGGAGGGGAGTAGGTACTTCAACTGTGCGGTTAGGTTTTCTGACATGGGCTCGACTCTGAGTTGTGACCTCAACAGCCGCCGGCGATGTACTTTTCAAGTTGCTCTATCGCGAATGCCTGCTCCGATAAAACCTTCTTGACTACATCCCCAATGGTGACGATACCGACGAGTTGTCCGTCACTTAACACAGGGAGGTGTCGTACACGTTTGCCAGTCATCAACACCATACAATCTTCCGCATTTCCTCTAGCGCCTGATAGACGGTCGCTCGGGGAGTGATAGACCAGATGTCGCTACCTTTCGATTTTAGAACTGCTCCAACTGTGGACATAATCAGATCACCTCTTTCCCAATAGTAGCTGCTTTGTGCCGATTCGCTAGTGGGCGGGTATTTGTGGTGGTAGAGCCGGCTTTATTAGCACCGGCAGTGAATTTTGACGGCACGATGGACTCATAACACCCTCTGGGGCGTTATGATCCCTGCGGGACTCGCCATGGGCGAGGTCTAAATTCTCCCCTTGGGAGAACTTATCGAACGAGCACGTTGAATCGGCTGGGTGTGCCAAACACAAAAAAGCCCCACCCAAAGGGTGAGGCTTTTTTGTATGTGGCGCGCCCGGCACGATTCGAACGTGCGACCGCCTGGTTCGTAGCCAGGTACTCTATCCAGCTGAGCTACGGGCGCGTAGAGGGGCGGTACTATAGGGAGAAAGCTTTTTTAAGTCAAGGGCTTATGGCGCTGCCAAGCAGTTAATTCCGAGGGCCGTCATCAGCGTGCATAAACAGTCGAATTGGCCAATTACTGTCCTTGCCCAGACGGATTACCAGGCCATAATTGTCCGCGTCGTAGTCCTCTACCCATTCAAACTCGTAGTCAATATCAATGCCTAAATCAAGATTGAAAAGCGGCCCGCGTTTCTCGGGCTTCTGGCCGACCACGACTACCTCTTCCATTTGATCCGGGTGAGTAATGGCAGATTTTGGAATAGAGATCTTCAGGGTTTTTTCGCCGGTGGTTTCATGGGTCTCGACGTCCCGCATCTGTGCACCTACAGCATCCCCTTTATAGCCCTTAACAAGTTCAAGCCAACCAGTTTCGGTTTTGTGCGTTTGTCCCATGACCATCGCTGGTGAGAGCGATAACAATACAGCTGCCAGAGTGGCGATTTTATTTTTCATTTGAATACCTTTGTTAGGGCGATGCTTTAAGAGCCCCGCTAATAAAATTAGTTCCTCAAGGTCTTATTCTTCGCCCATTCTTCGGAATTTACGAATGGCTAAGGGCCTGGCAATCCAGCTCAGTAGTTTACGCTTTATGCCCGCTGCCGGGGTATTGGCAGAAGAAGCAAAGCGTGTGAGGTCCAATTGCTTTACCACCTTATGGCTGATGGCCGCACTGAGATTATCCAGAGGAATACCTGTGGAATCGGCTATCCGCACCATCCTCTGGAAATTCGCCGCCACACCTGCCGCGTCAACTAACACTTGGGCCCCGGCCTCGGCGAGTAGCTCGGTGCGCGCATGATCTAAACGTGATTCGTCCCGGCTGGCGAAGGCCTCGGCAAATCGCAACAGTGCAACACCGTGAGGAATGTCTCCGGCCGCGGCATTTTCATCCCCATTGATCAAGTTTAGATCAACGGTTGATTCGGTAAGATCGGCACTCAAAGTGAGCATCGAGGCATGTGAGCTGGTTCAGTAAAAGCACTCGTTGATCGACGAGACCCTCCCCGCTACCAGTTCAATTTGCATTCGATTAATCGACCGGCCCTGAATCTCACCAAACTGAGCCATGGCCTTGAAAGACAAATACTGCTCGTTGGCCACTCCCATCCACTCTCGATAAGCATTGGGCACCAGGGTGAGCGCTCTCAAAACGTTGGCTGTTTTGCCATCCTGCCACAAATCTGCTTCTTCTCCTGTGGCGCCATCGGGAGGAATCATGGCGACAAAGCCGGTTCCATGTACAGCCTGCCCCGGGCGATGCAAAGTGGGCTCACCGGGCAATGCCTCGGGCAGCGGTTCAGGATCTAGACCCAGCCCCCGATTAAACTCATCGATACTAAATACAGTCACCGCTATGCCGACTAACTCAACATATTGTTCTTCGCTCAAACCCTTTGCGGTGTTTTCGTCGACGTAGGTTTGGGTAATTCGCGATTGGTCGGTAATAACGCGGTGAACGGCGTCCACGATATCTTCGCTTAATACGCCGCCACTTTGATGCTTTCCTTTGACGGAATTGGGGGACAAGGCGAGCTTGCGCTCTGCGCAGAAGGGACAGCTCAGGGCGTTGCGAACCTCTGCGGCGATAGCTACCCGCTGCTCGCCTGTGAACCAGGTTCCCGGAGAAGCCAGTATTTGCCAATAACGCCTGTAGGAACCGCTCAATCCGGCGCGGATAGCGTGGGGGCTGTGTTCATATTGAAAGTATGTCATCGCTTGTTTTTAGACCACTTGAGTCGGCAGACGTTAGATCGACAATACCCCCTAAAACATAGAACATCAATTGCCCGCCACATAAACTTCCAAGCCCCCTGTCCTATCCGATACACTTGCCCTCCTGACTAAGCAGTGGATTCAAAATGACGCTCAATATTTCGGTGCTCGATCAATCTCTGGCGCGGGCCGCCGACCAGGCGCCTATCGCGTTGCGCGAAACGCTGGAAATGGCTCAGTGGTGCGAACAACTGGGATACCAGCGATTCTGGGTCTCTGAGCACCATGCTTTTCCCACCGTTGCGGGAAGCGCTCCTGAGGTGCTGCTGGCTGCTCTGGGTGCAGCAACTAACACGATTCGCCTGGGTTCAGGTGGCATCATGTTACCCCACTATAGCGCCTACAAAGTGGCCGAGGTGTTCTCGCTACTGGCCAACTTGTATCCCGGGCGAATTGACCTGGGCATTGGCCGGGCACCGGGTGCCGATATGTCCACTGCTGCGGCACTTGCGCCCGATGGCAAACCCAACTTTCATCGCTTCCCTGAACAAGTGGCGCAATTGAGTGACTACCTATGGAGTGAGAAAACGACGCCTACGGTCAGCCCTAAACCACCGGCGGATTCGCTGCCTATCTGGATGCTGGGGTCCAGCCCCGACAGCGCCATACTGGCAGCCGAGCGAGGTCTTCCCTACAACCTCGGACTATTCATCAATCCCCAGGCAGATCCGCGCCTAATCGGTTTGTACAAGCAACGCTTCGAACCGGGGCCCACTCAGGACAAACCCTACGCGATTCTGGCCATGAGTGTGTATTGCGCCGATTCCGAGGAGCAGGCAAAAATTTTGCAGCTGACACACGATCTGAATTTATTCCGATTCTTTACCGGGCAATCCAATGGCTTGTCTCTTACTCCGCAAGAGGCCGTGCAAATACCCCTGGGAGCGCAGGAGAAAGCGTTTATTGCCAGCAGAGAAAACAGTCGCGCCGTCGGCACACCTGAACAAGTGCAACAGCAAGTAAGTTATCTGGCAGCCCTTCATGACGCTGACGAAGTGATGGCCGTGACCAACATGTATTACTTTGAGGATCGCAAACGATCCTTTGAACTGTTGTGGAATGCCTTTGAGGAAATCCGCAATCCCCAACCAGTGATGTGAATTCTGAAGGCGCTCTAAATCGCGCTAGGCAGGATCGAACCGCGGGTCCGGGATGGATGATATGTCAGTCCGGTAGATCAGCACATTACCGGCCTCACTCTGTTGAGCCAGATCATCGGCGCTCAAGTTCTCTCGAGCGGTGGTCACAAAAAGTGTATCCAGCTTGGGGCCACCAAAGGCGACACAACTGGGCTGCGAAGCTGGCACCTTAAGTACCAGGTCAACTTCTCCGTGCGGTGAATAAC
This sequence comes from Halioglobus sp., assembly GCA_045110675.1. Classification (GTDB taxonomy): domain Bacteria; phylum Pseudomonadota; class Gammaproteobacteria; order Pseudomonadales; family Halieaceae; genus JBALVT01. Next base: position 1,012 of record JBGCGJ010000030.1, on the reverse strand, counting down.
GCACTACCTGACTGGCGCCCCATTGGGCATTCCACAGATAACCCTGCGCATCAACGGTTGAACCATCTGGAAAACAACCCTGTTCGGTTTTTACAAAGAGGGTTCGATTGCTCATTGCTCCGGTGGTCGCATCAAAATTGTAGCGGTAAATTTCCCTGGTAGGTGTGTCGGTGTGATACATAAAAGCCGAGTCAGGGCTCCAGCACAGTCCATTGGAAATAGACAATTCTGAAAAATGACTGGAGCACTGCATTTGTTGATCCATACAATAGAGTTTTCCGGCGGGAGGACTGCCGCCATTTTCCACCATGCTTCCCGCCCAGAATCGGCCCTGGCGATCTGCTCGCCCATCATTGAGACGAGTATTCGGCGTGTCTTGCCCCACTTTTTTCAGCCATTCGAGATAGCCCGAGCGCGGATCGTAATAAGCAAAACCGCTTTCAAAACCGACAATGAGGTAGTCTTTATCAGCGACCAAAGCAAAACAACCTACGCGCTCAGGGGTTGTCCATTGCTCAAGTTTCTCTTCAGCCAGGTGGCAGCGATATAGCATACTATTCTGAATGTCAGTCCACCAAATGGATTCATCGCGTTCGTCCCAGATGATGCCCTCACCCAATTCATTGCCGACATCGATGGAACCGATAAATTCTGGCGTCTTCATTGACTACTCGCCTTGTGCGGCGCGAATCGCGGCCACCACTTTTACCGCAGCGGCGCCGACTTTCTCAGCCGAATCGCCGGGCTTATACAGTTCCGAGCCGATGCCAAAGCCATCAACTCCGGCTTGCAACCAACTTTGCGCGACGTCTGCGCCTACGCCCCCGACAGCCAATAACTTGCACTCACCCGGAATTACGGCACTGGACGCTTTAATATGTGCTGGCCCATAGGTGACAGCAGGAAACAGCTTTAGATAGCGCGCGCCGGCGTGATAGGCCTCAAATGCCTCGGTAGGTGTCGCCCAGCCCGGCATGGGAATCATTCCAAGTTCAATGCTTCGCCGGATGAT
>JBGCGJ010000029.1:0-82510 GCA_045110675.1 Halioglobus sp. | reverse complement strand
TTTAATATGTGCTGGCCCATAGGTGACAGCAGGAAACAGCTTTAGATAGCGCGCGCCGGCGTGATAGGCCTCAAATGCCTCGGTAGGTGTCGCCCAGCCCGGCATGGGAATCATTCCAAGTTCAATGCTTCGCCGGATGATCGCCGGATTGGTGTTCGGGCTCACCGCAATTGTCCCGCCCGCTTCGGCGACGGCTTCAGCCTGCTCCAGGGTTACGACGGTACCGGCGCCGATAACACAACGATCGCCTATGGCCTCATTCAGCAGCCTGATACTTTCGTAAGGTTCTGGCGAGTTCAGTGGAATTTCAATAATACCAATCTGGGCATTCACTAGCGCCTCACCAACCGCCAGGATTTCCTGAGGGCTGACACCCCGCAGAATCGCCACAACCGGTGTACGCGCAAACCAGTTTTCTAATTTTTCTGTCACCGCTTCGCTGCCCATCTACTCCCTACCCCCCATAAATGTTTTCATAAACAGCCTCGTACCCTGCTATCGCTATTTTGTCGATGTCGCATGCGCTTGATGCGATACCCAGATGATCAAGCACCAGGCGATACCGCTCACTCAATGCGGCATCACCGATCAGTGTCACTTCGGAATATTCGGGAACCAAGTCCCGAAATACTGCTGTTGCACCTACCACGTCGGAACCGATAAGCAGACCAGACAAATAGGAGTTCGCATCTTCGCTCGAAAGCTCCGCCAGCAGCTGGCGAGCGCGGGTAGAAAACAAGGCATGCAGCAGTTGGGCATCATCAAGTTGTTCAACGGCTTTAACGCCATCCATAAAAGCCTGCTGCGAGAAATGCTTTGTCTCGCGATCGGAAATCAACACTGAGTGATGACTAAGCAGCGCAAAAAGTTCTCCAGTCAGTGCCGACAGAAAAGTCTCGATCACACCGTTCCTGCACAGCACCCACTTATTGTGTGTCCCGGGAAGCGCGATGATTTGCGCCTTCCCTTGAGAGTCCGGTTGGCTGCGCATCCAACCTAGTAGTTGCAATTCTTCACCGCGCATAACATCAGCTGCACCCAGTGGGTTACTGACTTTCAGACCCGCCACAATGGAAAACTCTACCTCGCGCGATGCAAATGCAACCCGCCCACCAACGACTTCATCGACGCTGACCGGGCACTGCAAATAGGGCGCTTCTCGCCAGCCAATTGTCGACCCAGCCATCCCTGAGAGAATCACGGGAAGCCTGCCATGAGCGGCGAACCAGCCCTCAGCCAAAGCAAAGAATGTCGCTTCGAATTCTCCTGGTATCTGACTGACACCGGGACCGCTGAGCGATTCAAGCACACGTGACTCGCCAGCTGGGGCAAACTCACAGAGATACAAGCGCAGTTTGCTCGTTCCCCAATCTCCGGCGATGAACTTATTTTTTGCCACGACTTAAGTTCTACCACCGTCGATGGTAAAGCTTTGCCCTGTGATCATGCTGCTCTCATCGGCCGCCAGAAAAATCGCCAGATTGGCAACATCGTCGGGCATTAACCGTGTCTTCAGCGACACATGTTTCATCCATTCAGCTTCAGCTTCAGGTGTTAACCACTTATCGAGCTGACGATCTGTGACAACCCAGCCCGGTAGTATGGCATTAACCCGAATACCTGATTCACCGAAGTCACTAGCCAGGGCTTTGGTCATTCCTATTAAACCCGCCTTTGCAGTGACATAGCCTGGCATATTGGCCGGCCCCAACAATGCATTGATAGAACTGAAATTAATGATAGAACCTCGCTCAAGTTTGCTCATGCTTTCAAATGCGCACTGAGCCGCATAAAAGCTGGCATCCAGATTGACCGCCAAACAGCTGCGCCATTGCGCGGGACCTGTTTCCATCGGCGAGTGACGCGTGTCATTCGCGACATTATTGATCAGGGTATGCAGCGGCCCGTGCTCTCCAATCGCACTGGCAATGGAAGCCTTCAGCGCATCGACGTCAACAACATCGACCTTTTGAAACCAGGGTCGCAGGCCGAATTCGCTCTCGACCTGCTCCACCAAAGTTCCTGCCGCCTCATCGTCTAAATCGATAAAGGCCACCTGTGCACCCTGGCGAGCGAAAGCTTCGACCATGGCTGCGCCAATACCCGTCGCCCCACCGGTAATGAATACAAGCTGTCCCGCAAGGCTCGGGTACTGCGCAAATCCAGGCATTACAAATAACCTCTTACTATTATTGGCGCTTGCCCGAGCGGAGTGGAACGGACGCGATTGACGTGAAACGGTATTTATAATATATATAGTATTATCTGATCCATCTCCGGTCAACGTCAGTATAGCCCAGCAATACTGAGCTATTTCCAGTTGCGGTTCGCCGGGAGCTGAGATCGCCAATCACTTGTCACAATCAAAAGGGAACGATCAACCGTGAACCGACTCAGCAGCCGCATTATTGGTTTCAGCCTTTTCGCCGTATCATCACTTTCGGCTTTTGCGGCAGAACAGTTGTACCACCATCAGCCCACTGTCACGCCGGAATTGGCCTTCGCCGGCAAGCTTGCGGTGGGCGTATCTACTATTACTGTCACCAACCCCAGGCAACTGAGTGCAAAGGACTTCACCACCGCCGAAGACCGGGCACTCACTTTGGAAGTTTGGTATCCCGCAGAACCCCGCAAAGGTGCGGCCACAACCACCTATGAAAACATGACCCGTGGGCACAACAAGTTCGAGCTGCAGGGCGTCAGTTTTCGTGACGCAGCTGTGACCACAAACGGGGACAAATACCCGCTCATCGTTTTGTCCCATGGTTACACTGGCTACAGAACTATCATGTTCTACCTGGGAGAACACTTGGCCAGTCATGGTTACGTGGTTGCGGCGATAGATCACACTGATTCAACCAACGCAGAAATAGATTTCGCCAACTCCCCCTCTTCCGGCTTTCCCAGCACATTGATTAACCGCGCTCGCGACCAGCAGTTTGTGCTCGACTATTTCGGTAGCGGCGAATCGCGCTTCAAAGATATCGTCGACGCTGACAGGGCCGCAGTCATCGGCTACTCGATGGGTGGCTACGGAGCCATTAATACCGTGGGTAGCTGTTACGCCTATACCGAGGGAGCACTCATGCAATTTGGCACACCCAAAGAGATGGCGGCCGCGCTACTTCCGGTCTTTAATAGCTGCAATGGGGGTCGCGAAAAAGTGGACCCTCGCTGGAAGGCAATGATGGCTTTCTCGCCCTGGGGTGGAGAGTTAGCCGTACACGACGCGGCATCTATGGCGAAGATTACACTGCCCACAATGTATGTGTCGGGTGATCAAGACGATATATCAGGATTTGAAAACGGTGTTAAGAAGCTATTCGAACAAACCGGTTCGGAACACAACTACCTGCTGGTTTATGAAAACGCGCGGCACAATATTGTCGCCCATCCCGCACCGGCCGTTGCCTATACCGATGATCTGGATATTGGACATCACTTCGAACCCAGCTGGAGCATCGAAACCCTCAACCGCATCAACCGACACATGAGCCTGGCTTTTTTCGACTGTCACGTAAAACAGATCACTCGCGCATGTTCATATCTGCCCGAGCGTGAAGACATCACGCAAATAAAAGGTCCTGATGGCAAGCTAAGCGAAGCGTGGCCGGGGTTTCCCGAGCGATGGGGTACGGGCGTGAAGTTTTACCGCAGTAACAAATCAAAACAGTGAAACAGCGATACGCTAGCTGTCTTTCACCACCTCGAGCTTAATCTCGCGTATGTCCTGCATATCGGAATGTAGATTGTTGAGACGAATCAAGGCATTTGCCTGGAATATCGAGGTTAGCATGGCGTACATAGGCGCCAGATAACCCCGTTTGTTCAAGTCTTCAAGAGTCGTCGCATCCAGCTGCTGCAGCTTCTCCTCATCAATGGTGTATAGGCCCTGAATAGTTTGTACCGATGCGCCATTAGAAGAATGCACCAACAAGTTGATGGACTTGTACAGCCCCAACTCGTTCAACTTATCCGTAAACTGATAGGTTTGAATGTCGTTGTTAATATCCGCTTCCAACATGGCGGTCACTCGACTCAAAAACAGGGAGGCTTTTCCCTGGTCGTCAAAAAGCGCTTCCCCTGCTTCCGTTGAAAAGTCCGGACTTTGGGCATGAATACCCACGGTATATTGGTTCTCTCCCTCATCCGAGTTCATCAAAAACAAGGGATAGGTTTGCATGCAAGTGGGCAAATAGGTGGCTGTCCAACGATCATTCACCACGAACAAGTTGCTCTCGGGTACAAAGCTGGTCACCGCAGTCAACGCCCACCTGCCACTGCTGGGGTTTTTGCTGGCGAAGACCGGAAAACTGCTAACAGCCATGCCGACCTCAGCCACACGGATGTTCACCACATGTTGCTTGCGCGCAACCTCCAGCGCGCAATTCTCAACCACTTTGAGTGAGCCATGTTCGGCGCTGGATAATACTGTGAGTTCAGCCATAGTTTCCGTCTTTTTATGTTGGTCTGGTTAGTTAGATAGTTAGCTAGTTAATTCGTCGCAGCAAGCCACTGTTCAATAAATTCTCGATGAGGCGGCAGAGTCTGCAGCATTTGCTCAGTGATCTGGCGATTGTTCTGGACGATGCGATCGGCCTGACTCTGCTCCCGATACAAATAGGATTGCTGACTAAAGTCTGGCTTAAAACCCATGCCGTACATAACATACTGATAACTGGCCGCGGGAAAAAGCTCAAGCGCACTGTCAAAGTCGCTGCCAAGAGGTCCGCGACTAGCCCATATTGCAAGATCTTCTTTCAAGCTCTCGGGTATCGTGGACTCATCGCAGTGAGCTCGCCAATAGGGTTCCGGCCTCTTGGACAGCATATAGTGCAATTTCAAAAAATCGATAATACGTCGCCAACGATAGCTCATCTGGTCGTTGAAACGTTTCGCGGTAATCGGCATGACAGCATCGTTGGGAGGAAGGCTCTCGGCAATGTAGCGAGCAGAGATCTCCACCAACATAATAGCCGTGGCCTCCAGCGGCTCTACAAAACCCGCCGACATGCCAACCGCAACACAGTTGTTCTTCCAAAACAGTTCGCGGTGACCGGACTCAAAGCCAATTTTTCTAGCATCCAAGCCTTCCGCCGCCGGACCCAGGTAGCGCCGCAAATTTTGCTCTGCTTCATCGTCGCTCAAATAGTCGCTGGCATACACATGCCCTACGCCGCGCCTGTGGGTTAAACCGATATCCCAAATCCAGCCCGCATTCTGACCGGTCGCGATAGTATGGCTGGCCAGTGGGGTCGCCGAAGATTCATAGGGAACCTGCATTGCGAGCGCGGTATTGTTGAACAAGTACTTGTTCGTCGGGACAAAGGGAACGCCCAGTGTTTTACCCAGCAAAACCGAGGCAAACCCGGTGCAATCTACAAACAGATCCCCGGACAGATCACCGCCATCCTTTAGAACAATAGAGTCGATATCGCCATTGGCGGCTTGCCGGGTCTCCAAAACGGTATCGATGAACTGCACCACGCCCAGCGTATTCTTACAGTGTTGCTTAAGGAGCTCGGCAAACGCGCCGGCGTCCAGGTGATAGGCATAGTTGGCCTTGCCCTGATACTCGGAGTCGGCCATGGTCCTGGGTGCCAGACCCGCCTCGCAAACATGATGCTGGAAATTAGAGTCAACCGCGTAGTTTTCGATATTCGAGATATAAGGCGCCAAATCGATACGACCATATCCGACTGGAAACGTAAAAGGGTGATAGTAAAAATCTCCATTACCGTGAACCCATTCGACAAACTTGCCGCCTTGCTTAAATGCCGCGTGGCACTGACGAAACACATCGGCCTCTGAAAGACCAATTCTGTGTAACGTGTTCTTCATGGTCGGCCAGGTACCTTCGCCGACTCCCACGGTGGGAATGTCAGAGGATTCTACCAGAACAACTTCCAATCCACCGGGCTGATCACTTTGGTGGTGAGCAGCAATTACAGCGGCGCTCAGCCAACCCGCCGTGCCGCCGCCGACGATGACAATTTTCTTTACCGCTTTTGACATGATGTAAAAGTCACCCGAACCACTATGGCATCGATTATAAGCCTATCTGCTAAAAGCTACAGTGCTACAACAAAAAAAGCCCGCAAACAGATGCGGGCTATATGGATACTCAGGCAGGGCAGATGGTGTGAAGATCTGCCCGCTTTCGCTCAGACCTTAGAACTTGCCTCGAATACCGATGGCATAACGCGAGCCATTGTCTTCGATATTGTAGATCTGGTTCTTGAAACGACCGGTCTGCACCAGTTCTTCTTCAGTGATGTTAATACCCTCGAAGAATACCGTGAAGTTCTCATTGATATCGTAGCTTGCGCTGATATCCCACTGGCCAAAGGTCTCAGTGTTGATCGGCTCACCGTTGAACTGGTTGTCAATGCGACGCAGGAAACCTTCGCGATTGTTAAAGGCGACCCGCGCCTGCCAGTTTTCCTGCTCGTAGAACAAAATCAGGTTCTGAGAGTCACCAAGACCTTCCAGACCAAAGGAGTCCGCCGCATCTGTACCGAGGCTGGCATTACTGTCAACGATAGTCGCGTTAGCCACGATACCGAAACCGTTCTCAAACACGTGTGTGAGCGCAATCTCGTAGCCCGTGACATTCGCTGTCTCGCCATTTCGCGGACGACTTACGGTGTAGACTTCCTGCTCGCCATTGAGCTCTTCCGAAGTTGCCACCACATCCACATCCGGAGTCGTAGAATCAAGCACGAGGCCCTCTTCACATAGAGGCGAACTGGCACATCTGAAACCGTCATCCGGGCTTCTGTTGAACAGCGTGAAGGTCTCTTCACCCGTCAAAGAGGTGATGAAGTTTTCAATCTCTTTGTCGAACACAGCCACCGAGAAGACACTGGACTCATTGTAATACCACTCAAAGGAGAGGTCCCAGTTTTCCGAGGTAAATGGCTCGAGGCCAGGGTTACCTCCACTGGCTGTCAGGTTTTGGCGGCGCGGCTCATTGAAGGTCGTCGCCGGTGACAATTCTGACATCGTGGGACGCGTCATCGAGTCATAAGCAGCGAAGCGCAACACCATGTCTTCCTGAATTTCCAGTTTAACGTTCAAACTGGGCAGGATATTCGAGTAGCTGTCTCCCTGACTGATCACTGTTGCTGGGCCTAAGACGTTAGAGAAAAGCGTCAAATCGCTGGTAGGTACAACGTCGGCGATGAAACTCTGAATTGCTTCAACTTCGACATCGGTCTCTGCGTAGCGGGCACCCACGTTGATCTCAACAGGCATATCGCCCAACTCGAAGCCAAAGGTAAAGTCTACGTAAAGACTGTTAACCTCTTCCTCAATGGTATAGCGGTTGTTCTGCAAGGTCGGCTCAATTGGGAAACCTGAGTCGGCCAGGAACTGAACGTAGGCGTCGCCATTGTAGGTATAGAAGTTATCGATCAAACCGTTAAAGAAGTTTTCCGCTTCAAAGGGTCGGAAACCAACGGTATCAAGAGGGGCTGGTACCTGATAGCCACAGAACGCACACTGCGAAGCAAAAATCTGGAAAGATTTCTTCTCCCGCTCCTGACGGTAAAAACCAAACTTGAAGCTCTGGAAAACGTCAGTATCCGGCGTGTACTCGAAATCCGCTTTGTACTCGTCAATTTGATCTTCGTCAGTAGGACCACGACCTTTTTCGTTGTAGTGCAAACGTGCTCGGCTGGCGTCGGGCAGAGAACCACCCTCAAAACCATCATGAGCGACGGTGGGATTGCTACCTCCAGTGAAGGAATAATTGTTGATAATACCGATCACATTAAAGCGATCTTTGCCGGCTCGATCGTTCTCGGATTCAGAAGTTGAGATATCGAACTTACCCACCAATTTCTCGTTGATATCCCATTCTACATTGAGACCAAAACCATCACTGGTTGTATCGCGAGAGTTTCTGGTGTGAGAGACAAAATCCGAAGCGGGATCACCGCTTCCCTGGTGCAAGTCGATGCCCTGAGTGAAGGACAGTAAAGTGCCTGTTCCAGGATCGATGACACCCTCACCGACACGATCGGGCTCAAACCATGATGCCAGATCCGTAACCAGTGATTCCACTTCAAACTTGGAGACAAAGCCATCCAAAGTGATACTCAAGTTATCCGTTGGTGCCCATTGCAGTACCAGACTGGCGTTATCACGGGTACGTTCCTGTTCATCAACAATCTGGTCCCAGTTTCTGGGGATATAAGCATTGGTAAACAGAACCCCATCGTTGCGATTCGAGATCGTCTGCCCGGGGCGCCAACCAGCCGTTTCGATCCGGTTGATTTGAACTTCACGCTCTTGGTGACTGGCGGCAAACAAGATACCGAAGTTATCATCGTCACCAAAGGTATTACTGATCAGAATCGATCCCGATGGTGAGGTTTCTTCCGACAAGCTCTCGTACATACCCTTAACAGACCCAACGAGCTGAAACCCCGGGTTGTCGAAAGGTCGAGCAGTGGAGACATTCACAGTCGCACCAATCGCACCTTCTTGCAGAGAAGCTTGTGTACTTTTATAAACGTCCGCGCCCGAGATCAGATCGGCGGAAAGTACATCAAAGTTAAACTCACGACCGTTGGTGTCTGTCGCCAACTGCCTGCCGTTAACCAATACGGTGTTGAACTGTGGACCAAGGCCACGAACCGTAATCGCCTGTCCTTCACCACCGCTTCGGTCAATCGAGACACCGGAGATACGTTGCAGAGATTCTGCGACGTTCAGGTCGGGAAACTTACCAATGTCTTCCGCAGAAATGGAATCTACTACACCGGATGCATCACGCTTAATGTCCATGGCGCGGGTCAAACTGCCACGGATACCGGTGATAACCACTTCCTCCATGACGCCGTCTTGCGCGAAGGTCCCGGTGGAAGCTGTCATAGACAGTACGCTTGATATTGCAGTTGCAAGAGCGGTCTTTTTCAAACCCCCTTGCTTGGGGTATTCAACATTCATTTATACTTCTCCCGCTAGAGTAGAATTCAATTATTTTATGGGCTCTTCGGCAGCTACTTTTAGTCAGAAATGGTAAGCAGCGATCAAATCCTAAGATATATCATATAATTAGTAAAGGGTTAATTCTGTGGTTATCGGCGAAAATCTGACATGAACAACCTTGACCTGATCAAGCGTAATCGCTGTATATGCAGTGTTTCGCTCACGGAGCAGCGAACGGTTTCAAATCGAGTCCGCAAGCGCTGCTAGCAAAAAGCACCGCTTGAGCTGACGACCACAATCTGTTTTACTATTTTTATCTTATTTATCATACTATTATAAGATAACCTTGTTCACCATCAGATACTGGGCAATTTGGAAATTCACAACTGATTAGGCTCCCTAGATCTTAGTGACCTACACTATTGTTCCAGTCAGGCAGAGCCGGGTCCGACTCAACAAATACATCGCGTCGACGGGCGCCACCTAGACATCACGGCAGAAATTAGAACTATGTTTGGAATTTGCTACTACCCTGAGCACTGCTCCCCTTCCCTGTGGCCACAGGACGCGAAAATGATGGTCGAGCTGGGCTTGGACTACGTTCGCATTGGTGAATTTGCCTGGTCGCGAATGGAGCCGGCTCCTGGAGACTTCCGGTTCGAGTGGCTGGATGAGGCCATCGCCGTACTCAGTGACGCGGGGCTAAAGGTCATATTGTGCACGCCGACAGCAACGCCACCTAAATGGCTGGTCGATCAATGGCCCGATATTTTGCCGGTGGATCCGGATACTGGCCAAACCCGGGGCTTTGGCTCGAGGCGACACTACGATTTCTCCAGCCAAAACTACCTGCGAGAATCTCTGAGAATTACGGAAGTCCTGGTGAAGCGCTACGGTCAGGATGACAGGATCGTCGGTTGGCAGACAGATAACGAATTGTGCTGCCACGACACAACCCTAAGCGGGTCCGAAAATGCCGCACAGGCATTTCGCCAGTGGTGCGCAGATCGCTATGGAAGTATTGATGCACTGAACACCGCATGGGGCACCGTATTTTGGTCAATGGAGTATCGAGATTTTTCGGAAATTGACCTTCCGATCGGCACGGTGACAGAGGCAAGTCCCGCTCACCGCCTCGCCTACCGCCGGTTTTCTTCGGACCAGGTGGTGAATTACCACAATCAAACGGTAGCGCTGATACGCGACCATGCCCCCGGGAGATTTGTCACCCACAATTTCATTCCGATAGACCATGTTGGTGCGGACAGCTTTGCCCTGGCCCAACCACTCGATTTTGCAAGCTATGATAACTATCCCCTCGGGCGAACCGACATACACTTTGCATCGGCGTCCACCGAGCAATTTCGCAAGTACATGCGCACCGGACATCCTGACTTCGCCACCTATTACCACGACCAAACTCGCAGCCTGACCGACGGCGGTTTTTGGGTGATGGAACAACAACCCGGCCCGGTCAACTGGGCTGAGAACAACCCCCGCCCCGCTCCCGGAATGATTCGCTTTTGGACTCTGGAGGCCTTCGCCCACGGCGCCGAGTGCGTGTGTTACTTTCGCTGGCGACAGGCCGCGTTTGGGCAAGAACAGATGCACGCTGGGTTGCTCAGACCCGACAATTCCAAATCCGATGCCTGGGTACAAGCCGAACAGGCTAAAGCTGACATCGACCAGCTGTCCTTATTGAGTCATAAAATGCGCCCCGCACCGGTTGCCATCCTGACCGGCGTTGAGGGAATGTGGGTTAGCGAGATCGAGCGCCAAGCCCAGGACTATGACTACAATAGCGTACAACTGTCCTACTACAGTGCCCTTCGAGAGCTGGGGGTCAATGTAGATTTCATATCAGTTGATTCAGATTTTTCCCATTACTTCCTGATCATCGCACCCTGCACCCCCATACTGGATGAGGCATTCGTGCAAAAATGCCGCGACGCTAGTGCAACTTTCATTTTTGGACCCAGAGCCGCTGCAAAAACCCAGGAGTTTGGCTATCCACAGAATCTTCCACCGGGAGTTCTGCAGGAATTGCTACCGATGAAGATTCTCTCAGTTGAAACCCTTCGTGCGGATTGCACGGAATCGATGACGTGGGAAAACCGTGAATATCAAAGCGGCATCTGGCGCGAGGAGCTTGAAGCCTCAGATGTTCAGACTCTGGCCAAATACGAAGACGGCAGTCCCGCTGTGATACAACATGAACGTTTTATCTATATGGCGACACTCACGGATGATCAATTTCTTCAAGATTTCTTTATGGCGCAGTGCGTCACCGCAGGAATCAAAACCTACTTTTTCGGCCCGGATATTCGAGTCTGCCAGCGCGGTGAGTTGATGTTTGCCTTCAATTATTCAGCCCAGGAGCACGCTCTCCCGTTGGATTCCGATGTCGAGGTTCTGCTGGGAAGCCTAGCAATAAAACCGCGCGACATAACTGTATGGCGAGATGCCTGAGCTAGAGGCGCCACTATAGCGCGGTAAACTTCGCGAAGAGCAGCGAAACACCGCAATGACGCTGCTCGCAGAGATCAGGTAAAATGGCTCAGCGCTAATTTATATGATATAACTTATAAATATATAAAAATGACATGCAAAAATCTCGCGAGGACTCCCGATGTCGTCAACGACTATTCAAGTTGCAATTTTCGTTCTGATCACCGGCTTGATTGCCTTCCTGACCTACATAAAATGTCGGGCGGCGCCAAAATCCGGCGATCATTCAGTGGAAGGGGATAACAAAGAAATATTTCTGGCCGGTGGTGGGCTGTCGTGGATTTTCGTAGCCGGTTCGATCACCTTAACCAATCTGAGCACAGATCAGCTTGTGGGTATGAATGGCAACCAGATGGCACTGCTCGCCTGGTGGGAGTTCGCAGCGGTGGGCGGTCTCATCGTATTGGCTAAAGTCTTTTTGCCTCTATATTACAAATACAACTGCACGACGACCACTGAGCTGCTGGAAAAACGCTATAACGACCACCATATACGCGCTCTGATCGGCACCCTCTTTCTGCTGGGCAATGTATTCATTTTTCTTCCGGCTATGCTGTATGGCGGCTCCTTATTCATGAAAACCATGTTTGGCGTTGAAGCCTCTATCGTGACGCTATCAATTTCCTTCGCTGCCGCTGGTGCCGCATATGCCGTGTTTGGCGGCCTGCGCGCTGTAGCAGTTTCGGATGCTTACAGTGGTGTATTGCTACTTGGCTTGGGAATGCTGGTAGTTTTTCTATCCCTGAACGCAATCGATTTTGATTTCTCGGGAATTCCGGCTGAGCGGCTTACCATGATAGGTGGTAACGACTCGCCCATTCCCTGGCACACGCTGTTCACCGGGATGATATTTATCCAAGTGTTTTATTGGAGCACCAATCAAACAATAACCCAACGAGCCATGGCTTCTCCTACAGTAGAGGAAGGGCAAAAAGGCGTCTTGGCCGCCGCGGGTATTCGATTGCTAATCGTTCCTCCAATGATCGTATTACCCGGGATCGTCGCCTACAAGTTATACGGCGACATCGGCGATGCGGCATACGGCACTATAGTTGGAGACATTTTGCCAGCCTGGTTGTCCGGGGCCTTTGCTGCAGCGGTCGCCGCTGCGGTATTAACCAGTGTGAACAGTGTTTTAAACTCTTCGACCGCGCTGTATGTGTGCGACATTCACGAAAAGTACATTGGCACTGCACCCAACGTACGCCGCCTGAATGCCTTTATCACCCTGGTATTCGTTATTATCGCGCTATTACTAGTGCCTATTTACTCCACCACAGAGAGTATCATCAACCTGGTTCAGCAATTATACGGACTGTTAAGTATGCCCATACTCTCGGCTTTCATCGTCGGCCTGCTGTTTAAAAATGTCGATTCGCGAGCCGCTATCATCGCCGTGGTGTTGGGTGTCGCTGTGTACGGTTTCTTCTCATTCGTATGGACACCCATACACTATATTCACCTGATGTTTGTAACCTTACTCGTCTGTATCGGTGTGGCGCTAGCCACTACTCGTTTGGTGTTTAACACCAAGCCAGAGCTGATTTTCGGGAAAGATTAAAACTCGAGAGGACGCTGGGAAGAACTTGCGAGTCCTCTCCACACCTGAAATCAAGGGAAACTAGCTTTTAAAACGCAGCTGCTGATCTTCTTCGCTGATAAATTTGGAATAGTCCGGGTGACCGAAGTCATGGAAGCTGTAGATCTGATGATACCATGGCTCTAGCACTCTTCTGGCGAGAAGATGGTGGAGTTTGTCGATTTTCTTGTTCGAGTTATCGTTGTTGAACTCGGTAATCGCGAGTCGCACTCCAGTGAAGTCATTGTATAATTCAATGTCATCGCCAATGATGTCATCGAAGTAACAGTAAATGCGTGGCAGTCGGGATTGGGGCAGGATTTTTAAAATTTCGAAGGCATCAACCGTCGATGTATACAAGTCAAGATCAAACATGATCGCACCGACCGGCGCGGGCTGGTGCTTCTCAGCAAAGGTTTTTACCGTATCCCTAACATCGCCGAGTACGAGTTTTGCATTCTTCAGCTTTTTCTCCAGCACGCTGAAGTCCATTGCGAAAAACCCTTCCTTCCAGTGGTAAGGCAGATCTCGATAATCGGTGGGCTTAGGCAGCCCTTTGCCGGTATCAAAACCATAGACCTCGATTTCAATTCCCACCAGGCTTCCGACGTGGCTAGCGTGATATTCCAGCGCCGTGAGACCATTCCCGCCTGCCACCCCAAACTCAAGGACACTTATCTTTGAGTGCCCGAGTCGCTTAGCCATGACGGCTGCGTTGTAAACACAATAGCCGTAATGGGGATAATCCACCGCCCCAAGTTTGGTCAACAAGCTGTATGACTTGATGAACTTGGGTAACAGTCTGCGAATAAATGCCCGGCGAATCACGGCCGGCGTATAGAGAGCCTTGTATAGCGTTGAATCAAACATCGGCGGAGTATAGCAGTATCGCGAACTGTTTCAACACGGCGCTAACGCCATATTTTTCGTGGCATTGTGCAAGAAGATAAAGTTTTTTATTTGGCATGGGATTTTTCTATCATAGTTGCGATTTCTCTGGCATTGCTGACGCAGGTTACAATTTTTCCGCCCATGACCGACCAACAGTCAAAGCCGTGATTTCGTATCACCGATGGACGGGCGTCAAAATCTCGCGCATAGGCATTCACAGCACGGGTCGCGTATCGAGACTCTACGACTTCCGCTTCTTTTAACACCGGGATATATTTGGAGGCACTCAACAACATATTATGCCGATTTGACTGAATATGGCCCCAATCTGGAGGCATGCCATCCGCCGTAACCTCACTTCTTAACACCGAATCATGAATATGAGATAGCAAGAAAAGGTTGTCATAGCCCATGCCAACCAGACTGGTAAAAGGGCCATCAATTATCGTAACGCAAATTTGCTCTATCGGCAGACGCACTACTAACATTTCGTAAAGATCAAAACGTAAAGGCTCAACCGGAAAAGAAAACCATTTCGTAAGCAAATTTCGATTGGAATACGTTGCGTTAATCAAATAATCGAAGACCTCCGTTTCGACTTTACCATCACGTTCAATAGACAGTTGCTTGGTTCCATCGGGTAATATCTCTGCTCCTAGAATATTTGCACTGGTAAAGGTCTGGGTGTTCGCGGCATTGGCAAGTCGCTGCTCAATCATTTTTCTGAGCTTATAGAAATCATAAACCCCTTCATCTGTCTTCAGGGAGATACTGATAGTATCTCTTTCAACAATATCGGCCGGAGGATATTCGATAGAAAAAGACAAGTAGTTACTTGAGCAAGCCGCTAAATAACGCTCAGCCGGAATCTCAACTCCAGAAGCGGAGGGGCAGAAATAAGAGGTGTAATCGTTGACTACCGAATCACCATAAAGGTCCTCGAATGCTCTTTTGGTAGAACGGATTTCTTGAATGGTGTCATAGCTCCGCGGGTAGTGAAACCCCGAATGGTGCCGCCATTGATTAGCGAAAGAGGTCTCCTCCATCAGTTCTGCATGGCGCTCAAAAAGAGAAACATTGCAAAAGTGATTAAGCTCCAAAGCACAGTTAGCTCCGAACACCCCACCACCTATAACCGCTACCGTGGGAGTTCTTTTCCGAATTTTTGGCGTTGTCCTTAGTGCCGTTTTAAGCGATCTAGCCGCGACTTCAACTGAGACAGGATTTGCACATTCGGCTCTAAAAAAACGTAAAAAAGAGAGCATTTCGTCTCTTAATGCGGTTTTATCATGCGGCAAATTATGCGTATCAAAATGACTATTTCGATTTACGCGAATCGAATAACGAAACAAGTCACAGGTAATATCCATTTCGGGGTAAACAATATGAATGCTTCGCTTACTCGGTTTCTTATGCCAACCTAGACTCATGACGCAATGAAGACTGCCTCCATAGCGAATACTGACTTGATGGCTATTGTCGACGCATCTCGATGACTCTATTTCGGGCTCAAGTTCGAACAGGCAATCCATGATGTCAAAAGCATGGACATATTCCAGATTTGGGTTTAAATCGATCCAGGAACTGCTCTCATTCAGCATCGTAATTTCCACGAGCGAGGGTAGCTCGGGCTGCTGCTCAATCAACTCACCAAGTTTGATAACGGTCTGGTTGAAGCGATAGTTATGTCCCACCATCAGCCGCTCCGGATACCGTCGCTCTAAAGCCTCCAGCTGCTCAAGCTCCGCTAGGGACATGACCATTGGCTTCTCCACCAGAACGTGGCAATGAGGAAGACATTTTTCTATGAGCGTTAAGTGAGATTCCGCGGGAGTAACTATATCCACTATATCCGCCTGTGCCAGCAGTTCCTCGTCTAAACTCGTAAACACTGGAATGGCATAATTAGCGGCGTGTTCGGCCCTTGACGCCTCGGTGCTAACGACCAGAGCGAATACTTGCACCTCGCCACTTTCCTGCAGTTTTAACCACTCGTGAAGGTGGGCTTTGCCAAAATGTCCGACACCTACCAAGCATACTTTTGGGATATTCATGTCATTTTTCCAATTGCGCGCTGCATATTACCTCAAGATTTTGCAGAACCTCAGCCACAGACTTGCTAAGCCAAAGTGATCTTTCATTGTTGTAGAACGTCCTTCGACCGCCAAAACAATCCAACAATAACTGCATCGGACTATATTCCTGCAAAGGACTCGATTGCGCTATTCCGTTTCGAACTAATAAATTTTGGCTATTCCCATCGTAGAGCCATGATTCGTTGCCTTGCAACACATTAAACTTGCGTACCCGTTCCGAGCCGATGTTGCTGACCTTTATATTCGCGACTCCCAACTCGGTAAAATCCAGAATGACGTCCGCTGTAAAGGCTCCTGCATTCTCCAGTTCCGTTACTGCCAAAGATGCGGTGTCCGGCAATCGACCGAACAGATGCAATGCCATAGCGACATCGTGTGGTCCATAATCCGCGAGGGGAGAATAGTCGCGAAACGGGCCCCATCCTCCCCCTGAAGAATCAATCGTGATCGGTGTACCAGTATCCAATTGCTCCAACAACGTTAAGTAGGGCCAGCTATACAGATGAATGAAATCTTCTATCAGTGGAACTCTCAAGGACTGCGCCAGACTGACTAAGTCTGCGGTTGTCTCTGCATCGAGGCTAAGCGGTTTCTCCGCAAGAACCGGTATACCGAGTCGTAAAAGTTCCGCGACTATTGCGGGTCGCATTCCCGGAGGAGTTGCAACAATCGCCCCATCCAATTCATGGGCACAGCTTTTAAGGGCTCCGAGGTCAGTGATGAGGGTCGCAGAAGTTTTTGCGATCGTGTCAATTTTCTCTCTGGACTGGGAGCTTACAATTACAGTGAGTTCGTCCAGTTCAGAGGCAGCGAGAGTTCTTAGAAAATTAGCCCCCCACTTACCAGCTCCAATCAGCGCTAGTCTCATAGCCACTCTTAATTGACGCCACCCACAAAGTGTTCCTGGGTCCAAGTAAAGAAGCGTTCCAATCCATCTCTGAATGCGACCTGGGGTTCGTAGTAAAGCTGCGCTCGCGCTTTAGATATATCTGGACACCGTCGATTCGGCTCATCCGCTGGGTAGCTATCCGGATACTCTATTAAATTAATTTTATTAGAAATATTCAGGAGATCTTTTATTTCTTCAGCCAGTTGCAACATAGATACCTCCGGCTTGGGGCTGCCTATATTGTAAGGTTCTCCTGGCACCCCCTTCATCAACACATGCATAAAGCCAACGATCGCATCGGTAATGTAGCAAAATGTTCGCGTCTGTCGGCCGTCCCCATACAAATGAAACGGCTTGCCATCCTTCGCCTTGCTGGCAAAGTTTGGCAGCACTCGATAGTCAAGCTCACCCATGCCAGGTCCATAGACATTGAAAGGCCGTACCATATTGGTATGCACACCAAATTGTGTGTGATAGACACTACAGAGTGTTTCACCCAAGCGTTTGCTTTCATCATAACAAGCTCGCGCTCCTAGGCAGGATACGCTGCCAGGATAACTTTCCGCGGTCGGTATATGCTTGGGATCTGGATCACCGTAAATTTCCGAGCTGCTAAAAAATAACAGCCGAGCACCGGTCTTACGTGCCAACTCAAGCATATTTTTTGTGCCTGAAATGGATACTTCAATGGTCTCTAAGGGAAAAGCACGATAGTAAAATGGGCTTGCAATACCCGCTGCCTGAATAATGTAGTCGTATTTTATATCCGTTTCAAAGGGCTCGATAATATTGTGATGAATGAAGGTGGCACCGTCTTTCTCGCCCTCTTCATAGGAGGGATTGTTAGCCGACACAAAATTGTCCAGCACCGTCAGTTGACAAGGCTCGCTCAAGATACTTCTGTTGAGATGCTGGAAAACCGCGGTAAAGTAGCGACCGAGGAAACCACCACCGCCGCACATAAGTATTTTTCTGCCACTCAACTGATCGTAAAATGGGAGCAGTCGGAGAGCTATATTTTCTATATCCGAATCAACGTATAATTTAGTCATTGTTTCTCACTATTTGAATTTCCGGGAGCGGCACGATAATCACCCCGCCAGCTTCCAGAAACCATTTTAGGTTTTCGATTATGGGTTGCGCAAAATTCCATGCCAAAATAATGATGTAATCTGGCATATCTGCTTTGAGTCGCTCACTATTATCAATCTGAATTCCATAGCCAGGTGAGTACAAACCCTGTTTCAACGGACTATCGTCAACAACATAATCTATAGCCTCGGCACCAATATTAAATTGGTGCATAAGGGTCGTAGCTTTGGCAGGTAATCCGTAGGCTGCTATGGATTTCCCCTCGTGTTTGATATCAGTTATCAAAGCGGTTAAAGCGTTGCCGAGTTCCGTTATTTTGCGGTCATAATCTCGGTAGGTATCTGCCAAGTACAAGCCCGCTGCATTTTCCTGTGCGATGGTAGAAGCGACCGCAGGCTTGATCTCATGGCCGCCGTTGCGTCGCTGTACTACCACCCGAATAGATCCGCCATGGGATTCGATGGCAACCACATCTACAATGTCAAACCCGTTACTATCAAAGAAACTTTTCAGCGAACCAACAGAATGATAATCAAGATGCTCGTGATAAATTGTGTCAAAGAGGGTTTTCTCAATAACATCCTTTAAATAAGACACCTCCAGAACAAGCAAACCAGTCGAATGCAGAAGCACATCCACGCCAGCCAATATAGCGTGTAAGTCGTCTATGTGTGCAAACACATTATTGGCGACCACGATTTTAGCGGTGCCCTTCACGTCCCGTATTTGTCGAGCAACTTCAGGCGTAAAAAAATCAACAATGGTGTCAATGCCATTAGCATCCGCTGTTAGCGCGATATCCTTTGCAGGATCGACTCCTTGGACTCTCATTCCCAGGTGTTTGAACGAAGACAACAGGGTGCCATCATTACTCCCGATATCGACAACAAGACTGCCGTCATCAACACCGTATTCTTCGACAACATTTTTGGCATACTCTTGAAAATGGTGTCTGAATGACGGTGTCGTTCCAGAGACATAGACGTAATTACCAAACAGCCTCTGTGGGCTTACGACATTGAACAGCTGGAGGTGGTAACAACGATTGCAGAAATACAAATCTAGCGGAAATTTTTCCTGATTGGACGCATCACTACATAAAGACAATAGCTCATTAGCAGGAGGGGTCGGGGCAAGCGACAGAACTTTTTCCACGTCGGTGGAATGGCACAAGCGGCAATCGCTGCGGAGATAATGCGTCGCGGACACTTTGTCGACTCACACTTGAACCAAGTCAATACGCTCGATATCTTCTTCGTAAGTCTTTTGATCCCTGGGGTTGCGCCCCAAAGTCAGGAACGTTGTGTCCTTGGAGAACACCATGGCATGGTCCACCATTGGCGGGGTGAAAAAGCATTCCCCTTTCACATAGGTCGCTACTCGCGGAGCAGACTCATCTCCTGTCGATCTCCAGTGGTACTGAATTTCCCCTTCCATGACATAGCAGTAGTGCCAGTCGGTTTTATGGTAATGGTTTGCCCGAACAGTACCCGTTTTAGAGCTTATAATTACACAAGACTCCATAACTTCATCGACAATTGGGTATATCGCCCCTCTTGCGTCCACGAAGGGTGACTCCAGTGTCACCAGGGGATCATCCAAATATTTTTCTCTAAGTGTCTGACTAGTACTGTCCACGAAAACTCCATTTTTTTATATCAGGTATTAACTCTGCGAGAATCACAATAGAACGAATCTAAGCCAAAGTCCAAAATTGTTATTCGATATTGAGAACTGGTTCTCATCTGCAGTAATCGCCTAGTTGAGACCTTCGTAACGGGCCACTGAGTGCTTGTTACAGCAATATTCATGGATTATATTGGCTGGGTAAAACTATAAGCAGATTTATAAGCTTTTTTTGAAAAAAAAAGAAAGAGCTGGGGTTATATAACGGCTATAACTAACAATAGTGTTCATGGAAATTCCAATGGACTGGTACTGGAGATTATATTGGGATCTAGCGGTATTCGGCACAGGATTGCTAGCGGCAAACGCTGAAAGACCTCCGCCCCAATTTGGACCACAATGTGCAATTTGTCGATAATTGTTGTCAATTGGAACGTTAGTGCGCTGTTACAGTGCAGTCTTCGTTCGATCGAGAAAAACGTCGGCCTCCATCCCGACGAATTTGAAGTTTTTGTAGTAGACAACAATTCCGCCGACGACAGTGTAGACATGGTGCGGACGCGGTTCCCCCAGTTCCACCTCATTGCAAATCAAGATAATCGCGGTTTTGGCCGCGCCAATAACCAAGCCTTTTTAGACTGCAAGGGCGACTTTATCCTGCTGCTCAATCCCGATACGGAACTCAGTGAAGGAGCAATCCCGCGCATGCTTGAACTGATGAGCGAATATCCAGATGCGGGTATCCTGGGTGCTAGGTTGAGCAACCCCGATGGTTCGTTCCAAAGATCCTCGGGAGGCGCACTACCAACTCTTTATAATGTCGCCTGGCACTACCTAGTCCTCAATCAAATATTGCCCAGAAAGTGGGCCCCTCCTCCGACATTTCTCATAGACGATCTAGCTGGAACTTTCGACATTGGATGGGTTTCGGGCGCCGCGCTAATGCTGCGTCGGGACGCAGTGGGTGATCATATCTTCGACGACCAGTTCTTTATGTACGGGGAAGATCTAGAGTTATGTGACCGGGTTCAATCCTCAGGGAAACGTGTCATGTATACGTCCGAGGCGACGGTAATGCATCATCTAAGGCAAAGCCTGGTAAAGCAAAGCTCCGCCGAAATACTAGCTAGCACAATTCGCGGCAATCGTGCGTATTTTCAAATCCGACACGGGCGCCTCAAGACCTGGTTCTATGACCTGATACTAACCACCGGGTACGTAGTTAGATGGCCTTGTTTCGGACTACTGTCCATTCTAAAGAAAGAGTCCGATTACCCACAGAAATTTATCACCAGCCGTCGATACGCCTGGGTCTCTTTCCAATCTTTGTTGCGCGGCGGACGATAAAGAAAATGCGTGTTCTCCATGTCAACAATCAACATAGAGGGGTCGGCGGCTCAGATGCAGCTTGCCACGCCGTAATCGATGTTTGCTCAGCGAGAGGCATGGAGATCGGCTTTTTTGAACGCGATAGCAAGAACCTACCATCTGGGCTAAAGGGCAAAGTACAGGCATTTTTCGGAGGTATCTATAACCGATCGGCGGTGGAGGACTTTGATCGTACCCTGACAGAGTTCAAACCCGACGTCGTCCATGTGCATGAGCTGTTTCCGATGATTTCTCCTTGGATTTTACCGCGCTGCACAGCGGCGGGCGTCCCGGTTGTGATGACTTGTTATGATTTTAGAATCACTTGCCCGGTGGCCACACATCACAACAAAAGTGGCATTTGCCACGAATGCATGGGGGGCAAGGAATACAGAGCACTTCTGAATAATTGCCGTCAAAGCCTGCCAGAAAGCCTGGCCTACGGATTGCGCAGTGCAGTGGCCAGCAGGTTCGGTCTGTTTACTGACCATATAACCCGCTTCATCGTACTCACCGAGTTTTCCAAACAATGGATTGAAAACAAGGCCGGTATTGCTTCCGATCGGGTCGCGACAATTCCTTGTGTAATTCCATCTCCAGAGACGGGTATAGACGATCCATCTGAAGGGGCATACGTAGCTTACGCCGGGCGGTTTGTGCCTGAAAAAGGCGTTGAGATTTTGTTAGAGGCCTGCCGAAGGGCGAACTTACCGCTGCGGCTGGCGGGCGACAGTATGGAGCATCCCGCCATCCGTCCCGAAGACGATGCGGTGTGCATTGCAACACCCACACCCCAATCCCTTATCGATTTCTACAGAGGGGCAAGAGTTTTAGTAGTAGCAAGCCTCTGGGAAGAAACCTTCGCCGTTGTTCTATCTGAGGCTAAAAGCCACGGAGTGCCGGTAATCGCACCACGGATCGGAGCGATGCCTGACCTTGTCCAGGACGATGTGACGGGGCTTTTGTTTGAAACGGGTAATGTAGAGGAGCTCACACAGAAGATATCTCGAGTCTGGAATGACACCGAACTGTGCAGACGTTTGGGAGCTGCCGGGCGCCTAGATATTCAAACTGAGCTAAACGAGGACGTTTGCTTCGACAGGCACTTAAAACTGTACGAAGAGGTCGCCGCGGAGTCACGTGAAGCTGATGGCAGAAATTCGAATAGAACTTCGGTGATAGCATGCGACTAAATCGAGCCGTACAGACTCGTTTGCGAACTATTATAAAACTAGCGGAGCCGCAACTGGTCCTCCCGAAAGGTGCGTTGTGAATATCACTGGGGCGAACGGGGGCGAACTTTATGATCGTGGCGAGCAGCTAAAGGCCGGCTTTCTGCGCCAGCACAGCGTGATCCTGGTACGCCTTTGCAGCTTACTGGACGCTCTGGTCATATTTTTGAGTCTCTTTGCGGCACTTTGGTTCTATAACTACGCATGGCTGCCGGAGCACCTGGTTGCGGGACTGCTGGCCGCTCTAATATATGAGATCTTGGCGAGTTTTTTCGACCTCTATAGGTCCTGGCGTGTTATCAGACTTCGCTACGAGGTTATGAAGATCTTATTGTACTGGGCCACCACCCTGATATTTCTAACCTTCGTACTTTTTGTGTCTGAAAACAAACACTCAATCGACAAGTATTTATTGCTGACGTGGTTCCTCCTGGCATTTCTGGTCATGTGCGCCGTTCATTGCAGTGTACGAATAATTACCAGATACGCGCGAGCATTAGGGTTCGACGTACGCAAGGTTGCGTTTATCGGTGCCAGCGATATCGCCATACGCATGAAGACAATTTTTTCAGACCACCCATGGATGGGTATGAACTCTATTGGCGTCTACGACAATCGCTCTCAAAATGAAGATGGTCGAATTTCAATGAGGAGAGATGAGGTAAAGGGAACTGTGGAGGATCTGGTCGAACTAGCGAAGGACTGCGAGGTAGATATAGTCTATATCTGCCTCCCCCTCGCAGCGGAGAAACGCATTAAAACCTTCATAGACCAATTTTCTGATACCACGGTCTCGATTTATTATTGCCCCAGTTTCTTCAACTTTGATCTGATGAATTCCCGTTGGGATGAAGTCTTTGGCCAGCCAATAATCAGCATCGTGGAGTCCCCCTTTGTTGACAATCAGCGGTATCTCAAGCGTCTGGAAGATATAGCTATTTCTCTTTTGGCAATGCCTATCATTATTCCATTAATCGCAGTCATCGGTATGTTAGTTAAGCTGAGTTCAAAAGGTCCCGTCCTTTTTAAACAAAATCGCTATGGCATTAATGGCAAAAGTTTCAAGATGTTGAAGTTTCGCTCTATGTACATCGAACAGGAGAGCAAAGGATTTGTACAGGCAACAAGAATGGATCCTCGCGTGACCCCATTTGGCGCGTTTCTTCGCAGTACGTCTCTGGACGAAATACCACAATTTTTCAATGTGCTAATGGGCGATATGTCGGTTGTAGGCCCTCGGCCTCATCCTGACACGCTAAATGAAGATCTTCGCAAGAGAATACACCGCTACATGCTCAGACATAAAATCAAGCCGGGAATTACGGGTCTGGCGCAAGTGAGTGGTTTCCGCGGCGAGACTCAATCTCTAGACAAGATGGAACAACGCATTGAGCAAGATCTGGAATACATCCGTCACTGGTCTCTTTGGCTGGATTTAAAAATATTGGTTAAAACATTTTTTAGTTTAAGAGGCAATAATGTTTACTAACCCCATATGCAAAATTATGGCTACAGGCGACATAGATCCCAGAGCGCTAAGCCTCCCAACCAGGCCAAGAATATGGTCCGGTGGGCGTAAAAATTGGACACAGGACACAACTTTAACAAGAAATGTAATGAATGGACCAACAATTGGTGTAGGGTACCCCGAAACACCGTTTCTAGGCTGTATATTAAATAAACCGATAACACACAATTTAAGCAAGGATGTCGTACAAATATGAAAATAATTATTCTCTGTGGTGGCAAAGGGGTCAGGGCCTTTCCATTTACCGAATACATGCCAAAGCCAATGCTGCCGGTCAGTGGTTCGCCTATCGTAGTGCAAGTTATCAAGAGCTTTATTGCCCAGGGCTTCAACGAATTTATTCTCGCAGCGGGGTATCGGAAAGATGTTCTCGATGACTACTTTGAAGGGAAGGATCTAAAAGCCGATATCCAAGTTCTCGATACGGGTGAAGAGACAGACACGGGGGGTAGAGTCTTTGCCTGCAAGGACTATGTCGAAGATCAGTTCATCGTCACCTATGCCGATGGTCTTTGCGACGTACCTGTGCAGAAACTTGTAGAGTTTCACAATGAAAAAGGCGGTCTAGCGACGGTAACCTCAGTGCCCCTGTATAGTCAGTATGGTGTAATCGAATTCGATGATGGTCACAAAATCACACAGCTAAGAGAAAAGCCAGTCATTGAAGAACATTGGATAAATGCCGGCTTCATCGTGTTCAATAAAGAAATATTTGATCACTGGGAAGGATCAAATTTGGAGCAGGATGTTTTCCCCAAGCTGGTTGCTAAAGACCTGGTCTACTCTTACCCACACAAAGGTTTTTTCAAGTCTCTCGATAGCTATAAGGACCAGATCGAGTTTACCGAGATAGCCACCAGCAAGCCTTACCCATGGACAGTACTGTAGGAATAATATGAACTTTTGGCATAACAGAAACGTTTTCATCACTGGCTGCACAGGATTTTTAGGGTGGTGGCTTACCGACGAATTAGTAAAGCAAGGAGCGAACGTAGTAGGTCTTGTACGCGATTTAGTACCGCAGTCTCCTTTCTACCTGGAGGGGTTGGATAAGAAGATCACGGTAGTGCACGGCGCGCTGGAAGATTACGACACTATCGAACGTGCAATTAACGAGCATCACATCGATACCGTCTTCCATCTGGGGGCACAGGCTATTGTCGGAGTCGCGAATCGCAACCCGATGTCCACATTTGACGCCAATATCAAGGGCACCTGGGTTTTGCTGGAGGCCTGCAGGCGAAACGCACTGGTCACTCGCGTGGTCATTGCCTCCAGTGACAAGGCGTACGGCCAGCACGAAATTTTGCCTTATAGCGAAGACTTCGCACTGCAAGGGAGCCATCCTTATGATGTTTCAAAGAGCTGCGCCGATCTGATCGCGAGTACTTATCACAATACCTATGGGACACCAGTATGCATCACCCGCTGCGGTAATTTGTTCGGACCCGGCGATCTCCATTACGACCGAATTGTTCCCGGCACCATGCGCGATATTACCCACAACAAGAGACCGGTGATTCGCAGCGACGGTTCGCCAAAGCGTGACTACGTTTTTGTGAAAGATATCGCCGCAGCTTACATGATACTCGCAGAGCATATGGACGATAAAGAAATACACGGCAAGGCCTTCAACTTCGGAACTGGAGAGCCTCTTTCTGTGCTCGAATTCATCAAGCTGATACTCAAAGCCGCCAAACGTGAAGACTTGGAGCCAGATGTTCAAAACACAGCCCAAGGCGAAATCTTACACCAGTATTTGTCTTCTGACCTGGCCAGAGATACCTTGAATTGGAAACCCGGCGCCAGCCTCGAAGATCGGCTCGTCGAAACCTTCGAATGGTACCGCGCGGCCAACGGAGGCTGAGTAATGGCTAACGTCTTTATCGGTATCCCTACTATCAATCGCCCGGAGTTTGTCAGGCACGCGATTCGAAGTGCCCTGAATCAGACCTATTCCAATGTGGAGATTGTGGTCAGTGACAATTGTTCAGAGCCCGGGGTTTCTGAGTCGATTGTCGCTTTCATTGCCGAACTTGATGATCAGCGCGTACGTTTTCATCAACAGAGCGAGAACCTTGGAGAATATGGCCAGGGTCGCTATTTCTTTTCCCAAGCCCAAGATAGTCGATACTTCATGATTCTTCACGACGACGATGTCTTGGGCGAAAACTACGTCGAAAAAGCCGTCGAACGGCTGGAAAAATCTCCCAAACTTGCTTATTTTGTGGCCAACGCCAGTATTATTGATGAAAATGGAGTGCAGTCTGACTCGGTGACCCGCTCATTCCTGAAAGAGCACGGTCGTGACGATGTCGCTCAAGGCCCTATCGACGTGCTGGAGAACCATTTGCGCTCAGGTTTCACCTTGATTTCCGGCTCGCTATTTCGAACCGAAGCGCTGAAAAAATCTGGTTTTATAGACCCGGAAGGTGTGGGGAACTTCCCCTTTGAAAGCGACATCTTTTTGCGCTTGGGGGACAATCGATGCCAAGCATGGTTCCAAAAGGAAGAGCTGCTCTCTTTTAGATTCCACACGTCGTCCATGAGACACTATATCAATTTTCTAGACAACGAAAAGTCCGTTAATGCAATCACAGAACAGTTTGAACGGCGCCAATATTCTGGTTATGCAGAACGGCAGCGCAAAGTGATTTTGAGTAGATTGTATCGCGCAAAGGCACTAATAAGTGCGCGCCAAGGCCAGGCGGCACAGTGCAGAGATTATATAAAGAAGTGCTTCAGCTACAATTTGTTGTCCATAAAACTCTGGTTGTTAGCTCCTGTCGCGTTCATCGCGCCAAGAGCGCTCAGCTGGTTTTTGCCCGAGTTACCCATAATCCAAGAGGCGCCTGCACTGAGGCGTAAAGAAACATTTTGAATACATACAAAAGAAGTGCTCTCTACAGGGCCATAACATTATTGCTTTTTGTAGTTTTGTCCGCCTGCACCAGCACACAAAAGCCCTATGATATAGCAGCTGAACCGACCATTATAAAGTCACTGAGTCGGTATACCCGCACATACGTAATTGCGCCCGGCGATCAATTGGAAGTCGCTGTGTATCGAAATGCCGACGTAAGCCGCACCGTTGTTGTGCGTCCTGACGGAGCGATCTCGCTGCCTCTATTGGATGAGATACCAGCTGCGGGTCTGACACCACAAGAACTAGACAATGAGATCACGGGAAGACTCGCGGGCCGTTTGAAGACTCCCGAGGTAACAGTAATCGTTACAAACCCTCTAGAACCAATGGTTTACGTTTATGGTGAGGTCGGCCTGGTAAGACCTGTACCTCTGCGCGAGGCGCGAACTATGGCACAGGCGATTGCTCATGCCGGGGGAATGACTCGCGACGCCGCACAGCGAGACGTGGCTCTTATAAGGTTGGATACTGATGGCTATATAAAAATGCACCTGCTCAAAGACATGGCAGACGGCCCAGTTGGCCCCTATGCAGCTTTTCAAAATACAGCGTTGAAACCTGACGATTTGATCATTGTCCCTGAAAGCAAGCGCTCTATGGGCGGACGCATTATTAATGATTTCGTGGTTGAACCTCTAGGGGCCCTAAATTTGATGCTGACCCCATGGTTCCAATACAGACTGATAGACGACCTTCAATAACTAGAGAAGTGAAATGGGTACAGAAATAATAGAGGCGATTCCTCACCGACCAGAGGCGGACTCGTTTGACTTTCAAAAATCGCTTGAAGTGGTTAAGCAGGCGCTGTTTTGTCACAAGGCGCTGATTGCGGGAACGATGGCGGCAACTGTATTACTGGTCATCGTCTACATGATGGCGTTTCCGGCGAACTTCGAAGCAAGAGTAATCCTGATTGCGGACTCGACCGAAGACGCTCAGCGAGGAGAGTTTTACAATCACTGGAATGTTTTCCGAAGAAACGCCCTCAACGACGAAGGCGAAATGATGGTCTCAGCCCCCCTGGTCGGAAAAGTCGTCGATGAATTGGAACTGAAGTATGAGGATGTCTATCACAGCTTCATGAATCACGTCGGCTATCTGTGGGTAGAATCATGGATCGGAAAAGCCTACCGAAAAGTTAAGTACTCGATTTTCCCACGACCTACCCTTTATTCCCTATCCCCAGAAGAACTAGAGCGGGGAAAAACAATATTGAGTTTTAAAGACGGAATAATATTGCAACCTTTTCCAGAAACAAACCTCGCCGCGCTAGTGGCGAGGGGCCCCTCTCCCAGGATCGCCGACACCCTTAATGTATTAGTTGATCACTATCTCCTCGGGCGCAAGGAGAGAATGCTGGAGGAAGCCGACACAGCCTATGCTGCGCTCAAGCAAGAAGCCGACAAGTCTCGTGCACAATTACTTGATCTGGAATTACAGCTAGAGAAACATCACGAAGAAAACAATATGCTGCTGACCTTTGAAAAGGACAAGCTACAAGTAACAACCTGGCTGAAGCTGCAATCTTCTATTGTTGAATTAGAGTCACAAAAGGCACATTTGACAGCGACGCTCAAGGAAATAGACCGACAACTCGAATCTGAAGAAAAAAACGTTGTGGGCAGCAGAGTTCAGATAAAGAACTCGGCCCGCGTCACTTTGCGGAATCAAATCGTCCAATTAAAAATTGCAATGGAGCAAACGAAGCTTCGCTACAGCCCCGGCTCTCCAGAGGTAACTGAAATCCAAGCTCAAATTGATGCGTTAACCGAGCTGTGGAGCGCGGAAGAGGAAGTAGAGCAGTCGCAAGCTATCCAGTCAATTAGCGAAACATATCAAGCCCTACAAACTCAAAAAAGTACGTTGCAAGCTGAGCTCAGTGGCATAATCGCAAACCTGGAAGTCAAAAGAAAAGCGGACAAGGAAATGGACGCAGCTCTAAAACTGCTTCCAAAGAAAATCAACCAGACACGCGCCTTAGATCGGGAACGCTCTCTCTTGGAGATTAGCTTCAACGGATTGAGTCAAAAACTGGCAACGGCAGCGATATCCAGAGCGACAATCGCCTCTGCGCCACCTGCTATTCGTGTGGTGACTTACGCGGAGTATCCAGAAAAGCCCATTTGGCCAAAAACCAAGCTTTTGCTTCTAGGTGCTTTGATAGTAGGGGCGATAATGGGCGTCCTGGCCGCGATCATCCTCGATTTTATTTACGCTCGTGTCAGCCGGTATCGACTTTCTGCCACTTCCTCGCAACTGGAAGTATATGCAATCGTTACAAGGGACACCAAATTCTTGGCTAGCCTCTACGACCTGGCAGGTCCTGAGAGTGAACCGCCTGTCAAGCGCCTGCAACAGCTTTGACTTTTCGGATAATGGGGATTTTTTTTGTTATTTCAGCCACCAAGCAGTAATTTCAGCCGCCTAAGCAAGGATTTTTTAGGTACCGGGCGTAAGGTCATCGCATTCGTCTCAAGAAAAGTCGTAGAGATAGTGACGAACTTTATCAACCGATTCAGAGATCCTGTATTTGCCTCCAGATACTATCGCTATCTAGCGCGGCAGGTGGCCATGGACGTTGGTGGAATAGATGGAGGGAAAGCTATTGTTTTCTCGGCAGCCACTGACATGGATACCAGTAGCGAAGTCCTGCTAATGTTCAGCCATTTTCTGCAAGATGAGCTGAGCAGTTCAGTGCTTATCATCGACGCGACATTTCGCAATTCCGGTTTGTCTCAATTGTTAGGCTTGGGTGATCGAGAGGGAATCGTCGATATATTGTCAGGCGACAGCTTGCACACTGACTTCGAATCAATCACTCACAGCTTAAAGGGAAGAATGTCGTTTATAGCTTCCGGTCCCGTTAAGCGAAGCCAAGTGCCGTATGCAACGGAAGAACAGGTAAATTCGCTCCTGGAAGTGTTTAGGTCACAATACGATTATGTGATTTTACAGCAGGACAACTTGAAACTGGATACTCGTTATTTACCTTATGCAAAAGCCGCTGACCTTGTTCTCCTGCATCTCGAAGAACGTAGCACCGCCATTGCGAGCTTTGATGAGATAAAGGATGTGCTTATGAGTCACCAAATCAGAAATGTAAAATACATCTTATCTGAACGATAAAGCTCTCATGCAACTCAGCGCCCAATTTCGAGAGACCACCTTTACCCTGAGTATTCTAGTACTCGCCGCGCTGGCCGCCACTACCGCCCTGTTAATGTTGAATCTGGGTAGCTCCAAGATTGTCTTCGCCATAGCAGGGGCACTGCTATTCGTGTTCGCGTTAGTCGCTTGCGGGAATGTCCGATTATTTTGCCTTTGGGGCTTGCTGATGTCAGCTCCATTTGCGCTCAACATAAGTTTTGTTGTAGTCGCACACATGGGTGGCGCATCAGCGATTTCAATTGACGCTGTAGATATCTTCCTAATACCGCTAGTACTGTTCTTGTTTCGTGACCTTGTTACCGGGAACCGGCAGAGTCTTAGAGTACCAAAGGTGCTGTATTGGTGGCTGGGACTAATATTGCTGGGCTGTCTCGACATGGTATTTGCACCGATGAAAAAGGTGGCATTTCTGGAAGTTTTTAGAATGATAAAGTTGTCACTTCTATTCTGGGTTATTGTCAATGAAGTTGTTCGGGTCAGGCAGTTTGCGCACGTAATAGCTGCTTTAATGATAGGCGTCGCTTTTCAAAGCATGGTGGCCTTACTGCAGTATACGCTGGACATAAATTTTGGAGCGCAAATATTAGGCGAAGTAACCGAGGCCCAGACAGAGTTCACGTCGATTGCGACCTACAGAGGTGGGTTTACCAACCGAGTCGGAGGTATGATCGGACATCCAAATCTGCTTTCAATTTACCTTGCAATGCTCATGCCCATTGGCATTTCGATTCTTTTTTCGAATGTTAAACCGCTGTACAAGTTTCTTATTATTGTGACTGTTTTGATGGGCGCTGCTTCACTAGTGCTGACCCTTTCAAGATCTGGTTGGATATCCTTTGCGCTGGCATTCATGTTACTCATGGGTATCTCGTTCCTACACCCAGAGTTGAGAAGAAGATACATTTTTGGACGATTGTTCACAATTATTTTTATAGTGCTCGTAGCCATGGCTCTTTCAGGTCCTATTGTAAAACGCTTAACGCAGAGCGACGGCAATGCCATTAGTTTCCGCTGGGAATTTATGGAAGTGGCCACTGACATGGCCCTAGACAAACCGCTGCTGGGATTTGGTTTGAATTCCTTCGTATGGCATATGCCACCCTACACCGACTATAAGACGTATCAGGGTGTAATCGACAAATTCGGTGACGACCTTCCAGTTGTCCACAACATTTACCTATTGGTTTTATCAGAGCAGGGGATAATTGGCCTGATACTTTTTCTCGGTTTCAATGCCCATCTGATGTTGATAGCATGGCGTGGCCTAAGAACATATTCTCACCCGTTTCTGGCTATGATTAGTGTTGGCTCAATGGCGGGGATGTTGGCTCTCAGTGCAGATGGTATGGCGAGTTTTTTTATTCGCAATGCAAATTGCGGCAGAGTTTTCTTCATCGTCGCGGCGCTCGTGGTTGCCGTTCAATGGTGGCATACGGAAAACAACCAGAATCGCCGCGTAATACGGAAATTCACCTAGTTACATGTCCGCCTCTAAAACTTCAACTTGGACAATTCTTCAAAACGTAATTGGCCTCGTCAGTGGGCGAGCTTTCGTCAGTCTGTCACGGCTCTTAATCGCAATTATCATTGTGAGAATCGCTGGCGCAGAAGTATTTGGTCAGTTTGTCGTCGTCATGAGCATCGTCTATATCGGCGAGTGGTTGATGGATTTTGGTTTTACGGATATTGCAGTGAGAAATATCTCCCAGGATATCCATAAGCGAAACGGAATTCTGGATGCTTTTACCGCGATTAAAATTGTCCAGGCAATACTGGCCTTTTCAGCCGCGGTTATCGCCATCAACTTATTGGGATATTCCGAGCTAATCCCAGGTATCGCTGTCGGTGGCATTGGTCTAATCTGCTATGGCGCCGCTCAGATTTACCGCGTCAACTTTCGCGTAGATATGGTCATGTACAAGGATATGAAATCAGAATCTGCTGGAGTTCTGGTCATGATCTTACTGGCACTGGCACTCTCATTCGGGCAAGCCAGTGTTACCGAATTCGTGGCTTGCTACACAATTTCCCGAATAGTCTACTTCGCGGCAAACATCTATCATGGCTCAGACGGCTACCGACCAAAAATCAAAATAGGGCACGACGATAACTTCAGCTTACTGTGCAGACAAGCTGCTCCCCTGGGGATTGCAGGTGTCACCGTGGCTTGTTACGACAGTATCGCTCCTCTAGCTCTTTCAAAACTTATGGATATGGAGGCCGTAGCCCTTTATACCGTAGCAATACGTCTCGTCTTTCCAATTGTTCTGGTTACACAAGCTATATCGAACGTGTTCTACACTCCCCTTTCGAACTACTGGAGCACCGATAGAAAATTGTTTGCATCCACTCAGCAGAACCTAGTTGAGATCGTATGCTTAGTATCCTGTTGTTTTTTCTGCGTGGTCTATAGCAGTGCAGATTTTATCGTGTCGTTTTTCGGCGAATCCATGTCTGAATCGGCGGCGATTCTCAGAGTCCTGTCCTGGGCTATCCTCGCTAGAGCCATGACAACTGCTATGTCCTCCCCCATTGTGATCAGCGGCGGGCAGAAAAAGGCGATGTGGATAACCCTGATGGTGGTGATTTTCAGCTTCGTGTTAGTTATTTATCTGGTACCGATTTATGGCATAGCTGGTGCAGTGGGCACCTACCTCTTCGTTGAAATTTTCGTCACAGCCATTCCTGTTGTGTTTGTCAGTTTACGTATGGCCCACTATTCACTGGCCTGGCTACCCATCGGAAAGATCTTTTTCGCTTCAGGCGTTGCGGTCGGAACGGTATCCTACACCTCTATTCACGGTAGCTTACTTGGAGGAATCGTGAGTGTCGTATTTTTTATGGCCGTCACTTATCTGACAGGAGGCGTATCAAAAGAAAAAATACTCTCCATAATCGCCGCAGTAAAAAACCGTTAAGCCAGCAACCATGAGCGCAAAATATCCAATGACTGATTCCAACGCCACCAAAGAACTAAAGGTGGCTATGGCTTGTCCGGGCGTAGGCCTGGTGCAAAGAGGTTTCGAAAGGATGTTCCACGACATCTTTCATCTAGTGAAGGATGACCTGGACGTAACACTGTTTAAAGGTGGAGGTGCTTCGTCGAAAAATGAAAGGACTCTGCTCTTCCTAACCCGCAACGGCAATTTTTTAAAGTGGTTCCCTATTCACAAGTTAATCGGCCGTACAGCATTTCACATCGAATGCCTTACCTTCGCAATAAGCCTCCTTTTTGCAATAAGAGGGCAGGATTACCGGATCATCTACTGTACTGATCCTCCACTCACGAGAATTCTTTACAAACTGCGCAAGCTCCTAAACCTTGACTTTCGGCTTATATATTCTGAAGGTTGCGCAATGCGTCCGAGCGACTACCCTCCCGCGGACCATATGCAACAAATGTCCCAGGTAACGCATGATGAAGCCATAGACTACGGCATTCCAGCAGAATACATGACAATGATCCCCTTGGGATTCTATCCAGAGAATTTTTCGGTGAGTGCCAGCAAGAGTGAACTACGACGGAAATACAGCATCGCGGAAGATACCTTTGTGGTGCTCTGTCTGG
Source organism: Halioglobus sp. (assembly GCA_045110675.1). GTDB lineage: Bacteria > Pseudomonadota > Gammaproteobacteria > Pseudomonadales > Halieaceae > JBALVT01. The sequence continues at coordinate 49,102 of JBGCGJ010000029.1, read as the reverse complement.
CGGCCATTAACCGCTATCACAAACGCATCGATTATCTGATCGATGAATTCAGCAATGTCGAAGGTGACGTTCTTCTTTGGATTGATGGCAGCTTGGACAACGGAGATCCGGATCTGGTTGAATACGCGCAAGAGACTCTTGGCGAGCGTTGCAGAGTCACTCATCTACCCTCACAGCAAGTTGGCGAATTGTTCGCCGTATCGGACTTGATGGTCCATACCGCATGTTTTGAAGCCTTTGGTTTAGCACTAATCGAGGGCGCTTCTACAGGGTTGCCGGTACTAACTCACAACGCAGCTCACTTTCAATGGCTGATGAACAATGACCCCGCTGCACTTGATATGGGTGAAAAGGGAGAGTTGGCTAACGCAGTAAACGCACTGTCCAAGGACCCAAAAAAACTAACTAAGCTGCGCAATGCCGAACAGATTCGCGAAAAGTACAGCTGGGTGAATCTAAAAGCGGAATATCTGAAAATATTTTCGAAAACGGCAAAGCTACCCGAAAGTGAAATCGGGGTTGCGAGCAAATATGGATTAAACTAAACACACAATATTAAATCGACCATCGATCGGTGTCCTGGGCTATATGTAAATTGGCGCCTTAGTGGTCTTAACATAAGAGTTGACTATGAAGCTTGCGATTATTGGTGACAGGGGTATCCCCGCCAGATACAGCGGTTTTAGCACCCTTGCCGAACAGATGGCAACGCGTATGACTGAGCAGTATGGATTCGAGGTCAGCGTATATTGCCGAAGCAATTACTACGACGAGATGCCGCCATACTACAATGGGGTAAAGTGTGTGTATCTTCCTGCCCCGGGTGGTAAGAGTCTGGAGAGCATCGTACACAGTAATCTCGCTATCTTACACGCCTCCTTTTGTTCCTACGATGTCGTACTGGTTTTAGACCCGGGCAACGGTCCGTTTGTCTTGCCACTGCGCCTGCGGGGTCATCCGGTCGTCATTCACACCGACGGAATGGGGTGGAAGCGGCAAAAATGGAGCCCTCTGCAACAACGCTACTACAAATGGTCCGAAAAAGTATCCGCATGGTTTAGCCACTGGTTGGTCACAGATTCGAAAGCGATGCAGGACTATTACATCGAGGAATATCAGGCAAAGAGTAGCTTCATTCCCTACGCTGGCGAAGTGGGAAATGGATCAGATGACAGTGTTCTGGAAGAATATGGTCTGACTAAAAATGGCTACTACCTATGTGTTGCCCGCATTGAACCCGACAACAATATCGATTTAATCATCCGAGAATATCGACTGGCGAAATCCAAAAAACCGCTAATAGTAGTCGGCGCCGCAAGATACGACACTCCTTACGGGCAGGCGATCGCGGCGGAAGATGACGAAGTCGTACGCTGTATAGGTGGCGTCTATGAAAAAAACAAATTGAACGCCTTATTTGAGAATTCCTATGTGTATTTGCATGGACATGAGGTCGGAGGTACCAATCCGAGTTTACTGAATGCCATGCACATGACGGCGGCTCCTGTGGCAATGGATGTAGTGTTTCATCGACAGGTTATGACTGACGAAGGTCTATTCTTTACCAAAAGGGAGCATCATCTGGCTTCCCTAATTCAAGATCTGGATGGCGACCCCGACACTGTCTCAAGATTGAAATCACTGGCGAAAAAGCGGTCCGACTCGCTATATCGTTGGGACGCCGTCGTCGATGCCTATGTGAACCTGGTGCAAGTCGTAAAAGATAACTATAAGGACAAGAATAGTTTGCGCGAATCTCTCGCCGCAGAGGTCTACCGACCGCTCGATTTTTACAAGAAAGATATTTAGCCGGGCCAATCGCGAAGATTCATTTGTCCTCCATCTACCGGCAGTGAAACACCGGTTACCCAGCGCGCCTCATCGCTAGCGAGATAGACAGCGGACCACGCCACATCCCACGCTGTACCTTCGGTCTGCAGCGGCACCGCGAGTCGCCGTTTCTCCCGCGCTTCTTCACCAAACTTTTTAAGCGCCGGAGTGTTAACCATCCCAACTACAAGACTATTGGCGCGAATGCCATCCGCTGCGAAATCTGCCGCGATGGAGAGAGTCAAACCAATTAGACCTGCTTTGGATGCGGAATAGGCAGCAAAACCGGTATCTCCTCGACGAAAACCCTGCACAGCACCCACAGTAGACATATTGATTATGGAACCCCCACCAGTGGCAATCATCTCGGGAATACTATACTTGCAGGCGAGCATAGTTGCCTTCAAGTTAGTATTCATCGCATTGTCCCAAACAGCCTGTTCAACATTTACTACTGTACCCGGCGCTCCAGTTCCGGCATTGTTGTGGAGGATATCAAGTTGCCCATAAGTACTAACTGCAGCTCCCACCATTCTCTGCACGTCCTCCTCCAGCGTCAGGTCACCCACAAATGTTGAGCATATGCCACCTTCTAGGCTAATTTCCTCACAGAGTTTTTGTGCATGTGCCTCCGAACGATTGACCAAAAGTATCTTTGCACCTTCACGCGCGAACAACATGGCAGTAGCTGCGCCAATTCCAAGCCCCGGTCCCGTTGAGGCGGCTCCCGCAATAATTGCCACTTTGCCCGCCAAACGTCCCGGAGTATCTTGTTGCGACTCAGCCATTATTTTTTCCTAACATAACTTCTCGGGGTGCCGGCACACGGTAAATAGTTCCGCCAATGCCGTTAGAACACTCAGAGCTGTTTTTAATCAAAACCACAAAGCTTACCCACTGCTTTGATCGAATCGATCGCTCGATCAACTTCCGGCTCTGTTATTGCTGAGTGAATAGGAGGACACAGTTGACGATTCAGGATCGACTCAGCCACCGGAAACAATCCCTCACTGTATCCATACATATTACGCAGAACAGGTTGCAGATGGCAGGGAGGATTGTAGATCGCACCATTTTCTATGCCATAGTCTTCATTTAATAGGCGGCGAAACTTTGGAGTGTCCAGCTGCGGTCCGAGCAACGTCGGAAATTTGTAATAGGCGTGTCGAAAGCCCTTGGGACAATCCGGTACATTCAACCAAGACAGACCCTGAAATCCCTTGATGTATCGCTCCACCATTTTGTTCCGGTAGTCAACATTCTCATCAGCACGACGAAGTTGGAAACGCCCGATAGCAGCGTGAATTTCGCTCATACACCAATCGTTTCCAAGGTTCACTATATCATCCAGACTTCCTCCAACTCCGTGGTGGCGAACGGAACGAGCGTAATCCGCTAATTCAGAATTACTGGTTGTTAACATACCACCCAGGCCAGTCGTGACTAACTTGGTAGGATAGAAAGAAAAACAGCCTACCTCAGTCAAGCCTCCCGCCCTTCGACCGTTAATCTGCGCCCCATGGGCATGAGAGGCATCTTCGAGCAGAAACAATCCTCTGTCTTCACACTCTGCCCGAAGACGATCAATATCTGGATAGATGAGGCCCGCTATATGGACTATAACCACACCGGCAGTCTGCGGTGTTATTCGCGCCAGAAGGTCATCCGTGTCGACGCAAAAAGTTTCGGGGTTCATCTCTGCCATTACTGGCGAGGCACCCTCTTGAACAACCGCGCTCACCACTCCGACAAAATTGTTGGTCGGCAAAATAACTTCGCGGCCCTGAACTTTATAGTAGCGAAGCGCAATCTGAATAGCTGCAGTGCAACTGCTGACGGCTACCGCGTGATCGACACCAACATACGATTGAAACTCACGCTCAAAGGCCCGCGTCTGCTCACCCAGTATCAGCCACCCGGATTTCAAAATCTCCGCTACCGCCTCTTGGATACCCAAAATATCCTCTGCGGGAAACAGGGGTTTGGCAGCGGCAACGGGTTGGCAATTCTGCCTATCGGCTTTCTTCATCGTGACACAGATTCCTCATTCATCCCCAGAGTGTACAGTAAGCGCCGAGAAAATTACTCAGAAAAAATTCCGGTAGGCCGGGAAAAAATCGGTACTTGCATTTACTCGTTTTTCCAACTCCTGATAACGCGATCGGTTTAATATCCGCCCACATAAATAAGCAGTTTTCCGCCCAGTAGACCAGCCATCCTTAAATTGGCCCAATCCATCTCTAGCAGACTCTTTATGGCCTGCTACACCGCCAATATCACACCATTTTACCTTGTCCGAGAAATAGTTCAGGGCGAACCAGTAGAGGGCGTAGGTGGCGCCAAGTTTGTAGCCTAACTCGCTAAAAGCCAGAACATGTCCAAAGGCGACATTTTCATGTTGAAACCACAGTTGTGCACCTACGGTTTCTTTTTCGCATTTCGCCTTAAGCAGGACCAGACCCGGCGTATTCAACTGTTTTTTAAATGACGACCTGGAAAAAGCGCGCATACCCGTGATGTCGTGTTTCGCGACCAAATTTTCATGTAACTCTATCCATTCATCCAGAAAACTCGCTGGATCCGGACAAACTTCGGATTGAATTTTCTTCTGCGCTTTACCTGCCGCCCTGCGGTGATGCCGAGAGACAATCTCATCAATTGGGCGATGCATATCGATGACATAGTGCTGCTTATAAGGGACAAGCAGATCAGGGAAGCACTCACGGAGGTGAGCAATATCATAATCCCCGAATGGATCGGCAATCATTGACAAACTGACCAACTCATCACCCAGGTCTTCAATATCCGAGTGAAGCTTCGACCAATCACCGCAACTGAATATTGGATAACAGCCCATGGCATCTCGTGCCGTTGAATCTGGAATGGAACGCTCCAAAACCCAACCATTGGATTTAGCAAAATGGCGCGGAATTCCAAACTCGCCCCAGGATTCAGCGTATGCGGAACATGCATAGCCGGGGTAATTCATGCAGCAGCCTTTTTTTATTTGAAAAAGAATTATAGGAACATCAAAGCGGGTATTCAACCAGCACCAAAGATTGCAAAAAGAGAACCCACTGCAAGAAATGTCTGGGCGAAATTCCAGATCGCTAAGTTCAATACATCGCTCACGCTATTTGACGCCCGAACGACAAATAGGATAGTTTTCTCCAACGGTGAAACGTTGTCTGAGCCGCTTAGCTTTCACTGTATAATCTTTGTCAAGGACATTGGTTGATAGCAGCACCTGTAGGGGGTTCTTCGCCAGTCTTTTGGTATCAATAATGTTACGTCTTAGCCCCGTGCTATCAGGAGATCCAGCTCAATGTCGACGCGAACCGAAACTGGCATTGCTGCCCTGGTACTCGGTTTCCTGGTGCTTATCGTCGCTGCATCTTTTAACGTCTGGTCAATCGAACAACTCATCGTTCCCGACAAGCAACTACAGGGCGCGGCCAGCATCGCTGCAATCGCACTTTGTCAGACGTCCTGTCTTGTATTGGCAATGTGGCTGCTAATACGAAGGCCTGAGTTGAAGGCTAGCCTCCCTATTCTGCTCATCGGCGCACTGCTGACAACGGCCTCGTCAATAGGCGTCTACGGCTCTTATCTGGCCTGGTCACCCAAACCCTGGAAGGCTCCCGGGGTTCCCATGGTGGAGCGTCTCCGCCTGCTGGAAGAGCAATCCTGGATGTATCCCAATGAGGTGGGCATCGAAAAATACCGGCGGCTGCTTAGGCTGCCCATTTTCTCCAATTCGGTTTCGCTGCGCTTTAACCACGGCGTCGCATTGCTCGAGGAGGGTCGCACACTGGCGGCAATCGATGTGTTTCGACAACTAATGCGCGAATCAGCCGGCAAAGAAGGAGAAAAGAAGCAGCATAGCGTAATACGAGATTGGCTGGCGATCGCTCACTTGCGCAGGGGTGAGCAAGCTAACTGTATCGAAAGGCACTCGGCCGACGTTTGCATCTTTCCTATCCGTAGTTCCGGCGTGCATGTAGATCCCACTGGGTCGACCTCCGCAATAACTGAGTTGAAGGCGACTTTGTCGGAAAAGCCGCGTGATCTGAATTCTCGTTGGCTACTCAACATCGCATATATGACGCTAGGAAAATACCCTCAAGAGGTACCGAAGCAATGGCTAATTCCGCCATCAGCTTTTCAATCTGAATTCGACATCGGGCGCTTCAAGGATGTAGCACCGCAATTGGGTGTCGCAGTGCGGACAATGGCAGGAGGCAGCATCGTCGAAGATTTCAATGGAGATGGATTACTCGACATTTTCACTTCTTCCACCGGTCATCATGAGAACCTCAACTATTTCCAAAATCAGGGCGATGGAACCTTCTCAGATCGCACCCATGCAGCTGGACTTTCGGGCCAGACAGGTGGACTCAATCTGGCACAGGCCGATTATGACAATGACGGAGCTATCGATGTTCTAGTAGCGCGCGGAGCTTGGCGTGGTTTCATGCCCGGAAATGGAGATGCTCCAAACTCCTTACTACGCAACAATGGCGATGGAACCTTCACCGATGTCACTGAAGAGTCCGGCCTATTATCTTTTCATCCAACGCAGGTGGCGACATGGGCCGATTTCGATAACGACGGCTGGGTGGATATATTTTTGGGCAACGAGAGCCAGCCTGGAGATCCACATCCGGTTCAACTCTATCGCAACAATCGGGGTACTTTTGAAGAAGTTTCCGGAACAGTCGGCCTAAATATTTCTGGCATGGTGAAGGGCGCAGCCTGGGAAGACTATGACAACGACGGTTACCCCGATCTCTACATTTCGCGTCAAGGCCAGCCCAACTTGCTTTTCCACAACGGTAGCGGTAAAGGCTCAAAACGCTTGTTTAAAGATGTAACGCTTGTCGCCGGGGTGGCAAAACCACGGTACAGTTTCCCCACGTGGTTTTTCGACTACGACAACGACGGGTGGCAGGATCTCTTTGTGGCGGGTTTTGGCTCAGCGCCTCGGGAGAGCGATCCACCACCGCTGCTGGCTCCATCACATCGCTACCTGGGCGACGTCGCCGCAGAATATTTGCAACTACCCGCGAGTAGCAGCCCCACACCTCGGTTATATCACAACAACCAGGATGGTACCTTTACCGATGTAACGAGTGACATGTCACTCGATCGAGCCAGGTTTGTGATGGGAGCCAATTTTGGCGACCTGGATAACGATGGTTACCTCGACCTTTACCTCGGAACCGGAGATCCCAACTATCGAGCCTTAATGCCCAATCGTATGTTTCGTTCGGACAAGGGCAGGAACTTTCAGGACGTGACAAGCTCGGGTGGTTTTGGCCACTTGCAGAAAGGCCATGGTATTGCATTTGGTGACCTCGACAATGACGGGGACCAGGACATCTATGCGCAAATGGGCGGCTGGTATCGAGGAGATGCCTATCAGAACGTGCTGTTTCGCAACCCCGGCCATGGAAACAACTGGATTACGCTGCGCCTGCGCGGTGTGCGCTCCAATGCCGCTGCAATCGGCGCGCGTATTTCCCTCACCGCCCGAAACGCACAAGGAAAGCGAAACATTTACATCGCTGTCGGTACCGGCGGCAGTTTCGGCGCATCCAGCCTGCAACAAGAGATTGGATTAGGCGCAGCGACTGCCATCGAACGGCTCGAGATTTACTGGCCTGTAACGGGTTTGACTCAAACCTTCGAAGATATTCAGATGAATCGTATCATTTCAATCCGAGAAGATAGCGATACCCCGGCAATCATCAGCAGAGGTTTGGAATGAAGCATGCCGAATAAGTCACCAAAAGCACCAAAATTTTCCGTCATTATTAATGCATACAACGGCGAAAAGTATATAGGCGAAGCACTCGAAAGCGTGCTGGCTCAAACCTATACGGACTGGGAGCTTATTATCTGGGACAATCAATCTACGGATAATACCGCAGCAATTTGCCAGGCGTTGGATGATAATCGAATACACTACTACTGCGCACCAGAACACACTACGGTCGGACCCGCACGAAATTTAGTCGTACATTTGGCTAAAGGCGATTGGCTCGCTTTCCTCGACCACGACGATGTCTGGACCCCGAACAAGCTTGCGCTGCAAAGTGAGGCCATCGATCAGGATAAATCAGGGAAACTCGGAATTGTCTATGGCTGGACACTGCAGTTTTACGCGTCTGGAAAAATCGAGCCCTTCGACCGATGGCACAGCCGCGACAATCTCCCCCAAGGTAACGTATTTCGAGAGCTGATAGATATGCCCTCATTCATTTCCTATAGCTCGGTTGCACTGCGCAGGTCCGCCGTGCTCGACATCGGAGGTATTCCACCGAGTGTCATACTCATATCTGACTATTTTTATATAGTCATGGTAGCGCGCAATTATTTCGCCGCCTCAACATCCGAAGTCTGTTGTTGGTATAGAAAACACCGAGAGAGCATATCGCACTCAGGAGCGTCCAAAATTACCGTGCATAGCGAAATTCTTGAGGTTCTTGATATCTGCGAACCACTACTTGATGCGCCCCTGGCGAAATATCGCAGGCAGGTTCATAACAGCAACATAGGTGTGCTGGAGATCATAACTGGAACGGCCGTTTGGGGTGGACTGGTTCGAATCTTATCAAAGGGATCTCTACCCTATCTGGCTTCAAGACCATTTACAGTGGCATGGCGTAACGTACGCAAACTGTTCTCAAGCAGCAGCCATTCAGCTTTCGAGAAAGCGCCTTTAAGAGCGAGAGCGGACTGAGTACTACCTAGGGGACCTGATTGAGATCAAGAACCTGAAGCTTCTACAAGCTTTACAATTTTCGATACCGAAGGAATCCGGTTTTCGTCGAGAATAGAAAACATATAGTATCCCGGCGGCGCGATTTCGGCCGTATCAGGGGTTTGCACAGCAAGTACATCGAAGCAGGCCAAGGGATCATCAACACACTGCTCAGGCCCCACTTGCACCCATGAGCCGGATTCCAACTTTATCGTAATATTGAACTCCAACATTCGGAGTTGAATACTTCTTTGACTCATATCGAAAGAGTGTGTCATTGATCCAAGGCCAATGAGCGTTGCTTCATCGACATTGGTTAGGTGTGGAACAAAAAAGATAGAGTAATTAGTCAACTGCATCGTATCTTGTACGTATGATAGTTGCGGGCGAGGTTCAAACATATAGTCGGGATAGTAATAGCGGAAATTGGGTAACTCGTAACCGTCCTGGCCGGCCGGATTTCCTCCGCCGAGCAACACACGGCCATCTGGCAGCAACAGAGCAACGGTGTGATAACCGCGTGTTTCGGGCATTACTGCCAGACCATTAGAGACTTCGAAATTGTTCTTTGGATCTACATACTGCGCCAATCCAGTCTGTTTAACGGCGCTCATATCATCGTGCCCACCCAAAATGAGTATGCGACCATCGGGCAGAATCACGGTCGATGCATGATGGCGAAGGCCTCCCATCGGAACGGAAGGTAGCCAGGCATTTAATCCAGGATCGAAAACATCGATATTGCCTTCCATCGGTGTCATGTGCGCGCCGCCGACATTCATGAGGCTACCATTAGTATATCCCCAGCTAGATTCTGGTAATCGAAGGGGCAGCATTGCGGTGGAAGAACCGTGATTGGGGAATACAGTTTTCGGCGCAGATGCGTCGATAAACTCTTTGGCGCCCGGGCGAAACTGTTGCGTATGGTGCCAAATTTTATTGGGCCCATCCATCATTAGGAACAGCGGCTCCGCAGAACCTCCAATCATTAACACCAGATCGAGATTGACAGTATTCCCCGAATTCGGCTCAACATAATTGAAATCTGAGGGATACTGAAACACGTGCGTATAGTCCGGGTTTTCAATTCCAGGAGGGGTATCATTAAGATCGGAGACAACCGTCCAAGCATTTGTGTCTGGCTCGAAAATTTCAACACTGTTGTTATAGGAGAACTCAGGGAGAACTTTCTCATATCCGCCAGTCACCAGCATTCTAGAATCGGCCAAGCGGGTAACCGTGGCATACCATCGAGCAGGAGTGTCCAATTGTGGCCCTTTCACAATCGTATCCGGGTTTTGAACCCAGCTTCTTGAAAATGGGTCGTAGCTAAGCGACTCCGTTAGGCCATCGACCACCAAACTATCCAACAGCTGCCCGTCGAAGTAGAGGTCTAAATCTATGGAAACATCCGCGCCACTGGCAAAAAACAAACTGCCATCCGCCATCAAAGAGTGGCCGCCGCATATCAGGCTTCTAAATTCCGCTGTATTAGTAGTTTGATCAATGACGGGACTGGAAGGCAGCGGCGTAACCTCGGGCACGATCATTCTGGTCGCAGGAGGTTCGGTATAAACCGGGCTGGGATCCATAACAAACGAAAACTCCGGTATCAATCCCGGTGTGGTGAGATCTAATTCTGGATTCGCAAAAAATTTGAAATAACTGACAAAAAGCACTTCGCCGGTGGGTAAAAGCGCGGCGTGAATAGGGGTAACTTCTCGCCCGGAGGCTTGCTGCCATTCAACAATCGGACTGTAGAAGTCCTGGCCAGAGATGGTGCTCTGAGCTGAAGCGTGAGAAAACGGAAGAGGGAGCAAGCAAAAGAGCAGTAAGCGTATGCGGAATCGATTCATATTTTTTTGCTCTAATCAAAACAATCGGGTTTGCTGTGATAAACAAAGTGGAATTGCTACATCAACAATTCATCAAGTCTAGCGCATTTTAGTTATCCAACAGTGCCATTTTAGTCCAAATACACTCCAATTTCCTTTGTTATCAAACTTATTGCTTGGGTCAGCTGCGAATCTTTCATCAACTTGTGACGGCCTTCACAGCTTGGCGAGAAAGCTCATCGCGACCTTTTTTGGTACTCGGCAAATGCAGCATGATCAGTATCGCAATTGCCGAAAAAATCAAGACAGCAATTAGCTTTGGCATGCCGAATCCGAGAGGTAGCATGTATAAGGCAACTGCCAGCGCAAGCGCGGGAAGAAAACTTACCAGCAGGGACGGCCAGGACACGTTCCAAACCTTCAGATGGACCATAGTGCCAATGCCAAAGAGAAAAACGCATATTTCAGTCGTAAGCGTTGCCACCGCAGCCGCGGGAAAGCCATACGCAGGCAGAAGGGATACATTACATACGAGATTCACGATTAGTCCGGCCAGGCAAATCAGCACCAGCAATTTTTCAAGTCCCTGAGCCAGCAGGAACATGATTACTACGGCCGTGGCCATGGAGAACGCTACGGACACCGATAAAACCTTTAAAGTGACTACTGCAGATAGAGAGCCCTCAATATAATTTTCGCCATAAAGAACAAACAGTGCGTCAGCGCTTGAAGCCCACCCGCTGACTGCAGCGATTGCGCCTGATCCAATGGCCAGCGGCAAAAAACTAGACGCCTGTCTTCGAAGAGCCGCGGGGTCAGTTTTCGAAAATTGAGTCAGAACGGGAAGAAGGGGCAACATCAACATCAACGGAAACGAAAGCAGCTGACTTATCGGTCTAAAAGCTGATGAGTAAGCTCCCATCTCGGCAGCAGGACGCAAAAACCAAATAAGCAACGGACCGATATAAAAGTAGAGGTTATACATTGCGGCCGCGATGCCAACTACTACAGCTTTGCGCAAAAAGTCGCGTATCTTTTCCAAACCGAACTGAGGCGTGATTCCATAGCCCAGCGTGTTTCCGGCGAGAACTTTTAGCCACAAGAGGCCTAGTAGCTCTCTTGCGACCAATGCGGCGGGATAAGCCCAAACCGGGGCATGTAACACATAAAGCAAAAAACACGTTAGCAATAGCCCGTACTGTAGCGCGAGTACAATGGTCGAAGGCGGGCGCAAATTTTGCCGCAGCTGATAAACAACTCCCAGCGCGCCATAAGCGAGAAACGGTAAGGAAAACGCCACCGTAGACAGAATTATTTTTTGATAGATATCCTCCTGCTGAAATGCCAGTAGCAAGCACGGGATTGCAAGCACGATACCTGCTGCGACACGCATTCCCACCAAGGTTTCTAACAGAGCTCGCTCTTGTTGTGGTTGCAAGGCTATCTCTCTCACAGCCAGGCTGGTTGAACCGACATCCATTAGCTCTCTGGCCATTACGAAAAGAGTCATAACTAATGCGTAAAAGCCGAAATCCGCGGGTGGCAGCTCTCGGCCAATCAACATAATCAGAGCCAGTGAAGCGACGAGCCGCAGCGCAGTAGACAAAATAATGATTAACTGGCTCTGAGACACGCTCTGTTTTTGTTCGTAGTTTGTGGTCACGGCATCGTTGAACCTTCTCGAAAAGTGTTCGGGTTTTCAGTGAGCTCTGGGCAACTATTTCAAGAGAGTATGTCATCCCTTGATCGCTAACAAGCACCCGCATATGTCGCGCCTTAGCCCCGGTTAGCGCGGGGCTCTCATAGGCTGCCCCGTACAGCGAGACGCGCTTTTTTAATCCATTATTAGAGATAGATTTCCGACAAAATTCTATTTATCCTAGTCGTAATCACCATGCTGTTGTGCGGTGTAAGAGTCGTCTAGAGTGGCGACCAATCTAGATCATCATCTCAGCGCAATAGTCTAACAGGTTACACGGGAATCATGAGCAGCCAAACTGCGCAGCCAAACGCAAAGAGTGACAGAGTTCCAAGCCGCTTGACTGGTCTGCTACTTCTGTCGAATGCTATTGCCTTCAACAAATGGTCATTAGAACGGCTATTCAGCGCCGATCAATATATTTACTCACTCGCAAGTGTCGTTGCCATTGCGTTATTGCAGCTGGTAGTCGCGAGTATTGGATTGTGGTTCATACTGCGCCGGCCCACCGGGATATTTGGCTCTGGAGCTAACCGCGCTGTGGTCTTTGGTTTGGTTGCAGTTCTATTTTTTGGCCTGTACGGCAACCTGAGAGCCTTGCATATCATTGATCCTGATCGCGAGTTGCGCCAGGCTTGGCAGGAAATGTCCACCGGTGAAGAACTGCTGATCGATCTGACGATACCACTAAAGAAAACACTATCGCGCAGTCTCCTAAATCTTCAACTGCCCGACCACGACAGCCGGTCGCTATTCTCTGATCGTGTGTTGGTACGCGACCTTAGCGGCACAGATTACGATTCCCAGGCTCCTCGATTTTTCCCAGCCAACCTCGCCCAGCGCGAACTCAATGTAGCCGGACAGCTAGAAGAAATTCCACGCGAAAATCTGAGACTGTGGCAGCCACTAATGGATTCAGTTGAGTATTTTGAGCACGCTAAGTTTTACCCAATAGCCGGTCACTTTCTTGATGATCAGCGCACACAATTTGAGATTTCAGTGGGATTTTATGCTCTCGCACGCCGGGACGCGGGGAAGCCCGCCTCAGTGGAAGGCTACCTCAAAGTAGTTTGGAATCGCCCTCCTTCATCACCAATAGATCAACTCGAAAGCTGGCGGATTAATGAGTGGAAGACTTCCAGCCTGCAAATGCAGGAATCAAAGGCACTGTTGTTTGATGAGGTCTTGGATTCGGTTCTGCCGCCATCGGTTTTAGCTGAGGCGCGCCGCTCGCGCCACGAGGAATTAGTGCTGAACTTTTTGCTCGGCAATGAAGATGGAACAAGGTCTAAACCCCATGAGTTTTTTAGCATTCCAGCTTTTGACCGTCACCCGGGCATAGCTGTGGTTGATATAGACAATGATGGTTTCGATGATATCTATCTTATGTCTCGCTGGGGACCAACCATGCTGCTCCATAATAATGGAGATGGAACTTTTGACGAACGAGCTGCGCAGTATGGGCTTGTGTTAAATGACTTCAATTCAGCGGCAATTTTTGCCGATTTTGACAATGACGGTGATTCCGATGTTTTCATTGGTAGAACCCTGGCACGCAGTGTTTACCTAAAGAATGACAACGGTCGTTTCGTTGACCGTTCAGGTGACATCGATGTCCCACTGCCCTTTTTTGCCTCCTCGCTCGCAGCAGCTGATTACGATGGCGATGGTCTTTTGGATATTTACATCTCGACCTACGCATCCGATATGATCAGACATCAAGGCCACGATGCGTACTCGAGATACCTGCCAGAATCAGACACCGAGCACCTGAGCGCCTTGCTAGAGAGTGGCGAAAGTCACGAAAATCTCAATAGACCCGGGCCACCGAATCTACTCCTTCGCAATACTGGCAGCGGGTTTATAGCAGAAAAGTCTACACCAGAACTTCGGCTATTCCTGAACACTTACCAGTCGACGTGGGCCGACTACGATAACGACGGCGACCCCGATCTCTATGTCGCCAATGACTTCGCTTCCAATGTTCTGTTTCGCAACGACGGGGCTGGAAATTTTTCCAATGTGACCGAAGTGAGCAACACGGCAGACATTGGGTTTGGCATGGGTGCCACCTGGGGAGATTACGATCAGGATGGCCGGCAGGACCTCTACGTTTCAAATATGTATAGCAAGGCCGGGCAGCGAATCACTGCGCAAATACCGGGCATCGATCCGCGCATAGTAAAGATGGCCGGTGGCAATTCTCTGCTTAGAAATACCGAAGATACATTTGAGCACGTTTCCGGCATGGCATCACCGGCAATCACTGTGGAACGCGCAGGCTGGAGCTGGGGTAGTCAGTTTGCCGACATCAATAATGACGGTGCCCTGGATATCTTTGCCCTTAGCGGCTACTACACGGCGCCTGGAGAAGCCGAAATCCCGGTCGACACCTGAACTGACTTCTGGCGCGCAGTTGCGCGCACAGACCCAAAGCTATCCTTCGCACACGAGTTCGAAGGCAGTGGGGAAATGGGTGCACTACGCGTCAGTTCTCGCAACCTGGAACAAGGCTCTTCCTTCAGCGGCCACGAACGCAATCACCTGTTTCTAAACCTGGGAGGTGAAGAGTTCGCTGATGTGTCTGCGATTTCTGGTCTGGACCATCCAGGAGATGGAAGGGCCTTTAGTTGGCTGGATTTTGATCGTGATGGCTGGTTAGACGCAGCGGTTGTCGGCGCAAATGCACCGCGTTTGTTGTTGTATCGCAACCTGGGTGGAGAACGCACACCCACCGCAGAAGGTGCCATGCAGATGATCGCGCTTCGCTTCGTTGGTGGCAATACGGAGGCTCGGATAAATCCGGCCTGGAGTAACCGCGACGGCTACGGTGCCAAGGTAGAGGTAGAAATCGGCAATACCGTTTTGTTGCGTGAGCATCGCGCGGGTGAGGGAATGGCCGCGCAGAACAGCAGCACAATGATTATTGGTATTGGTAGCCACTCCACCGCTGACAATGTACGAGTTCGCTGGCCTTCAGGGATAGTTCAGAACATCGGGCCTGTGGAGGCAGGTAAGCTGATTACAGTCTACGAAGATTCCACAGATGGCTCAAAGGATAGATCTTTTATTACTACGGTGTACGCTAAGGACACTAGTAGGCCACAATCAAAACCTACTAGATCGCTCAAGCCCACACTCCTTCCTCTTGTAAGTGCGCAAGAAGGGCAACGTCTGATTTTGTACACTACCATGGCCACCTGGTGCGGCCCCTGCCTCAAAGAGATCCCGGCCCTGAAAAACCTTCAAGATGCCATTGGTGAAAGTGTCATGACAATGGTCGGGCTGCCCTATGACGAAAACGAAAGTGAGGCTCAGCTGGATGAATGGCGTGCGAAGTATCAACCGCCATACAACTTGCTCACAGGTTTGCCAAATAGCACGCGATTAGCGGCCAAAAAAATTCTAAAAGATGCATTGAAGATAGACGCGCTGCCGGCAACCCTGGTGACGGATACACAAGGCAAGGTACTTCTGACACGCTTTGGCCCACCGACCGAATCTCAGATCAGAGCATTGTTGCAAGACGGCGCGCAATAGTAAGGCCCAGTCCAAAAATATGTTCCAGGGAAATTCGAAACGGACAGTGCCATCGAACCGCTGGGGCTTTTATAGGCGCTCTATTAGAGTCAATTGGAGTGCATAAAATGGTTTATTTTTCAGATTTAAGCTAGTTAAAAAGAGATGATACTATTGGACTTCATCAAACGCTTATGGATTGCGATTACAATCGCTATTCTTTGTATTATAACCTTCCTGTCTCTTTACCCGCTCGGTAGCTTACCTGACTTTCCCGGGAGTGATAAAACGCATCACATTGTTGCCTATAGCGCGCTGATGTTTCCGACCGCTTTGCGCAAACCAAAACATTGGCAGTTTATCGGCCTGTGTTTTATTTGTTGGAGCGGCCTCATAGAATTAGTGCAGCCCTATGTCAATCGCTATGGCGAATGGCAGGATCTGGCTGCCAATACCCTGGGCATTTTTTGCGGTTTTCTAATCGCAAATCTGCTAGTTAGTATTCTCCCCAAAGGTATAAATTTCGAAGAAAAAGACCATCGGGAAAATTAAAAAATCAGAGTTCGCGGCACGCGGCAGTGCGCTAATTGGGAAGAATTGTAAGCTTATCTTTGAGCACTCAAACGGCGAAAAATTTTGGACAATCTGTGCCTGGGAGACCAGTAGATCGATAGTAACAGGGACCAGATCGACCGAAAAATCTGCCGGTTCTGCAACTGTACGGTGCATAGATTACCGTACATTCGCGACATGCCAATCTTGAATGAACGCCTTTTGTTCAAGTCAAGGTTTCGGCCGGCGAGCTCGTGGGTAAACATGACTCTCTTGACCTTTTCGCTGGCATCTTTCCCGCTAAACAACCCACTCCTGTGATGACGATAACAGCTCATCACTTCGTCTATAAATCCCAAGTCACCGTGCTGTGCGAAGAGGATTAAGTAAGACATATCCATAATTTCCGACTCTTTCATCCAGGAAGGATATTCCTCCCTGAGGTGATTCCGCACAACAAGACTGCCAGTTGGCACAAAGTGACCGTACATTAGCAAGTCATCAAGCGTGAAAAAGGGTTCGGTGCTCGGCGGGCCAAAAATACGTGGGGCAAGGCCCGATTCTATCCAACGACATCGGTGAAAGCTGCAGGAGTATTCAGGGTGGTTTTCCATCATGCTGACTTGTTTCTGGAGTTTCTTAGAACAAGTCCAAAAGTCGTCACCTTCCAACCATGCAATATATTTGCCTCTACAGGACCGTCGAACTATCTCCTGATTCGCGTACAGACCAAGGTTAGTTTTCTGCTGATGCAAACGAATGATGCCGGGATAGCGATCCCGATACTCGCGGACAATCGCTCCGGTTTCGTCCGTAGAACAATCGTCGCCTATAACGAGTTCATAATCGAAGCTGACCTCCTGCATCAACACACTTTCTATAGCTTTGGCGATATAGGGGGCATGATTATAAGTCAGCATATGCACGCTAACCATTGGCTGTCCGACTTCTTCCGGCTCCCTACTTGCCATAGTGCGAGTACAATACGAAACACTGCTGCTTAAGGAGATTCTTGCCTACGCTTAATTTCAATGCAGTTTTCTCCGATAAACTTGATAGTGGCACATAGAAGCTGAATATCACTCGGGCTGACACTAGTGCCCGTAGGTAGGCACATCACCTGATCTGAAAGTAATTCAGTCTGTGAAAGCCTCCCAACAAACTCCGGATAAATTGATTGGTAGGGTTCCATGCGATGAACCCCGGGGTGGAAATACCGCCTGGCCAGTACGTTTTCAGCATGCAGGACCTCCACTAAAAAATCGCGGTCGAACCCAGTGATATCCTGATCGATGGTTACCACAATGTACTGATAGTTATTTGTTTCGCGTCTATCAAATTGGAGCAGGCTTACCCCGGGCAGGTCACTTAAGTGATTCTCATAGCACTCATAATTTCGATAGTTTGTTTCGAGAAAAAAATCCAGATCATCAAGGTTCGACAATCCCATCGCCGCAGAAATCTCAGGCATTTTACCATTGGTACCCAAACCATCAACATGGTCGAAATAGGAAAAGCCGAAGTTTCTCTTTAGGCGAACTTCGTTTGCCAATTCGGAATCGTTGGTAACCACCGCTCCGCCTTCGAAAGTCTGGAAAAACTTTGTCGCATGGAAACTGAGCACCTCCGCTATTCCGAATTTCCCTATAAACTCACCCCTATAGCTACAACTAAACGCGTGAGCGGCGTCAAAAATTAAAGGGACATCATAGCGATTCGCGAGCTCAGTTAGACCTCCAATGGGACAGGGCCGACCCCAGAGATGAACTCCTAAAATTGCCGCTGTGAGCGGCGTGATTAATGGTTCAACAAGGCTTGGATCAAGATTGTGGGTTTCTTTATCAACGTCGCAAAATACAGGTTTTAGATTCATCGTTTCCAAAACATGTGCAGAGGATACAAAGGTAAACGATGGCAATATAACCTCGCCCTCAAGATTGAGGCATTTTAGTAAAACATCCAGCGCGGCCGTTCCATTGCAAAGTACTACACACTCTCTAACATCTAGCAGCGCTTCAATACGACTTTCCAGCTCGCGAACGAAGGGGCCATCATTCGTCAGCCAGCGACGATCCAGCAGGTCATTTACCCGCGTTAGAAACTCGTCCTTGTTACCTATATTGGGCCTGCCAACGTGAAGCCTCTCTGCAAAGGCTGGCGGACCACCGAATATGCCAAGTTGGTCTATCGATGTTTTCATTTAGTCTCTCAGTGACAATGAGAAGTATAAACGGTATATCCAACAATTGGAGAAGTTAATTTGTCGACAATTCTGGCTCTGTGATAGAGTTATCTGACAATTCTGACTTGTCCACAGGGAGAAAAATCAATGTCGAGATCTACCTTGAAAGGAAGTTCCAGTGCTGTTCTCGTTTTATCTTTAATTATTGCATCGTGTACTTCAGCGCAGGATTCGCTGCCCGACCCGACCGGTGAAGAGCGACCAGAGCCCAGGTGGTGGCAAGACGAAGATGGTAAAGGTTTTTTTGAAGGTGAATGGTGGAAAAAAGACAAGGACAAAAATAAAGAAAAGGATAAGGAAGCAAGTTCTGAAACTTCGGAAAATCAGACAGCAAATTCCGGTTCAAAAGCGCCCTCAAGAAAAGGGTATACAACCCTTCGCAACCCAGGCTCTAAAGACTCCTGGGATATGTACAATTCTCAGGTTATTAAAGTTGGAGACGGCTTCAAGAAAATGTACTGGGGTGATCCGACAGTTCTGAAAGAAGGCGATACCTTTAGAATGTGGTTCACGGGTGGTAATTTTAAGGGCCTCAACCATGTTCGAGTTTATACGGCGACCTCAAAAGACGGTATTAAATGGAAGATTAATACCAAACCCGTACTTAGTGAAGGAGAATCTGGCAGCTGGGATGATGAACGCACTGAAACTCCGTCCGTGATCAAAGTGGGTAAGACCTACCACATGTATTACACCGGATTTAAAACTGGGGATGCGATATCCAGATTTAACATCGGACATGCCACCTCAAAAGACGGCATCAAGTGGAAAAAGGATCGCAATAACCCGGTGATTAGCAACCACGACGACATCGCCAACTGGGGATTTTATTACACGGGTGAGCCCGGCGTCGTATTTAACCCCAAAGACAAGTTGTTTTACCTTTACTACGGAACTGCCAGGGCGAATTATGACTATAAGGGCAAAAACTCGGATTTGCAGAGCACCAGCGCCATCGTCTTAGCAACTTCTAAAAACGGCAGCAAATTCAAACTATATGACAGAGACGGCGATGGAAAACAGGATGCCGTATTCGAGCCGGGAAGCTATTACTCAACGGCAAAAGATTTTCGCGGTTACTCAACTCCACATGCCCTCATCGGATCTGACGGCAAATTTCATCTATTTACCGACGCTATCAACGCTAAGAAAGGTTGGAAACAGGCAGCTTTAGTTCACTCGGTGAGTGACGATGGCAAATCGTTCTCTACCGTTAGTAATGACATCGTGACCCGAGGCAATGCGAAATGGATCGCCAGAGAAGTGATTGGCCCAACTGTGATAGAAGAAGATGGCGAGTTCCTCATGTGGTTTGGCGGGCACGGCCACGATTACACCAAAGATTTTGGAATTAGTTTCGCGAGAAAAACACTGGATTGATTCGAGCCCAATTGCCGAAGTCGGGAGAGGTGGTAACTCATTTTAGAGCAGCCGCCTTTCCCGTTTGTATATACACTCTTACCGCAGATACGAAAAACAAAGAAAGTGCAGAATCGTGTGCCTAGGTCTTCTTATTGCGAATATTGCGGATCATATCCAAAAGGATCGGTGGCAACAGTCTTTTGACGAGAATAGTACCTTCCACCTTAAGTATCCATAGCCAGTCCTTAGACCGCAATCCAGAATCCCCCTCCTGAGTTCCTGCCCATTTGACGGCATATTGCATACCGCCATAGTCAACGTCCGCATCTCGCTGAAGTTGATAGTAGTAAACTGCCAGCGAGTTGCGTCGCCGGCCTTCCGGGCAGGTCATTGGGCTTGGGTGCCCATGGTAGGAGTAAGAGCCGGTTTCGAAGATTAGGCAGCGGTTAAACACAGGTGAAACCTTTTTAACACATTCACTTGCATCTCGATTCCAAAGCTCGAGATGCCCTCCGTACTCCTCTTTCCAGTCTTTATTGATATACAGAATCAGATTTAGGCGCTGATGCATTAATCCCGAAAACGAGTTTGGATGGCGATTCCCGTCGACGTGCACCATGAGTTTTCCGCCACGCCCTGTGGAATGAAGCCCGCAACCATTGTAGGACGGGTCGACCATTATATACCTTGAATTTGTTAGCTCCTGAATGAACTGAACAAAGGTGTAAGAGTTCAACTGGGCCATGATATGCCGGGTGAGCGGGCCAAAAGCCTGTTCGTTCGAGGTGCCCAGCTTTTCGATATTCCGGTTGTGAGTATGCTTAATGTCCCCTGGACCCCAAAGAGTCCAGGCATCGTCCTCCGGACCCGGGAATTCTTCGACAATCTGATCCAGGATGTCATCCGGCAGAAAGTTGTCGATCACCACATGCGGAAAGGGGTCAGCACTTAAAAATTCTGGCCGATGTTTTTCAGCGAGTTGTTGCAACTCCTGGGAATCAAAATAGAAAGGCGTGATTTTATTTGTTTGTGTGCTCAATTTAAAACCATTTAAACGTATGAAATCAAAACCTATCACGGGCGATTAGTCGATTCAATAGGGGCTGCAAGGGTTGCGGAAAACTATCTACTTTCCGTACCCTTTACGGACTGATAACATGAATCATCGCAGTACCAGAAGTGCTGCTGAATGCCACCATATAGCAATTGCCGATAAGCCTTAGTCTGCTTAGGGATTTATAACGGCGTAGGGTTTACAGCGAATGATCAAGTACAAAATCATTGATACATTGCGTGCGACGGGCACTCTAAAGTTTGTCGACTGGGGCAAGTACTGGCTACACAGAATCAACGTATTGCCGGCAAATATTAGATTCAAGCGTAACAATCCGGATTTCCCGCTGCCACCTCCCGATTTGGCTTTTGATGCCTACAACGGCGTAGACTGGCACAACTACCGAGACGTGGGTGCAGTGCATGCAAGCATCTTTGCAGACATCGTAAAACGGACCCACCCGCCAGGAGAGCTTTCAATTCTGGAATGGGGCTGCGGCCCAGGACGCCTTATAAGAAATATGCGCGGGCTATTTGATGGTTACAATCTTCAGTTGACGGGAACAGACTACAATCCTCGCACCATTGAATGGTGCAGCAAAAATCTCCCAGAAATTGACTTCCACCTAAACGAGTTGATGCCACCACTGCCCTTTCCGGATGAGCAATATGATCTTGTTTACTGTTTTTCGGTATTTACCCACCTCTCTGAAGAGGCTCAGAAAGCCTGGGCGGCAGAGCTGAAACGCCTCGTAAAACCGGGAGGGGTTTTCATTTGCACAACTCATGGAGAAGACTGTCGTCACTTGCTGACCTCCCAAGAAGACATCGACACCTATGAAGCCGGCCAGGTGGTTCTTAAAGGGAAATATGTTGAAGGGAAAAAGTGGTATCTTGCCGTTCACCCGGAGAGATTTGTCAGAGAAGTGCTGATGGCCGGTTTCACCGACGTCAACAGGGAAATATTGGGTGAAGATAAGAGCATAATGCAGGATGTTTGGGCTGGCACAAAACCTGACGAATAGTTTCAACGTGTCCTGAAAGGGCATCGATCCATAACCATAAACAGATCACACGATTTGAAACAGTAGGCCAAAGAGTGGCGTACACAGAGCTGGTGCCCAGTTTTTAACGGCGGATTGTCGATATACAGCGATGAACACTGCACGTCTCGAAAACGTCGTGGTATTTCTAAACCAACAAGAATCTATTTGTATACGAAGAGATCCCGCGGGCCCATCCTGATCAGAGCCATCTGAATATGATCTGCCGGGCGAGGACTTCTGAGTTAGATGCGACGCCGACGGACAGCGGTGATACCAAGCAGGCCAATACAAAGCAACGCGAAGGATGCGGGCACGGGCACAGCTTCAGCGACGCCATAGCCAACGATATTATCCAAGAGGAGCCCTCCGGAGCCAAAAAAAGCCAAATTCAGCGACTCACCAGGTGCTCCGATCCAACCGACGAACTTGTCGAGAGCGAAAGATGTGGATGTGGGTGCCACAATTGAAACATCAAATGCCCCAAGACTCGTCACAAAGGTCCAAACGTCGTCGAACTCATTACCAAAGTCCATGCCAATGGCACCAATGCCAATCGGGGCTGCAGCCGGACCTTGAATCCCAACAGGACCTGCACCACCAAGGTTCGAGAGCCATGCTTGAGTAGGAGTTGCTCCTCCAACGAGATTGGGGACAGAGACAATGTCAGAGGTGGCGCCGCCGTTCAAAACTTCTGCACCTCCGCCGACAATGAGGAGGGGATTAGCGGCCACGCCGAGTGGAAAACCTTCAAAGTCTTCGCCGCCCAGCAAGGGAGTTGTCAACGCCGCCAAGAATGCCGCACGATCAATGTAAATAACGCCTGCGGTACTCGTACTAGAGGATATCAGCAACGCCAGTCCAAGGATCAACCCAAAGGTGTTTTTTAAAGCCATCGGCATGTTCTCCGTCTGTGACCAGCGAAGCCTCTCTGGACTCGCTTGAATATCAAATTTGCACAGTAAAATGCAAGATGCGCGCCAACGAAAAAAACCACTAATAAATACAACAGCTTGAAGAAACAGTTGAGTTTCGGTCCAGACCTGGATCCGCGAATCTTTCAACAAGTGTAAAGAAATCTGACAATCAACGAGCGCTGCTTTAGCGCCCAATGCGGAATCCACGCGGCCCGTGGACCTACAAAGTGCCCGGATCGCGCTTCAGGTGAATGATCAATAAAGTCTCTGGATTCATGATCGGTAGCTGCATGCCTATACGCATCAAGGCGTCTCCCGAAAACACCACTCCATTCACCACATCGACCACCGATTTGGAGTAGCTGATAGGCTTGGGTGGCCAAATTACATTCAACTCATAATGCGCATCGGCTTCCAAGCCACGAAATCGGAATCGACCGGGCGCGCTATTAGGCTGCCCTGCTAACAGTGCATAGGAAAACATCGCCTCCATTTTGTCCGAGGCGATTATGCCAAACCCACTTTCGTAATCGTGTAAGTCCAGCCTTATAAGACTGCTGCTTCCTAACAAGAGCGGGCGATGTTGTTTGTGTAGCGCTACCGCGGCTTTCAATTCAAGCCTGTCCTCCTCGGTCATTTCTAAAAGATTGGCTTCAATACCCATATCCCCAAACAGAGCGACCCCAGCGCGCGTCGCCATACTGATGCTGCGGCCCGTGATATGACAGTGATAAGGGCCCACGTGAGCGCCCATAAATTCAGCCGGGAAGAAGAACGAAAATCCTTTTTGAATTCTCAGCCTGTCGATCGCATCGTTGGTATCGGAGGTCCAAATTCGATCCGTATGCGCAAGAATACCGAAGTCGGCGCGGGCGCCACCTGAGGAGCAACTTTCAATTTCAACCTTGGGGTGGGCAGCGCGAACACGCTCCAGCAACTCGTACAATGCCAGGGTTTGGTAATGAGTAACCACTCGTCCATCCGCGCCACCGGGTTGGTTTAAGTTCCTATTCATGTCCCACTTCAAATAGGTGATCGCGTACTCTGAGAGCAGGGAATCTAGGCGCTCAAAAAGATAGTCCTGCACTGCAGTGCGGGTTAAGTCCAGCACCAGTTGATGACGCGACAACATTCGCGGTGCGGGATCAGCGTTCAATGTCCACTCGGGGTGCGCTCTGTAGAGGTCGCTGTCGGGGTTGACCATCTCCGGTTCAATCCACAATCCAAACTCCATGCCTTTGGCGTTGACATACTCGACCAACGGCCCGAGGCCATCCGGGAAAACGGCCTCATCTACATACCAATCTCCCAAACCTGCCGTATCCGAATTACGATTTTTAAACCAGCCATCGTCAAGCACAAACCGCTCGACACCGACATCTGCCGCCGCATCCGCCAACGCGCAAAGCGATTCAGTGTCCATATCAAAATACATGGCCTCCCAGGTATTAAAATGAACAGGTTTTACTTTTCCCCTCATGCGGGAATCGGTGAGACTGGATCTGACATAGCGGTGAAAACAACCCGACAAACCGGAAAAACCACTGTGCGTTCTGGCGCCGTATAACACCGGTGATCGATAGGATTCACCCGGCTCCAGGGAGAGCTCCCCGGGGAAAAACAGTTCCCCAAGCTGCGCATAGGCACGCCCTGCAGATTGCTCTTCAATACAAATTCGATGGTTTCCGCTCCATCCCAGGTGCAAGCCATAAGCGCCGCCAATAGTCTCATTGGTTTGTCCGGTATGAATCACAACGCCGGGAAAGGTGTCGTGAGAGGTTCGGCCCGAGCGATTCTCTCGCAGATAACTGCCCATAAACCGCTCTACGCGGTGCAGCTGGAACTCGTTTGCCCAACGGCCCTCAAACCCAAGAATTTTGTCGTAGTGCAGGGGGAGTGGAATACACGGAGCATTGCAACGCTCGACCCACAGGGTATCTTCGCCCACATTGGTAATCTGTGTCGTAGCGCATAACACATCACTGCTTGGATCCAATTTGAGTCGGTGGGTAATCTGAATTTGCGTGGCTTCGCATTCGGAAACGACGGTCAGGCAATTGTGCTCATCCGTTGAAACGGCTTTGATACTTGAATAGACACCCCACTGCTTACCTTGGCGGTGAATTTGAATGCCCGCCTCGCCCAAAAAACCCGCCCCAAATTCCGGTGAGAGCGCCAGCGGTGGTTCCTTATGAACGCAGGCCTGGGCCTCTTGCCGGGTTGTGAGTAGAGCCAGCATTTCAGGAGTGCTTGCATCGCTCAAACGCACACCCCAGTGGAGTATCGCGGGCGCATTATCGCGACAATCCAATACCAGCGAGCTGTTGTCACTGCCCAGGGTATAAAATTCTTTGATTTCTTCGCTCATTAAACTGTGTTCCCAAGTAGGGGTTGTCAAAAAAAGTTCTCAGGACGGGTCGCCACCAATCACCACTCATTCCCATCTATAGCCACGAAACGTTAACACCAAAAGTCTACCTTGCAAGAATTTATCCACTGCCTGGAAAAGCCTTGCCCGACACGAGGTATCCACTTTCAGGAATTACCATTTATACGATAAATATGATATTGTAACTGCAGTCCTTGCCGGGCGGCAATACCACTACGTGCAACAGGCAAAACGCGCTCCCAGATGAACGCCCCACCTTGATTTACACAGTACTGAACAGATAAAGCATTAGATAATGGATTTAAGACACAGCAATATCGAACGTCTCAAGCGGGACAGCTTTGACGTTGTCATCATCGGAGGCGGAATAAACGGAGCAGTCGCTGCAGCATCTTTGGCCGCGAAGGGGGCAAAAGTTGCGCTTATCGATAAGGGCGATTTCGCCCAGTGCTCTAGCTCAAACTCATCGAACTTGGCCTGGGGCGGAATCAAGTATCTGGAGAGCTTCGAGTACTTACTGGTCAACAAACTCTGTAAAAGCCGCAACCATCTGATGCGCAGCTATCCCTCGGTTGTCAAAGAGATCCGTTTTCTAACGACTATTGAAAAAGGGTTTCGTTTTCCCGCGTTTTTTATCTACCTCGGCACTTTGCTGTACTGGGTGTTTGGTCGCTTTTTCACTCAGGCGCCCCGCTATCTGCGGGCCAAAAAAATTGCCGCCATGGACAAGGTGATTAACACCGACAATTCCTCTGCGGGTTTCGAGTATTCAGATTCCTACCTCTACGACAACGACGCGAGATTTGTTTTTGGCTTCGTTCGCTCCAGTCTCAACTACGGGTGCATTGCTGCGAACTACGTCGAGTCTATATCTGCAGATCGAGAAAACGGGGTTTGGACCACCCAGGCGAGAAACACTATTACGGGCGAGCAATTCTCAATACGTTCGCGAGTATTGATCAATGCCTGCGGCCCCTACGTTGATGAACACAACCGCAGCACAGGCCAAACGACCGATCATCGCCACGTGTTCTCTAAAGGCATTCACCTCATCGTTGACAAAATTACCGACAACAAAAAAATACTCACCTTTTTCGCCAGCGATGGGCGCCTCTTTTTCGTGATACCCATGGGGCCGAAAACCTGTATTGGTACTACCGATACACAGGTTGATGGACCCACCAGCACTGTTACACAAGCAGACCGTCAGTTTGTGCTGGACAACGCCAACGCTCTGCTCAATCTTCCAAAACCACTAACGGAGAAAGATATTATCTCCGAGCGCTGTGGTGTTCGCCCACTGGCGATCAAAGGGGGCGACGGTGTCGCCGACTGGGTTAAGCTGTCCAGGAAGCACGCCATCGATGTCAACGAGGAAGACCAGCACCTGAGCATATTTGGTGGCAAGCTGACAGATTGCATCAATGTCGGAAATGAAGTGGCGGATCTCGTGGAAAGTTTAGGTGTGTCGCTCCCAAATCCCAAAAAGAAATGGTACGGAGAACCCGGTAAGGAGATCAGAGAAGAGTTTGTGCATCAGGCTCGATTGATGGACCTCGATAGCCTAACTCCCGCCTCTTCTTCGGAGCCTCTAACGCAGCGGCTGTGGCGCCGATACGGAGCCAATGCGATGGAGCTGTTGGAAGCCATCAGATCGGAACCCGCCAGCGCCGGTTTGCTGATCGAAAACGCCGAATACCTGCGCTGCGAAATAGAACAGGCCGCCAGGCGGGAAATGATCACCAAGCTCGAGGATTTTCTGCGTCGGCGCTCAAAGATTTCGTTGGTGGTGCCGATCGATGATGTCATCAACGCACCGGGGCTAAAAGAAGCTTGCCGAATCTTGTTTGGCGATCAGGCCGATGAGAAACTGCGAGAATATGTCGCATCAATGGGGAGACAAGTGGCCAACAAGCCACCGAGGGGTGTTGCCAGAGAGGCTGAACTCGCCTAACGGATCTTTGTCGCGTTTCAAGCGGTCTAAGTATCTATATTGATCTGAACCTGCAAGACTCAACAAGAGCTCGGGACACGCGGAGCCAAAAACACCAGTTGATCCATATAACATATTTATAATATAATTAATAAGTTGAACGTAGAAAAATCACACACGAAATACAGCGCGGTAGCGACAAGAGATTGCCGTCGATCGGATGTGACACGATAAGAGAGACATTCGGCACCATGAAAATAACAAATCTAAGACTTTACCCAGTGAAGCCACGATGGCTGTTTCTCGCTATTGATACCGATGAAGGAATTACCGGCTGGGGTGAACCCGTGATTGAAGGCCGGGCTCACACTGTGGCGGCGGCCGTT
Source organism: Halioglobus sp. (assembly GCA_045110675.1). GTDB lineage: Bacteria > Pseudomonadota > Gammaproteobacteria > Pseudomonadales > Halieaceae > JBALVT01. Next base: position 21,576 of record JBGCGJ010000029.1, on the reverse strand, counting down.
GGAGAATTGTCCTCCCTCTTGATTGGTAAAGATCCGCGACAGATTAACGATCTATGGCAAACGATGTATCGCGGTGGTTTCTACCGTGGCGGCCCTATTCTGATGTCTGCCATTGCCGGCATTGATCAAGCACTGTGGGACATCAAGGGCAAGGACCTGGGCAAGCCCGTTTACGAACTCCTCGGCGGAACGGTCAGAGACAAAATGAAAACCTATTCCTGGGTAGGCGGAGACGACCCCGAGGATGAGAGCCGACAAATTAGTACCCTACTCGAACAGGGTTGGGATACTTTCAAACTGAACGGCTGTGGCAAGTTGAAGATGGTCGATAGTTTTCGCGCCATCGAACAAGTGATCGCTCGTGTGGCCGAAATCCGGGAGAACTTCGGCAGTAGTATTGATTTTGGGCTGGACTTCCATGGGCGCGTTTCAGTACCCATGGCAAAAGTGCTCCTGAAAGAACTGGAGCCTTTTCACCCACTGTTTGTGGAAGAGCCAGTTCTCGCTGAACAAGCAGAGCAATACTCGATCCTGTGCCAGCAAACCAGCATTGTCCTGGCAGCGGGCGAACGCATGTACAGTCGCTTCGATTTCAAGCGTGTATTCGAAACAGGTGGCATAGGCATCGTCCAGCCAGACCTTTCTCATGCCGGCGGCATAACCGAGTGCATTAAAATAGCGACAATGGCAGAGGCCTACGACGTAGGGCTAGCCCCGCACTGTCCACTGGGACCCATCGCTCTGGCTTCCTGCTTGGCCGTAGATTTCGTGTCTTACAATGCGGTGATCCAGGAGCAATCCATGGGCATTCACTACAATGAAGGTGCCGAGCTACTCGACTATGTTAGCAACAAGGATGACTTCTCAATCACCGACGGGTACATCAAACCCCTGCCGAAACCGGGTCTGGGAGTGGAAGTCGACGAGCAGGCAGTGATTGAAGCGTCCAAACAGGTGTGCGATTGGAAAAACCCCATCTGGCGGCACGCCGACGGGACCATTGCTGAGTGGTAGGGCAGGCGGCAGAACGCCGCTTTAAAATGCTTTTTGGTCTGGTTTTTCTTTCAGAGCCTGATTAATCAGGTTTAAGGCCGCACCCACCAGCTTCTCCGATTCCTTTTGCGCCTTCTCAGGTTGATTGGCGACAATGGCATCGTAAATGCGCTTGTGTTCACCGTAGGCCGCAGCTTGAACACCCGACAACATATTGGTGTAGCGAATACTGACTCTTAAGGTGGTATCAATAATCCGACCTAGCTGGGTGAAAAACCGGTTTTCGCTGGCGTTCAAAATACTCAGGTGGAAAGCGATATCAGATTCCAACGGATCGTCCAACCCGGATTCCGCGTCTTTCATCCTCAGCAGTGCTAAACGAATCTGCTCTATGTGCTCCGCATTCTGGCGCTGAGTGGCCAGCGAGGCCGCCTCGGGCTCTACCGCAAGACGCAACTCTGTAAATTCGCGCAGTAATTCCAAAGACGGATTGGAGTCTCGTATCCAGCTGAGGATATCGGCATCGAAAAGATTCCATTGTGTCTCCGGCAGTACCCGAATCCCCTGTCGTGCACGAGACGACAAGAGACCTTTCGCGGCGAGAGACTTGACCGCTTCACGCGCTGCGCTACGGCTGACGTCCAGCTGCTCGCATAATACCGCCTCGCTTGGAACAGGATTGTGGTCACCGTAAACGCCACTGATGATCGCTTTGCCCAGGTGATGCGCAATTTGCTGGGTTAAATTCATCCCACCATTGCCTGAAAGCATTCCATGCCCCTCTTTTTATCAATCGTGTAACAGAGCGGGAGATTCAACCTCCACACCCAAGTCCAGGCACAAATCAGCCGCTGGTACCATTTATACTATATTTCAAACAAATGTACAGTCGCACTGCCCGCAAGTCTTTCCGCGCCAGGCCGTATCACCCAAAAGGACTAGTCCCTACTGGCAATTTACCCAAGCCCTGAAAGTAATATGATTGAGTTGTCCTGATGAAACGTTTTCATTGCGACGCTAGGGCCTCAAGGGGTTCTAAAAAGTGAAGGGGCTTTCGAGCAAAGGCAAGTATCTTACCGGGGATTATTCCGGTGTATTCGCGGCGCGGGATTGTCATTTTATGCAGGATGCTAGTGAACGCACTCGCCAAGGAGTGCTCTTGAGCCTCTTCACTTTTTAGATCCCACGGCTACTCGCCGTCACTCAATCGATAAGCACTACGCTTGTCACGGTTGATTTCACAACTCGCATACCCTATCGTCCTTAATCAATTTAGCGCACTGGACAAGTGCACCCTGTTGGGGCTCAACCAAGAGATACCGGCAATGAACATTTTAATCGCCGATGATCACTCTTTGATCCGCTCGGGCCTAAGCTCACTTCTCGCCACCTTTCATGAGGATGCCACCATCTATCCGGCGGAGAGCGCGAGCCAAGCACTGCAGTTGGCTCAGGACATTCCCTCTATCGATCTGGCCCTGCTCGATCTGTTTATCCAGGACATGGATGGGTTCCGATTTCTACGTCAGTTCTGTAACCAGTACCCCGCAGTACCCGTCATTGTCGTCTCGGCTTCGTCAAATCCGTCTCATGTTCGCAAAGTGATAGACATGGGGGTTTCAGGCTATATACCCAAGTCGGTAAGTCCCGAAATATTTACCAACGCAATTACCAGAGTGTTAAATGGAGGTGTGTTCATCCCAACGGATGACTTGTTAGGTACAAGCGTGCATGATGACAAAGTTGCCGTCAGCGATGGTCGTGCCTACACTCTGGATGAGGTGAAAGAACTGCTCACTCCGCGTCACTTAGAAATTCTGGCGCGAATCCAACTTGGCAGATCCAACAAACACATCGCCCGGGAATTTGATCTTTCGGAAAATACCGTGAAAACCCATGTCAGTGCCATCTTGAAAATACTGGGGCTGGCCAACCGCACGGAGGCGGGAATCCTCGCAGAAAAACTTGGTGTAAGTTAAATACCTATGAAAAAAAGCTCCCGCGGCACATGTTTTTATCCTCAATGCAGCATCCCCCTATTCATTACCTCTAGCCTTTTGGGTGTCCAACCCAGTGTAGGGGCTATGAATGAAACTGATTTTTTCGCCGATATTCCCGTGGTCACATCGGCCACGCGGTTACCGCAGCAGATAGACAAAAGCCCGGTAGCAATCACCTATATCGACCAGGCGATGATCGCTGCCTCGGGCGCCACTGAAGTTTCGGAAATTCTGAAGTTGGCTCCTGGGTTTCTTAGCTACAGCGTACTCGGGAATCAATTCGGTGTAACCAATCGCGGCCTAAGCTACGCTTTCCCAGGAGATCTGGAGATCACCATCGACGGCCGTTCGGTGTATGTCCCGCTTTTTTCGACCGTGGAGTGGACTTCTCTTGGAATAACGCCTGAAGACATCGAATACATGGAAGTGGTGCGCGGTTCGAACGCCCCCGCCTACGGTTCAAACGCGTTTCTGGGCGCGGTGCATATTGTCACCAATCGACCCGCTCGGGAAGAGGGGTTTTCCCTAAAGCTCCTGGCCGGCGATATCGAAACGCGTAACGGACAACTCGATTACACGGGCCAGTTGGGCTTGATCGACTACAGCATGGGCGTGGTATATCGACACAACGAGGGCTTCCCCCGATTCGCAAATGATCCGCCCGAGGACAGAAACATCGACGGTAACGAAGCGACAAGTTTTCGCTTTGAGGCAATAGCCACACCGACTATTAACGACACCCTTAGGTTTCACGCGGGATTCGGCAAGACAAACATAGAAATCCCTACCAGCGGACTGGCGGGCGGGGAAGATGGTTTCCATATTCGATCTATTACTGACCACTACCAAATGTTTCGTTGGCAACACCTCCAAGCCAGCAACAATGAGTTTCAGTTACTGTTTTACCACAACCGCGGCGAGTTTGATGAGTTGATAGAACTCGGCTTGCTTTCGAACGCTATCGGCTTTGCTCCCGAATTCATACCGGTGCTTTTCCCAGGCCAGCAAGATGAAGAAGTTACCGCCGGAGACGATGACGCACTCTCTGAAACTTACGATCTCGAAATCAATCAGAGCTTCACCCTGGGCGGCAATACCCGGGGCGTTGCAGGTATCGGCGCGAGGCTAAACAGAGTCCGGAGTGATTTCCTGCTAAACCGCAGAGACACTGTCGATAGCTGGAGCTACCGTCAGTTCACTAATATTGAACACTCTTTCAGTAAACGTCTGCAGGCCAACGTAGGCCTAATGGCTGAGGACAACAAACTGGTGGGTACACTGTGGTCGCCCCGCCTGGCGTTCAATTACTCATTTTCTGAATTCAATACCGTACGCGTGTCTGCCACTCGCGGGAATCGCGTTCCTTCTATCCTTGAGGCCTTTCAAGACCAGGCAACCCGGTTTTCTGATGGGACCGTCATCGAGGGAGACGTGGTTACTGACCCCAACATCAGAGAGTCCCTGGTTACGGAGTACGACATTGGATATATCGGTTCTTACTTCAGTGGGAAACTCACGGCCGACGTTCGACTCATTAGAACGGAAGCCGAAGACATTATCGACGACGCCCAAACCGGGCCTGCCGGTTTCGCCGTTTTCAGAAGCAACTTTATTGACTGGACCATAAAGGGTTGGGACACCCAGCTCAAATACCGTTTCAACGAGTATTCCAACATCAGCCTGCAGTACGCTTACACAGATTTTGACGGCGAGCACCGCGGCCGCAGTCGGGTAAAGGGTGCGCCACCGCGCCACCTTGCAAGCCTATTGGCCTCAACAAGGTTTATGGGATTAGATCTGAGCGCCGCTGTCTACTACAACTCGGAGATTCAGTGGCAGGAGGGAGACCGTCTTGATTCAAACCTGACGACTGACTTGCGAGTCGCCAAAAGCTTCTCAACCGCTTATGGAGATCTCGGGCTAGAGCTTATCGGCAAAAGCGTTTTCGATAGTTATCCCGAGTACGAAAGGGAGTATCGGTTCGAACCGGGCGTATTCGTTAAGCTGTCATTCAAACCTGACTAGAAAATGAATTTTAGACTGTCGCCAAGGATGACGAAGAAGCGTCAGGACAGTCCGCAAGGACTGCCGAAGGGGCCTGGCATTATTGCCATTACTCTCACTATTTTACTGGTGACACTCGGTGGTGCACGAAGCGCACAAGCTGCAACTCGAGTTGTGACACTTGTCACCAGCCAAGGAAACGCCTACGAGGAAGTGCGTGCCAGGATTTCTAAAAGTCTTGAGCACGTCGACGAGCTCGTATTACACAGTTTTGATGTTGGCGAATTAGACATTCTTGACAAAAGCACCCCCCACTTCCGAGACAGTGAGCTCGTTGTTACAGTGGGTACTAGTGCCCTCAAATACATGGCTACAAATCATCCCGAGGCTACCGTCCTGGCTGTTTTTGTTACCTCCTACTCTTATCAGGCTGTAATGGCAGAGGTATCGCCGCGAGATCACAGGTTTTTCGGCCTTTTCATAGATCAACCTCTAGAACGCTACCTGCTCCTCACGCGTTTACTACTTCCCGAGGCCACTGCCTTAAGTGTTTCAGGACTTGAACTTGCGAATGGCGTTGCGCAGCAGGAGAACACTCCCATTTCACACTGTAATTTCCAGTTGGAAGCCGTGAAAATGTCTGCCGATAGCAATCCAATTCGTTTGCTCGACAGCTACTACACGCGCTCAGATGCGTTTCTGGTTTTTCCCCAATCCAGTGCCCAGAATCGAAACATCGCCAAATGGATTCTCTATCTGGCTTCACGTCACCGGAAACCCGTTATTGCCTTCTCAGAAAAATACGTGGATGGCGGAGCACTCGCTTCCGTTTTCGCAGCCCCGTCCGATATAGCCAAAGAAACCCATGACGTGCTCGCGAAGTGGCAGAGCACCGGCATTCCGGAGGTACCCTGGGGCAAGACTGGCAACATCTTTACCGTAAAGACCAATTCACGCATCGCGCGATTTCTTAAATTGGACATTGCCAGTGAATCGCAACTCCAAATGAACCTGGCCAAGGAAGGCATAGCGCAACATTGCGAACAAAATGAAACCTAGGGGCGCGCAACTACTCAATCCGTCGCGCTGGAGTATCACCAACCGATTGCTGTTCGCCTCAGCAATTCCCCTGATCATGGTGACCTCAATTCTGAGTGTCTATCACATTCGAGTCCAGGTGAACGCAGAAAACCAACGCCTTTCCGAATACGGTAGCAATCTGGCGAGAACCACTGGAGTGATCGCCGAGCTGGCATTAATTTCTGCCGATAAAGCAGCCCTGGCGCAGCTCGGGCAAACAATTCTTACACAGCCAGAGACGCATGGCGTTGTGTTTTATGACGACAAACTGCAACCTCTCGCTTCGTCTCCCCCCGAGATAACCCCAGAGGTATTCTCCGATACACTGTCCGCTGGCGAACACAAGATAGCCGGCGGAATGCTGCGCTACTTTGTGGCGCCCGTAAAACAATCTGTGATCGAAATCGCTGATCACCAGGAAACCTTTGGGCAGGAATCCACACTGCCCATAGAAAACCAGGTGGTGGGATGGATAGCCGTTATACTCGATGAGTCTAATTCCGCGGCAAGACGGCAGTCGTTTGTCACCAACGCATTGATCACCGGAATCCTGGGGCTTTTGGGTGCTTACTTAATCGCCCAGTTCTTTTCCAGAGGGATTGCACGCCCGGTGCGATCGATTACTGGCGTGGTAGACAGTATTTCCACCGGCGATCTTAGCGCTCGGGTCAGGCTTTCCGACGGCGGTGAATTGGGCAGGCTCCAGACCGGTATCAATCGGATGGCAGAGCTGATAGACGGCAATCAGGCGTCTCTTCACGGAAAAATCAGACAGGCAACTGAACGACTGCAACTGACGTTGGAAGAATTGGAAGAGCGCAACACCCAGCTCGAGCAGGCCACGAAAACTGCCGAAGCGGCAAACCTGGCAAAAGATGAATTTTTGGCCCGCATGAGTCACGAGTTGCGTACACCCATCACTTCAATCTCAGGGTTTATGCAGCTACTGACAGATACAGATCTTGATGAGGAGCAGTCCGAGTACATAGATATCGTAACCCAGGCATCTCAAGTTCTACTTGGAACCATCAACGATATTTTGGAGCTTTCTGAAATACAGCAATCTGAAATCGTGCTAAAAGCAGAGGAATTCGAGTTGGAAGCGGCGCTCGACAACATGATATCCATGCACGAGTGGTCGGCTTTTGACAAGGGCATAGAGCTTATTATTGATATCGAAAGAGCCGTCCCCAGAACGGTTAAGACAGATCAGTTGAGATTGATGCAGATCTGCAACAATCTGGTTTCTAACGCCGTGAAATTTACATCCAGCGGGCAGGTGCTGGTGTCAGTACTCGCGCAGGACAAGAGCGCAGGCTACTTGACTCTTGAATTTATTATCAAAGACTCCGGGATCGGAATAGAGAAGGAGTACCTGGAGAAAATTTTTGAACCCTTCTACCAGGGCGACACGAGTATTCGACGACGTTACGGCGGAACGGGCTTGGGGTTGATGATAGCCAAATCCATGGTAGAGCACCTCGGCGGTGGTCTTAAGATAGATAGCGTGGTCGGACAGGGAACAGAAATTTGCTTCATGTTAAGAGTTGAGATACCTGAACAAATTGATCAGCAACGCCCTCCCGAGTTCCACGGTACCGTGCTTCTCTACGACCCAAATCCCTGGTCGAGGCGTTCTATCAGAAACCGTATTTTGCGACTTTGCAGCGATATCTATGTGGCTCCGGACCGCAATAAACTATTGGAGATGATTGACAGTCACGAAGGCCCACCTCTATGTCTGGTACTCAGTTTTAGCGCCGAGGAATCCAACAGAGACAGTGTCGAAGAGCTGCTTCATTTCGTGTCCGATCGATTCGCCGGAGATGTAGTTTTGCTGCTGAGTTGCCGCAACACCGGCCAGATCTACAGCCTGGAACTCAAATTGCATTTTAACTCTATACTTCAAGTAAGAAAGCCGGTTCGCAACGAGAAACTACACAGCGCCCTCGAGAGGGTATTCACGCGCGCCGAGTCCACCGAAACGAGCGTTCTCGGCCAGAACAGGGAGAGCTTAACCGACCCAGATGGAATAATAAGCTCCAGAGCATTGCTCGCTGAGGATAACCGGCACAACAGGCAATACATCGAAAAACTACTGGTGCGCCTCGGTATAACAGTGACGGCTGTAGCCGATGGCAAACAGGCTCTGGACGCGCTCAAGAGTGAAAAATTTGACATCGTCATTGCAGATCTTCACATGCCGGAAATGGACGGTATAGAGCTTGCTGAGGCGAAAAAACGCCCGGAAATTGAAACCCATGGACCCTTCGTGTTACTTACCGCGGATGTCGTGACCACCCAGTCGCAGCAGATTCTTGATGCGGGGATTCAGTACGTACTGCATAAGCCCTTCGAAGAAACGCAACTTATAGAGACGCTCAACCTCGCTTTGAAACGGCCGGTGGGGCGCGGATCAAAACTCGTCAGCGGTGGCAGTCTATTGGAGATTGACCCCAAAGATCTTGAAGATGAGATCGTTGATATTATCGCTGAGATTGAACAACACCTGGACCCATTTCAAAATGACGAAGTCATCGAACTGACCCATCAGTTGAAGGGCTTATCTGGATTGGCAGCGACCGAAGCAATTGCCCACCGCTGCAAACTTATTCACGACGCAGCGGAGCTAGGTCGACTCACAGGATTGAGAGAATCACTCGACGAATTGCGCCAGTATTTACATGAAGCAACATAGTCATCAGCCGGTGTTGAACACCGCAGCTGTCTACCCCTTAGCAACGTAATCAGCGATCGAATACCACAGTCAGGCAAAGCCTATTGTCGAAAATCGCTGTGTTGTATGCCACGGGTGCTACCACGGACCCTGCCAATTAAAACTTTAGGCAACTAGCGGATTTGAATGCGGTGCGAGCAAAGAGCAGGTATACGCTAATCGCTAGTATTGGTGAAATGTCCTTTAGCAGGTGCCTAAGTGGGGCCGATCATATGTTCTGGCCTCACGATCGAATCAAACTGTTCAGCAGTGACATAGCCCAAGGCAATGGCCTCCTCCCTCAAGGTCGTGCCGTTTTTATGCGCTGTCTTGGCAACGATCGTGGCACTGTCATAACCGATTGTTGAATTGAGCGCTGTTACCAACATCAGCGAGCGATTCATCAGTTGCGCAATGTTATCTTCGCGAGCCACGATACCCAACACGCATTTTCCTGTGAAGCTGGTACACATATCGGACAGCAAGCGAACGGATTGCAACAGATTGTAGATTATCACCGGCTTGAACACGTTCAGTTCGAAATGCCCTTGGCTACCGGCCATGGAGATCGTAGTGTTGTTCCCCATAACCTGAGTGCACACCATGGTCATGGCCTCGCATTGGGTGGGATTCACTTTGCCGGGCATGATAGAAGATCCAGGCTCATTTTCCGGCAGAGCGATCTCTCCCAGCCCTGAACGTGGCCCTGATCCCAGCAGACGAATATCATTGGCGATCTTGAACAGACTGACTGCGGTACTGTTGAGAGCCCCATGAGCCTCGACTAAAGCATCTTTGGTCGCCAGTGCCTCAAACTTATTGGGCGCGGTGGTAAAGGGCAGCCGTGTATAAGAGGCTACTTCCTCAGCAAAGGTCTCAGCGAAGCCGGTAACGGTGTTGAGCCCGGTACCGACCGCCGTGCCACCCTGTGCCAACTCATACAGCGCCGGTAAAACCTGCGTGACGCGGCGAATCGTACTGTCGAGCGTAGCAGTGTATCCAGAAAATTCCTGGCCGAGGGTGAGCGGTGTTGCATCTTGTAAATGCGTTCGACCAATTTTAATAATGTGTTGAAATTCCTGGGTCTTGTCATTCAGAGCATTGCGCAAACTCTGCAGGGCCGGCAACAACGCATGACTGATTTCCTCTGCGGCTGCAATGTGCATGGCGGTGGGAAACGTATCATTGGATGACTGTGATCGATTGACATGATCGTTGGGGTGAACCGGATCTTTGGAACCCACCACTCCACCCAGTATTTGGATTGCCCGATTGGATATCACTTCGTTCGCATTCATATTGGACTGTGTACCCGAACCGGTTTGCCATACAGAAAGAGGGAAGTGGTCGTTTAACTTCCCCTCCGCCACCTCCTCTGCCGCCTGTGCGATGGCTGCGGACAATTCCGTTTCGAGAGTGCCCAAACGCGCGTTGGCAATAGCAGCGCAACGCTTGACGACGCCGAGTGCACGAACCAAAGGCTCTGGCAGGGTCTCTGTTCCAATCGGAAAATTGATCAAAGAGCGCGCGGTTTGCGCCCCAAAGAGTCTGTCCGCTGGAACTTCAAGTGGACCAAAACTATCAGATTCAGTACGCATATCACCCATGTAGGAAACTCCCTATTTCGCTGTGGGCAGCCGATATGAAATATGCCCGAAAGAAAATCGTGTTTGGACACATTGTAGCTTTTTCAGAAAATGTTCACAGACATTAACGAAGCAGTACAAAGGCGACTAAATCAAATCAGGAGACGGGGCTAAAAAAGAACGCCTCTAGTGATTCAATCAGTAGGATTCATAAAAGAAATCCGCTAAGGTCTGACCTTCCACGAAACATGAGATACACAATGAAATCACTAGCAGGTAAAACTGCCATCATCAGCGGTGGCGCGGAGGGAATTGGTCTTAGTATCGCAAAGGAGATCGGCGGCCACGGGATGAATGTTGTCATAGCGGACATCAACGCAGAGCAATTGGAGAGTGCCAAGGAAAGCTTGGAACAGCTGGATATTCCAGTATTGGCAGTCAAATTGGACGTCGCCGATAGCAGTCAGTGGCGAGAAGTTGCCCAGCAAGCAACCGACAGGTTTGGCAAGATTCATATGCTGGTCAACAACGCGGGAGTGGGAGGCGCCCCTAGCCCGATTGATACCTCGACAGAGAAAGATTGGCGCTGGATAGTAGAGGTCAACTTAATGGGGGTTGTGTTTGGCGCACAAACAGTTATCCCGTTAATCAAACAACACGGCGAAGGTGGCTGGCTGATCAATGTCGCCTCCATGGCGGGCCTGGCTCCACTGCCAATGGCCGGCGCGTATTCCGCCACAAAAACCGCCGTCGTGGCCATGTCTGAATGTTGGCAGGGAGAGCTGCAAGGCGACAATATCCACGTTTCCGTGCTCTGCCCGGGATTCGTCAAAACGCGTATTAATCACTCACAACGCAACAAGCAAGCTCAGTTTAAATCGGATGAGAATTCGAGCAAGGGGTCGAAGTTAGAGTCCGCGCTGAGTGACAAGATGCAAGGGGTTATCGACGCAGGAGCACCGCCCGAACTGGTCGGAAAACGAGTGGTGGAGGCCCTATCGCAGGGCGAATTCTATATCGTTACTCACCCAAATTTTTCACACGCTGTTCAAACCCGATACAAGGGGATTACAGATGCGTTTGAACGTGCAAGATCCAGTGCACTTTTAGAGGACATAGTGGATGAAAAAATCCCAGGTTTTGAATAACGCCTGATGAATTAAATATTCAACGGTCGCGTCGGCTCTGGAATTCCGGCGCGATCAGTTTAAAAATTTCCTACACCCTATGCTCTATTCTTCTATTATTTCGTAATCAAACGTAGAGAAGTCTTCCAGAAAGTAGTCATTTACAACTTTTCGAGATGCACGTGACCAAAGCCCTTTTGCATCGGCGTTATTGTTGCTGGACCTGACTTTGGTCAATGGTTCAACCGATAGATTCAGACCACTGCAAATCGATGCGAAATCGCGATCCAGGGACTCAAACTTCCCGACCGTATCAACCTGAAGGCCCTTGCCGTGTGGCGCAATAAAATCAACCTGACGCAGCATCAGCTCATTTTTGGCAAAGCCCTGAATAAACTCTTCAAAGCTGAGGTCACCGGTGTACAGGTGGTGGCGCGGGTGCTGCGGATTGGCAAGCGCCTTTCGCTGCCGATAGAAATACCACGACTGCATCAAATCATAGGGATTTCTGACAAAGGCAAACTTGAAGTAACCGGCCCACATATCTGCGGGTAAATCTCGTTGCAGTTTTGAACAGGTGGCATGCTTATTAAAATCTGAGGTGATCGCCGCTCGATAGGGTTTAAGCGCATTTTCGATACTGCTGGTGCCCGTTTTGGGAACTGCCAGAAATATAAATTGATGGGATTGGGATATCAGCATATTACGTTCGGTTGCAGACACGTTGATCTACGGCGCCCAGCGACCACACAGGGAAAGTATCAATTGATGTATTGAGAACAATGGGCGGATAGATTAACCCGCTGCGCTCGGGTGATTTGGGACTGCCAATGACGGTGGGCACCGTCGGGTCGTCCACCACCAGATAGGTGGCCAGTTCAGAAGATTGGGCCTTTTTACCATCAATATACAGGGTGAGGGTCATCCCGTCCGGTCCAGCATAGGCGCTCGTGTGGCGGTAAAAAACTCCGCTCAAAACAATACTGTGACAGCTTTTAGACTCCCCCAAGCTACCCGATAAAACCAAATCACCAAAATTTGCAGTCACCGTTTTAGCGTTTCTTTTCAAACTCCAGACATCGTCTTGCACGGCCAACTCACCCTCGCGATCTGCGGATACACCAATCGCAAACGTGTATCCGCCAAACCCAGGTGTTCTTTGCAGACTCATCCCGCTGAGAACACCGTTCCCACTTTCATCGCCCACAAATTGTGTTTTCACCCAATGGACATCTTCACTCCAGCTTCGATGTTCCTTGAGCAAAGCCGCCATTTCGGGCTCTGGGAAAGTCGACATGGCATGCTCACCTCTCTGATCAGCTCGGAGGTCATACAGTTTGGGCGTAATAGGAGTTCCGGGAAATGTTGGCGGAGAATACAAACGCCAACGACCATCAGCAGACAGAACGCTGTAACTCAGTGCATGTTCCCAGAATAGCGTCCGAGTGGGCGCTGGCTCCCCAGTCTGAATGCTGTTGTAAAAACTCACGCCATCGATTTCTGTCGGGACTTCAATTCCCATGGATTCCAGGAGCGTCGGGAAAACATCCATAGTAGTTATCGTCTGGGTAAATACTTTTTTGCGATTATCCTCTCCCGGCCAGGCAATGATCAACGGCGTTCTCAAACCACCTTCAAGCACCGTGGCCTTCTCGCCATAAAAAGGCGCGTTATTGTCGATCTGTCGAGTTGTCCCACCATTGTCACTGACTACCGCAACAATCGTGTTATTTCTAACTCCCAGCGTATCAAGGTGCTTTAAAACACGGCCGATATTGTGATCAAGTTGATGTACCAATGCCCTGAACCTACCCGCGTCGCTATCGGGATAGAGATTTGCAAACTCAACCGCAGGGCTAATAGGAGTATGGGGAGCGTAATACCAAAGATTTAAAAACCAGGGTTCTCTGGCTGTACTAAGATTAGTGACAACCTCAATAGCCTTATCTGTCAGAACATTTTCAAGGTGACCTTCATAGTGCATTCCCTCCGCAGAATCCCCCTCCAGCCAGGGATTTTCATATCGCGGACGGCTCAGTTTTATCTGCCCTTTTTTATACTTGCCGGCCAAACGCCATTGATTCAGAAATCCAAACCAGTGGTCGAATCCTTGGTGATCTGGCCATGCAGTACGATGTAAATCGCCAATATGCCATTTGCCAATGTGCCAGGTGGTATACCCTTCGCGCTGCAATTGCTCTGGCATGGTAACTACTTCCGGAGAAATCCCTCTGCCATCGGGTAAAAAGCCGTTGCGCTCCGGGTACTGCGCGGTTAATAAGGCCACACGAGCCGGAGAACATACTGCCGTCGCATAGTGTCGGGTAAATCGAACGCCCTCGCGAGCCAGCTGATCGAGATTCGGTGTGTGAATCGAGGTATTGTCGTTATTGATTGCCAGGTCGTTGAAGCCCAAATCATCGACCATGATAACGAGCACATTGGGCTTGGGCTTGGGCGTCGATGATGCGACCGACTCGGTGGCGCCCCCTCCCCCGGAAGTCTCGAGGTGACGATCACAAGCGGTGGCTAAAAGGCCGAGCAGTAATACGCAAGTTATACGCAAAGAATTCCTGGAACGTCGATGAATCAATTCGAACGGTGGCAATCACTTTGATCGCCACCGTTTTGCCTTACGAGCTATGTTAGTGACTGTCGCGGTTGGGTACAAGAAGCACCTTGCCGGTTCTACCGCCCTGCGCCGCACGCGTCACTGCCTGTTTGATCTCACCAATGGAATAACGCGAATCGATATTGGCCTTTAGCGCGCCACTGGCGATCAGGGGGATGACTTGCCCAAAGGCCGCCTGCTTTTCTTCTGCGCTGGCGAGTTCAAACCACTTCGACAGCCAAAATCCACGAATGCGAACATCGTTAAAAATGGTCATCACAGGACTAAAGGTTACCGGCTGACCTGACAGCACGCCGTAAGAAACCACCGTGCCGCCATGCGCCAGACTCGCTGCCAAACGAGAAAATGTCTCGCCGCCAACGGCATCGATTACGAGGGATACTTTCTTATCCCCGGTGGCACTGGCTATTTGCGCGCTCAGGTCCGGTCCGTCGATCAGCACGACATCGGCACCTTTGGATTTCAGATCTTCCGCCAGTCCCTCTCGGCGAACAACATTAATGGTCTTGATGCCGCGCTGTTTTGCTAACTGGATAATGTAGCCGCCTACCGCAGAGTTCGCTGCGCTGTGGGCAACCCAATCACCGGGCTCAAGCTCGACGAAAGAGGTAAGCATTAATAGGGCGGACAGCGGATTCACAGCCGTCATGGAAAGCTGCTCGATAACTTCATCACTAGGGGAACCCAAATCGGGGAGTGGAATAAATCGAGCCGCAGGAGCAACGATCTCTTCTCGCCAGGTTCCACCTCCGGTTATCAGTACCAGTTGGCCCACCGCCAAATGTGCGACTTCAGCGGAAGTTTCCACCACCCGACCTACTCCCTCGCCTCCCGGCGTAGAAGGCAAGACTGCAGCTGTACCATAGTTACCTGATATTTGGAGCAAATTGGCGGGATGAATCGGTGCAGCTAATACCGCCACTCGTACTTCGCCACTTTGCAGGGATCGCGCTGGCTCGGATTTTACCTCGAGCACCTCGGCAGGATCGCCAATTCGATTGAGCTCCACGTACTTCGATTCAGAGCTTTGATGGCCGGCTTGGTGTTCAGCAAACGCCAGGGAACAGAAGCCAAGTAAAATCGATAGTCCACACAAAGTGGCCCGAACTGTCTTTCTAAAGCTGTGAACAGCTACATTCATTTTGATATCCCTTTGTTACATAGATTGATTGCGGAGGCAGAGCCTCGGTGAAAGCTTTCGGTCTTTCGGTTTCGGTGTTACCGTTTTAAGGAGAATCGTTTACAACTGCTTGCCGCAGCGACGCCAAGTCACTCCGACGTTCGCTCTTCGCGTTCAAACCATCGACCAAGGTAGATACCCACGATGGCCCATAGAGCTGCTATCCCAGCTCCCACTACCGCAACAGCCGCAAGGCCCAAACCTAGCCCCTGCGTCAGCCCGGTGAACAACCAGGCCATAATCGTATCCCCTCCTCGATAGGCGACAATATCGATAACGGGTTTGGCCTTAAAGCGCGTTTCTCGATCAACGCGAGTAAACAGCATTTCTCGAGCGGGGCGGGTCACCGCGTAGTTGCCGGCCCGTCGGACAATTTGCAGACCAATCACAACAGCCACTAATGGCGAAGCTGCTATCATGAGCAGACCAAGAAGAATTAATACCGGAATCAGTGCAATGGTAAAGGGCATTCCAAACTTGCCCACTAGACGTCCTGTAGCGAACAGCCCCGTGGCAATAGACAAAACATTGACCGCCAAATCCATCTGCCCCCAAACTGCTGTCCGTTCTGCCCGGGTCAAATGGCCCAGCAAATTCTTTAACTCAAAGTAGACAAATGAACTGATGCCAGTATAGAGAAAGATAAACAAACCAATCGCAAGTAAATACGGATTGGTAAAAAACAGTTTAAAGCCTGCAAGCGAGCTGCCGCCGATAGCCGCTGCGGGGCCGTTGGTATTTAGGGCTTCGTTGTGCAGATCCGTTGATTTTAACGACTGCAGATAAAATATAATCGGAATTGGTATCAGCAGCATCATGCTCGCGATCAACATGAGGTTGTCCGTGCCAAGGCTCTCCGAGAAAAAAGAGGGAATGGCGGGACCAATAAGGCCACCAACACTCGCCCCGGCTGCAATAATACTGAAGAGTCTGCCCGCTTGCTCTTTGTTAAAGAGATCAGACATGAAACTCCAAAATACCGAGATATGAAAAAGGCTAAACACACTGACCCAAACGTAGAAGGACTTGTCGATAAGTGTTCTATCGGCAGAAGATGACGCCGATACGTAAAAAATCACGAAACTCAAAGCGAACATCCCGTACATAGCCGGGACGAGCAACGAAAAGCGAATCCGAGAAACAGCAAAGCCATAGATGGCGACTACCGCGGTGCTAATAAAAAAATTGATAGTCCATAACCAACTGACCTCAGCATCGGTCCAATCGCTGGCCATGGCGTCGCGCACCGGTCGGAGAATATAGTAGGCAGACATTAAGACGATCACAAAGACAAAAGAACTGACCGTGGCTCTGATCTCATTCTCCTCAATCTTGGAAGTGGCCTTGAGAAACTTGCTGATTGGATTTGTACTGACTTCAGACACAGGAATTTCCAGATAGATTACATTCAAAAGCGTGCTTGACTTGCCTCAAGACACAATTAGTGACGGCCATGATCATAATACGGGCGATGTCAGGCATATATAGCGAATACAGGAGAATATAATTGTTTTTTGGACAATAGTTAACCAAGGAGACGATAATGCGCCTATTTATTCAGGCTAGAGTACAAAGCAGGGCAATTGCTATTCAAAGGAGATCCCTCTGCTGCCGTTGTGCTACCTTGCTAACCCGAAAATTCGAAGTTCGTTTTGCTCGATAAGTCCTTTAAGGATTGAAGAACCTATGCGATATAGCAGCTCCATCAAACGCCTTTCTCAGCTTGGAGGAGACAAGTGGGCAATCTACAAAAAAGCCCGCGCGCTCGTCGCCGAAGGTGCTGATGTTATTGAACTGGCAATAGGTGAACCCGACGTAGCAACGCCCGATTATCTTATCGAGGCTGCTATTACCAGCTTGCGCAATGGCAGAACGGACTACTCGCCAGGCCCAGGGGAAACATCGTTGCGTGACGCCCTCGCCAAAAAGTACTCCGCGCAGGCAGGCAGGAAGATCTCAAGAGAACAAATTCTCTGCTTCCCCGGAACCCAAACAGCGCTTTACGCTGCTATAAGAGCGGTCGCCGGCGACGGCGACGAGATACTGATCGGCGATCCCATGTACGCGACCTACGAAGGAGTGGTCGCTTCTAGTGGCGCCAACATTGTCCCTGTGGCTCTTCGCCCTGAAAATGGTTTTCGTCTCCAGGCGACAGATATTGAAAAGCAGGTAACGCCGGATACTAGCGCCATACTGATCAATACACCTCACAATCCTACCGGTGCATTATTAAGTGCTGAAGAAATAGCCGACATTGGCGCACTGGCTCGCGAGCATGATTTGTGGCTAATCGTGGATGAGGTGTATGAGGAATTAGTGTTTGAAGGTTCGAGCTTCGCCACCCCTCTCAGCCAGCCCGATCTTGCGGACCGAACTATCGTTGTATGCTCTATATCCAAGTCTCACGCCGCTCCCGGATTCAGAAGTGGCTGGTGTGTCGCCCCTGAACTTTTTTGCGAACACCTACTGCCCCTTTCGGAAGCTATGTTATTTGGAAGTCAGCCTTTTCTGGCAGATGCCACCGAGCTGGCTATCGCCAATCCGTCTCCAGTGGCTGCGGGAATGCGAGTTCGATTTGCAACACGCGCCGAGCGGCTGGCAACAGCACTGCACGCCAACACCCGACTGAAAGTTCACCAACCCGAGGCGGGAATGTTTGCGATGATCGATGTTTCTGCAAGCGGTATGAATGGCGAAGAGTATGCCTGGGATCTTCTCGATCGCGCAGGTGTGGGTGTAATGCCGGGAGCCTCATTCGGTCGTTCGCTGGATAACTGGATACGCATAGCGCTTACAGAATCCGACGAGAAATTCGATGAAGGATGCAAACGAATCATTGCTCATGCCAATGCCCGTTAATCCTTAAAGCGAGATTCTTCTTAGTATCCACGTTTACCAAACAGACGCTATGCACTATCTAGAACGACCTACCGGAGTTTAGTACCTAATGCGCGAACGTCTTGATCGAGCTTTTTCTCCCGCCAAGCTGGGTACACTTCAGCTGAAGAACCGCATCATCAAAGCTGCAACCTATGAGGGCAAGTCCCCCGATGGTGTCCCCGGCGAAAACCTGAAGAAATTCCACAAAGAGATCGTGAAGGGTGGTGTTGCTATGACCACGATCGGTTACTGCGCTACCGAAGCAGACGGGCGTATCAATGACCAAATGATGTGGTTACACGAGGGCGTAAGACCTGCGCTAATTGGCTTAATCGAGGAACTAAAAGAAGCCGCACCGGATGTAAAAGTATCTGGTCAGATGACGCACTGCGGCAACTTCTCAAAGGTGCGAAATATGCAGCGCCTTAAGAGACCCCTCGGACCCTCTCGAGCCTTTAACATGCTCGGCGCGCCATCGGGTATACCTTTTGCGGGCGCGATGAAGGTGCGGGACATCGATTTTCTGGTCCAAACATACTCCGAGGCGGCCCTATTTATGAAGAACGTCGGCTTCGACGCGGCTGAAATTCATTTTGGCCACGGCTACGGACTCAGCCAATTTATCAGCCCCAAGACGAACAAACGCACAGACGAGTACGGCGGGAAACTGGAGAACCGTATGCGGCTGCCCCTGCGTGTTCTTGAAGCAGTAAAGAATGCTGTGGGTGATGACTTCGCCGTCATTGGTAAAATCAACATGACAGATGGGGTAAAGAACGGTGTTCATTTGCCCGAGGCAGTAGAGATCGCCGGGATGTTTGACGCCGGCGGCATCGATGGCTTGATCTGCTCGGGCGGGACAAGCTCTTTTAATCCTATGGTCTATTTTCGCGGCGACAGCCTCGCAACGGGAATGATAGAGCAGCAGAGCAACCCCATAGCGAAATTGGGCCTAAAGATCATTGGCAGTAAAATGTTCCGCGACTATCCCTATTACGAGAACTATTTTCTGGAAGACGCCAAGCAGATTCGCGACCGAGTGAATTGCCAGATGATTTACATCGGCGGTTGCACAGAGGTCGAGAGCCTGGAGCAGGTGATGAAGGAAGGCTTCGACTTTGTACAGCTCGGTCGACCACTGATTAAAGATCCCAATTACGTCAACAACGTTGCGCAGCAAGGCAGGAAATACAAAAACGGCTGCATACATTGCAACCGCTGCGCAACCCTGATCGAAGCCCCTGGAGGAATCTACTGCCCACTTAACACTGAGGCGAGTTTTTAGCTCTCCGCCGGAACACCGTATAGATCCTGGTAGCGGCGAAACAACTCTCGATCAGCGTAGCGGGTTTCGTCCACTTCATACCTGTGCTTGCCAAACTTCCCCTTAGGTTTGGTGTCGAGATACCTCAGCATCGCGCTCCGCGCCGTATCAGACAAGGTCATACCAAAGTGCTGATAGATCGTTTCTATGCTGGACATCGGATGATCCATTAGATCCTGATACAGCGAATCAACAATGCTGGCAGCGGGAATCACTCCGGCTTCTCTTTGTTCAATCACTTTTTCCAGACGGGCAGCGGTCGCCTCCCCCACTACAATATCTTCAAACATCTCCGCGTTGAAGGGCTGATCACTGCGCATGTAATACAGAGCGCCCATCAAGCTGGTAGTAGAAGCCATGCACTTGACTGGATCCCGGTGGGTTTGTACAACACGAACATCCGGATAGACATCCAGAAGTGTTTCCATATGTACTTGGTGTTCCGGGGCCTTGAGCAGCCAGCGTCTCCTTGGGTTTTTCCATTGTAGAATTTTCAGCAGCGTTCGGTGGTATTCGTAGACCGGCAGGTAATCAGCCTGGGCACACCAGCTACTGTAACTGGGGATTTGATGGAGCGCGGCGATCTGGTCGCTGATAAAACTGCCCACCATAAGATGTCCACACTCAGCCGGAATCAGCCCGCCCATTTCATGCATGGTGGCAAACTCCGGCACAACCCTGTTCCACTGTGTCGCAATCTGGTGAGCTTTCGCAATTCGAGGATCATCGCTGTAGGTAGATTTTTCCGGAGGCGGACAAGGAAACATAGCCTCCCAGGTCAAGGGCACCCCAGCATCGGGATCTTGTGCGAGTAGCTCGAACAATATCGAGGTGCCGGAGCGCGGCAGTCCCACAATCACCATTGGTGCGACTATTTCTTCGTCGAGAATCGATGGGTTTTGCTTGAGCACGTCGGTTACGGTCAACCGAGTGTTCAACCATAAAAGGATATCGTTGCGCGCCATCAATCTACCCATCAGGGTTAGTTGCGCTTCGCTTTCTAAAGCTCGACACAACACACCAAACGGCTCGCGCCAGAGATCGTCTCCAAAATCATCCAGCCCGGAGCTTCTACAGGCGTGATCCAATAGCGAGGCTTCGTCAAGAGGCACTACGGCCGGCAGATCAAAACAATTGCCCTCTGTGTTTATCTTCGACAGCCATTCGGGGTGCGTCGGCGCGCTCCACAGCGGCTTCGTACGCTCGCTCATTCTATCCTCCCACTACCATGCTTCTGCAGCTATGCATCACTGAGTTGCCCGATCATCGATTCAATTTCATTGTGAATAAATTTTCGTGTGTAAACGCTGCGACTGTGGAGGGCAATGACGCTCATCCCGGCAACCTGAGTCAATAATTGGCGAGCCAGTTCAGCGGCGGATCGGCGGGATGTCAAATCGCCCACTTCAAGAGCGATCAGCAGGTCTTCCTCAAAGGCATTGGCGGCCAATTCAAAACGCTTCTCCTGTGCCTTGCACAGGTCTTCCTGAACGGCCGCCATGCTCCAGAAAACAAGACGTACCTTCCACTCATCACGCGAGGATTTATCAATGGGACAGGTCGCCTGCAGTCGCTTGAGTAACGCTTTAAGGCCATTCAGACCTTCTGTCGCCCGCCTGACACGCTGCTCATAGCGTACGTTAATCCACTTCAATGCCCCACTGATCAGTTCCTCTTTACCGTCAAAGTAATGCTCTACAACGCCCTTCGAGTAGCCGCTGGCCTGAGCAATTTCGCGTATCGTCGCAGCCTCCATTCCCCCTTCTGCTATCAGCGATACCGCAACCGCACTAATTTCATCTCGCCTGGCATTGTGGTCAACTATTTTTGGCACAAGCTGGTATCTCCGAAATGATCTAGTAGCCGAAGCGTTTGATAACGCCACGTCTGCGGGCAGCCACTTGTTCACGTCTTGCAGCCGTTTCAATGGTTTTCATACCGGCGGGTAAATAGCTATCCAGGGCCTCCCGCCTCATCTGCTCGCATTCGGGTATGGGGTAGTTTTCTGCGCCAATCCATCTAAGCGTGATATATCCTTCAACATGGCCCGAAGG
>JBGCGJ010000028.1:0-34178 GCA_045110675.1 Halioglobus sp. | reverse complement strand
GCAACACGCGAGGAAGTGGCGGACCTGGTGGTTTTTTTGTGTTCAGAACAGGCGGGATATATCAACGGACAAAACATTCGTGTTGACGGTGGGGCAGTCGTCTATGTTTAAAAAAGCCGGAGTTTCGAACTGTTTTTAGAGCATTCCCTGCCAGTAGCCAACATCTACCCACTCCCCAAACTTGAATCCTACCTCTTTGAAGTGCGCGACCTTTTCCATGCCGAATTTCTCATGCAAACTTACACTGCCTGCGTTTGGTAGAGATATGCCCGCGATCACAGCGTGATAATTGCGTTGGCGCAATTCGTCAAACAGCTGTTTATACAATGCTGTTCCAATACCCTGACCAATCGCCTGGCGAGCTAGATAAATCGTGACTTCTGAGGTGTGTTTGTAAGCACATCGACCGTTCCATTTACCCGCATAGGCATACCCGACAATTCCGTTCTCCGTTTCTGCAATCAAATAGGGAAGATCTATGGCCTCAATCTCTGCCATACGCCCTTCAATATTGAGGGCGTCTATCTGTTTTTCCTCGAGAGAGACCAGAGTGTTTAGGATGTAGTGATTGTAGATGTCGGCTATCGCGGATGCATCGCTTGCCGTTGCGACTCTAATCATGGGAAACCTGTAAAAACTTTGGGAGAGCCGAAGGCATCTCCATGGGGCTATTTTTTTAGTTAAGCATAAACGATATCACGAAGAATCGGCACACGGCGTCAGCTTTTGCCAAGTAAAACCATTTTGGGGCGACCCGCGCTCGGTATTCTTAAAATTGCAGAAAATAATGGTACCGGAGGCCGGACTTGAACCGGCACGCTATCGCTAGCACCGGATTTTGAATCCGGCGTGTCTACCAATTTCACCACTCCGGCAGGGAGGGAACTATCGAAGTCTCTGTATTTACAGATCCCCGATTTGGAGAGCGCAGGATTATAGCAACCCGCAGTCAAAGTTCAATGTTTTCCTTAACCTAGGCGTAAATTGGTTGTACACTTCGCGCCAGTTGAAGCGCGAGCTATCACTTTACTTTTGGGCCACCAGTAGCGTGGCATACAATCTGAGTATCTCGGGAGAAAAGAGCATGGCCATGAAGTTGGTAAAAAAGACAGATGAATACACTATTTTACAGCGCAGCGATAACCGCTATGCCGTTAAAGACGCCAGTAAAAACCCGGTTAATGGCGACGAGAAAGTCCGCATACTGGTCGAAGAAGGCTTGATAAAGGCGGCGGTACCTGCAGCACCTGCTGAGGAAGCTCCCGCGGAAGAGGCAGCCGAAGAAGAGGTTGCAGCTGAGGAAACGCCAGCGGAAGAAGCACCTGCCGAGGAAGAAGCTGCAGCTGAGGAAAAGGCTGAGTAGACCCGGCTTCCAGTCGTTCGAAGCCGGCTTCGCGCCGGCTTTTTTGTCTAAGGATTGCGGCGATTTAGTTATTAAGCTATGAAGCGTTCAGACTTTACCTACCAACTTCCCAAAGAATTGATTGCCCAGCGGCCGCTTGCAGAGCGCAGCGCTAGTCGTTTGCTGAAACTGGAAGGTGCTTGCGAGGGTGCTGGCGGTGATGGTCTCGGGGCTATTAGTCACCATCAATTTAGCGATCTGCTCCAGTTTCTCCACCCCAACGATCTTTTGGTGTTCAACAACACCCGAGTCATTCCCGCGAGGTTATGGGGTCAAAAACAAACTGGCGGGAAGCTGGAAATTCTGATTGAACGGCTTACGGGTACTCACACAGCCTTGGCCCATATTCGCAGCAGTAAATCTCCCAAGCCGGGATCGAGGATTTTGTTGAGCGCCACTGAGGGAGCGACCCCCGGCGCTATTAGTCTGGATGTCACTGGAAGAGAGGATGCTCTCTTTTGTCTTTCCAGCGAAAGCGGCCCGCCGTTATCGGAAATCCTGAGCGAGATCGGCCATATGCCATTGCCACCTTACATCGAAAGAAAAGATGAGCTGGAGGACCAGCAGCGCTATCAGACGGTATATGGCAGCAAAGATGGAGCCGTTGCCGCGCCGACCGCCGGACTGCACTTCACTGAGCAGCTAATTGCACAATGCGACGCGCTGGGTATTCACCGTGCAGAAGTCACCTTGCATGTGGGCGCGGGAACCTTCCAACCAGTGCGAGCGGACAATATTCAGGATCATGTGATGCACTCAGAATACGTGGAAGTCGATGAATCTGTCTGTGACGCAGTTCGGAACACAAGAGCTCTGGGAGGTCGTGTTGTGGCGGTAGGGACCACTGCTGTGAGGTCTTTAGAATCGGCCAGCGTTGCGACGGGCGAGATCCAGCCATTTTTCGGCGACACGGATATTTTTATTTATCCGGGATATCAGTTCCACAGTGTCGATGCACTGGTCACTAATTTTCACTTGCCCGAGTCTACGCTGCTGATGTTGGTGAGTGCGTTTGCCGGACGTGAAAACATCCTGCGTGCCTATCGCAGCGCAATTGATGAGCGATACCGATTTTTCAGTTATGGTGATGCCATGTTTATTACACCTGCAGACTGTGCCACGCCTGCGGTCAGATCAGAGGGCACAGAATGAGCCGCGAGTGTCGTATGCAGTTTGAAAAATCTGCCGAGGACGGCAACGCTCGACGCGGCAAACTCACTTTTCCCAGAGGCGTGGTAGAAACCCCGGCGTTCATGCCCGTGGGTACTTATGGCACGGTTAAGGGAATGCTGCCACGGGACATTCACGCCACCGGTGCGCAGATTCTTTTGGGAAATACTTTCCACCTCTGGTTGCGGCCTGGCACCGACATCATCGAACAGCATGGCGACTTGCATGATTTCATGAACTGGTCGGGGCCGATACTTACAGATTCGGGTGGTTTTCAGGTCTTCAGCCTGGGTGATATGCGAAAAATATCCGAAGAGGGCGTGAAATTTCGCTCGCCAGTCGATGGCTCCAAGGTGTTCCTAGACCCCGAAAAGTCCATGGCGATCCAGCGCAGTCTGGGTTCGGACATCGTGATGATTTTTGACGAGTGCACGCCGTTTCCGGCGACGGAACAGGAAGCGCGTGACTCGATGGAGCTATCGCTGCGTTGGGCGGCAAGAAGCAAAACGGCTCATGGCGATAGTACCGCTGCCTTGTTTGGCATAGTTCAGGGTGGAATGTATGCAGACCTTCGCCGCGAATCTCTGACTGGCCTTTCCGACATTGGGTTTGATGGCTATGCTATTGGGGGGTTGTCCGTAGGCGAACCCAAAGAAGAAATGATTAAAGTACTGGATGCTATGCAGCCGGTTTTACCCGCGGACAAACCTCGGTATCTGATGGGCGTCGGTACACCTGCCGATTTACTCGAGGGCGTTCGCCGCGGGATTGATATGTTCGACTGCGTCATGCCCACGCGCAATGCTCGTAACGGCCACATATTCACCTCACGTGGTGTGCTTAAACTTCGCAATTCCCGACACAAAACCAGTACCCTTGCTCTGGATGAGGAATGCGATTGCTATACCTGCCAAAACTTTAGTCGCGCTTATCTGCATCATCTGGACAAGTGCAATGAAATTCTCGGTTCCCAGCTCAATACCATCCACAACCTGCATTTTTATCAAAATCATATAGCCGGAATTCGCGATGCGGTAGCGACCGCGCAACTCGACTCCTTTGCGGAGAACTTTTATCAGACCCAGGAAAGAGGCGTTTGATTGAAGGCCTTCGAAAATCTTGCCCATCGAATGACTCCTGTCATGACTCCCTGGGAGGGCAGTGGTGCGCAGGCCGCTGTGCTCGTCGCATTGAGCGACGAATCATCTCCTCGTGTATTGCTCGGAAGACGCGCGCAGCATCTGCGCATGCACCCAGGGGAAATTGCATTCCCGGGCGGCAAACGCGAACTCGAAGACGAAACACACTGGTCTACTGCGATGCGCGAAGCTTGGGAGGAAGTAGGTATTCGTGCAGAGTGGGTGACGCCTCTTGGGCAAATGGAAGCGCTGCGGACCAGAACGGGCTTTGAAGTTCACCCCTGTATTGCTAAAGTGCCGGCCGGACTCGAGTGGGTTGTTGATCCGGGCGAGTTCGACAGTGTGTTCTCGCCGCCTTTGGAACACTTTGCCGATAAGCGGTACTACTGGCTTAGGCGTATGACAGATGGCGGCTACACGCGAATGGTTCCACACTTTAAAGTAGGCGAAGATGAAGTGTGGGGCGTAACTGCTGGCATTCTTGCTTTACTGGCAAATGTTGCCCTCGATGCCGGGCTGGATCTTAAACGTGACTGGAAGGAACAACCATGAAATATAGCCTTGGAGATAAAACGGTAACTTTGCTTGGTCAGGGGCACTTTATCGCACCCAATGCAGCCGTTATCGGCGACGTAACCTTACACGATAGTGCCAGTGTTTGGTTCAGTTGTGTGCTGCGAGGGGACGCCGAACGTATTGAAATCGGCGCCAATAGTAATATTCAAGATGGTGCAGTGGTACATGCAGATCAAGGGTTTCCAGCTGTCATCGGTGAAAACGTCACGGTCGGACACAATGCAATGATTCATGGCTGCAGCATCGGCGACGGGTCTTTAGTGGGAATCAATGCCGTGGTATTAAACGGAGCTATAGTCGGTAAGGGCTGCCTGATCGGTGCCAATGCCCTGGTCACCGAGGGCATGGAAGTCCCCGATGGCAGTATGGTTTTAGGTTCGCCAGGCAAGATCAAGAAAACCTTGACGGAAGAGGAGAGATCCGTGCTGGCGATCAATGCAGAGCATTACGTGGCCAATGGCAAGCACTTTGCAAAGGAACTAAAGGAGCAGCCGTGACTGAAAATGAACCTAAATCACCCTGCGTTTCGATTTGCGTTTTGGATGATCAGGATGTCTGTCAGGGTTGTTTTCGTACCGGTACTGAAATCACTGATTGGTTTATGGCCAGTGGTGATGAAAAAAGACAGATTATTGAAAATGCCAAGGTTCGGCTGAGAGACTCGAATCTTATATTTCTGAAATAGTTGCAGCGGCGGCTTTCACCCGGCCGCGTACTGCTTGGACTACGTTGCTGTGCAGCTCCAAAACCTCCAGCTGATAATTTCCTATCGCCAGCCCGACGTTCGCGTCTGGAAATGACTCCAGATACTCCAGTATAAGCCCGCTAAGAGTCTTTGGCCCGTCGGTCGGCAAATCCCACTGCAGAGATTTGTTAACTTCGCGGACGGTTGCGGTGCCGCTGATAATAAAGCTGCCATCCCTTTGGGGGAAAACGTTGCCGACACTTTCTGCGAGGTTCGAGGTAAATTCACCGACGATTTCTTCCAGAATATCTTCGAGTGCCACCAAGCCCATGACCTCGCCGTACTCATCGACCACCACGGCGAGTCGGTGTTTCTTTTGCTGAAAATTAAGCAGCTGAGTGTGAAGCGGCGTACTCTCAGGAATGAAGTAGGGCTGCTCCATTTCGCGTTCCAGGGCGCTGCGATCCAGGCCACTTTTTTCCAGTATTCGGCTTAGGTTACGCATGTGTAACACACCACTGATATTGTTGACGTCTTCGTGCCATACCGGCAGACGGGTGTGTGAACTGCCCTGTAGGCGGCGCATTATTTCTTCGTCAGTATCCGCCAGGTCGATACCATAAACTTCGTTGCGAGGCACCATGATGTCATCGACGGAGACCTGTTCAAGATCCAGAATATTCAGGAGCATTGCCCGGTGGCGTGTAGGTATTAGCTGGCCGGCGTCGGTGACAATAGTGCGCAACTCGTCGCTGGAAACGTGCTCGTCATTGCGGCTTGAAGGATCGATCCCAAAAAGACCCAGCAGTGCATTGGTTACCGTGTTGACCATCCACACAACAGGATAGAGAACTTTCATCAGTGGCAGCAAAATCCAACTGGCTGGAAAGGCGACACGTTCCGGGTATAGGGCGGCGATGGTCTTAGGGGTGATTTCAGCGAAGACAAGTAGCACCATTGTCAGGGCCAATGATGCGATGAATATTCCGGCGTCACCCCAAAGTCGAATGGCAATCACGGTAGCAATAGCAGCCGCGAGAACGTTTACAAGATTGTTGCCGATCAGGATAAGACCAATAAGCCGGTCTGGTCGCTCCAGCAAGCGGCTTGCTCGCCTTGCGCCTCGATGATTGTTTTTCGACAGATGCTTCAGTCGATAGCGGTTGAGGGTCATCATGCCGGTTTCCGAGCTGGAAAAGAATCCGGACAACAGGATGAGTGCTACCAAAACTGAGAATAAAAGACCCAGCGGTGCTTCGTTCAAATCAGGTGTTAACTCTATGCCGATTAAGAGAGCGTATCTTGAAGAAAAACCCCTCCGGGAGCAAGCCCACAGCAGAAGTGAAATTTGGCCATCTTCGGTGCTTTAGACGCGCTGTAAAACCAGCTCGAGGACCATCTTGGAGCCAAAATAGGCCAGCATTAGCAGAGCGAATCCAGTCAGGGTGAAACGCACGGCGGTTTGGCTGCGCCACCCCAGCTGATAACGGCCCCACAAAAGAATAGAAAACAGCACCCAGGCAACGATGGCTAATACGGTTTTGTGCACCAGGGATTGAGCAAAGAAATCGTCGACAAACAAAAAACCCGAGACGATAGACACACTAAGCAAAATCACTCCCGCCCAAATCAGCTCAAACAGCATCGTTTCCATCAGTTGCAGTGGGGGCAGCACCTGAACCAGGCCGCGAGTTTGCTTTCGTTTCAGGTGTCGGTCCTGGACTGCGACAAGGGCTGCTTGAATGGCCGCCAGTGTCAGCATGGCATAGGCGAAGATGGAGCTGCCTATGTGGAGGAGAATGCCACCTGAAACTCCAGAGATTGGTGTGGCCACAGACGCACTAAAAGTGGAAATCAATACCGAAACAGCTGACATTGGGAATAGGGCAACCAACAGGTTTTGCAGTGGGCGTCGAAGAAGACTGAGAACGCATACCACATTGATAACCAAAAAAATCAGCGCTGAGACTTTGTAAAACCCCAGATCCAAAGAGCCGGCAACGAACAGGTTTTTCCACGCCAGCCAGGCGTGAGCACCCAGGGCGAGTACTCCCAGCACAGTCACTTTGATATCTATTTGCCGCCGCTGCTGGGATATATGCAGTATCTGCAGTGCTGTTGCCGTCAAATAGAGCGTAGCGGCGATCAGTGCGAGGATTGTGGCAGGCATGGGTTTCGGGCTTGGGCTCAGCTGGCGTATACTTCGCACCTTTGTACCGATTTGTCCGGCTTAGTGCAATAGTGCGGGTCGCACCTGGCGACTGAAAGTTCGCTGGCGGATGAATGTACACACCCGAATAATCAAAAGTTTGTAGAGAGACCACTATGTTCGAAAGCCTCAGTGACCGCCTGTCGGCCAGCCTTCGCAGTATTACCGGCAAGGCAAAACTCACCGAAGACAATATTCAGGAAACCTTGCGCGAAGTGCGTATGGCACTGCTTGAAGCGGATGTTGCATTGCCGGTGGTGAAAGATTTCGTGGAGTCCGTCAAACAGCGTGCCTTGGGACAAGAGGTGATGAAAAGCCTGAGTCCCGGTCAGGTATTTCTGAAAATTGTTCAGGCCGAGCTAGAAGCGGTAATGGGCAATTCCAATGAGGCTTTAGATCTCGCTAGTCAGCCGCCCGCGATAGTTTTGGTCGCCGGTCTACAGGGCGCCGGTAAAACCACTTCCGTTGCGAAGTTAGCTCGCTATTTGAAGGAGCGCGAGAAGAAATCAGTGACGGTGGTCAGCGCCGACGTTTATCGTCCCGCTGCTATCAAGCAATTGGAAACACTCGCCGATGAAGTGGGTGCGGATTTTTTCCCCAGCGACATCAGTCAGAAACCAAAAGATATCGCTGCGGCGGCCATTGCCCATGCAAAGATTCGCTTCAGCGATGTGCTGATTATCGATACCGCAGGTCGCCTGGCGGTTGATCAGGATATGATGGCCGAAATTGCCGACCTACATACCGCCGTCAATCCCGTTGAAACCCTGTTTGTGGTTGATGCCATGACTGGGCAGGATGCGGCAAACACCGCGAAAGCTTTCGGCGAGACACTGCCACTGACCGGTGTCATCCTAACCAAAGTCGATGCAGATACCCGCGGTGGTGCCGCACTCTCGGTTCGATCGGTGACAGGTAAGCCCATCAAGTTTCTGGGTGTGGGTGAAAAAACCACCGCACTGGATCCTTTTCATCCCGATCGACTCGCCTCTCGAATCCTGGGAATGGGCGATGTGCTATCGCTTATAGAAGAGGCCGAACAAAAAGTCGACAAGGCCAAGGCCGAGAAGCTGGCGCGCAAAGTCAAAAAAGGCAAGAAATTTGACCTGGAAGACTTCCGTGATCAGCTGCAACAAATGAACAATATGGGTGGCATCGCCGGAATGTTGGATAAGCTACCTGGTATGGGCAACATGGCGAATATGGCCCAGCAGAACCTGGACATGAAAATGTTCGCCCGTATGGAGGTCATGATCGACTCGATGACACCAAAAGAGCGCCGCAATCCTGAGATTATCGTCGGCTCACGCAAGCGCAGAATCACCATGGGATCTGGCACTCAGGTGCAAGATCTGAATCGATTGCTGAAGCAGCACAAGCAGATGCAAAAGATGATGAAAAAGATGAAAGGTGGAGGCATGGAGAAGATGATGCGCGGTTTGGGAGGGATGATGCCTCCCGGTGGTGGCGGACCCGGCGGCGGTATGCCATTTCGCTAAATAGCGCGCGCCAGCATAACTAACCCAAGTCTCGGAATTTTATAAATAAATTCGGTTGCAGGGTTTAAACCGACCGCTTTTTTACGTATGATACGCCACCTTTCCGGCCTAGGTGTCGGATTTTGTCGTGGGTGACGTTGCACAACGCTTCATTTCCCAGCTAATTTTTAGGAATTTACAGAAAATGGTAACAATTCGTCTTTCTCGTGGTGGATCTAAAAAACGCCCATTTTATCACTTTACCGTTACCGATAGCCGCAATGCGCGCGATGGTCGCTTTATTGAGCGTGTGGGGTTCTTCAATCCTGTCGCCCGTGGCCAGGAAGAGCGTCTGCGCATTGACAACGACCGCATCGAATTTTGGCAGAGCAAAGGTGCACAGTTGTCTGAGCGAGTGGCCAAGTTGGTTAAAGACGCAGCGGCGGCACCAGCCGTAGCCTAAGTTGCGTGGCGCATGAGTGAGTCGCAGTCCGATTTGCTCGTAATTGGTCGCATCAGCGGTTGTTACGGGATTAAGGGCTGGATAAAAATTCACTCGTTCACCGAGCCAGCGGAAAATTTGCTGGCTTACGACCAGTTCAAGCTAAAGCGCAGGTCGGGCTTGGAAGCGGTGGAGTTCGATTCGATCAGGCGGCAGGGAAAGGGCTTGGTGGCGCACATTAAAGGTGTCGATGATCGCAATCTGGCCGAGACCTATAAAAGTCTCGAGATCGTCGTTAGCACGGCGCAACTACCTCCTCTTGACGATGGGGATTTTTATTGGCGAGAACTGCAGGGGTTACAGGTCTGGTGCCTCGACCTAAGCGTCAATGAAGAACGAGTGTTGCTGGGCACTGTCGACTATCTGATAGATACCGGCGCAAACGATGTATTAGTAGTGAAAGCCTGCGATGGCAGCATCGATGAGCAGGAGAGACTAATCCCCTATCTACCGGATGATGTGATTACTCAGGTGGATTTGAAAGAGGGGTTGATCGAGGTAGATTGGTTCCTCGAAGTTTGAAGATTAGAGCTGAAAGAGTATTTAGTTGAGATTTAAGGGAAGGGCGCAATGCACCTAGCACTAGTGAGCCTATTTCCCGAAATGTTTAGCGCCATTGCCGATTACGGGATTACGGGCAGGGCAGTTAAGCAAGGTTTGGTGACTTTTACGCACGCCAATCCCAGAGATTTCGCCGTGGATAAACATCGCACGGTAGACGACAGACCTTATGGCGGCGGCCCAGGTATGTTGATGAAGATAGATACGTTGCAAGAGGCGATAGTCTCTGCGAAGAACGCGGTAGGAGAAGAGGCCAAAGTTATCTACCTCTCCCCCCAGGGAGTCAGGTTCAACCATGCCAAAGCGCTTGAGTTGGCCAGTGAAAAATCTCTGGTGCTAGTCGCGGGTCGATATGAAGGGGTAGATGAGCGCCTGATCGAAGCCGAAGTGGATGAGGAACTCTCCATCGGTGATTATGTTTTAAGCGGCGGTGAACTCGCCGCGATGGTCGTGATAGACGCGGTTACCCGACAGTTACCCGGGGCGTTGGGTCACGAGTTATCAGCCCGGGAGGATTCCTATGCAGATGACTTGTTGGACTGTCCGCACTACACGCGGCCAGAAGAATTTAACGGCACTGCGGTGCCAGAAGTGTTGTTAAGCGGTGATCATGAAAAGATTCGCCGCTGGCGCCTCAAGCAGGCACTGGGCAGAACGCATGAGCGCAGGCCAGATTTGTTAGAGGGCAGGGTGATGTCACCCGAAGAACAGAATTTGTTAGCGGAGTATATTCGCGAACGGGAAGTATCATTATACCGCTAGCTGTGAAGCTAGATTGGATAAACATAGGAGTGCACCATGAACACTAACAAACTTATCTCTGAGCTAAACGCTGAGCAGATGCAAAAAGAACTCCCCGAGTTCGCTCCCGGCGATACCGTAGTCGTCCAGGTTAAAGTTAAGGAAGGCACTCGCGAGCGTCTCCAGGCTTTTGAAGGCGTTGTAATCGGTAAGCGCAATCGCGGTTTGAACTCTGCCTTCACGGTTCGCAAGATTTCACACGGTGTAGGTGTTGAACGTACATTCCAGACTTACAGCCACGTGGTAGATAGCCTCAGTGTTAAACGACGCGGCGATGTTCGTCAGGCGAAGTTGTACTATCTTCGTGAACTCAGTGGTCGAGCTGCACGAATTAAGGAAAAGTTGTCTCGTTAATTTCTACACTGCTGTATTGAAAAAGCGACCCAAGTGGTCGCTTTTTTGTTTCTGGGGTCTGGCAAAGCAATAGCTTGGTCGTTGCGCGCTCCTTCGCAATACTCCCTAATAAAACACCCCCTAGAACCCTCTATGTCTTGTCAGCATTGTTTACATTTGTTGCTTGAGTCTATCGTAAGTCATTGATTTTATTGGCTGGCATGGTTTTTGCTATATCTTTGGTAGTTTCGTAGCGATTTGAAAAATAATCAACGATTTAAGCGCTTTAGGTGATGAACTGCAGCACAAGAACATCATCATATGCACCACTATCAGAAAAGGGTTCTAGAACATGAAGAGTAAGTCACTACATCCAGTCAAACTGGCATCTGCCCTAATAGGTACACTAATGCTTGCCATGGCGTCGCAGACATCTGCCGGCCTTGTCGGCGTCAGCTCTATCGAGATCCAGCATGATTTTGTTGCATCGGCCGATGGCTGGTTACAGGTTGCTGAAGTTAATGCCTTCGCAACAGGTTCCGGTACAGATGTAGCATCACTGCTGGCGGGTGCCACCACGATGCACACGGGAGTTGGCTTTAGTGGCTTCGCCGATCAAGCAATAAACGGCAACAATTTCGGCCAGTGTGTTGGTTTTAATTGTAGTGGAATGGCTGGCATCTTCCATTCTGATACGAATTCGATGGGCGAAATGTTGACGATCATTCTAGCTGCACCCACTGAGTTGGATTCTCTGGAGATTTTTGGCCGAGTCGATTGCTGTTCCCAGCGAGACTTTTATGTCATTGACCTTCTTGATGCGTCAGGCGCTGTTTTGCAAACGGTTAATCTGAACGCATCGGGTCTACGAACTCATACAGACAGCATTGTACTCAACGACACGTCCTGTAACCCGCAGGTCGATATCTGTGGAGGAAACCCAGTACCAACACCGGGGACTGTTCTTTTGCTTGGCTTAGGTCTTGCCGGGCTTGGTCTGAGCCGGAAGAAGAAAGCTTAGACCAACAGGTCTGAATTGCGTCTTACAGCGACATGATGCGTGTCAACTAGCTGAAGAAAGACGTGTTGTCACAAGCCCGCGCTCAATAGAGCGCGGGCTTTTTTCCGCTCTTCCCAATCTCATTTTTCTCAACCAGCCATTGTCTGCTGGCATTAAAACTCTGTCACATGTGGTAATGTCTACCCATGTCTCAAAGCACTACTGACCACCCGGAAATCGAACGCTACATTGACGCCATGTGGATGGAAAAGGGCCTCAGTGAGAATACTTTGTCGTCTTATCGCAGTGATTTACGTCACTACGATATCTGGTTGTCAAAAGAGCGGGGCAAGAGTGTATTGAGAGCAGATCGCGGAGATCTTCAAGCCTATCTTGGTGAGTGTCTGCGAAATGGCCAGTCTCAGCGTTCCACCGCAAGGTTTATGTCTTGTGCCAGGGGTTTTTACAAGTACTCGTTGCGAGAGGGAAGGCTGACTGTCGATCCGACCTTGGATGTCGACAGCCCTAAACTCGGAAGACCGTTACCAAAGTCACTCTCCGAGAGGGACGTAGAGCGATTGCTGAAAGCGCCGGATGTCGATATTGCGCTGGAGTTCAGGGATCGCACCATGCTGGAAATGCTCTATGCGTGTGGACTCCGCGTCACCGAGCTAACCAGTATGCAGGTTGTGCAAGTCAGCCTTAATCAAGGTGTTGTGCGGGTTTTCGGGAAAGGAAGTAAAGAGCGATTGGTGCCGATGGGGGAGGAGGCTCTGATGTGGCTTAAACGTTATATGGCAGGTCCAAGGTCTGAATTGCTCAAAGGCCTTCCCAGTGACGTGTTGTTTCCCAGCCGCCGAGGAACACAAATGACTCGCCAGACCTTCTGGTATCGTATTAAAATCTATGCAGAACGCGCGGCGATAAAAAAGGACTTGTCTCCGCACACTTTGCGACATGCTTTTGCTACACACTTGCTGAATCACGGGGCTGACCTCAGAGTGGTGCAGATGTTGTTGGGTCACAGTGATTTGACCACGACCCAGATCTATACCCACGTTGCCAAGCAAAGGATGCAGGAACTCCATGCGGAGCACCATCCGCGGGGATAAGGAACTATTGGGCCGTCTATCGCTCCAATAGCTCGAAGATAATTCAATAAGTGCCCATCGGCAGCCATTTCCAGAGGATTTAGAATGAATTTCCAAGTACTAAGAATTGCACTGTGCAGAGCCGCACTGTTGTGCGCAGGGTTGATGACTGCAGGTAGTGCCACAGCGGGAACACCCGCCGATCCGGCTATTGCGAGCAAGCTCAAAACCACTCTGGAAACCGCCACCAAGACAATGAAAGTTGAGAGCGTGGAAAACAGTGAAATTGCCGGTTTGTATGCCGTGCAATTTGTCAACGGGCCGCTAATTTACTCCAGCGCCAAAGGCGACCACTTTGTGGCTGGTGATATGTTCCGTATCGCACCCAACGGTTTTGTGAATCTCGCCGAACAGCGCAGAGATGGAATCCGAAAAACGAAATTGGACAAAGTCGCCACTGAGGAAATGATCGTGTTTTCTCCGGCATCTACCCCCAAAGGTGTTATTACGGTATTCACAGATATCACTTGTTTTTACTGCCAGAAGTTGCACAAAGAGGTTCCCGAACTTAATCGTAGGGGCGTCGAGGTTCGCTATTTGGCGTATCCGCGAGCGGGTCTAGGTTCTGATGGTTATCGCAAATTGGCCAGTGCCTGGTGCAGCGCCGATCCGCAGGATGCGCTTACCCGTATGAAGAACAAGCTCGCGGTGACTGAAAATGTCTGCTCCGGAAACCCTGTAGCCAGTCAGTTTCAGTTGGGCCAGGAGTTGGGTGTCAACGGAACCCCTGCGATTGTGACAGAGTCGGGAGAGATGCTTCCCGGATACCAAACCGCGGATGAGCTGATCGCCAAGCTCGGCTTGAACTAAAACGTCAAAATGCCCATATAGCCTCGTGCTGCGTTGACAGCATGGGGCTGACTCAGTACTGTTTGCGACCCACAATCCTCCGTAAATTTATCCGCAACAGGGCCCCATCTCGTGGACGATCAGTTTCAGCGCATCAAGCGCCTCCCCCCCTATGTATTTAACATCATTGGAGAGCTTAAGCAGAGCGCCAGAGCCGCAGGGGAAGATATTATTGATTTCGGCATGGGTAACCCGGATCAGCCAACCCCTTCACATATCGTCGAGAAAATGGTGGAGACGGCACAGAGAGGCGACACCCACCGATATTCCCAATCAAAGGGAATTCCGCGTTTACGCAAAGCCATTTGCGACTGGTACCAACGACGTTACGATGTCACCTTAAATCCGGAAACCGAAGCGATTGTCACCCTGGGATCGAAAGAGGGGTTGGCGCATCTGGCGCTGGCGACCACCGGTCCTGGAGACGCCATACTGGTGCCCAATCCCTCCTACCCAATTCACCCTTACGGCTTTGTGATTTCCGGTGCCGATATTCGGCATGTTCCCATGGCCGCCGACGAAACCGAATTCTTTGGAGAATTGGAAAACGCGATCCGCAACAGCTACCCAAAGCCCAAGATGCTGGTGCTTAATTTTCCTTCCAATCCCACTGCACACTGTGTCGACCTGGAGTTTTTTGAACGAGTAATCGCCATCGCCAAGGAGCATGAGATATGGGTGGTGCAAGACTTGGCTTATGCGGACCTTTGCTATGACGGCTATGAAGCTCCCTCCATCCTGCAGGTGAAGGGTGCCAAAGACATCGCGGTTGAATTTTTCAGCATGTCAAAGAGTTACAATATGCCGGGTTGGCGAGTGGGATTTTGCTGTGGAAATCCTCAGCTGGTAGGCGCACTCGCGCGCATGAAGTCCTACCTCGATTACGGTATGTTTACTCCCATACAGGTTGCGGCTATCTCGGCACTGGAAGGAGATCAAAGCTGCGTTGCCGAAATTAATGCCCTCTACAAAAGTCGTCGCGACGTATTGTGCAAAGGTTTGAACGCTGCGGGCTGGCCTGTGAAATCACCCAGAGCTACCATGTTTGTTTGGGCAGAGGTTCCACAGTGCTATCGGGAGATGGGCTCCCTGGAATTCAGCAAGAAATTGCTAACAGAGGCTAAGGTGGCAGTGTCTCCGGGTATTGGCTTCGGTGAATACGGAGAGGGCTTTGTTCGATTTGGTTTGATCGAAAACGAGCATCGAACGCGTCAGGCGATACGCAGTATCAAGCGTATGATGAAGCAAGACGGATTTGCTTAAGCGGCTCAGATTGGGTCGAATGGAAGCAATGAGAATATAAAAAAGGTTCAGGGTATTAGTTTGAAATCAGTAAAAATTGGCATATGTGGTCTCGGCACTGTGGGCAGTGGCACCTTCAATGTGCTGGCGCAGAATGCGGATCTGGTGGCAGCTCGGGCATTGGCTCCTATTGAAATAGTACACGTAGGTGCGCGACGGGATCACCCCGATTGTGACACCGCTGACGTCAAGGTCAGCCGCGATATCTTCGACGTGGTGAAAGACCCCGATGTCGAAGTGATCGTCGAGTTGATCGGTGGTAC
The DNA here is from genome assembly GCA_045110675.1 of Halioglobus sp. GTDB lineage: Bacteria > Pseudomonadota > Gammaproteobacteria > Pseudomonadales > Halieaceae > JBALVT01. Next base: position 18,757 of record JBGCGJ010000028.1, on the reverse strand, counting down.
CACTATAGCCCGTGAGCTTGTCGAGGGAGCTATTCGAGCGGGAAAGCACGTGGTTACTGCGAACAAAGCGCTGATCGCAGAATTTGGAAACGGGATTTTTGCCCTGGCCGAAGAAAACCGTGTGACGGTCAGATACGAAGCGGCAGTGGCGGGTGGTATCCCGATCATCAAGGCACTTCGAGAAGGATTAGCGGGGAACCAAATTGAGTGGTTGGCTGGAATCATTAACGGGACTGGCAATTTTATCCTCAGTGAGATGCGAGAAAAAGGGCGGGATTTCGCTGAGGTACTCGCTGAGGCCCAGGTACTGGGATACGCGGAAGCCGATCCAACTTTTGATGTTGAAGGTATTGATGCAGCCCACAAGCTAGTTATTCTTGCCGCTATTGCTTTTGGTACGCCGTTGCAATTTAGCGAGGTCTATACCGAGGGTATTACCAAGCTAACGACACAGGATGTGGATTATGCGGGAGAACTGGGTTATCGCATCAAACACCTGGGTGTAGCAAAGCAGTCTGAAAAAGGAATTGAGCTACGTGTGCACCCCACGCTTATACCCGATACTCGTTTGCTAGCTAATGTGAACGGCGTTAAGAACGCTGTATTGGTGCAGGGAAGTGCGGTTGGTCCCACCTTGTATTATGGAGCGGGTGCAGGAGCCGAACCGACGGCTTCCGCCGTTGTTGCAGACATCATAGACCTCGCTAGGGATATTAGTGTCGGGCAGCACTCTCGAGTACCTGCCCTGGGCGTGGCTCCTCAAGCTATCGCCGAGCTGCCCGTAGTGCCCATGTTAGATGTTGAGACACCATGGTATCTGCGCATGGAAGCACTGGATAAACCCGGAGTGATGACGCAGGTGACGCGTATTTTGAGCGAGCAGGGTATTAGCATTGAAGCGCTGATTCAAAAAGCGCCCGCAGGTGGCGAAGCCCGCGTACCGGTGATCGTCCTTACCAACATAGCCGCCCAAGGTGCGCTCGAATCGGCGGTCGCTGGTATCGAAGCGTTGGACAGTATCACTGGCAAAATAGCCTGCATCAGGGTCGAACCTCTAGAAGGTTAATGAAAGGTAGAGCATCGTGAAATACATCAGTACTCGGGGAAAAGCTCCGGCACTCAATTTTGAAGAGGTCCTGTTGACCGGATTGGCGTCGGATGGGGGCTTGTATGTCCCGGAATCACTGCCCACTTTTACGACTTCAGAAATCACCGACATGGCGTCGATGGACTATCCACAGCTCGCCGAAAGAATACTCACACCGTTTGTCTCCGACAGTATTGGCACAGATGATTTACGCTCCATAATAGAAGAGACTTACGCCGAGTTTCGCCACGATGCAGTAGCTCCCCTGGTGCAGTTGTCTTCCAATCAATGGGTGCTGGAGCTGTTTCACGGTCCAACACTGGCTTTTAAAGATTTTGCCTTGCAGTTGCTCGGTCGTTTGCTCGATTACATGCTTGAACGCAAACATCAGAAAGTGGTCATCATGGGAGCCACTTCAGGCGACACGGGCTCGGCGGCGATTGAGGGCTGCAAGCGTTGCAAGAATATCGACATCTTTATTTTGCATCCTCACGATAGAGTCTCTGATGTCCAGCGTCGTCAAATGACGACGGTCAAGGGCGACAATATTCACAACCTCGCCGTGCAGGGAAATTTTGATGACTGCCAGGCGATGGTCAAAGCGAGTTTTGCCGACAAGAGCTTCCTTCCTTCGGACAGGTCTTTGGTCGCCGTGAACTCAATAAACTGGGCTCGAATTATGGCTCAGATTGTCTACTACTTTTATGCGGCAGTTGCTCTGGGTGCCCCGTCCCGCGCCGTTGCATTTTCTGTTCCCACTGGAAACTTTGGTGATATTTTTGCGGGCTACCTCGCTCATAAAATGGGTCTCCCTGTCGAGAAGCTGATTATTGCTACCAATCGCAACGACGTATTGCACCGTGTTTTGACCACGGGAAACTACAATCGGCAGCCTTTGGAGCACACATTGTCGCCGAGTATGGATATCACTGTGTCCAGCAATTTTGAACGCCTGTTATTTGATATGTATGACCGTGATGGCCCGTCAATTGCCGATCTGATGCATCGTTTCGACACAGGTGATATCGCGTTTTCCGATGCCGCCATGGCGAGCGTGAGTGATCTATTTGGCAGTGCCCATGTCAGTGACGATGAAACTTGTCAGCAGATTGCCTCAACCTGGAATCAATGCGAATACCTGTTGGACCCACACAGTGCTATCGGTGTGAGGGCCGCCTTCGAGGCGGGAATTGCTAGCCATATTCCTGTGATTACATTGGCCACAGCGCACCCTGCCAAATTCCCCGACGCCATTCAGACCGCCGGTATTTCCCGGGCGCCCGAGTTACCGGCACATTTGGCGGATCTTTTTGAGCGAGAAGAACGGTTCGATGTATTGGCCAACGATTTGTCCGCTGTACATGAATTTATGGCGAGCAATATCAACGCTTGATCATTTCGACGAAAGGTAGGCGGCATGAATAAGACCATTCGTCGAAGAGTCGCTACCCGGTCCAGTGAGCTTGTACAGACTGATATCGATCCACTGCTAGCGCGTATTTACAGCGCGCGGGGGATTCAAACCGAAGCCGATTTGGATCTCACTTTCGGCGCTCTTATCCACCCTACGAAGTTGTTAAACGCGCAAGCTGCCGCTGTGTTGTTAGCGGATGCGCTCGCTGATGCCAAAAAGATTCTGATAGTGGGAGATTTCGACGCCGATGGTGCAACCAGTACTGCCCTGGCGGTTTCGGTACTTCGTCAAATGGGTGCCGCCAGTGTAGAGTTCCTAGTGCCCAACCGGTTTGAATACGGCTACGGCCTTACCCCGGAAATAGTTGAACTAGCGGGCGAATCCAAACCGGATATCATCGTCACGGTCGACAACGGGATTTCGAGCATAGAAGGCGTAACAGCAGCCAGAGATCACGGAATTGCCACCCTGGTTACCGACCACCACCTCGCAGGTGATGTGTTGCCAGAGGCCGATGTCATCGTCAATCCCAACCAACCTCTATGCGAATTTTCAAGCAAGAGTCTGGCGGGCGTCGGGGTTATCTTTTATGTCATGTTAGCACTTCGAGCGGAGTTGCGTAGTCGTCACTGGTTTGCCGAGCGAGCTATCGTAGAGCCGAACCTCGCGAGTTATTTGGATCTCGTAGCACTGGGGACTGTTGCCGATGTTGTGCCGCTGGATCGCAACAATCGCATACTGGTTGCCAACGGATTGCAACGTATTCGAGCGGGACAGGCCCGCTCGGGAATTCTCGCTTTGTTGCGTGTTGCCGCAAAAGATTTTAGACAAGTGGTAGCCTCCGATCTTGGCTTTGCGGTTGGGCCGCGATTGAACGCGGCGGGCCGTCTTGAAAACATGTCTATCGGCATTGAATGTCTGCTTTGTGACAATGCATCGGCGGCAGACTCCTATGCAGCGCGTTTGCATCAGTTAAATCTGGATCGCCGAACCATCGAACAGGATATGCAACGCGAGGCCATGAGTGCGCTCGAGAACTTGAACATAGTGGAGGGAAGCGAGCTTCCCGTAGCGATGACCTTATACGAACCCGGTTGGCATCAGGGGGTTATCGGGATCGTGGCATCGCGCATCAAGGATCGCTTCCACAGACCGACTATCGCCTTCGCCAAAGGTGATGCGGGCCAGCTAAAAGGATCTGCCCGGTCAATAAGCGGCATTCATATTCGCGATATCCTCGACGCCGTGGCGACCCGTCATCCAGGTTTGATCAGCAAGTTTGGCGGTCATGCTATGGCGGCTGGATTGACCCTTTCTGAACAAGACTATGCTCGGTTCGCCCAGGCTTTTGTCGATGAGGTAAGTCGACACGTCGATGATGTGAATCTGGATGCCTTGATTGAGTCCGACGGCGAACTGGTTCCGAAGCAGTTTGACATGCAGTTGGCGAATGAACTTCGTTTTGCAGGGCCCTGGGGGCAGCATTTTCCGGAGCCGGTGTTTGACGGTGAATTTGTGCTGGTTAATCAACGGTTGGTCGGCGAGAAGCATTTGAAGCTGGTGGTTATGCCAGCCGAATCTGATCTTGCCCTCGATGCAATCGCGTTTAATGTTGACCTGGATGTATGGCCGAATGAGTCTGTTCGCAAAGTGCATCTCGCCTATCGACTAGATGTGAACGAATTTCGTGGCAATCGATCACTTCAACTGATGGTTGAGAATTTGGCTCCGGCTAATTAGTTTTCCCCTATTAATCGGACCTTTTTAGAGAAGCGATAGTTAACTTTGAGCTCAGATGGTAATTAAGTTTTCAAGACTGTCTGCAGCATGGATGCTGCGGACAAGCCTACATGGACGTATTTACGGCGTGTCTGGAAAACTTAATTACCATGTGAGCGCCCCTGCGCCTAGTTTAAAACGCTTGCCAGAGGTTTTAATTAATTCCGTTGCCGTCTATTTATAAAACGTCTTCTCAAGGCACGGCGTGAACCCATACCCGAAAAGCGGGGCAGGCTCTCCATGGGGCCTCGTCTACAGCATCCATGCTGTAGACGGCCTTGAGAAGACGTTTTATAAACCGACTCTTTCCCTTAACGCCATCCGTATATTCCATCTTCCCTGGGGGCTGCCCTCAGGGGCCTCCTAGTTTAGCTTCCAGCATGATCAAAAAACCCTCTTGACCTTCCAGTGGCTGTAAGGTTTACATTGTCCCTATGAACTATAGATTTCGGACGGAGGAAGGCAATGCGAATCAGTGAAGTTGCGACTCAGAGCGGTTTGACTGCCAAGACCATCCGCTATTACGAAGAGATAGGCCTAATAGAGCCCGCATCTCGTGGCATGAATGGTTATCGAGACTACGACAGCCAATCACTGGGCCAATTGCGATTCCTGGCTCGCGCTCGAGATGTCGGATTCAATCTAGAAGAAAGCAGGCAATTGCTTGAGCTGCTAAAAGACAGTGCTCGTCAGAGTGTACACGCGCGAGACCTGGTGTTGGAAAAGTCTGCCCAATTGGAACAAAAAATCGAGAAGCTAAAAGCCATGCAAACTGTGCTCAGCGATATGGCCCGTCGCTGTAATGGTGACGAGGGACCAGAGTGTGCGATATTGGATGACCTGGCCGGAGAGGAGGGGGCGTACCTGTGAGCAACTGTCACGACACCACTTCAGAGCTGACACCAGAGCCAGCACCCACTTCATCTCCGCCTAGTACAGCGCCAAGTTGCTGTGCCGCTCCGAGCGAAGCCGCTAGCAGTTGCTGCGACGAGCCGGCGCGAACCGACTATTTCTTTTGGACTTGCCTGGTCATCGTAGGCATCGCTTACCTTTACGGAGCGATTCAGGGAGATCATGAACACGGTAGCGTATTGGGTATTTTTACTGCGGGCATTTTCGAACTGTTCAACCAGATGTGGTGGGGTATTTTGCTCGGTATTTTCTTTGTGGGTCTGCTGGCGAGAATTCCCAGAGATTTGGTGATGGGGGTACTGGGTCGGAATGCGGGTCTGAAGGGTTTGTTCAGGGCAACTTTCGCAGGCGTGTTATTGGATTTGTGCAGCCATGGTATTTTGGCCGTGGGTATGAAACTTTATGAGCGCGGAGCCAGTGCGGGTCAGGTCATGGCATTTTTGTTGGCCAGCCCCTGGAACTCTTTTTCTCTCACACTCATTCTATTCGGACTTATCGGCGTTGGATGGACTTTGTCTTTCATCGCCTTGTCTTTGGTGATCGGTATTATCACCGGCTTGATCTTTGATCGGCTGGTTGCCGGCGGTTCCTTACCTGACAATCCCTGGCGGGCATCATTGGGCCCCGAACAACCACTGGGCGAGATGTGGGCTGAGTTCCGACCCTCAATCCGCTCTAGTTTGGCTGGCTGGGGGCAGCTGATTAAAGACGGCATCGAAGGGTCTCGTATTGTGATCCGATGGACGTTCTTTGGTTTGATCCTGGCCTCGCTAATCAGAGCATTTATGCCTGAAGATGCTTTCGCTACCTGGTTCGGTGCCTCCTTTGTTGGTTTGTGGTTGACACTTCTGGCGGCCACCGTAATCGAGGTTTGCTCTGAGGGTGCAACGCCCATAGCAGCGGATCTGATGAATCGTGCGGGTGCGCCTGGCAATAGCTTCACCTTCCTAATGGCGGGGGTGGCCACTGACTACACAGAGCTTATGTCTATCAAGGATACCAGCGGATCCTGGAAGATCGCTTTATTCCTGCCTCTGATCACCGTGCCGCAAGTGATGATTCTCGGCTACTTCCTGAACGGGTTCTGATTCCCTACTGGCCGCAGCTACGGTAAAATGCGCGGCTTTTGACGGAATTGGTTGGATAAATGCTGGAAATAAACCCCCTGGTACAAAAACTCAAGGATATCGAGGCGCGTACCGACGTGCTTAGGGGGTATCTTTGACTTTGCCAACCGCAAAGATCGCCTCGCCGAAGTAGAGTTAGAGCTGGCAGAACCCACTGTCTGGGACGACCCTGACAGAGCCCAGGAACTCGGCCGGGAACGCTCTTCTCTGGAAGGTATTGTGCACACCATAGAAAAACTGGATACGGGTGCGGGCGATGCTGGCGACTTGTTGGAGATGGCCGCATCCGAAGATGACCAGGCCACCGTCGATGAAATATCTGGCGAGATTGACGGCCTGCTAAAGCTGTTAGATGAGTTAGAGTTTCGCCGAATGTTCAATGGTGAAATGGACGCCAATAACGCTTTCCTGGATATCCAATCAGGCTCGGGTGGAACTGAAGCGCAAGACTGGGCGGAAATTTTGCTGCGAATGTACTTGCGATGGGGAGATGCGAAGGGCTTTAAAACCTCGTTGGTCGAAGTGTCCGGGGGCGATGTCGCCGGCATTAAAAGCGCCACCATCCAGTTTGAAGGTGACTACGCTTTTGGCTGGTTGCGCACCGAAACCGGAGTTCATCGTCTGGTGAGAAAGTCGCCTTTTGATTCCGGTAGCAGACGGCACACATCGTTTGCATCGGTGTTCGTATCTCCCGAAATTGACGACAATATTGAAATTGAAATCAATCCCGCTGATTTGCGGGTCGATACCTACCGCGCCAGCGGTGCGGGCGGTCAGCATGTCAACAAGACCGATTCTGCGGTTCGATTGACCCACAATCCCTCCGGCATTGTAGTGCAGTGCCAGACGCAGCGGTCTCAGCATCAAAATCGCGACAACGCCATGAAGCTGCTGCGCGCCAAGTTATATGAAATGGAAATTCTGAAGCGCAATGCGGAAAGCCAGGCCATGGAAGACAACAAAGCCGATATCGGCTGGGGCAGCCAGATCCGCTCCTATGTTCTGGATGCCTCGCGTATTAAAGATTTGCGTACCAACGTAGAGACCAGCAACACCCAGGCCGTATTGGACGGCGACATCGATCAGTTTATTGAGGCTTCGCTGAAAAGCGGGCTGTGAGTGAGAAGCGAATATGAGTGAGCAAGACCCGGCACCGAGCCAAGATCCGGCCCAGGACGAAAACAAGCTGATTGCCGAGCGCAGAGGCAAGCTTGACGAAGTGCGCCTCAAGCGCAACGCTTTCCCCAATGATTTCAAGCGCACAGCGCTGGCAGGGGATCTGCAGGCGGACTACGGTGATCAAGACAAGGAATCACTGGAGGAGAACAACGAGATATTCTCGGTGGCTGGACGGCTAATCCGCAATCGTGGGGCTTTCCTGTTGATCCAGGATGGCAGCGATCAGATTCAGCTCTACGTCAATCGCAAGGGTTTATCTGAAGAGACGCTCGCTGAAATCAAAAGCTGGGATTTGGGTGATATCGTGGCAGCTACCGGCCCTATTCATAAATCGGGTAAAGGTGACCTGTATATCAATATGGAAGTCGCGCGGCTGCTAACAAAAGCGCTGCGGCCGCTGCCAGACAAATACCACGGTTTAGCCGACCAGGAACTTCGCTATCGTCAGCGCTATGTCGATTTGATTGTGAGCCGTGAGTCTCGCGATGTGTTTCGAACGCGCTCTAAAATTATTACCTTCATTCGAGATTACATGAACAATCTCGATTTCATGGAAGTCGAGACGCCCATGATGCAAGTTGTTCCCGGTGGCGCGGCCGCCAAGCCCTTTGTGACCCATCACAATGCATTGGATATCGATATGTATTTGCGCATCGCCCCTGAGCTGTATTTAAAGCGATTGGTCGTTGGCGGTTTCGAGCGAGTCTATGAGATTAACCGCAACTTTCGCAATGAAGGCTTGTCGACACGCCACAACCCGGAATTCACCATGCTTGAATATTATCAAGCCTATGCTGACTATGAGGACTTGATGAACCTTACCGAGGATATGTTGCGGAGGGTCACACAGGATGTTCTGGGAAATACCACGGTTCACTATCAGGGCAGCGACTACGATTTCTCAAAGCCTTTTGCGAGAATGACGGTGGTAGACTCCATACTGCACTACAACGACAGTATTACTCGCGAGCAGTTGGCGGACGATGCCACGGCCCGAGCTATTGCAGAAGGTTTGGGCATCCCGCTCAAAAACAGCTGGGGTCTGGGCAAAGTCCAAATCGAAATATTTGAAAAGACAGTCGAACATCTGCTGGATCAACCGACGTTTATAACCGCTTATCCCACAGAGGTTTCTCCCCTGGCTCGACGTAATGATGACGATCCCTTTGTGACTGATCGCTTCGAATTTTTTGTCGGTGGTCGGGAGATAGCCAACGGGTTCTCAGAACTTAATGATGCCGAAGATCAGGCGCAGCGTTTCCGAGACCAGGTTGCAGAGAAGGATGCCGGCGATGAGGAGGCGATGCATTTTGATCACGACTACGTGCGCGCTTTGGAATATGGTTTGCCACCTACGGCGGGTGAGGGTATTGGCATCGATCGATTGGTCATGTTATTCACTGATTCACCTTCCATTCGTGATGTTTTATTGTTTCCTCATATGCGACCGGAGTAGTGACACTATTGTGGCTCTTCGTTAGTCCCACACCCCATTTAGCGTAATCTGTTCGGGCGCGATTTACGGTGCTACACTGGCTCCATTGTGAGCCTTCCAAAGGAATATTCCTTGCCCCTAAATCGTATCTACATTCTCAGCCTTACTGCACTTGGCATAGTGTTGCTGTCGGCTTGTGGAACGATACCGCAAAGCGCGGGGCCTGCAGCGCAGGCCCCGGTTCCCGAATTGACATTGAATCTTCCTGAGCAATCTGCAGACTGTGTACAACAAACCAATATGGACTTTACCCCCCTTGATCGCGGCTTTACCGCGCTTGCAGCGGGGCAACATATTGAAGCGGTACAACATTTCCAGCGTTATATGCGTTTTGAAAAGGGCGAGGAGGCCGAGTTTGAGGCGAGTATAGCCATCGCCTATATCAGCATTCTTCCTTCGAGCCCTTTTTACGATACCGAGGCCGCGCGCAAGTCTTATCGTCAGTTGCGCAAGAGGCCAATTGATCGATTGAAGCTGCACGAACAAACGCTGCTAATGCGTCAATCTTTGGAAACGTTTCTTGCGATGGAGCGCAGGAATATCGAGTTGAGTGAAGACAATGAAGCTTTGGCTACGAACCTGGAGAAGCGGGAAGTGGCATTGAAGCGTCTTCGAGCGCTAGCTCTGGGTCAGAAGGCAAGACGATAGTAAAACTGGAGCCGTTCCCTGCTTCACTTTTTACGCTGATCGTACCTCCCATCAATTGACAGTTGTCTCTGCAAATGGCCAGTCCCAAACCTGTTCCGCCATAGTTGGCGCTGGTCGCAGCATCTGCCTGTACAAAAGCGTCGAAGACTCGCGATTGTTGTTCTTCGTTCATGCCAATGCCGGTGTCTTGCACCACGAATCGAACCCATCCGGGTCGCTCGGGTTCTTCCAGGGCATAAACAGCGATGTAACCGCTGTCGGTAAACTTAATCGCGTTGCTCAATAGGTTTAAGAAAATCTGCCGAAACTTAACAACATCGTTGTAGAGAATAGGTAACGCACTAAAATCCGCTAACTGTAGCGTATTGTTTTTTTCTCTCAACAAAGGCGTTAGTGAGTCGCATACCTCCGTGATGACTTTACCTGGTGAAAAGGTTTCGCAGTGCAGGGACATTTTTCCTGTCTCAATTTTTGAAAGATCGAGGATGTCATTGATCAGGGCCAGCAGCTGTCGACCTGAAATGACGATTTTATCCAGGTCGGTTTGAAACTGGCTCCTGTCCACAGCCTTGCCATCGTCCAACTCATCGTGCAGCATTTCGCTATAGCCAATGATGGCGTTCAACGGGGTACGCAACTCGTGACTGACGTTTGCGAGGAAGATACTTTTTGCAGCGTTGGCATCATCCGCCGTATCTCTGGCTTGTTGCACTTCATAGATGGCGTTGCGCAACTTGTCTGACATGTCGTTGAACGCTCCAGCCAAGTCGCCCAGCTCACCGTCGTCATCTATGTTGTTAATTCTGTAATCCAGATCTCCGCTGCCAAAACGTTCTGTTCCTCTTTGCAGCTGCTTCAGGGCGAAGTTGGTGTAACGCACCAGTATGAACCCCAACAAGGCGGTCAGAAAAATCGACGCCAGAAAGCCGATAACCGTGATTCGGTCAGTCAGTGCAATGGTTCTATCTATAGTGTCTGCGCGCTTGGCGGCTATCGATGCCTGGCGTTGTTCGAGTTCCTCCAGGTGTTGGCTTGTTATGTTGAACGGCTGCGGGTTGGTGACATCTGTCTCGAACGTGGGGTCGTTGTAATTTCGATAAAATTTCAGCCAGTTGTTGAGGAGTTTGCTACTGCTCTGCCACAGCAGCTGATAGTTCGGCTGTGTCATATCGTGACTGAGATCCCCCAGGTTTTGAATTTTGGCGATAATCGTGTCTACGTCTCGCTCGGCCTGGCGCAACTCGGCGATGTCCAACTGATCTTCAGTCGTTTCGCGCAAGGTCGCCAGAACAAGGGTCTGAGTACGCTGGTCTTCAAGTAGTTGTTCCACTTCTGTGGACAGTCGGCCTGCAGCGACCGAATTTCGATAGGCGACCATGCTTTCGCTACGCGCGTAGCTACCCCAAAAATGGGTTCCGACGTTAATTGCGAACAGGGTTAGAATGGTAAAAAGAGAAAGCGTCAGTCGCCTGCGCAAGCTCACGCGGTGAGTTTCCCTATTTTGATTAGCAGGCCGGGGAAATCCACCGGTTTCGTGGCGTAGTCGTCACACCCCGCTTCGAGGGCGTCGAGACGGTCAGCCTCCATTGCGTGGGCCGTTAGTGCGATAATCGGAATGTGCTTAATTGTGTCGTCGAGACGCGCTTCCCTGCAGGCTTCCCAGCCGGTTTTTACAGGCAGGTTCATGTCCATCAGCACGACACCGGGCCCATCACTGCGCATCAGATCCAGGGCCTGTTGACCGTTAGCTGCGGCGATAACGCAATAGCCGGCTCGATTGAGTCTTCGCGTTAGCATATCGCGATTTAGCTCGTTGTCCTCGACCAGTAAAATAGGAGTTTTTACCGTCATGGTTCCAGCCCCAGAATTGGGTGTACGACAATGGCCTGGTCGATACCTTTTGCATTGAGCTCCCGCCGTTCGCCGACTTTGTACTTCAGTTGGAGTTTGCTAAGGGTGCTCTCTGAAACCAAGGTTTCGCTTGCGGCGGTGACTTCTTCAATCCTCGCGGTCAGGTTCATTGGGTGTCCTACGAACCCGTACTTGCTTCTGCGTTCGGAGCCAATATTGCCGGCAATGACATCGCCTGTGTGCAGCGCGATGCCGGTAAAGATCTCTGGCAGACCCTCGGAAACATTCTGTGAGTTGATGTATTTCATGGCGCTTTGCATATCCAAAGCGCATTTCACTGACCGGTCCGCATCGTCATTGCGTTTTTGCGGGGCACCAAAAACAGCGAGGATGGCATCCCCTATAAACTCATCAATGGTGCCATTGTGGGCCATGATGATATCGGTCATGACGCCCAGGTATCGATTGAGAATCTTGACAACCTGAGCCGGAGCCAGCTTTTCGCACAGAGAAGTGAAGCCGCGGATGTCCGACATCATAATGGTGACTTCCTTCAGGTCACCACCGAGTTCCAGCCCCTCGGGACGCTCCAGAATATCGGTTACGATCTCGTCGGAAAGGTAGCGGCCAAAAGTGGCCCTGATGAACTTTTCGTTGCGTTCAAGTTGCTCGCGGTACTGCTGCTCGCGGTCGTGCCATCGTTTTCGCTCGATACCGGCCTTGATCCTTGCCTCCAATAACACTGGGTTGAACGGTTTGAACAAGTAATCGTCGGCGCCGGCCTCAATACATTCGATAATGCCGTCCATATCCTGACGGCCAGAGATGACGATAACCGGAGTCGCTCGCCAATCGGGATGCTCCTTAATGCGGCGCAGTACCTCTCGGCCGTCCATTTCCGGCATCATCAAATCCAGCAGTACAACGTCGACATCGGTCTGATCCAGGGTTCGCAGTGCCTCTATTCCGCTGGAAGCTGTGACCACGATATGCCCGCTGCGAGACAAGTGTCTAGCCACCAGTTCCCGATTTTCCTTCAGGTCATCGACAGCCAGAATAAAACCCGGTTCGGTAGTGCTCAATGTGGGGGTGACGGGGCCGGCCGACGAGGGCGCTTCGTTACCCTCTACAGAGCTGGCCGTATGTACGGCTTGTAACACTTTACTTAAAGGGGCGTTGAGGTTCTCAAACTGCTCGCCCAGATCTTCCTGCAGCATCTCGCTGTAACCACGAATGGCTGTTAGCGCGTTCATAACATCGTGGCTATTTCCCGCCTCAGTGGTCTGCCCCAGGAGAGATTGCAATCTGGGTATCGCATCGAACAAGTGTTGGAAATCTTCCACCGCCGTGGGTTCGAATTCAGTAGAGTGACTTTTGTAAAAAGTGTGTAACTCCTCTACGGATTGCACCAGTGTATCGCTCCACGGGGTTGCAGAATGCTCGGGCCTGATGCTCACAGAATGGTTTATCTCTTAGTTGAATCACTCGAAGCTAGTATAACGATGCGGATGCCTATGTGGGAATCCCGTTTTCATTCGTTCTATAAATGCTAGTCAAGCGAATTTCAAGGTAATGGTGCGCTTTTATAGAACTTTGGGTTACTATAGCCCCCGGAAGTATCACGGCTGGGCTTATAACGAACTGGATAAGCAGATGTTACAACAAGTAGAAATATTTCAAGGTCTTTCTCCCGAAGAACTGAAGGTACTCACCGCCAGCAGTACCAGCCGTTCCTTCCCAAAAAATACCGTGGTGATACATGAAAATGACCCGGCCGACTCACTCTTCGTGATTGAGAGCGGCAAGGTTAAAGTGTATTGCAGTGACAAGAACGGCAAAGAGTTCATCATGAATACCCAGGGAGAAGGGGACTACTTTGGCGAGCTGGCCCTGGTAGACGACTCCACCCGATCCGCCTCTGTTCGCACCGTCGAGAAATCCACCTTTTGCATTATTTACAAGGAAGATTTCAATCGTATTCTGGATCAGCACCCCAACATCTCCAGGCAGCTGATCCGCAATCTGTCGCAGCGTGTTCGCAAGCTGACTGCCGATGTCAAAAGCTTGGCTTTGCAGGATGTCTACGGTCGTGTTGCCAATGTGTTGATGGATCTGTCTGAAGAGCGGGGTGATGGCACGTTGTATATCCCCGAGAAGTTGACTCAGCAGGACATCGCCGATCGAGTCGGCGCCTCCCGTGAGATGGTTGCTCGCATTCTCAAGGACCTGACCATAGGCGAATACATTCGCTTTGAAGGCCGTCATATTATAATTAATACTCGCTTACCCGCGAAGTACTAACGCGAGGGCGGATTGATCTTGTCAATCTGCCATGCCCGGTAAAACTTATCTAAAATAAGCCCCGCGCTCCAAGCCTGTGCTGGTACTCTGAATACGTTAGTTTTTAGGGGAACCCGGGGGGCTCATGTCACAGAAATACAGTACAGTTGAGACCGTTTTACTCGCCACAGCTTCATTCGCCTTCATTTTGATTATTGCCGCGCTGGCGGGTTCACTGTTGGGCGTTTAGCTATCGCTTTCGGTTTGTAAGGTGCCACCGGCTATCACCTTACTCACCGAGAGTTCCAGATCTCCCGTGGCCAGCTTGGCGTTCACTGTGTCGCCTATGCATACAGAGCTGACCTGGGTAATTACGCTACCGGCCCGATCGGAAATAATCGCATATCCGCGCTCCACCGTGCGAAGAGGACTCAAGGAATCCAGCAGTGCACTGGAGTGTGACAGCTTGGTTCTGGCCGCTTCCAACTTTCCCTGCATCAGCGTGTTCAATCGCTTGGCTAGCTGCTCATTTTCTATGATGTGAGCGGCGAGTCGATGACCTGGAGAGGAAGCTCTCAACTGTGAACTGATCATATCCAACTGGCTGCGGCGTGCTCGGTGCGCTGCTTGTTGGGCAAATACAAGTCGTTGTTCCATGCCGTCGAGTCGCTGGGACTGTTCTCGAAGCAGGCTGCCGGGGTGCTTTAGGCGTCTGCGTAAGTGTTCTAGAGCAGTGGTTCTTGTTTCCAGTTTTCTACTCATGAGCTGTTGCAAAACTCGGTCGTAGCCAATGAGTTGCTGTTGCCACTCGCGCTGGTCCGGGCTGAGTACCTCCGCAGCGGCCGAGGGGGTGGGGGCTCGATGATCTGCTACCAGATCCGCAATGCTGAAATCCACCTCGTGACCCACGGCGCTTACAACAGGTAGTTCGCTGGCCGCAATTGCCCGTGCAACACGCTCTTCATTGAAGGCCCATAAGTCCTCCAGTGATCCGCCTCCGCGACCTATAATGAGAGCGTCCAACTGGAGTTTGCCTTGCGCATTCCAGCGGTTCGCCCGCTCTATTGCGGCGCTAATTTCTCCAGCGGCTGTTTCTCCCTGTACGGGCACCGGTATGAGGGATACCTTGATTGCGGGGCTGCGCCGCTTCAACACTGTTAGCATGTCGTGAACTGCGGCTCCTGTCGGCGAGGTGATAATACCGATGTGAGATACGTACTCAGGGAGCGCCTGTTTGCGATCGGGATCGAACAAGCCCTCGCTATGCAGCTTGGTTTTGAGTGCTTCGAAAGCCGCTTGAAGTGCCCCGGCACCAGCGACTTCCAGGTGTTCCACGATCAGCTGAAATTCTCCCCGACCCTCGTATAGGGAAACCCGGCATCGCAGTCGTATGGCATCGCCATTGGCGGGGTTAAAGCGAACCCGCTGATTGCGGTTGCGAAACATCGCACAGCGAACCTGAGCGCTGCCATCTTTCAGTGTGAAATACCAGTGCCCTGATGATGGCGCGGCAAAATTGCTGATCTCCCCCCCAACCCAGACGAAGTCGAAATGCCCCTCCAAAAGCGACTTGGCCTGGCGGTTTAGCTGGGTGACGGTAAGCGTCGGTGGTGGGGTGGGGCTGGAAATTGGGCCTGGCAAAACGAATTCCGTGAGCAGCTGTTGTTTACGTGGGTACGGTGTAAGATTTATAATTACATGTTTACCTTCATCCTACCAGCCGGAGAGTAAACGTATGTTGCGTATTGCCCAGGAAGCCCTCACATTTGATGATGTATTACTGCTGCCGGGTTACTCTGAGGTTGTAGCGACCGATGTGTCCTTGAAATCGCGCCTTACTCGCGAGATCGCATTGAATATTCCTCTGGTGTCTGCCGCCATGGACACCGTTACCGAGTACAAACTCGCCATCGCCATGGCCCAGGAAGGCGGCATTGGAATCATCCACAAAAGCATGGGTATTCCGGAGCAGGCCGAACAGGTTCGCCGAGTTAAAATTTTTGAAAATGGTGTGGTGAAAGATCCCATTACCATCCAGCAGTCGGCAACGGTTGCCGAGCTTATCGAACTCACCACAACCAATGGCATTTCCGGCGTGCCGGTTCTGGATGGCGAAGACCTTGTGGGCATCGTCACTCGCCGAGATTTGCGCTTTGAATCCGATCCACAAAAACGGGTTTCGCAGATTATGACGCCACGAAGTCAGTTGGTAACGGTTAAGGAAGGGGCCAGTTCGGAAAAGGTTCAGCACTTACTCCACAAGCACCGAATTGAAAAAATTCTGGTGGTGAATGACAACTTTGATTTGCGCGGGATGATTACCGTCAAGGATTTTGATAAAGCTGAGAACTATCCTCATGCCTGCAAAGACTCATCCGGCCAATTGCGTGTTGGTGCATCCGTGGGTACCAGTCCCGATACGGATGATCGAGTCGAAGCACTGATTCAGGCGGGCGTGGATGTACTAGTGGTCGATACCGCGCACGGTCATTCTCGCAATGTGATTGATCGAGTCAAAATGATCAAAGCCAATTTTCCGGATATTCAGGTGATCGGCGGAAATATCGCCACCGCCGCCGCGGCACTTGCTCTGGCTGAAGCTGGAGCTGATGGCGTAAAAGTGGGAATAGGTCCCGGCTCAATATGCACCACGCGTATCGTCACCGGAACAGGTGTGCCGCAAATTTCAGCCATTGCCAATGTCAGAGAAGCGTTGAAGGATACCGATATCCCGCTGATCGCCGATGGTGGTATCAGGTTCTCCGGAGACGTTGCCAAGGCGCTGGTCGCTGGTGCCCACTCCATTATGATGGGCAGCATGTTTGCCGGCACCGAAGAGGCGCCGGGAGAAGTGGAGCTCTATCAGGGGCGAACGTATAAAGCTTATCGTGGAATGGGTTCTTTAGGCGCCATGTCACAAACCCAGGGGTCCAGCGATCGCTACTTTCAGGACGCCAGCAAAGGTGCGGAGAAGTTAGTCCCAGAAGGAATCGAAGGCCGTGTTCCCTACAAGGGGCCAGTGTCTGCCATTATTCATCAATTGATGGGTGGAGTTCGCTCCGCCATGGGTTATACCGGGAGTGATTCGATCGATGTTATGCGCAATCGCCCCGAGTTTGTGAAAGTGACAGCCGCAGGTATGTCGGAGAGTCATGTTCACGATGTATCGATTACCAAGGAAGCGCCAAACTATCCGGTGCGATGATACGTGAGGGGCCCCCGGGTCTCTTTTTTGTTTTAGGGGTTCTTCCCAGCACATCTTTCATTCAGGAAAGCACATGAGCATTGATATACATGCCCAGAAAATTCTCATTTTGGATTTTGGTTCCCAATACACTCAGCTAATTGCCAGAAGAGTTCGCGAGGCGGGCGTGTACAGTGAGATCCGCGCATTTGATGTCACTGAAGACGACATCCGCGCTTTTAATCCCAGAGGGATTATCCTTTCTGGCGGTCCCGAGTCGGTTGCAGCAAACAATTCGCCCCGCGCCCCGGGCTGCGTCTTCGAACTCGGCGTCCCGGTGCTGGGTATTTGTTACGGCATGCAGACCATGGCCGAGCAATTTGGTGGCAAAGTGGCGGGATCGAACACCAGCGAGTTTGGCTATGCTCAAATTCGCAGAGTTGCGGAGGGCGGTCTTCTCCATGACATCAGTGATCATATTGGTCCAGGTGGGGAAATGCTGTTGGATGTGTGGATGAGCCACGGTGACAAAGTGGTCGAATTGCCCAATGACTTCGTGTTGACCGCAGAAACAGACAACTGCCCCATTGCGGCCATGGCTCATAAAGAAATGCCTTTTTACGGTATACAGTTTCACCCGGAAGTTACCCATACTTTGCAGGGCGAACGAATCTTTGAACACTTTGCTCTCGAACTTTGTGGCTGCGAAGTTTTGTGGACGCCTGCCAAAATCGCCGAGGATGCGATTGCCCGAGTAAAAGCCGAGGTGGGAAGCGACAAGGTATTGTTAGGTCTTTCCGGCGGTGTAGATTCGTCAGTTGTCGCTGCATTGTTGCACCGGGCAATCGGTGACCAATTGACCTGTGTATTTGTTGACAATGGTTTATTGCGGCTCAACGAAGGCGAGCAGGTGATGGAAATGTTTGCCAATAACATGGGCGTTAAGGTCATTCGCAGTGACGCGCAGTCATTGTTTTTGGGTAGGTTGGAAGGTATTTCCGATCCTGAGCAGAAGCGCAAAGTTATCGGCAACACTTTTATCGATGTGTTTGATAGCGAAGCGGCACAGCTCACCGAAGTGAAATGGTTGGCCCAGGGCACTATTTATCCGGATGTCATCGAATCGGCTGGCGCCAAAAGCGGCAAAGCCCATGTGATCAAGTCTCATCACAATGTCGGCGGTCTCCCGGATGACATGAGTTTTGAATTGGTTGAGCCCCTGCGTGAACTGTTCAAAGACGAGGTGAGAAAAGTCGGTCTCGAACTAGGCTTGCCCTACGATATGGTTTTCCGGCACCCCTTTCCCGGACCGGGCTTAGGGGTTCGCATCTTAGGAGAGGTTAAAAAGGAATACGCTGACTTGCTCCGCAAAGCCGATGCGATTTTTATGGAAGAGTTGCACGCCGCGGATTGGTACCATAAAACCAGTCAAGCCTTTGCGGTGTTTCTGCCGGTCAAGTCGGTGGGTGTGGTGGGGGATGCCCGGCGCTATGAATACGTGATTGCTTTGCGAGCGGTAGAGACAGTAGATTTTATGACCGCGCGCTGGGCACATCTCCCCTATGAACTGCTTGAACGAGTATCCGGACGTATCATCAATGAGATATCTGGTGTGTCTCGAGTGACCTACGATGTGAGTAGTAAACCCCCGGCGACGATCGAGTGGGAGTAGCTGGAATTTTTAACCTTTTGAAATATAAGTAAAAAGTAAACCTTGTTAACAGTTTGTTCTACGTTATCAATGGTACTTTTCATGGTACTACCCTGTACCTCGTTTGTGAGGTTGCTGTAAATTTGTATA
>JBGCGJ010000027.1:0-39168 GCA_045110675.1 Halioglobus sp. | reverse complement strand
GGTGGTATGTCTATTACGGGGCCAGACAGCGCTCACCCCATGCGTGCCGGAATTCCGATCGGAGACCTCGGTGGTGGTATGTTCGGTGCAATGGGGATAATGGCTGCGCTATACGAGCGGGAGAAAAGCGGCGTAGGTCAGCAAGTGGATATCTCAATGTTGGATTGCCAAATCTCAATGTTGAATTATATGGCGACTATGTATTTTTTATCCGGGGAAAATCCTGAGCCAATTGGCAATAGCCATTTTGTGCATGTTCCCTACAACAGTTTTCCCACCTCGGATGGTCAGATTATTATCGCGGTTATCTTTGATAAATTTTGGGACAGTCTGGTGGAACTTGTCGAGTTCGATGGCTTTCGCGACAAGAAATACCACACACAGCCGGGTCGGCTGGCCGATAGAGCGTTTATCGAAGAAAACCTGGCGCGAATTTTGGGGGCTAACACCAGCGATTACTGGTTGCAGAAGCTTGAGGCGAAACGCATTCCCTGCGCTCGGGTAAACAATTTTTCACAGGCTCTGAATGATGAGCAAGTGTTGGCGAGAAATATGGTGGTTGATTTGCACCATCCCGATGGCAAGAAAACCCGAGGGCCGGGAAACCCGATTAAGCTGTCGCGCAATTCCGAGGAAAGTTTCTCTGCGGCGCCGCTTTTGGGTGAGCACACCGATAGCGTGTTGATCGATATAGTGGGATACAGCGATAGCCAGATTGATAGCTTGCGCGCAGCCGGAGCGATTGTCTGAATTGGTTCAGAGTCTATACTTTATTTTCTGCCGGCGATGTGGGCGCGTTGAGGAATGAGGAGGCGTAACTGATGTTCCATCCGATCAAAGTTTTTTGGCAGCCCCATTGAACCAGTTGTTTAAGGGTTAAAGATTACCTGTCGGTCCGTGAGATCGAGTTCGAATCTGTCAATGTACTGAGCGATCCTGCGGCAATGGACGAGTTGCAAAGACTTGGGGCACGTTCAGTCCCTGTGGTAGTGCGTGGAGATAAGTTCGTATTTGCGCAAGTCATTAAAGATGTCGTCGATTTTCTTGATCTGGAAGACGATAGCCCGCCACAGTTATCGCCCGACCAGCTAAAACATCGTTATGCCCATGTCCTGAAAACCGCCGTTCGTCTGGTTGAATCTATGCCGGATGAACACCTCGACAATGAGCTACCTGACCGCCCGAGATCCTGGCGTGTTTTGTTACATCACGTTTTTCAAATCCCGGTAGCCTTTCTGGATATGGAAGACACCGGTGCTGAGCTCAGTTATGAAAACATGGTCCAGTCTCCACCCGAAGATATGACAACCAGCGCCGCCATCGCATCATTCGGCGAGACCGTCAGTTACCGTTTTGAAAAATGGGCGATCAGATCAGATGGGGAGGATTTCAGCGGTCAGGTGCCGACGTATTTTGGAAGTACTACTCGCCATGAAATGTTGGAGCGAACAGTATGGCATTCGACGCAACATGTTCGCCAGATTGCAGCTTTGCTTGAGGAGATTGGCATTAAGCCAGATCAGCCATTGACTGCGGAGGATCTTGAAGGTTTGCCCTTGACCGAAAAGATTTGGGACTAGTCCTCGATTTGTTCAATCGTATACACTGGACGTCAACTGGACTGCTTCATCACTTGTTTTTGCAGCCAGATCTTTGCTCGACCACCCGGAGCGGTGCCGGTGAGTTGTTCGGCGATATCGGATGCTTGCAACAGCGCCGTAATATCGATGCCGGTAGAAAAACCCATTTGTTCCAGCATCATCACCACGTCTTCGGTAGCGACGTTGCCGCTTGCACCCGGCGCAAAGGGACAGCCACCTAGACCCGCAATAGAAGCGTCGAATCGTCGTATTCCGGATTCCACGGCGGCGTACACATTGGCGAGACCCATGGCCCGGGTATCATGAAAATGGCAGCCCAATTGTGTTGTGCCGTGATCTGCTACCAAGTCTGCCATCAGTGAGCGCACTTGCTGTGGATCGGCCGCGCCAATGGTATCGGCGATAACAAGCTGATCTGCTCCCAATGAAAGGAACTTTGCAGCTGATGCGCGCACAACAGTGGGGTCGGTCGGACCATCGAAAGGGCACTGAAAAGCCACCGATATCGTCGCTGTCACCTCGACTCCATCTTCTCGTGCGCGAGTCAGAATGTCTGCGGTAATGTTGTCTGCCTCCAACATACTCATGTTGACGTTTTTATGTGCCATGCCATCACTGGCATACAACACCATGGTGACAGCCCGCACTCCCGCAGCCAGTGCCAGTTCATAGCCCTTCATGTTGGGAATTAGTGCGGTGTGGTGAACGCCCTTATCGCGGGGCAGTTTCGCAACCACTTGGTCAGTGCCCGCCATTGCCGGCACTGCCTTCGGCGAGACGAAACTTCCCACTTCAATGCTGCTTACACCGGCGTTGGCAATGGCCTCGATCAATGTCAGCCGCTGTTCAATTCCGAGGATTTCCGCCTGGTTCTGCAGGCCATCTCTGGGGCCTACATCTGTTATGACAATTTTTTCGCTCACGGTTTTTCGCCCTTTCATTTATGTGCAGCATCCCAATTTGGGTTCAAGCTTAGCCGACGACTCCATCAGTTCGCAGCTGCTCCAGTTGCGCGTCGTCCAACTTCAAAATGCCACGCAGGATTTCATCGTTATGGCTGCCGATCTTCCCACCAGGCCAATCGGTGCGGCCTGGAGTCGAATCCAGTTTTGGCAAAATAGCGGGAATTTTGAGTGGCTCTCCGTCTATTTCAACACTTTCAAACATGTCCCGAGCGATGTACTGAGGATCTTCCATCATATCTTTTACGCTGTAAATTGGGCCCACTGGCACTCGCTCTTCCTCCAATGCCTGGACTATATAATCCGAGGTGTTGGCCGCGCACCACAGACCCAGAGCTTCGTCTATTTCGTCTTCATGTTGTACCCGGCCGGCGTTATCTGCCATAGCGGGATTGTCTGCCATGTCCGAACGTCCGGCGACCACCATCAAGCGTTTGAAAATGGAATCACCGTTGCCGCCAATGATCACGTACTTGTCATCGGAGCAGCGGTAAGTATTGGTCGGCACGATTCCGGTTATCGTCGTGCCAGAGGGTTCTCGTATGACGTCTGCGCCGTCGAACTCGGGCACGATTCCCTCCATCAGATTGAATACTGATTCGTACAGGGCCACGTCGACGACCTGTCCCACACCCGAATTGGGTTTAGCGCGTTGTATGAGCGCCAGAGCAATTCCCAGTGCAGCATGGATAGCCGCCACAGTATCCCCAAGACTGATATTGGGCCGCACCGGTGCCTGCCCGGGGACTCCGTTTAAATGGCGGAAGCCGCCAAAACCTTCAGTAACCGAGGCATAGCCGGGCTTGGTCGAATAGGGTCCCGTCTGCCCGTAACCGGAGATGCGAGCGTAGACCAGGCCGGGGTTGCGCTCTTTGACCTGATCTGGGCCCATTCCCCATTTTTCCATCAGTCCCGGGCGGAAATTTTCGACCACCACGTCTGCGGTCTCCATGAGCTGCAGCGCCAATTGCTGGCCTCGCTCCGACTTTAAATCCAGAGTGACACTTTTTTTGTTTCGCCCGAGACTGCGATACCAAAGTGACGCTCCGTTCTGCTGCAGGCGCCAGCCACGGATCGGGTCGCCGCCTGGTGGCTCAACCTTTATCACCTCAGCGCCAAAGTAGGCGAGAATGGTTCCGGTAAACGGTCCGGCCAATAACTGGCCCATCTCAATGACTCGCAGTCCCTCGAGGGGCCTCTCGATCTCGCTCAAATGAATTCACCTTAAATTTGAAAGCACTGGCACCAGCTGCGCAGAAAGACAACATCTTACAAAATTTGAGTTGTGTTTTATATAAACATATTGGGAGCGCATGGAGGGTCTCTGGCTCCCCGAAGATTGCTGTTCTACTCGGTAGCAGTTTTCCCGTTCGCGAGACTAATCAGGTATGGTTGGTAAACGATTTATTAAATCGGCTACTGACATGACGTCGGCGTACTTTGCATGAAGATCATGCAGGTTTGCCTCGTGGGCATCCTGGTTGCGGTCACCGACCGCTTCGCGTGGAACAACGACGCGATAGTCGTATTGCAATCCATCAACCGCCGTAGCGCGAACGCAGCCACTGGTTGTCAGCCCCGTCACCACCACAGAATCTACCTCGCGCGCGCTCAAGCGCGCGTGCAAATCTGTTGCATGAAACGCGCTTGGCCACAACTTTTCCAGCAACTCCTCTTCTGGTTTTCGCGCCAGGCGTTCATCTAGCTGTACCCAGGGAGAATCCGGGGTTAATAGATTCAAGGCCTCGAGACGCTGCCGGAACACCTTGGCTTGATCATCGCTGTGATACACCACCGTGGTAAAGTAAATCGGCAGTGCCCGCTCCCTGAAGGCGTTCAACAGCGCTATGTTGGCGGAGACCACTTCGGGACAATCAGTTCCCAGCGGGCAGGCCGAGTCGGTAAATCCTTTGACCATATCCACTACGATCATCGCTGGCTTTTCGCCTATCCCCAAGTCTTTGCGCGTAAGGTCCATAGTGATAGTTTGGCTCCTGGCCAATGTGAATTGTTGATTGTTCAATCATATCAGACAATGGCTTATCGCTATCTGGTTCGCTCGATGTTTGCGAGTATTTCCAGCGTCATTGCCCTCTCACGAGCTAAACACTAAAAGTGATATCGCCCTCTGCGGTCATAGTGTGATGGGATATTGCTACTCGGCTGGGGAAATCATCAGGTAGACCTTCCGCACGGTCTCAATAACCTCCGCAGTTCCCTTCCACCCAGAGGGGAAAACCCAGCTGTCCCCAGCCTTCACCTCGGTGACCTGTCCAGAGGCAGAGGTTAATTTCCAATGTCCTTTTAACAGGTGGCAGAATTCAGTGACTTTCAAGTCCAGCTCCATCGTTCCCGGTTCGCATTCCCATGTGCCGGCGTCCATATTGCCCTCGCTAAAAAATCCGCTGTCAGTTTGTAGTGGCAGCGGCCCGACGGGTTCGCCAAACGAATCGACTCCTACTAGGTTGGTGAGATTGGAACATTGATGTTGAACACTGATTTCTGGCATGTTGCTGGCTCCGGAGGCGTTGAATTTTGAGCGGGTCGCAGAATGACCGGCTCACTTAACAGAAAGTTGAAACCTACAGTAAACTTTATCGAGTATGCTTCCTAGCCTGTGGGTTCGGAGGTTGTATCATACCAGCGGAGTCTATACTCATTTATTTATCACCTATCGTACAGTCAGTTGCTGTGGTTTCGGAGCGCCCCAAGACATGAAGACCGACGCCGACGTCATTGTTATTGGAGCGGGCCATAACGGATTGACCTGCGCCGGGTACCTCGCCGCAGCAGGTTTGCGGGTGACTGTACTAGAGGCGCGCTCGAAGGTCGGTGGCGCCGCCGTAACAGAAGAATTCCATCCGGGTTTCCGCAATTCGGTCTACTCCTATTCTGTCAGCCTTCTGCACCCAAAAGTCATTAGCGATCTTCAATTGGAAAAACACGGATTGGAGATCATGGAGCGACCGGCCGGAACACTGAGTCTGCTCGATAGCGACCATATGCTACTGACACGCGACGACCAGCAGTCAAATGCGGAGATCGCTCGATTTTCAACGCGCGACGCGTCGCGCATAGAGGCCTTTGAGGCGGAAATTTCACAAGTGGCCAGAGCAGTGCGAGCACTGGCTATTCAAGCTCCGCCCAATTTCGGCGGCGGCTGGCGCGATCTGATCACCGCGCTCAAGGCCGGCAATCAATTGCGGAAGCTGAATAAACGCCACCAGATCGTACTGGCTGATTTGATGACCAAGTCCCTGGGCGATTATCTCGATATGTGGTTTGAGGGCGAGGCTCTCAAAGGTGTGCTGGGATTGGAGGGGGTGATTGGTAACTTTGCGGAACCCTATCAGGCCGGAACTGCCTATGTATTGTTGCATCACGCTTTCGGCGAAGTCAAAGGTCGAGAGGGGGCATGGGGAATAGCGCGCGGAGGTATGGGAGCCATCAGTGAGTCCATGGCATCCTTCGCCAGAAGCAAGGGCGCTTCTATTGAAACCGATACACCTGTTAAGCGGATTCTAGTCCGCAACGGTCGCGCCTGTGGCGTAGAAACTGAAGAGGGTCGCGAGTTAACGGCGCAAATTGTCGCTGCGAATGTTCATCCAAAAGTTCTGTTGCAAAGATTGTTGGATGAGGAGTTGTTGGAAGAGAGTGATCAGCGTCGCATTGAGGGTTATCGTAGCCACTCTGCCACTTTTCGCATGAACGTTGCTCTGTCCGAACTTCCTGAGATTACCAGCATGAAGGGAAAAGGCGATGAGCACTTCATGGGTGCAATAGAAGTGAGTCCTTCCCTTAACTATATTCAGAACGCTTATTTTGACGCGCGAGAATTTGGTTGGGCCCAACGTCCCGTGATATCCATGCAGGTACCTAGCACCCAGGACGATTCTCTTGCGCCCCCGGGGGGACATGTTGCCAGTTTGTTTTGCCAACACTTTCAGTATCAATTGCCTAATGGCAGAAGCTGGGATGATGCCAAGGGCGAGGTGGGGGATATGATCATCGACACCATTGATGGTTACGCTCCTAATTTTAAGCGCTCAGTCGTCGGTCGGCAGCTTAAGTCCCCCTTGGATATCGAGCGTGATTTGAATATGGTGGGCGGTGATATTTTTCACGGCGCCCTTCACCTGGATCAGTTTTACTCCATGCGTCCCATTCCCGGTCACGCCGCGTACAAAATGCCAGTAGAGGGCGTTTTTCTGTGCGGCTCTGGCGCCCATCCCGGTGGCGGTGTCAGTGGGCTTCCGGGCCACAATGCGGCTAAAGCGATACTGGCCGATGGCAACACTGCCGGAGGTAAATCGTAATGAAATCGGAAGACCGCCGTTTAGGTATGCATCAGGCGATTACTCGCAGAGATCTTTTGCAAGGAGCGGGCGTTGTCGCAGCGGCCGCATTAATACCAGGGCGTGCTGTCGGCGCCTCCTCCAGTGTTGCATCTGTTGCTGGCCCTGCACACCCCTACTACCCCCCGTCAAAGACTGGCCTGCGCGGCAGTCACACCGGATCTTTCGAAGTGGCCCATGCGGTTGCCAGAGAAGGTAAGCGCGATTGGGGTCCCGTTATGTCACCTGATTCTGATGTCTACGATCTGGTAATAGTCGGTGCCGGCATCAGCGGTCTCTCCGCGGCGCACTTTTATCGCAAGGAACATCCCGCAGCCCGAATCCTGATACTGGAAAACCACGACGACTTTGGCGGACATGCGAAACGCAATGAGTTTGATGTCGATGGCCACACTCTGCTCGGCTATGGCGGCAGTCAATCTATCGAGGAGCCCTCCGAATATCCCGAGGTGGCTCTGCAGATGTTTAGTGATCTGGGGATCGATCTATCAAAATTCGACCGCGCCTATGATCAAGGTTTTTATCAGCGCAATGGACTGGCCGGTGGTGTATTTTTCGATAGGGAGAATTGGGGCAAAGATCAGCTGATACCTTATGATTTGGGTTCGCTGGGGACTTACCTGCCGCTTTCGCCATCGACACTCTCGGAGACAGAAGCCGTTGCGCGAATGCCAATGTCAGAAACCGCCCGCAAGGAGTTTCTGCAACTTTTGACCTCAACTCAGGATAACCTTGGGCATCTCAGTGCTGATGAAAAGACAGCGTATCTCTATTCCATCAGCTATCGCGACTACCTGATCAAGCATCGCAATGTCAGTGCACCAGAGGTATTCGCAACCTTGAATAACCTAGCTACGGATACTGGCCTCGGAATGGACGCGGCATCGGCAGGCGATGCTTTCCAATATATGTTCATGCCAGGTTTTCTAGCGGCGGGATTCCCTGGCCCCGAAAATGACGACCCCTATATACATCACTTCCCCGATGGTAACGCCTCTGTCGCCCGTCAACTGGTGCGAAGCATGATTCCGGAAGTGGCGCCAGGTTCCACCATGGAAGACCTGGTGACGGCGCAGTTTGACTACAATCAGTTGGATCGGCCGGCCGCATCCGTCAGGTTACGCTTGAATAGTACGGTGACTCGCGTTGTCCATGCAGGCGGTGAGAAACCCACTGGAGATGTGCAAGTGAGTTATGTCAGGGGAGGGCAGGCCTATAAGGTCAAAGCTCGCTCCTGCATTCTCGCCTGCTACAACGCCATCATTCCTTCGCTGTGCCCCGAGTTGCCTCACGAGCAGCAAAATGCTCTCAGCAATCAGGTTAAAACGCCGATTCTGTATACCAATGTTGCGCTGAGGAATTGGCGGGCATGGAAAAAGTTAGGGGTTGGCGGAATCGTGGCGCCCGGTGGATACCACGCCAATGCAATGCTGGATTTTCCGGTTAGTATGGGCGGCTATGACTACTCCGCTAACCCGGATCAACCCATTGTCGTGCATATGGAAAAGTTTTTGCGCTCCGACGAGGGAGGGTTGAGTGTAAAGGATAGATGGCGATTGGGACGTCAGCAGTTGATGATGGAACCTTTCGAGATCATCGAACGCCATATTCGAAAACAGTTAGCCGATATGTTGGCAGGTGGCGGTTTCGACCCAGCAGGGGATATCGCGGCGATCACCGTTAATCGGTGGGCCCATGGATACTCCTATGGCTACGATAGTATGGAAGATCCTTACTACGACGACCCCAATGACGAGCGCTTCCCGCATGTTCAGGCGCGCAAACAATTTGGACGAATTTCCATCGCCAATTGTGATTCCGCCGCGACGGCATTGTTACATGCTGCGGTCGAACAGGCCCACCGAGCGGTCGGTGAATTGAGCTAGGGCTACGTTTTTATGCGCTATTTGGAGAACCTATGAAGTTCCGAATTATCTTTAGAGCTACCTCTCTCTATCGGGGGCTGCGCGAGATATTCCCTGGAGCCTCGGCATGAATTCGGCTCTACCCCATACGACTTCTTACTACGCCGCGAGTATTAATCATGCTGTTGATTACCCGCCGCTGAAGGGGGAGCACGTAGCCGATGTCTGTGTTATCGGCGCTGGATTTACTGGAATTTCTACCGCACTGCACCTCGCTGAACGAGGCTATAAGGTCCATGTGTTAGAGGCTAACCGGGTCGGTTGGGGTGCTACGGGTCGCAACGGTGGGCAAATTATTGGTGGCATTTCTGGCGAAGAAAAAATGGCGCGCAAGTTGGGCGCGGAGGGCGAGCGCAGGCTTTGGGACATGCGCTGGGCGGGTCACGATATTATTCGCCAACGGGTTGAAAAATACGCCATAGCGTGCGATTTGAAGTGGGGCTATCTGGATGTCGCCATCAAGCCCAGACACCTGCGTGATCAAGAAAAAGAACTGGCGTATTTGCAGCGCAATAATTTTCCCTTCGAGGTTCGATCACTGTCGGCCGCTGAAACTCACGAGACGATTGGCACACACGCCTATATCGGGGCTCTGTTGAATATGGGGAATGGGCATCTTCATCCTCTAAATCTGTGCCTTGGAGAGGCGCGGGCGGCGGTCGCGCAAGGCGCCGTGATATCTGAACAATCTCAGGTCCTGCGTATTGAAGACGGTGTGAAACCCACGGTTCACGCCGAGCTTGGTTCGGTGACTGCCGACGCGGTTGTGCTTGCAGGCAATGCCTATCACCTGGTCGATTCGAGATTGCGCGGACATCTGTTGCCCGTAAACAGCTACATTGCTGCTACGGAACCCTTGTCCGATGCGCAAGTGCGAGCTATTAATCCCCTCGATCTTGCCGTCTGCGATCCCAATTTTATTTTGGAGTATTTTCGCTTGTCTGCCGATAAGCGGCTGTTGTTCGGTGCTCGTCTCAACTATAGCGGACACGATCCTGGTCGCATTAAGACGGTGATGCGCAAGAGAATACAACGTGTGTATCCGCAGCTATCGGAGATAAAATTGGACTATGCCTGGGGCGGCACCATTGGCGTGACGGTGAATCGTGTACCGCAGCTTGGTCGTCTAAATAACAATACCTTCTATGCCCAGGGATTTTGCGGGCACGGGGTCAATGTCACCCATTTGGCGGGGCAGATAATGGCCGATGCCGTGGGGGGTACTTTAGAGCGGATGGATGTTTTCGCAAACATACCTCCTGTGGTGCTACCAGGCCTGAGATTGTATTCGAAAGCCCTGGTGTCGCTTGGGGTAGCTTATTTTCGACTTAAAGATCGCCTATAGCTGTACTCAGTGGAAAGATAACCCCGATCTCGTGATGAGTTCAGCGAGGGTAAAGCTATGCGACAAGCCTCAACTCGCATCCATCGCCATAACCGCTTCCGCTGCCGCCGACATCATATCCTCCATTGCCGTTTGAACGCTGGGGATAGTGCGAACAAGTCCCACCCCTTGCCCTGCGAGCATGGGCATTTTATCAAAGTCCCCCGTTGTCTGAGGTACAGGTACTATCGAGTCAAATTCTTTAAGTGGAATTTGCTGTTCACCAAAAAGGCTTGTTCCAATCGGCGCGAATGCCGACCGGTCCTTGGGAATTTCATCCACCCGGTCATGCCACTGCGACACAGTCTCGTTTTTAATCACACGCACAGGATTGAAGGTCGGATTCTCGGGGCCGAAAACGGAAGTGAGGATGGTATCTTCACCTGACGCCCTCACCAATCGCTTTTTGTATTCATCGTGGGCATTTGCCTCGCGGGTTGCTACCAGGCGAGTTCCAATCCAAACGCCATCTGCACCGGCTACCAGGGCTGCAGCGGCGGTTAATCCGTCGGATATACCTCCGGCTGCAAAGAGCAACATGCTCTCAGGCACAACACTCTTGATCGCTGAAAAGAGAGCGAGGAGTGGCATGCCCCCGTAATTATGGCCGCCCGCTTCGCCACCTTGTACTACGATGGCATCCACCTCAGCTTCCAGCGCTTCTTTTGCCGCAGACACCGTTCCCACTTGCGCCCATATCGCGATGTTGGCGTTTTTCACTTGGCTCAAAACTGAAGAGTCAGGTAAACCCCAATGAAATGAGATGATGGGAACATTTTCTTCGACGCAGGTTTGAACTTGAGCGGGTTGTATAAACGGTGAAAGAAAGTTGATGTGAAAGGGAGCCGTGGTTGCAGACTTGATTTCCTGAATGTGTGATTTCAAGGTGGCTGGCGACAGTAAGCTTCCCGACAAAGATCCAATGCCTCCTGCCTTGCAGACGGCGATGCACAGTGCGGGAGTGTCACACACGAATGCCATGCCGGCGCAAATGACCGGGTGTTGAAGGCCATAGTGCCGAGTCAAGCGGGTTCTTATTGTATCGCTCGGGGAGACGGGTGAGTTGCTCATGGCCGCGGTGGAGCTCGTGTAAGCGGTGGTACTTACGATTGCTAGAGATGATGCGGTCTTCAATCCAACCTTTAGAGCATCGCGCCGATTTATCATGATTTTAAACTCCTTGTGTGCTTCGAGTAGATCAATGTTTTATCGAAAAATCAACGTGGTGGGTTTACTCGTTGGTGAATTCCAAGCGCCATTTTGCGTGCCGCCAGACAAAATATCCCAAGAGAAAATTACTTTGCAGGAGCAGTGTTAACACCCATTCGAAAGCGTCCTCGACAGTGTCGTACCCATCTTCATCCCAGGCATCCAGCACTACCGTCAATACACCCAGCACCAGCAGCAGCTGGCAGATCCTCAGCATTGCGTTGGGAAGGCGCTGAGGCACGTTGGCTATATAACCGCTCAGCCGACGCAGCTGCAGAACGAGAAGAAGTTGGGCCAGGAAGGTAAACGAAAAAAATAAGATGGTGCCGATACGCCGTTGCTGGGCCCATTGTCTTCCGGGTTCGCCCAGAACGGTGACGTAGAGAATCAATCCAACGCAAGCAAATACGCCGAGTATCAGCATCGTGTGCGCAACGGTAAAGGTTCCGGTTGTGCTGCGCTTTGCCAGGGATTGCAACCAGGCATAGTTTACCCACCAGTACGCCATCATGAAAACCGCGGAGGGCAGCATTAACCCCCGAAATATATAGCTTGCGGGAGGCTTCCTACCCGTCGCACTGATAGAGGTACAGCTATCAATATAGGGAAAACACCAGTCTACATGGCCATAGCTCGCGGCTGTAAGATAGCTTAGATGTACGGCGATGAAGGGCACTATTGCCGCCAGCAATGCAATCAGTCGAATATTGGTCATTTACTGTCGTCCACTTAAATAGTTAAAGAGCACGGAATAAATACGAGAAATCAAGGCAAGTATATAGGCGTGCTCATTTACATTAAATATGCGTAATGGCATCATAAATGTCATTATTTTTTCAAATCACCGGGAGTCTTTTAATGAGTTTTTCTTCGCAGGTCTTATCACTTGAAGTCAATGGACATATCGCGACCCTATGGTTGGACCGCCCTGAAAAACGCAACGCCATGTCTCAAGAGATGGTAGCGGATATACCGCAGGCGATGGAGGCGATTGCCGAGCTGGACGATTGCCGTGCAGTGGTCATTGCCGGGCGGGGAAAGAGCTTTTCTGTGGGCATTGATCTTGCTGATCTCGGCAGCGGTTTCGCCCACAATTCAGCTGAGGCGAAAACCTCGGGGGCCACCGCTAGCCTAGCCCAAATTGCCGTAACACGCGCGTTTCAGGCTTCAATCAGTTCTATCGCAGCGTGTCAGGTGCCAGTCATTGCCGCAATACACTCTCACTGCCTGGGTGCTGGTATCGACCTGGTTACCGCCTGTGATATTCGAATAGCCTCCGAGGACGCGACTTTCGGGGTTCGCGAAACGAAAATTGGTATTGTTGCCGATGTGGGTACTTTGCAACGTTTACCAGGGATTGTTACCGCTGGTCATATGGCCGAGTTGGCGTACACCGGAAAAGATATCGATGCAAAACGCGCAGAGAAAATCGGGCTGGTAAATGATGTTTACGCTGATGCAGATGCGGTGTATGCGGCGGCGTTGGAAATGGCCGGTGAGATAGCGGCGAATGCACCCTTGGCCGTCAGAGGAACCAAATTTATTCTTCAGCAGGGAGAAGATATGACGACCGAGCAGAGCCTGCTACTCAACGGCTTGTGGACTATGGTGACGACCTTGAACTCAAATGACCTGGGTGAAGCCATGCAGGCGTTTATGGAAAAAAGGCCGGCGAAATTCTCCGGGTCGTAACAGGCTACTCGCAGCTCGATTTCTCAGGCGGGAATTGTGCGACAAATAAAAGTGAACATTAACCTAGAGGAAAGACAGATGGCTATTGGAGTCGTAGCAAAAATCACTATTCAAGAAGGTAAGAACGCTGAATTTGAAGCGGCGTTTCTTGCGCTCGCGGAACAGGTAAAGGCCAATGAGCCCGGCAATATTTTCTATATCCTGCACCGCAGTAAAACCGACCCTGTTGTTTACAAAGTGTTGGAACAGTATCACAGCGAAGCTGACCTGGACGCACACGGTAAGTCCCAACACTTTGCAGATGCCAACAAGATATTGGGCCCACTGGTAGCGGCTGCGCCAGAGGTTGAGGTTCTCGATACCGTATAGAAATCCGGGTGACGCGATAGAGCATGCGTTGAGTAAACTGTGGATAGCTAAAGTGTTCAGGAGTCGTTAGCAACATGTCGGAAGCAAAAAGAGTACAGCTGATTGGTGCGCCACCTTCGCCTTATACCAGAAAGATGCTGGCGCTGATGCGCTATCGGCATATTCCCTACAACATGTTGTGGGGGCAACCTGAGGAGTTGCTACCGAAAATGGGTTTAGCCGCGCCGAAGCCCATTCTTCTGCCCACCTATATTCTTGATGATGACAATGGGCAAGCTCAGGCGGTGTGTGATTCAACGCCGATTATTCGCAGGCTCGAGGATATGTATCCGGGTAGGTCGGTGTTGCCCACTGACCCTGCATTGGCATTTATCGACTATTTGCTAGAAGACTTCGCCGACGAATGGTGCACCAAATACATGTTTCACTATCGGTGGCACCCCGAGGCCGATGCCGACAACGCAGGCACATTATTGCCACTGGGTTACAACGTCAGCCTCGCTCCCAGTGACCACGCTCAACTTAAGACTCACTTTTCTGATCGGCAGATTGGAAGGCTCTATGTCGTCGGGTCCAATGACACGACCGCTCCCATTATCGACGCGAGCTACCGGCGGTTCTTAAAGGCCATGGAAAATCACTTGGCACAACAGCCGTTCATGCTGGGGCAGCGGCCGGGTGCCGGTGACTTTGCCATTCATGGCCAGCTTACTCAGTTAGTTGGTTTTGATCCCACACCGCGAGCGATTACCCATGAGATATCTCCGCGAACCGTGGCGTGGGTAGATCTGGTATCCGACTTGAGTGGCCTGGAGCCAGCAGAGAGCGATTGGAATGTGCTCGAACAATCTCCGGATACATTGCATGGAATACTTAATGAAGTGGGAAGAATGTATGCCCCTGCGCAGCTCGCCAATCTTAAAGCGGTGCAGGCAGGAGAAAAAACCTGGGAGTCCGAACTCGATGGTGCCCTGTGGACCCAGCAGACATTTCCCTATCAGGCAAAGTGCCTCAAGTGGATTAACGAGCAATATCAAGCGCTCAGCGAGATTGATCGCGGGCGCGTGGACGCTGTGATAGCCGGCACAGGTTGTGAGACGTTGCTCAAGCTCGGCTAGCGTCGCCATTATTCTCCCTGCTGAGTAGAATTCGGAAACGCCCGTTTCCATTGTCTATTCCTAGACTCCGGCTGCTGTCGGAGGTAGAACAATTTGGGGCGACGAGACCTACAGCCTTGCTGGATTTTTCCCCACCTCCGGTTATGATGAACAGTCACTCCTCTGTCAAAGGGCTTCATTGTGCTGCTCAATATCATTCCCAGGATTTTCATCGCTGTCGGGATTTCCACTTTTTTGTTGTCCTGCAGTGATTCAAGTGATTCTCGACGTGCCAACGTAGCGCCACCAGATAACACTCCTAACACTCCGGAGCCAGAATTAAGCTATCAGGCCGATATTGTATGGACTCAGTTTGGTATCCCTCATGTTAGGGCCCAGGACTGGGGCAGCTTGGGTTACGGGTATGGCTACGCTATAGCGCAGCAAAATTTTTGTGCGCTAATGAGTGATTATGTGAGTGTGCAGGGTAAGTCGGCGCGCTATTTCGGCGACGACACCGGTGCCGATGTCAGTTCAACGTTTCCGCCGTCGAATTACGGTGACCTGAATTTTGACCTGGTTATGAAGCTTGTTAATTCTGACGAGCGGATCAACCGAATAATCGATGAATTGCCAGACTATGTTGTAGAGAATCTCACGGGCTATGCAGCGGGCATAAACCGGTATCTGCGCGAAACGGGGGTGGACAACCTCGCAGAGGGGGAGGCCGGTTGCAGAGGTGGAGAATGGGTGCGCGAGATAGACCTGATGGATACCGTTCGCCTGCTCCATAAGACCGTTTTGTTTGCCAGTACCGTTCAGCTGGTCGATTTTGCCGTGGCCGCGAGTCCCCAAAACACCGTAACGCAATTTAAACCGTCTAGTCGTGGAGTGCTTGAGGAATCTTTGCTGGCATCTGTGAACCGGGAGTCTCTTGATGCGGCAATGCATGTGTCCGAAGCGGAAACGCTGGGTAGCAATGCCTATGCGATTGGAGAGCAGGCGTCGCAAACCGATTCAGGTATTCTTCTGGGCAACCCTCATTTCGCCTGGCAGGGGCAACTGCGCTTTCATATGCTGCGCCTCACTATGGGCGATGAATACGATGTCATGGGCGCCACACTCTATGGGGCGCCAGCGCCGTTGATCGGATTCAACCGAAATCTGGCCTGGTCGGCGACGGTGAGCACAGCTGCGCGCTTTACCTTTTACGAGCTGGAGCTCAATCCGGAAAATCCTCTGCAGTATATCTATGACGGAGAAGTCCGCGATCTGGAGACCCAGTCCGTGAGTGCACAGCTGCTCCTAGACGATGGCTCTTTAGAGACCACAGAGCATACATTCTATCTTTCACATTATGGTCCCATTGTCGATTTGGGCAGTGTCAGTCCACTGCTCGCCGGCTGGCCGAATGCTTTGGGTACACTGGTCACCTATCGGGATGTCAATCTGGAAAATCTGGGTATTGTTGATCAGACCATTAATCTTGGCAGAGCTGCAGATTTGGGTCAGTTCAAGCAGGCCTTGCGCGCCGTAGCCAACCCCTGGGCGAATACCATCGCAGCTGATCGATACGGTGATGCGCTGTACAGCGATATAACTACCGTTCCGCACGTCACGACAAGTCAGTACAACAGCTGTGTGCGAGGCCTGTTGCAGCAAACCCTGACCGCTGCGGATCGCCTCACCATGGATGGATCTGATTCCGATTGTGAATGGGGCAACGACCCCGATGTGCGCGAGGGTATTTTCAATTACGACAGCCTGCCTAAACTCGAAACTCGCGAGTACGGCGCTAATGCAAACGACAGCTACTGGCTCTCCAACCCTCGTATGTTGCTGGAAGGCTTCTCACCTATCATCGGCAAGGAAGGTGTAGAACAGACTTTGCGCACGCGCCATACTTTTGAGCAGGCGGAAAAGCGTATCGCGGGCACTGATGGCCTGGGCGAGCCCGGGTTCAATATCGACAATATCCGCCAAATGCATTATCAGGCCACCAATTATACCGCTGAATTGGTTGTCGACGATGTTGTCGCAGTTTGCAACGCGGTTACGGATTGGTCCTCCTATAGCACTGCGCCGGCCACAGTCGCAGAGGCTTGTGCGGTGCTGGATGCCTGGGACAGAACACACCTGGTTGACAGCGTTGGCGCGCACATCTTCTGGGAATTTTGGCAGAGAGCTCGCGATACCGAAGGGCTTTGGGCCGTCGCGTTCGATGCCGCAGATCCGATTAATACACCTCGTGACTTGAACACTGCCGATGCTGCGGTTGTAGAATCAATACGGCAAGCCTTGGCTGATGGTGTCGCTCGTTTGGTAGAAGCCGACATTCCCATGAATCGACCCTGGGGCGAGGTTCAGTTTTCTGAGAAGAATGGAGAGCGCTACCCAATACACGGTGGCTCGAGTTCAATGATGTTCAGCGTTATTACCTCAAACCTCTATGATGGAGAGGGCTACTCCAGAATCACTCATGGGAATAGCTATATTCAGGCAGTTACCTGGAATGAGAGTGATTGCCCGGACGCTTACGCGATACTAACGTATTCTCAGTCCACCGACCCGGCCTCAGACCACTTTGCCGACAGTACAGAGCTCTACTCTGATGGCGATTGGATTGATATGCCATTTTGTGAACCCGCCAGGGATGAACAGGAAATCCGCAGAGAATCTATTTCGGAGTAGTTGGATGATCGCGTAGCTTGTTGAGGAGCATACTATTGAGTTCCTGACTCGCCTAGTTGATGTCAGACGGCACGAGCTGGCAACGTTGCTGTGGGCATTTACCTACTTTTACTGCCTGCTTTGCAGCTATTACATTATTCGGCCGATTCGCGACACCATGGGCATTAGTGCCGGGGTGGAAAACCTACAGTATCTCTATTTGGTCACCATTTGTCTGATGTTGGCCTTGGTACCGCTGTTTGGTTGGCTGACCTCCCGTTGGCCCAGGCGCAAGTTCCTGCCGTTTATCTACGCCTTCTTTATCGTCAACCTGCTGGCTTACCACATTCTGTTTCGCTTTTACCCCGATGCTGAAATGGTAGCTCAGAGCTTTTATCTTTGGGTCAACGTTTTCAATCTGTTCGTAGTCTCTGTTTTCTGGAGTTTTATGACGGACTTGTTTGATGATCAACAGGCACAGCGTCTGTTCGGATTTATTGCTGCAGGTGGCTCCGCCGGTGCGATCACCGGACCGCTTATTACCACTACGCTTATCGATCTTGTTGCACCTCATAACTTACTGTTGTTGTCGGCCATGTTTCTACTATTTGCCATAGGATGCATAGCGAAAATTGTCGACGCTGATGAGAAAATGGACGCGCAGGCACCGAGCACTGCAAATTCTCCAGCAGCTATGGTCCAGGGCAATGCGAATAAAACTTTAGGTGGTGGGCTCTGGAGTGGAGTGGTTTTGGTTTGGCGCTCGCCATATCTGATGGGGATTTGTGTGTTGATGCTTTCCTATAGCGTGTTGTCGACATTTCTGTACTTCCAGCAGGTGCAAATTATTGCCGATGCCTTTGCCGACGCTAATACTCGTACTGCTATGTTCGCCAGGGTAGATCTGTTAGTAAACGTACTCACGATAGTTTTCCAGCTATTTATCACAGGCAGATTGATTCGCTGGGTCGGCCTGGGATGGTCTCTGGCACTGGTACCAGCCCTGTTGGTTATCGGTTTGATGGTTTTAGGCTCTGCGTCAACTATGGGTTTATCTCTGCTCTGGGTCGTGATCACCTTGCAGGTCGTTCGACGAACGGGCTATTACGCCATTATCAACCCTGCCCGAGAAGCTCTCTATGTGGTACTCAGCAGAGCTGAAAAATACAAAGCGAAAAACTTTATCGATACGTCTGTTTACCGAGCGGGGGACGCACTGGCAGCTTGGCTCTCAGGCGGTTTGCGTGCAGCGGGCTTCAGCATTGGCAGTATCGCTTTTATGGCTGTACCGTTGGCGCTGTTGTGGATGGTCGTATCAGTTTGGTTGGGGCGTCAGCACAAGGTAAAAATTGCTCAGCTGGATTCCCAAAAAAGCTAGAAGAGGCTAAGGTTTTCACCTTCGGGCCGAACCATCAATTGATCGCCAACGGTAATGGTGCCGGTTTTGAGAATACGCGCACACAGCCCGCCGTGCCCCAGCATTGCAGCGACGCCACCTTTGCCCAGTGCCGTCTCCATTCTGGAGCAGGGGTGGCACAATGCGGTTGCTTCGAAAAGTGCATCTCCAATTTCGAAGCGCTGGTGGCGAAGTGCATTTAGGTTGATTCCCCGTACCACCAGGTTGCGGCGAAGCAGGGCGGGATCGATCTCTTGATGACCGGTAAAATGTGCGATCTGATGAATAAACTCTTCTGATATTAGTGTCACTTGCCTGCCGGAGACTGGTGTTTTGGTCATTCGATGATCGCCTTCGATACCCAATGTAGCAACGGCCTGAGCATGCTGTACGCTGGTTATATGGCCACGCCGCTCATTGCGAACACCAATCCAGCTTAGCGTTCCTGGAGGCAGATCGCGGGCGAATCGGTCTAAGGGGTTGCTGCGCTTTTTCATTGTGTTTCCCGAGTTTTTGAGGTGGTTATTGTATATGAAGTACAACTGCCACTTTCCATTAGAATTCGAAGGTTCTTGCTGTGTGCGTGCTCCCCGAAACCTTCTGATATGATGCTCCCCCGGTCACGATAGTCATAACTAAACCTAATGGAATAAGCATGAGCACCGACACAGATAGCGACCAGAGTTCGCCAACGTCCTACCGTATGTCCTATCGCGACGTGGCAATGCACAAGGTGATGTTGCAGGACGTCGTGAGAACCGACGCTTATGAAAAATCGATTATTGAAGTGGTCGAGTGCGGGCAATCAGTGTTGGATTTTGGCTGTGGCACCGGCGTTTTATCGATGTTTGCAGCGCGCACTGGCGCGGAAAAGGTGATAGCCGTCGATCGCTCACCCTTTATAAAAACGGCCAGAGAAATTTCCCGGCAAAACGGTTTCGATAACATCGATTTCTATCATGATGACCATCACTCTCTTGAGTTGGCTGACAAGGTTGATGTCATTGTCTCGGAATGGATGGGACACTGTTTGTTTTATGAAGCCATGCTTGAACCCTTGCTGGCAGTTCGGGATCGTTTTCTGGTGCCCGGTGGCACTATGATACCGGCTCAGGTGAGCCTGCACGCGGGATTGGTTTGCGATGAAGATCTGCTGGAAGATCTTTCGTTTCTTAGGGACCAACCCTACGATATTGATTTTTCGGCGATAGCCGATGTGCCCTTTGAGCAAACCGATTTAGTGACTTTGGATCCCGAAAGCCTTTTGGAAAGTACAGCGCACCTCGGCTCTCTTGATATGCATACCATTGAAAAAGCCGAAATTCCCAGGGTGTTTACCGGCATATTGACGCCCGATAGAGAGACTGAAGTTTTCGCGCTATGCGGTTGGTTCAGCGCGCAGTTGAGCGATGGGGTGAATTTGAGTACCGGCCCCAACGATTTGCCTACCCACTGGGATCAAATTTTGTTTCCGCTACCGGAGAGCTTTACGGTTGACCCATCTCGCGAAGTAACGATTACCATTTCTGCCTTAACCGAGCGGGTGGGTACCGAACAGTACTGGTCGTGGTCGATAAGTGATGGTGAGCAGACCGTCGCGGTCAACGAACAGCAACACCAGCAACGTGTGCACCCAGTCGTATCTCAGGGGAAGCTCTAGGCTTATGAATATAGTTTTCGACCTTGACGGTACGCTTATCGACAGTGCACCGGACATTCAGTTCGCAGCGTCAACGGTGCTTGCTCGCCATGGAAAGGAGGAGCTGACCCTGGGGGAAACCCGAAGTTTCATCGGTGAAGGCGCCGCGGTTTTTGTCAGCCGGATGATGACGGCCCGGGAGATTGCAGAAACTACCCAAACCCACGCCACTATTCATGCAGACTTTTTGGTTGAATATGAAGCGTCAGTCGACAAAGCAGAGTTTTATCCCGGTGTCCGATCTACTTTGATATCTCTTAAAGAAAACGGATACAGCTTGGGTATATGCACCAACAAGCCTGAACTACCTGCCCGAGCTGTGGTGCGACATATGGGTATTGAATCCCTATTTGATGCATTTATAGCCGGTGGAATGGTTGAACGTAGCAAGCCGGAACCCGATATGCTACTGAAAACGATTGAGCAACTTGGGGGCGGCCAGACACTCTATGTCGGGGACAGCGAGACCGATGCCTTGACGGCGAAGCGCGCGTTTATTCCCTTCGCACTCTACTCCGAGGGCTATCGCAAGAGTGCTGTTGATGAGATACACCACGATTGGGTTTTTGACGACTTTGATTTACTGCCGGGTATAGTTGAGGACTACGCGGTGCGGTCGAAGCCGCAGATTCTGTGAGGAACAAGGGCTTGATCGAGCTTTCATATTCTCCCTTTGATTCTACTACAGCGTTTTTTCGAAAATACTATCGCTCTCTGTTTTCGTCAATTGCCGACATTGTCCCGGTGCCAGCTGGGGGTCGAGACAGAGCGTGCCGATGGCGAAGCGGTGGAGGGTCAACACTTTGTTACCCAGGTTTCCAAACATACGTTTAATCTGGTGATAGCGGCCCTCGGTTAGAACAACTCTCGCCAGGTTATCTGAAACGATATGCAGCTCGGCGGGTCGTGTTGTGATGCCCTCGTATGGGAAATACATACCTCTGGCGAATGCTTCAACGCAGTCTTTGGTCAGCGGTTTTTCCACGGACACACAATATTGCTTAGCGATCTCCAGTTCAGGCGATGCCAGCCGTCTGGACCAGGCTCCGTCATTGGTGAGTATAAGTAATCCTGTCGAATTGAAGTCCAATCGGCCGGCTATATGCAAGTTCTCCGACTTTTTCTCATCGATCAAATCCACGACCGTCCGATGTCGCTCATCCTTGGTGGCACTAACCACTCCGGCCGGTTTGTTCAGCATAATATAGCGCGGTGTATTCGCCTGCAGTACCTGGCTATCGAAGCTTACATGACTGAACTGGTCAACGACCTGACTAATGCTGTTTGCTGGAGCACCATCGACCTCGATTCTCCCGCTTGCCAGAATTGCCCTGATATCGGAGCGGGGGATCCCCATGTGCTTGCTGATAAAACGATCAAGGCGAGCTTGTTTCGAGTGACGGGAGTGCAAACGATTAACCCGTAAAGTCGTCGGCGCTTGCCTTGATCATTTCCTCAATGAACCACTCGGGAAATTGGCCGACAAACTTTTGCATGTCCCAGTAATCACTCCAGCGATAGATTAAGCCATCTTTTATTTCATGCATTGTCGCGAAGGTATGCTCGGCTTTTTCTCCGGACTTAAAAGTCCACTTCTCTGTATGATCCATAAAAACGACGTCACCATCGACTGCAATGTGATGGGTAATTTGCTCTTGTTTTTGCAGATGACCGAAGGCGATTAGCAATCGCTTGACACAATTTTCGGGACCATCCGCTCCGGGGTCGTCACTGGGTACGTCTTCATAGTGGATGTCCGGATGCATACAAGCCTTCATTGTTTCCCAGTCCATATCGCTCAGGGCCTGCCACATTTTTTCAACGATTGCCTTGTTCGCATCTTTGTTCATTTTGGTTAACTCCTAAGGGGTATTTTGGTGTTGGGATCTAGCGTCATTTGTCTCCGAGGGGGATAACTAGTTCGCCACTTACTATAGTGGCAAGTCTGGCACAGGTAAAACGCGTTTTATCACATGAATTTTCTCCATGCGTCGCTGGATGGGAAATATATTTCGCATCTTTAGTGCGGATCGGTCTATTATCAATATCAGTTCACTGTCCACATCACGGGTCAAGTGATCTCCGGTAACAGGATTACAATAGGACATAAAAATGAGATACAAACTTTTGGGTAACAGCGGCCTTCGTGTCTCTGAACTTTGCTTGGGCACTATGACATTTGGCTCCGATGAAGCCTGGTGTGCCGATAAAGCCGAGAGTCACGCGATGTTTAATGCCTTCGTTGAAGCGGGTGGAAATTTTATCGATACCGCTGATATTTATACCAATGGAGAAAGCGAAAAACTGGTGGGTGAATTTGTTGCAGAAAACCGGGAGCGGTTTGTTGTCGCCACCAAGTATTCCAATGCGTTTCCCGGTGCCGAGGACGCCAATGCTGCGGGTAATCAGCGTAAAAACATGATTCAGTCTCTGGATGGCAGCCTCAAGCGTATGAACCTGGATTACATCGATGTGTATTGGA
Source organism: Halioglobus sp. (assembly GCA_045110675.1). GTDB lineage: Bacteria > Pseudomonadota > Gammaproteobacteria > Pseudomonadales > Halieaceae > JBALVT01. The sequence goes on along the minus strand of JBGCGJ010000027.1, from coordinate 16,327 downwards.
TGCACAACTGGGATTTTACCACTCCTATTGATGAGGCGATGCGCACGCTGGATGATGCCGTTCGAGCCGGTAAAATTTTATACATTGGCTTGTCGGATGCACCGGCCTGGGTGTGTGCTCGGGCCAATGCCATAGCTGAACTACGGGGCTGGACCCAGTTCGTCAGTATGCAACTTGAATACAGCCTCACAGAGCGGGGCATTGAGCGCGAACACTTTCCCCTCTGTAAGGAGACAGATATGGCCATCACTGCCTGGTCTCCTTTAGCTAGCGGGATTCTCAGTGGGAAATATACCCGTGGCGGTGAGGACACCAAGCGCCTGGATACCATTCCCTTTCACGATCAGGACGATAAGTCGCTTGCGATTGCCCGTGTGGTGGACAGCGTTGCCGATGAGATCGGCACTAGTTCTGCGCAGGTTGCCCTGGCCTGGGTCAGGCAGCGCGGCACGATACCTATACTGGGTGCGCGAACGTTGGCTCAGTTGGAAGATAATATCGCCAGCCTCGATCTGACTCTAAGTGAAGGACAGTTGGCCCAGCTTGAAGCGGTCAGCGGTATCGCCTATGGACACCCTTATGATTTCTTTGACAAGCCCTTGGTGCAGGCACTGACCACGGGTGGTATGGGTCATCTGATTGATAATCATCGGGATCCACGTTGAGGCGAACACGCTATAGAGCTTGATCTAAGCCGATAAGAATCTTCTCGACATCCTGCTGGGTGTTGTAGTGCAACAGCGAAATCCGAACGACACCGCCGTCTCTTTCCAGGCCCATGGCCTGGATGGTGCGCGGTGCATAGAAATCACCGTTCTCAGTGCCAATGCCGGCCGTCTGCATAACAGCAGCCACCGAATCTGAAGTTGCTTTTAAAGGTTTGAAGGCAATTGTCGCCGCCCGGTCTCCATCGTCACAGTGGTTTTTGCCCAATAGTTGGACCTTGGGTGATTCACGCAAATAGTCGAGGATCGGTACTGTCAGAGATCTCTCTTGCTCGGACATAAGTTTATGTACCGCCAGCATTGTCTCCTGGGGTGTGTCGCTACGGGCGCCGCCGTGGTGTTGATGCAGTGCGGTAAAATAGTCCAACACGCCTTGGCAGCCGGCGATCTGGGCGTGTTGTGGTCCGGCGGGATTGTATCGCTTGCTGTCTTCGTGTTGATTGAAGTAGTGGCTTTGGCCCTCTAGTTCTTCCGCTAGAGAGCTATTCACGTACAGCATGCCTTGGTGCGGACCAAACACCTTGTACAAACTGAACACATACATATCAACGCCGAGCGCCTTTAAGTCACATATATGGTGGGGTGAGTAAGATACCGCATCCACACAGATTTTCGCGCTGCTGAGTGCTTGCACCTTTTCTACAATGTCGGCGACGGGGTTTACCGTACCAATCACGTTGGAGCACTGGGTGAAAAATAGCCAGCGGGTGCGCGAGTTTAGCAATTGATCGAGGTCTTGCGGGTCGAGCAAACCTGTTTCAGGATCAATCTCCCATTCGCGAATAGTCGCCCCTTTTTCTTCTGCTTTGCGTCGCCACACACCGATATTGGCTTCATGATCCTGATTAGTCACGATAATCTCATCGCCACTATTCCATTTCGCCCCGATAGATTGCGCCATGACATAGGTATTCATCGAAGTGGATGGCCCGATCGTCAACTCTGTCAGATCGATATTCAATGCTTGTGCCCAACCGTGCCGCGCCGTATCCATAGCTTGTCCTGCATCTTCAGAAGGCTGGAAAGGGTAATAGGGTTGGACTCGGGTATGTTCGTTGTAGCGCTGCAATAGGTCGATTACCTGTCGCGCCATATAACTGCCGCCGGCATTGCTGCAGAAGACCCGCTCGGGGTTGTCGCTGTATTGGGGAAATTGTGCGTGCACGAAATCTATATCAAGAATCATGTGTATCCTTTTACTGGCGATGCAAATAGTCAATAATTTTTGGGAACGCCCTGCCGTCTTGCAGCAGGAACATATGTCCGCCCTCAAAAAACTCCAGTGTGGTTGAGGGTATACGTTCTGCAAGGACTTTAAGGTTGTCCGGTATCGATAATCCGTCGTATTTGCCCCCGCAAACCAGTGTGGGGCAAGTGATGGCAGACAGGCGATCGTAGGTGTTGTGATGCTTGCGGGCTTGCAATTGTCGCGAAGCACCGAGGGCATGGTTCTCCTCATCAGCCGCGAACCGCATGGCTGCCAGCGTTTCTTCAAGCATCTCCGCGTAAATTTCCGGGTTGCTCGCGATCCACTGTGGTGTGCATCGCAGGTCCGAAATAGCGATGATTTTTTTGGCGCGTTCCAGTTCGTTCAATGTTTCGAGTTCGTGTAGGGGGTAGGAAGAACCACCGTCGCCGCCGGAGGAAGTGCAACACAGAACCAAACGCTCGATTCGCTCACTATGGTTGATGGCTAACTCCTGTGCGACCATACCTCCGAATGACACCCCCATTACCTGCGCACGGTCCCAGCCCACATGATCAAGCAGCCTAAGAGCGTCCTGTGCATAGTCGGTCATCGAGTAAGATCGGTCTGGTTTGCCGCTGCGGCCCAGTCCTCGCTGGTCAAAGGAAAGCAATTGAAAAAATTCGGGCAGGGCGCTGTCGAAAATACCGGGTTTCTTGCGAAGGTCTCCGCCGGTTCCTGAGATATAAAGCAGCTTGGGCCTACCCGGTGGAGCGGAGGCTTTGAAGTAGATATCTATCTCGCCAGATCGAAAAAAGGGCATAGCGTTCGCTTTTCTATAGTGGGCTAAAGCCAATCCGAGCGAGCTTTGGTCCGTGTTACCTAGCTTAGCTCGGTCGACATATTATATCCACGATGCATTTTTGAATTCGCTCAAAGCTGATTGGTGTGTGAGACTTGTTGCTGATGGGGTGCTACAGTTCGTCTGAAAGATTCTTCTATTTCCAGAGGCGACATTTGTTGAAACCTTTTTTAGTTTTTTTCTCTGCGCTGGTGCTGGCAGGTTGCGAAAGCTCCGTTACCTGCATTGATACAGGGGATGCCATGTCAGTCACCTACGATGACGTCAACGGGGTGCACCGAGAAATAGTAGTAGTTGGTAGTGATTATGGCTTCGTCGCCGAAAACAAGGGTGTGTATTCGTGTATGGGGCAATGCGGTGGTGGTTGCACACCCGATGGTCCATGGCTGGAGAGCTGCTTGAGTCATGATATCTGCAGTTTTCGGAACAAAAGCTCCGGGTTCCTGTTTGATGAAAGCTGTGGTGACGAAGCCGCTACAGCAACGCTAAGCGTTATTGCGCACAAAATCCAAGGTTGCCATGCAGAGTGAAAGTGCTGGTTGAAATAGCGCAATTTTGAATTGAATGTTCCGAGCGTACTCCGTATCTTCTTAGCACTTTTCCCTACTAATCGGAGCCACTCAAATGAGTCGCATAATGTACCAGGCATCAGCACTGACCTTCGCTCACCATCTCAAAAATTTATCCTCTATTCTCAAGAAGGCGGCCAAGGACGCCAAGGCCCGTGGAATCGATCCCTCTGTGCTGTTGAACTCGCGATTGGCGCCCGACATGCTGCCGCTGATACGCCAGGTGCAAATTGCTACCGACCATGCCAAGGGCGGTTGTGCTCGACTCGCCGGAGTGGAGTCCCCGATATTTAAAGATGAAGAGACCAGCTTCGCAGAACTGGAAGTGCGTATTAAGCGTACCCTGGCGTTTATTCGCACTCTAAAGGCTGGGCAGTTCGAAGGCTGCGAGAACAGAGCCATCACCATGACGATACCTATTGGCACCTTGTCCTTTGATGGCCTTGATTACCTCAATGGCTGGGCTCTCCCCAATTTCTATTTCCACAGCACGACGGCCTTCGACATTCTGCGTCACAATGGCGTGAGCATTGGTAAAGGTGATTTTCTCGGCAGGGTTCCAGGCATGACAGGTACTGGAAAGGTCGCGAAAATGATGGGTTTGAAAGCCAAACCCAAAGCGGCGAAAAAACGCTAGTTTGAATCGGGTTTTGAGTGCCGGCCAGTTGCGGTGTATTCTGGCGGAGTCTGGTTTGTCGATTACAAGGAGTCTTGAATGGCCGAAAAACTGAATGCAGGCGCTCAGTTTCCCGAGTTGGCGCTGACAGTCGGCGATGGTGTGATGACCTTGCCCGAAACGAAGTCTTCTGGATACAGTATTGTCCTGTTTTATCGCGGCCACTGGTGACCTTTCTGTCGGCGTCTGTTAGACGCCTACGCTGAACGCATTGATGCATTTTCCCAGTTTGATACGACTATTGTGGCTGCCAGCCATGATGTGCGAGAAAAAGCGGAAGAAGTGGGCAAGCCATTGCCCTTTCCTGTGGCTCACGGCGTCACGCGCGAACAGGGGGATTCCTTCGGTGCCTGGTGGGATGAGAAAAGAGACTTTATCCAGCCGTCGGAATTCATACTGAACCATAAGGGGCGAGTCATGCACTCTACCTATAGCTCTTCCCCGGTGGGTAGAACAGACCCACAGGAGACTCTGGTGCTGTTGGGATATCTAACCAGTCGATAAGCGAAAAGGGTTCAGAGTAATCTTATTGGCTGAACTAACACCTGCGACGTCCGGAGTGGGTGTTAGTGTTCTTGTTTGAACCTTCGAAGAGTTCATGTGTCCTAGTTTTAACAAATTGATACTCGCTACGGGGCCACGCCATGGCATTTCAAAAACTCCTTTCAATGTTTCTGTGTTCTACTTGCAGTCTTACCTTTGTGTCTCTTAGTTATGCATCCGGTAGTTTCAGTGGCACGGGCCGGGTTTCCGGCTTTGGCAATGAGAGAAAGGTAGATCAATTCTATGAAGTGGGCAAAGCGATCTACAGTGGAAGGCTAAAAGATACCGCCAAAATTGATTATTGCGTCGATACGGGAACGGAGATAGTAGCGCTGTCCAGAAAGTCGATTAAACCCTACAAGAAAAAAGTCAAGCAGACTCTGTTCGAAAATTTGTACAACTGCGATAACACGGAAAAAATCGTTGCCTATGAACTGGGTGCAAACAAGACGTCTTATCTTATTTACTACCTTGATAAACGCTACAAACTCAAGATGACCGAGTAGCGCGGTTTGCCCTTGAGCGGAGGTCCAGAAAAAGGGCGAAGGCGATAAGCGAAAATTCGATCAGCATAGTCAGTGGCAGCTGCTCATAGGGACTCAAGTTTTGCTCGGGCAGGTTGAGACCGATAGCATAGGCGAGTAGCACACAAGTTGCGCTCGCCCAGGCCCAGCGGCTGGGGTTGATCACGGCAAAGGGTAACAGCCAAAGTAAATACCAGGGATTTAACGCGGGTATACACAGCAGTAAACCAGCAAAAACCCAATCCAGGCGAGGATGCTGCCGGCTATCCGCGAAAAATAGCTGGCGGGTCAAATACCAGGCCCAGCCCAAAATGAATACACCCTGTAATAGGGCTTTCACCATCGAGTATGAGAACGCGTTTAGCAGTAGTGAATACATTGGAGCATTGAACAACCATTGCGTGTTCATTGCTTCCAGCCCGCTAGGTAGCCATGCGGGGAGTATTCCAAAGGGTATAGATATCAGTATCGCACCCGCAAGAAAAGCCAGCCAACCTCGCCAGTGAAACCTGAGAAAGAAAGGTATTGCTACCAGGGCAAAAACTTTTATACCAGCAGCCATTGCCAGTAGCATTCCGGCTAAGTAGAACCGGTTGCGGTGGCAGCAGAGCCAGGCGGCGATCAATAGACAAGCACCTATGCCATCGAAATGTACGGAGAATACCGTTTCCTTGATGACCAACGGACACCAGGCGTACAGGAGGACGTTGTTGGTAGAGGTAAATTTACAAAGTAAAACAATCAGCCAGATATCTGCCGATGCTATAAGCAGTTGCAATGGCCATACTTCGCCGGGAGCGATGAGGTAACTAAGCGCAAAAACCCATTGCGCGCTGGGTCCGTAAACCGTAGCTATGTCGGGGTGGTTGATTTGCCCCAGAATCCAGTTGTAAGTAGCTCCGAAATCTCCGGCAAAAAAATCCTCCGGAACCAGGTCATAGGGCGAACCCAAGGTGACGAAAGTCCTGCCATCCCATAGGAACCTATAGAAATCATCCTCAAGAATAGGGAAGGCTCCGATGCCTACCAAGCGAAATGCAATGGCAAACGCCAGTAACAATGAAAACGGTATTGTCTGGTTTCTGCAACGGTAATCGTTCCATACCACTATGCATAGTGTACTGGCGAGCGCTACGACCATCCATAGGTGATACACAGTGACAGCCCCGTCGGTATCTGACAGCACTGCCCATGAAGTGTAAAGTCCAAGACTTAGCGATCCCGCAACCAATAGACAAACATGTTGCGCGCAGAGTATTCGCAAATTTCGGGAGTGAAGGCTTAACTGTCGCGTAGTGCTTTGCATCTAGGTGGGAGTCTAATACCTGCAGATAATTCCTCAATGCGTTTTTTCAAAGACAGAACTTGAACTTATAAATCCTACGGTAGTCATTTATAGGGAGTGTCAATTTAATTTATCCAAACAGTCAAATAGGATTATGTATCAGAACAAAACAGTCGCTGTTGTGATTCCAGCCTTGAACGAGGCTCCCAGTATTGTGGAAGTTGTTGAGGGCCTTAAGCGGTTAAGCAATAGTGACGGGCAAAGGTTGGTAGACGATATTGTCGTGTGCGATAACGCTTCGACCGACGATACTGCAGTTCTAGCCAGATATGCGGGGGCGCGGGTCGTCTACGAAGATGTCAGGGGGTACGGCGCTGCTTGCCAGGCCGCATTGGCGGCAATTTCGCAAGCCGATTACGTCGTTTTTGTCGACGCTGATTTATCCGTAGATATCTCTCAGTTGTATTTACTCCTCGCGCCCCTGGCGATTGATGCAGATCTGGTCATTGGTTCGCGCTCTCTTGGCAACTCTCAGGCAGGTGCTCTGACTCTGCCGCAAAGGATAGGGACTAGATTGGCGTGCCAACTGATAGGATATTTCTGGCGGCGACCGGTTACGGATCTCGGTCCTTTTCGAGCCATTACTCGATCGGCACTATGCCGTTTGAATATGCAAGACAGGAAGTTCGGCTGGACCGTAGAAATGCAGGTGAAAGCAATTCAACAAGGAATGAATGTTGTTGAAGTTCCGGTGACTACATTCCGACGCCTCGGACAATCCAAAATCAGCGGAACGTTCAAGGGAGTGGTAGGCGCCGCCATTGGAATTTTTGCGACAATATTTATGCTGCGACACGCGCAAAGCCAAGCATGACAGGAAAAAAGCGATCCGCTTTAGTAATTGTTTTTTTCGGTTTGATACTGCTGGCCTATTCGCTGTGGCGAGCCAACTCCTCTAGGCCGCTTTGCCCTCGGTCCCCGGGAATGTTTAAACCATCCCCGAGGTCTGCAGTTTGTCGACGGGGAATAACTGTTCTTGCCTTATGTCCTCTCCCGGGTGCGACATGCCTGAGCCAAGGCTCGCCCTAGTTTTCCGCGCCGTGTGACCTTGATAGTGTCTAATTCCAACCACCTGGCCAGTGTCCACAGCTCCTTCGCCAAAGCCACGGTGGTAGTGTCCGTATCGGATTCGGGCTCTTCGTGGCTGGCTAGAACCAGAAGAGTGCGCGAGTCACGCTGCGCTTTAAGGTCTACTCGAGCGACGATTTTGTCGTTGTGCAGAAACGGCAGGACATAGTAGCCCCACTTTCTTTTGTTCGCCGGAACATAGATTTCGATGCGGTAGTGGAAACCGAATAATCTTTCCGCCCGAGGTCGAAACCACACCAGTGGGTCAAAGGGCGAAAGCAGTGATGAGGCCTCGATTTTCCGCGGCACTTTTGTGTCCGGTCTTCGATAGGCCGTTTCGCTCCAGGACTCGACGCTCACTTCCTCAAGCTTACCTTCCTCAAGCAATTCTGCGATAAGTGGCGCAGCCTCTCTAGTAGGCATTCTGTAATAGTCCGCCAGGTCGTGAAGGCTGGCGACGCCGTACGCGCCCGCCGCGCGATAGAGTAATTCACGTTGTCCATCTTCTTTCGACAATAGCTTGGACAAGTGGGGTTCGTCCACAATGTTTTCCGGAACGTCGTATACGCGTTGAAAATTTGGTAGTCGGTCAGCTACGGAGACGTCCCCATTTCCGAAGTGACATTCAAGGGCCCAGCGCCCCACCGATTTTTCCCAGTCTCCTGGCTTTCCAGCAGGTCTTGGAACTGGGGGTAAATCCTGTGCTGTGATGGGGCCCTGAGAGCGGACTTGCTCGAGTGAATTTTTGAGATAACTCTTGCGACTCGGAAGCTTCATGATGGGAGAACTCTTCCATGGCTCAAATTGAGCTCTGCGGTAAGCCAGTAGCGACCACAGCTCAGTGGGGACGATACTGGCCTCGTGCGCCCAATGCTCTATATAGTCTCGACCCTGATAAATCAGTTCATTCACGCGCTTGCGATCATACGGACCGAGGCGTGAAAACAGCACGAGATAGTGTGCAGGCACCAGTACATTGACGAAATCCAGCTGCAGGATACCCATACGATTGATGGCTTGTCGCAGGTGTCTTCGATCCGGGCTTCGGCTTGGGCGCGGCCGGTCAAAGCCCTGGGCTGCGAGGCATAGTCGTCTTGCCTCGTGGAGTGATAAGCTAGTCTTGGACACCTGAATCCTTTTATCAGTTTTACGTTTGTGCCAATTATAACCGTTGATATGTGGTCAAAATGAAGCTCGCAGCAATCGCCGATGCCATTCTCGATGAAACTAGCACGCCAGCGCAACTGCGCGGAGCATTGCGGGAGTTTTCGGATTTGTGCAGCATAGAAAGTGGTATTGAACCCAACAAGAGCTTTGATGCCTGGGCCGAGGATTCCTTTCTTGATAGTGGGGTTGCAATCAATGCTCAGGCGGCAGCCCACTGTGTCACCGACTACCGGCGAACCGTGGTGTTCATGCGGGGAGTCAATGCGGCCGTGAACACAGCACTTGAGCGCTTTCCAGATGTGCCCATCAAGGTCTTGTATGCAGGTTGTGGTCCCTATGCCACCTTGCTTTTACCGCTTCTCCATAGATTTGATCCGACGAGACTCAATCTTATTTTTTTAGATTATCATCAACACTCGCTCGATAGCGTGGCTCATTTGGTCGAATTTTTTGGCTGCCAAAATTACACAATAGGTTTACAGCAGGCCGATGCTGCTCAATATAGGCACTCGGAGCCGTTGCATCTGGTGATCGCGGAGGTGATGCAAAAAGCCCTGGAGCAGGAGCCGCAGTTTGCGGTCACGGCCAATCTGGCACCTCAGCTCCATGACGATGGTGTGTTCATTCCTGGAAAGATCGAGGTCCGGCTGTGTTTTGGCAACTTAGCCTGTGAGAGGGAAATGTTCAGAACCCAAGGAGAGATCGATACTGAATCACTCATTCTTTCCGGCTCACGCGTCATGCTGGATTCGGTGATGGCGATAGAGTCGAAGCAGGCCGCTGCATTGGAGAAAACAGCGGTCCTCGATCTACGCACAGGATCAAAACGGCTACCACCCCAATTGATAGATATCCCTCCATTGTCAAAAATCTGTGGTCTTGATCCGCTACTGCTGACGCGTATTCAGGTCTACGCACATCACCGCCTCGGAGATTACGAGGCGGACATTACCTTGCCGCTGCTCTGCACAGAGATTGCCCGTGCTCAAGCAGGTGCGCCGGTTTACGTGAGTTATGAACTTGGAGAGTATCCAAAATTGCAGTTCAGTACCGAACCGGGCTCAGCCGCGTCGACCTGCTAGTCGGGTGGTGGGAGATGACCACAATCAGCGCCAATATCCGATGCTGGTGATGAGGACCCCGGCCGACTACAATGACCATGTGATATGTACCTCTACCGGAATTAGTTGCTGAAATGACATTGTTGATCGTTTATCTGTTTGTGGCCATCGGCGTGTCGTTTTTATGCTCGATTCTTGAGGCGGTGCTATTGTCGATACGCCCCAGCTATCTGGAAGGCCTCATCATCGAGCGTCCCAAAGCAGGGAATCTGGTTAAGACGGTCAAAGATCGAATCGATGAGTCGCTATCGAGCATCCTCATTCTTAACACCTTTGCTCATACCATGGGCGCTGCTGGTGTTGGCGCTCAGGCACTTCGTGTGTTTGGTGCTCAATGGGAAACAGTGATTGCTGTATCGCTCACCCTGGTCATTCTGTTTTTCTCCGAGATTATTCCCAAGACGCTGGGGGCAACCTTCTGGCGCCGCCTCGCGGTTCCCTCGGCTTTTGTCATTGTCTGGTTGGTGCGATTGGTGTATCCCCTGGTCTGGATGTCCACGCGGCTTACCAAAATGTTCAGCGATGGAAAAGAAGACGAAATTACCCGCGAGGAAATTATTGCTCTCGCATCTTTGGGTCACAAAGGTGGTGCGCTTGTCTCCCGCGAAAACGAGTATTTGACGAACTTGCTGGGTCTTCGAGAAATTAGGACCGAGAAAATTCTCACTCCGCGCACGGTGGTTCACATGCTCGATGAGAATCTCAGCGTGACCGATGCGCTAGATCATCCACAGACCCTGCAGTTCACACGCATCCCTATTTACGCTGGAGATGGCGACAACATTACCGGTAAGGTTATTCGAGTGGAGTTGTTCGAAGCCGAACGTCGCGGTCAGGGTTCGGAGCCTATTCGCAACATAGCTCGGGAAATCATTCGAGTCTCGGAAAAGCTGCCGGTGCAAAAACTGCTGGATCTATTCATCAAGAATCATGTGCAGTTGTTTTTGGTGGAGGATGAGTTTGGCCAGACTGCGGGCATCGTGACGCTGGAAGATGCGATTGAAACACTGTTGGGTCGAGAGATCGTTGATGAAAGCGATACCGTCGAGGACATGCAGGAAATGGCAAGAGATAAATACAGAGACCGACTGAGACGCATTAAACAGCAGGAAGAAACTTAAGCAGTCACAGATTCAATCCCGGCGGCTGCTAGGGTCATTCGCCGCTTTCGAGCATTACTGCTGTTCTACGGGAATCTCGATATCGCTGGCATCTGATTTCCGTCTGTACCAGGTTCCCGCAGCGTCTTTCTTCAGTAAGTCATAGTGTTCCGACAAAAAGCCTGAAATATCTGAATTCATGAAGTGAATTTTATAGGAGTAGGCGTCTACAAAAATGTACGGTACTTTTTTAGCCTCAAGTGTCCGCAATACAGCCCGGTTTTGTTCCGGTAGATAAAATTCCCAGGACGAGCCGGGTATGGGGTGAGGGCTATTACGGTTTGTCATTGAATAGAGACCGGCATATCCAAATGAGTATATTGGACCGGGCAGCGCCTCTTCTCCGAATAGGAAATTAGCGCTTACATCCAGGTCTTGATACTTCCTGTCCACTGCCCAATGATAGCGGCTGACCCCAAGACCCTGCATCCATAGTACAGTTAACAGCGGTTGCGCCTTTTTCAGGAAAGGCGCCGTTAGTGAGGCGCAAAGTGGAAGCATGATTATCAGCGATGCTAGCGAGTTAACGAGCCTGGGTTTGTTGCGGATATCACCGATGCTCTTTAGGATTGCGTCCAACCCAAAAACGGCTAGAAGCCCTGTGGGAATGAAGAATAGTAAGGTGTGGTATTCCCACCAGGAAAAGCTCTGGACTAGGAACAGCGCTATAGCCACTAGCAGCCAACTGACTAGCATTGCAATCATTTCGTTCGACGGACTTCTCAACCAGCGGTAGCAGGCGATTGCTGCAAAAACACCCCAAGGAGCAAAGTTAAGGAGGTAAAAAGCGGCAGCGCTAACCCATCTCGATTTGCTGGCGGGTGGCGCAGAGTTAAATACCTCAGTAGGGTATACAAAAGAAGTCCACAGGTACTCATCTAAGGCACCACGTTGCCAAAAGTAAAATGCTGCAATACTAAGAGGTAACGAGGCGCCGATAATTACCATCGGACCAAACCGTGCACAGCTGCCCAACCAACTGCGCCCTCGTCTAGACAAATACAGTATTGCCACCAACCAGAAACACGCTATGAGCGGTGCCAGTACCAGCTTAAACAGCATTGCCAGCCCCGCGGCAAAGCCGCCGGCAAAGCAAAAACGGGTGCTGCGATCGGGGTTTTGAATCGTCTTGATTGCGCACCAGGCCGACACGTAAATTGGGAAACCAACGGGCATTTCCAGCTGTGTTAATTGCTGGACACCTGCAGTTGCGTAGTACACACCGATGGTTGCCACGGGTGCCAATGCGGATACCCATGAATAGTGCAAAAATGGCTGAAGCGTTTTAATCATTACTAAGGAAAAAACTATCAGCCAGATCAGTTCGAATAGATGAATTCCGAGTTCAGAATATCCAAACAGTTCGCCACCCAAATGATAGAGGTAGTAAATACCCGGTTGCTTGTTGTCCCAATAATCGACGTATAGAGTGCTTCCCTGGGCCAGAGATTCTGCGCCCAACATGATGACGGACTGGTCAAATCCGAACGGGTAGTAAAGATTGACGCAGCCCAAGCCGATTACGATCATCGCCGCCAGTCCATACCAAAAAATGCCCAGCATCGCCTTTTCGTGCTTTTCCAATAGTATAGCCAGCTTGTGATTTTCCATATTCATCATTTCGAGCTATTAACGTTTTGTATTGTCGGATTGGGTATCGATCAATCGGCAAGCCATACCAAAACAATCGCGAGTATTTCTGCCAGCCATTTCTGTACGCTCATCCACACTGAACCGGTGTTATCAAGCTCCCATTGGTCCCTCGCCTGGACTAATATATAGGCCTTTATCTCAGCACTTTGTGCCGTTGACAGCACGGCATCGAAGCGCGGCATACCGAGGTTTACCATGGCGCCATTCAGGACAACTCGATCAAAGTTTTCATACCAGTGTGGATCGATTTTGCGCAAATCCGGTACGCTGCCATCGGATACCACACCTGCACCATGGCAGCGTGCACAAAACCGCATATAGGCCAGGCCTCCTCTTTTTATTTGCTCCTCACTTGCATCCGTCGCCGGTGGTTCGGTGCGATCCTGCGCTAATTCAAATGCCGGCAAAATACCCCGCTGTCCCAAACTGAAAGTGAGCAATCTACGGATGGGTGTGGCGGGCATTTTTTCCAATCCGGCCATCATACTGTAACCGCCGCCCTGACCAACCAATATGGAAACGTATTGTGTGCCGTCTACGGCGTAGCTTATCGGAGCTGCGACGATGCCGTGCTGCGTATCAAACTCCCAGAGTTTACGACCATTTACTGCGTGATAGGCAGAGAAACGATTGTCGGTGCTACCTTGAAAAACCAAATTGCCTGCGGTGGACAAAACGCCAGCACCACCCATATCCGGATTAGGTGATCTCCAGGCCTCTTTTTGTTTCAGGGGATCCCAGGCCAGCAAGTAACTATCCGCCATGCGTTGAATGATGGACTGAGTGATCAGCTTCCCGAAGGGGGAGGGCTCGACTTTGTAACCCAGGTTCCACTGATTATCAAACCAGCTGTATTCTTCTTCCTGCTCCATCGGCGCGGGGAAGTCCATTGCCGGTATGTACATCAAACCGGTTTCGCGACTGTACGACATGGAGTGCCAGTTGTGGCCCCCTAGACCGCTGGGACGCAACATAAAGGGCTCATCGATGTAGCGGGCCTCGGGTACCTCTACCGGCCGACCCGATTCCAGGTCGTAGTGGGTGGCCCAATTCACTGGCACAAAGGGCTCGGCAGACAACAGCGTTCCGTCAGTTCTATCGAGTATGAAAAAGAAACCGTTTTTGGGCGCTTGCATCAAGACCTTGCGTGTTTTCCCCTGCCATTGAATATCGGCTAGAACCATCTGCTGAGATGCGGTGTAGTCCCAGGTTTCTCCTGGATTCTGCTGGTAGTGCCACACGTATTCCCCGGTTGCTGGGCGCAGTGCAACGATAGAGGCGACAAACAAATTGTCACCACCGCCGGGGCTGCGCATTTCTCGATTATGTGGCCCGCCATTGCCAACACCGATGTAAACCAGATCCAGCTTCGGGTCGTAGCTGATGGAATCCCATACAGTTCCGCCGCCGCCCATGCTCCACCACTCACCGTTCCATGTCTTGGCGGCCATCTCCATAATCGGTGATTCAAATCCGTCTGCAGGGTTTCCCGGTACCGTATAAAAGCGCCACAGAAGCTCACCCGTATTCGCAGCATAGCCTCCTACGTAACCGCGCACACCGTATTCGGAGCCAGCATTGCCGATGATGACAACCCCATTGGCGATTCGCGGAGCTCCGCTTATCGAATAGTTCTTATTTTGATCGATGGTTAATGTTCGCCATTGCTCAGAACCGTCGCTGCGATCGAGAGATATCAGGTAGCCATCGAGAGTGGCGACCAACACACGATTTTCCCACAGCGCGACGCCGCGATTGACCACACCGCAACAAAAAGCGTTGGCGCGTGTTCTGTCGACTCCCGGATCGTAAGTCCAGAGTTGCTCTCCTGTGGCGGCGTTCAGGGCGTGCACGACACTCCAGTTGCCGCTGACATACATGACACCATCGGCGACCAGTGGAGTTCCCTCTAGTCCTCTGGCAAATGCAAAGTCAAAACTCCATGCCAGTCCGAGGTCGGGTACATTGTCGACGCTTAGTTGCGCAAGTGGGCTGTAGCGGGTTTCGCTGAGGTCGCGTCCATGTGTAAGCCAGTCCTGGCCCTCTGCGGGTGCTGCGATGAGCCGTTCCTGGGTAACCGGGTTGGCAGCTGAACCAATGGGGCTTACACCCAGAGCGAAGAGACTGATTACAAGCGGGACAAGGAATATTGTTCGGATGCGAAAATGGGCAATCATAGTGTCGGTGAAATTCCCTGGTGCGAAGCAGTTGTTCTGCTGGTCTTCTAAATTATTATGCTCTCATTGCGAACCGCGTTCGCTTGTCGGCAGGTTACAGCTGCGCAATCTGCCTGTTGTATAACAGTATACAGACCGACTCGAGATTATATAATGAGCGCTATTAAACCGCCGTTTGTTCAGGGGTAGCTCTGTGACAATATTGGCGTTACTAAACCATCTTTATATTGGAATGATTGTATGTCACTTCTGGCCAAATCCCGAGAAACCGTCCGCGTATTGAATGAGTTCCGAAAAATTGCGCCCGCGCTTGCCTTTAAAATGCATCAAGATGATGACAAAGCTTCCCTGGGTGCCATGTTCGAAAACACTGTAGAGCGCTTTCCGAACAACAGTATGTTGTTGTTCGAGGGGCGGAAGTGGACGTATGGCCAATTCAATGCGGAAGTTAACCGCTTGGCACACCTGCTGAGTGAACGGGGGGTCGTGCGCGGCGACTCCGTTGTTATTTTCATGGAGAACCGGGCTGAGTTTGTGCTTGCGATGCTGGCTCTGGTGAAGCTCGGCGCCAGCGCCAGCCTGGTGAACAGTAGCTTGAGCGGAGCGGGATTGGTTCATTGCATTAAGGCAACTAATGCCTGTCGCATTATTGTTGGGGAGGAGCGCGCTGAAGTACTTGCGGAAGTGCTCGGCGATCTGGATTTGAAGGCGGGGAAAGACTATTTCTGGATTGCTGATGAGGGTGTCAGCTCAGTGCCGAACTGGGCTGAGGATGCAGTGGCAGCTATGGCCGATATGCCGACGGGGAATCTGCCGGTCACTCGAGAAATTACTGCTGGAGAGCCCGCTCTGTACATTTTCACTTCTGGTACCACCGGTTTACCCAAAGCCGCTATCATGCCACATCGCAAGATCCTTGCTGTGGGAGAAGGCGCAGGTCGTGTTGGGTTTCAGATCGAACCTGATGATCGATTGTATTTGTGTCTACCCATATACCACTTGACCGGCATGGGGCCTGGTTTCTGTGGGTTTATTTCCGGTGGTGGATCGATTTTTCTTCGCCGCAGTTTTTCAGCTTCGAACTTTTGGTCCGAAGTTAAGAACAACGATTGCAATTGCTTTGTGTATGTCGGCGAATTGTGTAGATATCTCGCTATGCAGTCAGAGTCTGCAGAGGAGAAAAACAATCCTCTGCAAAAAATGATGGGCAACGGTTTGCGTCCAGACGTCTGGGACGAATTCAAAAATCGCTTCGATGTGCCGCGCATTTGCGAGATGTATGGCGCCAGTGAGGGCAACACTTCCTTCCTTAATCTGCTCAACAAAGATAAAACCATTGGCGCGGCGATAAGTAAGGTTGCGCTTGTGCAATACGATAATGAAACAGACGAGATCGCCCGCGATAAACGCGGCCGTTGCATTGAGGTCCCCTTGGGCGAGCCGGGATTATTGCTGGGGGAGATAAATTCCAAAGCCAGGTTTGATGGCTATACCAATCCAGATGCCACGGCTAGCAAGATCATCCGGGATGTGAAGAAAAAGGGCGACAGC
>JBGCGJ010000026.1:0-89197 GCA_045110675.1 Halioglobus sp. | reverse complement strand
GATCAGCAGGTCAATCTGGATTTACATCATGAGTTTAACGCCAAGCATCAACTCGATGTCTTCGGCGAGTATTACGATGGGCACGAGAAACGCGGTACCGGTTTAACAGATGGTTTCGGTGGTTTGGTGGATGCCCCCGTGGAGTATGTGCGCGAGACCTACGGCGGTATTTATACTTACGGTAACAATTCTTCGAGAGGTCGTTTGCGACTGGAAGCAAAATCCGCTGATTACGATTTTAAGAACTTTCGCAGCTTTACCCGTTTTAGAGACAGGGAGCAGGACACCCTAAGCGGAACGTTTTTTTGGAAGATCGCCTCCAGAACTGATGCGCTTGTGCAAGTGCGCGCTATCGACAACAAGTACGATCATACCAGCCCCTTTGACAGCTTCGGCTCCTTCGATAGTGAAGAATACAATTACCTTGTTGGTATCACGTGGGAAGCGACTGCGAAAACCAAAGGAAGCGTCAAGATCGGTGCCTACGATCGAGAGTACGACTCTTCCGCGCGTGACGATGACGATGGCTTCCAGTGGGAGGTTGATCTGACGTACATGCCGAGAACCTATTCGGCAATAAAGTTTGAGACTCGACGTTATTCTCAGGAAACAAACGGCCGGGGAGACTCCATTGATACCCAAGAGTACAGCTTGGCTTGGGATCACAACTGGAGCGGCCGTTCTTCGACCAAATTTTTGGTGCTCACCGGCACCGAAGATTACTCGGGCATTGACCGAAAGGATGACCGGTTTGATATTGAAGCCAGCTATAGCTACTCAGCGCAGCGTTGGTTGGATTTGGGTGCCGGGTTTCGGCGGGAAGATCGTGATTCTGATGATAGGTTGTTTGATTATAAGCGGAACGTGATTTTTATTGAGGCTAATGTGAGTCTCTAAGGGCATGACATTACATGCGCAGTGTCTTCGTCAAGGGAATTGGGTTAGGTAGTGTGGTGTTAGTAGTCCTTCTGATTAAGGAGGCTGCGAGTCTTTTTGTTGGAAATCTGCAGTTCACGAATGCCGAAACCGAAGTGAGTTTTTGGGGACGAGAGAACTACCAGCCCACAGCAAATGCCATCAAACGAACTACCCGAACTATAGACGCTCTATTGTCAGATTCGTCAAGACACCCGAGTTACCTTAGTTTGCAATCGAACATACTGGTTTGGTTGGCATACTGGGAGGCGGATCAAAGTGCGCAAGATCTGTTGATGAAGCAAACTATTGCAGTTCAAATACGAGCTATAAAGTCTCGACCCGCTCACCGACAGAGCTGGATAAAACTGTTAGAATACTTGTCTAACTCTAATAATAGTGGTGAGACTGAAAGGTGGGCCAGAGGTCAGCTGACAGACCTTCAACTCTACGCCCAAGGAATCTAAGTTAATGAACTGCCCGAGGTAGTCTGTGTGCATAAATTACCGCTAACTCTGTTCACAATTTTTGTTGGATTATTTTCTCTGCCGCTTAGTCTTAGCGCCCAGGATGAAGACGGTTACACGTTGAGTTCAGGTGATTCCGTGCGGGTTTATGTTTATGGAGAGACTGATCTGAGTTTCGAAAAATTACTAATTGGGCAAAATGGTCGTATCTCTTATCCTTTTTTGGGTGAATTGAAAGTCACCGGAAAAACGGCGAGCCGACTGCAGGCGGAAATCACCGCAGGGCTTAAACCCGATTATTTGATAGATCCCCGTGTGTCCGTCAGTGTTGTTAAATACCGCCCTTTTTTTGTGAATGGCGAGGTTAAAAACCCCGGCGGTGTCGACTTTCAGCCCGGGTTGACAATGAGAAAGGCGATTTCGCTCGCCGGTGGATTTACGGAGCGCGCCAATAAAAAGGAAGTCCTAGTGATTGCAGACAATGACCCCGATCTGGCAGAGCAAAAAGTGGGAATGGATTACCGAATAAAGCCTGGAGACATAATTACGGTGAAGGATACGTTCTTTTAAATGAATAGAACTGCAGATATTCCGCGGCACATGGGTGCTTATCAGGAGACTGATGATGACTTTATTGACTTAAGTCGCCTCTTCCGCGCCATTCTGCATTATAAATGGGGAATTATAGGCCTAGGCTTCATATTGGCCTTGATGGCAGGATTATTAGTTTTTTCGATGGAGCCGGTTTATCGGGCAACGGCTTCTATTGCCTTAGAAAGTCAAGAAGCGAATGTCGTCTCTGTTGAAGAAGTGTATTCCCTTGGCGCGGGAAATTATCAGTATACGCAGACTCAATTTGAAATACTGAAAAGTCGGAATCTGGCAGAGCGAGTTGTTCGAAGGCTCCAACTTCACAAACATCCCACGTTCCTGCCGGATGAGGAGAAGACCGAACCGTGGTTTGATTTTGATTTAAAAAGCCTATTACCAGCTCGCGAACAAGAACCGCCAATACAACTTACGCAAGAAGAAATGGACGAGCAGGCGATTCAATGGATAACAAGTGATATTTCAGGAAGCTTAAGCGTCTCGCCGGTAGAGTTCAGTTTCATTGTTTATATCAGCTATGAATCAACCAATCGAGAGCTAGCAGCGCAGATAGTTAATGCTGTGGCTGAAGAATTCATAAGTGGCAATCTTGAAACTCGGCTATCGGGTACTTTACAGGCCACCGATTGGCTCGGTGAGCGTTTGGCTGATCTAAAATTGAACCTACGTGCATCTGAGCAAGCTCTACAAGACTTCAGAGATCAAGAAGGGCTGGTTGATGTTGAGGGAGTGACTGGGCTTGGAGGTGCAGAGCTGAGAAGCCTCTCCCATCGCCTTGAGGAGGTTAGCAAAGCTAGGATTGAAGCACAGAATATAAAAGAAGAAGTCCAAGACATGCGCAACGCTTCCACGGAGCAGCTCATGACAATTCCCGCGGTATTGCAGCATCAGCTGATCAGGGAGTTGAAGAGCGAGCATGTTCGTGCTCTGCGCAAGGCGGACGAGCTCGCTAAGCGCTATGGTGTTTTGCATCCTAAAATGATTGCTGCACAATCAGATTTGACTGCGGCTTCAAAAGAGCTCAATCGAGAAGTTAGGAAAGTTGTATCCGGTATTAGCCGCGAGTACGAGGTTGCATTAAGGAATGAAAACCAATTAAGAGAGACTTGGAAAAGCCGTAAGTCGGAAATGCAGGACTTTAATCGAATTGAATTTCAACTAGAAGAACTGCAAAGAGACGTGGACACGAATAGGCAGCTCTACGATATTTTCTTTACCCGCATCAAGAGCGTTAGCGAAACCGGTGGATTTGAAAAGCCGCACGCTCGTGTATTGGATAGGGCGCTTGCACCAAATTACCCCGTTAAACCCAACAAAAAGCTCAGTATTATTCTCGCCTTTATGCTCGGTTTAATGCTTGGATGTGGTGTTGCAATATTGCTCGATATTCTTGATAACACGATAAGCTCTCCAGACGATGTTCAGGAGAAATTGGGAGTGGCTCTGTTGGGAGTGGTACCTAAGGTTAAACGCGATAAAAAGGGCGGATTCGAGCAATTCTGGGAAAATACTCAGAGCCATTACGCAGAAGCTATTCGCACCATTCGAACGGGTATTGTATTGAGTGGCTTGGATAGCCCAGCGAAAATAATTTTAGTGACCTCCACCGTTCAAGGCGAAGGCAAGTCTACAACGGCCCTGAATCTAGGTGCTGCTCTTGGGCAAATGGAAAAAACACTTATTATTGGTGGAGATTTACGCAGACCAAGTTTAGCAAGAGAGTGTTCGTTGGCGCCAAATCATCAGGGGCTTTCCCACTTTGTGTCAGGTGCGGCGAAGTTGGAAGATTGTATTGAATACCTTTCTGACATGAATGTTCATGTGATGCCGGCAGGAGTCATCCCACCAAATCCCTTGGAGATGATTAGTTCCAAAAAATTTGTCGCATCTCTTCAGTATCTGAAAGAACGTTATCAAAGGATAATCATAGACTCCGCTCCAGTTCAGGCGGTAAGCGACGCGCTAATATTGGCATCCTATGCGGACTCAATAATCTATGTAGTGAATGCTGATTCGACCTCTGCGACTCTAGCGCAAAAGGGCATCGCAAGTATGCAAGCCTCAAATGGGAATATCACCGGAGTGGTACTGAACTTAGTCGATTCGAAAAAGGCCGGTAAATACTACCAGTTTGAAGATTACTATCAGGCCGATGAAAGTGCGTAAAGAAGATGATTGATCTACATTGTCACCTTCTTCCCGGAATAGATGATGGTCCAGACACCATGAAGGAGTCCATTGAGCTCTGTAGAATGGCGGCAGAAGACGGCGTTACCCACGCTATCGTTACACCACATATTCATCCCGGACGCTGGGATAACAGCCGCGAGCTTATTGCGAAATTGTGCGATGAGCTGCAAACGCAGCTTGATGAGTTAGAAATTCCATTGCAGTTGGGTTTCGCTGGGGAAGTAAGGTTGACAGATGAAATTATTCATCAAGTAGAACGCGGAGAAATTCCGTTCTATGGAAAAGTAAACGGCTACGATATTATGCTACTCGAATTCCCTCATGCTCATATTATCCCGGGCAGCGACAAGTTGGTGTCCTGGCTGCTCGGCAGGGGTATCCGTCCTCTTATTGCCCATCCAGAGCGAAATAAGCAGCTAATGAATGACCCAACCCAAATTCATTCGTTTGTGGAAGCTGGCTGTTGGCTACAGTTAACTTCAGGTTCGATTGTTGGAGGCTTTGGTGCTAGAGCACAGGAGCTAGCTCTAAGAATGCTAAAGGAAAACCTGATTACCGTTGTAGCCAGTGATGGACATAACTGTAAGGCTCGGAAGCCTGTTTTAAAGCAAGCTTTTGATGCCATCGCTAGCCAATTTGGGGATGAAAAGGCTACCGAGTTAACTGTAACGACTCCCGCAGTCATTGCTGCTAATCAACTAGATTTACCCTTAGCTAGCTAGTGCGCAGTAGTCGAAAATCCAAGCTGCGAGAGATTCCACTTATCCTTAAAGTTGTTTTTCAGTGTATTTGGCTGTGCGTATTTACTTTCTGTGTAGTTACCCAATGAGCCAATTGGTTGAACAGGTTGTTTCCATTTTAAAATACAGCGCGATCAAGGTATTGCCCGGTGTTTTTGGAATAGTCACGCTGCCTTTAGTCATTATGTATTTGGGCTTAGACGACTATGGTAGGTACTCCATACTACAAGCTTATACTTTGTTGGTTGTAGCGGTAGGAAGTGCGCTGGTGACGCAACCAATGTATCGGTATTTGTCGTCGGAGCCTGCTGATCAGAATAAGTTTATTTTTTCGGTAGTTGTAGTTTCGACAATTTCTTCGCTACTCACTTTTCCTGTGGTTTTCTTGTATTCCGACTCGGTAGTTTATGCTTCGGGCATGTCTCTAATATGCTTGTTTGCAATCTTCTATGCTTGCACAGCGGTTTTGTTTCAACTTGATGGTAAAATAGCGAAGCTAGCGTATATAGAGTTTTTAAGGGTCGGTCTCTTTTTCACGCTTGTCGTTGGAAGTGAAAAGTATCTTGGTGGATTGAATATTGCTCAGGTGATCTTTGCTTCAGTTTTGTCATACCTAGTTCCTATGATGTTATGCATGCCAAAATGTAGTCTCGTGATCCCTAAGTTCTCGTGGATACATGAGAGGTTCTTGTACGGTCTGAATGGTGCAGCATGGTTGCTAATCGCTGGTGCTCCATGGCTCGTTGGAAAAGCTATGATTGACTCTGCAGCCGGATCAACTGCACTCGGTCAATTCTCGGCTGTAGCAGATGTATTCTATCGGGGCTTTGGAATGATCAACTCTGCCGTTGTAATGTCGGTGTTCCCTCTGCTCTCGCGAGAATGGGATATAGGAAATTTAGAAACTGTTCGCCGTATATATCTGCTTGGCATCTGTGTATACCTGGCATTGTGCACGGCCTCTTATTTCCTGCTGTACATGGTCTACTGGTTTATGCCGGGACTTTTTGGCGATTTCGATTTGCTTGCGGGTAATGTTTTGCTCGTTGTTAGTGCGTGTATTGTTTGGCAAATTCTTAGTCTTACCCATAAGAAAGCAGAGCTGGCGCGTAGAGTTGTAAGTAATTCTGTGAATATCTGCGTTGGCTTCGGTATATTTCTTATGTTGAGCTATGCTTTGATTTATCACGGCTCATTTGACGCGGTGGCGTCCGTAGCGTTGGCAATTATCGTCTCTGGGTTCTACTACGCCCTCAGAAGTATTTCTTTTCGGGAGCGGATTGCCTAGTGAGTTCATACGATCCGTTTGCTTATCTTCTGCCCTTGGCAATACTAGTCATCCTAGTAGTTGCGATATTTACTCTGTCGCCTAAAAAACACTTGCCCATGAAAATTTTCCTAGGAAGTTGGATCATCGTGCTGGGTCTTCATTTTTTCGTCGTCTCACTGGATCTGATGCCTTTGAGGTCTGTTAGTCTATCGACCAACTTTGCGATTATCAAAGCCGTCATCGCCGTTCTCATAGGCTATCTATCAGTCGGATTTTTTTTACGGAATTATCGAATTAGCCACAGTAAGCATAGCGAAGTTTTGCGCTTGAGCAGCGACCTGAAAGCCAATGTTTTTGATCTTATAATCTTATTCTACGCCCTGATCGTCTTGGTCTGGATGTGGTCCACCGTAAATACAATCCTCGGGCACTTTGGGTTTTATGGCCTTGAATCATTTCGTGATTTGAGAAATCAAGTCAATTATAGGGGGTCCAGCTGGGGAGCGGTCATGTATTTTGCGACCTTTGGCATGTGTGCCTCTGTTTTTGTTATCGCTAAAAACGGTGGTCGACCTCCAAGACAGCAGATCATTGGCTACCTCATCCTGTTGGTAGTTCTCATTACGAGCTTTCTTTCAACACAGAGAACAGGATCTTTTATGCTGCTTATAGCCGTGACATTTTGTTTGGCGAGCAAGGGATCAATTGCCATTGCGAGGCTTGCCAAGCTGATTGCCATTCTATTTATCATATTCCTCACGGTTGGAGCGATATTGGGTAAGGCGGGAAACTTGGACATGCCGTTCGCACAAATTGTAACGACCGGTTTCCAAACAATGATGTACTACATGCTTAGTCCATTGAGTGCGCTAGATATGGTTCAAAATTCGACGAACATTCTTTTGGAAGGCCAATACACAGCGCGGTCAATAATTTCCCTTTTCAACTTCATTGGGCTGAGTGACGTTCCATTGGTGGATCTGATCCAGCCGTATGTATTTGTACCCGCACCTACCAATGTCTATACGTTTGTACACGCACCCTATCGAGACTTCGGTCAGCTTTTCCCGATCTACCACTTCTTCTTAGGTATTCTGCTTGGATCCATTTTTACGCTAAGAAATAGTCACTTTGGATTTCGAGTCATGCAGGCTTTTCTGTTTTATCCCCTGATATTTTCGTTTTTTCAAGATCAGTTTTTCACACTGACGAGCCAGTGGTTGCAAATAGCTGTGAGCTTAGCTTTTCTTTCATATATACACTCAATGTTCTCCAAGTTGGTCATGACGCCTACGGGCCGTTCACATACTTGGTCTGTCGCGTAACGATTTGCGTTAGTTGATACAATGAATAGGCCCTCAATCTGCATTGTCATCGTAAATTGGAACTCCGGGGATCTGCTCGATGCTTGCGTTTCGAGTCTAGTTTGTGCGGATTTTTCCGCTTATTCGAAGTCTTCCTTAATCGTTGTAGACAATAATTCCGAGGACGGATCAGCAGATTTTCTAGATGAAATTACTGAGTGCTCGATTGATATATACCCTCTAGGATTAACAGAGAACTTAGGGTTTGGTCGGGGTTGCAACAGAGGTTTCGAACATTATCTTGAAGACAATGAAGTTCCGGATTTGGTGTTGTTCCTAAATCCTGACTGCCAGGTGCGTGAAAAGACCTTTCAAATACTTCTGGAACAGTCTGCGTTAGATCGTCCAGATGTTGGCATATTTGGAGTTCAATTGGTGGATGACAATGGTATCGCAACTTCTTGTTCGAACTTCCCTAGCGTCCAAAACTACTATTTGAAAACACTCGGTTTGTCTAAGTTGGCGGCGCGCTTTGAAATTTTCGAGCATCATTTACTTAGCTTCGATCATCAGTCGAATCGATTAGTTGACCAGGTAATGGGTGCCTTTTTTCTGGTTCGTGGGCATGTATTCAGTGAGCTGTCGGGATTTGATGAGCAATTTTTCGTGTACTTTGAAGAGGTAGACTTTTCACTCAGGGCAAATAAAGCAGGTTATGCATCAATGTTTCTCGTTCCGCCAACTATTTATCATCAAGGTTGCGGAACTACTGAGACAGTAAAAGCATTTCGTCTTTACTTGAGTCTATCGTCAAGGATTAAGTATTTTAAGAAAAATGCCAGCACCCTGCAATATTTCGCGATTATCATTCTAACGTTTTTTATCGAACCCATAGTTCGAATGGGCTTCTCGCTGGTAAGTAGGTCTTCAAGAGCTATTGAAGTTTTACAGGCATACTTTCTAATCTTACGAAATGGCTTGAAATGAAAATTATTTACTATACTCGTTACGAGTCGCTTGGTGCCAGTAGTCGCTATAGGAGCATTCAGTATTTTTCATTGCTAGAGAATAGAGGACATACGATTCTTCATCGCCCGCTACTCAGCAATAAATATCTTGTTGAAAAAAGCAATGGCGTTACATCCTACTTTGGGATTCTTGTTGCCTACACAAAACGGTTTTTGTCCACATTATTCGAACTTTGGCGTTTTGAAGTCGCGATTATTGAGAAAGAGTTATTCCCCTATTTGCCGGCTTTTTTGGAGTTACCGATCTACGGTTTTCGCACCAAAATTGTTTATGATTATGATGACGCGGTTTGGCACAATTATGATGCCAAACCAACTAAGCTAAGTATTTTCAATTTGCAAGGAAAGATTCAAAAATTGTTAGATCGGTCAGACGCGGTTATTGTAGGTAGTCGATACATAGAAGACTACTGTAGACGTAGCCTGGCTAATCGAGTTGTTCGAATTCCCACTGTTGTACCGTGTGCAAAATACAATACGCGTGATTTGAGTTCGTTCCGGGACTGCGACATTGTCTGGATAGGATCTGATTCGACGAGCTTTCACGTTCTCGCGCTAAGTGATGTATTCAGACGTTTGCATGAAGAGCTTTCAATCACCGTGCGGCTAATTGGATTTTCCGATTCACTTAAAAAGGAACTTCCAGAGTTTATAGAATTTTCGCGCTGGACGAGTGAAACTGAAATCCGCCTTATGGCCTCTGCGCGAATCGGCATAATGCCTTTGGAAGACAATCCGTTCGCTCGGGGTAAATGCGGATTTAAACTTGTGCAATATATGGGATTGGGCTTACCTGTTGTAGCCAGTCCAGTGGGCGAGAATCGCTACATTGTTGAAGATGGTGTGAACGGCTACTTGGCAACGACTGAGGATGATTGGTACGTGGCGATAAAGAAACTATTGGGAAATGATGAGTTGCGCTCAGCTATGGGTACTGCATCATTTGAACGGTTCTCCGATAAATATACGATAGAAGGTGCCTTTGATAGTTACGAGCGTGTTTTACTGGATGTGTGTTCGCAATCCTGAGTACTCCAAGGCCTCAGAAAAACAATAACTGATTTATCAGCTTTGAAAGACAGCCAATGCAAATAGTCACAATTTCCTCGAATACATCATGGTACTTATACAATTTTAGAGCATCAACTATTCGCCGACTATTGGCGGAAAACTACCGGGTTGTCTGCATATCGCCAGAAGATTTATACAGCAAAAAATTGATTACTGATCTTGGCTGCGAATGGCTGCCATTAGTTATGTCTAACCATGGCAGCAATCCAATAAAAGATACCGGTCTCGTACTACAGTTTTGGCGGCATTACAGACGACTAAAACCCGTTGTGACTCTACACTTCACGATAAAGAATAATGTCTACGGTACCTGGGCCGCAAGCTTGCTCGGAATTCCTGTCATAAACAACGTTTCTGGATTGGGCACGGCTTTCATTCGTAAGGGCATCATCGCTACTGTTGTTAGATTGCTCTACAAAACCAGTCAGCCATTTGCACATCGTGTTTTTTGTCAAAATAAGGAAGATTTTCAACAGTTAGTCGATAGTCGCTTGGTTCCTTTGGACCGCCTCGAGCTGTTGCCGGGTTCCGGTGTGGATCTGGAAAGGTTCAATCCAAAGTTAAGAGTAAACCACGAAGGAAAGTTTAGATTTCTATTTGCTGGTAGAATGCTAGCGGACAAAGGTTTAATGGAACTGACGGCGGCTGTGGAGAAGATAAATGCTGAAGCTTTGCTCTGTGAGCTTTGGTTGAGCGGGTTCGCTGACGTGCAGAATGTTTCCGCCATTTCCAGTAATCAGCTAGCTCGTTGGAATGAAATACCTGGCATCGAATGGCTGGGCCCAACAGATTCTATTGAAGAGATTTTTGCCGAAGTGGATTGCGTCGTACTACCTTCCTACCGTGAAGGGATGCCACGCAGTTTACTGGAAGCGGGAGCTATGGGCTTGCCAGTTATCGCGACGGATGTTCCCGGTTGCCGCAACATAGTATCCGATGGTTACAATGGTTTTCTATGTGAAGCGAAAAATATCGAATCGCTTGCGAATGCAATGCTTAAAATGTTGAATACATCCACTGAAGAGATAAAGAGAATGGGTGAGAACGGACGCGAAGTTGTAGTTCGCGAGTTCAGTGAAGATTTGGTTGTCGACTCCACGGTACGTGCAATCGCGAAAGCTGTGGATAGCTAAGCCTGCGCTCGCAGTCGTCTTAGGTATGTTGTTGTTTTCTTTGGATTGTGAATCAGTGATAGAGAAAGGTGTAGTGATCTGGCGTAGGTGTTCCAAAATGCCGTCATGAATTCTGAGTTGTAACGTTTCTCCATTCTAGACAAGCGCTTTGATACATCGTATTTTTTTGGAAATGGCTCCCAGTGCTTGCCTCCCATGAGTTCTTCCACCAGTAGGTGGAAAATCGGCAGACTTGCTCCGCATTGCTTGATGACTTTACCCCCTGCAGTCGAGAGATCAAATTCCTCTTGGAGCTCAATAAAGTCACAGGCTTCTCGAATCGGAAATGATTGCTTCGCGAAGTGTCCATCATGCACAAGTTTCCCCAGCACTATTTGTATTATCTGATAGTCCACACTCGGTACTTTGAACTTCGCATTATGACTGGTGTGCTCGACTGCCGATGCAAAAAGCGGTCGCAACTGGACTCTGCCGTGAAACCTTTTTGGTAGGAAGTGTTTGTGTAATTCTACAGTGGTGTCATAGCCACTCTTTACTAGAGGCGGAAGGTGGTGATGCGCGTTACTGTATTTAACTGCGGCCGTGATGACATCCTTTGTAGATGCCAGGATGGGTGCACTTACGTGATCATAGTGGAAGTGGTAATCGTGTTCTAAGAATACTTCACACGCTGTTGTTAATTGTTTTGGCTCCACTATAAGGTCTATATCGATCTGCTTTCTGAACCCCAGACTTTTCTCCTCTAATTGCAGAAGCCTTGCTGTTCCCTTGAGAAATAATGGAGTGATTCCAGCTTGATTGAGCTTGTTAGTTAACTTGAGCGCCTGAGCGCTTATTTTCATATTTCTGAGTGTATTTTCGCGCAGGGCATTTTTCATAGCTTCTGCTCGATTTTTGTCAAAAAACTGGTGGGTGATGTTCCGCTCAGCGCACCGTACCGCCAGAGCAGGAAGCACGTCTTGCTTGTAGGCCATATCGAAAATAGTCGGCAAATATCCTAAAGTCGCAAAATTGCTTAACGCTTGAAAGTCCTTCCCGGCCAGAGCTCTGCATAGCATTGCGAATATCGACCAATTGGATACTTGAGTATTTGTCACTTAGCGATTGTTCCCCCGTTGACAATATGGAGACTTACTCCAGATCCAGTATTTGCTATTCGAATTCTTGCCGGTTTAGACCTGCATAAACGGGATAGACTTTGGCTAGCAAGCCTTTGTGGCATTTTCTACATACCAGCTGATGGCCTCTTCTAAACCTCTTTTAACCTCGTGGCTAGGTATGTATCCGAACTCTCTCTCAGCTTTACTTACATCCGCCAGAGAGTGACGAACATCACCCGGGCGAAAGTCGCGATAGACAGGCTCTGCTTTGTATTCAACGCCGCAGGTAGAGAGTGTATCTTTCAGCATAATGAACAATTCATTTAAAGTGGTTCGGTGACCGACAGCAACATTGTATACTCTGTTCTTGGCGTCGGAAGGCGATAGCGCCGCCTTCAAATTCGCCTGCACCGCATTGTCAATAAAACAAAAATCCCGACTCGTCTCACCATCGCCATTAATATAGATATTTTCGCCCTTAATCATCGCCGCAACCCACTTAGGAATCACCGCCGCATAAGCCCCCTCAGGATCCTGCCTCTTCCCAAACACATTAAAATAACGCAACCCAATACACTCAAACCCATAACTGCGCGCAAACACATGTGCATAAAGTTCGTTGACTAACTTAGTCACAGCATAGGGAGACAGCGGATTCCCTATGTTTTCTTCCTTCTTAGGTAGAGCAGGATGATCTCCGTAGGTAGAGCTACTAGCGGCATAAGTAAAGCTATCAACCTTCGCATCTCTTGCCGCAACCAGCATGTTTAAAAAGCCGTCGATATTTGCCTGATTGGTGGTCATGGGATCTTCTAATGATCTTGGGACCGAACCAAGCGCCGCCTGATGCAAAACGTAATTCACCCCATTGCATGCAGCGGCACAATCTTCTGGTTTACGAATATCACCCTCGGTAAATTTGAACCTGGCCCATTGTTCCTGAGTGACTTGGGTTTTTACTTCATCCAAATTATGCTGATGCCCCGTAGCAAAGTTATCCAGGCCACGAACCTGCTGATCGAGTTTCAGAAGTGTTTCGACGAGGTTGGATCCGATAAACCCCGCTGCACCCGTTACCAGCCAACATTTTTTTTCTGTTGGCATGATCGCTTTGAGTTGTTCAAAAGGGGTCATCAGCTAGTTCCTTGGAGCCTTTTTGTTTTGAAGCCCCATTGAAAGCGCGTGATAAATTTGGGGCGATAATACGAGTGTGAAGCATAACGCGTTCGGAGCCGGTTTTAAACGTGGCGGTGCTAAGTGAGTCACAGGGTTGGAATTTATATCTGGCCGCTATTGGTGCGCGATTGTAGACTTAGCCGTTTAGAGTCTATCTTACCTTATGGGGCGGGGAAGGAGATAATGAACGGGACTGTATTGGTCACAGGAGGTGCTGGATACATTGGTAGCCATGCTTGCGTGGTGCTTATGAGCGCCGGCTACCATGTTATTGTACTGGATAACTTTAGCAACAGTCGCGCAGAGGTATTTGATCGTATAGAGCAGATCTCGGGGAAGAGACCACAGTTTGTTCTGGGCGATGTCCGTGATAGCGCTTTGCTCGACTCCATTTTCTCAAGCAATGAAATCGCGTCAGTCATGCATTTTGCCGGCCTGAAGGCCGTGGGTGAATCCGTCAGGATGCCTCTCGAGTACTATCAGAATAATGTTACCGGCACGCTTAATCTGCTCGAGGCAATGGAGCGCGCCGGTGTAGACAAGTTGGTGTTTTCCTCCTCGGCTACGGTATATGGCGATCCAGCGTCTGTGCCGATTGACGAAACATTTCCCTGCTCTGCTACCAACCCCTACGGTCGTTCCAAACTGATTATTGAGGAAATTCTTGCGGATTGGAGTGTAGCCAAGCCCAGCTGGAGCATTGCGTGTCTACGTTATTTTAACCCGGTAGGCGCGCATGCCAGCGGCTTGATTGGAGAGGACCCTCAAGGAGAGCCGAACAACTTAATGCCCTATGTCGCTCAAGTTGCCGTCGGCCGCAGGGAGCAGTTAATGGTTTTCGGCGGCGATTACCCAACGATTGATGGCACCGGTGTCCGTGACTACATCCATGTCATGGATCTTGTTGAAGGTCATGTAGCGGCCTTGCGCGTTATTCTCACCGAACAGGGTCTGCTTCGAGTCAATCTTGGTACCGGAAATGGTGTGTCGGTACTGGAAGTTGTCCAGGCTTTTGAAGGGGCTAGCAAGAAGTCGGTCGCCTATGAAATTACCGACAGGCGGCAGGGTGATGTAGCCGAATGTTGGGCAGACACTTCTCTGGCGGCAACCAAGCTTCAGTGGAAGGCTTCCCGGGATCTTCAGCAGATGTGCGAAGACAGCTGGCGCTGGCAGTCTATGAACCCTCAAGGCTACGCTTGAAACACCATATTACTGCTAGGCGCAGTCGAACTCTTTAAGTGTGCAGCTTTCGTGTAGCCGTTTAAATTCCTTAAAATTGCCCGGGAACAGAAACGGCGCGTGGCCCGAGGCGTTGCGGTAGTAACTTTTGCAATCACTTGCGCCCCAGGAGAATTTCCCGAACCTGTCCGCCATCCAGTCATTGTATTGTTGAAATTCCTCTTTCTTAACATTGATGCTCTTGTGATTTTTAGCCTCCATTTCCCCCATGAGCCTCACAATTGTTTCAATGCTCTTCTCTGCTGTTATGAAGTAGGAGACATTTAACACCAGACCATTCGGTCCCACCGCGAAAAAGTAGTTGGGAAAATCGGGTACGGCAATTCCCTTGTGGGCCCTTGGATTATCCGCCATCACTTCAGCGAGGGAGCTGCCACCTACGCCGCGAACGTCGATGCGATCAAAATCCAAAATGCGATATCCGGTGCAGTAGATAATCACATCCACATCGATGCTATTACCGCTTTCCGTAACAATGCCGGAAGCAGTGACTTCGGTAAGTCCTTCCGCCACTAGATGAACATGATCTTCGGTAAGCGCGGGGTAAAACCCATCCGATACCAGGCCGCGCTTGCAGCCATATCGGCTGTCGGGAGTCAGCGCCTTGCGGAGTGCCGGATCGTCAGTACTGCGTTCGATAAATTTGTGGACCATTTTTTCGAATTGGCCCATGCGTGAATGCCCCAGCGTAACGGCGTGTTCCACTTGACCCATCAGCGTGCTCTGCCATTTGCGCAGCAGCTTCATCAAGATCGGAAATCGTGCGAAGCGTGCTCGCTGTGCTTCGCTGTATTCTTTTTTACCTCGAGGCATAATCCAATTGGGCGAGCGTTGTACTACCCAAAGCTTTGCCACGGTTTTCGCCACCTCGGGTACTATCTGCACTGCACTGGCAGCGGATCCTATTATCGCTACCCGCTTTCCCTCAAGGTTTACGTTGTGGTCCCAGCGAGTGCCATGAAAACTTTCACCCGCAAAAGACTCTATACCCTTTACATCTGGAAACAGCGGCGTGTGTTGATTACCCATTGCGTTTATAACGGTATCGAACTCCCACTGCTCGCCTTTTTCGCTGCGCAGTTGCCAGACACCGCGCTCATCATAGTGCGCGCTTTCGATTCGGGTGTTGAGCACCATGTGTTCATCCAGACCAAATTCAGTGGCGCAACGAGCGAGGTAAGCCTGGATTTCCGGCTGATCAACAAAGCTGGCCGACCAGTTGGGATTTGGGGCATAGGAAAATGTATAGGAGTGTGCCCAGACATCACAGGCTAGTCCCGGATAGCTGTGTAAACGCCAGGTGCCTCCGGGTGCATCGAGTGCATCAAAAATGGTGAACTCGGTAAACCCTTGTTGAAGTAACTCCCTGCCGGCCGCGATACCGGATGGGCCCGCACCAATAATGGCAACGCGCATGGTTTTAGAGCTTGGCATTGAGATACCCAATTTATTATTCAGCGGGCAGAATAGCGTTTTATAGCGGCGGTTTAAACAAACCGCCGCCTGCTTTCTCAATAGAGGTGTTCGCGGTTTAGTTTAGTAGGTGCTCAATGCTTCTGGGTGCATTGATGGTGTGGTATTTCGTTGAGTTCTGCCCACCTTGATAACAAACAGGCAGTGGCTGACAAACAACAAGAAGTAGATCAGCAAGCTCAGGTATTCAGGCACGGCTTCCAGCGCTAGGCCCACCAGCGCGCACACGCTCGCGTAGCTAACCAGTAACGTCAGGGTCTGACGGGAACTAAGCCCCAGGTCCATTAAGGTGTGGTGCAAATGTGAACGGTCGGCTTCCATCAGTTTCTTGCCGTTTTTAACACGGCGCATCATGGTTGCCAGCATATCCATTAGTGGCACTGTGACCAACCAAAGTGCAGTCACCGGCAAAATTACAGCATTCTCACCCTGGGAGAAAAATACCAGACAAGCTGTGACCATAAAGCCCATAGTGACGCTGCCGCCATCGCCAAGAAATATCTTCGGTAAGACATTATTGTTTGGCCCCAGGTTAAAACACAGAAATACGCCAACAGGAATGAGCATCAGCAGCAGGCTGCTAGCCATTGGGTGTCCAGAATTGCTTGCCAACAAAAACAAAATAAGCAGTGGTAAGGCAATGGTCGATGCCGCCAAGCCATCTATTCCATCTATCATATTAAATGCGTTGCTAAGCCCCGCTACTGATAGGGCAGAGAGCGGAATGGTGAGCAATAACAGGGGAATATCTCCCATACCCAGAAGGTTCCCCACATTGTGAATGGCAATACCGCCGTAGGTCGCCAGCAGAGCGCCAGAGCCATATTGCACGACCAGACGCATTCCAGCGTTCAGATGGCGATAGTCATCATAGACGCCGAAGGCGAACACAATGGAGGCGATCAAAAGCATCTGATAAGTCAGGGGTGGAATATCAAGTACAAAAATTCCCGCCAATATCGTCAGGAAAATAGCGATACCACCCACCAGTGGAATTTCACCGTTGTGGGTCTTTCTGGCGTCGGGCTTGTCCACCAATCCCATGCGATAGCCGAAAGCGATGCTTCCCCAGGTGACCACCGCTGCGATGAGTGCTATTTCATACCACACGACTTCTGCTTCCTATTCTACGTATATGTGCTTAATAACTAAGGTGAAAACAAATTTAACCATAGATTCGAACAGCAGAATATTGGCGAATGTGAACTGTTACACAAAACAATGGTAACTAATGCAATAAAACTAAAGAAAAATGCCAGGGTGTCGATAAAAGAGCACGACTACCCTGAATAGACACTAAAATTAGCCGCTTAGCAGCGCTCTAATTTGTAGTCGCTGTAGCTTTGCCCTGTCCATCGTCTGAATGCGCGATAAAAGCTGTTCACCTCCAGATAACCGAGCTCGTCGGCCAGGCATTTACCGGGTTTCCAGCTGGTTTTGATTACCTGCTCACAGCGATATTGTCGAGCGCGATCCAATAAAAATTGATAGTTGGTGTGATCGGCTCGCAGACGTCTGCGCAGGGTGGTTCCGCTCATCCCCAGGTCGCTGGCCACAGAGTCCGCTCTTATTCTGGCGAGATCACCTGTGAGCAATATGTCTAGAACTCGATCAGTTGTGCGTGAGAGTGCGAAATGGTGAGGTTTTGGGGGCGGTGCTAAAACACGGGTGGTGTTCGAGTGGTGCGTGCTCAAATGTTCCATGGTTGCTAACTCCTGTAGGCAAGTATGGATGGTTCGAAGGTCTATCGGCGTTGGTTGCAATCCGTGCATCGTTCGCCGATTCGCCGGATCCTTTCCGGCGGTAGCAACAAGCATGGCACAGTAAGGGGAATCGTCAAATCCCGATAGCGTAAGGGCTGAATTTGGTGCCTTTTTGGGCTTCGGTTACACTGGTGCGGCAAAACTACCTAGCAAAGGAGCGGGTTATGGCAATGTCTACGATTGTTATCGGAGTGGTTTTATTGGGTTTGGTGTTCTACATCGTCAATATTTATAACACCTTGGTCACCCTGAAAAATCGATACCTCAATGCTTTCTCACAAATAGAAGTGCAGCTGAAGCGGCGCTACGATCTGATACCGAATCTGGTCGAGACAGCCAAGGGTTACATGAAACACGAACGTGAAACCCTTGATGCGGTCATTACCGCGCGAAATGAGGCGGCTGCCATCCTTAAATCTTTGGGCCAAAACGGCGTGGGGGGAGCGGAAATACAGCAATTGGCCGGAGCCGAAACCGCATTGCGCGGCGCCATGGGTAAGCTAAGTGTCACCATGGAGGCCTATCCTGATTTAAAAGCCAGCGAAAATATGCAGCAGCTGAGCGAAGAGCTCACCACAACCGAAAATAGGGTCGCCTTTGCTCGTCAGGGTTACAACGATGCTGTGATGGCTTTTAATACCTACAGACAGAGTTTCCCCCCGGTGTTTTTCGCTAGAAAATTTGGCCATGCAACAGATGCTGAATTGTTGGAGTTTGAGGATACCGTTGAGATTCAGGCGGCTCCCAAAGTTTCCTTCTAGAGTCTGCTTTGGATTTTTTTCAACAGCAGGACATTGCCAGGCGGAATACCCGCTTTCTGGTGATCTTGTTTATTGCAGCGGTCTTTCTACTGATCCTGCTCACCAACGCACTGGTGGCAGCCTTTTTGTGGTTTGGTCAGGACTACAACGTCTACAGTGGCAGTCGCGATGGCGTTGCCGGTTTCCTGGACTACTTCAGCGTAGCCAGATTCGGCGCGATTGGTCTGGGTGTCACGGCGGTTGTTGCACTTGTCGTTATGGTGAAGTGGATACAGCTCTCTACCGGTGGCAAATCGGTAGCCGAGGGCATGGGCGGAACGCGGATTATTCCGCAATCTTCTGATCCTGCTGAGCGCCGCGTTCTCAACATTGTTGAAGAAATCGCGTTGGCCGCCAATATGCCGGTGCCGGCAGTTTATGTCATGAACGGTGAGCGCGGTATCAATGCATTTGCTGCTGGAGTGACACCGGCCGACGCAGTTGTTGCGGTAACCCGAGGTACCATTTCGCAACTTAAACGACATGAGTTACAAGGGGTGATTGCCCATGAATTCAGTCATATTCTCAATGGCGATATGCGATTGAATATTCGTCTGGCAGCCATGCTCAAAGGTATTACTTTTATTGGCGATGTTGGGCATATGTTGCTTCGCAGTACGCACGTAGCCAGGACCGGTTTGAGTGTGCGCACACGCAAAAATGACGGTGCACCACTGTTGTTGCTCGGCTTTGCACTGCTCGTTCTCGGCTGGTTGGGTGGTTTAGCGGCGGGGTTCATTAAAGCGGGAATTAGCCGCCAGAAAGAATTTCTTGCAGATGCTTCTGCCGTCCAGTACACCCGCAACCCCGAAGGTATTGCAGACGCTTTGCGCGTCATTGGTGGTTACCTTCCCGGCACCCTGGTACACGCCGCGAGAGCTGCGGAGATGTCGCATATATTTTTTGGGCAGATCGAACATCACCTGTGGCAACTGTTTGCGACTCATCCTCCGCTAGAGGATCGTATCCGGCGAATTGACCCAAGATGGGATGGTCAATTCATCAAACGTCAGCCTGAACCCTTCCACGAAAAACCTCCGCCCGCAGAAGTGGGGGTGGGACGTGCCGAAATCGTCGCAGCTGCACTGGCCGCCTCGGTGCTGGCCGAGCAGGACGAAGCGGAGATTTCTGAAGATACTCTATCGGATGCGGATTTTGGCGCCTCTCCTGAAGCTCTGGAAACGCAAACGGCAGCTAGTCATGATTTGCCCTTGGCCTTTGTTCAGTACAGTCATGAACCGTTGGGTGCTAATGCAATTGTGTTTGCTCTGCTGATGAGCCCCGACTCGGAATTGGGTCGGCGCCAGATGTCTCTCGTTGAAGAGGCGAAAGTTCCGGGTTTACCGGAGTTAGTGGCCACGCTTACGCCGGGGGTTTTGGAGTTAGCAGCACCCCAGCGTTTACCGCTGCTGGAGATGTGTCTCCCCGCACTGAAGTCGACGTCCGCACAACAGTATCGTCGATTCAAAAATACCATGATGAAATTGATACAGGCCGATGCTCGGACTGATCTTTACGAATGGTGCCTGTTCCAATTGGTCAGGCACTATCTGGACCCGGAGTTTATCCGTGTTAAGCCCAGTCGTCCGCGCTACCGTTCATTGAGTAAAGTGTTACACCACCTGCGGGTGGTTCTGTCCATACTTGCTCACGAAGGAGAGGATGAGGCCGACCCTGTTTTTCGTATTGCTGCGGACGAATTGGGTTTTCACACCTTGGCAATAATGCCTAGAGATCAATGCAGCATTGCCTCGTTCAGTAAAGCCGTATACGAACTGGCCAATTGCTACCCACTGCTCAAGCCGAGAATACTCAAAGCGATGACGCTCGCCGCCAGCTATGATGGATATTTAAGTGCACCGGAACGCGAGATCATCGCCAGCATGGCCGCCGTTATGGATTGTCCGGTGCCTTCGACAAATTCTGGTTAAGCAGCAGTCACCTCTACGGGAAGGCCGTTAACCGCAGCATTGCCCGATAGCATATCCATAGCCAATTCATCGGTGACATCGTTACAGCTCACACCCGCGTGTTTGCGCGCAATATCCATTTGGATTCCGGCTCGGTTGTGACCAAACCCATGGGGCAAACTAACGACTCCGGGCATAATTTCGTCACTGGCCTGGGCCGAAACTTCCAGATGTCCCGTGCGCGAACGAATACTCACCAGATCGCCGTCTTTCAGTTTTCTGTTTTGCATGTCCTGGGGATGCATTAACAGGGTGCAGCGTGGCTTGCCCTTCACCAGGCGGTGAAAGTTGTGCATCCAGGAGTTGTTTGAACGCACGTTTCGGCGACCGATCAGTTTCAATAGCTGATCTCGCCTGGGTTCTGAAAATTCAGCTCTGAGCCTATCGAGGTCTGCCAGCGGTTCTGGAGTGGCGCAATTAATGATGTGTTCCTTGGTGCGCAGTCGCTCGGGAAGCTGAGCTTGCAAGGGACCAAAATCGATACCCGACGGATTTTCCCGCAACTTTTCCATAGTCAACCTATGCTCGCTACCCTGGGCTTCACTGTAGGGGCCGCCCAGTAGCCCTCTTTCAACAATTTTGTCGGGTGCAACAACCGGACGAGATTCCTTGCCAAGCAGTACTGCGACCCTGTTGCCCAACTCCGTGAAAATCTCCCAGTCGTGCAGCGCGTCTTCAGGTTTATCGAACACCGCTTCGCTGTGGCGACTGGTGTTGCGAATGGCATTGATGTGAAACGCGATGTCGTAGTGATCGTGTTCCAGTGCCGAGGTCGGCGGCATAATAATATCGGCGTGGCGGGTGGTTTCATTGAGGTAGGGGTCCAGGCTGGCCATAAACTCAAGTTCATCCAGAGCGCTGTCGAGACGCTTCCCGTTGGGGGTCGATAACACCGGATTGCCCGCGCCGGTAAACAGCGCGCGAACCTGGCCCTCTCCAGGCGTAGTAATCTCATCGGCCAATGTAGAGGCCGGAAACTCTCGATCAAATTCTGGCAATTGGCGAACCCGGCTGTGGTGTCTTGCGAATCCACCTGGGCTGATGTTGGCCACCTGGTCTATGGCCGGAAGGGTGAACATTGAGCCACCGGGTTTATCGAGATTACCTGTGGCGATATTGATAATCTGAATAAGCCACTGGTTCAATGCGCCGTAGGCCGCAACGGATACGCCCATGCGGCCGTAGCAAATCCCTGCTTTGGCGTTGGCGAGGTCCCTGGCAATGGTTTGAATATCCTCGGCTGAAATGCCGGTGTGCTGCGCTGCGAATTCCGGAGTGAAGTCGCCGATGGAAGAGGCGACTACATCCAGCCCCTGGGTAAAATCCGCAAGTGCGCCAAGATCGACCAAATCTTCACTGAATATCGTGTGGAGAATAGCCAACAGTAACAGTGGATCTGTGCCGGGATTGATGAAGTGGTGCTCACTGGCTAAATCGGCTGTCTCAGTGCGTCTCGGGTCGACCACAACCAGTTTTCCACCCCGAGCCTTCAGGGATTTAATTCGCTTTTGAACATCGGGCACAGTCCAGATACTGCCATTGGAAGCCAGTGGATTGGCGCCGAGCATCAGGAAGTAGTCAGTCCGGTCGATGTCGGGAATGGGGAACAGGCTTTTGTGACCGAACAGCCACAGAGAGACCAGGTGATGGGGTAGCTGGTCTACCGACGTCGCCGAGAATCGGTTCTTGGTGTGAAAGTGGCTGAACAGATTGCTCTGGTGGGTCATCATGCCGTAGTTGTGAACCGTTGGGTTACCCAGGTAGACGCCGATTGCATCCACGCCATCGCGTTGGCTAATTTCTACCAGTTTCGAAGCGGTGGTATCCAGCGCCTCATCCCAACTGATTTCAGTCCATTGGTTCTCGCCATTGTCATCGACGGTCCGTTTCACTGGCTTGCGCAGGCGATCCGGGTCTTCGTGCAGATCGATTAGCGCGACTGCTTTCGGACAAATGTGGCCTCGGCTCAGCGGATCATCTTTGTCACCCTTTATTGAGGTTATCGTCTCACCCTGTGTTTCTATGACCAATCCGCAAATTGCCTCGCACAAATGGCATGCTCTATAGTGTGTTTTAATATTCTCGGGTGCGTTCATTTTTGTGCCTCCAGTTTGACGAGTCCCATGCCTTCGATTTCGGTTAGCAAGGTGGTGAGGTCTTGTTGCAATCGCTCCTCCGAAACATCGTATTCTTTAAGTAGTGTGTCGAA
This sequence comes from Halioglobus sp., assembly GCA_045110675.1. Taxonomy (GTDB): domain Bacteria; phylum Pseudomonadota; class Gammaproteobacteria; order Pseudomonadales; family Halieaceae; genus JBALVT01. Next base: position 66,740 of record JBGCGJ010000026.1, on the reverse strand, counting down.
AATGAGTTGCAGATCGTTGGTCTCTTTGATCAATTGCCAGATCCGCGTACCCACTTCATCCAGGCCAAAATAATTTTCACTTTCCAGGTCTAGTAGTACAGTTTCACCCGAGACTTCCTGAGAGATAACATCAGGTGAAAGGGCAATGGTTTGCTTGAGATTCATGGTCTGCGGATTCATGGTGGGAAACTTCGCCTGAATGGGGGTGTATTTTTAGCACTACTGCTATTTAATATAAAGCCCGAACGGATTTTTATTCAAATGAAGGTCCGTGGATCGATCTGTGTGATGAAAGCTCAATCGACCGCACCGGTCCTTGGAGTGTTCATCACAGCCACGGCAGGTAAACAGGTTTGCCAGGATAAAAAATGCTACAACTGAACCTCATGCTCGGAACGCTGATTATTGTCCTTTGTGTGGCATTCCACGTCACTGGATTGGCATACACAGCGCCGATTCTGCGCCGCATTAACCGAGCAGGCCACCATCCCGATCATAGAAAGCGATCTTTGTTAGCCATGATGTTTGCCGTCCTGGTAGTGATAGCCTTGCATACGATAGAGATTTGGGCCTGGGCTGCTGTTTTTTGGTTAATCGGCGAATTCGAATATTTTGAAGCGGCCTTGTATTTTTCCGCGGTAACTGCGACAACACTGGGCTATGGAGATTTGACGCTGTCTGAGCAATGGAGGATTTTGGGACCCTTTGAAGCCATGGGTGGATTGATCCTGTTTGGCACGAGTACCGCCTATCTGCTGCAAGTGATGCGTCGCCTGTTCGACACATTCTCCCGAGAAGACGGTTAGGCAAGCCATGATCATGCACTCCATGGCCACCTGCTATAGTCTTAACTAGGGTTTGCGCTACACTCAAGACACAAAAAAAATATTAGAACGAACAGATTCCAAGTGAGGATAGTAAATGGATAAAAGGATGATGTCCGCCGGCATTTTGGTCGCGGTTTTTACCCTCCTTGCCTGTGACGATACTGCGCAAGAGTCCTCCAGCGAACCCGCTGTAAAGCAATCGATTCAGCGATCGGTCAATGTTTCGGCGTCCAGCTCCGGTACCAGTCCATCTCGTCCAACCGAAGTCTTTTGGGGCGACACCCATGTCCATACCGCTTATTCAATGGATGCTGGTCTGTTCGGCAATCGGCTTCCGCCTGAAGAGGCGTATCGCTTTGCGAAAGGTGAGCGTGTCACTAGTACAACTGGAATACCTGCCCAGCTCATAGAGCCACTGGATTTTCTTGTGGTGTCAGATCACTCAGACAATCTGGGTTTTTTCCCGAAACTGGCTGCGGGAGATCCAGCTTTTCTGGCGAATGAAACAGGAAGGCGCTGGTACGACATGATTCAGCTTGGAGGGCAACAAGCTGTCGCTGCGGCACTGGAGCTGGTAGATATGATCTCTCGCGGAACGTTCCCCGAAGCGTTGTCAGTTCGGCCAGATACGGAAAGCTATGCCTCCGCCTGGAAGAATATCACCCGCGCTGCCGAAGCTGCGAATGATCCCGGAAAGTTCAGTGCCATCATCGGATACGAGTGGACTTCTCTCATGCCACCCGGAGCCAATATGCATCGGGTGGTTGTGTATCGCGACGGTGCTGAGTTGGCCGATCAAGTCATGCCTTACACCACAGATTCGCCACAAGGTAGTCTCAATCCCAGGGATCTTTGGAAATGGTTGGCGGGTTATGAAGCAAAAACCGGTGGGCAGATTTTAGCTATTGCGCACAATGGAAATTTAAGCAATGGAATTATGTTCCCACTGCTGGAGAGTTTCGATGGCGGCAAAGTCGATGGCAGCTACGCCGAAACGAGGATGCGGTGGGAGCCCCTTTACGAAATTACCCAAATTAAGGGAGATGGAGAAGCACACCCGTTCTTGTCGCCCAACGATGAATTCGCAGATTTCGGTAGCTGGGATAGAGGCAACCTCAACGGCAGTGAACTGAAAAACAAAGACATGCTGCAATTTGAATACGCTCGTGAAGCCCTCAAGCTTGGGTTGGAAATTGAGCAGCGTGAAGGTGTGAATCCCTATAAATTTGGTTTCATCGGTTCAACGGATTCTCATACTTCCCTCGCCACAGCAGATGACAATAATTTCTTCGGCAAACACAGCGGAACAGAACCCGGCGCGCGCCGAATTGGTCACCCGTTTGCGGAAATTGGTGAAGTGAGAATAGAAGGATGGGATCAGTTAGCTTCTGGTTACGCCGGAGTGTGGGCCACCGAGAATACCCGCGAAGCAATTTTCGACGCCATGATGCGCAAGGAAGTGTACGCCACAACTGGACCGCGCATAGTCTTACGTTTCTTTGGCGGTTGGGATTACACCTCCGCAGATGCAGCCGCAGCCAACCTCGCTTCATTGGGCTACAACAAAGGCGTGCCCATGGGAGGAGATCTGCTTGCGGCCACCCATGGCAAGATCCCTTCTTTTTTGATTTCGGCAATTCGCGATCCCAATGGCGCGAATCTCGATCGTGTTCAAGTCGTAAAAGGTTGGTTGGCCGAGGATGGCAGCCGGCAGGAGAAGGTATTCGATGTCGTCTGGAGTGATTCTGAATCACGGGCACCCGATGCTGATGGCGTGCTTCCGGCAGTCGGCAATACGGTTAACATCAAAGATGCCAGCTACGAAAATACTATTGGCGCAGCTCATCTTACGACAACCTGGTCGGATCCAACTTTCGATTCAAATCAGGCAGCGTTTTATTACCTGAGAGTTTTGGAAATACCCACTCCTCGCTGGCCGGCGTTTGACGTTCTCAATTATGGTGCTGCGATACCCCAGGATATGGCGGAGAGTGAATTTGTTGCTCAGCAGCGAGCCTATAGCTCACCCATTTGGTACACGCCTTGAGCTAAATTTTTCGATTACTTTTATATCCGCTGGTGAAAGCCGGTGTACCCGATGAGGATCCAACCCTATGAATGCAAGTGTAAGCCAACTTTTTCGCTATCCAGTAAAGAGCATGATAGGCGAGTCATGCAAAACCCTTACCATTGGTTCTACAGGAACTTTGGGTGACCGAGTGTGGGCCGTGCGCGATGAAAAGCGTGGAGGAATTCGAGGGGGCAAAAAAAATCCCTTCGCTGATGACTTTGACTGCCTCGTTTTTGGAAGCTCCCAGCTCAGAAGGTTCCAGCCCGGCGATTATTACCGCTCCAGACGGTGAAAGTTGTGAAACGCGATCCAGTGAAATCAACAGCTGGTTAAGTGACAAATTGAAGCACCCGGTGACTCTCTGGCCCTTGCTGCCCGCCGATGCCTTGGATCATTACCGCCGAGGCGCACCAGACAGCGAAGACTTCGAACAGGAGTTGCGAGAAATATTTGCCAGGACACCAGATGAGCCTCTTCCCGACCTGGAAGTTTTCGCCGAGGTAATGGAGTACGAGTCTCCCCCGGGTACCTATTTCGACGCATTCCCGCTGCTGATCATGAGCGAGCAGTCTCTGGCGAGTATGGCGGCTTTCCGTCCGGAATCTGAATTTGATGTAAGTCGCTTTCGACCGAATATTTTGCTCAATTGTGAAGGAGTAGAAAGTCCCTATCCGGAACAACTATGGGTGGGAAAAACGGTCAGCTTGGGTGAGACATCACTTGAGATCGTGGCGGACTGCCCTCGCTGTTCGATGACCACTCATGGTTTTGCTGATTTGCCCAAAGATCCCGGTATTATGAGGGCGCTCGTTCAGGCGAATGGGGGTAATCTTGGTGTCTACGCGAAAGTGGTTGAGGGTGGAACAATTGACCTTGGCAGTTCCTTGGAGCTCTGACGCCGGATGATAGCTGCGTGCGCTTCCTCCACTTCGAGAACACCCCATGTACCCGCCTTGGTGCTGTGCTCTGCAAGCAGCCCCCGGGGAATAGTGTCCTTGGTGAACGCCGGGGTTTTTTTGTAGGGTTTCACTGCTTTAGGGAGCTCGAGCATAAACGTGTCCGCTTTTTCTGTCTTATGCGCTCTTACGAGGGCCGGGAAAAAACCTGTTAGTGCGTATCTGATAGTCTGTATAGCCGGGTCTTTTTTGAGCGGAAAAATATTCCGAGGGAACCGCTCCCGTGGCATAAACCAAAGTGATGTACATAATTCTGGAAACGAACAGCAGCCCCGCACCCAGCAGTATCCACACGAAAATATTCTCCTGATCATGCAATGCCAACCAGGATGGAATAGAGGCGATTACAAGTCCAGTCCATACTACCCATTCAGCAAAGTAATTTGGATGGCGGCAGTAACGCCATAGACCAACATCGCATACCCTGTTTTTCTCACCTGCCTTTTTCATCGCCCGCAAAAATGATAGCTTCTGCGCATCGGCAACCGATTCCATAATAAAAGCCACGAGCCAAATCGTCAGACCCAATATTTCAAACGCCGATACTGACGTGTCAGGATTTGAAGCGATAATTAGAGCGGGAAAAGCGAGAAAGGAGGCATTGGCCAAACCCTGGGTTATTGCTTCGACTTGTATCGCCAATGCTACATTGGTCTTTCCGGCCTTTTCCCAGCGCAATCTTTGATACTGATAGCGTGGAAATTCCGTTTTGAGTAGGCCCTTTTTCCACATTGATAAAGCGCCCATGCCCATGCGTAAGCCGACGAAAATGTACACACCGCTTACCAGTGAAACTCGCAGCTGGTGTCCTTCGCTATACACATAGGTCAGTATGCCTATAACAACCAAACCGAATGGCCAGCCAATATCGACATACGACATTCTTCCGGTTTTCCAAATTGGCCAACAAACCACCAGGGCAAACAGCAGGAGTTGGGCAATGCCGTTAACTAAGCTCAACTCGGATAATTGAGCGGAGGACAGCAGGATCATCCAGCCAATGAGAAAGGGAAGCAGGGGCGACAAGTATTTGATCATGGATTAAGCCGCGGGTTGCACCAACAACTGAGCCAATTACAAGCCATCCGCGTTTTCTGGCAGGTAGGTTTTAAATATGTCACCCAGGTTCTCGTTGTTGTGGCTGGGTGGACGGTAGTATGTGCGGATGCTCACTGAACCATCTTCGCTGAATTGATAGGTTTCCAAGCTGTATTGAACCTGAGCTCCAGCCGGACCTTCAAAATGATTTTCCAGGCACCAGGCGACTTCATTACCGCAGACAAACAACGTTCCCGGTTGAATATTGAAGCGAACTCGACTTTGGAACAAATCCCAGGAGTCTTCACAGCATGATTTGAAACCATGCTTTTCGGGAGTCCCTACGGGATCGAACATGTGGAACTCGCCGGTCGCCACGCTGCGCCAGTTATCGACCCAGGCTTGTTTGTCCCCGGCATTCCATAGCAGCGGATAATTATTCGCCCAGTTCAGAAGTGCTTTTTTATCAGGGTATGCCATATTCTAAACCTCGCATCAGATCTAACATTAGTCTTCGAACGTGAAAGAGATCCAATTGAGGAATTTAGAGACCTTTCTTTCCGTCTTCTCTGATCATCGGTTCATACTCCGCGAAGCTCGGGCCCGCCACTGTAGATCCGGTAGTCATGCCTGCGTCCGTCGTTAGTACGTGTCCGTTGGTATAGCCAGACTCGTCACTGGCTAACCATAGCGCGGCATTGGCGACATCATCTGCAGTTCCTGCGCGGTTGATTAGTGGCGAAGCTTCGGCGAGCTTATTGGCAGTTTCATCGATGTCCGCCGGGTTTCCTGTGATCACGCTGGCGACCATTTCTGTGGCCATGCTGGCCGGAGCTATGGCGTTGACTCGGATGCCAAAGCGGCATAATTCCGCTGCCACATTTTTGGTCAGGCCCACTACCGCATGTTTGCCTGCAGCGTAGGTATGCGGCCCCAGACCGCCCATCACTCCAGCGGTACTGGCCATACTGATTATCACTCCACTGCCCTGGGGTTTCATCACTCTTGCCGCGTGTTTCATGCCATAAAAAACGCCGTTTAACAGAATATCCAGGGTGGCCGACCATTCGGCTGCAATAGTGGTGTCGATAGGCCCCACTGCCCCTACAATCCCGGCGTTATTGAACATGATGTCCAGTGAACCAAAATGCTCAACGGCGAGGTCTACCAGCTTTGCAACATCATTTTCACTGGCAACATTGCAGGTAGTAAAAATCGCAGCATCACCAAGTTCCGCTACCAAGGCATCGCCCTTGTCCTGTTGTATGTCTCCAAGAACGACGCGGCAGCCCTCCTGTACAAATCGACGTGCGCTAGCCGCGCCTATGCCGCTGGCTGCGCCAGTAATAACTGCTACTTTTCCATTTAATCGCATGACTTTTTATTCCTCGTTATTGTTGTTGATGGGGCCCGCCCGGCGAAAAAAAGCCTCGTTCCCCGCGATGACGCGCAATGAAATACATCTCCGTATCATAAGCATTTTCCGCCTTCAGGGGACCCCCTTGAAGTGTATTCTCTAATATGCGGCAAAACAGAAGTTTTTGACGGTATTGTCACCGACAGGAGCGGTAGCAATAACGCCCCTATGGTTTGCATGATTGGCTCTACTTGAACGCGAATTACCGCATGGGTGGAGTTTCTGGTGGCGATTAGCTTGGTCTGAAGGGGAGCTCAGTCAAAAAGGAGGAAATTAAGAATGGGGATGTTGCAATGTAATGGTGCCCAGGAGAGGACTTGAACCTCCACGCCCTTGCGAGCACTAGCACCTGAAGCTAGCGTGTCTACCAATTTCACCACCTGGGCCTTGCACGGCGGTTATGCCTTTGTGTCCCAGCTGCGATGCTTGTGTAATAAATTAAAACGTGCCGAAGCAGCCGAGGGCGCGAACTGTACCCATCAGCTATTTTATTGTCAATACCTCGCTCTTATCAAGTGGCCGTATTTGCGGCTCAAGTTTATCGTCTACTGCGCGCTAGGATGAGAAATAGCCTTTTTGGTGGGAATAAGAATGATATAAAAAGTGTCAGCTTCTAGCGGTGTCGGGTAGGGGTTTTTGAGCTGGGCTGAACTTAATAGGTTAGGCTCTTCCCAGGGAGGAGTTATTGGCTTAGTGTTAGCCATAAAATTGTTTGGATAGAACTTGGCTGAAAAATTGAGAACTGTATTGGTGTTGGCCTCGACTTTCCCTAGGTGGGAAGCGGATACCGAGCCGCGTTTTGTATTCGATCTATGCGTTCGATTGCAGGGGAGTTTTAACGTGATCTTATTGGCGCCCCATGCACGCGGCGCTCAGGAAAGAGAAATCATGGAGGGCATTCGGGTTCATAGATATAGATACGCGCCCGCGAGGCTAGAAAGGATTGCATATGCTGGTGGTATTGTCGCTAATCTGAAGAAAAATAAAGCCAATCTATTGCTACTTCCTTTCTTTTTTTTGGCGCAAGGCTTTGCAATCTGGAAGCTTTTAAGAAGTAACGATGTGGATGTTATTCATGCCCATTGGCTGCTTCCTCAAGGTTTGTTGGCTGTCGTTAGTCGCGCGTTTAGTAAGAGTTCGCCGCCCATTTTATGCACTTCACATGGTGGTGATTTATTTGGATTACGTGACCCACTGAGTACCTCATTAAAGCGTTGGGTTATTAAACGATGCGAGGGGCTTACAACGGTTAGCTCTGCAATGGCTGAAAAGGTTTCAGAGCTTGCGAATGATATGCCTTTGAATTTGCACGTGATCCCAATGGGGACTGATTTAAATCGGGTATTTGTAACAAACCCTTACCGCGATCGAAAATCGAATCAGTTATTGTTTGTCGGGCGCTTAGTTCCAAAAAAAGGGCTAATACACTTAATCGAAATATTACCGAAGATAAAGGCTGAATACCCTGATGTTAGCCTGAATATTGTGGGATTAGGGCCGGAGAAAAATCGGCTCGTCGAGCGCATTGCCGAGTTGGATCTTGAGAAAGTTGTTGTGTTCTTGGGGTCTCTATCACACACGGAGCTGAAGAACTTGTACCAGGAGTCGTCTTTGGCCGTGTTCCCTTTTGTTGAAGCTGATGATGGGGACATGGAGGGGCTAGGGTTAGTGACCGTTGAATCACTTGGCTGTTCATGCCCTGTTGTTGTGGGTGATGTTCCTGCGGTAAAAGATGTTATCGAAGACGAAGAAACAGGCTTGATTGTGGATGTGCGAGATGCAAATGCTTTTGAAGCTGCAGTTGGGCGGATGCTTTCAGACCAATCCTGGGCGGGTAAAACTGCCAGCAAAGGCAATGAGTTTGTCATAGGTTCCTTTGACTGGAGCATTGTGGCGAGTAAGTATGACAAGCTGTTGCATGACATGACCATGGAATTTTAGAGTGTCGAACCCCATTTTTACTCTGATACCCAGGGGTAGCCTGTCTTGAATTGCAAGAGCGAGAATCCGTTTTCTCCTATTGAGTTGATTCTGCACAATGACGATATTTCAGGTTTACGGTGCCTCACGTGACCGACAACCTGCACCCTGTGGACATATCGATTTGTATTGCCAATTATAACGGTAGTGAGATTTTAGGAGCCTGTCTCGAATCAATCTACCAACAGAATACTCGTGCTAGCTATGAAATTATAGTTCATGACGATGCATCTACTGATGGTTCTATAGAAGGACTGATCGCGGCCCACCCCAGAGTTCGGATTATCAAGGCTGAGCACAATGTGGGATATTGCGTGTCGAATCAGAGGATGGCTAAGGAAGCTGAAGGATCTCTGCTACTCTTGCTTAACAATGATGTGGAACTTATGTCCGGGGCTTTGGAAGCTTTATACTCTGCGAGCCTTGATACTGCGCCAAGTATCTATTCACTCACAGAGTATTCAATTTCTGGAGAGCTTAGTTGTCGAGGAATGGGAATGGATATCTTCTTTACCCCGTTTCACTGTAAGTCGCCGCAACAGAAAGTGGCATTCGCAATGGGTGCTTGTTTGATGATAGACCGCGAACTTTGGTTTGAAATTGGTGGATATCCGGAATTTTTCGAATATACGTGTGAAGATTTTTATTTGTGTCTGAAGGCGCGAGCTCGCGGCGTTCCGGTCAGAATCATCGATGAATCTGGATACCGTCATCATATGGGCAAGTCGATCAATCCGGAGGGAATTAGCCTTCAGCGACGACGAAATAGTGAACGCAATCGCCTGTATATAATTAATGAGCTTTTGCCCGTACGAGAGCGTATTTTTATTTGGCCACTGTTCATGATGAACTCGTTCTTGGAGATGGCGTGGCACGCCGCCTCAATGCGCAGCTTCGCGCCACTTCGCCCTTTACCCGGCTTAAAGGAGCATGAGTCGGAGTACGTGTCGGTTTGGTCTTTGCTGACCTGGCGTGCTACCAAATTGTTGTACTTTCTGGGCCGTTCTTAGCTTCAGCGCTATAGCGTCTGAATCGATCAATATCGCGGAAAGTCATCGCTGCTTTGCAAAAATATAGAAATCCGCGAATGAACCCACTCGATCATCGCCTTTATAGGGGAATTTGTTTGGAATATGTTTCACTTGTACCCAGTCTGATAATTCCTTTTCAATCCAGGTGGTAAATTTTCGATGCCTGACGTGTGAACCTTGCAACGCAGCTTGCTCGTTTGTATTGGATGAATAAACAATAACGAATCGAGTAGCAGACTCGAACAATTGGCTTAAGTGCGCGTAGAAAACACTGTCTTCCACCAGATGGTAGATAACGTCAAGAGAGAGTCCTAATTCAGCCGGGGTGATTTCACTATCTAGCAGTTGAAACTTTTTTGAGTCGTCTCCAGAGAACTTTTCGCGACAGCGTTCAAGCGCATTGGCGCTAACGTCGACCCCGAGGTAACTTGGATAGTTTGCGAGAGTTAGCTGGTTCCCATCGCCGCATCCCAGTTCTATAACCGAATTTATTCCGTGTTCGACTACAAAGTCATTTATTACTTCGGCTTTGAACTGAGCGAGCTGATTGTAGGAGCCTTCACCGGAGTTTTGCCCGGTTTCATATCTCTCGCGCCAGTATACCTCTGAGCCTTTGAATTTAGTGCGAGGCTCAAGAACAGTGAAGTAGAGGTATTTAGCTATAGAATTTAGCACTGGGATACGTTTGATTACTGCTTTTAAGTCCATGTTCCTGCCAGCGTTGTGGGTCTTGGTGAAACTGCTAGTCTTATCCGGTATTCCCTAACTAGGATTCTCGCGTAATGTGAGCAAGAAGTACCGATCGAGCTAGACGTGCGAGGTACTGCACCTTAGATACTTGTCTGTCTAGCTTTCCATATATTCGATCCGATTGATAGCTTGTGCTCCCTCGGCGTCATTGATTTCGAATTGTCTGGGCTTGTCTGGAGGCGGTCAGTAGTTCATTGTTTAGCAGCTACTGCCGAGAAAATACTTCTCGGTTTATCAATGGATTCACCCTAAAATGCGCTTGTTCGCCAATTGTGGCATTCCCAAGCTTAACCAATACTTGAAGGCCCCATTGTTATGGCCAAAAAAGGCAAATTTGCCGACCCACACGCCGCTCGCGAAGCGCAGCGCTACGACAACCCGATACCCAGTCGAGAAGCCATCCTCGCACTGTTGACCAAGGCCGAGAAGCCTCTTAAACACACCCAGATTTGCCGCGAATTGTCGCTTGTCGAAGAGCAGGCCATGGACGCGTTGCGTAAGCGTTTACGCGCTATGGAGCGCGACGGACAATTGATGCTCAATCGACGTGATGCCTATGGCCTGGTCGATAAAATGAATCTGCTGCACTGTACTATTCAGGGCCACCGCGACGGCTATGGCTTCGCTCTTCCCCTGTCTGCCGGTGAGGATGTCTATCTGAGTGCGCGTCAGATGCAGTTTGTGTTTGATGGTGATGAAGTGCTGGTGGCCGTTACCGGACTTGATCGCCGAGGGCGACAGGAAGGTAAGGTGGTTGAGGTGCTGAATCGCGCCAACCGCACTTTAGTGGGTCGCTATCAAGAGGAGAGCGGTATTGGCTTTGTGGTGCCTGACAATAACCGAATCAATCACCAAATCCTGATCCCGCCGAAGGAAAAGGGCAAGGCCCTTTCCGGGCAGATCGTCACTGTTGAGATCACCGACTACCCTGTCCGTAATTTTCAGGCAAAGGGCCGCATTAGTGAGGTTTTGGGGGACCATATGGATCCGGGTATGGAGATCGATGTAGCCATTCGCTCCCATGACATTCCCTTTGAATGGCCCGACAGTGTCCTCGATGAAGCGGGGCGACTTGAGCACGAACCGCTTGAAGAGGACAAAGCGCACCGGGTCGATTTACGGGAAATGGCATTTGTGACGATCGATGGTGAGGATGCCCGAGATTTCGACGATGCGGTTTACTGCGAAAAACGAATGAGCGGCGGCTGGCGATTGTGGGTGGCAATTGCTGATGTGTCGCACTATGTGCGCCCCGGTTCAGCGCTAGATGAAGAGGCGGCCAAGCGCAGTAACTCGGTTTATTTTCCCGAGCGCGTTGTACCCATGCTACCGGAAGCGCTCTCTAACGGGCTTTGCTCCTTAAAGCCTGAAGTAGATCGTTTGGCAATGGTCTGTGAGATGGACATCAGTCGCGCGGGAAACCTGGGCAACTTTCGCTTCTATGAAAGTATTATTCACTCACACGCCCGTTTGACGTACACCCAGGTAGGAGAAGTCCTTGAGAAAGGCTCGCATCCCGATGTGGATAAACGCATTGTCCCGCACTTAAAGCGTCTGCACAGCCTATACAAAGTATTGTTAGGAGCCCGAGACAAGCGGGGTGCCATAGATTTTGACACCGTCGAAACGCGTATTATTTTCGACGAGAAACGAAAAATCGAGGCGATAGTGCCGGTGGCGCGAAACGATGCCCATAAATTGATCGAAGAGTGCATGTTGAGCGCAAATGTTGCTGCAGCACGCTTTTTTGAAGAACAAAAATTGCCCATTTTGTATCGCGTTCACGAGGGTCCTGGTGAACAAAAGCTGGAAAACCTGCGAAGCTTTTTAGGAGAGCTCGGCCTTGATCTGCGCGGCGGCGACAAACCATCGCCCAGTGATTATCGAGAGTTGCTGGCCGCCGTGGAAGATCGCGATGATACCTCGGTCATTCAAACCATGCTGCTTCGTTCTCTCAGTCAGGCCGTGTATCAACCTGAAAACAAAGGACACTTTGGGCTGCATTTTCCGGCGTATGCTCATTTCACCTCGCCCATTAGGCGCTATGCCGATTTGTTAGTGCACCGTGGCATCAGGCACGTCATCCGCTCCAAGGTCAAAACCAAACAGGTTCAGCGCGTCAAAGGCGCTCAGCAGATACCGATTAAGAGCATTTTCCCGTACGATGAGCACTCGATGGTTGCCCAGGGCGAACACTGTTCGATGACCGAGCGGCGCGCCGATGATGCCACCCGAGATGTGCAAGCCTGGTTAAAGTGCGAGTACCTGCAGGAACGTGTTGGTGACGAGTTCGACGGAGTGATTGCCGCCGTCACCAGTTTTGGGCTGTTTGTCGAGTTGGTGGACATATATATAGAAGGGCTTGTGCACATCAGTGCTCTGCCAGGTGATTACTACAACTTCGATGCCGCCAAGGCGAGGCTCGTGGGCGAGCGCAGTGGTCGGAGTTTTCAGCTGGGGGGCAAGGTGAGGGTGATGGTTGCGCGCGTTGATCTTGACGACAAGAAGATCGATCTCGAATTCGTCGACGCCAGTCCCTCGCCTAAATCAAAATCTGGGAGATCCGGTAAAGCCAAGTCTCCCGGTGGTAAGTCAGCATCGGGTAAAAAGCCAGCAGGCAAAAAACCTGCCGGGAAAGCGTCGCCTCGAAAGCGGAAAAAGCCTGCCGCCAAAAAGCCCCAGGGCAAGACCGGTATGCGGCGGCATCACTCGTGAAGTCCTCGGTTTTTCTGGTAAACATTTAGTGCAGCTCATTTACGGTATACACGCGGTAGAGAGCTTGTTGCGCACCAACCCAAAGGCGGTGCAGCGTTTGTGCCTGCAGGAGGGCCGGGATGACAAACGCATCAAGGCTCTAATAGAGCTGGCGCGAAACCAGGGTGTGACGATGGCGCGCGAGCCGCGAGCAAGTCTCGACGCTATGGTTGCTGGTCGGCATCAGGGCGCTGTGGCCGAAACATTTGAAAGTTCGATCCAGGGAAGTACGCAGTCGGCTAATTTGTGGCAGGAAGCTGATTTGCTCCGCCATGTCGAAAACAAGGCCGGACCCATTTTGCTGCTGGTTTTAGATGGCGTAACAGATCCCCATAACCTGGGCGCTTGCCTTCGTAGTGCAGATGCGGCCGGAGTGGACGCCGTCGTTGTCCCCAAAGACAAATCCGCTGACCTTAATCCCACCACGCGAAAAGTAGCCTGTGGAGCGGCTGAAGTCGTACCCTTCGTTCGTGTAACCAATATTGCCCGTACGATGAAAGCGCTGCAGGAGCGCGGAGTGTGGTTTTATGGCACCGCGGGTGAGTCTGAAAAAACGATATACAACAGTGACTTATCTGGCTCTGTGGCTCTTGTAATGGGCGCGGAAGGCGATGGGCTTCGGCGTTTGACCCGGGAGGGATGTGATCATCTGGTGAAGTTACCCATGGCGGGTTCGGTCAGCAGCCTCAACGTGTCAGTTGCCACCGGTGTGTGTCTGTTTGAAATCGTCCGCCAGCGGCTTGCAGCTGCGCAATAAACCCTATAGAATCCGCTCCCTCAAAATTTGCCCGGCTGTGTTAGCAGTCGATCCTCCTTGCTACACCATTATATGGGTAGCATTAACCCGTAAGGAGCTCTCAATGCGTCATTACGAAATCGTATTTATGGTCCATCCGGACCAGTCAGAACAAGTGTCTGGCATGATCGAACGCTACACCCAGACTATCCAGAAAGACGGTGGACAAGTTCATCGCCTGGAAGATTGGGGCCGCCGTCAATTGGCCTACCCAATTAACAAAATCCATAAAGCGCACTACGTGCTGATGAACATTGAAGCGTCCAATGAAGCTCTCGATGAGCTGACCACGACTTTCCGTTTCAACGATGCTGTCATCCGCAACCTGGTTATCCGTCGCGATGAGGCTGTAGCTGAAGAGTCTTTCATCATGAAAGCCGAGAAAGAAAATCGTGAACGCAAGAGCCGCTACGAAGAGCGCAAGGCCGCTGAAACTGCGGCGCCTGCACCGGCTGCTGAAGCAAAAGAAGAGCCAGTTGAGCAAACAGGTGAGGAAGCCGGCGAAGAATAGCCCGCAACTTTGTGTTTGAACAACTAACGAATTGAAAGGAGTTTTATCATGGCACGATTTTTCCGTCGCCGTAAGTTTTGTCGCTTTACCGCCGAAGGCACTAAAGAGATCGATTACAAAGATCTTGAAACCCTGAAGGCCTACGTGTCTGAAACTGGCAAAATTGTACCGAGCCGTATTACCGGTACCAAAGCCAAGTATCAGCGTCAGCTGGCCACTGCTGTAAAGCGGGCGCGCTTTCTGTCTTTACTGCCTTACACGGATGCGCACCAATAAGATTGTTTTTCCCGTGCGTCAATGACCGGCGAGACCTGAAATGAAGGGTTTAGCTGAGTTTGCGATGCGCGGCAGATCTCAGGCACTGCTGGTTGTATTGATTGCCGCCAGCAGCCTGATGTTTAGCTGGATTGGTGCTGCCGTTTTAGCACTGGTCATTCTGCGCAAGGGCGTGGAATCTGGAGCCTGGTTGTTGTTTTGGGCTCTGTTACCAGCTGGCACGCTGTTAATGATTTTTGGTGACAGCGGGCCATTGATGAATTTGCTAGGCACTGCGGTGCTGGCAGTGGTATTGCGCACCACGGTAAGTTTGCCGATAACTCTGGTCGCCAGTGTAGCGATCGGTGTGGCAACCGGCCTGGCCATGGTGACCTTTGCTGCAGATGCGCTAAGTCAGATGGAAGTTCTTCTCGGAGAATTTCTCGCCAACCTGGAGCAACAACTTGGCGGCGGGGATGAAGAGCTTGCCGCAACTGTCGAATTGCACAGGCCTAGCGCGTTGCAAATCGCGGGTATGCTGGGTTTGATCAACGCCATGGGGTCCAGTCTCTGCCTGTTACTGGCGAGGTGGTGGCAAGCAGTATTATATAACCCCGGTGGTTTTGGCCAAGAATTTAAGGCCTTGCTGTTACCACCAGCGATTACCCTCGCATTAATGGTATTCGCGATAGGTTTGTTTAGCTTAGGGATGGATTACCGAACCTGGGCAGGAATATTTGTTGTACCGCTCACCTTTGCTGGTTTGGCACTGGTGCATGCGAGAGCCGCTTTTCGCGGTCAGGGCAGTGGATGGCTCACAGGTTTTTATCTGCTGTGGCTATTTTTTGACCCTGTAAAACTGATAGTGGTCTTTGTTGCTATCGCGGATAGCTGGATGAATTTCCGGCAGCGCTGGTCCAATCGGGTCAGTGAGCGCGATGCCGATGATGACGAGAATGGATAATTTTTTGATTAGCGGGAGATATCTCCCCTCACAGAGGAAAGTAAGATGAACGTCATTTTGCTGGAAAACATCAATAACTTGGGCGCTTTGGGCGACCGTGTTGATGTCAAAGCTGGTTTTGGTCGCAACTACCTGATTCCCCAAGGTAAAGCTGTACCTGCCACGAAAGAGCATGTCGCGAAATTTGAAGAGCGACGGGCAGAACTTGAAGCGGCTGCCGCTACATTGGTTGAAGCTGCCGAGAAGCGCGCCGAAGCGATCAATGCACTTGAAACTGTCAACATCAGCGCTACAGCGGGTGAAGAGGGCAAGTTGTTTGGTTCAGTGGGTACTCGCGATATTGCTGAGGCTCTTACAGCTGCCGGTTGTGAAGTGGATAAATCCGAAGTTCGCCTTCCCGAAGGTGCGCTCCGTGAGTTGGGCGAATTCGAAATCGATATTCAGGTCCACAGCCACGTTACCGCTACCGTCAACATAGCGGTCGTCGCCGCCGAGTAAATCGGTTTGCTGACAGCGGACAATAAGTCTGTCTGTCACGACTCGTTGCATAAGATCAAAATGCACCGACTGCTTGGTAGTCGGTGCATTTTTTATGTCTGCGTAAAACACAGATTTCCGATGGAGTCGGGGTTTGATTTTCGCTACTCTGTACTGCTCACCACATAACTTATAAAGCCATGTCAGAGCCCGATTACCCGCCCAACAACATCTCGGAGCTCCCTTACGGGGAAGACAGAGAGATTGCGCGTATCAAGCTGCCTCCGAATTCAGTCGAAGCAGAGCAGTCGGTATTGGGTGCCCTGCTGTTATCCAGTGACGGCTGGGATTCAGTGGCCGAAGAAGTGGCCGCCGTTGACTTTTACCGGCCCGACCATCGGCTGATATTTCGCCAGATCGCCAAGCTCGCTGAAGCGGCTGAGCCGGTGGATGTCATCACCGTCGCAGACAAACTCACTGCAAATGGCGAGTTGGATGCTGCTGGCGGTCTTTCTTATCTTGCGGAGCTCGCAGGAAATACACCTAGCGCCTCGAATATTCGGGCTTATGCGCAGGTGGTTAAAGAGCGAGCTTCACTGCGAAATCTGATTGAAGCGGCTCAAGAAATCGCGGACAGCGGTTTCAGTCCCGAAGGACGAACCTCCACCCAGCTGATCGACGAAGCAGAACATCGGATCATGCAAATTTCCGAACAGGGTGCCAAATCCGGCGGACCGCAGGAAGTGAATCCACTACTGAAGTCCACCTTGGCGCGCATCGAGGAGCTATTTAATTCAGACGGGGACATTACCGGCCTGACCACGGGCTTTGCCGACCTCGACGGTATGACTTCAGGCCTGCAACCCTCAGATCTGGTGATCGTGGCGGGGCGACCCTCCATGGGCAAAACCAGTTTCGCGATGAACCTGGTCGAAAATGCGGTATTGGTTGAGGGGCAGAAAAAACCCATCGTAGTTTTCAGTATGGAGATGCCGGCTGAATCCCTGATGATTCGTCTGCTGTCCTCCATTGGCCGTATCGACCAGACTCGCATTCGAAATGGTAAGTTGGAACAGGAAGACTGGCCGAAACTTAGCACTGCGGTCAATAAGCTCAAGGATGTACCGCTTTTTATCGACGATACTGCTGCGCTGACGCCCACTGAAGTGCGTTCTCGCGCTAGAAAAATTGCCCGGGAGCAGGGCGGCATTGGCATGATCATGATCGATTACCTTCAGTTGATGCAGGTTGCTGGATCAAGTGAGGGGCGAACTGCTGAAATCTCCGAGATTTCCCGAAGTCTCAAGGCCATCGCCAAGGAGTTTGATTGCCCGATGGTCGCCTTGTCTCAGTTGAACCGTTCTTTGGAGCAGCGACCTAACAAACGCCCCGTTAACTCTGATTTGCGGGAATCGGGCGCGATTGAGCAGGATGCCGATGTCATTATGTTCATCTACCGCGACGAGGTGTATAACGAGGACTCTCCTGACAAGGGCACTGCCGAGATCATTATTGGTAAGCAGCGGAATGGGCCGATTGGCACTTGCCGGTTGGCTTTCCAGGGGCAATTTACTCGTTTTGAGAATTTGGCTCGGGGTTCTTACGAAGAGTACTAAACGGGTGCGGTTTTTCCTGGATTCGATCTCCCGCTGTCTAACTTGAGTTAGAAAACCCGGTTGATGCGCTTGGTCCACCGGTCGGTTCTGGTTTCCCCCTTCTGGAAAGGCCACTGCGCAGCCCCAGAATTCGGCCGCTGCGGAACTCGACAAAAATTGCTGCGCAATTTTCTGGACTCGAACAGTCCTAGCGGAAACCCCGAATTCTGGGGCTGCGCACAACGTGGCCTGATTTTTCCAGAAGGGGGAAACCAGAACCGGCCTTGAATCGGAGTGTTTCTCAGTGATCTTTGTTTTGCAGAGCGCGACGGTATTGAGTGTATGGATACCTGACACTGGCAGATGTAGAGGCGGGATAGGCAGGACGGGGGGTGGCGAACAGTAGACCGCGTTCAGGCTTGTCCTTCTGTCCGGACGCTTTAAGCGAGGACTGTTTGAGTCCCAATTTTTTTGCGTAGCAAAAAAATGGTCGAGTTCCGCAGCAGTCCGGACAGAAGGGCAAGCCTGCGGTCGTGTTCGCCACGCCCCGTCCTGCCTATCGTGCCGGTTAACTAAACTCCAAGCTTAACTCACCCTCAAATCCCAGACTCACTCCGCAACCGAGCAAGCTCCGCCAACTGCTCAGCCTTAGATAATGGCTCCACAACATCCCGCTCAATCGCCTCCGGAGCCGGAATATCAAGAACTTCCCCACGCATCACCCGCGCGCAATATTTCTGATAATGATCCTTAAAAAACGGCCAAGTGGTTCGCTCAGTATTATTACTCAGGAAAAACCAATCACTATCACGCCCAGCCAAATACACCGCAGGATGACTCCAACGTTGAGCAGATTTTGGCGAAGGAGCATTGCAAGCTTCCACATAGGCATCGTGCGCAGAGGGCAAGCCAAACTCGCTCAAACCCTGCTGACAGCACTCATGCATACGGTTCAGGGTAGGTAAGTACTCACTGTTTTCGATCGCATGCTTGGCACCTCGCAAAATTTGCTCCACCGGGTAGCCTTCCAGAGACTCCAGCCATAGTTTTTTGATTTGGTTAACCTGGGTGTTATCCGGGTACGCCGCGTAGTACTGATTGTGATAATTCAGCCTGAAAAGGGCGAACACCTGGTTCAGTGCATCGATGTGGTCTTCACCGGAATCACCGGCAGCCGATTTACTTTGCCCAGCTGGTGTCTGTGAGGTCTTGCTCGAGGCTTCTATCGCGCGTGCGGCTCGATTGACCAGTTCCTGATTGTCCGGCATTGCTCTGTCCTGCTTGTTCCAACTGATGGCGTTTGGCCCAGTGGTATTTTACATGCTGAATGTACTTGGTGTTCCAGGAGGTGTTGGCCTGGTTGCTGTCGCGCCAGTACATGATGAATTCTGGGATTAGGGAGCGGGCAAACTCGGCGTCTATGTGTGACATGACCAGGATATCGAAGACATCCTCTGCGGGATACCAGTGCTCAGAGATTCGCTTGGGCTCCGTGCTGTGTTCCAGGGCAGAGTTGTATTTCGCCCACTGAATGCGAATGTGCTGTATGAATTTGGAGTTGAGCTCTCGGGGAGCGGGGCGTTTATCGGCTTCAGTGCGTTCACGCCAATACAGAATGAACTCCGGAATAGCTTGGTTGATGAAATCGTTGTTGATTTCGCTGCGCTCGAGAATCTCTCTGGCATCGGCACTGGGTCGCCAGTTGGCATCCAGTGAGGTTGGCTCCTGTAGTCGGAACGCCTCGGCTTTAGACTGCTCCTCGCGACGCCAATTGACCATGACGTGCTGGCGAAACTTGTTCTCCCAGGCATGGCTGGGTTCACCGCGTTCGCGCCAATAAAAGACGAAATCTTCCAGTTGGTCCAGGGCAAACTGCCGCGGTATGCTGTGATTTAACGCCAGTAGCTGCAACAAATCTTCACTGGGAGACCAGTGCTGTGGCATTAAACCCGCACTGCGGCGTTGGAGCGGTGGCTCGTTCACCGGTGCAGGAGCGGGTTTGTGTTGCACTACCGGTTCATTCAGTGCAAACAGCAAGCGCTCACAGCTGTGCAGTGGCGGCGATTCGATCAATATAACACCTTTGTCTACCAGGGCGCGGGTGATGCGGTGAAGGTCTACTGCTTCCCAGAAGGGTAGGGTGCGCAACAAGAACTCTCGCTCCACGGACAACCAGGCAAAACCTCTTTGTAGTTGAGGCGAACCATGCTGCAGTAACTCCTGCAGGTGCTGCAGTAAAATGGCTTCCTCCAAGCCTATGGTCGCCGCCAGGCCGGGCGAAAAAACCAGCTGGCGTTCGGGGACAAGAGAGGATTCAGACATTCGTTTTGGAGTCCGGCTTAGGGTCTGTGGTGAGCAACTCTGATAGGATACAGAGCTAACCTCTTTTAATGAAGGAATTGCATGGCCAAAAGTAAAACGGCGTATGTTTGTAACGATTGCGGCTCTGATTATAGTAAATGGCAGGGTCAGTGCAACGACTGTAACGCCTGGAATACCTTATCTGAAATTCGTTTAGGTCCTGCAAAATCCGCTGGTGGACGCATCGGTGGCAATTTGGACAATGCCAGGGTTGGCTTTGCCGGTGCTCAAGCCCAGGCGCAGGTTCTCAAGGATATTGAATTGGATAGTGTCCCCCGTTTTACCAGCGGAGCGGGAGAATTCGACCGTGTACTGGGCGGCGGGCTTGTCCCCGGCTCGGCGATTTTGATTGGTGGAAACCCGGGTGCCGGTAAAAGTACTTTGCTGTTGCAAACAATGTGTCACCTAGCGGCGAGTATGGAAGCCCTTTACGTGACCGGCGAGGAATCACTGCAGCAGGTCGCCATGCGCGCCCAGCGTTTGAATCTCTCTACTGACAAGCTCAGGCTGATGACAGAAACGCGCATCGAGAGCATTGTGGAGTATGCGCAAAAGAACAAGCCGCGGGTTTTGGTGATCGACTCGATTCAGGTTGTCCACAGTGATGAATTGAGTTCGGCTCCGGGCAGTGTTTCTCAAGTGCGCGAATGTGCCGCCTACCTGACCCGGTTCGCCAAGCAGACGGGCACGGTGCTGTTTTTGGTCGGTCATGTTACTAAAGACGGTTCACTGGCGGGACCCAAAGTGTTGGAACACATGATCGATTGCTCCATTTTGCTCGAGGCTAGCGCCGATTCTCGATTCCGCACCCTGCGTGGCCAGAAAAACCGCTTTGGGGCAGTTAATGAACTTGGCGTTTTTGCCATGACAGAAAGTGGCATGCGCGAAGTGACTAATCCCTCGGCGATTTTTCTCGATCGCAGCAATGAACCCGCCTCCGGGAGTGTCGTTATGGTGGTGTGGGAGGGTACACGCCCGCTACTGGTAGAGATTCAGGCGCTGGTAGATGACAGCCAATTGGGGAACCCGCGACGGATAGCTGTTGGACTGGAACAAAACCGTCTGGCGATGTTGTTAGCAGTTTTGCATCGGCACGGTGGGTTGCAAGTGGGTGACCAGGATGTATTTGCCAATGTTGTGGGCGGAGTGAAAGTGCTGGAAACCAGCGCTGACTTGGCTCTTCTCGCGGCTATTGTTTCGAGTTTTCGAGATCGACAACTACCCCGCGATATGGTGATTTTTGGAGAGGTGGGGTTGTCGGGAGAAATACGCCCCGTGCCTAGTGGTCAGGAGCGGCTTTCAGAAGCTGCCAAACACGGATTCAAGCGCGCTATTGTTCCAAAAGGGAATGCGCCTAAAGGGCAAATAAAAGGTATACAGGTAATCGCGGTATCAAAATTGACAGAGGCGCTTGCTGCGTTGGATTAATACCACGCCAACGCTTGGCTTAGTCGAGGCGGCGGAGTTCTTGTTCCAATGTCGCGATATCGATCTGGGTCTCCAACAGCCCCCGCAAGGGTTCGATATTAGTTCTATCTACATGTTGAACAGAGAAACCCAGTTTGTCGTCTTCCACATGTTGTAAATAAGCGTGCAATTCGACCGTGTTTTCCTCATCGAGGTGGATTGTCAGGGTAAAAGGCTCATTATACTGGGCGTCCCACACATCAGGTAGATCGGTCGATGCTCCGATGAGCGAGATATCTACCAGTCGCTGATGCCAGACGCTGCCACCTTGTTTTACATCCACCGGAAGATCCATAGTTATTCGGGTGAAGTGGCGTTGCTCGCTGCGTATCTCTGTCATTGTTTCACTCGTTCGGCCAACTTTGATGTTTACTATACCGCGGGACCTGAATTTCTCAATGTGGCTACTTCAATTTGCGGTACTTTAGGCGTTGCGGCTGATCTGCTGCCGCCCCCATACGCGCTTTGCGATCCTCTTCATAATCGGAGAAATTGCCCTCGTGAAATACCACCGAGCCATCGTCTTCGTAGGCCAGAATATGGGTGGCGATACGATCCAAAAACCAGCGGTCGTGAGAGATCACCAGGGCATTGCCAGGAAAAGCCAGTAAGGCTTCTTCCAGTGCTCTGAGGGTTTCGACATCCAGATCATTGGTCGGTTCATCCAGCAACAACACATTCGCACCCTGCTTGAGTAGCTTGGCCAAGTGCAGCCTGTTCCGCTCTCCTCCGGACAAGTCTTTAACGAACTTTTGCTGATCGGCGCCCTTGAAATTGAATCGGCCCGCGTAAGAGCGCGAATTGACTTCGTAGTTGCCAATTTTAACAATGTCCAAGCCGTCAGAGATTTCTTCCCAAACGGTTTTGCTGCCATCCAAAGCGTCGCGAGATTGATCCACGTAGGCCAGTTGGACCGTTTCGCCCAGAACGATCTCACCACCGTCGGGTTGCTCCTCACCGGTCAGCATTTTGAACAAGGTGGACTTGCCCATACCGTTGGCGCCAATGATTCCCACGATGCTGCCCTTGGGAACGGTAAAGCTGACGTCCTCAAACAGTAGTCTGTCGCCGAACTCCTTCTTCAAATTTTTAACGTCAATGACGTTGTCGCCCAGCCGAGGTCCGGGGGGAATATATATCTCATTGGTCTCATTGCGATTCTGAAAATCTTGAGATTGTAAGTCTTCGAACCGCTGCAGACGTGCTTTACTCTTGGCCTGTCTGCCTTTCGGATTGCTGCGAACCCACTCCAATTCGGCTTTGATCGCTTTTTGATGTGATGCTTCTTGCCTTTTCTCCTGCCCGAGGCGTTGCTCCTTGGCGTCTAGCCAATCGGAATAATTGCCCTCATAGGGAATTCCGCGTCCACGATCGAGTTCCAGAATCCATCCCGCTGCATTGTCGAGAAAATATCGATCGTGGGTAATCGCAACCACCGTGCCTGGAAAGTCATGCAGGAACCGCTCTAACCATGCAACGCTTTCGGCGTCCAAATGGTTGGTCGGTTCATCCAGCAATAACATATCCGGATTGGATAGCAGAAGCCGGCACAGTGCCACGCGTCGGCTTTCACCACCCGATAGTTTGGTGACATCGGCATCCCAGGGCGGGAGTCGCAAAGCATCTGCTGCCACCTCGAGTTTGTGGTCCAGATTGTGTGCATCGGTTGCCTGAATGATATCTTCAAACTTTGCTTGCAGTTTTGCCAGTGCATCAAAATCGGCATCCGGTTCCGCGTAGTCAGCATAGACTTTATCGAGCCCCGCCAGTGCATCGAGGGCTTCCTGAACACCTTCTTCGACGTTGCCTCGAACGTCCTTATCGGGGTTCAGTTGTGGTTCCTGGGGGAGATAGCCCACCTTGATGCCCGGTTGCGGTCTGGCTTCTCCAAGAATATCGGTATCGAGTCCCGCCATAATTTTAAGCAGGGTCGACTTTCCCGATCCATTGAGTCCCAGCACGCCGATTTTTGCACCGGGGAAAAATGATAGGGAAATGTCTTCGAGAATGGTTTTTTTCGGCGGCACGACTTTGCCGACGCGACTCATGGTGTAAACGTACTGGGCCATTGGGAATTTACTCAGTAAAAATTGCAGACCGCAAATCTTAGCAGAGCCCGTTTGCGGGGGCTAATCGGCGATGGGTGCTGAGCTCAAATCGTTGGGATTTGTGTCATTGTCCTCCGGTTCCAGCTCCTCGTGAAACTCTTCCACCGTCCACTCGTCTTTGCTGTTAACACGGGCGATATGAAAAAGAGCATCCCCTTCATAAACTAAGGGAAGATTGGTGCGCCCTATGACCACGCCGGATTCGTGTGCTACAACATCCGTCTCGCTGGTGCCCAGAGGGTCGGCGATGAACCCGATGGTTTGACCTGCCTCAACCTCCTCACCCAGGGGCACAAGGACGCGCAGGATGCCACTTTCGGGAGCGCGCAACCAGCTGCTACTCTGGCTGATCGCTGGGGGTACTGTTTTTGCGCGACTCTTGCGCAGCATACCGATATGGCGCATCACACTGAGTACGCCTTTCACTCCGGCTCTGATGTAAATTTCATCAAATCGCAGCGCCTCTCCCGCTTCATACAACAATACCGGCACCCCAAGTTCTGCCGCACACTGTCGCAAAGAACCATCGCGGGTTCTGGCGTTGATTGCTATTGGAACTCCAAAAGCATTGGTCATCTCCAAGGTTTGCGGGTCGTTCAGATTGGCGCGAATTTGCGGGAAATTACTGCGGTGTCTCGCACCTGTGTGGAGATCTATTCCATGGCTACACTTTTCAACAATCTCGCTCATAAAAGTGTCCGCCACGCGACCGGTTAGGGAGCCTCGAGTCGACCCCGGAAACGACCGGTTCAAATCCCGTCCGTCGGGTAGATAGCGAGTGTGATTGATGAACCCATAGACGTTTACAATGGGTATAGCGATCAGTGTGCCCTTTAACTTTTCCATCATAGGGTCTTTTAAAATACGTCGAATAATTTCCACGCCGTTAATCTCATCGCCGTGAATGGCGCCGCTAACAAAGAGTGTAGGGCCGGGCCGCTTGCCGCGAATCACTTGCATGCTGATGGCCAGATTGTCGTGTGTGTATACCGGCGCTACTGGGAGATCGATGATGTAACGCTCGCCCGGAAGAATCTCTTGATCTCCAACGATCAATTGTTCGTGTTTAGTGCGTGCCATATTCTGGTGTGACCCTTTCCTTAGCCCTTGGCATGGCCTCTGTTACTTTGCGGTTTAGCATGCTCCTCGATGAAGTTCATGATTTTTCCCGCCACGTTGATTCCTGTTGCCTCTTCTATTCCTCGTAGGCCAGGGGATGAGTTCACTTCCATTACCAAGGGTCCTCTGGAACTGCGCAGTAAATCCACGCCGGCCACGTGAAGGCCCATCGCTTGGGCTGCCTTAACCGCAGTTCGTCGCTCGGCGGGGCTTAGTTTTGTCAGCTGCGCACTGCCGCCGCGATGCAAGTTGGAACGAAACTCTCCGCTCTGTGCTGTGCGTTCCATTGCTGCCACAATTTTTCTGCCGATGACGAAGCAGCGCACGTCGCTACCACCGGCTTCTTTGATAAATTCCTGCACAAGAAAATCGGCTTTGAGTTCGCAAAAGGCATCGATCACACTCTCCGCCGCCTTGATCGTCTCTGCCAAGACCACTCCGCGACCATGAGTTCCTTCCAGCAATTTCACGACCAGCGGAGCACCTCCCACCAACTTGATGAGTTCGCGCGTGTTGTGAACATCATGAGCGAAGCCGGTCACCGGCATGCCGACACCTTTGCGCGAGAGTAGTTGTAGTGCGCGAAGTTTGGATCGGGAGCGCCCGAGCGGTATCGATCCGGTCAGGCAATATACTCCCATCATTTCGAATTGCCTGATAACCGCGACACCATAGTTGGTTATGGAGGCTCCGATCCTCGGGATTACAGCATCAAAGCCTTCCAGTTTTTCACCCCGGTACCATATGGCAGGCTTCGACGAGGAAATGTCCATGTAGCATTTCAGGGTATCGATTACCTGGGCCTCATGGCCGTGATCCTCAGCCGCTTCAACCAGACGGGAGGTGCTGTATAAGCGACTATTGAGCGACAAAATAGCGATTTTCATGGATTCGTGTTCCCGGGTTTGGTATCCGACGGGGGCCGGAGTAAGTAGGAGCGAGCCGAGTCCACCAGGCACACGTCTCGCATGGCCGTGCGCCCCAGAAGCATGCGAAACCGCATATTCTCACGATCAGTTAGGGTAACTTCTGCGACAATCTCCCGTTCGCCCAGTCTAATATTAGTCTGAATAACGTATCTTTGTTCGGTGTGGCCTCCAGAATCGGTGACATTGCGGCGATCGATGATTTTGGCAACGCAGTGTTTAACCTCTTCGGTCTCTTTTTGTTTGGGGTGAATGCCAAAACGAATCCACTGTTCATCGTTTTGTTCAAACGGGTCCAGATAAAAAGCATGCAGTGCACTGGTACGCGCACCGGTATCAATTTTTGCCTTGATGCGATCAATTCCAAGTTCCGGCAGTGCCAGCCATTCGCGCCAGCCCACCATCAGTTTTTCGCTCATCCTGCCGTCTTATCGCCTTGTTTCGAATCCAGCGAGTATCCATTGCTTGCACGTGATAGTAAATAGTTTGGAAGCGGCCTGTAGCCCTTATACGCGGCCGAGCTTTGGGGTAAAATGCGCCGCTTTGCGCTAGGGGGTAATGGCATGTTCGACAAGACAATGACGATTGAAGGTTTCGATGACGAGATTTGGTCGGCCATAGGTGAGGAAGAGCGGCGTCAGGAGGAACACATCGAGCTGATTGCTTCTGAAAATTACACCAGCCCACGCGTGATGCAAGCCCAGGGTACGGGGCTGACTAATAAGTACGCAGAAGGTTATCCCGGCAAGCGCTACTACGGTGGTTGCGAGTTTGTCGATAAGGCCGAGGAGCTGGCGATCGATAGAGTTAAAACACTTTTCGGCGCCGACTATGCGAACGTCCAGCCCCACTCGGGCTCCCAGGCTAACTCAGCGGTCTATCTTGCACTGTGCGTTCCCGGAGATACTGTTCTGGGAATGAGTCTGGCAGACGGCGGCCATCTTACTCACGGTGCCAAGCCCAATTTTTCAGGCAAGATGTACAACGCTATTCAATACGGTCTTGATCCGGCGACGGGTGAAGTCGATTATGACCAGGTCGAGGCGCTGGCGCTGGAACACAAGCCGAAGATGATCGTCGCAGGCTTCTCTGCCTACTCCAGAGTGATGGATTGGGCGCGTTTCAGAGAAATCGCGGACAAAGTTGGCGCCTATTTGATGGTTGATATGGCCCATGTGGCTGGCCTGGTCGCTGCCGGTGTTTATCCGAACCCGGTTCCCCATGCACACGTAGTGACCTCGACAACCCACAAGACACTTCGTGGACCCCGTGGCGGTATCATTATTGCCAAGGCTGACGAGGCACTTGAGAAGAAGTTTAATTCAGCGGTTTTTCCCGGCGGCCAGGGCGGCCCTTTAATGCACGTTATTGCCGCCAAGGCGGTAAGTTTCAAAGAAGCCCAGAGTCCAGAGTTTGTGACTTACCAGAAGCAGGTTGTCACCAACGCCAAGGCAATGGCTCAAACGTTTATTGATCGAGGCATCAAAATTGTCTCCGGTGGAACTGATAATCACCTGATGTTGGTTGATCTTATTGGCAAGGATTACACCGGTACTGATGCGGATGCCGCTCTCGGCGCCGCCAACATCACGGTGAACAAGAACGCGGTTCCGAATGATCCGCGTTCGCCCTTTGTGACTTCTGGTTTGCGAGTGGGTACACCTGCGATTACGACCCGGGGGTTTGGTGAGGCTGAAACCGTTGAACTCACGGGTTGGATGTGTGATGTGCTTGAGTCTTTGGAGAATGGGACTTCTGAACAGGTGATTGCTGAGGTTAAGGTTAAGGTGTTGGAGATCTGTTCTCGGTTTCCGGTTTATCGGTAGTTTTTTTTGGGCGTTGTGGTTGTTTGAGTTTTTAATTCGCAGGCCTCGGTGTGTGACACCTCATTCGGTTCAAGGGGCAGGCCCTTATGAGGTGTCACACACCGAGACCTGCTTCGATCGAGCCATACTGGCAAGTACGTTTAAGCCTGTTCGCTTAGCACCTCGCCAGCTTCGCCTTGGGTGAACCCTCACAAGGGCCTGCCCCTTGAACCGAGTGAGGGTTCACCCAAGGCGAAGCGATTCGAAGCCCCACCACTAAACAAGTTGCCCACCACGTCGTGTTCAAACACCGCATCACCAACCATAGTTCTAGAAGCGACACATAGCCCATATAGGTCTCATACCGAACGCAAAATCATGTTAATCTTCAGTCACTTAGATTAAAGGTTAAGATCCATGCATTGCCCATTTTGCTCCGCAGAAGACACAAAAGTGATCGATTCCAGGCTGGTGGCCGAGGGCGATCAGGTGCGACGTAGACGGGAGTGTCTCAGCTGCAAAGAGCGCTACACGACTTATGAAGTTGCCGAGTTGGTGATGCCGCGATTGATCAAGACCAATGGTTCCCGAGAGCCCTTCAATGAAGAGAAATTGCGGGCCGGATTTTTGCGGGCACTGCAGAAACGACCAGTTTCGATCGAGGCGATGGAAGCTGAGATACAGCAGATCAAACATGCACTTCGCGCCACCGGTGAGCGCGAAGTAAAATCCATTGTGCTGGGGGAACTGGTCATGGAACACCTCAAACAGCTGGATCAGGTCGCCTATGTGCGATTTGCCTCGGTGTATCGCAGTTTCGAAGATATATCTGAATTTCGCGACGCGATCGAGAGTTTGCAGCAAGACTCAGACAGCGACGAGGTGAGTTGACGCTCCGATTACCAGCGATGAACTCCGCTCTAGATACCTCTATGATGGCTCGCGCGCTGCAACTTGCAGCCCTGGGTCAGTACTCCGCCATGCCCAATCCTCATGTAGGTTGTGTGTTACTGCGCGATGGCCATGTTATCGGTGAGGGCTTCACCCAACCGGCTGGCGGCAACCACGCAGAAGTTGAAGCGATTAATCACTGCGAGGATACGCGTGGTGCTACAGCATACGTCACCCTTGAGCCCTGTAGTCATCACGGTAAAACGGGTCCATGTGCAGATGCACTGATCGCAGCCGGCGTTGCTCGCGTGGTTATCGCTTTAGAGGATCCCAACCCGGAGGTTAACGGCAAAGGGATAGAAAAGCTCCGGGCCGCGGGTGTGGAGGTCAGTAGCGGTTTACTGGCTGCTGAAGCGGCACGGTTAATTCCCGGTTTCATTTCCAGAATGAGTGCTGGCCGCCCTAGAATCAGGGCCAAGCTGGCAATGTCGATGGACGGTCGCACCGCAATGGCCAGCGGCGAAAGTCAGTGGATTACGGGGCCAGCAGCGAGGGCAGATGTTCAGCGTCTGCGCGCTGCCAGCTGCGCCATTGTGACTGGAGTTGGTACGGTGTTGTCAGATGATTGTTCGCTAACCGTGCGGGCCGAAGAACTGGGTCTGAGTGAGGATGCCGCTACTTTGGCAGTTCAGCGTCAACCTCTTCGCGTGGTGCTGGACTCAAATCTGCGCACTCCCGCCGGATCTAAAATACTGGATGCGTCTTCCTCCACGATCGTGTTCCACAACATGGACTGTGAATTTCCCGAAGCATTGCAGAGCTCCGCAGACAAGCTGCTGGGCCTCAAAAACGGGCCCGGAGGCCTGGATTTATCAGCAATGGTAAATGAGTTAAGTCGGCGGCAATGCAATGAAATTCTGGTAGAATCTGGCCCCCGTTTGGCGGGAGCTCTATTGCAGGCAGGTTTGTTGGACGAACTGATTGTCTATATGGCGCCGTTGCTAATGGGGGATAAGGCGCGGCCTCTGCTTGGACTGCCTCTGGATTTAATGTCGGAGAAGGTTCAGTTGGATGTGCACGACGTCCGCAAAATTGGCCAGGATTGGCGCTTTACCGCCCGTCCGGTCTAGCCAAGTTCACCCCTGTGGGGTTGCGCTTTCGTTTTCGTAGGTGATTCATGTTTACAGGTATTATTCAGGCTGTTGGGGAAATTTCGGCGCTGCAGCCCAAGGGCGGCGATGTCCGTTTGTATGTTAAGACTCACGGTCTTTCGCTCGATGACGTAGCCCTCGGAGACAGCATTTGTACCAACGGGGTTTGCCTGACCGTTGTCGATCTTCCCGGCGACGGATATTGGGCGGATGTTTCTGTCGAGACTTTGAATTTCACCACCTTGGGGAAATTAGAAACCGGATCGAAAGTGAATTTAGAGAAGGCGATGACCCCGGCCAGTAGGCTCGGTGGCCATATTGTTAGCGGCCATGTCGATGGCGTGGGTGAGATCGTCAGTCTGGAACAGGATGCCCGATCGGTGCGCTTTGTATTGCGTGCACCTAATGAGCTGGCCAAATACATTGCTCACAAGGGCAGTATTTGTGTCGATGGTACCAGCTTGACGGTCAATGCCGTGAACGGTGCTGAGTTTGATTTAAATATTATTCCGCAAACTGTCGCAGAGACGATTTTCGGGGATTACGTACCGGGCTCTGCGGTTAATTTGGAAGTGGATGTGATCGCACGCTATCTGGAGCGTTTGATGCTCGGTGATTCAGCGGCCGACCCGCAGATGAACGGCGTAACAATGGAGACACTCGCTGAAAATGGTTTTTTACGTCGCTGATGCCCGGGCGGGAGATTGCGATGAATTGGGACAGATGAAATGCAGGTAAATACCGTAGACGAACTCATCAGCGACATTCGCCAGGGAAAAATGGTGGTGTTACTCGATGACGATGCCGAGAGTCACAACGAAGGTGTGGTCATGGTGGCGGCCGAACATGTCGATGCCAAGAACGTCACTTTTATGGCTCGCCAGGCCAGAGGTTTAGTCTGTCTCGCGTTGACCCAGGAGCGCTGCAAGCAATTAAACCTGCCCCCCATGGTCGAGGATGCCCATGGGGAAAAATCCAATTTCACCCTTTCGATTGAGGCCACAGTTGGTATTGATACAGGTATTTCTGCGCTAGATCGCGCTCTCACTGTGCAGGCTGCCTGTGCAGTGAATGCAGTTCCAGCGGATATTGTCCAGCCCGGGCACATTTTTCCACTCACAGTGACACCCGGTGGAGTGCTGATTCGAGCAGGACATACCGAGGCGGCTTCAGACTACGCACGTCTTGCGGGATTGCAGCCCTCCGCTGTGATTGCCGATATCCTTACACCTGAAGGAGAATTGGCTGATGGGCCTGCGTTGGTAGATTTTGCCCAGCAATACAATTTAAAAATTGGGACCATTGCCGACTTGATTCATTTTCGCATGGTGAATGAGCGCAGTATTCGCAGAATTCGCGAGGGAGAGATCGACACGGCTTACGGTAAGTTTCAGTTGACCGCCTACCGGGATCAGACCGAGGGAGACGTTCATATTGCCCTTTCCAAAGGAGATATTTCCCCTCAGAAGCCCACTTTGGTGAGGGTGCACGTCAACGCTACCTTGAGAGATCTGGTGAGAACAGAAATTTCCGGACGCCAGTCCTGGGGGCTGAGCGATTGTTTAAAAACCGTCTCCGAAAGTGGTCAGGGCGTCATCGTGCTGCTGGCCAGGCGAGAGGGCCCCGAGCAGTTACTGGCAAGCATCGATTTGGCTTTGGGCAATGATGAATTTCAAGCGGCCCTTGATGCGCCCGATACCTATACGACAGTGGGTCTCGGTTCGCAAATCCTCAAGGATCTCGGGGTTGGAAAAATCCACCTGATGGGTGCGCCCATCAAGTACAATGCGATCTCCGGTTTTGACCTGGAGGTTATGGATTTTGTCAGTCCGGGCGAACAAACCGAATAGCAAAACGGAACAGGAATAGCAGACATGAGTGATGTTAAAACGATCGAAGGAAATTTTGTGGGTGGCAAGGGCAACTACACATTGGTGGTTGGTCGCTGGAATAGCTTTGTCGTAGAACACCTGCTTGAAGGTGCGCTGGATACACTAAAACGCCACGGCGTCGCCGATAAACAAATTACCATTGTTCGAGCACCTGGTGCTTTTGAGATTCCCCTGGTCTGTCAGAAAGTGGCCGAGCAGGGATCAGTGGATGCAATCATAGCCCTGGGCGCCGTAATACGCGGTGGCACGCCGCATTTTGAATATGTTTCGGGAGAGTGCACAAAGGGTATTTCGCAGGTGAGTATGAATAGCGGAATCCCCGTGGCCTTTGGTGTATTGACGGTTGACACGATTGAGCAGGCGATAGAGCGCTCCGGTAGCAAAGCGGGAAACAAGGGTGAAGAGGCGGCATTGTCTGCCCTTGAAATGGTTAGTCTCATAGGACAGCTAAAGTAGTGAGTAAAACGGTTCACAACACGCTGGCTGCTGAGCGTCGCAAGGCGCGCCACTACGGAATGCAGGCACTGTATCAATGGCACATGGCGGGAACATCACTGTCGATCATTGAAGCTGAGTTTCGCGATGACTACGACTTTGCGCATGTGGATAGCGAGTATTTTCATGCCCTTGTGCACGAGATACCCAGCTGCATTGATGAGTTGGAAGACATTCTCGAACCGCTATTGGATCGTAAAATGGATGATCTGGACCCTATTGAGCGCACCTTGTTACGTATGGGAACCTTTGAGCTATCCAAGCGGATTGATGTTCCCTACAAGGTTGTGATCAATGAAGCTGTATCGCTGGCCAAAAAATTTGGTGCAACTGATGGCCACAAATACATCAATGGCGTTTTGGACAAAGTGGCCCGAGCGCTTCGCAGGGTTGAGATAGACGCTGCGGGCTAATGCCTTCCTCAGAATTTTCTCTAATAGCGCGCTACTTTTCCTCCCTCGGGGGCGGTGCTGATGTTGAGCTCAGTGTGGGTGACGACTGCGCTATCTTGCGATTGCAAGGCAGTGAGCGCCTCGCTACCTCGGTGGATACGCTGGTATCCGGAGTCCATTTCCCGGAAGACGCATTTCCCGAAGACATCGGTTTTCGCGCCGTGGCGGTTGCCGTGAGCGACCTCGCGGCGATGGGGGCAAGGCCAATTGGCATGACCCTGGCGTTGACTGTACCCGAGGCCGATGACTTTTGGCTGAATGCCTTCAGTAACGGTCTGGCGTCTGCCGCCAAGACTTTCAACATACCCCTCGTAGGTGGAGACACCACCCGTGGCCCGCTGACCATCACAGTTCAGGTGATGGGCGCGTTGCCACTGAATCAGAGTTTGCTGCGCGGTGGCGCTAAGGTGGGCGATCAACTGTGCGTCTCCGGGGTGCTGGGAGATGCAGCTGGTGGTTTAGCCTTTATTCAAGGCGCATGGAAACCCGATGCTCGACATGCGGAATATCTCTGGGAACGTTTTTATCGCCCAATAGCCAGGACCGAATTGGGTTGTTCCCTGCTGGGGGTAGCGAGTGCTGCCATAGATATCTCCGATGGCCTGTTGGCGGATGCAGCACATATTGCCGATGCCAGCGGCGTCGGTATTACCATCGATCCGCAGCTGGTGCCTCTGTCTGAGGCATTGCGCTCCCACGCATCCTCGGAACAGTCCCTGTTGTGGGCGTTAACCGGCGGTGATGATTACGAATTGTGTTTTACCCTCCCGGCGGATCAGGATGTTCCCAACGGCTGCGTGTGTATTGGTGAAGTCACTGCGGGTCAGGGTGTGAATTGTGGTATCGACATTGACACCCCTGCGGGATACAGGCACTTTTAGGTGATGCTCCTTCAGAGACTTTCATGAACGAAGAACTTCCCCCATCATTGGAAAGCGCTACCGATAAAGATCGGAGCAAACCCCGTCCCTTTTCGCAGCCTGTGCAGTTTTTTGCTTTTGGCTTCGGCTCCGGGCTGTCTCCCTGGGCCCCCGGCACCGCTGGAACTTTGATGGCGGTTCCTCTGTATTTACTTGTTTCAGATCTTAGTCTGCCTATGTACAGCCTATTTATCGCTGTAATGACATTACTTGGAATCTGGTTTTGCGATGTTGCCAGTCGAGAGCTGGGTGTTCACGATCATCCCGGCATAGTGTGGGATGAATTTGTCGGTTACTGGATTACCTTGTGGGCGCTTCCGGCTACCTGGACCTGGATCATCGCCGGATTTGTGGTGTTTCGAATTTTTGACATTATCAAACCCTGGCCAATTGGACCCTTGGACAAGAAAGTAAAAGGTGGCTTTGGCATCATGGTCGATGACATTGTCGCCGGCATACTTGCGTGTATTACTTTGCATCTTGCCAGAGCACTGATGTAGATAACGGGTGTTCGTATGAGGGGTAGGTAGGAGCGTGACAAGAGTAGTGATCAAGAACATGGCCGGAGTTCGGATTGAAGAATAGTCGTGTAAGTTTCCTGGCCGCAGCTGTGGTGATGGCTACGATGGCCTTAGCCACCGCATCGAGCTTTGCGCAAGATGTCCAGGTGCAGGCACTGTTCACCGACGCCGCTATGCTGAAAATCTCTGGGACTAGCAAAATGCTCAAGAAGGGCCAGTCTTTTGGGGATGTTAAGTTGATTGAGGCCAATTACAAAGTGGCGGTTATCGAGTTGAACGGTAAGCGACTCGAGCTAAAAATGTCTCAGCGTATATCGGGTAATTACCAGCAACCCAAGGCGCGAGAGGTTAACATACCTAGAGATTCGGCCTTGCAATATATTGTGCAGGCGACCATTAACGGCCGAGCCATGCGGGTTATGGTAGATACCGGAGCCAATGTGGTTGCGATGAATTCGGCTCACGCCAGCGCCCTCGGCATAGATTTCAGTGCTGGGATTCCATCGCAGGTTGTCACGGCATCGGGCACCGTGGGCGCCTGGGTGGTGAAGCTCGATTCTGTTGATGTCGGCGGTATTCGCGTAGACAATGTTCAGGCCTCGGTTGTAGGTGGGACCCACCCGACCACAGTTTTGCTTGGCATGACTTATCTGCAACATGTCCAGATGCAGGAAAAAAATGGCATATTGACGCTCTCGCGCGACTTTTAAAGCGCCTCGCAAGCGAGCTGCACACCTGATAAACTGCTGGCCCTTTGCTCACGGATAGTCCGAGTGTCAACACGCTACGTAGAATCCTCCCGTCTCCCCACCGCCTGGGGAGAATTCGAAATGCACGGTTTTGAAGACCCGGTTTCAAACAAGGAACACCTTGTTTTAACGATGGGCGACTTATCGGGCCCAGAGCCTGTATTGGCGCGTATTCACTCGGAATGCCTGACCGGCGATGCCTTGTTTAGCAAGCGCTGCGACTGCGGAAGCCAGCTTCAAGCGGCGCTGGAGGCGATCTCAGAAAAGGGTGTCGGTGCCCTGTTTTATCTGCGCCAGGAAGGTCGAGGCATTGGATTGCTCAACAAGATAAAAGCCTACAAGCTTCAGGACGAAGGAGCCGATACGGTTGAGGCCAACGAACAACTGGGTTTTGGTGCTGATATGCGCGATTACAGCCTGTTGTTACCCATGCTAAAGCATCTGGATATTGACTCGGTCCGATTAATGACCAACAACCCGCGCAAGGTGAATGCGCTGGAGGAATTGGGCGTCAAGGTTGTGGAGCGTATTGCGCTGGAGACGGGTAGAAATCCTCATAACGAGAAGTATCTGGAGACGAAGGCGGGTAAGTTGGGGCATATGTTGGGGAAAAGTTTTTAGCAAAGCAATATAGCGATTCTGCCCCTAGTTCCGCCGATTAACAATATAGTTTGCGACCCCTCGTAAGTGATCTCCAGAACTGCCAAACACCTCGAGTGATTGTAAAGCATCCTCGAGTAGATTTTTCGCTTCTTGTTTTGCTCTTTCCAGGCCAAGCATTTTTACATAGGTTGGTTTGTTGGCGTCGATGTCTTTCCCGGCTGTTTTTCCCAGGCTTTCAGCGTTGCCCTCTACATCGAGTATGTCGTCCACCACTTGGAATGCAAGGCCGATATGTTCCCCATAGCGCTGAAGCGCTTCTAGCTGGGCCTTGTCGGCACCGCCGACTATAGCGCCCAAAGACAAAGCTGCGCGAATCAGGGCTCCTGTTTTACACAAGTGCATGTTTTTGAGTTGGTCTATATTCATTTCTGAGTTGATTGCCAGGATATCTATCGCCTGCCCGCCAACCATACCTCTTGGGCCGGCTGCTGCGGACAATATCTTTATCATTTGGAGGTTGTCCTTTGGATCGACTAGCGGGGCCTCGCAAATTAGTTCGAACGCACGGGCCTGCAGACCATCTCCAGCTAAAATAGCCGTGGCTTCTCCATAGGATTTATGGCAGCTGGGATTTCCTCGCCTAAGGTCATCGTCATCCATGGCGGGTAGATCGTCGTGTATCAACGAATAGGTGTGAATCATTTCAATTGCGCAAGCGGCGTGATCCAATCCGGGGGTCGTCATTGGTTTGTCGAAGATATGAGCGGCGCCATAAACTAATAGAGGGCGCACCCGCTTGCCCCCATTGGAGAGCGAGTAGTGGCTGGCTTCAATCAGAGTCTCGAAACCATGGGCCTCCCCGTGAATAAACTCCGAGGCGGGTGCACCCATCATTGTCGGTAGAGACTGGCGGCAGCGTTCTTGGCAGGATCGAAGAAAGTCGGTAAAGCCTTTCTCCACGCTTATTCCTCAGGCTCTTGGAAAGGCTCGATTACCATTTCACCTTCAGACTCCATCAAACTTTGAACTTTCTGCTCCGCCTCGATCAGGGCCTTTTGAGCTTTGCGCGTGAGTTTTATGCCCTCTTCGAAACATTTCAGCGACTCCTCAAGTGAGATATCGCCTGTCTCCATGGTGGAAACTAACTCTTCAAGTTTTTCCAGAGAAGTTTCGAAGCTCACAATGTCTTCAGAAGTCGATGCCTTTTTGTCTGCCGCCACAAGCTAAGCCCTTTCAATTGATTGCAACAGAATTGTAGCAGTTGGACTACACTACATGCAGTTCTATTTCAGGTAGTGGGAAGACCAGTGTCTTTCCCTTGAGGTGGGGTGAAGCCAAAAAGAAGGATCTGAAGTGCCAGGGCAAGACTAAGTGATAGTCAAAACCTTCGTCCAGCATCTGTGCTTCTGGAACGATGGGCAGCAGTGTACCGGGAGTGTATTTGTCAAATTTGTCTTCGTTGACCTCACCCACCTGTGCTATCTGTGTGGTGGTTACTCCGCAGTACTGCAGCAAGACATTGCCCTTGGTAGACGCTCCCAGTGCACATACCCGCTTGCCTTCACGCGCGGCTTGGTCAAAAAAGTCGATTAGAGCGGTTCTAGTGTCGTCGACTCTTTTTGCAAACTCTCGATATGGCGTTAGGGTGTCTAACCCCGCTTGCTCTTCCTGCTCAATAAGAGCGGCTACTTTGGCGTCGTGTTCAATATTGGAAGATTTCTTCGCTGTGATTGAAAAACTCCCTCCATTGACATCATTGAGCTCTACATCTATTAACGAAAAGCCGACTCGATCTGCCATCCAGGCGATTTGCTTCATTGCGTAATACTCCAAGTGCTCGTGACATGCAGTATCATAGGAGTTCATGTCCAGCATGGTCGGCATGTAGCTTTGTTCAAATACCCAAATTCCACCTTCCTCAAGAACACTGTGTATGTCTCGCATGAATCTCATGGGGTCTTCCAAGTCGTAGAACATCGAGAAGGAAGTGACAATCGATGCCTTTTTATCTGAAAACTTAGCTTCGATTAAATCAGCGGTAAAGAAGTCGGCAATCATTGTTGCGTGTTTGGGGAAGTACTGTTCAAATTTTTTGCTAGTGGGGTCGACGCCGACCAGTTCCAATCCCGACTCTGGGTAAGATCTAAGTGTAGTCCCGTCATTGGCGCCAATATCAATAACAAGCGAATTTGGTGGAAGTGAGTGCTGAGTCAGAATGCGCTGAATTTTTTCATCCAAGTGACGCATCATGGCGTTGTTCAGACCAGAGCGATAACCGTAGTTCTCGCCGTACATTTCATCCAGGTCGTAACTGTGTTGCAACTGCAGAAGTCCACAGAAACCCTCTCCATGACATTTTACTAATCTTAGGGGGCCCTGGTTCACATGCTGGTCGCTAGATGCCGGAAACACGCCGGTGAGATACTGTGTGCCCAGATCAAGAACGAGTTCGAGCTGTGAATTTCCGCAGATGCGGCATTGCTGGATTTTCTGGGGCATATGGCAGCACCTGTTCCTTATTGTTTCAATAGTGCGAGGTCGTGGTCGACCATTGACTGTACGAGTTCAGTAAAGCTTAGGCTGGGCTGCCAGCCTAGTGTTTCTTTCAATAGGGAGGCATCGCCCATAAGTTGAATTTTTTCTGTCTCCCGAAAAAAGGCGGGTTCTGTGGTGACGTACTGGCGATAATCGAGACCCAGGTGTGAAAAGGCAATATCGCAGAGCGTGGCCACGGACTGAGTTTCTCCTGAAGCGACAACATAGTCTGCGCCGGCATTGTGTTGCAACATCATCCAAAGAGCCCGCGTATAATCTCCAGCGAATCCCCAGTCTCTTCGTGCCTCGAGGTTACCCAATGGTAGCGTGTCGGCCAACCCCAGCTTGATGCGAGCGGCTTCTTGAGTCACTTTTCTGGTAACAAAATCAGTGGGGCGATTCGGGCTTTCGTGGTTGAATAAAATCGCGGAACAGGCAAACAGGCCATGGTGGTCGCGATAAATGTTTACCATGTTGTGAGCATAAAGCTTGGCCGCTCCGTAGGGACTGCGTGGAGAAAAACCGGATACTTCAGATTGCGGTGATGCCTGAGCATGCCCAAACATCTCGCTACTTGATGCCTGACAAAATTTGATACTTTTACAGTTTTGGCGAATTGCTTCCAGAATTCGTGCGACGGCGAGGCCGTTGATGTCGCTTAACTCCGCAGGCAGATCCCACATAGTCGAGCCTCGCGCGAAAGCTGCCAAGTTGTAGAGCTCGTCCGGTTGAATCTCGTTTACGATTTGCGAGATAGCTTCGGAGTCAGCGAGATCCAAATGCATTAGGTTGAGCCCTTGTTGAATTTCCTCACTGAGAGCATTGGAAGCTAAACTGATACTTCTGCTGGTTGTACCAAATACGGTATATCCCTTCTCGAGCAATAGATGGCTGAGGTATTTTCCGTCCTGACCTGTAACTCCTGTAATTAAAGCGGTTTTCATTTTACGATTTCCGGAAGTGGTAGTGCTCGGGCAAGCCACTTGCTTGCCAATGACGCATGGGGGCTTTCCAATAAATCACTCAAGCCTAGTCTCGAACTTCGACTTAGTACAACGACGTAGCCAACCGCAAAAAAGTTAGCAACTGCAGCTGGTACGCAGGCGATCAGCCAGGACTTAAGGCGCAGCCAGCCACGGGAGCGCGGGTTGATGTATCTGCGATAAATTTCCCGACTGTAACTTCCTTTCGCTCGATGCTTGAGTAAGACTAACGAATTCTTCCAGGGATCGGCAGGGCATACGATATGCTTGGCCTCATCCGAATATCTGGGAAAGGACCAGATTAGCTGCGGCCACATCAGCATCCAAATCTCGAAGCTTCGGGGTGTCCACATCGCGTTGCCATAGCGTATTTGAATTAGGGGCTTTGCCAATACACAAATACTCTGCAAAGGCGGTGATTGTAGGATTACCCCAGCGTGCATGAACAGGGATCCATAGAAGGGCTCCCTGTCGCGCGTGTTCCATACTTCTCGCTTAATCACCACAGAACCAATGAATGACAACTGATCGCCTGCGGTTTTCAAAAAATCATCGTCGATGCTTTCAAAGTGTGCGTCTTGAGACAAAAACATGCGACTGTGTTGTAAGACCTGGCGGAAATCACTGCTTCGAACCTCCGCATCCACAATAATGAGATCCGGGTTGGATTTTATTGCTTTAAGAACGGTGGCAACGGCCTCGGGTTCCAATAGGTCGTCGTCTGTCATTAGCCAGCAGTAGTCACCACGAGCATAGCCAACGGCTTTGTCAAAATCTTGATCGACGCCAGAATTCGTTTCCTCGCGAAAGTAGTGGATATTTGAGTGTGATTCTTGGTACTCGCGCAATATTTCCTCGGTATTGTCCGGGGAGTTTCCGTCGACGACAATAAGTTCTGTTTTAATACAAAGCTGGGCACATATGTTATCGAGCGTCTCTCGAATCACATTGCCTCTTTTGTACGTCGCAATGCAGATGGATAGCTGAGTATCTGTGTTACCTTCGACCGGGACTGGAGCATCGTCCAATACCGACTGGTCTTTGCCTTCCTCTAGTGTAGTCATTTTTTTTGCAGTGCCTGATACATCCAGATCATTATGGCTAGTGGATTTTTAGTCAGGGCATTGTACAGACCTCTATAGAAGGTATGCCTGAAACTAGCATCGCAATAAAACTTTACCACCAGTTGGTTCAGTAGTGCTAAATTATCCTGTTCCGGGTTTTGGTAGCAACAGTGCTTGGCGTATAGGAAGCTTTTCAGTGAATATTCGTTCCTCAGCGTACGACGTATGTTCCAGGCTTGGCGTGATTGGACCCCAAAATAAGTGTTTGCGATTTTGTTGTACCCATTGATCGCAATCGCGTAACGGTTCACCAGGCCATTACTTGCGAATGAATCGTTATCACCTCTTCGGTAGAGCAAAGGTTGTTTAATGTAGTTAATCGTCAAAGGCGCTGTGTTGTTAATTTGAAATAATCTGGCTGCATGCGCCCAGCAGCTACCGATGAAATCAGGGTTTAGATCTACCATATCCCAGTATGACTTGCGTATAATTAGCCCACTCATAAAGCTGAAAAATGCCTCGGTGGTAGTAGCTATTTCGAAGTATCGATTCAGGTCCTCCTTGACTGAAAAGTCGTAGCTACTATCCTGCCCTACATCTAGAACTGGATGAGGCCCAATCGGAGTCATATCAATAGTGCAGTTAGTGTGTGTGGCGAGCACAACGTCCCAACCTTTATCAAGATGGGAAAGCACTCGGGCAATTGCGTCTGGATACATTACATCGTCACTGCTAAATAGCCAGCAGTATTCTCCGGTCGCCAATTCCATAGACCTGGCCATATCAACGTCAATACCCCCCTTTTTTTCGAGCAGGTGGTATTTGACGTTGGAGAATTGGCTTGTATATGGAGCCACCACCTCACCCGTGTTATCGGTGGATGCCCCGTCAACAACAAGTACCTCTATATCTGAGTCGATTTGATCGACGATGGACTGCAAAGTAGCGCCGATAAATTGGCCAAAGTTGTATGTGGGAATACATATGGAGAGCTTAGGCATTGTTCAAACCCGATTCTGAGTGCTCTTTTAGGTGACGACCTTCAGGTAGCAGGCTGTTGTATACGCTCAAGTGTTCCCGTGCAATGCGTCGCCAGGGATTCTCTTCGCTAGGTGTTTGGTCGGGCTGATACGAACCACTGAAACGCTTTGCCAATGCCTCCTTCATTTGCAACGTATCTCCAGGGGTTGCAAAGAAAGTGTCCGTCTTAGGTGAATAACCCATCTCGGTCAAAGACGTAGTAAGTACAAAAGCCCCATTTAGTTTCGCCGCTTCAATAGATGTATTCCATTGGCCTCCCCCTTTTTCAAAGGGTAGTACGACGGCATCTGCGATGGCCAGTAAGTTAGCAACCTCTTTTTGGGGCAGATGGCCCGTGGTCTCGACACTGCTAGCCCACCTCGATTCAGCGCATTGGCGTCGTAGTTCCGAACAATATTCGTCTAGATAGGTCATGGGTCCGGCAATCACAATATGGTGTTGGTCAGGGTTAGCCACTTCAAAGATCCTGTGTACGCCCTTGTCTCTATGTACGAAACCGAAAAACACCAACAGTTTTTTGTCCGCGGGGAATTTGGCGCGCAGGTTGTCCTTCATTTCAGGAGTCAGTTGATGCTTGGGTATAGTTGAAGTACTGGCGATATAGGTCCATTTCCTCAGCGGTAAAATCCATCTCAGCCAAGGTCTTAACAATTGGGCATAGTTTTCGCGCACCACGATTAGTCGCCCTGGAGCGAGCGCTTTAAGCAGCATCGTAGGGATCTGACGTGATGTGTATCCTTCGTGCCAAGTTTGCACTACGTTGTATCCCATCATGCTGGTGACCAAAGGCGCTAGCCAAGGTGTTAGTCCTTTGCCATAGCCGGCGGTTGGGAATTGAAAGTGGACGATCTCCGGTCTTTCTCTTTTCAGAACATGTAGCAGTATTCTTAAAGAGCTTAGTGACCAGTTTGGCATAACCGAATGAACCGAGACATTATCCTCGCCCGCAGACTCTCTGTTCGTAACATCACTGGTGAGGATTCCCACCGCTCCAGGTTGTAGTTTTGATAGTTCGAGAGCGAGTCTGGCAGTATAGTCTCCTACGCCACACTGCATTGGAGGGCAGGAGCCGCTGACCAAAACAATGGTCATGACTATGTGTTTTTTTCCAACACCAGCCAACCAAATGTGTAATTAAATCCTTCACACGATATGGCGCGCTCTCTAGCAGAGCCTTGAATCTCTCCCGCTGGCTTCAACCCATATTCCACTGCTTGATCAATAAAATCGTTCACTTCATCCCGAGAAAAAATTAGCCAGCTCATGTCGAAAAACGTCTTATCACCGGTATCAATTTTTTCCGGCCAATAGTCGAAGGAGGCGATAAATACTCCCCCTGGCTTTAGCAGTCTCGACATCTCCGCCAAAAGGCTTGGAGCATCGAAACCGTGCTCAATTACAGAGATGGAAGTGATAGCGTCAAAGGACGCGTCCGCGAAATTCGTGTGAAGAAAATTCTGCTGGCTATAATTTATAACTTCCGCGTAAGGCATGGCCGAGATATCAGGATTCAGATCAACACCAGTCATATTGCTGAATCCAAGATTTTTTAAACTCGGCAAAATCTCGGAACAGAAGCAGCCGATGTCAAGAATGGCAGCATCCTTTTCCAGATTTTTCTCTATAAATTGCGTAGACCTTAAAACATCCCAGCTTTTCGCCTGCTCTCCTACTTTCAAAGCTTTACTGAGGCGCAGCTTCCTAAGCACTTTTCGCCATGGCGGTGTGATGTGAGAAAGCCCCCGCTGTATAAGTTCTGTGCGTGACTGAGCTATCTGTTCTTTGGACTGCAATACTTCAAGTGTCATTATCATTTCCGCTTTGAAATTGTATCATTAGTATTCGTGCTGGTAGATCGATTATTCATCCGTCGATACTCAATGTTACTTGAGTTAAATCACCAATTACTTGTCCACAGTGTTCAAGACTTAGTCGCCGCCTTACCCTGTGAATAGTTCCCGCGGCAGTCTTAGCGCTAGACATGGGCGAGAGGTGCTTCTATCCTCCGCTCATGAATCATCAACCAAGTCGAGTAAAGTCAAATGGCGATATTTAGTGATCAATTTGTGTCAGTCGAACCCGTCGTCGTTGTTGATAGTATCAAGGAAAAGGGCTATTTTTCATTTGAAAAAGCTGTAAATAGTGAGTTTTTACATGAGTTAACAACTGAGCTTTCTCAATATCGCCCTTCGATCAACAAAAATTCGCCAGCCCCTGTATGGCTTAATGATCAGTACTTCTTTCCACAGGCCTTCGCTGCGTGCCGCTCTTATTACGACTATATAGTTTCTGAGAAGATTCTCAGCATCTGCCGGGCGGCATTTGATGATAGCTATCGTCTTAAATGCCACCGCTATTATGAGACCTCTTATGGTCATAGTATGGAATGGCA
The DNA here is from genome assembly GCA_045110675.1 of Halioglobus sp. Taxonomy (GTDB): domain Bacteria; phylum Pseudomonadota; class Gammaproteobacteria; order Pseudomonadales; family Halieaceae; genus JBALVT01. Next base: position 23,843 of record JBGCGJ010000026.1, on the reverse strand, counting down.
CGCGGACAACGTCACCAATAATCAGGAGGTCACTGGGACCGACGGGTATATTTTCATTCTGTATGTCAACGACGTGTTTGATGGGGAATTTCAGTTGATTACGAATTCATATGAGGAGAGAAAATCTGGTGATTGGAGCTACTCTTATAGCAATCGATACATAGAAGATAATTATGCTGACAGAATTCAGAGTTTTGCGATGCCGGCTGGTAGCATCATAATTTATGACACCTATGGCATTCATAGGGCAAAACCGATTACTGCGAAAGGTTTCACTCGGAAATCGATATTTTTTCAGGTTGATTCAAGCAATCGGAATGCTGAGGAAATTATTGTAAACCCGGCATTTATCACCAGATTCAACGACGAAATAGCTCGATACCTTGGCTTTGGTCAAGTTCAGGATTTTAAATCAAACCCGCAATCTAACGTAAAGCACATCCCCATGCCTGTCTTGCTTCGCTTTGGTTTGGATGTTTTGAAAGCCGTATCGGTTCGTTCGATTAAATATGTGTTTCGTAAAATATTGAGCCATGATCAAAAAATGAAAATTGCACGTAAGTGGGATGTTCACTTCTAGCATCTTCTATTAAGAGTGCAAACTTGCTCGATTCTTAGAATTAAAATTTTGTAATACAGCTAATTTCCTCTAAATTGGCCGGATGCAAATCTTTTAATTGTGGGTCTCAACACAAGTGCAGCAGTGCAGCCAAAGGCCAATACCGCGACAGCGCCGGCGAGCACTAGATTTTGAAGGGGCTGAAGTTGTAGTCTCAAAATTAATTGATTGCTCATTAAAACTACGATTGAAGTAGTGGCCAGTGGCACACCTACGTCGATCCACAGCCAGCGAAAGCCCAGCCCCTTCAAGAAACTTCTATGTGTTATCCAGCTTCCAATAATCAAGTAGATTCCGTTGACCATCAACCATGCCATGGCGCCACCGACTGCGCCATAGGTCCCAACTAGATAGAATACCAACGGAATGAATAGAGATATGAGTGCGATATTTATTAGGAGCGGGAGGTGAGAAGCGCCAAAAGCCAACTGCAATGCATACGGAAAGTGCATAGCACCATTCAGTGCCGTACCCAGCAGCGCTAATTGAACAATAGGCGTCACTGCTCTTGTGACTTCGAAATTAGCGGTCCAAACGTACACTAGATCCTGAGCGAAGCATGCTGCCGTAATCGCAACAGGGAAAAGTATGGCGCATAAGATTCGAGTGCCTTCTCGATAGAACTGAGTCAATATCGCAATTTTGTTATTGACTACATAGACTGAGAATTTTGGATATACCACATTGAATGTCGGTGTGAGGAGAATGTATAGCCCACTGGCTAACAACCCTGCGAGCGTGTAATGAGCAAATTGCTCGAGGCTTAACAGGTTGCTGAGTAGCACTTTATCCAATTGAGCGAGCAAGACACCTGTTGCCGCTACCCCTGCCATGCCAGCTGAAAAACGCCATATCCGGCTGAGAGTAGCTGAGCTGAAACTGGCGAATTGCCGAAAGCCGATCGCTCTCCATGTGGCCATTCTGATAACAACGACATAGCAGACACTCACTCCTAGTTGCCAAAAGAAGAAGGCTTCGATCGTTGCGGACACCCAGGCCAATATAGCTACTGCACCAAAGCTGGACAGCGTTATCATCAGCATATTGATCGCGCTTGCAATCGTCAGATGTTGAGCTCCCAGTAACGCTCCTCGGTAAATTCCGACCGGCCATCTGCAGGCAATTATTAACCCTGTGCATAATACGGCTTGGGTAGTAGTTTCCGAGGACAATGTGCTGTTACCCAGCCAGTGTTCAGATATTGAACTAGCTAACGTGATAGATAAAATTGCTAGTGCTAAAGCGATAAGCCAATAAAAAATGGCTAGTGTGTGCAAGGTAGTCGCCGCGCCACGCATGTCATTCGTGGCTGAGTGGCGAGCAATTTCTCTATTTATTGTGGGTGCCAGACCCAGATCTAGCAGTTGTAATAGCGCGTTGGTGGTCGCAAAAAAACCAATCAGCCCGTAGGCTTCTACTCCCAAGTATTTCAGATAAAGCGGAACGGTTGCAAAGGTGACAACTGCCGTCCAGATCGAGTTGCTTAGCCCTGCGAGTAGGTTACGGCCGATTCGCATCGCTACTCTTGAGCATGTGCCATTTCGTTGATGATAGCCCTTGAGGGTCGACTAGACAGGATCGGGGTGGCTACTGAGTAGTTCTTCGTCCTGGGCATGTTTCAGGTCGCTTTCCACCATATCTTTTACCAAGGTTTCGAATGAAATTTTTGGAGTCCAGCCAAGTTTTTCTTTTGCTTTGGAGGCGTCACCTAGCAGTGTTTCAACCTCGGCAGGTCGAAAGTATCTCGAGTCAATGGCAACTCGAATGTTGCCCTGGGAGTCGTAGCCCTTTTCTTCAAGGCCATTTCCCTCCCAGGTGATCGGCATCTCCAGAAAGTCTGAGGCGAGGTTTACGAAATGCCGCACGCTGAACTGTTCGCCAGTTGCGATGACGAAATCTTCCGCCTGATCCTGCTGCAGCATCATCCACTGGGCTTCAACATAATCTTTTGCGTGGCCCCAATCTCGTTTCGCATCGAGATTTCCGAGGTACAGGCACTCCTGGATACCCGTCTTGATTCGAGTCAAGGCTCGGGTGATTTTTCGGCTGACAAAGTGCTCGCCTCTCAGTGGAGATTCGTGGTTAAACAAAATGCCATTGCAGGCAAACATGCTGTAGGCCTCGCGATAATTAACCGTTGCCCAATAGGCGTACAATTTCGCGACAGCGTACGGGCTTCTGGGATAAAAAGGTGTCGATTCTGATTGTGGCGTTTCAACCACTTTTCCGTAGAGCTCTGAAGTGGACGCTTGGTAGAACTTTACTTTTTGCTCCATGCCAAGCGTACGGATAGCCTCTAGTATTCTTAAAGTACCCAGTGCATCACTGTTAGCCGTGTACTCGGGCAGCTCAAATGAAACTGCAACATGGCTCTGAGCCGCCAGGTTGTATATTTCATCAGGCTTTACTTTTCGGATGACGCCAATGAGACTGGATGAGTCTGTTAGATCTCCATGGTGAAGAAAGAAGTTGACGTTTGACTCATGGACGTCTTTTATCAGGTGGTCAATGCGCGCAGTATTGAACATCGAAGCGCGGCGGCGAACACCGTGCACTTCATAACCCTTGGTCAGGAGGAATTCTGAAAGATAAGCGCCGTCCTGTCCTGTTACACCAGTAATCAGGGCTATTTTTTTCTTATTCGTCATCAATCTAAGCTCAGTTCAAAAAGATTTTTTCTGCTGCAGGTGCTACCTGGTCCAGATCTTCCAGTCTTTGAATAATTGCATGTAGAATTGCCTCGGGACTCAATCCTGCCCAAACAAGTTGTTCTTCGTGAGATCCGTGTTCCACAATAGTGTCTTGCAGTCCAATATTTAAAACTGGTATCGATATACCTCTACGATTCAAATACTCGTTTACACCTGAACCAGCACCGCCTGCTATTGCGTTTTCCTCGAGGGTCACCAATAGCTCATGGCTTTGCGACATGCTTTCAATCATTTCGATATCCATGGGCTTGACCCAGCGCATGTCGACTACAGTGAAGTTTTGCTGATTTGCAACTGTGAGGGCCGCAGGAAGCAGAGCGCCGAAATTGAGGATAGCGACTCTGAAGCCGGAGGTCACCTCGCATGCGCGACCAATTGTCATGGTGCTCATAATTTCGCTAATTTCGGCTCCCGGTCCGGTACCCCTCGGGTAGCGGATTGCCGCAGGCCCACTATGCTGGTAGGCGCTATACAGCATTTGTCGGGTTTCATTCTCGTCAGAGGGTGCACCTATTACCATATTGGGGATGCAGCGCAGGTACGAAAGGTCGAATGCTCCATGGTGCGTTGGACCATCCTGTCCCACCAAACCTGCGCGGTCTATCGCAAAGGTCACATCGAGGTTTTGTAAAGCGACGTCATGAATAAGCTGATCGTAGCCCCGCTGCAAAAAAGTGGAATAAATGGCGACAACGGGTTTCGCACCATCGCAGGCCATGCCTGCCGCTAACGTTATTGCGTGCTGTTCGGCTATCGCTACGTCGTAGTATCGATCTGGAAATTGTTTTGCAAACTTGACCATACCTGAACCTTCGCACATTGCCGGCGTGATTCCGATTAGGCGTGGCTCCATTAGAGCCATGTCACAAAGCCAGGCACCGAAAACGTCCTGGTACTTTGGGGTGCTCGGTTTAGCTTGGGCAGCCGCGAGTTTGGGGCCCTTTGGCTTAGGGTCAATTTTGTTGATGGCGTGATAACCCACCGGATCCTGTTCCGCAGGCAAAAACCCCTTTCCTTTCATCGTCCTTATGTGCAGCAGCTGAGGCCCTTCCAGGTTTTTCATGTTCTCGATAGTCTGGATTAACTGCGGCAAATCGTGTCCATCCAATGGACCAATATAATTAAAACCCAGTTCCTCAAACAGAGTCCCAGGCGCAACCATACCTTTCATGTGTTCCTCGGTGCGCTTGGCCAATTCCCAGGCGGGTCGGATTTTCTCCAGCACCCTCTTGGATCCCTCGCGCATGGCGATATAGGTTTTACTTGCCCAGATTTTGGCGAAGTAGGTGGCTAGGCCGCCTTTGTTGTGGCCGATAGACATCTGATTGTCGTTGAGAATCACTAGCATGTTGGGGCGTTCGTGGCCTGCATGCGCGAGCGCTTCGATGGCCATACCGCCTGTGATAGCGCCGTCACCAATCACGGCAATAATCTTGCGCTCCGAGTTTTTATTTTTCGCGGCCAGAGCCATTCCCATTGCGGCTGAAATACTGGTAGAAGAATGGCCAACCCCAAAGGTATCGAATTCACTTTCTCCACGTTTGGGAAAGCCTGCCAGTCCGCCAGCTTGGCGCATGGTGTGCATTTGCTGCATGCGACCGGTGAGAATTTTGTGGGGATAAGTCTGGTGGCCTACATCCCAGACGAGACGGTCTTCCGGGGTGTTGTAGATATAGTGCAAGGCGAGGGTGAGCTCTATAACTCCCAGACCTGCGCCAAAGTGACCGCCAGTTTGTCCAACGCTATAAAGTAGAAAAGCCCTTAGCTCCTCGGCTAGCTCAAGCAGTTGCTCTATATCCAGGTCCTTCAGAGAGGCACCCCGATCTATCCCGGACAGGTGGGGTGTATGAGGCGGTATTACTGGTATCTCCGATAACATCGCGCAATTCTAGCGCATTCTGAACACAAAGTGGTGTTTTACAGAGCCTCGACCAGCCCGTAAATACTGGGGTTGTCCCGCTCCAGCTGGGAACGGAGCATAAGCGAAAGTCGAACGTAGCCATGTTCGTTCAAATTGACGCCATCGGTGCGGAAATATGAGGGTTTGGCGAATCCGTTGCGGTCAGCCAGAAGCAAATTGGCGTCGAGAATTTTAATGCGCTCGTCGCCATCGGCCCAGGTCTTCAGACCTTTTGAAATGGTATCGATTTTGTCGTTGCCATCGGCGTGAAGCGGTGTTTTGAGCGGTGTGACAACATAGAATTTTTGGGTGACGGAATGGGATAAATCGAGTTCAACGAGCTCTCGTACCGCAGCTATCAGCTCTTCGGCCGATTTGTTGTCGCGAATATGGAACTCACTTTCCCCAGGAAGCAGGACAACACTGTGGGCATTGTAAAACCCGATCAACTGTTGATAGTAGTGGGTGATGTCGTTAACCGTGGCATCGCCCACACCGCGATTGAGTACCGTCATAGGCGCCAGCAAATCCTCGAGATCTTCCCACAAAGTCACTCGCCGACCGCCAACTATCACAATGGGATTGGTGGCCAAGGGTTCCAGTTGGTCTGCCTTGGAAAAGGATTCGACTTCATCCGCCCAGGCTTCAGGCGACGGATCGAGCACGCTATAGGCCTCTTGGGATACCAGAATCGCGAGGTGAACGATTGGTAGCAGCAATAGAACAGCCGCTAAAGTGCGTATTGTTTTCCAGGAGTACATCCCTTGACCCCAAATATGAGTTCTGGGGGGAAGTTTGTAGCAAATATGGCCTACTGGCAATTATTGAAGGCCCAGGTGTGATGCGGTTGGCAGCTTGTAAGCGAATGCTTATCTTTGGAGGGCGATCCGTGTAGGATTTGCTCCATGATTTATCAGCGCAATATACCCCGCGAAGAACTGTTCTCCTCACAGCTAGAGCTGTTAATGATGAATGCGCGTTTTGCGTCGGTGGGGACCAATTTGGTGGGCGTAGTGGTATGTCTGTTGCTGTGCTGGTCGTATTTGGATATGTCGGTGTTGTTGATCTGGGCCGCCTTGGTTTTAGTGTTACTGCTGGTCTGCTCACTGGCGATGAGTAATTCGCTTGTTGAGCGCAGCTTTGTGACGGCACCTAAAAAGCTCTACAGGCAGTTGATTGCTGGCGCTATTTTAACCGGAGCGGTGTGGTCTAGCGCCTATATTTATCTGGCCAATATTATCCCTGAAACCCTGCAGCACGTTTTGCTACTCACAATCGTCATGATCACAGCCTTCTCTGTCGGCGTGACAGTTGTCATTCGGGAATACTTCGTGGCGTATTTGTTCGCGTCCCTGTGGCCTATAGGCTGGTGGAGCCTGATTCACTATTGGGATGCTCCCTACAACCTCGTCATTGGCCTGTTTTTACTCCTCATATGCGCTGTTCTGATTGTGGTAAGTGACCGGATCTATCGATCTTACTGCAATATGATCTCTCTCAATTTGCAGCGAGAGGCGATGTCGCGGGAACTCGGCGGATTGACCGGTTCCCTGCGAGATCGCAACCGCCAGTTGCGAGATGCCCGACAACAGTTGACTAACCTGGCCAATGTGGATGAATTGACGGGATTGGGTAACAGGCGCCTGGTCAATAAGACCTTGCTCGATGAGGTCAACCGCGCTCGCCGCAGTGGTACAACATTATCGGTGATCCTTTTGGATGTCGATTACTTCAAATTGTACAACGACACCTACGGACATCTGGCTGGCGATATCGTTCTACAGCAACTGGCCGATTTGATGCAACGCGCGACCACCAGAGCCGGTGAAGTGGTCGCTCGGTTCGGGGGCGAAGAGTTTATTTTAGTGTTACCTGGGGCTTCATCCGAGGTGGCTCTGCGCACGGCACAGAGGCTAAAAGCCTTGGTTAACACCGAGGCCATTCCCCACAAAACATCGCTGGGCGAGCCTTTTATCACGGTAAGTCAGGGTATCGTTACGGTGGAGCCCGACGGTGATTTACTGCCAGAGCAGGTGATTAAGCTGGCGGACGACGCGCTTTACGATGCCAAAGATTCAGGCCGCAATGCGATTATTGTGTCCGGAGAGGGTTTGCACCTTCAGGAAGAACTCTCCTTGAAGCTGTGAATCTGACGTCTCTGTTTTTTGGTGGGACGTTTGGCCGGTCGATCTATCATTCCTCCAGCGGCCTTTCTTGCTGCGGCATCTGCTTCTCGTTTTTCCAAACTAGACGGCGTTTCCGCATAGAGTTCAGCGGCTTCCGGCGCACCTCTTCGTTTATCTGACAGAGCGGTTATCACCACGGTCTTCTCGTCCCAGCCTTGTCGAATCTGAAGTTTTTCTCCCACGGTCACTTCCTTGGACACTTTCACTCGGGTCCCGTCAAGGTGCACCTTACCCCCTTCAATAGCGGCTTTCGCCAAACTGCGGGTTTTATAGAACCGAGCGGCCCACAGCCATTTGTCCAAGCGTAGTTTTTCCATTTGATGGGTAGGTTCCTTTATCCAAATTTCGCGGTTGGCATGATCTCATCGAAGTGATGAATGCCTGGAAACTGAGTTCCGGTTCTGATTTGTCCCCGACTATCGGGCTGCAGCAGTGTGATCAAGTGGCCAATACCGTACTCTTGAGCACGGTGTAGAATCCTCTCGGTATCGTCTATTAATAGAGTACGTTTGCGGTCAAAAGGGTGTAGCTCCTGTAGTTTTTCCCAGAAAAGATAGTGTTCCTTGGGAGCGTTCAGTTCATGCGACACCACCAGGCGATCGAAGTAATGACTGATTTTTACCTGTTCCATTTTCAGGTCAAGTGCCTTGCGATGGGCGTTGGTCACCATCAGCACTTCTTTGTCGATAGATTGCAATCGCGTCAGAAACTCTATGGCGTATGGGCGTGGGGCAATCATGTCGCCAAGAGAGCGTTTCAGAGCCGAAACATCCATATCCAGTTCGCGAGACCAGTGCTCAACGCAGTACCACTGTAATGTCCCCGTCTCGATGTCGTGCTGTGTTTGCAGTTGTTCGATAGTGACGGCTTCGCCTATTCGATACTTGGCCGCGTAAGCTTGTGGTAGGTATTCTGTCCAAAAGTAGTTGTCAAAATGCAGATCTAGGAGGGTGCCATCCATGTCGATTAATACGGTGTCGATGACTTCCCAGTTGACCATGGTCTTTCACTTCTCCCGCTCAAATGGCGATTCGGTGTATGGATCACACGCTGAGTGAATTATGCCTCTTTTTTACGTCGGTTGCTCGACAGCTGACCCTACTTTCAATGATATAGTGGGCCAAATTCGCAGTCGGAATCTGTTGTGCCTCAGCTGGAAACCTTTGTTAGCCCACTCATTGAGCTGTGCAGTATCGCCGGAGAGGCAATCTGTACACACTATCACTCTGCAGAGTCTGGCCACTACGAATCCAAAGGTGACCAATCTCCACTGACTCGAGCTGATCTTGATTCTCACGCAATTATTTTATCTGGCCTGGAGCAGATGGACGACGCTATCCCGATTCTCTCGGAAGAGTCGACCACGATCGATTTTGCGCAGCGTTCTAGCTGGAAGAAATACTGGTTGGTGGACCCCCTGGATGGTACTCGAGAGTTTCTGGACCGAACCGGCGAATTTACTATCAATATTGCGTTGATAGAGCATCACCGTCCTGTGTTGGGCTTGCTCTTTATACCTCTTGAAAAAAAGGCCTATGTAGGGATACCCGGAGCAGGTGCTCAATGCTATGAGTTCTCAAGCGAGGACCAATGGCAGGCGAGGCAATTGCGCACGCGACAATTGCGTTCCGACGAGCCACTTACAATTCTTGCCAGTCATCGACACCGCGGGCCGCGACTGGGGTCAGTTCTGGAATGGCTGGAAGATCGTCGCGGTCCTCTCAAACGTATGAACAGTGGCAGTGCGCTGAAATTTTGCCAGCTCGTTGAAGGAACCGGCGATTTCTATCCCCGTTTTTCACCTTGTTGCGAGTGGGATACTGCCGCCGGGCAGGCTCTACTGGAAGCAGCCGGTGGAAGTTTGTTGGGAATGGATGGCGAGCCGGTCCAATACAACCGACGTAAATCCTTGATGAGCCCTGATTTCTTCGCCATTGGAGATGCAGAGCACGCGCTTTGGAAGGAGCTACTCGCACTGGAAATATAGACTGTATTGGAATTTACGCAGTCATGGACTATAACTAATACAGGGGCTTTTATGTCTCCGATGAGGTTGTACGATGTCCGAAAAGTCATTTTCACAATTGCAACTCTATGGCGCTGATTGTCCGTTGATGGGGCAAACGTTGAACTGGCCGGACACCAGCGCATTACGGGAGCGTTTACTGCTGGAAATCTCAGCGCTGGAGCGGCAACGGGAACAGGGAGAGCAAGTAGACGGCAAAATGGATTTTAGCCTGCAGCAAACGTGTAAGGAGATGATTCACGCCCGTCAGATGCTTTATCGTCAATTGGGGCGTTGACGGTTGTACCTGTAAACCAAGTCGGTATAGTCTTGCTCCTTGAACAGGCAATACTGGCCGTCCTAACATGAACCTAGCAAAGCTATGAGCGAGCCACCGGTAATCTCAACCGATACCGCTGCGGAAGCCGCCAACGAAACTCTGACTCCTGCAATGCGTTTGTCTCAGATGCAACGCCAGCATAGGGCGCTCGATGCTCGTATCGCCGAAATGTATGACTACCCTTATCAAAACCAGATTTTGTTACAGCGCCTCAAAAAAGAAAAACTTCGAGTGAAAGACGCCATCGAGCGGTTGAAGGACGAAATGATTCCGGACCTGAATGCCTGAGAAATTACCCAGAGGATCACGCCCATGAAAAAATTCTCCCAGTTATTAATTTCTATCAGCCTCCTGGGGATTATCCCGGCCCATGCTGCTGAGGACGCGCCCTCGGTTTCCACTTCTCCAATTAAGGGCGCCTTGCACCTATTGCAGGGTCGTGGTGGCAATGTGGTTGCATCAGTAGGCGCCGACGGCATTCTGATTATCGATGACGACTTTGCAGCCTATGCCGACGCTTATCAGCGGGCACTCAATAAGCTGGTACCTGGCTCTGACGATGCGCAAGTCCCGCAATTCGTGATCAATACTCACTGGCACGGCGATCATACGGGCGGCAATCTTTACTGGGGTGACAAGGGTTCTGTAATTGTTGCCCATAGTAATGTTCGAGCACGGATGTCCACCCGTCAGGAAATGAAGGTCTCGGGCCGGGTCGTCGAAGCCAGCCCTGCCGCGGCACTTCCCGTTGTCACCTATGGCGATTCAATGGCTTTGCATTTCAACGATGATGATATTGAAATTCTGCATTTGCCCACCGGCCATACCGACGGTGATAGTGTGGTGTTTTTCGCCAAGGCGAATGTTGTCCATATGGGGGACCACTTCTTTATGAATAGTTTCCCGTTTGTCGACTTAGGCTCTGGGGGCAATGTGGCCGGTTTCACGGCTAATATTTCAGCCGTTCTTGATCGAGTGGACGACACAACCATCATTATTCCGGGACATGGTGGCAAACGGGCGACTAAAAAGGATCTTCAGCGCTATCACGAAATGTTAGTGACCACTGTGAAATCTGTCTCTGTTCGAATGGAAAAAGGCCAGACTCAAGAGTCCATTGTAGAAGACGGACTCGACGATAAGTGGGCTAGCTGGGGTCAGGGCTTCATCAATGAGGAAATGTGGATCAAGACGATTGCCGCTGGTCTTTAATCCTTTTTACCCACTCTTTTAAATCAGTAGTGCGCCTTCGAGTTTTAGCAACTGCTCTTTCATCTCTAGGCCGCCCGCAAACCCCGTCAGTGATCCATTGCTACCTATGACCCGGTGGCAGGGCACAATGATCGGAATTGGATTTCTGCCATTGGCGGCTCCAACTGCTCTAACAGCTTTGGGCCGGTTAATTCCGCGAGCGATGTCGCTGTAACTACGCAGTTCTCCAAAGGGGATCTCTCTTAGAGAAGACCAGACCTGTTGCTGAAAGTCGGTTCCCTGTGGGTTTAAACCCAAATCAAATGTCTCTCGCTGACCGGCAAAATACTCTTGAAGCTGCTTCGAGGCCCGCTGCAAAGCCGAGTCGCTGCAAAAGACCTCATCAGATTGGATTTGGTGTCGGCCTTCGAATTCCACTTTGCTTAACATTTCCTCCTTCGAAACCAGCCGAAGAGTGCCTATCGGGGTATCCAGAAATTGGTAGTTCATGCGCTGAGAGTCCTCCAGAGTAAATTGGCGGCGTACGAGCGCCATGGACGCCACGCCAAAGTCAGGTCCTTATCCAGCCTGATGTCACCGGCGAGCGCAGCATAGGCTTTGATCAGGCCCAGATCTCCCATGGGGAAGATGTCTGGATCCGAGTAGCCTCGCATTGCCACCATGCCAACGGTCCAGGGCCCAATACCCTTGAACTTGGCTAACGTATCGAGGTCCAGCTCGCCGTTGTGCTCGTGTAGGTATTGGCTAACGGTTTTCAATGTATCCCGTCGCCGCGTAGGCATAGGAAAAAGCTCGTCGCCCAACTGTGCCAAATCTTGTGGATCGGGGAACAGCCATTCGCCGGCTGCCAGCTGTTTGCCCTGACTTGTCGCTTCAGCCAATCTCGAGCTCACTTTGCGGGCAGCCTGGATGCTTACCTGCTGACCGACTATCGCTCTGACCGTTGATTCATAGCTTGAGCCGTAAGCCGGCGCGCGAATTCCTGGAAACTTATCCAATAGAGATTTGAGAACTGCATCTCGGCTCAGCGCCTCTTTAATGAATTGTGGATTGGCATCGAGGTCAAACATTCGTCTCACCATGGCCACAATGGGCATTAGCTGGCCTGGGTCTGCGCTGCTCAACTCCAACTGCAGGGCATCGCGCACTGGAATTTTTGACACGCGAAAGTGACCCGCTTCACCATTGAGTAATAGGTTGCGGCGGTAGCCTTTTTCGTCGACTTGCTCCACGCCTGTAATGGCGTGTCGCGCGAAGAAGTCCATCACGCCCGCCAAGTCATAGGGAGGTCTGTAGTGGAGCTGCAACGTAATAGTGCCGTCTGTCGGATGTTTCCCAGTCGCCTTTCGCATCGCGCTCGGTGTCGTGTTAAAGCTGCTTCGGATGGCGTCATTGAAGCGCCTTACGCTGCTGTATCCTGCGGCAAACGCAATATTTGTAATCGACAGAGTGGTTTCAGCGAGTAGTTTTTTGGCAAATAATAAGCGCTGATTCTGCGCAACCGCCATAGGAGAGGCACCGACCTCGCGCTCAAAAAGCTTTCTTAGGTAGCGTTCACCAACCCCTAGGCGCGCAGCGAGTGCTTCCATGGGTGCTTCATTGAGCGCACCCGCGCCGATTAGGTCCAAGGCGCGCTGCACTGTCGTTGATGTTCCGCGCCATGCCGGGCTATTGGGTGCAGATTCTGGCCGACAACGCAAACAAGGTCGATAGCCGGATTCAGCTGCCTGTGCCGCGTGCCGAAAATAGCTCACGTTTTTTTCTGCGGGAGGTCTGGCAGGGCAAACCGGTCGACAATAGATGCCCGTTGTTTTTACCCCGAGGAAAAATTCTCCATCGAATCGAGAATCTCGTGACAAACGCGCAGCTCGACAACGTTCTGGGTCGAGGTCCAGAGACTCATTTTTTTGTAGAGCGTTGGTTTTCATGAGTTTCAATATAGCGCTGGCGAGCAGGTACTACTAGCCAAAAACGGCCCTTGATGAAATCTCTCAAGTACTTAGCAGTTGCCGGGGTTCCAGGCTGCTTGAGTGACCGCCGTTGTCCAGATATAAGGTGCCGCCCACTATGCTGACATTGAGCTGGACAGTGCGGTTCAGCAGTCCGGCTGCAGTCACAACTTCGTCCCAGGGAAATTGCCACACGGTCATTTTTGGCAGTGCTGCGATCGGTTCACTGTTGATTCGCCACCAGGTATCCGAGCTCTTGCCGAAGGCGTAAACACTGACGCGTTTGGCTTTTCCGCAGGCTTTTCGCAGTCTAGGTTCCTCGGGTTGGCCCAGTTCTATCCAGTGTTCAATTTCACCGCTGTCGTTGTGCTGCCATATATCGGGCTCTTCGGCGGTGGATATTCCCTTGGTAAATTCCAGTCCTCGCGCACTGTTAAGGCAATAGGCCAGCAGACGGGCTGCCATTCTCTCGATGGTTTCGGAGGGGTGCTTCGCCAGGGTGAGAGACAGCTCGTCGAAGCAGCCTCTGTCGCTGTCCGCCAGTGAGACTTGTGCTTTGTATATCGTTGGCTTGAGTGCCACGGATTGGTTTCCTTGTGTAAAATCACAATGATCGTTTTTTTGATTGAATGAGTCTTCAGCTACAAACTGTGCGCCGAAGAATTATTCCTCGGTGTTAGAAGAAGGGGTACTCAGCTTCTCCGCAGCGTGTGCGGCAAAACCGGCGCCGGCTTGGGCGTAAAGGTTGAAAGCGGAAATTCCGTGTTTTTCCAAATCTCCCGCTTCTTCTGAAAAGCGGACCACTGCCGCCAGCTTGCCTCGATATCCCAGATCTTCCAGCAGGTGGCCTACCAGCAGATTTTCCTGGTGATGGGTTAGCGCAAGCATAATCAATTCTACCTCACCCAAATCAACCTGCCACCAGAAGTCAGGGTCACTTGCATCTGCCTGGGCGACGCGGCGGCCCTCTGTCCGATGTCTTTCCAGTTTATAGTCGTTGTCGTCAACACCTAAAACGGTATGGCCGTAGAGTTCGGCCATGGCGTCATAAGCACCTGCACCGATGTTTCCCATGCCGAGTACGATGACGCGCACATTTTCCGTATTTGGCTGCTGCGCTTTCACCTTTGATGTTTCAAATTTCTGCAAGTGGTGTTGCCAGCGCCTATAGAGTTCATGGGCATTGCCATTTAGCGGCGAAGAAAAGATGAAGCTGACGGCGATAGCCAGCGAAATAGCCCCACTCCACTGCGGATCTACCCATCCTGCAGAGGCGGCGACCGCGATTACAATCAATCCGAACTCACTGTAATTTGCCAGAGCTGACGCGCTTAATAGGGCAGTTCTCGGTGGAGTGTGGAAGGTTGTTAACAGCGGGAAATACAATAGAGGTTTCACGAGCGCGAGAACGCCAAGCCCCACTGCCAGAACAATAATCTCGGCTTGTGGCCAGCCTGTGAGGCCAATGGTGAGAAAGAACCCGACCAGAAAAAGGTCTTTGAACTGGAGCAGGTTCCTCGACAGTTCTTTGGACTTTTGATGGCCAGCTAGAACTGCGCCGATAATCAACGCGCCGAGATCCCCTTTTATTCCCAGGGAGTCAAATAGCGCCGCCCCCCCAAGAGCCAATGCCAACCCGAACAGTGTGAACAGCTCGCCATGGCCACTGTAGGTGAGCAATCTTAGTAGAATTTTACGCAGAGGCCATAGCGCCAGCAGGGCGATGGCCCCCAGTTCTGGAGTCTTGTTTGTGGAGAAAGCCAGAAAAAGGACTGCGGCCAAATCCTGGATGACCAGTATCCCGATAGCAAGATTGGCGTGGCGGGAAGACATTTCACCTCGTTCTTGCATAACCTGTATGACAAACACGGTGCTAGAAAACGTCAGTGCGAAGGCGATAACCGCTATTGCAACTGCGGTGAGACCAAAGGCCGGCACCCACCGGTTAGCGAGGTATAACGCGGCCATGAACATCGCCTGCATCATTGCCATGTGAATGAGCGTTGTGCCCCATACCCGAGTTTTTAACAGCTCGATAGGCTGTAATTTCAGGCCTATTGTGAAGAGCAAGAGGGTGATACCGATATTGGACAAGCTGTGAAGAACGTCTCCGCCTGCAAAATTGAATTCATGCAGTACGAAGCCCGCAGCGAGATAACCGATGAGCGCCGGTAATCCCAGCATTCGGCTGATCAGGCCACAGATTAGCGCTATCAGAATAATTAACGGGTCGAGCATTACTCACTCGTCTCCTTGGCTAGGTACTAGGTTGATGTCTTACAGCGTACAGCACTAAGGCGCTAAGTATTGTGACAAGGCACGCGGAAGTAATCTGGGCTAACCCCAGCCAGTTGAGTGATTCAATAGGGACGTTGTTCAGAGCAAGGCGAACTCCCGCCATGGGTAATAGAATCGCCAAAAATAACACGAACCGCGACTGACCGAAGAGGCCGATGCCTACAATGAGATAGCCTGCACCAAACAGTGCACCTGTCAGTGCAGTGGTATCAATATCTCTGAGCCACAATTCAGCAATATGGCTTGTTCCGCAGGCGGTAATGAGAGTGGCAGCTGTGTTCCTGAGACGTACGGTATTTTCTGGGCTCATTGCGACACTGCCGGTTTTCGGCCTACCGTATTGGCGGTACCTGTGTGGTTCAGGAGGTTCGCACGACTCAGCTGGTCCATGTTTTTCTCGGTTAGAAGATGTATTGATTGTCGACTCGCAGTGCTGTTGAAGAGTGTAAGGTCTGACGCATTGATCTCGCAACCAGAGCTTTCAAATCCATCGTTGACACTGCAATTTTGCTATTATGTCTTCGATTTACGATCCATGCTCAACAGCGAAAGGTAATTAATGCCCAATACTATTTTGTTGCCATTATTGGCAGACGGTGAATTTCACTCTGGCCAGGATTTAGCAGCAGCCCTCGGGATAAGCCGCACTGCCATTTGGAAGCAACTTAACAAACTGAAGGGACTCGGTCTGGAGATTGAATCTGTCAAGGGGCGAGGATACCGCATCCCAGATGGCATCGACCTTATTGACGAGGCAAAGGTGCGCTCGAAAATGACTGCCATTGGTTTGAGTCTGCTTAAGGAGCTGAGTATTCAGGAGCTGATTGACTCTACCAACATGGAGGCATTGCGCCGAGTCGAACAGGGGGCCAGATCGGGTCTTGTGTGTACAGCCGAACAACAAACTGCAGGGCGTGGGCGCAGGGGGCGGGAGTGGATAAGTCCTTTTGGACGGAATCTGTATGTATCGACGGTCTGGGAGTTCAGCCAGGGGGCGGCCGCTTTAGAGGGTTTGAGTTTGGCAGTGGGTGTTGCCGTTGCACGGGCCCTGACAGATCTTGGCCTTCCCGAGGTTCAACTCAAATGGCCAAACGATATTTTGTATAGAGGAAAAAAATTAGGTGGAGTGCTATTGGAAATGGTGGGAGATGCTTCGGGCCAGTGCCAGGTGGTGGTGGGTATCGGTCTCAATGTCGCTATGCCCCGCTCAGCAGCTGATTCAATAGATCAGGCGTGGACGGATGTTTCCTTAATGGCCGAAGGTGGGGTTGCTCCAGGGCGCAATGAATTGCTTGGTTCATTGTTAGGTCAGCTCTTGCCGCTGTTGGCCGCATTTGAGAGCGATGGCTTTACGCCTTGGCGTGAACCCTGGCAGTCGCTGGATGCACACGCTGGCAAATCAGTAATTTTAACGACCGGCAATAATAAAGTGGCAGGCATAGCCAGGGGTGTGGACCCTCGAGGAGCATTACGCTTGGAAACCAGTGTCGGCGTGGAATCCGTTTTTGGGGGAGAGATTTCTTTGAGGATTGTCGAATGACGGCTCCGGATCATTGCCTGCAGTTGGATGTGGGTAATAGCAGCGCCAAATGGCGATTGATTAGTGGTGGAGAAATCGCAGGTCGAGGTAGCTATCGGGCAGATGATAGTGAAAGTTTGCGGGCGTTACTGTCATGCTCAGATATCGTAGAAAATGTTTGGGTATCCAGTGTTGCGGGCGCTCAGAGTAACAAGACCCTGTCGGAATTGTTGGAAAAAAAATGGGGCATAGTCCCCTGGTTTGCGCGCAGTTCTTCTCAGCTGGGCAGTTTGAGAAATAGCTATAGCGAACCTGAACGCCTTGGAGTGGATCGTTGGCTGGCTATGCTTGGAGCTCAAAGTCGTCTTAGTGGCCGCTTCGCAGTTGTGGACGCGGGCTCTGCGCTTACGATAGATATTGTTGCGGCGGATGGTCTGCACGAGGGGGGTTATATTATTCCCGGTGCTGAGCTGATGGAGCGTGCACTCTTGCTCGATACCGATAGGGTTCGCTTTGAAGAGCAGGCGGATTATCGGCTCGTTCCAGGTCAATCCACTGCCGAAGCCGTGCGCCACGGCATCGCTGTTTCTCAAGTCGGTGCGGTGCGACTTGTCCTGGAAAACTTGGGAATCCGAAAAGACGATTTGCTTTTATGTGGAGGAGGCGCTCGCGAACTGATGGCGTTAAGCGACCTCGGTGGTGAGTGGGTTCCGGATCTCATATTTGAAGGGCTTGAGATCGCCGCGGCGGAACGCTGACACGAAAGTTTTTCGCATCTTTACAGATGAGATGTAGTTCACGCTTTTAACCTGGTAATTTGGCCTAAAAAAGCCGTTTGGTTCGCTCAAGTTGGCAGGTATTTTCGTATATAATTTATATAAATCATATGCTTAGGGGGTAATCTGACACCGCTGGCAAATAATGGTGGAATTAGGCAGTACATTCTAATTTTATGGTCAAGAATGACTGTTATGAACAAGGAAATACCGAAAAGCGGTAACAGAGGTACTTCACGTGAAACCATTTAATAAGCTCTTTGCAGTCTACGATCCTACTCAAGAGGAGCAGCCTGCTCTTGAGCGCGCCTTCGATGTTGCTCTGGAAATATCTGCCCAAGTACACGTTTTTGCTTGTGTTTATGCGCATCCGGCCAAATCTGATGGAGATGTGATCAATGCCGACGCTGTCCTGTCCCTCCACCAGGCTAAGATTGATGAGGCTGTGGCGGGAGCGATAGCGAGCGGTGTGGCGGTGAGCACTGAGCTTGCCTGGGGCAAAGACTGGTATCGGGGTGTAGTAGATGCCGCAGCGCGTCACGAAGCGGATTTGGTTTTGAAATCCTCGTATCGACATTCTTCCGGCAAACGGATTTTTAATAGAACATCTGATTGGACACTGATCAGGGAGTGTCATTGCCCGGTGCTTTTGGTGAAAGAGGGCACTCAGGTGGAGGAAAGACGAGTTCTCTCGGCTGTTGATATCACCGCCCGGTCTGACTCCTATGGTCGCCTTAATGACAATGTTATTCGTTTTAGTAAGCGGTTGCGTGATCTTCGCGGTGCCGAAGTCCACTTCGTCAATGCCTTCGAGGACTTTAAAGGGGTTCCAAGCAGGCAGGAGCTTATTGATAGCTGCGGAGCAGACAGTGAGCAAATTCATATTAAACTGGGTAAGCCCGGCAAAGTGATTGTCGATCAGGCCAAAAGGCTCGATGTGAGCTTGGTCGTAGTGGGCAATTCAGCTAGGTCTGGCCTCTCCGCCGCGTTAATGGGTAACACCGTCGAGAAGGTATTAGATAAGCTTGAGTGCGATGTCCTCTCCATGCCTTAAGACTCCGTTGCACTGTATGGAATAAGTGCCTGACTAGCCGTATGATCTGAGGAAGCTGCTAGTGAACGCTAGGCTGGCTCAATCCGAGACTCTGAGTATCTTTCCACATGGTGTTTTCCGACCCTGTTTTCTTGGCTTTTTTTCTGCCATTAGCAGGCATTCTGATACTTCTATGCTCACGCTTTGCGCATTCACTGGCGATCTTGCTGGTGAGTTTGTTCTTTTATTTCTGGTCCTCCGGCGCGATCGTATTTGTACTGATCTTTTCAATCCTAATGAACTGGGGTTGGGGATTGCTGCTTTCCCGCTTTTGCTCCCAGTGGATATTGGGCTTTGGGGTCGCATTGAACTTACTGGTCCTCGCCTATTACAAATACGCGGCGTTTCTAGCTCAGCAGTTTGATCTTATATTTACCGCGAATTTAACCGGCACCTTCCAAAGTATTATTTTGCCGATTGGAATTTCATTCTTTACCTTCCAGGCTATCTCGTATCTTGTCGATATCTATCGAAAGGAAGCTGAAGTTGAGACGAATGTAATTCGTTTTGGAGCCTATCTCAGTTTTTTTCCGCAGTTGATTGCCGGTCCAATCGTACGATATCGGGATGTTATCGCTCAGTACGCGCGGCCAGATATTAGCGTCTTAAATATGTCGGCCGGATTTGCCAGGTTTGCACATGGATTGTTTAAGAAAGTCGTCATCGCAGATTCTGCCGGAGCAATAGCCGATGCCTGTTTTGCGTTACCGGCAGATGAGTACACGATGGCGACCTCAGCTCTGGGCGCGATTGCATATACAGTCCAGATATACTTTGATTTTTCAGGCTATTCCGATATGGCCATCGGATTGGGTTTGATATTTGGTATTCGCTTCAATGAAAACTTCACCCACCCTTATTCTTCTTCATCGCTAACAGAGTTTTGGCGTCGCTGGCACATCTCGCTTTCCAGTTGGTTTAGGGATTATCTCTACATTCCACTGGGCGGCAATCGCTCATCGGAGTTTGCCACCTACCGCAATCTTGTTCTGGTTTTTGCAGTGACCGGCCTATGGCATGGTGCGGCGTGGACGTTTGTTGTTTGGGGTTTGTATCACGGTTTCTTTTTGTTGTTGGAACGCAAATGGTTAGCGGGGGTGGTATCTAGATCTTCATTGCTCGCGCGATATTGCTATATGCTGCCCGTGGTTGTCGTTGGCTGGATAATTTTTCGTGCGGACACACTTGCGCAGGGCCACTTGTTTATAGAGGCTTTATTTATGTTTGGAGTGAATAGCCTTTTATTGCCCGATACTGTATTGCAAGTGCTTACGCCTTTTAGTTTGCTTGCGGTTGTCACTGGATGTTTGATTTATTTAGCACCTAGGAACAAGATCTTCGGCGCATACCTTAGTAGCGGCACTCCAAGCTCGAAACTACTGGCCATTCGATTGATGTATTGTGCGGTTGGTCTTCCTTACTCCTTGATGATTGCCTTCAGCTCTCATTTTAGTCCGTTTCTTTACTTTCGATTTTAATGGCATGAAGAACAACGCAAAAATCAAGCTGGCGTATTTGCAAATTCTGGTATGTGCCATCTTGTTTCTGGCTCCCATTGTCATACTCGTAGTTTTTGACAAGCCAGAACCGTTTGGAGGGCGCAGTGTTCTCGACTTACCTAGTCTCGATGCCTTGCTAACGGATTCTAGTGATGGCAGAGCGATCATGTCTGAGGCATTGCAAGAGCGCATGTGGGTTAAGAAATCGTCCATCAGTGTTCGCAACTGGATGGATTTGGAACTATTTGGATTTGTAGATACTCCGCAAGTTGTATCCGGCTTGGACGGGTTTCTATTCTCCAAAAAATCGTTGAGGCGTTTTTCCTGCGATTTTCGCCCGCTATCGCCGATTGAAATTGAACCATTTACCAAAGCCTTGGCGCTTGCTGAGGCTGCCCAAACCAAACTCTTCCTCGCAGTATCTCCCAACAAGGCTACCGTGCACACAGGTCAACTTGGGGGCCGTGCCACACCTTACTCACGCTGTTATTTTCAAAAGTCGATGGAACAGCGAGCAACTTATGGCAAAGCTATGAATCGCTTTTATGTCGATCACTTACAAAGTGTGGCTCTACTTAGGTCAACCAGTGGCGAGGCCTACTATCGAGGTGACACTCACTGGAAGGAACATATGGGGCTGGCGATTATTCAAGATCTGTATCTGGCTATGCGTGAGATCGACCCTGGATTTATTCAGCTACCGGTAGAATATGCGGGCACCCGTCGTGGCGGAGACCTCGAACGTCAATTGATTATTGCTAGAACCGATCGTGCAATCGGGCCTGATATTTTGGCCCTGGAACAGAGGTTACTCAGCCTGGATAAAATTCCGGGAAACACCTTGATACTGCATGACTCCTTTTACCAAACGAAGAAAGAGCTGATATCGAAAATCTTCGAGCGGGTTACCTTTGTTCACATGGATGATGCCGCAGATGCTATATCCTCAAAGAGCCCGATGCATGGTGATTTCTTTTCTGCTGTCGAAAATGCTGGGAGTATTATTGTGAGCGTGGCCGAGCGCAATGTTCGCAGCCGTTTGGGTAAAATGGGACCATTCTTGAGAGAGGAAATGATGCGGAGAAATCGTGGGCTCGATGCTGCCAGTCCGCGTGAGGTGAAGTACTAGAATTTGACCCAGAGCCGAAAACATTTTGAGATCGTAATGCCCGCAGCCCCTTGCATCCAACAACCTCTTTGTCTAGAATTGCCGCCCTTCCAGTGGGAGCCAGGTATTCATCCAGGTTTCACACGGGTTGTTGCGATTTTTGGGTCAGGCTGGCGTCGCTCAGTAGGTAGAGCAGCTGATTTGTAATCAGCCGGTCGGGGGTTCGATTCCTCTCGCCAGCTCCATTATTCGAAGCGGTTTTTGCACCTCCAATGTAAAGGCTTTAATGTGATACGCAAACGAGCTTTGGTTGTATCGATACTACTCGCTGTGTGTGTCGCTGGTGTCTCCTTGTTATTAGGGGCATTTTTACAGAACAAATACGATTTCTTTGATTCGATTACACCCCAGCGCCTTTCTTCCAAGGCACTGTCTCTAGCTCCCACCGCGAAAAATGCCAAGCCGAAAAAGCGAGGCCCGGGCAAGCCAATGCCCTACTCGGGCAAGCTGCCCACACTTGCAGCCGTCAACATTCGCGATGCTGTGTTGGAAAAAGTGGCCGGTGGCTTCAAATATCCCTGGGCGATGGAGTTCTTGCCCAGCCGTGAGCTGTTGATTACCGAATTTTCTGGAAAGATGAAAATTCTGAACCTGGACGATAGGACGACTGAGGCCGTAACTGGTTTGCCCGATATCCCATCTGGGCGAGGCCAAATTGGTCTTATGGATGTTGTATTGCACCCAGGTTTTGCCGAGAACCACCTAATCTACTTCAGCCACGCAGTGCGATCCGAGGGCGAGGAGGAGCTTTACGCCACGGCTGTCAGTCGGGCGGAGCTTCACGGTCGTGAGCTCAGGGCGGTCGAGCGCGTTTTTGTCGCCCTTCCCTATGGCAAATCACCGTCCAACTTTGGTGGCGCTCTGGCCTTTGATAAATCGGGATATCTCTATATCACTTCCGGTGATCGCTCAAAGAGAAACGACTCGCAGAACCCTAAATCTCTGCGTGGGAAAATTTTGCGTTTAAAGGACGATGGTGGTATCCCGGCCGATAATCCCTTCCTGGATCACCCCGAAACAGACGACAGGATATATGCTCTTGGCGTGCGCAACCCGCAAGGGCTGGTATTCGACTCTATATCTGGTGATTTGTATGAGACGGAGCATGGACCGATGGGAGGGGATGAGGTCAATGTGGTTCGGCGAGGCGGCAACTATGGCTGGCCTAGAATTACCTACGGATCTAACTATACGACCCAGATGATTGGTGTGGGTACTGCTGAATCCGGCTTGGAGCAGCCTCTATACTACTACCTGCCTTCGCTCGCCATTTCACCCTTGGAAATATATCGCGGCAAAATGTTCCCGGAATGGGAGGGTGATTTGCTGGTTGGCGCACTGAAAGCTGCTCATATCAACAAACTTGATCTACGAGAAGGGGCTATTCTGTCGGAGCACAGGATTTTGACCGAGTTGAATGATCGGGTGAGGGATATCAAAGTTGCCCCGGATGGCTCTGTGTTCATCTTGGTGCAAAACCATGGTCGCGTTTACCGGTTGTATCGAGATCCCACTGGAAAAGGCCTTGAAACCCCCCGATTGCGCAGTGGCAAGAACACCTATGAGCTAGTTTGTGCTTCCTGCCATAGCTCGGGTCAGTCCCATATACCGCAGATCGACGATCCCTCGCAGTGGACAGCGCGCTTGCTAAAAGGTGCTGAAGTGCTCTATGCCAATTCGATTGATGGGTTCAAAGGTATGCCGCCAAAAGGGCTGTGCGAGAGCTGTCTCGATAAGGAAATAGTAGCTTCGGTGGACTATATGCTTAAAAAAATAAAACAGGCGTCCAAATAAGAGGTATCGGCTTGTTATTGGGGGTGATTGCTAGCTATCGTTCGCGTTTTAACATGCATGGAGTCCTCTGCTCTCGTTGGCATTACAAATCAGACGTAAGTCGATAATTTTATTAGAGGAAGCGGTTGACAAAGAGGCGGGACGTCTGGACAATGTGCCGCCTTTCGGAGGGGTTCCCGAGTGGCCAAAGGGATCAGACTGTAAATCTGACGCGTAAGCTTCGGTGGTTCGAATCCACCCCCCTCCACCAGGATTTATAGGGCCGAATGTTAGAAGTTTGGTAGTACAAAGTAAGAATGCGGCGGGTGTAGTTTAATGGTAGAACCTCAGCCTTCCAAGCTGATGACGCGGGTTCGATTCCCGCCACCCGCTCCAGTTGTTAGAGGTGTAAATGCTCATATAGCTCAGTCGGTAGAGCACTTCCTTGGTAAGGCAGAGGTCACCGGTTCAAATCCGGTTATGGGCTCCACTTTTTGATCGTGGAGCTGTTTATAGCCAGATGCTGTAGTAATAAAGGCTGTAATAGTGAATTGAGTAGTAAGTAGAAGTTGTAGTAGTAAGCATTAGTAACGATTTTAAACGTAAAGCGTATCAACAGTGTGGCTAAAGCCAGTGTTTAGGAGAATGTCGTAATGGCAAAGGAAAAATTCGAACGTAATAAGCCCCACGTCAACGTGGGAACCATCGGACACGTTGACCACGGTAAGACGACGCTCACAGCGGCGTTGACGCGTGTGTGTGCGGAGACTTGGGGTGGTGAGTTGGTGGCCTTTG
>JBGCGJ010000025.1:0-46418 GCA_045110675.1 Halioglobus sp. | reverse complement strand
TGTCACTGTTAATCGAATTGACGGCCCAGTTGCCATGCACGTTCATGAGGGCGCTGCGGGTAGCAATGGTGGTGTGGTGATAGGATTAACCCCGCCCGATACTGGCAGCCCGGGCTCAGTCAGCGATTGTGTTGGTGAGTTGGATATTCAGCTGCTTAGGAAGATCTTCCGTAACCCTGCCAATTATTACATTAATGTCCACAATCCGGCGTTTCCCGCTGGGGCGATTCGGGGGCAGTTGCACTAGGATTGTTCAGGATCGGAACTGGACGTCGATGATCGTTGTTGGCGGCGTGTCTCTCAGCTTGGAGTTTGATCAACGCTACCATTGTGGGGCGACACATCCATCCCAAGCAAGATAAGGTAGTGAATTATCGCGTCAAAATCAGCGCTGAAAAGTAGATTTCGTTTTTGTGTTAAAGGCAAAAAAAGCCCCGAGACATTATGTTTCAGGGCTTCTTCAGTATATGGCTCCGCTTGCTGGGCTCGAACCAGCGACCCATTGATTAACAGTCAATTGCTCTACCAACTGAGCTAAAGCGGAATGGAGAGTCTCCAAGGCCGCGTATATTAATGATGGGGGTGGCCTTGGTCAATAGGAAATTGGCGATTCTGGTCGTTTCGTGTGCGGGTTGTGATTCAAGCTGCAATTCTGCGCTCAGTGGATCATAATATCCGGCTGTCTCCAAAATCTGAGCTATACAGGCCATGTCCAAACCTTTTGAGGTGAAATCCAAGTTTGAGCCCGCAGGGGACCAACCCGAGGCGATTCGTCAGCTGGTGGAAGGTGTTCAGGCCGGGCTCGCTTCGCAAACGCTGCTCGGGGTCACTGGCTCTGGTAAAACCTTCACCATTGCCAATGTGGTGCAGCAATTGCAGCGGCCCACTATTGTCATGGCCCACAACAAAACCCTTGCAGCTCAATTGTACGGGGAGTTTAAGGACTTTTTCCCAAACAACGCGGTTGAATACTTCGTTTCCTACTACGACTATTTTCAGCCGGAGGCGTATGTTCCTTCTTCGGACACCTATATTGAGAAGGATGCCTCGGTAAACGAGCATATCGAGCAGATGCGCCTGTCCGCGACCAAGGCGTTATTGGAGCGGGAAGACTGCATCGTAGTGGCCACTGTTTCGGCCATTTATGGCCTGGGAGATCCGAAATCCTATTTCAAAATGGTCATGCATTTGTCTCGGGGCGAGCAGGTTGACCAGCGAGAAATTCTTCGCCAATTGGCTGAGCTGCAGTACAAACGCAACGATGTGGATTTTGGTCGTGGTACTTATCGCGTTCGGGGCGATGTCATCGATATATTCCCTGCCGACTCAGAATATGAGGCGGTGCGCCTGGAGCTGTTTGACGAGGAGATTGAAAGTATCTGCATTTTTGATCCTCTTACCGGTGCTGTGATCAACAAAGTGCCACGCGTCACCGTCTTTCCCAAGAGTCACTATGTCACCTCGCGTGATGTGATGCTCGACGCGGTGGGTCATATCGAGGAAGAACTTGAGGTTCGCCTTAAACAGCTGACAGAAAATGAGAAACGGGTGGAGGCTCAGCGACTGGGTCAGCGCACCCGCTATGACATGGAGATGATCCGAGAGCTGGGTTACTGCCAGGGGGTGGAAAACTACTCGCGCTATCTTTCAGGGCGTGCGCCCGGTGAGCCGCCACCAACCTTGTTTGAATATTTGCCCAAGAATGCCCTGGTTGTCGTCGATGAGTCACATGCCACCCTCCCGCAGCTGGGTGCCATGTACAAAGGTGACCGATCGCGCAAGGAGACTCTGGTTGAATATGGCTTTCGTCTTCCTTCTGCTCTGGATAATCGCCCCTTGCGATTTGAGGAGTGGGAGAATCTGGTGCCGCAAGCCGTATTTGTTTCCGCCACACCTGGTAAATATGAGGATGAGCACGCCGGAAGAGTGGTAGAGCAGATTGTTCGACCCACGGGTTTGGTTGATCCGGAGATAGAAATTCGCCCGGCAACGACTCAGGTGGACGACTTACTCGGCGAAATTCACAAAACAGTCGCTCTGAAGGAACGCGTGCTGGTCACCACTTTGACAAAACGAATGTCGGAGGATTTGACGGAATATCTTGCCGACCATGGAGTGCGAGTGCGTTATCTCCACTCGGATATTGAAACTGTGGAGCGAGTTGAAATTATTCGCGATCTCCGTTTAGGCGAGTTTGATGTTTTGGTAGGCATCAATCTGTTGCGTGAAGGTCTGGATATGCCGGAAGTATCCTTGGTGGCGATTCTGGATGCCGACAAAGAGGGCTTTCTGCGCTCTGATCGTTCGTTGATTCAGACTATTGGCCGCGCGGCTAGAAACCTCAACGGCAAGGCAATTTTGTATGCCGACAAGATCACCGGTTCCATGGAGCGTGCTATTGCTGAAACCAAGCGTCGTCGCGAAAAGCAGCTGGCTCACAATAACAAGCATGGAATTACGCCGATCGGTGTGCACAAGTCGGTGCAGGATATTATGGAGGGGGCCAGACGCATGCCCACTCGCGGTAAAAATGCCAAAGCCAGGAAAGTGGCCGAGGAGACGGTCAGCTATGGGGCGGAACTTGCCAAATTATCTCCTGCCGCGATGGCGCGAAAACTGGCGCAGTTGGAAGACAAAATGCATGAGCATGCTAAAAACCTTGAATTTGAGGAAGCCGCAGCCTTGCGAGACCAGGTGGCCGAATTAAAGCAATTGGCGTTTCTGAATTAGGGAGCAGCTCACGCCGCTGCCATCTGCCAGATTCTTTATCTCAACTCGGCCATCGTGAAAGTCGGCGATCAGCTGCACGATATGCAGACCCAGGCCCAGATGAATATCGTCGGTGCTTTTCTGTCTCACCGAGACCATAGAGTCGAACAATCTATCTTGCATACTCTCGCTGAGCAGCGGGCCCGTGTTTTCCACGGAAATCCTCCAGTCATCCACCAGTGCCGCCAGTCGTAGTTTTATGGTGCCTCCAGCAGGGCTAAACGAAGCCGCGTTGTCCATTAACTTATCCAGCGATTGCACGAGAAGCTCTGGAGAAGCGATGGTCATCGCGCTCTCTACTTCGCAATGGAAAATTAGGCTATGGCTGTCGTACAGTGACTTATACGCGCCAAACACTTCTCTGAGTAAGGGGACTAAATCTACAGGGCCTTTACTGTTCCCACGAATGCTATCTTCCAGACCACTCGCTTCGGCCATAGCACTGAGAATGCCACTCAAGCGACTCAGTCCGCCTCGGGCGCGGCGCAGGTAAATATCGTTTTCCGCATTTTTTTCCCGATGCTGCTCAAGGTTCTCAAGCGAAGTTTGAATAACGGCAATCGGGGTGCGTAACTCGTGAGACAGTTTTCTACTCAGCGTTCGCAGGTAGTCATTGTATTGCCGGATTTTTTCCAGCAAATCTGCGTAGTTTCGTGACAACTCGCCGATTTCATCAGGAGCATCGCTGCGGGGAAAATTCTCCAATGCAATGCGGTCTTCTTCGGAGGCCGCATTGGCCGCATGGCTGAGTCTCCTGATTCTCCAGGAAAGAATGGTCGCAAAGCCCAGTAGCCCAGAAACCCCGATTCCGATGGCGACCAGTCCATAGCCTAACAGCCGACTAAATGCCTGATCGGTGAGCGACAAATACTCCTCACTGCTCTGGCGTAGCACCACTGCTCCTACCGTCTCTCCCGCGTTGATAATAGGAGATGTCGCGGTCAAGATTGTGGCTGAGGTATTGCTGGGATTCTGGTAGCGCTGATTGGCATTGTACCCGGCCAGTGCATCATCAATTTCTATACCTTCGACCTTTCCGGAAATCGCCGCGATGGGCTTCGGTTCTAAACTTTCCGATGACAGAATACTCCGGTATAGCGCTCTTACCAGCCAGAAGGTTTTCTGTTGTTCCGGGGACGAGTCCAACACGCTAACCGGTACATTTTCGTTCGACGCAACGCGCCATTTGTTTCTGTCTATCACTTCCAGTTGCTGGCCCTTCTTCGCGAAGGGTTCGATGGTGGCTGACAATGATTCCGGTGTGTAAATTAACCAGGGGGGCGGGGCGGTTTCCAGTGGCGTTACATTCCCCAGGGTTTGAAAGTTTTTGTCTCTGGCTCCGGTGGCGTTAATAACGTAAAACCCCAGCCTGCCTCCGGTGGCTGCCAATGGCATTTCCAGTTCCAGGGTGTAGCCGCTAACACTGTCTTGCCACTGTCCCTGTATGCGATTGGCGCTGGCCCTGTTAGTAATCGTGCTGGCGTAGCGCGCTCTAACCTGTCCGGGAGCCGCTGTCGCAATTACATAGTCCTGTCTGCGGTTGTTTTCCCAGGTGCGTAGAATGAGTCGGTCACCATTCGGTTCGGCTGAAATTCCAGGGTTGTGGTAAATGACACTGGCGTCCTCAATCTGTAATAGCAGGTAGAGTCTGTCTCCGCGTGTTATTGCCCTGAAATTTAGCGTCAGTGGTTGGGAGTTGTCTCCGCTGACCAGTCGATACGGTGCCAGCTCCTCCCAGCCATCGGCATAGCCATCGACGATAACAGGTGTCTGCTGCCGATTTGCGAATACAGAGGGCCGATTGTCTGGCGCGTCGGACATCCGATCCACGTTGGGATAAATCAGCTGCGGTTTGTCCTTTAAAACGGCTGCTATTGCCTGGGCTGTAGCCTGCAAGGATTGTTCCTGCCCGTGGCGGAGGGCGCCTTCCATCTCTCTGACAAATTGGCAGCCTGCCCATGGCAGCGATAACAGCAGCAAGCTGACTAACAGGAGCTGTCTGCGTAGGCTCAACGTCTACAGCCCGGACCAGCGATAGCCCATTCCGTAGGCTGTTTCCAGAGCATTGAAATCGGGGTCGCTAAGCTGAAATTTGCGGCGAATACGTTTGATGTGGGAGGTAATGGTATTGTCGTCCAATACCACGTTGGCGCTGTCCATTAATTGCTGTCGGTTTTTAACGTGGCCTGGGTGGCGAGCCAGGGCGTGTACAATCCAAAACTCGGTCACTGTCAGGTCTACCGCATTTTCCCGCCAGGTACTCGTCATGCGCTCCAGGTTCAGACACAAGTCGCCCTGAGTAATGAGATGTTCCTCTTCTATGGGCGTTCTCAATGCCTCCACTCTGCGCAGCAGTGCGACGATTCGCGCGAGCATTTGTGCCTGACTGATGTCCTTGGTCAGGTAGTCGTCGGCACCGAGTCTCAGACCGCTGATGATATCCAGTTCAGAATCTCGCGCAGTCAGAAACACAATAGGTAGCTCGGCGCTGCGCCCGCGGAGTTCTCTACACAACTCGAACCCACCTTCAACGTCGGTACCCAGACCAACGTCGATTATCGCCAGATCGGGCAGCTTAACCTCGCAGGCCTGTGCCGCGTCCAGGCGGTTGGTGTAGATGGATACACGAAAACCCTGTCGCTCCAATGCATCGCGATAATTAGCAGCAATGGCGGGCTCGTCTTCCACAATGGCGATGTGGTGTTGCATAGCGTCTTCTTGGCAAGTCGGCTGGCTGTCGAAGGCCCATACTTCCAAAATACCCTGCATTGCACAAGCGCTTGCCACAATTCGTCATATTTCCTCACCGCATTGCCATATTTCGAGCGCTTTGTTGCCAGATAAGGCCTTTCTAATGGGTGTATCCAATCATTCAGGAGATACCCATGCAGCAAGCATCAGAATATGTCGCGTCGTCGATACATTTCCAACTTCATCAGCGCTACAGCTATCTATATTGGTTATTTTTTCGCTGTCTGCCCAGATTGCTCATCTCGGCGCTCGCAATAATGCTGTTGACGATTTCCCCAGGCCGAACTCAGGAAGTAGACAATGTGCGCCCGAACGGCGTGCAAACCGGGCAGATGCTAATCCATGATCGCGAAACAGGGCGGTATACCCCGGCAGTCATTCACGACAGTAAGGTCCACTTTGATATCAGTGGCATGATCGCCCAGGTTAGGCTCGAACAAACCTTCCGGAACGACACGGACGGTTGGGTAGAAGCTGTGTATGCGTTTCCCCTGCCTGATACAGGAGCGGTTAAGGCGATGGAAATGCGGATTGGAAATCGGGTGATAAAGGGGAACATTAAAGAAAAGTCCATCGCAAAAAAAATCTATCAAAAGGCGAAAAAGGCTGGCAAGAAAGCCAGCTTGGTAGAGCAGCAACGACCCAATTTATTCAGCAACCGAGTCGCCAATATCGGTCCCGGAGAACTGATTACGGTGCAGCTGGATTACGTGCAACAAGTTGAGTTTACCCAAGGAGAATTTTCCTTGCGTTTTCCCATGACGATAACCCCCCGCTATATTCCCGGAGCGGTGGTATCCCAATCAGACGATGAGCAAGCACATGAATCCGTAGCGCTAAACCCCTACCTGGGTTGGGGGCAGCCGACAGATAGCGTACCCGATGCCGATGCAATGACTCCTTTACTAAATCCAAGCATGGGGTCAGATGCGACGCCTATCAATGCCATTGAAGTCACCGCAGATCTCGATGTCGGTATGCCCTTGGCGAAAGTTGATGCGGCCTATCACGAACTTGCGATGGCACGTAGCAACAACCGTTATGAAATTCGATTGGCCAATCGATACAGTGAAATGGATCGAGACTTTGTGATGACCTGGCAGGCAGTTACCGGAGCGACGCCTCAGGCCGCGGTGTTTACAGAGCGTGTCGGTGAGGAAAATTATGGTTTGTTAATGGTTGTTCCTCCGGCGCTGCAAAGTGCCAGTGTGATGGGTCAGATGGCACGAGAAATTGTCTTTGTGATCGACACGTCGGGTTCTATGGGCGGGGTCGCGATCAACCAGGCAAGAGAAAGCCTGAGTGTCGCATTGCGAGACCTCAAGCCCCAGGACTCCTTCAATATCATCGAATTCAATTCTCACTATCGTATGCTTTTCCCACAAGCGGCGATGGCGTCCCCACACAATATTAATCAGG
Source organism: Halioglobus sp. (assembly GCA_045110675.1). Classification (GTDB taxonomy): domain Bacteria; phylum Pseudomonadota; class Gammaproteobacteria; order Pseudomonadales; family Halieaceae; genus JBALVT01. The sequence continues at coordinate 39,479 of JBGCGJ010000025.1, read as the reverse complement.
CGCAAGAATTCGTCAGGCATTTAGAGGCCGGGGGAGGCACAGAAATGTTGCCAGCGCTTCGTGCCGCTTTCGACTCCCCCAGGGGTTCGGTTTCTGAAGGTCAGGATAAACTGCGACAGGTCATTTTCGTGACTGATGGTGCGGTGGGTAACGAACAGCAATTGTTCGAAGAGATTACTCAGCGACTTGGCGACAATCGGCTATTCACTGTGGGGATAGGTTCCGCCCCCAATTCCTGGTTCATGCGCAAGTCGGCCCAGTTTGGCCGCGGTACGCATCTGCACATCGGTGATCTCTCAGAAGTGAATGAGAAAATGGCGACACTGTTTACCCAAATCGCTTCCCCGGTGGCGGCGAATATAAAGGTTGAGTGGCCTACCGAAGTGGAATCCTTTCCGAAAAAAGTCTCTGATTTATACAAGGGTGAGCCAGTGTTGGTTGCGGTCAAGTTGGGCGCAATGCCATTGGCGGGTGAGATAACTGTGAGTGGTGATATCGCCGGTCAACTTTGGTCGCGGACACTCCAGTTACCAGCGCTGGAAAGTGACGGAGGCGAAAATAAATCCACCCACTCCGGCGTCGCTACGCTTTGGGCGAAACGAAAAATCACTCATTTATTGGATGAGTTGGTAACGGGTCGTTCTAAAGAGCAGGTTCGGGCAGATGTTCTCGAGGTTGCGCTGGTGCACAGTCTCTTAAGCCCCTATACAAGCTTTGTGGCGGTGGAAGAAAAGATCTCCAGGCCCAAAAAAATCAGCTTGGAAAAAGCAGCGGTGGCCAACAGTCGCCCGAAGGGGCAATCTCCACAACATTTTGCTTATCCAAAAACCGCAACAACAGCGCCGGCTAATTTCTTCTTTGGCTGCTTTTCTTTGTTCCTGGCAATGATGTTTTTCGTGATGCGCCGAGAGGAGGTGGACCATGCTCCGACAACTTCAGCTCGATAACTGGCGTGGGGTTTCGGCCCTGTGTTTCGCTTTGATCGGAGTTCAGCAGCTGTCGAATGCGAGTTATATCCAGGGGAAAGCACATTTTGCCCAGTATTTGATTGGTCGCGCCTGGGAGCAGAGTATTGCTTCGGGCGGCCTGCCCACTAAGCCCTGGCCCTGGGCCGATACATGGCCAGTGGCAAAGTTGAATATTCCCCACCAGTCGCTGCAACTCTATGTTTTGGCGGGAGCCACCGGAAATGCCCTGGCGTTTGGGCCTGGGCACGAGAGTGCTTCTGCACCATTGGGCGAACCAGGTTTAAGTCTTATCGGTGGTCATCGGGATACCCACTTTGGCTTTTTAAAAACGATCGCTGTGAACAGCTCTTTCCAGCTCGAACTGCCCACAGGTGAGAGCATACGCTACCGCGTTACTAATACATCCGTCGTCAACATCAATCTTAAACCTCTGCCAGCACAGCAGGATGACTTTGACGAGCTCTTGTTGGTGACCTGTTATCCCTTCGAAGCGATTTCCGGCGGGCCTTTGCGCTACCTGGTGAGTGCACGCCGTGATGGAGAGATAATTTCACAATACTATGAAAGTGCAGCGGGGAGCTTTGATTTATGAACCTACATACCGATATGAAAACCATTGCCGTGTATCAGGCGATGAGTCCCGAGCAGCTCGCCGCTCTGATCCGCGCCGATTGGCGGCGCATCGAGCCAGGTCAGGGTGGCGAGCACTTTTTCTTTCTCAAACTGGAGCAGCGCTATGCGGAAATGATCGCCAGGCAGCGTGAGCTTGTCATTCATGGTGCGGGTTATGTGGTGCGACTTATCCTGCCCAGCAAGATACTCAACGGCTATGATCTGGAGACGGTGGCTTATCAAGAACATCTGGAATATCGAGTGCCGGTGTGTGAACTCGAAGAAATTAACCGGCATATCGTTGGCGAGATTTCGATGGTCTCGGCGTTTGTTGAGCAGCACAGTTTTTCGATTCCCGCAGGGAAACGACCCCTGGCCGGGTTGATCGGATAGGGGCTCGTTGAGCGTTAATAGTTGCGATTTGGGAGGGGTTTTTCGAAAGGCTTAGTATGCTAGAATCTGCGGCCGCGATCCGCAAGGATCGAGTACACGACAGTTCAGCAGCAACCTATTGATTGAAGCTGACTCACGTGGCCTTTAGTAGGGGCCACCACTGATTAAGGAAAGCTCATGCCAGTTATTACACTGCCTGACGGCAGCCAACGTTCTTTCGACGCTCCCGTTTCCGTACACGATGTCGCAGCAGACATCGGTCCTGGCCTCGCCAAAGCCGCACTCGCGGGCGTAGTTGATGGCGCAGAAGTTGATACTTCTTATGTGATGGACGCAGATGTCTCCCTCGCTATTATCACCGAGCGCGATGATGCCGGCCTGGAGATCATTCGACACTCCACAGCGCACTTGATGGCTATGGCCACTCAACAGTTATACCCAGGCGTGCAAGTCACGATTGGCCCGGTGATAGAAGACGGTTTCTTCTACGATTTTGCGACCGACACCAATTTCCAGCCCGAAGACCTGGAAAAAATTGAAAAACGCATGGAGGAAATCGTCGCCGAAGACTTGGTCGTCGAACGGCAGGTTTACTCGCGTGAACAAGCCATCGAGACATTTGGTGGCATGGGTGAAGAATACAAAGTAGAAATCATTAAGGAATTGCCCGACGGCGAGGACATTTCTGTCTATGGCCAGGGCGATTGGAAAGACTTGTGTCGTGGTCCACATGTGCCCAGCACAGGCAAGCTGAAGGCCTTCAAACTCACCAAAGTTGCCGGCGCTTATTGGCGTGGCGATTCTAAAAACCAGATGTTGCAGCGCATTTACGGGACGGCCTGGGCCAACAAGAAGCAACTGAAGCAATACCTCAACCGAATCCAGGAAGCGGAAAAGCGTGATCACCGCAAAATCGGCAAAAAGCTGGGACTCTTCCATACTCAGGAAGAAGCACCTGGAATGGTATTTTGGCACCCTGCGGGGTGGACAATTTATCAAACCATTGAACAGTACATGCGCCGCAAGCAGGTTGAGCACGGTTATGATGAGATCAAAACACCGCAGCTCGTAGACTTAACGCTTTGGGAAAAGTCTGGGCACGCCGATAAGTTCTCAGATGGAATGTTCCGTTTGCAGGCCGATGAGCGTGAATTCGCCATCAAACCGATGAACTGCCCCTGTCATGTGCAGGTATTCAATCAGGGTTTAAAATCCTATCGCGACTTACCTTTGCGGTTGGCAGAGTTTGGCAGTTGCCATCGAAACGAACCCTCGGGTTCCTTGCACGGCATTATGCGGGTGAGAGGTTTTACTCAGGACGACGCCCACATATTTTGCACCGAGGATCAAATTCAGGAAGAAGTGTCCTCCTTCATTGAATTTCTGCACGGGGTTTATGATGACTTCGGTTTCACGGAGATTATCTATCGGCTTTCGACCCGTCCTGAGCAACGCGTAGGCTCTGAAAGTGACTGGGATCGATCTGAAAAGGCTTTGGCCGATGCCTTGGACGCGCAAAATCTGCCCTGGCAGGAGCTGCCAGGAGAGGGGGCTTTTTACGGGCCGAAGATCGAGTTCTCGTTGAAGGATTGCATTGGCCGAGTCTGGCAGTTAGGCACTATTCAGGTTGATTTCTCCATGCCTGCGCGCCTTGATGCCCAATATGTCGCCGAAGATGGCTCACGCCAGGTTCCGGTCATGCTTCACCGAGCGATTTTGGGTTCTTTTGAGCGCTTTATCGGGATCTTGATCGAGCATTATGAGGGTGTTTTTCCGAGTTGGCTGGCACCCGAGCAAGCCGTTGTTCTCAATATTACGGACAAACACAGCGAATATGCTCGAAAAGTGGAAGAATCCTTGAGAAACAAGGGCTTTCGGGTCATTTCGGACTTGAGAAATGAAAAGATCGGCTTTAAAATCCGCGAGCACACAATTCAGAAGGTTCCCTATCTGCTCGTGGTAGGGGACAAAGAAGTGGAATCAGAGACTGTGGCCGTGCGTGCCCGTCGTGGTGAGGACTTGGGATCAATGGATCTCGACGCGTTTTCCGCGCTCCTTACCGACGATGTTGCGCGACTCGGCCGTATTGCGTTGGCTAAAATGGAGAATCAGCATTAAGAAAGAAAGTGGCAAGGGTAGCAGTAAGAAGGCGATCATTAATGATCAAATCACCGCAGATCCAGTTCGACTGGTAGGCGCTGAGGGCGAGCAAAGGGGCATTGTCCCGCTTGCTGAAGCGATTGCAGCGGCCGAAGCCGCCACCATGGACCTGGTGCAAATTACTGATTCCGACCCCGTAGTCTGTAAAGTGATGGATTACGGCAAGCACATCTTTGAAGCCAAGAAGCAAAAATCTGCTCAGAAGAAAAAGCAGAAGCGTACCCAAGTTAAAGAAATGAAGTTTCGTCCAGGGACGGAGGATGGAGATTACCAGGTAAAACTACGCAACCTGATACGTTTCCTTGAAAATGGCGATAAGGCCAAGGTCACACTGCGTTTTCGCGGTCGTGAAATGGCTCACCAGGAAATCGGCATGGAGCTACTCAAGCGAGTAGAAGCTGATCTGGCCGAGTTGGGATCTGTCGAGCAATTTCCGAAAATGGAAGGCCGGCAACTCACTATGGTTATCGCACCTAAAAAGAAGAACTAGTTGCCCGTGAATGCGCTAGATTCTATTTATTAACACTCAAATGCGGAGTATTTGATTATGCCAAAAGCAAAAATTCACAGTGGGGCCGCGAAGCGTTTTAAGAAAACGGCGAACGGATATAAGCGCAAGAGCGCTCATAAAAGTCACATCCTGACCAAGATGACAACCCAGCGTAAGCGTCAGGTGCGTGGAACTTCAATGATCCACGATAGCGACAAGATTCTTATCGACCGCATGATGCGGGCACGCTAACCGGTTACCCAACTTAAATAGGAGAAGACTATGCCTCGCGTAAAACGTGGTGTGGTGGCGCATCGGCGTCACAAGAAAGTATTGAAGCAGGCCAAGGGTTACTATGGAGCCCGCAGCCGTATTTTTCGTGTTGCTGTACAAGCGGTAACCAAAGCAGGTCAGTATGCGTATCGTGACCGTCGTCAGCGCAAGCGTCAGTTTCGCTCGCTGTGGATTACACGTATCAACGCCCAGTCTCGCGCCAATGGCCTGAGCTACAGCCGCTTGATCAATGGTCTTAAAAAGGCCAACATCGCTTTGGATCGCCGAGTATTGGCCGATCTGGCGGTACACGATAAAGCAGCGTTTACAGCGATCGTGGAGCAAGCGAAGGCCGCTCTGGCCTAAGTCCACCCCAACCGTTTAGGCGGTTCGCTGGCTACATGTATAGAAAACAAAAGGGAAAGGGCCTCGCTCTTTCCCTTTTTTTGTCCCCTTACTCAGGAACAGGGAAAGTAAATGGAAAACCTAGACGCTCTCGCTGATGAAGCGAAAGCTGCAATATCCACGGCCGAAGACCTCGCCACGCTGGAACAGTTGCGCGTGGACTATCTCGGCAAGAAGGGTCGTCTTACGGCCTTGCTCAAAGGTTTGGGTAAATTATCTGACGAGGAGCGTCCGGCCGCTGGTGCCCAGATCAACGTAGTCAAGCAGGAGCTTTACGAAGAAATTGGCACCCGCAAAACCCTTCTGGATTCGGCAGTGGTGAACGCGAAACTAGCCGAGGAAACGATCGATGTCACCTTGCCTGGACGTGGTCAGTCCGTCGGCGGAATCCATCCTGTGACTCGAACCATTGAACGTATGGAGGACTTCTTTTCCGCCATAGGTTTTGAGGTGGTCGAGGGCCCTGAAATTGAAGATGATTATCACAACTTTGAGGCGCTCAATATTCCTGCTCATCACCCGGCCCGAGCCATGCATGACACTTTTTATATTGATGAGACGACAGTGCTGCGCACCCATACATCGCCGGTTCAAGTGCGTGTTATGGAGTCGGAGCAACCACCCTTGCGCATTATTTGCCCCGGGCGAGTTTACCGTTGCGATTCGGATTTAACCCATACTCCGATGTTTCATCAGGTCGAAGGTCTGCTGATAGATGAGCATTCAAGCTTCGCAGACCTTAAAGGTGTCGTGGAAGAATTTTTGCGCGTTTTCTTTGAACGCGAATTAGAGGTACGGTTCCGACCTTCCTATTTCCCCTTTACCGAGCCCTCTGCCGAAGTTGATATTCAGTGTGTGAACTGCGGCGGGGCAGGTTGCCGGGTGTGCAGCCAAACTGGCTGGTTGGAGGTGATGGGTTGTGGCATGGTGCACCCTAAGGTGTTTGAGTATTCCAACATCGACACCGAGAAGTATTCCGGTTTCGCTTTTGGTATGGGTGTTGAACGCCTTGCAATGCTTCGCTATGGGGTTAATGACCTGCGCCTGTACTTTGACAATGACTTGCGTTTCCTCGAACAGTTTTAGCGCCGACCGTCCACAAGAGAGATAGACAATGAATATTAGTGAACAGTGGCTGCGCGAATGGGTGAGCCCCGAACTGAGTACCGAAGACCTGGCACACCAGCTGACCATGGCTGGATTGGAAGTAGAGGCTGCGGAGCCGGTAGCTGGCGCCTTTAGCGGCGTCGTGGTTGCCGAAATTATCAGCGCCGAGCAGCATCCCGATGCAGACAAGTTGCGTGTCTGCCAGGTGAGCACCGGCAGCGAGACCTTTCAAATAGTCTGTGGAGCACCCAATGCTCGCGAGGGTTTAAGGGCACCTCTCGCGCGAGTTGGCGCTGTGCTACCGGGTGATTTCAAAATTAAGCAGGCCAAGCTGCGCGGTGTTGAATCTCAGGGCATGCTCTGCGCTGAGCAGGAACTTACGCTGTCGGATGAAGCTGATGGCCTGATGGAGTTGGCGGCTGATGCGCCCCTGGGTGTAGATCTTCGTGAATACCTGAAGTTGGACGACGTGGTATTCGAGCTGGGTTTGACGCCCAATCGCGCTGATTGTCTAGGTGTAGCGGGCGTCGCTCGCGAGGTTGCCTTGCTGAACAACCTATCTGTGACTCCTTTGTCATTTGATTCGGTGGCGGAATCAATCGAAGACACGTTCCCGGTCGAGTTGCACGCCTCCGATCGCTGTCCGCATTACGTTGGACGAGTGATTAAAGGTGTGGATATCAGTAAGCCCAGTCCATTGTGGATGCAGGAAAAACTGCGCCGCAGTGGCATCCGTTCCATCGACGCGGTGGTCGATGTCACCAATTACGTTCTTCTGGAATTGGGTCAGCCCATGCACGCCTTCGACCACGCCAAGCTGCAAGGTGGAATTGTTGTTCGCACCGCGAAGGAAAAAGAATCTCTGACGCTTCTCGATGGGCAGACAATAGAACTCAGTCCGGAAATTCTCGTTATTGCCGATCAATCCGGTCCCATCGCCATGGCTGGGATTATGGGTGGTGACTCCACAGCGGTTAGCGACGATACCAACGATATCTTCCTTGAAGCTGCATTTTTTACCCCTGAGTTACTGGCTGGAAAAGCACGTTCTTACGGCCTGCACACAGACTCTTCGCACCGCTTTGAGCGCGGGGTGGACTTCAAGCTGCAGAGCCAGGCTATCGAACGCGCCAGCCAATTGCTGATTGATATTGTAGGTGGGGAGGCCGGTCCTCTAACGGATGTTTCCGTTGAGCGCGATTTGCCCGCCCGTCCCGATGTCACACTGCGAGCCCCTCGAATACTAAAGATGTTGGGATTCGAAATGGAGGCGGCAGATGTAGAGCGCATTCTTAGCGGTCTTGGCCTGGGCGTGACTAAAACGGATGAGGGCTGGGTGTGCACAGTGCCAAGCTGGAGATTCGATATTTCTATAGAGGCCGATCTGCTCGAAGAGCTCGCTCGTGTTTACGGATACAACCGCTTGCCGGTCACCCATATCAAGGCAGACCTGGTTATACCCGCACAGCCTGAAACCCAGCTTTCGCAAAGATTTTTGCGCCGGCACCTCAGCGCCCGGGGCTTTAGGGAAGCCATCACCTACAGCTTCGTTGACCCTAAGCTTCAGCAAGTGTTTGATCCCGATCTTGATCCGGTGGCGCTGGCAAATCCTATATCCGCCGACATGGCTGTAATGCGCACCAGCCTACTACCAGGATTAATGACAGCGGTTTTGCGGAACACCAGTCGCCAACAACCTCGTGTACGCATGTTTGAAACCGGATTGCGTTTTGTTCCCAGTGAGCAAGGCCTGCAGCAGATACCGACTTTGTCGATGGTTGCCACCGGCCAGCGATTTGCTGAATCCTGGGCCCTCGCCAAGGAAGCGGGAGATTTTTATGACCTAAAAGGTGACCTGGAGAGCGTGCTGGCATTGACCCGATCCCCAGATCGATTTCAGTTTGTCGCAGCGCAGCGCTCCGCCCTCCACCCTGGACAAACTGCAGTTTTAACCCAAAATGGGAACCAGGTCGGATTTCTGGGAGCTTTACATCCCACGGTATTGTCGACTCTGGGGTTGTCTTCTGCTGTGTATGTCGCCGAAATAGACCTGAAATCGGTGTTAAATGCTGAGTTACCCCTGTTTTCCGAGATTTCAAAGTTTCCGGAAGTTAGGCGTGATTTAGCCGTAGTTGTCGACAAAAGCGTCGCATCTGCGCAATTAATGGATCGTGTTCGAAGCGTTGCAGGGAGTTACCTCACTGACTTAAGGTTATTTGATGTCTATGAAGGCGAAGGCATTGATCCTAAAAGGAAAAGTCTGGCATTCGGTTTGACTTTCCGAGATCAATCGCGCACTCTTAGTGACTCTGACGTGAACAACATAATGGATCAAGTCATTGATCTATTAGAGAAAAATTATAAAGCTGAGCTTAGGAACTAGGTACGGGATCATGACTGCCCTGACAAAATCTGAAATGGCTGAACGCCTCTTTGAAGAGCTAGGGCTCAACAAAAGAGAGGCAAAGGACATCGTTGAACTCTTCTTTGAAGAGATCCGCGGTAGTCTGGAAGGCAATGAGCAGGTGAAGTTGTCAGGTTTCGGCAATTTTGACTTACGAGATAAGAGTCAACGGCCGGGTAGAAATCCCAAAACGGGCGAGGAGATTCCCATTTCGGCCCGCAGAGTTGTTACCTTCAGACCGGGTCAAAAGCTAAAAGCTAGAGTGGAAGAGTATGCTGGAACCAAGTCATAACCAGGAATTGCCGGCGATTCCTGGCAAACGCTATTTCACCATTGGTGAAGTTAGCGAGCTCTGTGCGGTTAAACCACACGTATTGCGTTACTGGGAACAGGAATTTCCTCAGCTAAAGCCGGTTAAGCGGCGCGGTAATCGTCGCTACTATCAGCGCGAAGATGTGCTCACTATCCGTCAGATTCGCAGTCTGCTCTATGATCAAGGCTACACTATCGGCGGTGCGAGACAGCGGATGGTCGGCGAAGACGACAACCTCCCAGGGGTTGAAATGCAAGCCGTTATTCGCGAAACCATCGAAGAGCTCGAAGACGTTTTAAAAGTTCTGAAACCCTCCTAAATCCCTTTTGTATCCGAGGTGGTATTGAGTATAATGCCGCCCTCGTTGGTATTCACCAAGCCGACAGAATCACGGGGCGTAGCGCAGTCTGGTAGCGCACCACACTGGGGGTGTGGTGGTCGTAGGTTCAAATCCTGCCGTCCCGACCAAATTTAGAAATTCCGATAGTATTCTCTGTCGAAATATCGCGTAAAAAAGCCCAGTCATTCTGGGCTTTTTTGTGTTTGTGCCAATGTTTCTTTAAAGCCAAAAAAACAACGCCTTGGTTTATCTCTTACGAGATACGTGTAAAGTCGATTTACTAACTGAAGGAAAGGAGAGCACTTGGAACGAATTCGTTTCGGCACCAAACTGGCTTACGGTATTGGCACCATGCCATACGCTGCAAAAGATGCAGCTTTCGGCACCTTCGTATTGTTCTTCTACACCCAAGTCTTGGGGCTCTCTGGCTCGCTAACAGGTCTTGCCATCTTCCTGTCGGTATTGTGGGATGCGATTTCCGACCCCATGGTCGGTGCCTGGTCGGATCGCCTGAAAACTCGATGGGGGCGACGACACCCGGCGATGATCATTGGCACTATTCCTCTGGCTGCATCCTTTGTCATGTTATTTAGCCCAGCCGCATTTGTTCAGAACACTCAGGGACCGTTATTTGCTTGGCTGCTGTTGTCAGTATTGATGATGCGCACCTTTTTAACCGTGTTCTACATACCGCAAAACGCCATGGGCGCCGAGATTAGTGACGACTATCTTGAGCGTTCTTCAATCGTCAATTTCCGTACAAATCTGGGCTGGATCGCGGGGGTCGCATTGCCCGCAATTTCTCTTATCTTTTTGTTCGGCGATGCCGGTGAACTGGATGGCCGTTTGGTGTACGAGAACTATCAGCTCTATGGTTGGGCATCTTTTGTATTGGTTGTTGCTGCTTGTGCCATTTGCATTATTGGCTCTTGGAAATTTATACCTCGTCTCATATCAGTCGCCCAACGAAGCGTTGAAGAGTCGCCTGGCTTTATGGGCATGGTTCGCGACACGATGGCAACACTCCAGAACTCGAACTTCCGTCGAATCTTTATTTTCGAAATTGCTGTGGGTGGCGCGTTGGGTATTCTCGGTGCGCTGCAAATGATCACCTGGACTTATTTTTGGGAATTGTCTCGTTCAGAAATTGCCTGGTTATCCGTGGCCTCTCTTCTCGCGGTGGCCTGTGCGTTTCCAGGAATGGCATGGTTGGGTAAACGCTGGCAGAAACAAAGCTTATTGAAATTCGCCGTGATGGGATTGTTTTTCAACTCCTTGTGGTTTGTACCGGGTCGTTTACTGGGGGTGCTGCCAGAAAATGGCACCAGCCTCTTGTTTGCGCTTATCTTCATTCATGCTGCGGTCAATACAGCGCTCACAATACTGCGCACGGTCAACCTGCATTCGATCATGGCCGACATCGCCGACGAACATGAACTTGCCACCGGGCGTCGTCAAGAAGGGGTTTTCTTTGCGGCATCCACCTTCGCGTTGAAGTTTGTGATGGGATTTGGCTATATGATCGGAGGGCCGCTGTTGGATTATGTAGGCCTGCAGGGTGGCGTGGCACCTGGTGAAGCTTCAGAGTCTGCCCTGTTTGGCATAGGGATGGTCGTCGGACCTATTCTGACTGCTATGCTACTGATTCCCTGGTGGATGGCGGCGCGCATTGACGTCAGCAGGGAAAAGCTAATAGGTGTCCAAGCTGCGTTGCACGAACGTGAAGCTATTCAACCAGGGCCTTAACCAATAAATACAACACCGATGGTGCCAGCAGGCATCCGACACCGGTGTAGAAGGTCGCAGTCATTGCACCGTAGGGCACCAGCTTTACGTCTGTAGCAGCGAGACCCGCGCTGACCCCGCTGGTGGTTCCCATCAAGCCCCCAAAGACCATCGCCGATGCCGGGTTGTTCAAACCTATATAGCGAGCGGCCATCGGTGTGAAAACCATGACCAAAATAGATTTGACCAAACCTGCGGCAACGCTCAGAGCAATGATATCTGAACTTGCTCCGACTGCCGCTCCCGTGACAGGACCAACAATATACGTCGCTGCACCGGCTCCGATGGTGGTGATGCTCGCTGCATCAGTGTATCCAAAAAGAACTGCCAGAATTGCTCCAACGGTAAACGACACAACAACCCCTAGCAGCACCGATATTGCACCTCGCACACCGGCTCTTTTTAACTCCTCCAGATTGACCCCAAAAGCCGTCGCCACAATCGCAAAGTCACGCAGCATTCCTCCGCCCATCAAGCCGATTCCCGCGAGCCACTCGATGTCGGCAATACCTTTGTTACCGCCAGTGCTAGTACCGCCGATGTAGGCCAGCACCAGCCCTGCGGTAATCGCAATGGCCGAGCCGTGAATGCGACCGGCTGAAAATTTATCCGACAACCAGTAAGACAGGTAGATGATCGCACCAACCACCGCGAACGCGGTAATCAGGCTATTTTTGGCAAATACAGCAATCAGTGTTTCCATCATGAGTCCGGCCGATCAGCACGAATACTCAGCACTGGAACCAGCGCGAAGCTTACCAACACTGCAGCTACACCCGCTGCGATTGCCAGCCAACCACCATCGATCGCGGCAACCACATCCTGTTTCGCCGCCATCGCAACGACAATTGGGATATACATCGCGTTCCAGAACAGCACACCGGCTGCCGCACCGGTTTCCAGTTTGGTTTTTATTGCTGGTAGGTGGCTCAGGAAGATGAGCAGCAACATGGATATTCCGACACCGCCTACGTTCGCCCTCACACCAATTAACTGCCCTAGCAGCTCGCCAATAAACACGCCCGCGAGTAGGCAGAAGGAAAGTAGTGCAACGCCATAAATAATCATTGTCGGCTCACAAATGTCTATTGATTTTATTCTGTGACAGATAATACGTTCTTAGTCAGTCGATAATCAAAAGGGATTGCTCGCTATTATGCTAGTAAAGGTGTTTGGGCGTGCTTGCCGATACGAGTTTTTCTAACTCTCCAGGCTGTCCTTCATGATCTTCAAAGAGTGCGCTCGAAGCGAAAGTTTGTTGGCGGCATATTGCACCTGGGGTAATGCGGCGAGTGTTTCAGCTATCTCCATCGTGCGCGCATCTAGCTGATCGGCGTCCACGACCTCATCGATAAAGCCGGCCGCTATCGCGTTCTCCGGGTTATACACTTCTGACTGAAGAATCACTCGGGTTTTGTGTTGTTTTGATATCCGCGATGAAGCCAACTCAACTAAAATAGGTGGTAGCGCCATACTGATCGCCGTTTCGGGCAAGCTCATTTTGAATTTTCCATGACTGCCGACCCGACTGTCGCACGCCATGATCAAGAAAGCCCCCATGGCGATTCCGTGGCCGGTACAGGCGGCGACCGTCGGCATCGGGAAGCTGTACAGTCGCACCAGCAGTTCAAAACCGCGCTTCACCATGGCTTGACCTTCCTCGGGACCTTTCTTAAATTCGCCTAAGTCGAATCCCGCTGAAAACATGCCTTCTCGGCCCTTGATAATTACAGCGCCCACTTTTTCGGCCTCGGCGCGATCCAGACCCGCATTTATATCGTCGAGGAATGTATGCCCGACGACATTCGCTTTGCCATCGTCAAAAGTGAGTGTGGCGATGTTGTTGTTCAGTTCGTAGTTCATGCGAATGTACCGTGTTTACAATGTGGCAGGTATGCTGCCATTATGTATTCAGCTGTGCAAGGCGTTATGCTAATATCGTGTCGTCAGTTACAGCCCATAAAGCCTGGTGATAATCTTGAGTAGTACTGTAAATAAAGCTGAAAAACCCGATACCCCCACAGCTCCAGATGGGCGACGACTGCGCAGTGAGCGGAGCCGGCAAGCGATAATCGATGCCTCCGTTGCGCTGACTACCGAGGGTGTTCTCATACCGACCGCCCAGCAGATATCGGAGCGCGCTGGGGTTGGCATTCGTTCCTTCTTTCGGCATTTTGCCGATATGGAAAGCCTGTTCGCCGCAGCTGATGAGCAATCGCGGGAGGAGGTGGAAGCCCTATTTGTCGGAGGAGATCGCAGTGGAACACTGGATGAGCGCATCTTGCACGCCGTTCAGCGTCGCGCAGAGGGTTACGAAAATCAAAAGAACGCGATTCTCTCCACCGCGGCGCAGAGATGGCGCATGGAATCTCTGCGTAAGAACTACGCGCGTTATCAGCGCGGATTGCGCAAGGATCTCGAAAACTGGTTGCCGGAAGTAAAGTCTCTGCCATGCACACAGCGCGAGTCTGTCGATGCAGTGGCCTCAGCTGAAATGTGGCTTAGGCTGCGTGATCATCAAGGGTTGAGTAAGAAGGCTGCTATCGACGTTGTTGTCAGTACCTTAACGCAGCTCGTTAAGCAGTCCTAACTCTGCCGAAAAATATCAGGAGCCATCGATGACCGAGCAGTTTAAGGACCAGGGCGGAGTTGCCACGATGAATCCATCGCGAATGTTGCGTTGGATAACATCTCGCATTATGACGCGGATGTCCGATCCAATCCGATTGGCCAACAAGCGCAGCAAGTTCGAAAAGCAGCGGGAAAAATCCGGCCAGCCTCATGTGGTGGAATACTTTCATCAGATCGATGACGGCTACAGTCATCTAGCTGCGCAGGTCTTGCACTCTCTTGCGGAGCGCTACGATATCGAACTGGTTTGTCATTTGGTATCGGGTCCCACGGGCAGTAATGTCGCAGAACCCGATTTGTTGGCGAGGCTTTCGCGTTACGATTCCTTTCATGTGGCCGGCGACTACGGTCTGGAGTTTCCTGAGCATAGCAATACGCCCGATGAGGCGTTGGCCAAACTGGCCGCTAGTGTGTTGGCGGCGCAAAACTCCGCGAGTTTTATCACTTGCGTCGAGCAAGTTGGGCGCGCGTTTTGGGCGGGTGATCAGTCTGCTCTGGAAGATTTAGCGCAGCGTTATGGCAGCGCAACCGAAGAACAACTTAGCCTTAAGCTTCAAGCTGGAATCCAGCGCCGGGAAGAATTAGAGCATTACTCAGGGGCCATGTTCTATTACGGTCAGGAGTGGTACTGGGGCGTAGATCGCCTTTATCACCTGGAAAAGCGTCTGGCGGCACTGGGTGCTGATCTCCAGCCCGGTCAACCCATGGTAGTTCCTCGACCTGAAGTTGAAGCTGGGGGGCTAAAGGACAATGGTAGCCTTACTCTCGAAATCTATCCCTCTTTGCGCAGCCCCTATACTGCCATCGTGTTTGATCGTGCGGTAAAGCTGGCGCAGGATACTGGCGTAAGTTTGGTCCTGCGCCCGGTTCTTCCTATGGTTATGCGCGGTGTTCCGGCAACGCGGCAAAAGGGAATGTATATCTTTAAGGACGCTGCGCGAGAGGCTCGTGAAGCGGGTATCCCCTACGGTAATTTTTACGATCCCATCGGCGATCCCGCGCGGCGTTGTTATTCATTATTTCCCTGGGCCAGTGAGCAGGGGAAGGGCGTAGAGCTATTGTCCAGCTTTCTTAGCGCAGCCTTCGCCGAAGGGGTAAATACCAATACGGACAAGGGTTTGAAAAGAGTGGTTGAAAGGGCTGGTCTGGATTGGGCCGAGGCGCAAGGCTTAATAGGCAACAGCGGGTGGGAAGAGTTATTGGAGTCGAACCGTCTGGCCATGTACGAAGCGGGGCTTTGGGGGGTGCCCAGTTTTCGTTTACTGGATTCCAATGGCGAGCAAGTCCTCGCACTCTGGGGTCAGGATCGATTGTGGCTTTTTGCCAGAGAAATTCAACGGCAGTTGGGCAGTCAGCTCGAGCAAAAGTGATTCGTTGTAAACACAACCACTGGTAATGTAGCGTAAAAGAAAAGAAACAATACGGTAGTGATCATGTTGAAATTTGATTTTAAAAAAATCTCAATTGTTAGACTTGCGATGAGTTTGCTGTTCGCTAAGCAGCGATCCGCTTGCCCGGTGTTGGTATCTTTTGTTAGCCGGGGTCATTAACAACATGAACTGGCAGGAAATCCTTAACGAATTTAGCCAAGACGACCTGATATATTGGTTCGTCCCCATGTTCCTGCTAGCCTTTGCGCTGGAATTATTCTATAGCAGGCAAAAAAATCTGGAGCTTTTTGAAGCGCAAGATACGAAAGCTTCTCTATGGATGATGGTCTACGTCGTCTTTGTGGACCTGCTGCCAAAGTTTCTCTTCTTTGTTCTAATTTACACACTCCACGAACTGTCACCACTTAAAGATGTAGTGCAGCGGCAGTGGTGGGCTTGGTGCCTACTGTTTGTTCTCGACGACTTTATTTACTATTGGATGCATCGCCTCAATCACCAGGTGAGGCTGTTTTGGGCGGGCCATGTCAGCCATCACTCGGCGATCAAGATGAATTACGCCACGGCCTTGCGTCAGGGTGTTGGGGAGCGTATTCACAAATACCTGTTTTGGATTCCCCTGCCATTACTGGGATTCGATGCGCTGATGATATTTATGATGATGAGCATCAATCTGTTTTACCAATTCTGGGTGCACACGGAACTCGTTGATCGCCTTCCCCGGCCGATTGAGTATTGCCTGAATACTCCCTCCCATCACCGCGTGCATCACGCTTCGAATCTGCGCTACCTTGACTGTAATCATGCGGGCGTATTTATCCTTTGGGATAAGTTGTTTGGCTCTTTTTCCGCCGAACACCCCAGTGATCCTCCGCGCTATGGATTGACAGAAAACATTACTTCTTATCGACCTTTGGACGTTGCCACCCATGAGTATCGGGCGATCTGGCGCGATGTGTGTAGAGCGCAGCGTTGGCAGGATAAGTTGAAGTACATCTTTTTCGCTCCGGGTTGGAGCCACGATGGTGAGGACAAGCGCAGTAAGGTATTGCGGGCCCGCGCGATCAGTGGTCATTAGCTCTAGGGCTAAATTCTTTCCCTATTTTCGGCGCGAATTTTCGTAGACCAATTGCCTTGATACTGACATTATCCTCGACAACGCAATCCAAATGTCGAAGGTGCTGCCATGAATTTTGCTAAAACAATCCTCGCCACATTTTTACTTATCGCCATAAACATTACCCAGGCCGACACGATAGCGGTAATTGGAAGCGGCGACGTCGCCTCCGCACTTGGCCCGGAGTTTGCCCTTCAGGGGCACAAAATCATTTACGGATCGCGTAAGCCCAGCAAAAAAACCGTCCTGGATCTGGTGGCGGTAACAGGTCATGGTGCGCAGGCAATGACGCCGGGTGCGGCGGCAAGCCAAGCCGACATTGTTGTGCTGGCGGTTCCGGGTTTGCTTGTTGAGGACATTACCAGGGGGCTGGGGGATTTGTCCGGAAAGATTATTATCGACCCCACCAACCCGCTTGTAGAGTCGGGAAAAAGTTTGAAGCACGGAGTCGCCTCTTCGAATACCAAGATAATTCAGGCGGCGGCACCCAATGCATTTGTCGTAAAAGCATTTAACACTCTGAATTGGCAAACCATGATTGACCCCGGTGAGTCTGGTGGCCCCGTAACTATTCCGCTGGTCGGCAACAGCGATGAGGCCAAGAAGACCGTGGCTGAGCTAGTTGAGGGTATGGGCCTTGAAGCTATCGATCTGGGTGGCGTCGAGAACGCCCGGTGGGTTGAAGGCATGCTGATCCTGTGGATCAACAATCGCTATGGCAGCGATCGGGAGGCCTTTGAGTTCCACTTGCGCAAGCGTGATAAATAGTCGTTGGGGTCTTTTGGCGAATGACTTCCACACCTTATTTCCAGTTTTCTCTGCCACTTGGATAGCCAAGTGGCCTCAGGGGCACAGTGTTTAACCGTCCCGCTTGCAACCTGGTCAGTATCCAATACAATAAAACAATCAAATCATCCGGTTTTATTTGGAGTGCCCCATGAGTCGCGCACAATTAGTAGAGATGGCCCGTCATAATGTCCAACACGCCGAGGCTGGCACCATCGATCAAGCGGAAAGTATTGCCAACGTTCCCGCCGAACACTATTACGATGAGGAACGTTTTACGTTAGAGATGAAACAAGTCTTTAAGCGTTTGCCGTTGATGTTGGCTGCGAGCTGCGAATTGGCCAGTCCCGGAGATTACAAAGCGATCTCAGCAGCGGGTGTGCCGATTATTATCAGCCGGGGCAAAGACGGTGAACTGCGCGCCTTTTTGAATATGTGCAGCCACCGCGGTTCCGTCATTATGACCGAGGGCTGTGGCAATACTCACCGTTTTACCTGCCCCTATCACGCCTGGAACTACAATACTGCCGGCGAGCTTACCGGCATATACAACGCTAAGGAATTTGGCGAGCTCGATAAATCTTCCAACGGTCTTCGCGCATTACCCGTGTTGGAAAAAGCGGGGTTGATCTGGGTTGTCCCTAATCCTGATTCCACCCTGGATATAGAAAAGTTTCTGTGTGGCTATGACGATATGCTCGCGCATTTCGACTTTAGCAATTGGAAACTGTTTTCTCAGCGGACCGTGCAGGGACCCAACTGGAAAATTGCTTACGATGGTTACCTGGATTTTTACCATCTGCCCATTCTGCACAAGGATACCTTTGGCCCGGATTTTTCCAGTCAGGCGCTCTATTACTCCTGGGGGCCTCACCAGCGAGTGAGTTCGCCCGATATCACGCTAAAAGACTTTATGGATCAACCGGAACCGGAATGGCCCACCGACAGGCTGGTTTTGGGCGTATGGACAATTTTTCCCCACGTGTCTATCGCTTCCTTTGATGGCGGCGGACGGGGTGTATTAATTTCTCAACTATTCCCCGGTGAGAAGGTAGGGGAGTCCATAACAGTGCAAAACTATCTCATGGAAAACCTTCCCGACGACCCCGAAGTGGAAAAAGCCGCACATGAGCAATTTGATTTCCTCAAGTTTGTGGTTGAGTCAGAAGACTACGCAACTGGTTTGAGGCAACAGCAAGCTTTGAAAACTGGAACAAAAGAGCATGTGATGTTTGGGCGCAATGAAGCGGGCGGGCAGAACTTTCACCAGTGGTTGGATCGCGTACTGAAGGCTGACGACTCAGAGTTACCGAGGTTATTTGCCAGGCCCTGAAGTCTCGATACCCCTATCTGAAAGTGATCTCACCAGGATTTCCTGGCGCGGATTTTCGTCCCGGTTAAAGTTTTTTTGCACCACAACGGTGCGCCCTGTTGAAGGTAAGCACTCAAATTGGGACTTTATTCCTTCTATTCACACCTTCTATCTAGTTCCCCAAGGCGGTTAACGCCACGTTTAAACGTTCTGTCCGAAAGTGGCACGCTTATTGTATAGCTTAACGTAACACAGCATTAACACAGTTCAGTTTGCTGCTATTGGGCAATGGAGCCTATCGGAACTCTTCGCAAGAAGAACTTTCGATGGGTTTTTTTTGCGCCGCTATTTTTTAAGGAGGAATCCACACCATGAAATCGATCCAAACGATTCGCCGATACGGCCTATCTCTGCGACGCTGTATTGTCGGTGTTGCGGTCGCCGCACTACCTCTTCTTGCCAACGCTGAGGTTGGGGAGCCAGAAAAGGATGAATTGAGATTTGGTTTTATCAAACTCACAGATATGGCACCTATCGCTATCGCCTATGAAAATGGGTATTTTGAAGACGAGGGCCTGTACGTAACGATCGAGGCGCAAGCCAATTGGAAGGTTCTTTTGGATGGCGTTATTGACGGCAAATTGGACGGTGCGCATATGCTGGCGGGCCAGCCTCTGGCCGCCACCATGGGCTACGGAACGAAAGCCCACATCATTACTCCTTTCAGCATGGATCTAAACGGTAATGGAATCACCGTTTCAAACGATGTCTGGAAGGAGATGAAGAAAAATATACCCCATGAGGGCGGGAAGCCTGTCCATCCGATTAAAGCCGATTCCCTTAAACCGGTTGTTGATGCGATGCGCGACGAAGGTGAGCAGTTCAAAATGGGAATGGTATTCCCTGTTTCAACCCACAATTATGAATTGCGCTATTGGTTAGCGGCCGGTGATATTCATCCGGGTTTTTACGCTCCTCATAAGGGCGACACCAGTGGCACCATTGATGCGCAAGCACTGTTGTCGGTAACGCCTCCACCGCAAATGCCCTCAACCCTGGAAGCGGGAACCATCCATGGTTACTGCGTAGGTGAGCCGTGGAACCAGCAAGCAGTATTCAAGGGTATTGGAGTCCCGGTCATTACCGACTACGAAATCTGGAAGAACAATCCGGAAAAAGTGTTTGGCATCACCAAGGAGTTCGCGGAGAAATATCCCAATACCACGATTAGAGTGGTAAAGGCGTTGCTTAGAGCTGCCAAGTGGCTGGATGCGAACGACAATGCCAATCGTCCGGCTGCGGTCAAAATTCTCTCTGAAAGCAAGTATGTCGGCGCAGATTATGACGTTATTGCGAACAGCATGACCGGAACGTTTGAATACGAGAAGGGAGACAAGCGTGAAGTTCCAGATTTCAATGTGTTCTTCCGCTACTTCGCTACCTATCCCTACTACTCCGATGCGGTGTGGTATCTGACTCAGATGCGTCGATGGGGTCAAATTTCGGAACCCAAAAGTGATGATTGGTACTTTGATCTGGCCAAGTCCGTCTACCGGCCAGACATTTACATGACCGCTGCCAAAGAGCTTGTTGCAGAAGGCCTGATGAAAGCGTCAGAGTTTCCAGGTTTCGAATCTGAGTCTGGCTTTCGCGATCCGCAAACGCACTTCATCGACAATATTGTCTATGACGGAACTGCGCCAAACGCCTATCTCAAAAAATTCCCCATTGGTCTGAAAGACCAGATTTTATAGTGGATATCAAACCGGATAGATCTCACGATCTATCCGTTTCACTGAAACAAAAATTCACCAGTAGTTCAGAGAAGACTTTAGCTAGCTAACAATCGGAATTAGAAATGGAAGCCACAAACACCGCCAGTTTTTCGAGCTGGCCCAGTATCAAAAACCTCGTATATGTCGTGAACAGCGCAGTTAAGGCCGCTGTGTTGCCATTGATTGGGATCGTGTGTTTTTTACTTTTTTGGCATGCCAGCGCCAGCAGTATTGTGACTTCCCTAGGCCAGTTTCCGGGGCCGGTTCAAGTGTGGGAACAGTCCGCCAATTTGATAGTGGAGCATCGCGAAGAGCGTGGCAAAGAGGCGGCTTTCTACGAGCGGCAGGAAAAGAGGAATGCGAAAAAACTCAGCGAAAACCCGGATGCAAAGATAAAAATCAGGACCTACACGGGAAAAGCAACTTTCCTCGATCAAATCTTTACCAGCCTATACACGGTCGCCTTCGGGTTTTTTGTAGCGTCGGTCATCGCCATTCCTCTGGGTATTGTTTGCGGACTGAGCGAGAAAGCCTACCAGTGCGCCAATCCCATAATTCAGATATTCAAACCGGTGTCCCCACTTGCGTGGCTGCCATTGGTGACCATGGTGGTGTCGGCGCTTTATGTTTCTGATGATCCGATGTTTGAAAAGGCGTTTCTAACTTCCGCTTTTACCGTGGCTCTATGCTGTCTGTGGCCGACCGTAATTAACACCATCGTCGGCGTGAACAGCATCGACAAAGATTTGATTAATGTCAGTCGGGTGCTTCGACTTGGTTCGCTAGTTCATGTCAAAACGATAGTTCTTCCCTCGGCCTTGCCGCTGATTTTTACGGGTTTAAGACTCTCATTGGCTACGGGGTGGATGGTTTTGATAGCAGCGGAAATGCTGGCGCAAAACCCCGGGCTGGGGAAGTTTATCTGGGACGAATTTCAAAATGGCTCGTCGAATTCGCTCGGAAGAATCATGGTCGCAGTTCTGGTGATTGGCATCATCGGATTTTTTCTAGACCGCCTTATGTTGGCGTTGCAGAAACGTCTTTCATGGGACAAGCAGGCAACACTTCGCTAGTCGTTCAATCAGTGTGCCCGAAAACTAAGAGGTTGTAGTAATGAGCAATAAATATCTTGAGTTGACACAGGTAGGTATCGAGTTTCCAACCGACGGCGAGCCCTTTCGCGCGCTGCAAGACGTGAATCTATCAATCCAAAAGGGCGAATTTATTTCACTGATTGGTCATTCCGGCTGCGGCAAGTCGACTGTCATGAACATTGTTGCAGGCTTGCACCAGGCGACGGAAGGCGGGGTTATTTTGGAGGAGAAAGAAGTGCGTGAACCGGGTCCGGACCGGGCCGTGGTTTTTCAAAATCACGCGCTGTTGCCCTGGTTGACCGCTTATCAAAATATAGAACTTGCAGTGAAATGTGTTTTTAAAGGCAGCAAGACCAAAGGTGAAATACGCGAGTGGATTGAGCACAATTTGGCCTTGGTCCAGATGGATCATGCCGCAGGGAAGTTGCCTGGTGAACTATCCGGTGGGATGAAACAGCGCATAGGGATTGCCCGCTGTTTGGCGATGCAACCCAAAGTTCTGCTGATGGACGAGCCCTTTGGAGCGCTGGATGCTCTGACGCGCGCGCACTTGCAGGACTCACTAATGGGTATTCAGCAACAGCTGGGCAATACGGTCATTATGATTACACATGACGTCGACGAAGCTGTCCTACTCTCCGATCGTATCGTAATGATGACCAACGGTCCCGCGGCGACCATCGGGGAGATATTGACGATAGCACTACCTCGTCCTCGCGATAGGGTCCAATTGGCGCAGGATGCCGACTTTAATGCTTATCGGCAGAGCGTTTTGCGGTTCCTGTACGAAAAACATTTGAATCCTGCCGTGAAGGAAGCTCCGGCGAGCACACACAGAACTGTCGCTGCGGCTGAAGAACTTGTTGACACCGCTGACTATAAAACCGTTTCGGATATTGCGGCGGCCTGAAATCTCTTTGAAAAATTCTAAGGAATCATTTGCTGTGAAAAAAATACTAGTTCTTGGGAATGGCATGGTTGGTCACCACTATGTTGAAGCCCTGGCAGCCTCTGACGTTGATGCGGCCATCACTGTTATTGGCGGCGAGCCACGGCCCGCCTACGACCGTGTCCATTTGTCGGAGTTCTTTTCCGGC
The DNA here is from genome assembly GCA_045110675.1 of Halioglobus sp. Lineage (GTDB taxonomy): Bacteria > Pseudomonadota > Gammaproteobacteria > Pseudomonadales > Halieaceae > JBALVT01. The sequence goes on along the minus strand of JBGCGJ010000025.1, from coordinate 17,029 downwards.
AGAGCACCTGAAGAGCTTGCACTCACCACCCGTGAGCACTATGAAAGTCTTGGTGTTGAATTGAGTTTCGGAGATCCGGCTGCCCGTATTGATCGCGCCAATAAAACGGTGATTACTCAAAATGGTCTCGAGTATCCCTACGATAAGCTGGTGCTTGCAACCGGTTCCTACCCCTTTGTTCCGCCTGTACCGGGTAACGATAATCCAGCATGCCTGGTGTATCGAACGATCGATGATCTGGGCATGATCAAGGCGCAAGCCAAAAATGCCAAAGTGGGTGTGGTCGTCGGTGGTGGATTACTGGGCCTTGAGGCAGCCAATGCGCTGAAGAATATTGGTCTGCAAACACATGTAGTAGAATTCGCGCCGGGTCTAATGGGTGTGCAATTGGACGGCGGTGGCAGCGGAATGCTGAGACGTAAAATTGAAGCGCTGGATGTGCAGGTTCATACCAGTAAGGCCACGGAGGTCATCGAAGAAAACGTCGAGGGCAGCACTCGCCTGATCATGAAATTTGCCGATGGCGAGAGTCTGGAAACTGATCTGATCGTTTTTTCTGCCGGTATTCGTCCCAGCGATCAACTGGCGCGAGATGCCGAACTCGCCGTAGGAGAACGCGGCGGTATAGAGATCGACTATCACTGTAAAACCAGTGATTCGGATATTTTCGCCATCGGAGAGTGCGCGCTTTTTGGTGGCAGAATATTTGGTCTGGTTGCGCCTGGATATCGCATGGCAGAGGCGGCGGCTAGCCAACTGTCTGAGGAGAAGATAGCATTCCAGGGCGCAGACATGAGCACCAAGCTGAAACTATTGGGTGTAGACGTCGGATCCATTGGCGATGCCCACGGCAAGACGGAAGGGGCGCTAACGTTTACTTTTTGTGACGAACGAATCGAAGTATACAAACGAATTAACGTCAGTTCTGACGGCAAGAAGCTGTTGGGAGCCGTGCTGGTTGGAGACTGTTCGGATTATGACACGCTTCTGCAGTATTTTCTAAATGCAATTGATTTACCAGAGGATCCTGCGACGCTGATTTTGCCTTATAACGCGGGAGCGGCTCCCACACTGGGAGTTGGATCACTTCCGGCTACCGCAACTATCTGCTCCTGCCACAATGTGAGTAAGGGCGACATCATTGCGGCAATAGACGGCGGTTGTGCCTCATTGGCCGATGTGAAGTCCACCACTGCAGCCAGTACCGGCTGCGGCGGTTGCTCGGCGCTGCTAAAAAACCTTGTGGATCTGGAAATGGACGCGCGAGGTTTGGAGGTCAATAGATCGCTGTGTGAGCATTTCAGTTTCACCCGCCAGGATTTATTCAACATCATTAAAGTGGAGTCTATTACCAGTTTTGATCAGCTGATCGAAAAACACGGCACCGGTCTGGGGTGTGATATCTGCAAGCCCACCGTGGCCTCGATCCTCGCGTCGCTTTGGAATGACTACATCCTCAAAGACGAGCACGTCGGCTTGCAAGACACCAATGACACTTTTCTGGCAAATATGCAAAAGAACGGCACCTATTCCGTCGTGCCCCGAGTGGCTGGTGGCGAAATTACCCCGGATAAATTGATCGTGTTGGGCCAGGTCGCGAAAAAGTATCAGCTCTATAGCAAAATAACCGGAGGGCAGCGCATTGATCTGTTCGGCGCTACGGTGACGCAACTGCCGGACATCTGGAAAGAGTTGATCGATGCTGGATTTGAGACAGGGCATGCCTATGGCAAGTCTCTGAGAACGGTAAAATCCTGTGTTGGCAGTACCTGGTGTCGCTATGGTGTGCAAGATAGTGTTGCCATGGCGATCTACATTGAAGATCGTTACAAGGGGCTCCGATCGCCTCACAAACTCAAGTCGGCGGTTTCGGGGTGCACCCGAGAGTGCGCCGAAGCGCAATCAAAAGACTTTGGAATTATAGCCACAGAAAAAGGCTGGAATCTGTACGTGGCCGGTAATGGAGGAATGCGTCCTCGTCATGGCGATTTGTTTGCCACCGATTTGGATGACGAAACACTGATTCGGTATATCGATCGATTTTTGATGTTCTATATTCGCACTGCGGATCGTTTGCAGCGAACTTCGGTATGGATGGATAATTTGGCCGGTGGTCTGGACTACCTTCAACAAGTTGTTATTGAGGATTCCTTGGGTTTGGCAGCAGAGCTTGAAGCGCAAATGAATAGCATTGTTGGTACTTATCAATGTGAGTGGAAGACGACAATCGAGGACCCAGAGAAACTTCAGCGCTTCCGCCAGTTTGTTAATTCAAAGGCGGCAGATGAACGAGTCGTGTTCGTGCAGGAGCGGGGTCAACCGCGCCCCGCTACGGAGCAAGAGCTGGCGTCCCTCATTAAGAAAGCGGGGTAACGCGAAAATGACAATGCAATTGGTCAAAAGCACCAAGGTTCTTAAGGTTTGTGATGCTTCCGATTTAGTCTCAGGCTCAGGTGTCTGCGTGCTGTTGCAGGGTGAGCAGGTTGCGCTGTTCTATCTGCCACAGACAGATCAGCAGATATTTGCACTGAGCAATTGGGATCCTATCGGTAGGGCTAACGTTCTTTCCCGGGGAATTGTTGGCAGTATGGGCGAGCGGTTTGTCGTGGCATCTCCGTTGTATAAACAGCATTTTGATTTGCAAACAGGTTCCTGCCTTGAGGATGATAAGGTAAGTGTAGGCACATACGAGGTCGCCTTATTGAATGGCTCCGTCTGTCTGGAAACACCTTAGGAAATGAGTTCAGAGCTCAAAGTAAAAACGACTTGTCCCTATTGCGGTGTAGGGTGCGGTGTTGAAGCGACACTTAGAGACGGCGATATTATTGCTGTCTCCGGAGATAAAGCTCATCCCGCCAACTTTGGAAAGCTGTGCGTCAAAGGTTCCGCTCTACACGAAACCAGTGGTACCGAGGGCCGGTTGTTGCATCCTGTCGTAGAAGGCCAGCAGACAGACTGGACGACAGCGCTAGAAACGGTAGCGCAGAAATTAGGCGATGTTCGCGACGCACACGGTGCAGAAGCCATCGCGTTTTATTTATCCGGACAGTTATTAACTGAAGACTATTATGTTGCCAATAAATTAGCCAAAGGGTTTATCGGAACAGGAAATGTCGACACCAATTCGCGCTTGTGCATGTCATCCGCCGTTGCCGGTTATAAAAGAGCGTTTGGTGCTGATGCGGTACCATGTAGCTATGAGGATCTAGAGCAAAGCGAGCTCATTGTTCTAACTGGGTCGAATGCTGCGTGGACTCACCCGGTTTTATATCGCCGGATTGTAGAAGCCAAACGTAGTAATCCAAAACTCAGAGTGGTTGTCATCGATCCACGTCGTACGGCCACCTGTGATGTAGCCGATTTGCATTTGCCGGTAGCGCCCGGAGCAGACAATTTTGTTTTCCAGGGTTTGCTGGCTTATCTCGTCAGCGAAGAGGCAATTGACCGGGAGTTTATTGATAAGTTCACCGAAGGATTCGATCAAGCGATCGCACAAGCGGCTTTGTTGAGTCTGGAACAAGTGGCCAAAGAAAGCGGGTTGAGCATAGACGCACTGACGACTTTTTTTGGTTGGTACTCCGCTACTGAGAAAACCGTGACTTTTTACTCCCAGGGTATTAATCAGTCAGCGACAGGTACCGACAAGTGCAACGCCATTATCAATTGCCATTTGGCGACTGGACGCATTGGGAAAGTCGGAGCCGGACCCTTTTCTATTACAGGGCAGCCCAACGCAATGGGTGGGCGTGAAGTGGGTGGGTTGGCGAATATGCTTGCTGCTCATATGGATTACACTGAAGAAAACATTGCGACAGTTGGTAGATTCTGGAACACATGCAGCACCAGCAATAAGCCGGGCCTGAAGGCGGTGGACCTATTCGATGCCGTCGAACGGGGCAAAATCAAAGCCATCTGGATTATGGGAACCAACCCGGCGGTCAGCATGCCTGATGCTGACCGGGTGAAGGCCGCTCTGGAAAAGTGCGACACAGTGATAGTATCTGATTGTGTTGCGGTAACAGACACTACTTCGACCGCCAACATATTACTGCCCGCCTGTGATTGGGGAGAGAAATCGGGTACGGTGACTAATTCCGAGCGACGAATTTCTCGTCAACGGGGCATGCGTCTGGCACCTGGACAAGCACGACCGGATTGGTGGATCGTATCGCAGGTCGCTCAAAAAATGGGATTCGCGCGAGCGTTTGATTACTCCCAAGCACGAGATATTTTTGTTGAGCATGCCGCTCTGAGCGGCTTCGAAAATGACGGATCCAGAGTGTTCAATATAGAGCGCTTGAGCGAACTGAGCGAACAGGAATACGATAGTCTGACGCCGATACAATGGCCGGTGAGCGATACCAGTCCACAGGGCAGCCAACGACTTTTTTGCGACCACCGTTTCTTTACGGCAAGTGGCAAGGCGCAGTTCCTCGTATCGACAGCCAGATTGCCCCAACAGACAGGCAATTCGAGCTACCCGCTTATTCTTAATACCGGGCGAATTCGCGATCAGTGGCACACCATGACGCGCACCGCGCGTGCCTCCAGATTATTGGAGCATATCGGTCAGCCTTTCGTCAGTACTCATCCTGTTACGGCCAAGAACAATGGATTGGCAGATGGGGATTTGGTTCGTGTCACTACTGAGCTGGGTAATATCGACGCCATTCTGGTGACAGATGCCGGTATGGATCCCGCAGCGTTGTTTGCTCCGATCCATTGGAGTGGTCAATATGCCAGCAATGCGCGCGTTGACGCGCTGGTCAAACCAATAACCGACGCTGTTTCCGGCCAGCCTGAATTTAAGTGTACACCAGCGGCTATTCAGAAAATTGAAACGGCACAGTGGGCGATTATTCTCAGTCGCAGCCTTGTTGACTGCAGTTCGTTCATTTTTTGGAATCGAACCCCCGCAGCCAGCATCGGTTGTCATATCTATGAGATAGCTGTAACCGACAGGGTCAATTGGCAGCAGTTTGTCATGGATAAACGTTTGTCGGAGAGCGGTCCAGCGCAAGCCTATGAACACTTTTGTGACGCCACTTGTGCTGACGAGCGCTTCGTTTGCTACAGTGATCAACAACTCGAACTTGTCATCTACAGTCATGTCGACAGGCGAGCTCTTCCCAGCCCCACCTGGTTGCAGGGCCTGGCGGAAATGAGTCGTCTCGGGGAGTCCTATTGGTCCATACTGGCTGGTGACGCTTATCAACAGCGTGCCAGCGGACGACGAATTTGCAGTTGTTTTAAAGTCTCGGAGGATCGTATTGTCGAGGCCATCGAAGGAGGAGTCGGATCGGTCGAAGGTTTGGGTAAGCAATTGCAATGCGGAACCAACTGCGGCTCCTGTATCCCCGAACTTAACGCACTTTTGACTGTGCATAAAAAAATTGAAGCAGCCTGAGGCGCGTCTCTAGTCCTATATAATCACCCTATGCGTGCAGCAATGCACCAATGCTGCACAATTCCTGTTTGGTAAAGGCACTATGATACTCCGACAGCATGAATATTGTGGTTATCCGGGCAGTTGGCCCGGAAATTGCTGTATAGGATGTGTTCCACTAACTTATTTCACGGCAATGAAGCCTGTTCATCCATCTCGACGCCGAGATGGTATGTACGGGTTTTTGTCGTTCTTTCGGAGTACTAACATGATCGTATCATTCACCGTTCGTTCGCTACTGACCACTGCTCTAGTATGCGTCTGTGTGACACCGGTTTACGCAGAGGAATCTGCTCCTGATGACTTTAAAAGTATGTTTACCGACGGCAAGACATCGTTCAATTTTCGCTACCGGTACGAGTTTGTCGATGACGGTAATTTCAGTGAGGACGCAGACGCCTCCACGTTGCGTTCGCGGCTGACGTTTGCCTCAGCGGCCTACGAAGGTTTCTCTTTTCTAACAGAATTCGATGATATTACCGAAATCGGCAGTGACGACTACAACTCTACTGCTAATGGCAATGGCTCGTTTCCTGTTGTGGCCGATCCAGAGGGTACCGAGGTCAATCAGGCGTGGATAAAATATGCTTCACAGGACGTCTCCGGTACCTACGGTAGGCAGCGAATCGTTCACTCTGGGCAGCGGTTTATCGGCGGCGTTGCATGGCGCCAGAACGAACAGACTTACGATGGCTTTCGAGCAATGTATAAAGGCAAGAGCGGAATTACGATCGATTACGCCTATGTCTACAATGTAAATCGAATTTTCGGGCCGGATGACCGTGCGGCCCAACCGGCCAATTGGGGTGGTGAGAACCATTTTTTTAAAGCGGACTACATGTTTTCCGTGAATCATACGCTTAGTGCATTTGTCTACGCGCTAGACATTGATGAGCGTGGCGCTTATCCCGCTGGTAGGTCTGTTGGCAATTCAACAGATACCTATGGTCTCGAATACTCGGGTAAATTTGGGCCTTTCAGCGCCAAGGCCTCCTATGCAACTCAGTCTGATGCGGGTGACAGCCCCTTGGATTATGATACCGACTTCTACATGCTGGAAGGTGCCATGGCCTTTTCAGGTGTGACTGCTAAGTTGGGTCGAGAGGTCTTGGCTGCGGATAATGGTGTAGGGTTTAAAACTCCTCTCGCTACGCTCCACAAGTTCCAGGGCTGGGCTGACAAATTTCTGGTTACCCCTGGCGATGGCATTGAAGACACCTATGTTGGATTGCTAGGTGCGGTGGGGCCAGTAAAGTTGGGGGCCTTCTATCACGATTTTCAAGCGGAAGATTCCAGTGCAGACTTCGGTTCAGAGATTGATTTGGTCGCAACCTGGCCGGCGAGTAAAAATCTCAGCCTGCAGTTAAAATATGCCAGCTTTTCTTCGGATGACAAATCGCGTTACTCGGATACGGACAAGGCATGGCTAAGCATCAACTTTAAGATCTGACAGATCAGAGCTCGCTGAGGAACTTGCTAAGCTCCTCAGCGTAAAAATGTTCGTGTCACAAGAATTTGCATCAGAATCTAAATCTCCGCTGCGAGTCATCATCGTCGATGACGATCTGTCTCGCGCTGCTGCCGTCGAAAGCCAGTTGCGGGAAGTCGGATTTGAGGTGCTTTCCATTATTCCTACCGCGTCGGGTTTGCTGTACCAGATGGCTCAGCAGGAGCCGGATGTGGTCATCATCGCCCTGGACTCTCCGGATCGCGACGTGCTTGAAAGTCTTACTATCGCTTCGGCCCATAACCCCCGTCCCGTCGTTATGTTTTCCGAGGCGGGAGACAAAAGCTTTATTAACGATGCGATTGGCGCCGGTGTTACCGCGTATCAGTCTGAGGGTATCAGTCCGACCAGAGTGCGCGCCGCTATCGATATTGCGATTGCTCAGTTCTCCCAGTTCAGGATGCTGCGAGAGGAACTCGACAAAACCCGACGACAATTAGCAGAACGGAAGCTGGTGGAAAAAGCCAAGGGTCTGCTCATGCGCGTGCACGGCGTCGCGGAAGACGAGGCTTTCAATACGCTGCGTAAGCTGGCTATGGATAAGAACCGTACCTTGGGAGAATCCGCAAGCGAAGTGATTGAGATTGTAGAACGCAGCCAGCGAAGAGGAACCAATGGATGAATGAACCTGCGCGATTGCCACCAGCAGAAAAAGGCAACCTCAAACTGGGTTTTCTAAAATTGACGGATAGCGCGGCTGTCATTATGGCCCAATCCCTGGGTCTCTATGAAAAGTACGGTTTGGCCGTTGAACTACACAGGGAGGTTTCATGGGCTAATGTGCGCGACAAGTTAGTTATTGGAGAGCTCGACGCCGCACAGATGCTGGCGCCACTCCCGATAGCGACCTCCCTGGGCGTAGGCGGAATGCGTGCCGATATGATAACCGGTTTGACGCTGAGTCTTAATGGCAATGCCATAACATTGAGCCAGGCGCTATCGAAGCAGATTGCTGAACGTGGTGCCGATGCCCGGCACGGGGCACTGGAAACCGCCGCGGCTCTTGGCGACTATCTTACTAGCGATTCAAATCCGATAACCCTTGCGGCAGCGCATACGTTCTCATGTCACATTTTACTGTTACGCCATTGGTTGAAGGCTGGAAATATCGATCCGGATCGAGACGTTAATATTATTGTTTTACCGCCGGAGCAGATGGTGGATAGCCTTGCTAGAGGTATTATCGATGGCTTTTGTGTGGGTGAGCCCTGGGGTAGTTTGGCCGTGCAGTTGGGCGTCGGTGCTGTGCAGGCCACTGGAAACCAGATCTGGAATAACGGTATAGAAAAGGTTTTGGGTGTTACTGAACCCTGGCATCACAAAAACCCAGGATCTCACTTACGTCTGCGCCTGGCGCTGATGGAGTCTTGTCACTGGCTTGCGGACCCTCTTAACCGAGCTCAAGCAGTTTCAGTGCTGTCTGAGCCCCACTATCTTGATCTCTCTGCGGATATCCTGAATTCATCACTGACCGGACAGTTTGTTTTTAGCAAAGGAGACCGCGCAGAGAATTTGCCCCATTTTCATATCTTTGGACGGTTTCAGGCGGGGTTCCCGTGGCGTTCTGACGGGGAATGGCTGCTGTCGCAGATGGGTGACTTGATGGGGAAATGCTTTAGCCAGGAAGACATCAAGTCTCTGGTGCAACGCACTTTTCGAACCGACCTATATCGCGAAGCCGCCCGCCATCTGGCAATACCGAGCCCCAGCCGGGACTATAAACCCATCAATGAGCATGGAGAAAGCTGGGAGTTCGAACCCGGTATCGAATTGGGGCCCGACCTACTCCTCAGTAAATCTTCTTCCCCTCCTTATAGGTAGCGACAACTTTAATATTTTTGATATCCATTGGCTCTACAGTCAGTGGATTGGCGTCCAGGATAACCAGGTCTGCCAGCTTGCCAACAGTGATAGAGCCCTTACTGTCCTCTTCGAAATACTGCCATGCACCATCCAGGGTGATACTCTTTAGCGCTTGTTCAGCGCTTATGCGTTCGCCTGCACCGATAATGTTTCCTGAACGAGAAATTCGGTTGACGGCCGACCACATCGTGAACAGAGGATTGAGTGGCGTCACCATGTAGTCGCTGTGATTGGTGAAATGGATACCCATGCCGGCGGCGGTTTTCATCGGGCTCAAAAAATGCGCGCGTTGCTCGCCAAGGTTTTTGACATGGACGTCTCCCCAGAAAAAAGCGTGGTTGCTGAAAAAAGAGGGCACCATATTAAGTTCCGCATAGGCCTCGAGTTGGTCGGGCCTCATAAACTGGGAGTGGATGATCACTGTTCTAATGTTCTCACTCGCCAGATCACGGTGTTTTTTGTGTGCGTTTAATACCATATCAATAGCGGCATCAGCGTTCGCGTGTATAAAGGCGGGTATGTCAGCGCGATACACTCCGGCGAGAACTTGCTCAAACTCCTCGGCTGGTAGCAGCGGCTCGCCATGCCAGTTGGTTTCACCACCCGGTCCACCGGTGAGGAAGGGTTCGGTAAAGAATGCTGTCTTACCTTGGGGTGAGCCATCGGTGACAAGTTTGATGCCGCCAATTTTTAATCGGTTTTTGTAGCTTGAGTACTCACCGTACATCTCCATAAAGGCAGGGACCTCCGCGAAAGAACCCAATGCCACCAAATCCAAAATTAAGTCACCTCGCGCAGCAGCTTCTTTGTACAGATTGAAATCCGCCGTATTTGCAGCGCCATCCTGAGCGGTCGTGACGCCATTCGATGCGTAGTAATTTTGAGCCCGTAGCAGATTTTTTCGGCGCTGATCCTTGTCAGGCTGCATGATGTGAGCAGCGGCGGGGAACCAGGCGGTTTCCATAATAAGGCCCAGAGGCTCGTTGCTGTCTTCGCGTCTGACGATAATTCCCCCTTCAGGTGTCGGCGTCGATTCATCGTAGCCTATCGCGGCGAAGGCTTGGCTGTTGAGCACTGCGCCGTGAAAGGAGACGTGTATCAGCACCACGGGATTGTCGGGAAATGCGGTATCCAAATCATCCCGGTTGATGTTTCTGTCGTCGGAAAGCGTATCAGCGTCGTAGCCATAGGCGACCAGCCATTCGCCAGGGCTGACTTCATTGCGTGTTTTGAGTGCCTGAACCTCGGTAATAATATCTGCGATACTGCTGGTATCCCCCACGGGCGCACCGGACACATTGGCCCAGCTTGCGGCGGAAATCGCCTGGGAAAAATGGCTGTGACCGTCGATGAAGCCCGGTATAAGTGTTCGTCCAGCGAGGTCGAGTTGTTCGCTGTTTGCACCTCGGTAGGTATTGATTTTCTTTCGAGAACCTACAGCAATGATTTTGCCGTCTTTAATAGCTACCGCTTCGGCGTCGGGATTAGCCGAATCCATTGTGACAATAGGACCTCCGCTTATGATGAGGTCAGCAGCAGAAGCTGGATGGGTAGTTCCGTGGATATTGCTGCAGGCACTGAGGTTTGTCAGCGCATAAATGCCCAGCGCATAGATCCATTTGCTCATTTTCGCTCTCCATTAATTTCAACTGACTAAAGGGAAGCCTGCTGATGATAGATGTCTGTTGTCTGTTTCACTGTCTATTCTAGCCCAACATGAAGCGCTACCCCTCAATTAACTGCCATGGATTTGACTGGACACAGTTCAGTTTGCGTATAGTTAATTTATCCAAACCAAAAATCGAGTAAGATCCTGAAAGCTATACACTCAAATCGAGGAGAAACACCCATGCTCAACCCCGTTCAGTTAGGCAACAGTGGCCTTATGGTTTCTCAGCTGTGTCTGGGAACAATGAATCATGGTATTCCCGGCCAGGGACACCAGGGTGACTGGACTCTCGGTATCGATGAGTCCCGAGAAATATTTCTCGCAGCCATCGACGCGGGACTGTTTTACTTTGATTGCGCCGATTTCTACGGTACGGGTGCCTGTGAGGAAATTGTCGGTAGCCTGTTGAGGGAGCTGTTGCCGCGCGAGGATTATGTACTCACCACCAAAGTGGCGATGCCAATGGGTAGCAATCCCAATTCGAGCGGCCTCTCCCGAAATCATATTGTTGAGGGAGTGGATCGCAGCCTGCAGCGCCTGGGTCTGGACTATGTCGATCAGCTGATTATTCATCGCCATCCGCACGGTATACCCTGGCATGTTGCAGTTCCTATTGAAGAGACAGTGGAAGCCCTTAACGATCTTGTTAAGGCGGGAAAGGTTTTATACCTCGGTGGGTCTTCGATGTTCGCCTGGCAATTTGCCGAGCTGCAGATGACCGCGGAGCGTCATGGTTGGGCAAAGTTCATCTCCATGCAGAATCATTACAATCTTATCTATCGTGAGGAGGAGCGGGAAATGAACCCCTATTGCGAGCAGTCTGGTGTTGGGGTTACACCCTGGTCGCCCCTGGCGAGGGGCATACTGGCAGGCGCTTATCGCGGTGGTTTTGACGGTGGTAGCACCAATCGTTCCACCGGGGTCGATCGCAAGCGAACTGAAGGTCTCTATCGCGGCGACAATGATTTTCTGATTGCGGACAGATTGATGGAAACATCGACTAAGTACGGCAAAACCCCTGCACAAATCGCAATAGCCTGGCTGTTGAGTAAACCGGCGGTGACCGCTCCGGTAGTGGGAGTATCCAAAGTCTCTCAATTGAATGATCTGGTAGCGGCTACGGAAATTACCATAGAGCCGGAAGACATCGCCTATCTTGAGGAACTGTATCGGCCACTGGAGAACCTCCTTTCCCTGGGAATGTCCTGAGTCGCCTATTCGCTTTTGAGCTCCTCAACTAAATTGGCGTAAAAGCCAGCTTGGGCGAGGAGGGTGGTGTGCGTGCCGCGTTCGATGATTGCACCGCCATCCAATACCAGAATTTCGTCGGAATGTTGGATCGTGCTCAATCTGTGTGCGATGGCGATAACGGTTTTCTCTTCGAACACATGATCAATCGCTTTCTGAATTAATCGCTCGGTCACCGAGTCAACGGAGCTTGTTGCCTCGTCGAGCATAACCACTTCGCTGCCACCGGCTATCGCTCTCGCAAAGGCGATGAGTTGACTCTGGCCCGCGGAGAGATTACTGCCGTTACCGAGCAGTTTGAAGTCGTATTTCCCGGGCAAGCGTTCGATAAACTGGTCGGCATACACGTACCTGGCTGCTTCGATAACGTCGTTCTTGTTGCTGGAGTCCCGACCCAGCCCGATATTGAACTCGATACTCTCATTGAACAGAAAGACTTCTTGCTGCATAAGTGAGAAAAACTGGCTGACCTCAGATCTGGGGATACGGCTGAGTTCAATACCGTTCAGCGTGATAGAGCCTTCGTAGTTATCGTAGGTCTTGGTCAGCAGTCGCAATATCGTTGATTTTCCTGAGCCGGTGCTGCCAACCAGAGCAATTTTGTCTCCTTTGCTCAGGCAAAATGACACTCCGTTCAATACGTACGGTCCGTCTTCGTTGTAGCGAAACTTCACGGCTTTAAATTCAAGGCGTTGAAAACTTGTTAAAACGTCGCGCTCTTTGACACTAAGACCTGAGCTGGTATCGCTGGAGCGTCGCTGAGCGTCGAGTTCGGTTTCTTGCTCGTAAATTTCCTCTATATGATCAAAGGCGGCAAAGGCGCGCTGTATCGATGCCATCTGTGAGGTGAAGTCTCTAATGGGTACGAAAATCTTATCCAGCGTGTTGATAAATCCAACCAGTACTCCCAGAGTAATACTCGCCGCCAGGATTTCCTTTGAACCGTACCAGATGATCAGCCCCATGCTGATGGTGGTAATCCCCTCTATGATGGAATACAGCGCTGAGTCGTATAGGTTGGATTTTGACTGCGCATCGTAAAAGCCCAGTGTGTACTTACCGTAGCGACGCTGCACATCCTCTTCCGCGTTGTATAGCTGTACTGTTTTTATGCCGCTCAGACACTCTTGCAAGTAGCCGGTTCCCTGGGAGAGAACGATTCGCGCGTTCAAGTATGCATCTCGCAATAGGCGACGCAGTATCTCGGTGATGTAGTAAATAGGAGGGCCTATAAACAACAGCACCAAGGTGAGCTTCCAACTGATAAACGCCAGAAAAATCAGCAGCGCCAAAGTCACCAGAACATCGCGCACCATGCTTAGAAGGCCTTGGGTAAAAGACTCGCTAATGGCTTCGAGATCGCTGGTCAAACGAGTGAGAGTCACTCCCATTGGAGTTTTGTCGAAATAGCGTCGGGGAAAGTGTAATACCCGGCTGAACATCTCCGCGCGAATATCGCCGATGGCGTGCTGAGCTGCCGATTGCAAGGAGTAGTTGAAGACAGCATCGGCGATGTAGTTTCCCACCAAAACACCGGCGAGTGCGAGGGCGGCGAACATCAAACCCTCGCTGTGCCCTGGCACCAACTGATCGTCGATGATTTTCATGATCAGCCAGGGAAACAATATACTGAACGCCACGGAAACCGGAATGAGTGCCAAGCCCAGCATCACTTGTTTGCGGTAGGGTTTGAAATGTCCGAGAAAGCGCCTCACGACGGACCAGTGGAAAGTCGACTCCGGCGCGGTTTCAGGCGCTGAAGTATTCATGCGCTGCTCCCCCCGTCGCGTTGTTGAAGCTCCCAGGTTTGCCTGTATAAATCTGATGATTGGAGTAATTCCGTATGGCTCCCTCGAGCGACGATACAGCCTTCATCGAGAACCAAGATGCTATGAACCTTTTCCAATACTGTTGCACGGTGCGAAACGATCAAAGTGCTAGCGGAGCGAGCATTGTTAAATATTTGGTCGAGCAGAAAGCGTTCTGTTTCGTTGTCAACTGCGGACAGTACGTTATCGAGCACCATCAGCTTGCAAGGGGTGTAGAGCCCCCTGGCCAGGCTGAGTCGCTGCTTTTGGCCACCTGATAGCAAAATACCCTTTTCCCCAACCAGCGTGTTTTCCTGTTCTGGAAACAATTGAACTTCGCTCAGCATGTCGCTCTGTTGAAGCGCCTGTTCCAATGGCAGCGGGTCTTCCAGGCCAGCAGAGCCGAACTGAATATTCTCGAGAACCGTGTCAGAGAACAAAAAAGGATCCTGGGTGATGGTTCTTACCGCGCTTCTCAAATCCTTGCGGGCGAGTTCGGTGATGTCTTGTTCATCGATGTACACGGTGCCAGGGGGCACTTCGAGGTAGCGGTTCAAGCAGTTGACCAGGGTGCTTTTCCCGGATCCGACTTTACCCAGAATCCCGACAGTCTCTCCGGGAGAGATTTCAAAACTGATATTGCTTAAGACGCGAGTGTCGGTACCTGGATAGCAGTAGCTCAAGTTCCTCACTCGAATCCCTTTAGAAAACAGCTGTGCTTGTTTCTCCAGGGGTAGGTGGGTCTTGTCTTGCTCGTTAACAGGTAAGTCGAGAATGCGGCGCAGACTCTCCAGACTGACGATCCCGGTTTGCCAGGCCGACAGAACCATTCCCAGTGAAATAAAGGGCATTGCCAGCAGTGAAGCATAAGAGAGAAATGCGGTCAGTTCTCCTAGAGTGAGTTGTGCCTTTATGAGGTATCCACCACCAATAGCCAATATCATGACTTTCAACAAGCGGTCGGTATAGGCAATGACCGGCAGTACAATGGTGCGCACTTTTGCCAGTCTCAGGGAGCGGTCGCGAATCTTTACGTTTTCACGCTCGAACTCCTGTTCGGCCCAAGGTTGTATTCCATGGGCGCGCACAACTTCCACACCACTGAGAAACCCGACTGTTTTGGAGGACATCTCCTGAAGTTCCACCATTCGCTCCTTCATCATCTTGCGCATAAAGGCGATGCCCTTGTGGGCGATGGCGAACGTCACTAGTACTGGCAACACGCAGTACAAAGTGAGCGCGGGGGATATCTGATACATCTTCAGTGGCGTCAGTGAGAGAGCAAAGACAATATTGAACACTTGCAACATCACAACGCCGGCGAGTGCGCGAACCCCGTTGACGTCATTGTTAACTATGGAAATTAGCGTCCCCGACGCATGCCCTTGGTAAAAGTCGGGCTGCATATGGGTGAGTTTGGCAAAGGCGTCATCTTTTAGCTCACGCTCTATTGCTCTTCCCGGATTAAAGAACAGTATTCTGGATATTGTGCGAGTGACCACCATGGCAAGTGCAAAAGCGATTACTATGCCAATGACCCGGACGAGTTCGTCCTGGCTCTGGACCTGCTCAACCCCACTCAGCAGGTCTATGCTTTGACCCAGATAGGCGGGAATGCTCACCGCGAGCCAGTTGGTGAGGAAAATTAGCACTATGCCCAGGCCATACGACCACTTGTGGTGGAAAATATAACGGGAGAAAAAGCGGGTGTTGGATTCTCTTGAATTGTCAGTCAAACGATCGGCCACTCAAAATCTTATGTCCAGTTTTCCAGATTGTTTTGCCGGTTTTCGTATCGAGCTGTTGATGAGATAGCGCCTGGCTCGGCCTGTATACAGTGACAGAGGAGATCCGTAGAAAGTAACGGGTTTCATCGGTGTCCTTAAAATTTCAGCTGGAGTTCATTCAGGCGACGTACAAAAATACTGGATGTATGGCGCACAGGATACTTGTCATCCAGCGAAAAGGATGCAACTTTTTTGAGAAGTTCTTCGAGTATCACCCTGCTTTCCATTTGAGCCAGGCGGGCGCCAACGCAAAAATGTATGCCGTGACCGAAACCCAGGTTGGCGCTGGAATCTTGTCGCTCCAGATCGAGTTCTTCGGGCGCTTGAAAGACACTGGGGTCGCGATTGGCTGCCGCCCAGAGCAAGTAGACTCGCGCTTCTTTTGGGAGGGTTATACCCCCCAGTCGGGTTTCATTGAGCACAACCCGATAATGACCTTTGAAAGGAGATTCCAGACGTACAACTTCGTCGACGAATTTATCGATTAATTTCGGGTTATCGCGGAGCTGCTGTTGCATGTCAGGGTCTTGCGCCAGCAGGCGAACAGCGCTTCCTATTAGACTTGAGGTTGACTCGCCGGCTGCTCCTATCAGAACGATCATTATGGAGATGGCGTCGCGCTCAGAAATCAACCCCTGACTGACACCTCTGACGAGCTCCCCCAGAACATGCTCGGTTGGCTCCTCATCTCGTTGTTTTCTAGCGGCTATGGCATAGTGCACACCGACATAGGCAGCCATCTCGGTGGTGCTGGCGCTTAGCGATGCCAAATCTTCGAGCGTGCAGGTGCCCGCTAAAATGTCACCTCCACTAAAGGCCCAGCTCAGCAATTGATCGAGATCTTCCAGTGGCAGTCCGGTGAGTCTGGCCATGGCCAACACTGGAATGGCATTGGCCAACTCGGCAATGCACTCTCCGCCCCCCTTGGAAATCAACTTCTCAATACGTTCCACCGCCCAGTTTCGGACCTCCACTTCCATGGCTGCCACTTTGCGGGAGCTAAGCGCCGGCATAACGAGTTTGCGATGCACTGCGTGGAAAGGTTCATCAGCATTGGCGATGGCGTCTATGCTTCCGCCAAACTGACTCAAATCGAATAGCTGTGGGTTTCCATTGGCACCGGTAATCAAAATGCCGGTGAGATTGGCGGAGTAGTCCTGCTGATTTTTTAACACTTGGTGAATCAGCTGCCAGGAAGAGACTAGATAAACCGATGTGTCGGGTACCTGATACACCGGAGCGTTATTCAGTAAAGCCGAGTAGAACGAATAGGGGTTCTCTATGACTTCAGGGTCGAGAACCCGGTATGGAGTTTCCGGTGCTGCGTTGATAATTCGACTACCTTAGTGGGGCGAACCACGGTCAATTTAGACGCGCCAAGATCACCATCAGAACTGTCATTTGCCCGTTTTTTTTTTTTTTTTTTTTGTTTTCGCTTTGGCGGCTAATTTGGGCTTGGATACTGACTTAGGTTTGGCACTCACTTTGGGTTTTGATGCTGTCCTGGATTTCGCGGCTACCCTCGGTTTAGCTTTTGCCTTGGTTTTGTTTTTACTTTTGGTTTTCGCTTTCGCCGTCGATCTTGTTTTCAGCTTTTCGTTGGTTTTGGGTATCGCAATACACGCTGCGACTTCGAGCTCAACCAGAGCCATTTCCATATAGTCGATCAGACGCTGGGCTTGTGGAATAGATCTACGGCAG
>JBGCGJ010000024.1:0-7539 GCA_045110675.1 Halioglobus sp. | reverse complement strand
GAAGGGTCCAACCAATTTGGGACACCTGGATCGTCATGGGCGACCACCAGCAACAGCTCACCGCTGTCCTCCAAAACCGCGTGGTGACAATTGGTACTGCACAATCTGTAACGGTAATCCATGGTCTCCCACCAGTAGTTGCCAAACTCAACGGCCCAGTAGTCGGCCTTTGGCGGCGTAACACGAACCACCAGTACCTCTCCCTTGGGAACCTGCCAGTAACAAATCAGGGGTTCACCGCCAGGTGTCGCATCAATCGGGTTGTCGTCCAGCTGGCGATAGGAGAGAAAGAGGTTGGGTTGTACTTTCCATTTGTCGATCATGGTCGCCCAGTAGAGTGTTGAGTCGCGTACCCACGCCGCCGAATCGGCAAGACCCTGCTCGATCTGTTCGGGAGTAATAGTGGGATCGTGATTCAACTCACCCAAGCGGTCGATGCGAGCGATCATAGGCTGTTCGTTTTCCCAATCGGCGAAAAACTGTCGGAAAGTCACGCGCCAGCTGCCCGGCGTGGTTTTAATCCAGTTCCCCTCATGCTCATTCGGACTTAGGATAATCTCGAAACTGCCGTCCTCTTCTACCTGTATTTCGCTGTCAATCATATTGCCGACCACCGCCCCGCCCCAGGGAGTATTTCCATCTTCAAGTACGGTCACTGCAAAAAACCGTGCATTGCCGCGCTGGCCGGCAATGCGGTAGGTATGCTGACCGTTAATCGGTGCCCCAACGTAAAGGGCATCAGTGTTGTCTCCGCCTTGTTTCCGAATCGGGTCGAAATAGTGAAGAAGCTCGGGGAAATCGGGATTGTTGTTTTCGAGGCAGAACTGCAGCGCCAGGGAAACATTGCGCGCTAACAGGCGAAAGCCCTTCGCCCTGTCGATATCCTGGGCGGGGGTTGTATCGCGAAACACCAAGTCGCTGGAACTCTTCAGTTGGTCGCAGAAGCTGTCCCAACTGGCCTTTAGTTCGGCGTCGTGAGGATTGTCTCCAAACATTGCACAACTCGCTTTATTGAATCAATAATGAAGCTCTATTTTTTATTATGACAATCGTCCTATATAAAGCAAGCTATTTAGAATTCCTTAAGCAGGTCCCTCTGGTTCGATTACCGATATCGGCGACGAAAAAAATTGAATCCTAGTGCGTATCAAAGCCGATTTCCCGGTGCAGGAAGCGAACAACAGATTGATTCTTATTGTCATAGTTTTCAGTTAACGCCATAACCCGGGATAGATAGGCCTCGATATTGTCCCCTGTGAGGCGCGAGCCCAATTCGATCTTTCCGTCCCACACTTCGCCCATCATTTTCCTTCCGAGACTAACCCGCGTGTGAACTCCATCGTCATACCATGCTTTTCCGGCATTCTTCTTGCGGTATATTGGCTCATTGACAACACCCGCCGCGTCGCTGAAACCCCATAAAGGAAAAGGCTTCGTGCCAGCTTCGGTTGCAATATCTTCGTTTAGCGCCGTTATCTGACGATGAAAATCCAGCCACATAGCCCCGTAACCCAGGCTGTGCCAAAGGTCCACAAAAAAGACATGGGTAGGCGTGAAGAGCAGGCGAGTATCTATATTCTGAGCGTGACAAAACTTCAGTATCTCGGCAAAGCGACTTAAATTGGCGGTAATATCCAGAGTTTGATTTCGATGAGCGCGCAGAACATTCTTGCCGATATACACGTAGCCCGCACGGCCCGTGAGAAAGTCGGTTGTTGTTTCCCACGCACCCCCTTTAAAATATTGCCTTGCAGGCTTGGGAACACCTGAATAGGCCGAAAGACTGCGTGAAATCGCGGGGATAGAAAAAAGACTATCCAGCACATCGCTGACATACTGCGCCTTGATCGGGAGCGATAACAAATCATCCGCGTGCTGCGCCATCCGATCACTTTCATAGCCGGGCCGAGTCAAAGGAACGGCTCTGTTGAACGCCTCATAATCCAGGCCGATCATCAATTTGGAAATCGGCTCAATCGCGTGCGCGTGCTTAATAAAGCCCAACATCTCAGTAATAGTCATTCCCGGGACGGCAAGGTTGTAGCCCCTTTCATCGTCCCAGACTTCGTGTGTGGGGAGTATTCGGGCGATACGTGACGAGCCCACGATAAGAGCGGTAGGCTTAACTTGCTGTAAGTACCAGGGCTTGGTAATTCGCATATGATTGAATTGATCAATTCGACTCAAGCGGGCCGAATCTGCCGACTCAAAATCGAAAAGCAAATACGGATCTAACTTGTAATTGAATAGTCCGACCGCACCGCAGAGCACAATGGCAACAAGTGTTATGACAATTGTGTATCTGTTACCCATCTTCAAAACTGGAAGTAGAGAAATTCAGTGATGGAAGACACACTCAAAAGACTGACACTGAGGATCACACCAAAGCCGAGAGCAAAAGCCAGATTGGGACGCCAACTAATCCAGGGCGCGGTGACCGCTGCTTTGCTACCTGGAGAGAGTATTACCGGGTCGTAGCGATACATAAATTCCTGACTACTAGGTAGCAACCAACAGATGATCGCCGCCACGGAAAATACAATATAGACTGCACTGTAGACGTTCGCTTCCATTCCTGCCAATAACATCAGTTGCTGAGGTAGTGATTCAGTGAGCGCCGTCGTGAGCACCAGGTCCGGCGCAGTGTTGAAGTGTACAAACGCAGACCCGGTAATCGAAATTGCCGTGCCGGCGTCAGCCGAACGGAACATCACAAGGGCCACAGACCAGGCCAGAAAGGTGAGCAGTAAATAAATAGCGTCTACGAATCGATTACTGGACAAGTTTTCGAGCCCCAATTTTTGTTGTATTGCGCGCCACCCGTGGTTAATGCATAGAAACAGCCCGTGGAGCCCACCCCACAATACATAAGTCCAGGCAGCACCATGCCACAAGCCGCCGAGCAGCATGGTGAGAAAGAGATTACGATATCGATTGATCGCGCCTTTGCGATTGCCTCCCAAAACAATGTAAAGATAGTCCTTGAGAAAGCGCGACAGGGTGATGTGCCAGCGGTTCCAAATATCGATGGCGCTGCGAGACTTGTACGGCGACCTGAAGTTTTCCGGTAACTTGATACCGAACAGTCGGGCACTGCCGATGGCTATATCGCTGTAACCCGAAAAATCAAAATACATTTGAAAACTGAATCCCACAGTAGCGACCCAGGCATCAATTGTATGAAGCGTTTGTCCCTGGGCGGAGGCTTCAAACACAGGATCTACCATAGCGCCAATAGAATCGGCCATTACGACCTTCTTAAACAGGCCAATAATCAAAAGAGTAAGACCCACTCCGATGTCTGTACGCAATTCGCTGGCCGGACGCAAAAACGAAAACTGCGGCATCATCTCCTTGTGGTGAACAATGGGGCCAGCAATCAGCTGAGGGAAGAAAAGTACGAACAAAGCGTAGTGCCGAAACTGATATTCCTGACACTCATCCCGAGACACATCCACTAGGTAAGCTATTTGCTGAAACGTAAAAAAGGAAATCGCCAGTGGCAGGGTGATTTCCGGTACGGGGATAAGCCAGTTTCCCAGGTCGTTCAGGCTGTTGACAAAAAAACCTGCATATTTGAAGTAAACCAGTAGGCCCAGGTTGAATAAGACCCCAAGCACTAACCAATAGTGGCGTTCGCGGTTAAGTGTCGCCGCAAGTTTCCGGCCTATCGTGAAATTGACGACTATTGAGCTGACAATCAACAACAGATAAATGGGGTTCCAACTACCATAGAAGTAGAGTGAAGCCAGTATCAGCCATATTATTTGCCCCTTGGTGCTGCTGCCCCGTGAAAGGAAGACAAAGATGACGAAAACCAACGGCAGGAACAGAAACAGATATTCAGCGGAATTAAAAAGCATTGATGCTGAGGTCTTTTTTCTTATGAGAGGAGAAGTATATCCGACTGCTTAATGCAGGGAAATTGGTTTCGAGTCCCGTCCCCGGCCCAAGCCAGTTCTATTCACAAAACTAACGAGGAATTCGAGCCTTGGCGTTTGTATTCCACTAAGGCCGACCTTAAAATGATTGCCTAGCAAATCACAGCGCCTACGCCGACACACAGGACGTTCCCGAACCATGCCAGATACAAACAACATTCAGCATGGCCTGTCAGGTGGGAGCACTATGTCAGCTACTGAGACGCCTGCCAAGCTTGGCGACAGCACGCCAATACGCATGCTTAGCGTTCTATCGTTACTGGCAGTGGCGGGCTTCTATTTCTTCTACCTCTATCAGCATGCCTTCAACGTACCACTTGCAGATGACATCTATGATGTTCTACAGCCGCTGATACAGGCTATCAATGCCGAGAATACGCGGGCGGCCCTGGCATCTCTCTACGAGCAACACACGGATCACAGGACCATTGCCACCCGATTAATCTATGGGGCGATGTACCTGACAACGGGCGAGGTCAATTTCCGCACTCTGAATTTCCTCGCCAACCTGGCCCTCCCCTTGTTGCTGCTGGCCCTATACTTGATGGCCTCAGATACCCCGCGCAGGCTGCTGATCATGCTTCCTGCAACATTCATCCTGCTGCAGTTGAGAGCTTACGGCATCACCTTCTGGGCCATGGCATCCTTCGCCTATTTTTACGTATTCGTTTACGGCTTCTTTTGCGTGTTGTTTCTTCAGAACCCTGACAGATTCCGTTTCTGTGCCGCTATTTTGCTCGCGATATTGGCAAACCTCACTCTCGCTTCCGGGCAGATGATTTGGTTGATCGGTCTGGCCAGTCTGATACAGCAGAGCCTATTGAGACGCAGTGCATCGCGAACGTACTTGCTGGGTTGGATCTTTCTCACGATCGCGGTACCGCTGCTGTGGCGAGTTGGATTAGACGACCGAATACCTCTGGTGACGCTGCTGGGAAATTTCTTTGCAGCTCCGGGCCACTATGTGCTCTATACCCTGACGCTACTGGGCTGCGCCATCAGCGAATCCAGCGTCGCAGTCGCGGCCACTGCAGGAGGTCTGATGCTGGTTATCCTTTGCGCGTGCACCGTGATTCGCCGGCGCGAAGCAGATCTGCGGCTGGAGTTGTGCTGCTGGTTCCTAGTGCTCTCGGTAATGACGATGGTGTTGGGGCGAGGCTTTGCCTCGGTCGATTATGGTCTTTCTTCGCGCTATAGCTTTCCCTCCGTACTGTTGTTGACCACAACCTGGGTACTCATAGCCTCGCGTCTTAAACTCCACCGCGGGTTGGGCTTGGTACCTGCAATAGCACTGTCTCTGGCCTACAGCGTCTATTCTTTCAGTACTTACTCTGTAGCTCTACAGCCTTATATGGAACAACGAGTGGAGGATTTCAACCGCGGTCGCTATCGCGCCTGGCCCTATCCCGTAACGCGCAGCAATCGGATAGTGGCCGAAGCCATCGAACTGGGTCTTTACGCTCCTCCTCCACGCCCACTGGCAATGGCTTCGGTAACTTTTGGACAAAAGCGGCAAACGGGTGCTGAAGATTAATTGCCGGGGCCACCAGTGGCGGGTAGCTGTGTTGAACCTTACTAGAACTGAAAGTAAAGAAACTCGCTGGCCTTTGAAATCATCATAACCGAGAAAACGAAGGCGACCACTTGCAACAGTAACACGGCTTTTCCGGGCTTGAACCTGTCCTTCATATCCATACTGTTCGGGGCCAGTGCAACAAAGGCAATGAAGAAAACCATCATCGCGCTCAATAGCCACGTCGCCCACTGATCCTTCTGCGCGCCGTTTGATGCCAGGGTGAAAAACCAGGGAGCATCCAGACCCATGAGCTTACTGGCGGCAACTTGCAAGGCGTTGTCTCCGAGGCCCAACATACCTCGGTAGATCTTGAACACGTCATCCCAATTGGTAGCTCTGAAAATCACCAGGGTAAAACTGAAAAAGTGAAAGGTGATAAACCAACCCAACCAGTCGGGCATACCAATACCCGACTTACGCCACAAATGGTTGACCACAATCGCCGCACCGTTGAGAATCCCGAACACCACGAAAGTCCAGGCTGAGCCGTGCCAGATACCGCTCACGATCATTGCCAGGAAGCTCGCCGCCATCCCGGCTTTGAAGGTTATTTCCGGAAAAGAACGGAGAATAGTCTTGTACACATAGGTGTTGATAAAACGGGTCAGCGTGATGTGCCAGCGCTGCCAGAGGTTGATGATACTGGTACCTTTATACGGGCTGCGGAAGTTTACGGGAAGTTCTATGTTGAACATCAGCGCCAGACCAATCGCCATATCCGAGTAAGCGGAAAAATCAAAATAGAGCTGGAATGTGTAGCTGTAGTGAACCAGCCAGGCCTCTAAAAGGTTGAGGGTTTCGGCCGTATCAAAGCCGTGGTTGACCAGAATTTCAAAGGAATCTGCTATAACTACTTTTTTGAACAAACCGATGCTGAATACGAAGGTGCCGAGAACAAAATTATCGGATCGAAAGAGTCGGTTATCCGTCGCCCTAAATTGAGGCATGACCTCCCGGTGGTGAACAATAGGCCCGGCGATCAACTGCGGAAAGAACGAAACGAACAGCGCGTAATCTACCGGGTCTCGTTCCTTTAGGCCGGTACGATAACAATCCACAATAAAAGCGATTTGTTGCAGGGTAAAAAAGCTGATGCCCAATGGTAGTGCGAGACGGAGATAGCCAAATTCAACACCGGGTATCAAGTTGGCGTTAAAAATAAAGAAATCCATGTATTTGTAATAAGCCAACAGGCCGACATTGAGGGTCACGCCCAATATCATCAACCGTTTCTTGGGAGGGATAATTTCTCGAGATCTGCCATAGGACTGAATCTTTCCGGCAATCGTATAATTTATCAGGATCGAGCCGAGCAAGAGGGGCAAGTAGATGGGATTCCACCAGCCGTAAAACAACCAGGAACCGCCCAACAGCCAGAACTTTCCCGCACGCAAGTAGCCCATGTGGTTGAGGCTGTAGTAGCCCAGCAGCACCAGTGGCAGAAAGGCGAAAATGAAGATGTAAGAGTTAAAATGCATTCAGTTATCGATTTGGGAACCTCTGTAAGACTGGAATTTATCCGCCCCGAGAAGTTCGTCAGCCAACGCCCAGATCACACTGTTATCACTATTGGCGTGCCGACCTGGAAAGTGCAGGGAGTATATACGCTCTCGCCTCATTGGGGCCAGAGATTGAATCGCATATCACACATGCCTGGGTCAGCCGAATCCTATACACGCCAGAGTAATAGGGTATACTTTCGCACTCAGCTCGATCCAACTATAGATCCAACAATGGGTTTGACAGATCTCTCTTCGGCAATGAAATCCAAATCTTATCTCGCTCTCTTTTTGTCGCTTTCTTTACTCGCTTTTCTGGGCGCCTCGATTTTCAACTACGTCGTCGATCCTTATCGATTTTTTGATTCCCAGGATCGCCGGGGAATAAACGAGTACCGGCAAAAGTTTTTCCTGGGGCAATATGTCTCTAAACCCTATGCTTTACGAGAGCAGGCACCCGAGGCCGTCATCCTCGGCGTGTCGCGAGCGGGCTCATCTCTGGCGACCGATCACCCGGGGTGGG
>JBGCGJ010000023.1:0-105740 GCA_045110675.1 Halioglobus sp. | reverse complement strand
GGCAGTTGGGATAAACCCTCCGCTTCACCGCTCACGCCAATAAACTTCTCCACATGGCTATACCAGGGTGCTATGTCCGAGTAATCAACAGGCCAGGGAATTCCGCTGCCATCGGTGGCATTGGCCTTGAAATCCTGCTCGCTCCAGCGATACACCTGACGCCCCCAGAGAAGAGACCTCCCACCTACCACATCGGCGCGCTTCCAATGAAAGGGCTTATTCGGAGTCTGAATATAAGGGTTATCGCTATCCTTGTTCCAAAAATTAATAGTGGCATCGCTGAACGCATAGGATGTACTCTGAATAGGATAATCTCGCGCATTAGCCTTCCTATCCGGCATACCATGAAACTTAATCTTTGAGGCCGGTGCATGCTCGCCTTTATAGTCTGCACCGTGACGGACATCCTTTCCGCGCTCCAACACCAGCACTTTAAGTCCGCGCTCGCACAACTCCTTTGCAGCCCAGCCCCCTGAAATCCCCGAGCCTACGACAATGGCGTCAAATTGGTTTTCGATCATGCTGCTTAGCCCCCCGTCATGAGTCGCAATGGCAACTCACCCGCATAGGCAGAGTCGTCGGAACCCAAGGGAAGCCCCCCATCAAAACTACCCATCGGGTTTTCCCTTAAAAATTCCTTCGATCCGACCTCAGAAAACATGAAGCCTAAAACGGTGAGCTCCTTGATCTGGCAGACAAAGGGCGCTGTACCCTCCCAGACTCGCGTCACGTTGCCAAGGTCATACCAGCTTGAATCTCCAGCCTCGTCTTCCAGCTGCTCCAACATTGCAAGCTGTGTCGACCCATCCAAATCGGCGAACGAAGCCGATGCTCGACTCTGCAATTCGGCCAATCCATCCATAAACAGCGTTCTCTCATCATCAGTCAACCAATCTGAAACCATCAGCTCGATAAACTTTCCAGCGCCAGCATCGGTCGCCCCGGGAGTATCCGTGGCGGGGATGATGTGTTCTGCAATGGCTGTAACGGTAGCGCGCTGCTCGCTGGTGAAAAAGTTTGCAGTGCCGCGCTCGATATAATTAGCTTGAGAAGCGATAAACACTTTTTGCTCTTCGCTCATAACCCAACCACTGGGAAACACCGCAGAGCCGGCGGTCAACACCGCCGCACACTGCATAAATTCTCGTCTGTTCATAAAGCCTCCCGATTCTGAGACCGCCAAAATATCAGCAGGCCCACCAGCAAACCCGCACCGACACAAGCCAGGGTCTGATAGGGCCACAACCCGAAAGCAAAACCGCCACCGCGGAACACGGTATAACCCCAGTAGAGAAAATCCAGGTTTAACGCGTGGCTTGCCTCATAAAACAACCACCCGGTAGCTTCCAACCCAAAGCGCAGGTACAACGCCACTGCAACACCCCACAATAAAGCTCTCACGATAAACCTCCTGCGAACTACTCCCCTGCTTTGACAAGGTGATTGATCGATTTGACTAGAAACTGACGATACTCGGGTAACTGGTAAGTAGCAGCCGTGTGTCCAATAGCGGAATAAATAACCGTTCCTTGCCCTATTGTGTGGGTCCACGCGATGGGGTGTTCCCCCGGCATAGTGGGGTCGGGGAACACAGTTTCACTGGTGTCGTAAGAGCTTTCATCCAAAGCCAGGAGTATCGTAGCGCCCGTATCCCTGGGATTGCGATCGAAGGCATACCATTCCTCCTGGGCGATATTCCAGGGCCGGGGCAAGCCTGCGGTCAGGGGCGAATCATCAACCACAAGTACATCGGCATCCTGAAACTGCGGAGACATTGTGTGGCCAAAAAACTGCGCGCCAATCAAGGTATCTACATACCACTGCCAGTCATAAGATGGGTCACCACCTGCGGCGTGCAACCCCAACCATTGGCCACCGCCCTCCAACCAGGATTTAAAAGCCTCACGCTGTTCCGGAGTGAGAATATCCCCGGAGGTGTTATTCCAGATAACCACATCAAAGCGGGCGAGATCCTCCGCATTGTGCGTCGCAGCATTCTCAGTCTGATAGAGGTGCCAACTGTTCTGGGCGGCCAACTCATCCAGCATTTTCCGAGCGGCAGGCAACCCCTCTTTGTGAATGAATCCATTGGTTTTGCTCAGCACGAGCACGGCTGGATGTTGCAATTCTGGAATTGCAGGAGCCTCGGTGTCGTAAACCGGTGTTCTAAATAGACCATCGGAGCGGAGATTGAAGAAAACAATGCCCGCGAAAACTAAAAGCGCCAGGACTACAGCAATGATAATTTTTTTTAACATTAGGCAATATCCTCGGGATATCTAAGCTGTCAGGGTGCCAAGTGTACATTTATATGTAATCGATTACATCCCAGCCAGGTAGGCTGGCACAGCTCACAGCTGATCCGGCACTGGTTTTGCCTTTGGTAACAGTAAAGCCAGCATTCCGGCGACGACTAGCACTGCGGCGAGACCCCAGAAAACCGTTTCATAATCACCCTGGAGATCATACAAGTAGCCCGCAAGTGGCGCGCCTATCAATCCGAAAGGCAGGAACAGGGGCATCTGAGCGCCATTAACCTCGCCAATAATATCAGCGCTAAAATATCGACTGTTCAAGTATGGATGCATGGGAATAAATGCGCCACTACAAAACCCTGAAACACACATCACCGCAACAGTGGAAGCAACGCTATCGACAAACAGTAACAAAATCAGTCCCAGTGCCTGCCCGATGATCAACCCGAAAGCCACCGCCTTGGTGTGACGAGCAACCAGCTCGGCAAACACTGCCAACACAGCTTTTCCGCATAGACCAGCAACGCCTGCGATCGAAATAAACAAGCCCGCTTGCGCGACGGAGAACCCTCTATTGATAAAATGCGCAGGATAAGAAATCGCCAAAACAATGGAAACGTTCAAAGCCAGAGCGACACAAAAACCGACTAACCAGAAGTTGCGATTGGCATATAAGTCGGACTTGTCGCGTTCAAGCGATGCAACTTCTGCTCTTAAACCAGCCCGAGCGGGGATACCAAGTAATATAGCGACCCAGAGTAGGATGCCTATGCCCAAGGACAACACGGCGAGAGCCTCTCGCCAACTATAGTGGTACAGCAGCATCCCGACCAGCGGGGGTAACAAGATCGTCGCAACACTAATACCCATGGCCGCGATGGCCAACGCCCGAGCTTCCTGGCCGGCATACAATTTGACCAGCAAACCGTTCACCACCACAGGGCCATACATGGCAAGCCCCAGTGCGAATCCCAAAAAGTAAATTGCGGCGAGGGTCAATGTACCTGCTGTGCTAGCCAGAAATAGCGAGGCCATAGCGACGGTGGCACCCGTGAGCATGATTCTCCGAATGGGAATTTTATCGACAAACTTACCTACCACAGGGCCCACCAGCCCGGGCACGAGCAATAAAGCGGCGGGACCAATATTTATCGTCGCTAAACCTACCTGAAATTCTTGAGCGAGGTGCCCCGCAAAAAAACCAAAGATGCCGATAAGGCCCGCCCCAAGAGCAAAACAGGCCATGCCGGTAACAGCGGGAATCCACTCACGGAATTGAGTCACTTGGGGCATCCTCGCCGGGGATCAGCCCTTCTTGGGACCTCCGTTTGCGCCCGGCCAGCGCGACCCGGAAATAGTATCAGCAAAAGGCAGAAAGCCTTCGGGATCCAGTGGACCAGCCAATTTCATTTCCCTATTCAGGAAGGTGGGCCACCACAAATGGGCGGACAACTGCTCTAACATGGGGAGCTCGGTTTTCAAAGGATCCCAGGGGCTATCGCCCAAAACCAGTTCGCCTTGCACCTCCTCGCGCCAAGCCGTACCGTAACGGCTGCTAACTTGAACGACTTGTGGCGGGTAGTCATATCCCGTCGCCGGGCCGCCGACGCTCACTGCACGAGAGACTTTAATCCAGAATTCATGCTGGTCGAAATCCTCGGGAATTTCAGTGGGTCCGGTTGATACCCCTTTAAACTCGACAAAGGTGTAACCCTGATGCGAACACCGCGCCGTCACCTGTGGTCCCATACGATAGTAGTGGGTAGTACAGGGGTATTTCGGCTGACCATTAATTTCCTGACTGCCAAAGATCGCAGATTCCTGGTCGATGCCATATCCCAAAGTATACTCACCCTCAACACCATTAAAGTTGGCGTCGACGCTCGTCACAATGCCGTACTCGGGCTCATCGGGCACCGGAAAATTGTAGATGGTGAGATTGACGTTCGCTTCCGCGCCAGGCTCTATTCCGGGCGGCAACAGCGCTGCAATCTTAGCCGGATCAGTCCGGTAAACAATCTTCAGCATGGGCCAGTTAACGATATCTCCAGGATTTCCCTGGGGCGCACCAGTTTCATTAGACATTTGCATTCCTCTTATTCGGTTAGACGTTTATAAGACTGGGTATGGGTGTTTTGCTAGGTCAAGCACCGACCATGTTTGCCACAGGTGTTTCACGGTTGAGAATCATGTCGGCACGAGCGCGAATCTTTTGATCGGTTTCCGGGGTCGTCGCCAGCAACCAAAACGCATTTTGGCGAAGGCCTTCAACCGCCATTTCTGCAACTTCATCGGGGTGAGTCGTTTGTAAATCGATACCGAATTCTGCGCACATTTTTTTCATATCATCGACGGAGCTAATCCCTGAAGCGTTGCCCTGAACGTCTTTCTGCAGCTCCTCGGGCCGCACACGACCCGAATTGAAAAGCCCGGTATCGACGACGTGAGGTCCAGGAAATAAAGCACTGACTTTAACCGGACTATTCGCCGCGACCAGCTGATAATGCAGATTCTCAGTGATGGCCTGAACGGCAGCTTTACTCGCGGTATAAATCGGCTGATCCGGGTAGACTAAAAATGCACCGTTGCCAGAGCCGGTAACTACAAAGTGAGCTTCCTGATTCCTGGCGGCCAATCGAGGCATGAAGGCAGTAATGGTATTGATTACACCCCACATATTGACGTTAAAACACCACTGCCAATCTTTGGCTGAGTACTCCCAAATAGCACCGGACTCCCCGGCACCAATACCCGCATTGGCGAACACCAAATCAATACTCTGAAAGGCGGCTTCGGCCTTGTCAGCCAGTTGATTTAAGCTGTCTACCGATGTGACATCGCAGGACTCGACGATGGCTTCAATATTTTCGCTGCCAAGATCTTCAAGCATTTGCACCATGGCAGTCTGATCGACGTCGCCCACAACAATCTTTGCGCCAAGACGACCCAGGGAAAAAGCCAGTGAACGACCAACCCCGCTGGCTCCACCGGTGATCACCGCCACTTTGCCGTTAAAATCGTCCATGGCTAAGCGATCTCCTGTGGCTCGAGATAAAACTGCCGTACCCACTTGCGAAACAACACCAGCGTATCATCGCCTTTACAAAACAGCGGCTGACGCTTGTGCACCTTGTTCGCCCAAATAGGATAGTCATCAGAAATTCCGGCAATGATACCCTTCATCACATCATCCCCTGCAACATCTTCGATCTCCTTGCGAACACAGAGCGTCCAGCGCATTCGGGTTTCGTGCTTATTAATTGGCTGGGCACTGTTGTACATCACCATTTCTGCGTTCGGGCCGTAGGTGTTTCTCACCATCGCAAAACCTGGACTGTAAACCGTCGCATGCAGGTGGCTGGGAATCGCCGCCTGGGTAGCATCCGTATTCAAATGCAATGTGCGGCCATCATCATCGATGGTGACTGTGGAAGGTGGAACATCCGCTTGACCGTGCACGTATCGAAAGTGCACTGGGTCGCATGAGTTTTCCGCGATGTCCTGCACATGGGCGGGAACCAAAAATTCGGCGTAGCGAGGATTGGTCCAATTTGGGTCATCCAGTTCTGGAAGATCCGGCAATGGCCATTGTGGCTGGGTGTTCTCCGGGTGAAACCACATATAGATTTCACCGTTTTTTTCCGCACTGGGCCAAATTCTGATTCGAGCCCGCTCGGGAATATCATCACAGTATGGTATTTCCTCACACTTGCCGTCTTTACCAAAACGCCAGCCGTGAAAAGGGCAGCGAATCGATTCGCCGATCACACGACCCTCAACCCCGAGATTGGCTCCAAGATGGGGGCAAAATGCGTCTTGCAAAACCGGCACCCCCGAGCGTGTTCTATACAGCGCCAGTTCGCGATCAAACGCGGTTACAGACGTGACCTCACCGACCAATAATTCGTGGCTGCGGGCAACGGAATACCAACCCATGGGAAAGTCAGGCGTTGAATTCGTTTTAGATTGGCAGGGTTCAACAATTGCCATTTTTTATCTCCGATTCAGTGTTCACGTTCCAGTTAAACTAGATCAATTAAAGATTGAAACATCGGGACCGATTTCATCGGCGACAGCCTGAAGCTTATCCCGATCCAATCCGTACCAGTCCATGGCATTTTCCCCGAGGATTTTGCGACCGTCTGCCTCGGGAATCCCGCTAAACACGTCGGTATAGTATTTTCCCGTGTTGGGCCAGGTGCCTTCCGGATGAGGGTAGTCGCTGCCCCACATCATATTTTCAGTGCCTATAAGACTGCGCAGCTCGACATCCGCTCGGGGAATACAGGACGCGCCAATATTAATATTGCGGTTGAAATACTCACTGGGCTTCATGGAAAGGTGACTGCGAAAATCACCTAGCTTGGCGGAAAACTGAATGTCGGTGTAATTGTGATCGAGAAGACGCAGCCAAGGGGGTAGCATAAAAACTGTACCCCCCTCAGTCATCACCACCTTCAAGGTCGGGTAGCGTTCGAACACGCCACCCCAAATCATGTAGGTCAGAGGGCGGTACAACCACCACATTACCTCGGAGACATAAATGCCCATGGCCCCGGGCAATTGCTCACTGTTATCTTCCACCGGCCACTCTTTGCCAAAGTATTCCGGATGCGGCGCGGGGCCTGAGTGAAAGTGAATGATCACGCCAAGGGACTCACACACCTCCCAAAAAGGATCGTACTTGGTGTGATGATAGGCGTCGTGCTCTCCCCACAGGGTGGGAATCATGACCGAGGTGAGGCCGTTGTCCACACACCACCGAACCGCCTCTACGGCCTGAGAGACATCCCACAGCAGCGGAATAGACGCCACGCCAATATGCCTGGCAGGATTATTGGCACAAAACTCCGCCAACCAACGGTTGTGCGCCATGGCGCCCGCCCACTGCAGCTCTGGAACCTGATCTCGCGGTGACAAACCCAAACCAGCCCCGAAGGGTGGGGTATTCATTTCCGTAATACCATCCGGAAAAATAACCTCTGCGGCAATTCCATCACCGGCGAGCATTTTTACCCGCTCATCGTAATCCCAGGCTCCGGTTAGCTGCTGCTGAATCGGTGCACGCCACTCATCGTTAATTTCCTTAATCAGAAAGCTTTCCTCGGCTTTCTGTAGCATTTCCACGGTAATGGGCACCGCCATATCCATAGTTTCGTGGTACTTTTTATCCAGATAAGGTTTGTAATCGGCAATGGGTAGCCCGGCGTGGCAATCCGAAGAAACCACAATCAAACGATCAGACATATCAGTTCAACTCCCTATCGATATCAAGTACATCAAGGTTTTTTGCAAGAAAGCATTAGCTTCTCAAACGAGCAAACTTGCACATATGTATACAAAATAGTTTAATGGCTCAGGAAATGCAACCCACTATGCGAAGTGTTACGGACAATTCATGGACCTGGTAGAGCCTCCCATTGAGCGCCGCGCCATCGGGCGTCGCGAGAAGCGCAAGCAAGAGATTCGCACTCGAATAGAGGAAGCGGCCTATGCGCTGTTCAAACGTCAGGGCATTGAAGACACCAACATCGAGCAAATCTGTGTCGAGGCCGATGTGGCAAGGCGCACTTTCTACGGCCACTACCCCAACAAGCACGCGCTTCTGGGTGGCCTGGGTATATCCCGACTGTACAACCAGTCCGAGCCCATGCTGAGAATGTTGATGGAGAATCACCAGTCCACCCGCGCTAGACTGACCGCAATGATCGACTATATCGAGGAAAACTACTCAGGGTATGCGGATATCGATCGCCAGCTGATTCTCATGGCGCCTTCTACGTTCGTTAATAACACCGAACAGCAACGGGAGATTGGCAACACGGCCATCGAAAGCTTCAAACAACTGTTTGTTGCAGGGCAGGAGATGGGAGATACACACCGGCAGTTCTCCCCTGAAATTCTAGCGACCATGGTGGTGGGAACGCTTAACACTCTCACTACGAGTTGGGCGATTGATAGCGATTACCCTATCTTCGACAAACTCGAAGAGGCCCGAGCATTATTCGAACACCTGATCTGCAAAGACAGCTGATACGACCCCAGACGCTATTGTCGCAGCTCCCATAGCCAAGCACTCTAGACTTCCAACGCGACCCAGTCCCCTTGCCTGGCGCGTTGGCGAATCAACAACACAACACGGAGATAGAACTGTGGGGCCACTTAAGGGAATCACCATCATCGAAATCGCCGGCATTGGGCCCGGCCCCTTTAGTGCAATGTCATTGGCTGACATGGGCGCCAATGTCATCAGGGTAGAGCGCCCCGGCGGCAGCATGTTCACTGCGGCCCACAACACCAAACTCGACTTCCTCAACCGCGGAAAGCGCTGTATCTGCGTCAACCTCAAAACCCCTGAAGGTGTCGAAACCGTGCTGCGGCTGATCGACAAGGCCGACGGTTTGATTGAGGGCTTTCGGCCCGGTGTGATGGAGAAATTGGGCCTGGGGCCCGATGTTTGCCTGGAGAGAAATCCCGCTTTAGTTTACGGACGCATGACCGGCTTTGGGCAATACGGCCCAATGGCGAACGCAGCTGGCCACGACATCAACTACATTGCCCTGTCCGGCGCTTTACACCCCATAGGGCGAGCGGGCGAAAAGCCAACCATCCCCTTGAATCTGGTAGGCGATTTCGGTGGTGGCGGATTGATGCTGGCCTACGGCATGGTTTGCGGACTGCTGGAAAGCAAGACATCAGGCAAAGGGCAAGTGATAGACGCAGCGATGATTGATGGCGCCGCTACCTTAATGGCAAGTACCTTCGCAGCACAACAAATCGGATTCTGGAATGAGGAGCGAGGCACCAATCTGCTCGACTCCGGTTCCCATTTCTATGATGTCTACGAAACCGCTGACGGCAAATATATTTCGCTGGGCTCTATCGAACCACAATTCTATGCCGCCTTACTGGACAAACTGGGAGAGGAGGCCGAGCATTTCCAAAATCAATTCGACATGGAAAACTGGCCCGCCATGAAAGAGCGAATGTCAGAAATCATCAAGCGCAAGACTCGCGATCAGTGGGATGAAGTATTTGATGGCGTCGATGTCTGCTACGCTCCAGTACTGGCGATGAGTGAAGCTAGAAACCACCCCCATCATCAGGCCAGAGAAAGTTTTCTGGAGGACGAGGATGGAATCTGGCAACCCGCTCCCGCGCCCAGGTTCAGCCGAACGAAAGCACAATTAAGCGCTGCGGCGGCAGCTCTGGGTGAACACAGCACCGAAATACTCCAGGAATTCGGGTTTAGTGAAGCGGAAATTGCAGCAAATTATGCGGCGGGAGCCATAACGGATAACACCAGCGAATAATGCAGCCATGAAAATCGATGTCTACAACCCCGATAATTACACCCAGGGAATTCCCCACGAACAGTTTGCCTGGCTGAGGGAAAATTCTCCTGTTCATTGGCACCAGCACCCGGCGGGTCACGGCTATTGGGTTGTCAGTAAGCACGCTGATGTGATGCAAGTGTCTCGAGACAATAAAACCTTCTCGGCCCAACAAGGTTTCGTCATGGTGGATGATCTCCCTCCAGACATATTGACCATGGCACAGGGTCAACTGCTGGGAATGGATCCACCCAATCACGGTCCGATACGCCGGGCGGTGATCACTCGTTTCACTTCAAAAATGCTTAAAGAACTGGAGCCAAAAGTACGCGAGATAACACGCGACATAATGCGCTCTGCTTTGGAAATAGGGGAAGTCAATTTCGTCGAGAGTCTGGCAGGCGACTTGCCCACTGCCGTGATCGGTACCCTACTGGATATACCTTCGGACATGTGGCCCGCAATCCGCAAATGGTCGGACCTACAAACCTCCGCCAGCGATCCCGACCTGGGAGGCACACCGGAAGAACTCCAACAAGCCACGATTGATATGGGGACTTATGGATACCAGCTTGCCGCCGAGCGAAAAGACAAGGGTGGCGATGACCTTATTTCTTTGCTGATCAATACCGAAGTTGATGGCCATCTGGTCTCGGAAGTGGAGTTCGCCTCGCTGTTCATTCAGATAGCAGTGGCGGGCAACGAAACCACCCGAGGACTCATCAGCAGCGGAATGTATGAGCTTATTAAGAACCCCGCGCTCTACGGACATCTGGAAGCCCATCCCGAAGAGCTGCCAGTGGCAGTGGAAGAAATGCTGCGTTGGACTTGCCCGCTCCACTACTTCCGTAGAACCGCCACGCGCGACGCGGAAATTCGCGGCCAAAAAATCGCCGCAGGCGATCGAGTCGTGATGCTATACAGCTCAGCCAATTTTGATGAAGAAGTATTTGCGCAGCCTTTGGAATTCGACATAGGCCGAGAGGACAATCCGCATATGGCCTTCGGTCACGGAATACATTTGTGCCTGGGCGCCAATCTCGCGCGCATGGAGGCGCGATTATTTTTTGAGGAATTTTTCAACCACTTTTCGAAAATTGAAATGACGGCGCCGCCAATATTTATTCGCTCTAACAGTATTCACGCTTTCAAGGACATGCCGGTTAGGCTCTATCCCCGCTTGGCGGGAAAAGACTCAAAGTAAAAATCGAAACGCTCTCGCAACTGATCGGGATCGACACCAAACTGACCCTTTAGGTCGTAGACGACTCTGCCGTACTCGTCTTTATGGGTATCCACAAAAGAACTCAACTGCGCCCTGGCCTGCTCGGTCATCGGCAGACCCGCCTTGGCATAAATTTTCTCGACCATATTCACATCATCGACAATCAATTCGTGAAAGGGAACATCGATGCTCTGATTTTGGGGAATGCTGTCGCGGTCGGCGGCGCAGGCTCTCAACAGATGTTCGACGCGATCCGACCAGTAGTCCACCAAACCATCAATGAGCACTTCATCGCGGTTCAGTCGCTGCCCATAGGCGAGCATAGTCACCGAAGACTGAATGACTGAAACCGGATCTCGATGGGTAATTGCAATTGTGGCGTCGGGGAACACGCTGTGCAAAACCCGCAACTGCTCCAGATGCTGCGGGCATTTCAGAACCCACCGGGTAGGCCTATCGGTATCGCGCTGTTGCCACAGCAACAGTTTGAGCACATCGCGCATATACTCGTATTGATAGGTTTGGTCTTCACTGAAATAGTGATCGCGCCAGCGCGGAGAATAACTCAACCACTCATAATTGTAAGAGCCGAAATTGGGGCCCATTAATTCCAGCTCTTCGTGAATATGATCGGGATTCATGGGGTGCATGGCGGCAATTTTTGGCGTCATGGCTTGCATCATTTCCCAGCTTTGGGCACAGCGCTGGTAACGGGGATCGCTACCGTCCTCCAGTGATGTTTCACCGGGGAGTGGAACAGGCTCATAGGATTCCCAAAGAGGCAGTGATCGCAACCGAGAATCGGCGGCCATCAGATTTAACAGGTGGGTCGTTCCCGAACGCGGCAGTCCGGCGACAATAATCGGTTTTTCAATTTTGACGTCGAGAATTTCAGGGTGGCGAGTCCATTGATCCTGAATCAACAGGCGACTGGTAGCATGTTGCAGCAACTTGTTGCGCAAGCTAAGTCGACCAATACCATTGAGGCCGCTGTCGGCATTCCACTCGTCAAGTAAAAGATCCAGGCGCTCCAAAAAATCCGAAGGGCCCCAATCACTCATGCCGGTCTTCTGCTCTGCTTCGCGGAGGATACCGTCGCGCGTTAAATCAACCTCAAGGGTGGCGCCGTAAGCGATCGCGCCGCGCTGTTCTTCGCTTAGAACAGGGTTGGCCAAATCCGTAATATGTATATCGCTCACGCAAACTCCTCGAACTATCGACCAACTAACCACTAATATTAATATCAGTGTATTAAATATTACGCAGTGGCGAAAGCCCCGCTAACCATCAGCAGCTCAGTAGGCTAAACTATCCGACCCTTTCAACTCCCAGGTAATCTGGCCTGCAGTGAAGGGGCTTACAATACAAACGAAAGGGACGGAATATTGATGGGCGCGGACAACACAATTCCCAAGGAACACGACTTTATAGCGATAGACCCAGTAAACAATAATCTCAATCTGGAAACCGGACCCATGCCGAAACCCGGCCCTGGAGAGGTCTTGATTAAGGTTCGCGCGGCGGGAATCAACCGTGCCGACCTATTGCAACGCAAAGGCCTGTATCCACCCCCTGAGGATGCGTCACCCATTATGGGGCTGGAGGTTGCTGGACACATAGTCGCAGTGGGCGAGGCGGTTGAAGACTGGAGCGTCGGTGACAAAACCTGCGCACTCACCCATGGAGGCGGCTACGCCAACTACAGCATTGCCCCCGCCAGCCAATGTCTACCCATCCCCGATGGCTTCAGTAAAGCCGAGGCGGCGGCGTTACCCGAAGCACTACTGACGGTTTGGCACAACATCTTTCAGCGCGCTAGATTACAAAAAGGCGAGAGAGTCCTCATTCACGGTGGTGCCAGCGGCATAGGCACACTGGGTATTATGATGTGCAAAGCAATGGGGGCTGAGGTTTACACTACCGCAGGAACAGACCTGAAGTGTCAGGCACTGCAAGCTCGAGGAGTAACGCGGGCCATCAATTACAAAACTGAAGATTTTGAAGAAGTCCTCACGGAACTGGGACTGAAAGACAAAATCAATGTGATTCTGGATCTCGCCGGCGGTGACTTTATTCAAAAGAACATTAATGTCGCGGCACCAGAGGGTCGTATCGTCAACATCGCCTATTTGCGAGGATTTAGCGCTGAAGTTAATTTTGCGCCGCTGCTGATGAAACGTGTCACCTTGTCGGGATCGACCTTGCGAGCGCAGAGCTTTGCACAGAAAGCGGTGATGGTGAATGAAATACGCGAACACATCTATCCGCACCTAGAATCCGGCACCATAAAGCCACTAGTGGACAGTATTTATCCTCTTGCAGAGGTCGAAGAGGCCCACAAGCATATGGAAAGCGGCGATCACATGGGCAAGATTGTGCTCAGGTGCAGCGACTAAATAACAACGACTTTAAGGAACAGGCATGGCGCGATTTACCGGCAGGGTAGCCTTTGTAACCGGAGCGGCCTCAGGTATCGGCAGAGCGACCGCAATTCGATTGGCTCGCGAGGAGGCGCAGCTTTTTCTCGCCGACATCGACGCCCAGGGCCTGGCGCAAACGGTTAGCGAGCTACCCGAAGATGCCACTGTGCATACCGTGCATCTGGATGTAACTGACTCCCAGAGCTGCGCTGACAAGATTGAAGAATGTGTCACAACCTTGGGAAAACTGGACGTGTTATGTAATATCGCCGGTATCGCCATGTGCAAACACCTCACGGAAATCGACGATAACGAGTGGCAACGCATGATGAATATCAATATCAGTAGTGTGTTTTACCTCTGCCGCGCGGCTATGCCCCACCTGATCAAAAGCAACGGCAACATCATTAATATGGCTTCATCCGCGGGACTGGAGGGGCAGGCATACAATTCAGCTTACTGCGCCACCAAGGCAGCCGTGGTGATGTTTAGCAAGTCTCTGGCTATCGAATACTCAAAACAAGGTGTGCGGGTAAACTCGGTTTGCCCGGGCATGGTCAAAACCCCTCTAACAGAACAATACAATATTCCCGAAGATGTCGACGAGCAACTGTTGATGAAAATGTTCCCCCTGGTAGATGGGGCGGAACCTGAAGAGATTGCGGCATCCATAGCGTATCTGGCTTCTGATGAAGCGCGATTCGTCACAGGAATAGCCTTTCCCATCGATGGCGCACAGACCGCTGGTTAGCATGAACTCCCAATTGATAGGGAGCCTCAGTGTCCGATAGTCCCAGCAATCGAGGTGTCATTACCGTCGACGCACTCCTTTTACCAGAGGATGACCAGACGCCACAGCAGCTAAGATGTGACGTGGTCGAAGAAGACGCTTTGACACTGGACGTAGAGGGCATCGGTCACTACACCTTGATGTGGACCCCCAGCGAATCAGCAACGACAGCCCAGGGATTTACCAACGAAGATGGTTTGCTCGGTGAAGGCGAAGAGCCCGAGGGCCTCGCCCTGGCAATGGGCTTTGCACTATCCGAGGGCTTAATCAGCACCTTGGACGATGTAAAAAGCGTCTCTGTTTGCGCCGACGACACCAAAGTCGTGCAACTGCAACTACACCACCCCGAACGAGTAGAGGCCAGCCGCCGCAATGTGGTGATCAACAGCTCCTGCAGTATATGCGGCCCTACAGAAATACTGAGGGACAATGCACTTGGGCTCTCAGAGGTCGGCAACGATTTAAAACTGCCACGCAGGCAGTTCAATTTGCTGATGGAAAACATGAGCAAGCAGCAGAGAATCTTTCGACACACCGGAGGATCCCACGCGGCGGCAATTTTCGACGCTCAGGGAACAGTACTTGCGGTTGCCGAAGATCTCGGCCGTCACAACGCCTTGGATAAAGTCATCGGCATGGTATTGCTTGAACGCGGCAACCTGACGGATTGCGGCGCCGTTTTGTCGAGCCGCCTGAGCGTTGAAATGGTGGTTAAGGCGGTGCGTGCCAAGCTGCAAATGATGCTGGCCGTTAGCGCACCCACGTCCTTAGCCATCGATGTGGCGGAAAAATTCGGCGTGACACTGTGTGGATTTGTCCGCGAACAGCGCGCCACTATTTACACACACCCTGAGAGAGTCACCGGTGCAATCTGATACACTTCCCGGCGCCGATAATAATCTATACGGAGAGGCATAATGCGACTGGTAATAGGCATCAGCGGTTCGAGCGGAGCAGTCTATGGAGTCCGCCTGCTCGAAATGTTGCGAGATTTTGACGCGGTAGAGACGCATCTTGTGATGAGCCGATACGGACGCCTGAATATCGAATTGGAAACCGACTATCAAGTGAGCGATGTCGAAGCGCTCGCCGATGTCGTTCACGGCGAAAAAAATCAATCTGCGAGTATCGCCAGTGGTTCTTTTGGCATCGATGGCATGATCGTAGCGCCCTGCTCGATGAAAACACTCTCCGGCATTGTCCATTCTTACGCAGACAGTCTTATTGTTCGCGCAGCAGATGTCTGTCTTAAAGAACGCAAGCAGCTGGTATTAATGCCCAGGGAAACGCCGCTTCACACGGGGCACTGCAAACTCTTATATGAGGCTTCTGTACTTGGCGCTATCATCGCGCCGCCTATGCCGGCGTTTTATACTCAGCCTAATACTCTCGATGATATTGTGAATCATAGTGTGGGGCGGGTTTTGGATTTGTTTGGTTTGGACTCGGGTAATGTTACGCGGTGGCAGGGGCCCAAAAAAACGAATTAACTGGTTTTCAGCAAAAGTTTTGCCCACTTGAAGCAGCGTCAGTTTAAAAAACCGATAGTTAAAACATAGCTCAGATGCCCAGTTTAGTTTTCAAAACCCTCAATAGCATGGATGCCAGGGGCGTCCATGCGCTCGACGGTCTTGAGAAGAAGTTTTATAAACCGACTCTCGCCCTTGAGCTAAATCTCATGTTCTAATTTTCGTGGACCGGATATCTGGAAGATCGATTACGAAAACGTAACAGCGGCGGATGCCGCGATTTACGTTGATGCGAGCCTAGGCGTCACCAACGGCAATACGCTCCAAAGCACTCCGCGAAAGCACTTTAATACCACCGTACTCCAATGAGATCGCCCCCGCCTCCCGCCACTTATTCAAAACTTTACTAACAGCCTGACGAGTAGCGCCAACCATATTCGCAAGATCCTGCTGAGTAAACTGAAGCTCGGCGGCATCGCCTGGACTCGGGTGATCACTGCCGATATAGATGATGCGATTCGCCATCCGCTGCTCTAAAGGAAGCAAAGTCACATCCGTGTAGAACGTCAGCATGTGTCTTACTCTGGCACACATCAGGCGCGTCAATTGGTCGGCAATGGCTGGGTATTGGCGATACAGTTCATCGAAATCGGATTTTTTCAGCTCCGCTATTTCAACCGGCTCCATTGCCACCGCCGTATTGGCAGCGGGGAGTCCATCGAGCAGGCAGATCTCCCCGAAACAATCGCCGCTGTAAAAGATGGCAAATACCACTTCTTTGCCTTCGGGCGCCTGATTGGTCACCCGCACCGTGCCGCTGCGCAGCTGCCACAAGGCCTCGTGCGTAACGCCTTGCAGATAAATGACGTCGCCCTTGTTGAAAGATCGGATGTGCATTCGGGCCAAGGTAGCTTCCCGCTCCAGCTCGGGAAGCTGCCCTATCCAATCACTGCCCGTGTACTGGTTTGTCATGGTTCTCACCGTGCTGGCTTCGTCGGATTGGTGCAATCTGCGTTCACTGCTGCCAAGCCGAAGTTTTATTTTATTTGCCAAATGTCATCTGGATGGCAGATTTTCTGCTACCTTTGGGGGTATCTTACACTCTGACCAGCAAACAATTCAGCAATCAGCTCTGTAAACTACGCAGCCAGTCAAAATAATCAGGAGATATCATGAACGCACCAACCAATTCGATTGTTATGAATCAAACCGAAGAGATGGTCTATCCTCCCGTGTTCGAATCGATAGAAGCAGAACGCGCGGATATGAAGCGCAAACTGGTATCAGCCTACCGTTTGTTTGGAAAATTTGGCTTTGATGAAGGTGTTGCCGGGCATATCACCGTCCGTGATCCTGAGCACAAGGATCGTCTCTGGGTGAACCCTATGGGGGTCTCTTGGAAGCAAATAAAGGCGTCCGATTTACTCTGTGTAAGCCACGACGGTGAGGTACTGGAAGGTAAGGGTTTGCTGAACGGCGCCGCATACACCATACACTCGAAAATCCACGCCATGCACCCCAGGGTCACCGCAGCGGCACATGCGCACTCAGTTTACGGAAAATCCTGGGCTTCACTGGGACGTAAACTCGACCCTATCACTCAGGATTCTTGTGCTTTTTACGATGATCACGTGGTGTTTGATGATTTCACCGGTGTAGTTCTGGACATGAGTGAAGGCGACCGAATTGCCACGGCTCTGGGTGACAACAAAGCGGCCATCCTCCGCAATCATGGGCTTCTTACCGTGGGCGAGTCCGTTGAATCAGCCGCCTGGTGGTACATCACCATGGAGAGAACCTGCCAGGCGCAATTGATGGCAGAGGCCGCTGGTACACCGGTTGTTATCGATGATGAAAACGCTAAAATCACATACAAGACTGTGGGCAGTGAATTGGCCGGGTGGTTTAGTTATCAACCGCTGCTGAGTCAGATCACCGCAGAACAACCTGAAATGTTCGAATAATACTGATAAAAGGACAGCGAGATGAATGCACCGGCGAGAGCAAAATTTAAGGCAATGACGGAAGGCACTCCCGAGGACTGGGGGATTATTGCCGAGAACGCCATGGAATTGTGGGCAGGACTGGGACAGCGCATCCTCGATCACCTGCGGTTGCTGGACGGCGATTTCGGTGGCTTCCCGGTGGACAGACTGGAGCACAGCCTGCAAACCGCGACCTTGGCCCATCAAGACGGCCGCGACGAGG
Source organism: Halioglobus sp. (assembly GCA_045110675.1). Lineage (GTDB taxonomy): Bacteria > Pseudomonadota > Gammaproteobacteria > Pseudomonadales > Halieaceae > JBALVT01. Next base: position 88,039 of record JBGCGJ010000023.1, on the reverse strand, counting down.
AGTATGTTGTGTGCGCTCTGCTCCACGATATCGGAGATACCCTGGGATCACTGAACCACGCCGATCTGGCCGCGACCATGTTGCAACCCTTTATCAGCGAGAAGAATTACTGGATGGTGAAACATCACGGCATATTCCAGGGCTATTACTTTTTCCATTTCCTGGGAAAAGATCGAAATGTGCGCGATGAATTTAAAGACCACGAGTACTTCAACTATACGGCGGAGTTTTGCCACAAATACGACCAGAAGGCCTTTGACCCGGAGTTTCAGTCAATGCCTCTGGAAGATTTTGTACCGATGGTAGAAAGAGTCTTCGCGAAACCCAAAAACTCGCTTTACCTCTAAGCAACAAAACCCCAGAAGCGGGTAGTGGCGTTTGCAGCGCGACTACCCGTTTTTTTATGCTTACTTTGGTGGCCGCTGCCCCGCCGCACCCGCTCTGGCTCTCATCTGCAACATCTGCTGCATGCCCTGCATCATATTGTCGATGGTAAAGCTGGCGGTGGCCTGACGGGGAGGAAACTCACGGAAAGTGCCCAGCCACTTACCCACCTCTTGTTGAGCGGGCACAAACAACCACAACTGGTCGGCAAAGAAGCGAGAGTACATTCCTGAGTCCAGTGATTCCTCATAGGGATCGGTGCGCAAGTTCACCACCCGGGGGAAGTTGAGCGCTTCTCGCGGGCCACCCCAGCCCTCCATGGACCAACCAAAATGCACTTTCCAATCATTCCAGCGCATGGCGTTGAAATTGGCGTTATCGTCGAAGTAAAAGATATTCGTTCGCCGACCTGGCTCCTTTCCTGCCAAAGCTCTGGACTGATCAAAGCCATCCAGATGCACCTTGAAGGTTTTATCGGCTGCGCGATGCCCCTTCTTCAGTTTGGCACTAATATTACTGTCGCCTGCCGCCGCCAGGAACGTCGGCAGCCAATCCTGATGGGAATATATATCGTTGATAACCGTTTTTTCCTTCACCACTCCAGGCCATCGAATCAGCGCTGGTACTCGCATTCCGCCTTCCCAGGTTGAACCTTTCTCCCCTCTAAAAGGCTCCGATCCACCGTCTGGATAAGTATTGGTTTGCGAGCCGTTATCGGTGCTGTAAACCACAATGGTGTTGTCGGCAATTCCCAGCTCATCGAGTTTGTCCAGCAACAACCCTACATGATAGTCGTGCTCCATCATTCCATCGGCGTAGAGGCCGTAGCCCGAGCTACCTTGCCATTTTGGTGCCAGGCGAGTCCACACATGCATGCGTGTGGAGTTAAACCACACAAAAAACGGTTTTTCTTCTTTGTGCGACTTATCGATAAACTTCAGGGCTGCATCGGCAAACTCCTGATCCGCTGTTTCCATCCGCTTGCGGGTCAGTGGGCCGGTGTCTTCGATTTTGCCATCACCATAGGAATGAATCACACCGCGTGGGGCGAAACGTTTGTGGAAGGCCGGATCCTTGGGATAGAAGTAGGTCTCTGGCTCCTCCTCTGCGTTCAGGTGATAAAGGTTGCCGAGAAACTCATCAAAACCGTGAGCCGTCGGCAGGAATTTATCCTTGTCACCGAGGTGGTTTTTACCAAACTGACCAGACACATAGCCATGGGGCTTCAGCAGTTCAGCAATCGTCGGATCTTCGGCCTGCAAACCAATATCGGCCCCGGGGAGACCCACCTTCAACAGGCCGGTGCGCAGGGGGTGCTGACCGGTAATAAATGCAGAGCGTCCCGCTGTACAGCTCTGCTCACCGTAGTAATCGGTAAACATCGCACCCTCGTTGGCAAGGCGATCGATATTGGGGGTAGTACCACCGAGCATACCCCGGTGATAGGCGCTGATATTCGACCAGCCGATATCGTCGCCCCAAATCACCAAAATATTGGGTTTTTCAGTTTTTGCCTGGGCAACTAGCGCCGTAAAGCTTAGCGTGACAGCTGCGCCCAGTAGGGCAAAACCTCGCAACATTGTATGTCGTTTCATCTATAACTCCCTTGATCTTGCCTGTGTCAGGATTTCGTCCATTAGCGACTGAGTATAGGCTACCGGAAATTGTGTGTCTTTGAATGTCGATCAAGGCCAGATGCATGGTCAAAATCTAGCACACTATTCACAACGATCGTCGGCGAGAGAACCTGTACTGGCGTGGCTTATACCAAATAGAATGATCGTTGATGGTTTGGAGAACATAAGCCGCTAACCGCTGTCTGAAACAGAACCATTGGGTTTGCGACCCCTACTAATTGAGAGTGTTCGAAAACATGACAAACAAAGTCATCACTGCCTCCGTCATACTCACTTTATTACTCTCGGCTTGCGGCGGCGGAGGCGGAGGTGGCGGCCAGTCCACTCCTGCACCCTCACCAGAACCTGCGCCAGCTCCCACCCCGCCGACAACCCCTTCACCACCGGGTGAAACACCCAACACCTTCGGTATCAGTGGTGCAATCAGTGTCTCCGCCAATCTCAGGGTTGACAGCGACACCAACAATCCTCAGGGCAGTTTTGTGGAGAATAATTCTCTGGCTACCGCTCAGCTTATATCGAACCCCGCAACTTTGGGCGGCTATGTAAACCAACCCGGGTCCGGGGACCAAGGCCCCACACAGGCGGCCGGAGATATTGACGACTATTTTCAAATCGATTTGCTGGCCGGACAGACCATCACTCTGCTGGTAGCGGATTTCGAGCAAGCGGATGCAGATCTTTATTTATACAATACCGAGAATCAGATCATTGATTTTTCCATTGAGACAGGCCAGGTAGAAACAATCGTTGTTGACCAAGACGGTACATTTATCGTCAACGTGTTCGCGTTTCGCGGCGCCACCAATTACGCACTGGCAATAGGAAGCGGAAACAGCACCAGCCCAGCACTTTCGGCCAGCTCGATGTTATCAGCCCCGATAATCCCCTGGCAGGTGATAGTCACACACGCAGACAGCTCGCAGACCTTGTCCAGCACAGCAGCGGTTGCGCCCGATATCAACAAGCGGATGGGGCTAAAACGAAGAGCGGGCGGTTTGCGGCACTCCAGTGGCCGTTATTTGGGTAGCAGATCAAGACCTCAGCTCATGGCCATGGATCACTTCGCCAAAGGTCAACAGAAGGAAAACCGTTTGGGAAGTGCCAAAGCGAGAGATCTACAACTCAATAATTCGCAGTTGAGGGCCCGCTGGGAAACACTGATGACCATCAAGGCTCTGCGAAACGATCCTGCCATCACATCTGCAGAACCCAACTACAAAGTCCGTGCAATGGCTGAGCCCAACGATAGCGCCTACCCATTCCAGTGGCACTATCCGCTGATCAATTTGCCCGCGGCCTGGGATCTAACCACGGGAGATCCCGAGGTTATCGTCGCAGTCATCGATACAGGAATCCTCCCCGATCACCCCGATCTGGCCGGAAAGTTAATTGCCGGTTACGATTTCATTGCCGACCCCGGTACCGCACGAGATGGCGATGGGATCGACTCGAACCCCCAAGACGAGGGCGACGGCGGCGATGCGGGCAATAGTAGTTTTCACGGCACCCATGTCAGCGGAACGATTGCAGCGACCAGCAACAACGGCATCGGTGTCGCCGGCGTCGCCTGGGATGCATCAATAATGCCCCTCAGAGTGCTAGGTGTGGATGGTGGCAGTAGCTACGATGTCGGTCAGGCCATTCGCTATGCTGCGGGGTTACCTAACGATTCGGGAAGCGTGCCGGCACAGCGCGCAGACGTCATTAATCTGAGTTTGGGAGGCTCTCCCTTTAGTCAATCTAGACAGAACCTGTTTAATGAAGTTCGCGCCGCAGGTGTTGTCGTGGTCGCTGCGGCCGGTAATGAGGCGACCGGTACTCCCAGTTATCCGGCGTCCTTTGATGGCGTCATTTCTGTCAGCGCCGTTGATTCCCAGCGGCAGGCCGCGCCCTACTCCAACTTCGGCAGTCGAATTGACGTCGCTGCGCCCGGTGGCAACAATGGAGAAGACATCAACGGCGATGGCTACCCCGATGGAGTGCTCAGCACAGCGGGATCGATTACCGATTCCGGCGCAATTAGTTACGTGTATTCATTTCTGAATGGAACCTCAATGGCAACGCCTCATGTGGCTGGCGTAGTGGCTCTTATGAAGTCCGTGAATCGCGATTTATCTCCCCAAGACATTGAAACTCTCCTTGAGCAGGGCGACCTCAGTGATGATTTGGGAAGCCTTGGCAGAGACAACACATTCGGGCACGGCTTGATTAATGCACAGCGTGCCGTTGTAGCCGCTTTAACCGCCGCCGGCAGTCCACCGGCAGACAACCCGAGATTGAGTGCGTCTGCCAACTTGCTCAATTTTGGCAGCGCGGCTCAGTCGTTACTTCTGCAATTGCAAAATACTGGCAATGGAAATCTCGTTTTAGACGCCTTGGATAGCTCGGAAAGCTGGTTACAAATCGCCCCGGACAACATCGACGCCAACGGCCTGGGAAGCTATCGTTTAAGCGTCAACCGCGACGGCCTGGAGCCGGGGATTTACAGTGCAATCGTAGCCGCGAGCTCAGCGATCAATTCACTCAGTATTGAGGTGCTTGTGTACGTTGTGGATCAGGCGACTGGTGGCGATGTGGGGCTGCTCTACCTGCTCCTCGTCGACCCCGAGACCAATGAAGTAGCGGCTCAGTTTGACGCCAGTGTCGCATCGGGTGTTTACCCCTATCAGTTCAGCAACATCCCGGAGGGCAGCTACGAGTTATTCGCTGGAACCGATGCCGACAACGACCAGCTGATTTGCGACGCTGGTGAGGCCTGCGGCGCATACCTCACCACCGACCAACCGATTGAAATAAATCTCGACAGCGATTTGGAAAACGTCGAATTTCCCGTCGAGTATCGAGTCGCTATTCCGACGCTTAGTAACGCAGTCAAACAACCACGCGACGCAGGGGAGGCAGGAATTCGACGCTTGAAATGATCAGGCTTGCCTACTCCGGTTTCAATTTACCGGACACTCGCAAGTTTAGCGGCAGTATCGGCAAGCCGGGATTTTAGCCAGTAAATTTCATAGTCATTGCGCACCCCCGATTCCGCTTTGGACATCAGCCGGTTCAAGGCTTGCTGGCGGATTTTCAGAGCCGATTTGCTATTCGGATTTCCTGCCAGTAAAACCTCCATCGCGTGCAGCGCTTTGACGGGAAGATCTTGCTGCAGGTAATTTTGTCCCAAACTCAACAGCGCTTCAGACCCGGCGATGTCGGCTATATCGGTGTATATTTCCGAAGCTGCCACTGGATACAGTTCGGTGGTGCTCTCAAAATGGAACCAGGTAGCGTAGTAATCCCAGATGCTTCTCACAGCCCAGTCGACCTTGCCGTGGTTTTGAACCAATGAGAGTTCGGGCGGCAATTTTATCTCCTGCATCAATTGGTTCACCGACTTCCCCGCGTTCATTCCAGCGATTGTCTCATCGTGTACGTACTGAACTGCATCGCGAATTCTTTCCATACCCTCGCGAATCGTTTGGGCACCGACGGTGGGGTCCAAATGACTGGGCACCACTATTTCCGGCTCCAGCAGAATCAATTTATTGAGTGAGGCAACATATTCCATAGGTTTGCGAATTTTCTCACCGCGCATCGTAAAGATGTTCGGGAACTGCGGAAATTGCGGGCCATAGAAGTCTCCGGTAAACAGAATTTTTTGTTCCGGCAACCACAGAACAATGTTGTCCGCTCCCTCCGCGCCCGGAGCGCCTATCACTTGAAACTCGATGCCTCCGAGTGTGAACGCGTATACATCTTCGTCATCCACGGTGATGGTTGGCGTGATACCGCCGTACCGCATCATTTCAATATCTACGGTCTTCTCGGGAATCCAGGGGAATAAGGTTCGATTTCTGCCGTAAAGATAGGGCTCAAGCTCAGTCAGGTAGCGCTGCTCTTCGCTGTACTCCTTATGGGCAATTATCTCACTGCCCTGTTCCATCCACAGTTTTGCACCGCCGATATGATCGGCGTGAGAGTGGCTTAGAATAATGGCATGCACCGGTGCGTCCGACACTTGTTCTTTCAACATTCGCATTTGTTTGGCGGCTTGCAAAACCAGACCAGTATCATAGATAACAACACCCTCGTCGGTATCAATCATGATGGTATTGCCCACGCCTGTGGCGTAGTGAATGTTGTCAGCAATTTTGCGAATTTCAATAGGACGTCGAATCATATCGACCGCACTGCCGTGAGTTTCCGCTCCATCCTCTACTCCGCCGGGAGCGAGTGTAGAGACGGCGACCTCGCCCATTTTTTCCATAGCCTTGAGCTTCGCCTGTTTCTTAACCTCTTGACCGACATCGTCATTGGTCATAAACCAGGCGCCCGCTACGACTAATACAACCAACGCGAGCAAGACATTCTTTCCTATACCACCGCGTTCAAAAGTGACGCGGCGCGCATTGTTTTTAAGATTCATTGGGCTACCTCGTTAAGGTTTTTTTGCGCCGTTTTGTCAAAGCCTACAAAAATCGGCGACGACCAGGCGCGTTGATTGGCCGGAGCCAAACAATCATCACTTGATGCGGTGCGATAATCGCCAAAGCAGGGATTCACTTCAACGCAGTTTCCGCTGTCATCGTATTCGCAGCGAACATTCTCGGCGTTAATCATTTCTGTTGTCTCTTGAATGGCGCGAATATAGTAGATAGATTCGCGTTCACCGAGAACAAATTCAGGGTCCTCGAACTCGACTTCACAACCCGATTGATCCGCTTCGCATTGAAGAATTTTCCAGGGGTCTTCGATAAGATTCTCAACAGCCTCATCGGGCGTTATCTGCGGCCGGATTCGAACCACCTCAATCCGATCAATCAACAACCGATCGTCGCCAGGGTTGTAGCATTCGCCGCCGCACAACAACTCCAGCCGATCCGAACCCAAGCCTTTGTGAGCGAAGTCCGGGCAACCGGGAAGTTGCCTGAAAGCGCCTACGGCGCTAGCGCGAAACTTCGGCATAGAAGAGATACTGGTTTCAGTGCCCATGGGAAGTTTTGTTTCTCCGACCAACATATCGAAGGACAACAATATACGATCGCCCGAAGTAGCGTAGACTTCCTTGTTCTTCAGACCACTCCAAATCGCTTCACGACTGCGACCTTCGCTGTGCACGGCAACCAGGCCACCGGTCAGCCAAAAAGAATTCTGCCGTTCCATATTTCGCAGGTTAACCAAACCCACATCTTTGGCGTCGTTGAGCGAGACTGAGCGAGGTATAGGATCCCTGGAATCACCCGCAGCGCGATTTGCCATACGTGGGTTATCGGACCCAAAAGCTTCAGTCACATGCTTACGATTTAGCTCTTTATAACCCGTGCCTCCCTGACCCCGATGATTGTCGCTGGAGCCAATAAGTCCAAAACGAAAACGTTGAGGATCCTCCTCTTGTTCGAAGTCAGTGATGGCCAAGGCGTATTGTGCAGTAGTTCCCGGGCGATGATCCATTGGGTCATTGAAACAGTCGGGGCAAGTGCCACAATTGAGCCAGTCGGTGACCTCCTGTCCCGGAATGGTTAAATGACCAGAGTTGCCCGCATCGACGAAATTCTGCCGAGCCTCACTCTCTCTCGATTGGCACTCCGGGGCGTCAATACCCGCTGCGTCACAGCGCTGGCGAATAATTTCTCCGGCTCTCCAGCAGCACGGCAAATACCCATCGCTCGGCGCGGGACAAGAAAGCTCTCCATTTTCATTCTGAATGGTTGCCCGCCAACTGCGATACTCCTCGGAATTTCCGTGGCCAGAGTACACCTCAAACAGTATTTGGCGATCGGGATCGTGCTGAGCTCGATTCAGTTGCTTATCAAAGGTGCTGGTCGCCGGAGTGTTCATTCCCCAGGAATTTCCGTGCGGAATGACGATACTTTCAAAGCCCCATTGATCCAGTTTGGTAAACAGCTCACGTGGATCGTGAGCAATTTCCAGGCAACTGTCGGGCAGCTCACGGGTGTCTATTCCCTGTGCGCAAATGGGCGTCTCGGCGACCTCATCGTAATAACCCTGGATGCCCCAATAAAACTCCCGGTTCTCAAAATCCATCAATGACATCATCAGTTGATTGGCTCGGCCCATAGGAGCCGTTGCCAACAATTCTCGCGGCGCCGCTATTGCGCGAGCGGGCACCTTGTCATCATCGGTTTCGAGGAAAATGACATTCTTGTGACCATAGTGCTTGCTTGGATTGGTATTGACCTGGCTCCACTCCCAACCCAGAAATGTGACCATATCGGGGTTTTTGGGGTCACCGGAAATTTGATTGCACTCGCGAATACTCTGACGGGTTTGATCCCAGCGCCTGGGTGTGATGCCCTCAGCGTGATCGTTGATCGACCAGAAATCCAGGTTCGAGCAATATCGGGCAAAATCGCAGGCATCAGCTGGAGGATGCACCCCAGTTCCACCCATAAGCGGCACCGACATGATAAAAGCGTCGGGAGAAAACGTGGTGTGAACATGCAAGTCACCGAAGAGTATTTGCGTATCGCTTGATGCTACCGTCGTTTTTTGGCGGCTCGCTTTATCTTCAACGACCGAAGCGGGAACTTTCTGACCTTGAATTTCCCCTCTTCCTAAGGGCTCTCCGCACGCTGCCAGGAAAAGGAGCAGGGAAAGTAGAAGCAGATGATAGCGATAGCTGAGCAACTCACTCATAAAACTGACTTCCCCTCCTTCCCACAAGACAAATAGTATTCAACTATAGCGCGAGAGGCCGCAGAATCCGATTGCCATAGAGGCCATAAATGCAGGCGTATCGCTACAGGCTCATAGCGCAATCAAACATCACACAGAGAAACAGACCATGCGATCAAGCACGCGATATTTTGGCCTGACCACCTTTGCATAAACCGCTATAATTCTCAGCGTCGAAGAATAACGAGAAGCGCATGAAGCTTGAAGCGGTAAGCGTACAACGACTCTATGTGCAGGTCGCTCGGCAGCTGTTGGATCTCATTCAGCTAGGCGATATTGCGCCGGGCCAGCGACTGCCCTCGGAAAGAGATCTGGCAACTCGATTTAATGTCAGCAGGCCTACCGTCCGGGAAGCGATGATCGCTCTGGAGGTTAGCAATATCGTTGAGGTGCGCTCTGGCTCGGGAGTTTACGTGTTACCGAAGGCCAACGAGACAGAGCTTAAAGCGATCGACGATTTGCCGGGCCCTTATGAAATTCTGGAAGCCAGAGCGCTGATCGAAGGCGAAGCGGCGACACTGGCCGCAGAGAGAATGAGCAACGAACAGCTAGATGAGCTGGAGCAGTTGTTAGAGCAATTGTTGGTTGAAATTGAGCGGGGCGATATTGAGTCTGCGGAGAAGATTGACCAGCGCTTTCATCTGAGCATTGCCAGAGGGAGTTGCAATAGTGCCCTGCTAAGTACCATCTCCTGGTTGTGGGAACTGCGCAATCAATCGCAAATCGCCACAGTATTTCATCGCCACGCTCGAGAACAGGGGTCAACTCCCAGCCAGGAAGAACATCAGAACATTCTGGACGCCCTTGTCCGGCGTGATCCCGCAGCAGCCAGGGATGCGATGACGACGCATCTGGAACGTGTTGTTCTGAACTTTCACGATTACAAACTGAGCTAGATCCTCCATGCCTAAGCCCCTGCATCTCCACCCGGACCGCTTGTTTCCCACGACCCGCAGTACCCGGGATATTGCCAGGCGACTGTATAATCACGTCAAACAATTTCCTATTATCAGCCCCCATGGACATACCGACCCCTCATGGTTTGCACACAATGAAGCTTTCGGCGACGCTACCGAACTATTAGTAAAACCGGATCACTACGTGTTTCGCATGCTCTATAGTCAGGGAATCCCGCTGAGTGCACTGGGCTTGGGATCGGCAAAGACCCCGGAAAGACAAACTGATAACCGCGAAGTATGGCGATTGTTCGCCCAGAACTACTATTTATTTCGAGGAACACCTTCCCGCATGTGGCTGGACACCGTATTCCATCAGATATTTGGCTTCGAAGTTGTACTGGATGAGACGACTGCAGACCACTATTTTGATCACATCGGAGAGCAACTGTCCGGCCCGGATTACCTGCCACGCGCTCTATTCGATCGATTTAATATCGAATTACTCGCGACCACAGAATCACCGCTGGATGATCTTAAGCATCACCAGCAAATTCTCGACTCTGACTGGAATGGAAATGTCATCACTGCGTTTCGACCCGACCCGGTGGTAGACCCTGAGTTCGAGGGCTTCAGTCAGAACGTCGACGAATTGGCCAAGATCACCGGTGTAGCGACCAACACCTGGACAGGCTATTTAGCGGCATTGCGAGAGCGGCGGGCGTTTTTTAAGTCTATGGGTGCAACGTCGACTGACCACGGTCACCCCACTGCCAACACTCAGGACTTGAAGGTGGAGCAGTGTACCGATCTATTCAACAAGGTCATGTCCGGGCGATATTCCGCGAGTGAAGCGGAAACATTCCGAGCCCAGATGCTCACCGAGATGGCAGCAATGAGTGTCGAAGATGGCATGGTGATGCAAATTCACTCAGGATCGTTTCGCAATCACAACTCACAGCTATTTGCCGAGTTCGGTCGTGACTGCGGCGCAGATATTCCCACGAAAACCGAATACGTAAAAGCGTTGAAACCCTTACTGAATCGGTTCGGAAACGACAGTCGTCTCAGCCTCATTGTCTTCACTCTCGATGAAACCAGTTACTCCCGCGAGCTAGCACCTTTGGCAGGCCACTATCCCGCACTAAAACTCGGGCCGTCCTGGTGGTTTCACGACAGCCCTGAGGGTATGCGCCGGTTCCGCCAACAAGTCACCGAGACCGCTGGATTCTATAACACGGTTGGATTCAATGATGATACGCGAGCGTTTTTATCAATACCCGCGCGCCACGATGTAGCTCGCCGTATGGACTGCGCATTTTTGGCTGAGTGGGTGGCAGATCACCGCTTACAAGAAGACGAAGCCATGGAGTTAGCCGAGGATCTGAGCTATAACCTCGTGAAACGCGCCTACAAACTATGAAGCGTCTTTCGGTCAACAACGTTGGCGCGCTGGCACCAGAGATAAGAACGTCAAACTACCATCGAGACAGAATCGATATAGGTATTGTCCACTTCGGCATCGGTGCTTTTCATCGCGCACATCAAGCGCTCTATACAGAAGAGGTTCTCAATCAAGTCGGGGGCAATTGGGGGATCTGCGGCGTCAGCCTGAGAAGCCCCAATGTACGCGGTCAAATGGAGCCGCAGAATTGTCTCTATACGATCTCCACTAACAGCGCCGCTGGCAATGACTTGCAGGTCGTTGGTGCAGTAAAAGAAGTATTAGTGGCATCAGAATCCCCGGAGATGGTTATCGAAAGGCTATGCCTGCCAACGTTACACGTCATTACGCTGACGATCACGGAAAAGGGATATTGTCTTAACCCCGCCACCGGCCTGCTGGATTTATCACATCCTGACATCCGCCACGACTACGCAAACTGCCAACAACCAAAAAGTGCTATCGGTTTTATCAGCCGAGGGCTGGAGCAACGCTACAAAAACAACTTGTCCGGCCTGACCATTATTTCTTGCGACAACTGGTTTGCCAATGGCAAACGTCTGGGTGATGCAGTGTTGGAGTTTTGCAGGGGTATCGACCCTAAATTACCTGCCTGGGTTGCCGAATACTGCCGTTTCCCAAATACCATGGTCGATAGAATCGTTCCCGTAACAAGCGACGATGATAGGAAAAGACTTGCCGAAAGATTAGGATATGAAGACAAAGCCTGCGTAAACACAGAACCTTTTAGCCAGTGGGTAATCGAAAATAAATTCGCTGGCCCCGTTCCAGACTGGAATTTGGCGGGTGCCTCTTTCGTAGACGATGTAAGCCCCTTTGAAGAAATGAAACTTCGACTGTTAAATGGCAGCCACTCGACGCTCGCCTATCTCGCCTGCCTGGGGGGAATCTCAACGGTTTCCGACGCGATTGCCAATCAAGACATTCGCTGTGCCATTAATCATCTCATGCGTCGGGAGGTGATACCTACGCTATCGATTCCAGACGACTTCGATATCGACGACTACGCCGGGCAGTTAATAGAGCGATTCACTAATCCGGCCCTCGCGCACCAAACTCGCCAAATCGCTATGGATGGTTCTCAAAAAATCCCCCAAAGACTGCTGCCTCCGCTTCTCGATCGGCTGCAAAAAGGCGAGAGCATAGAGGTACTCACTCTCGGAGTTGCTGCATGGATTCGCTATACCCGCGGCGTTGACGATAGCGGCGAGGACTACACCTTGGATGATCCGATGGCGGAAAGACTAAAAGCGCTTCATCAAACAGCGGGGACGCAGCCAGAAAACTATATGCCAGCTATTTTAGGTATAACCGAAGTGTTTGACATGGAATTGGGGAATAACCAAGTATTCAAAGACTACCTATTGGAGGTGCTGCAAAAACTTGAGGCGATCGGGGCACTTGCCACAGTAAAGGAAATCATGGCGCCCTTATCCGAGCACCATGACTAATAAAAGCTAGATACTAGCGGTATAGATCTCGGGTTCAAGACCTAACGTTTTGCTGGTGACTTCTATTTCGCCTTTTTCGCCGCGGCTTTTTTCTTGGCTGGTGCTTTTTTCTTGGCTGCTGCCTTTTTCTTAGCTGGCACCTTTTTCACCGCTGACTTTTTCTTCGCTGCAGCCTTTTTGGGCGCTGCTTTCTTTTTCGCTACCTTCTTTTTAGCCGGCGCCTTCTTCGTCGGCGCTTTTTTACTGGCTGTGGCCTTTTTCTTAGCCGGGGCCTTCTTTTTAGACTTAGCCGCTCTGGCGGCGGCTCGTTCTACCATAGCTGCGGCGCGTTCCGCCGCCTTCGCCTTGCGATCTTCCAACACAGCATCAGCCTTAAGAGGCATATACCGTTCGGCAGAGTCGTAAGCCGCTTTTGCGATACTCGCGACAGCATCAGCCAGCTCTGCAACCTGTTTACGCAAGCTTTCAACTTTTTTCTGGTTCGCGCTACTGCCCTTGGAGCTCAGTGACGCGCGTGCTTTTTTCAATCGCGCGTTTGCGGTTCCATGCTTCTTGCGTGCGGCACTCAGATCGCGCTTGGCCTTGGCGTGTGCTTTCTCAGTTTCGGAAAGTAGTTTTTTACGCAACTGCGCCACTTTTTTATTCGCTTGCTCAGCCAACCTTGTGGCTTGAGCTAATTCTTTTTCCATCATGCTAAATGCACTCCGTATTGGATTGGATACCGCATTAGTAGTGTATGCCTAATGGACAGATAGGCAATGATTATTTTTTGATCTGGGAAGGTATAAACCTAAATTCAACGCTAAACTCCAGTTCAGCTATATAATAGAAGCTTGAAGCGAAGTGGAACTGGTAGAAGCTATGACCGAAAAAACCAAAACAGGAATTCGCGCACCGCGAATAGTTAGACAAAAACTGCGAACTGCAGCGGTCGCAGGGGTGAGAAAAGATATCATCCATGCGGGTCGCGCTGAAGATGACTATTCGCCCGAAGATCTTGAATATCTCGTGGCAGAAAAGGAAAAGGAGATCTGGGCTGGTCTCGGGTGGAAGGGTTTTGGGATTGCCGCGCTTCTTCTTGGCATCAATATCGGGATTTGAATATGTCTCTATTCCGGATCGTTAAGTACTCTTCCATTTTATTTTTTCTGGGCAAGCATAAGAAACGCTTGTTCCGTGTGGTGGGGATCCTGTTGTTCGCCGGCATTACCTCACTGCTCTATCAGGATGTATCGGACTACTTACAAGCCCAACACCCAGGCTTTGTCATCTATGCGCTATTGATTAAGATTTTTATCGTCTATGGCGCTCTTGCCTTTGTTTTATGGCAGTTCCGGCCCAGCGGACTTAGCGATGACAAATCCACAATAGACGATAGCACTCTCGACACGCTTAACTCAACGGCACCGCAGGAGACCACGCAAGTCAGTGGGCCACTGTCGAGCCTTGCAGATATATCGACTAAGGACCGCTTACGCAGTCGCTATGACGGTGTATTAAAGGGCGATAAAGAAGCTAAATAGAGAAACTACTTATCGATCGAAAGCATAAACTTCGCTGCCGCTAATCGAGTCTCCTCATCCAGGTGCGCCTGGGGCGGCATCTCGGGATAGTCTTCACGCTTTCGCACAGGATTGGCAGCGTAATCGGCAATACCCTGGGGGTTATCCATATACAGGGCCTGAAGTATTTGAGTCGGTGGCCCGATCATGCGTGAACTGTAGGCATGACAGCCAGCGCAGACCCCATAGTAGGCCAGACGGCCTTTATCAAGATCTTCCATTGAACGCGGTGGCACGGGTTCGGGAAGCGTATAGCTTGCGATGTTGGACGTAGTGGAAATTTTACAGTCACTGTATTTGTCCAGACCAATGATTCTGTAGCGCTCCGGGTTGGCGATACAACCATCGTCCATTCCCACCGTGTCGACAATATCTGGTCCTCGCGTGGCCAGTTCCGTCAACAGTGCCGCACGGACCACGGCCGCTGGATTCTTGCCATTGTCATACATAACGTTGTGAAGAATAACCGGGCGGTTGGGGTTTGGCTCAGAATCAGGGTCCCTGGCCGCATTGCCAGCCAGTGAAAAATCAGTAAAGGTAATACCCACCGAATCATTGCCAGTGATGATATTGCCCTCAACCACCACGTCGTCGCAGGCCATCACTAAAACTCCGGTGCCCTGGGGAATATTAGATACCAGAGATCCGGGAATGGCGAAGTTCTCATGGTTGTTGTTAACGATAAAATTATTCCGAATCAGAACATCGCCACAGGTTTTAATTGGCAGACCCGGCGTGATGAACGCCAATATGCCTCCGGTGTTATCATGAACGTAGTTTGCCTCAACCAGAGCATGCTTACTGTTTTCGATTTCAATACCTGCGACACTGTCGAACACTTCATTAAACACAACATCGATATTCTCAGACATACCGACATAGATTGCGGCATCTTCAATACCGGACAAAACATTGTGGGAAACTATGCCGTTCTTACCTAGCTGTGGAAATATTCCGTAGACTCCGGTATCAACCACAACGTTATTGCGAATAATAAAGTTGTTACCTGCCTGCCCCATCACTGCATTGCCTTTGTAATGGGTTATGTAGAAATTTTCGATAGTCACTCCGTTTCCAGAGTACAGGATCGCGTCGTTACGCAATCCTCCACCTTCCAAAATTGGATACTCGCCGCGCTCAATGACACCCGACAGGGTAATATTATCTTTATCGATATAGACCGTTTCCTCGTAGGTGCCGGGCATAACTTTGATCACGGTGCCCGGTTCCGCCGCAGATACGGCATCCTGAATCGATTCTCCATTCCTGACGATCACAACTACGCCATTTGTCTCCGTCGCGAGACTGCGCACCGCAGCACCAGTGGGAGTATTTGCAGCATCGATAGCCACAGAGCTGAAGGCCGCCTTGGGTAACGCATCTACGGTGATGACGGTAGGCTCAGGCAGTTGGGACTGCCCGAAAAAATATCCCGCCGCGAGAAGCCCTATCGATACTGAAGCTGCAATGATTTTGTTCATTCTTTAATTCCCCTCGTCTGGGATTTGTTCTACATAATATTGTTATTGTGAACTAGTGATGCACCGCTTGCATACCCGACGGCAGTATATCCGGTTCCTGGGGCTTGAAGCTCTCATCTGTCAGTGTTTTGAGAAAGTCTACCAGGCGATCCAGCTCATGATCCGCTAACCCCGGCTCCCAAATGTGCCAGTGAATTTTGAGACTTTCGCCATCGGGAACCGCATGCCCTCTGCCGCCAGTATAAAATGCCACCGCTTCGCGTAGTGTCTCGAATCGTCCCGAATGCATATAAGGCGCTGTTAACTCGATATTGCGAAGCGTGGGAACTTTAAAACCACCACGCAAAGTCGGTTCCTGTAAGGTTTTTTGCGCACCGACATCGAAGGGCATGCCCTCAGGCTCTGGCGTTCCAAGCACTGCTATTTGTTGATTGGTAAACATTGGCGGAGTGTGACACTCACCACAGCGCGCAACAAAAGAACGAAATACGTTCATCCCCTCTTTCTCTTTTTCCGTAAGCGCATCAGCATAGCCGTGCGCGTATCGATCGTAGCGGCTGTTCAGAGAAACCAGCGAGGCCTGAAAGGCTGCGATGGCGATATACACCTTGTCCAGCGTGATTTCAGGTTCTTTTCGCGACGCGGCATCGGGCCAAGCCTGGTCAAACAAAGCACGGTAGCTGCTACTTTCATTAAGAGTGGCCAGCAAGTTTTCCGGTGTATTGCCCATTTCGCTGTCGTCGTATAAAGGGCCGAGCATCTGCTCTTCCAACGTTGAGGCTCTGGCATCCCAAAAAAATTTATTCAAAAAAGCGACGTTCCACAAGGTCGGCGCTGATCGCATCAAGGGCATATTGTCGGCACCGATACTACGCCCGCGACCATCTGAAAAACCTTTTTCCGGATCATGGCAACTGGCACAGGACAAATCCTGATTAATAGACAAAATCGGATCAAAGAACAAATAACGGCCCAAATCGATTTGCTGTGGGCTGAATTTATCTCGATAGACCGGCAGACCGGTTTTCAAACCACCGACGCCTGCACCCACCAATGACGGGTACATTTGATAAAGGCTGCGAAGCTCACAACCATCACCCGTCAGTTCAAATCCGCCGGGACAGCTGTCTCGCAGCACAATACCCGGCGCCGACGCGACAGGGAAAGCGATGAAGCAAATACTCAATATCCACAAAAAACGCTTCGCTAAAGAGGGCATTGCTACTTGGCGGTGATACCTTGAATGAAAGCGACAACATCCAAGACTGTTTGATCATCCGACAGCAGTCCGGCCATCGCTCGCATTTGTCTTCCAGTGCGATCTTGCGCGTGCGTCCCGCGAGTGCCCGTGCGGAAATCTTGCAACTGAGCAACAAGATACCAGTCATCTGCACCCGCCAAGCGTGGAGAGTTCAGTGCGAGATTTCCCTGGGCCGCCGCACCATGACAAGCGCCGCAAAACTGGTTGAAATAGTCTGCACCCACGGCCGCGTCTCCGCTCAGGCTAGGGGGACCGGGGGGAGATTCGAGCGTCGCAATATAAGCGGTGACATCCTGAATAGCCTGATCATCGGACAATATTGCAGCCATTCCAGCCATCTGCATGGCGGGGACACTGGTTCCTGCACCGCCGCGAACACCCGCTTTGAACTTTTGCAGTTGTGAAATCACGTAGACCGGTTCCAAATGCGTCAGTCGCGGAGCAGACAGCGCGGCATTGCCCTGGGCGTTGACGCCATGACAAGCGCCACAGCTGACATAAATTTGCTTGCCCGCCTCAACGTCACCTGCACCCAAGGAGGGAGTGGCACCAAAAGATAAGAATCCAAAAAGGGCAGTGAACAGCAATTTCATACCATAACCTTCAATAATTGTAATCCGCAGCACGGAATTCGGCACGCTGCCTTCAGATTTACCGCGAGTGTAGCCCAGTTGGTAAAAGGGTCACAAACAGCCAAACAGGACAATCGGCTCAGCCTGAGCTAGACTCGGTATTGACCAATCCCCAACTCTCGGTATATTACACGGATAATAATCCACGATCACAGAGGAAACCATCGATGGAATACAACGCAGATGCACACAGCATCAAATGCCCAAAATGTGCCCACGGTATGGATGAAATTACCTACGGCGACGTCACCATCGACCGATGTACTAATTGCGCGGGACTGTGGTTCGACACTGGTGAAGCGGACCAACTAAAAGCGAAATGGATGGGTGATGCTCTGGACACGGGTAATGCCACCGAAGGAAAAAAGTGGGACACAGTAGAAGATATCTCTTGCCCACGATGCGGTACCGATATGCAAAAGACCTCTGACCCTGATCAACCTCATATCTGGTATGAGATCTGCAGCGAACACGGAATGTTTATGGATGCAGGCGAGTTCACTGACTACAAGCATGAAACTCTGGCAGACTGGTTTCGCGGTCTGATCAAAGGAAAGCGCTAATTCACAGGGCTCGATTAAAGGGCGGCAGGGCCGCCTTTTTTTGTGCCTCAGATAAGCTAAATTTCATATTGTAGTGAATACTCACCCCCACTTAAGACTAACAAAAGCAGTCAACACCATAGAAACTATCCGTTTTCTCCACTCAGCATCATCCACTCAGTGATTTCTAAACGCCACAGAATCTACTACGGTACAGGAGGTGCTGTATACGCGGTAAAAGAATCCGCCTACACCATGTTCATCTTGTTGTTCTACACCCAGGTACTCGGGCTCAGTGGAACACTAACAGGCGTCATTATCGGAATCAGCCTTATTTGGGATGGCTTATCTGATCCCCTTGTCGGAATGCTCTCAGATCGG
Organism: Halioglobus sp.; assembly: GCA_045110675.1. GTDB lineage: Bacteria > Pseudomonadota > Gammaproteobacteria > Pseudomonadales > Halieaceae > JBALVT01. The sequence continues at coordinate 69,660 of JBGCGJ010000023.1, read as the reverse complement.
TGGATCAGCCGCTTTGGCCGCCGCCATCCATTGATGGTGGCAAGCGCCATCCCCGCAGGACTGGGCTTCATTGGACTATTCCATCCCCCCATCGCAATCCGGGCAGATGAATATCAACTGGCACTCTGGTTGCTGTTTTGGTCACTGTGGGTAAGGACATTCATCACCGGGTTTGCCATTCCACACCTCGCCCTTTCCGCTGAAATGACGAGTGACTACAACGAACGAACTCAGGTCCTGGGAGCGCGCATGACTGGCCTATTCCTGAGTGTAGTGCTATTGCCAGCCTTCGCACTCACCTTCATTTTTCAACAGCAAAATGGTGTAGACGGCCGCTTCGATCCGGAACGTTACGCCCTCTATGGCGCACTTTGTTGCGCCATAGTGTGGCTATTGGCATCGGTTACTGTGCTGGGCACCCGCAAGTTCATAAAACCCTCAGTGAGGATAGATGATAGCGACAGACCAGCCGATGGCCTGATAAAACGTATGGGCACCAGCCTATCCCGAACCTGGGCTAACAGAACGTTCAGGTTAATCATTGGCTATGAGCTGGCGGCATCTGTTTCCTATGGCACCGTGGTGACTCTCAACATGTTGGCCTGGACCTATTATTGGGAATTCAGTACCCAGGAGATATCCATCATCCTGGCCGCTCCCACTATCATCGCAGTGGGCTTGGCCAGTGTTACCCTGGGGCCTCTCAGTCGCCGATTTCAAAAATCCCATCTACTGCGGTTCGCACTCATTGGCATGGTGCTGGATATGCTGTGGCTTTACCCACTGAGAGCACTCGGTGTACTACCTGAAAATGGCAGCTCCACAGTGTTTGCGGTCAACTTCCTGTTTATGCTGATTTTTATCTATTGCTTCCTGCTGCGCGCTATTTATTCAACTTCCATTGTCGCCGACATTTGCGACGAGAACGAACTGGACCACGGCGTTCGGCAGGAAGCCACCTTTTTTTCTGTATCCAACTTTCTTCAAAAGGTTGCCACCGTAGCCGGCCCGGTCTACAGCGGAATCGTACTGGACGTGATCGGACTCAGTGAAGGGTCAATACCCGGTGAAGTACCACAGAGCGTACTCAACAATCTGATTTTAGCGATGGGGCTCGGAGGAATTCCCATGCTCCTGGTAGCGCTGTGGTTTGTGTGGAAAATAACCATGGACAGAGCTCGCGTAGAGGAGATCCAGAGCGAACTGCGCCTTCGTCGCACAAACAAAGATTAGCACTTGCCCGCCCTATCGAGAATCAGTGAAAATAGCCGCCCCCCGAACAGCGACAGATACACCATGAGCGATAACACCCGCGATCTCCGCATTCGCAAAACTCTAGCGCTCATTGCACCCGGGTGCTTGGCCGAGGAACTCCCTCTAAAAGAAGCGCAAGCTCAGCAAATTTCTCGAGGAAGGCGCGCTATAGAGAACGTGCTGGCCGGGGAAGATCATCGCGTGCTGGCTATCGTGGGGCCCTGCTCCGTTCACGACCCCGCGGCCCTACTGGATTTCGCGCAGCGGTTGAAAGCTGTCTGCGAACCACTTCAGGACGCCATTTTACCGGTGCTGAGGGTGTATTTCGAAAAACCTCGAACCGTGATCGGCTGGAAGGGTCTTATCAATGATCCAGACCTGGACGGCAGTTTTCAGATTAACAAAGGACTCCGCATTGCGCGAAAAGTACTGCTTGACGTCGCCGATTTGGGGCTGCCGGCTGCGAGCGAGTTTTTGGATACCACTTTTGGGCAGTACTATGCTGACCTGGTCAGTTTTGGCGCCATTGGTGCAAGAACTGTGGAAAGTCAGGTTCACCGTGAGCTCGCCTCGGGGCTTTCGATGCCGGTGGGATTTAAAAACGGCACCTATGGACAAATTGATGTCGCCATAGACGCGATTCGCTCTGCCCAATACGGGCATTGGTTTCCCTCTCTGACAACGGAAGGTACACCGGCGGTATTGCAATCCGCTGGCAATCCACACAGTTACCTGATTTTGCGCGGAGGCAAACAAACTGGCCCAAATTACGATGCCGTCGCCGTACAACAGGCCGCTGACGCACTCGCGACGCATAACTTGGCCCAGTCACTTATTGTCGATTGCAGCCACGGGAATAGCGATAAAGACTACACCCGCCAGAGTAAGGTGATCGCGTCTGTGTGCCATCAAATAGAATCGGGTCAAAGGGCTCTGCGCGGCATTATGCTGGAAAGCCATCTGCGAGCGGGGAATCAAACCGTCTCTGCCGACCAGGCACTAATCTATGGTCAGAGTATTACCGATGCCTGCCTGTCGTTGGAAGAAACCGTGCCACTTTTGGAGCAGCTGGCATACTCCGTGCGCTCGCGGCCCAAGTGAGGAGTCGACGAAAACTCTGCAACCAACCCCCTAGACAACAAGCTCAGAAAAAGCTCGGAAAAATTACCAGGTGTAGCCGATACGAAGACGGTAGATTTGATCAAGTTTGTCCACGCCCTCACCGACGCTGGAATCATAATCCAACACTAGCTCAGCGGCCGCTTCTAACGCGCCCATCAAAGGAAATGCCAATCCGAAAGAGGTATTCAGAACCAGGTTGTCGGTCTGCTCCAAATTCCAAATTCCCACATGGTCAACGTAGAGAATCGAGTCACCACCCAGATAATCGCTGCTTGCATGAAAGTCCCAAAGCGCACCGAGGTAATCCTGATCCTCGGCTACAATAAAGTCCTCAGTCACATAGGTAATACCAACCTCCCCACTGAGAGTCAGAATAGGCTCGTTGTAAAACTGACGTCCGTAGTAGGGGCCGGTGTAAACTCGCAAATCTAGATCTGCAAATTCATCCTGCTCCGCTGCGAGTATCCAACCCCAGTAATCATTCCCCTCGAGGAAATAGTCGTACTTACCGCTAACTCGCCAGTTCTCTCCGGTCTTTTCGTCATTAGTCTCGTCGATGCTGGCATCGGCTTTAAGCGTGTAGCGATCCCTCAGACTGCGCCAGAAAGATTCAACCTTGAAATCCAGATCTTCAGTCTCAGTGTTACCTTTTTGCATAGCGTACGCAAAACTCACGGTACCAAAGGGTTTATATCCCTCTCCGAGCTCCCACGGTTCCGGATTGAGAACCAAAACATCTCCGAGAGCATAATTCAGCGGCTCTCCAGAGTCGGTCGATACCTGAAGCGATTCGTCTTCAACTACCAGGGGTTGATCCCGAATCACTGTGCCGTCGGCCAGCTGAAATACCTGCGCAGCTTGAGCCCGCATGGAGGCAATTGAATCGAGCGCAATACTCAGGCTACCCGCAAAATCCGTCTCTATGACAATGACGCCATCCCTTGCACTGGTGACCGTACCCAAAATCCGAGAACCATTCTTCAGTAAAACTTCATCCAGAGGCGGCGCTTCGGGCTCAGATACTTCTTGCGCCTGAGCTGCTGTGGAGACCAGCGAAGTGCCGATCATACCTACCATACCTAAGGCCAACATAAAGCCGAGTAGCAGATTGTTCATTCGTTCTTTTGTGAACATAGTAAATTCCAGTGACTTGTGAGAATCGCGAGCACAGAGCGTTGAGCACGGCTTTAATTAGCGAGCTATTTTATAGAAATGACCAAATGGTAAAAAGATAACTATTGCCAGTATAGAAGCCGAGGCGGAAGATGGGCTGTGCAAGATCGCGTCAACGCAAGCGCATTAGCAGTGGGAGATTCAATTGAACGATTCTGGTTGGAAGTACATAACATCCAAACGCGATGGGCGCGTGTTAACAGTCGAATTCGATTCTGGTTGCAAGGTGAATAGCTTGAGCAACGCCGTGATGCGAGAGCTCACCCAATTTGCCTTGGAATTGCAGAGTGACTGCGAACTGAGCGCCATAATATTGAAGGGTAAACCGGATATATTTTCTGCCGGTGCCGATCTTAAAGACTCGGAAAACACCGACGCAACTCGTCTAACAATGGCGGAGCGGCGTCAGCTAGTCCAAATTGGCCCCAGCATGTGTGCGGCTTGGGAAGCACTGGAGCCGATAACCATTGTCGCTATCGAAGGCTGGTGTATTGGCGGCGGAATGGCCCTGGCTGTCGCCTGCGACTGGCGCGTCGCCGGCGAAAACGCTTCCTTATATGTCCCGGAGCTCAAGCTGGGCATGAACATGAGCTGGCAAAGCGTACCGCGATTTGTCAATCTGATCGGCCCGGCAAAAACAAAGCAATTACTTATTCTCGCTGAGCCGCTACCCGCACAAAGTGCTTTTGAGTGGGGTTTGGTAGATTATTTGACGGGGCCTGGTGAATCAGGGGAAAAAGCAGAGTCGCTCGCCAAGCAAGTGGCCAATCTTCCGCCTGTACCCATTCGCATGGCCAAATTGGGCATCAACAACGCCGCGAACGCGTTAAATCGCGCCACCAGTTTTATGGATTCCGATCAGTTTTTGCTCACACAGGGTAGTGAAGATGCCCGCGAAGGAGCCAAAGCATTTCTGGAAAAGCGCGACCCGCAGTTTAAAGGTAATTAGCGGCCATCTTCTTTGGGCTAAACACAGCTGAGATTGGGAACACGCCGCAAATCTCGCGGTCTCACTTAGCTCCGAGAAAACTGGACTCGCTGAACATGCGATACCTGAATCACTCGCGAGCAGAGCCTAAGCGAACTGCAGGACCATTGCGGTTTGGCAACCACAACAACACTGATAGAATACCGCGACCCTAGAGAGGAACAATGGAATGAGCACAGCTGCAACGGATAGAGAGTACGACCTGTTTGTCATCGGCGCCGGATCCGGTGGCGTGCGTGCTGCCCGTATGGCGGCAGGATTTGGCGCCAAAGTCGCAGTTGCCGAGGACCGATACATGGGTGGTACTTGCGTCAATGTGGGCTGTGTACCTAAAAAGCTCTATGTCTATGCATCGGAGTTCAGTCATGCCTTTGAAGATTCTCAAGGCTTCGGCTGGGATAAATCCACACCGAGGTTTGACTGGGCAACTTTACGAGACAACAAAAAAACCGAAATTTCCAGACTGAATGCGATCTACCGCAATTTGCTAGGCGGAGTGGATGTCCACACTATAGACGGGCGGGCGAGAATTACCGGGCCCCATACCGTTAGGGTAAATGACCGTGAGTATTCTGCTGAGAAAATCCTGATTGCGACAGGCGGCTGGCCCTTCATTCCGGATTTTCCAGGCCGTGAATTCGCGATCAGCTCCAACGAAGTGTTCGACCTTGATACGTTTCCCCAGCGCATGCTGGTAGTCGGAGGTGGTTACATCGCCGTTGAGTTTGCCGGCATTTTCAACGGGCTCGGAGCAAAGGTCACCCAACTCTATCGCGGCCCCATGTTTTTACGAGGTTTTGATGAAGATATTCGTCAACATGCCACCCAGGAAATCCGTAAAAGTGGAGTCGACTTGCGCTTTGAGGTGAACGTGGACTCGATTGAGAGATCCGCCGAGGGCCTACGAGTCGCCCTCAGTGACGGAACAACGGTGGTCGCTGACGCGGTGCTCTATGCGACGGGGAGAAAACCACACCTGGAGGGACTGGGCCTTGAGAGTGTTGACGTTAAGCTTAGTGATTCAGGCTATGTTTTAGTCGATGAAGATTTCCGTACATCCGAATCCTCGATTTTCGCGCTGGGTGATGTGATTGGCGGCATGGAACTCACACCGGTGGCACTGGGCGAAGGCATGGCTTTTGCCAGAGCACAGTACAACGCAATGGACAAGAATGTGGAGTACGATTTCATCCCCACGGCGGTCTTCTGTCAGCCCAATATTGGCACCGTCGGTTTTACCGAAGAGGACGCCAAGGCGGAATTTGGCGATATTCGTCTCTATAAGTCCACCTTTAAACCCATGAAACACACAATCAGTGGGCGAGATGAAAAGACCTTCATGAAACTCATCGTCGACGATGCCAGCGATCGCGTCGTGGGGATCCACATGATGGGCCCGGACGCCGGTGAGATTATTCAGGGTATGGCAATTGCTCTAAAGGCGGGAGCGACCAAGGCCATATTCGACTCCACCATTGGCATTCACCCTACCGCTGCCGAAGAATTCGTCACAATGCGCGAAGCCTGGGTGGAAAGCTAGCGTGGATCTTGGCCTGGGCCAGGCACTGATCCTGGCCGCAGTGGGCGTGGTTGCGGGCTTTTTGAATGTAATGGCCGGCGGCGGATCGCTGCTCACAATTCCCGTCATGGTATTTATGGGACTGCCCGGAGCGGTAGCCAACGGGACGAACAGAATCGCTATTTTGGTTCAGAACCTGACCGCCGTCGCAACATTTATGCGACGAGGTTTCAGTGATTTCAAACTGAGTCTCAGCCTAGCGGCGTGCGCAATTCCCGGCGCAATTGCCGGCGCGCTGGTGGGCACACAACTCGAAGGCGAATGGTTTAATCGAATTCTGGCCTTGGTCATGATCGCCGTCATGCTCATTATGTATTTCGACAAAGGGCACGATGGCGAAGCGGACGCCAACTATCAACCCACCTCAGCGCAACTCAAAAAGGGGCATCTGCTCATGGTTGGCGTCGGATTCTGGGGCGGGTTTATTCAAATAGGAGTTGGCTTTCTTATTATGCCTGTGCTGAATCGGGTGCTCGGTCTGGACCTGGTCAGGACCAATATGCACAAGGTGTTTATTATCGCTACCTACACGGTGGTGGCACTCGCACTGTACGCCAGCCAGCTACAGGTGTTGTGGGTTGTCGGTGCAGCGCTCGCTATTGGCAACGGTATCGGCGGCTACCTGGGAGCCCACTTTTCAGTCTCGAAAGGTGAGGGACTGATAAGAACTTTACTGAATATCGTGCTCATCGCCTTCATAATTAAGCTATTATTCTTTAGCTAACACGGCGACTCACCAAACGGGTGACCGGTTGTGTGTAACCTATAAGGTCCGCTCCTCCAGCCAATGATCGACGTTCAATCAATAACCCGCTGCTACGGCAATTTTACCGCCGTCAACAATGTTTCGTTCAAGATAGGCGGCAACGAAATCGTCGGTCTGCTGGGACACAATGGTGCGGGTAAAACCACCATCATTAAAATGCTCAGCGGATACCTCGAACCCTCCGAGGGAAGTATTTTCATCGCCGGCATCGATCTGGCAAACAACACTCGTGCCGTGCAAGAACAACTGGGCTATTTGCCCGAGAGTTCTCCGCTCTATCCTGAAATGCTGGTAGCCGACTATCTGGATTATGTGGCAACGCTAAAAGGTATTCCATGGCGCGAGAGACTGGCGGCGGTCCGCGACGCCATCGATGCAACCGATCTTCTCGATAAAGCAACATCTGAGATCGGCACTCTGTCCCGGGGGTTGAAACAGAGGGTGGGCGTGGCACAAGCAATCATCGGCAAACCACGACTGTTGATACTGGACGAACCGACCAGCGGGCTCGACCCGCAACAGACACTGCAAATGCGCGCACTGATAAAAAAATTATCCGACAACGCAACGATTATTTTGTCCACTCACATCATGCAGGAAGTGAACGCAATTTGCGATCGGGTGTTAATGCTGCGCAGTGGGCATTTAATTCTGGATGAACTGCAGGACGATCTGCGCAACAGCCGCAGTTTGCTGTTAAAAACTGACGGCGGGCATGATGCTCTGGAGAGTGTGCTAAGACGACTTCCGCAGATTGCCCAGTTTACAGTCAGTGCGAAAACGGCGGAATACTCTGAGTACACTTTGGTACTTCACGAGAACGCCGACCTCGATACAGCGGCTAATAATATAGCCCAATCGGTTGTCAAATCTGGCGCAAAACTCTACACGCTTCAGCCGCTTATTCGAGACTTGGACACAGTATTTCGCGAGGCAAATCTTGCGGGGACGAGTCACCATGAAGTCTAACTCTATTTCACGCAGAGTCGCACAAAAAGAACTCCGTCTATTCTTTTCCTCACCGGTTGCCTGGTTGTTGCTTGCGGGTTTTTCCGCAAGCTGCTTGTTCATATTTTTTTGGGTTGAAACTTTCTTTGCGCGAAACGTTGCCGATGTAAGACCGCTATTTGAATGGATGCCGATACTGCTTATCTTCCTCACCGCGGCTCTCACTATGAGAATGTGGTCTGAAGAGCGGCGCAACGGCACTCTGGAACATATCACCACGCAACCCCAGGGACTATGGCGTTTTGCCTTGGGTAAGTTTTTAGCCTGCTTTGTATTACTACTTGTCGCCCTGCTGTGCACTTTCTCCATGCCCTTGACCGTGGCACTTAACGGGGATCTCGACTGGGGTCCTGTATTCGGGGGCTACTTGGCCACAGTATTACTAGGCGCAGCCTATCTGAGCATCGGTCTTTGGGTGTCTTCGCGCACGCACAATCCGATTGTCAGTTTGATTGGAACAGTCCTGCTTTGCTCAGTTTTATATTTTATTGGCACCAGTCTATGGGTGGATTTTTTCAGTGAGAGAACCGCTGAAATACTTCGAAGCATTGGATCGGGCGCGCGATTTGACAGTGTAAGTCGTGGCGTTCTGGATGCCAGAGACCTGGTTTACTATCTAACTCTAACTCTGGTATTTCTCAGCCTGAACGTCTACGAACTGGAAAAAGAGCGGTGGGCGCAAGCCGCCACAACCCCCCGTCATCGCAGATGGCACATCGCCACTTTTTTGATCGTAGCCAACGCCGTCGTCGCAAACATCTGGATCGGGAAAATCGAATCCGCAAGAGTGGATTTAACTCAGGGGAATTTGTATTCCATCACCCAACCCAGCCTGGAGATTCTCGAGCAGTTGGAAGAACCCTTACTTATTCGCGGTTATTTCAGTGCCAAGACCCACCCGCTGCTGTCACCTTTGGCTCCGCAACTACAAGATTTGATCAGCGAGTATGCGGCTGCAGCAAAAGGTGAAGTATACGTTGAGTTTATTGATCCTGCCGAAGACCCCGAGCTTGAAAAGGAAGCGAATAAGTACTTCGGTATTAACGCAACACCCTTTCAAGTCTCGGACAGACACCAATCAGCGTTGGTGAATTCTTATTTTAACGTGTTGGTGCAGTATGGAGATGAGTTCGAAACTCTAGGCTTTGCGGATTTAATCGAGGTAAAGGCCACCGGCAACGCCCGCCCAGAGGTGTTGTTGCGCAATCCGGAATTTGACATTACCCGGGCAGTAAAACGCGTGTTGCAACGCTTTCAAGCCAGCGGTGACTTATTCGAGGGCATCGACAGTCAAATAGAACTTATAGCCTACGTTTCGAATGAGCAGGCACTACCGAAACGACTGGTAGACTACAAGAAAGCCATTGAACTGCAACTCAAGAACATTGCACAGCATTCATCAGGAAAGTTTTCGATTCGTTTCATCGAGCCAGAGGCGAGAGATGGAATGGTGGCAAGACAAATACGGGACGAGTGGGGTTTTAAGCCGATGGTCGCGGCACTGACTGATGATCAGGAGTTTTATTTTTATCTGACCTTGGCCGACAGGCATCAGGTCGTGCAACTACCGACTGAAAATTTCGACCCGAGTAAATTTCCTGCCATGCTCGATGCAGGTCTTAAACGATTCGCCAAGGGGTTTACCCGAACGGTGGCTCTGGCAACCCCGCAACTGGATAAGCAGGCGGCCAAGTTCAGTCTAGGAGCGCCCAGCTATGCAAACCTGGAAAACGCGATCACCAAAAACTACAGTATTCGGAACGAAGACCTCAGCGATGGAATGGTCACCTCGCAAGCGGATATTCTTGTCGTTGTCGGTCCCAAGCAACTTCAAGAAAAAGAGATTTTTGCGATAGATCAGTACTTGATGCGCGGGGGAACACTGGTACTGGCTACTTCCCCCTATTCTGCAGAGATCACTGGTGGGGACATTCGCATGCTGAACTGGGATAGTGGTCTGGACCAATGGTTGGACCACCAGGGCATAGCCATCGAAAAGGCGCTTGTGCTCGATGAACAAAACGCTTCGTTTCCCCTCCCTGTTATCCGTGAATCCGGTGGTGAAGAATTTACCGAGATGAAGGTCGTCGACTATCCATTTTTTGTCGACATTCGGCCCGGCGGCCTGGCTACCGACCATCCTATTACTCGCGATCTTCCGCAATTGACTATGGCCTGGCCATCGCCTTTAAAGGTCGCGCGCAATCCCTCCCGACGAGTAACTACCCTGTTACGCAGCTCACCTGAATCCTGGGCGACGAAAAGCACCGATGTTACACCTAGGCACAATGCCGTCGGCAAGGGAAGTTTTGAACCTATCGGGCCCAAGAAACCACAGACGCTAGGGATAGCAATTCAAGGACGTTTTGATTCGTGGTTCACTGACAGGGTTGACCCCATGTTAAGCTCGGACACTCTTATTGAAACCCCCGTCTCACCGGGTTCACGTATTCGAAGTGTTATTGATCGCTCACCCGAATCTTCGAGAATTGTAGTATTTGCTTCCAATGATTTCCTCGACGATCAAATACTGAGCGCCGTCGCCGCTGCCGCCGGTACAAAATACCTCAGCCCACTGGAGCTACTCGTGAATACACTGGACTGGTCTCTACAGGACAACAGTCTGTTGGAAATTCGCTCCAGAGGACAGTTCAACCGAACACTGGCACCGATGAAACGTAAACAACAGCGTACTGTTGAATATGCAAACTACGGCGCAGTTGCAATTCTGCTACTGCTATTGGCAGTCATTCATTTTTTGCGAAAACGCTACCGTGTGCGCTATTACACTCGAAGGTTGTCACAGTGAGCAGACCCATCGGCTCTCTGGTCGCAATATTGGTTATCCAGATAGCCCTGACTGTGGCTCTGTTCTTGCCGCAATCAGACATTATGGATACCGTCACGCGGGAACCTCTGGTGCCATTCGACCCTGACGCCATAGATGAAATTTACGTGGAGGACGACCAGGGCAACGAAGCTGTTCTTTTGAAAATGGCGGATCAATGGATACTCCCAGATTTAAATGGCCTACCTATCATGCGCGAAAGAATCGACGCGCTGATCGACGGCATTAGCGATAGCGACGAGCACTGGCCGGTTGCAACCAGTGCCGCCTCGCGCCAGCGATTTCAGGTAGCGGCTTACCACTTCCAGCGGCGCATCACCCTAATCGGACAGGGCGAATTATTCGGGACAATTTATCTCGGCACCTCTCCCGGCTTCCGCAAAGTGCATGCACGCAATGATGCCCAGGAAGCTATATACAGCATTCCCTTCAACAATTTCGACGCTCCAACAGAGACCGCTACCTGGCTGGATAAAGCGCTGTTGCAAATTCCCAACCCAAAAAAAATCGCCAGCGCCAATTACACATTGACCAAACAGGGAGACCGCTGGATATCAGCGAATGGGCAATCACCCGATACTGCTGAGCTCATGCTGCTACTAGAAGGCCTGCGCAGTATTGAAATAGAGGGTGTGGCTGAGGACGCCATGCTGCAAAATCTAGCCATCGCAGCGCCGGACCTGGCTCTGGATATCGATACCGCCGACGAGTCAGTAAACTTGAATTTTCTCAGTGTGGGTCAGCGACATTTTGTCCGCAGCAGTCGCTATGACCACTACTTTAAATTGAGCGATGCGCACTACGACAGGCTCGTCACTATCTACGCCCCGGCCATGAATAACAACGTGTCGTCCCTGCCCGGCAACCCCAGTCGCTGAGTAGGCAGCGGATAACACTCGTGCGGCATCGTCGCATTCATGCTGCCGGTATTAATCCTGGAAGTCAGGATTGCGCCCTTCTTTGCGTGCTTTGATGGCCTCTTCAAAATTCTTGGTGGTCATTCGAACAAACAACTGTCCGTGACCTTCGTGATTCATGTGCGAGTGCAAGCTACCTGCGTCCATGCCCGCCCATAGCATTTGCTTGCTAATCTCTACGCCCAAGCGACTGAATCCGACGATACGCTCAGCGACGCCATAGCACTCCTCGAGAAGCTGTTCGGGGGCTACACACTTTGAAACCATTCCAATCTGCGCCGCCTCTTCGGCGGAGACGTCCCGTCCGGTAAGCATAATCTCAAAGGCACGGCTGGTTCCGATCGCTCTTGGTAGCAGATAACTAAGACCCAGCTCAGCTGAGGTTAAACCATTGTTAATTCCCGCTGGGCGAAAATAGGCAGTATTGGATGCCAGACGGATATCAGTTGCCATTGAGAGACAAAAACCACCGCCTATCGCGGCGCCATTTATGGCACCTATAACAGGCTGATGCATAGCGTGTATGGCCCTAACCACATCATCGAGAATTTTCATCGCACGTCGGGCAATACCTGGAACTGTGAGACCATCAAACACATCGAGCCAACCTGGATCCTCAAGATCCGCACCTGAGCAAAAGCCCTCTCCCGCCCCCGTAACAATGACCACCCGCGTATCATTGTCAAAACTGACTTCTTCAAGTGCTTCTTTGAAAGGTACCATCACATCAAACGCCATGGCGTTCATCCGCTCGGGACGATTCAGGGTAATCTGAGTGATATGGGGCCGTGGTTTGTCTACGAGAACAAAAGACATGGGACAACTCTGGATGAGGACCAGCAACAACGATATTCCTAGCCAGAGCCTTTGAACATGATTCAATTGGCCACTTTATCTAACAACACGGCTCGAAATCCAAATTGGACAATCCTTTCACAATGCCGCCACACCAGTCTATGCTGTGGAAAATGACTGATAAAAACTACAGGAGAGAGTCCAATGAAAAAATTAACTGCAGCGATTATGTTCCTAACCTTTGCTGTCGGGCTTACCGCATGCGGCGAGAAGGATGAACAGCCAGAGGGCGTGCTGACGAGCGCGCAGGAAAAGGCGTTGGAAAAAGCTGAGCAGCTAGAGCAAACAGTGCTGGACGCACAGCAGGAGAAACTAAAGGGCCTCGATACGCAAAAGCCCTAGAGAGGCGGCGTTTTAAAAAAAGCTTTACCCTTGGAGCTTTCGCAAAATGCTTGAAAAATCGACCTGCCCGTTACCGGCATCCTGATGTTGCGAGTACAGATCACGAGCGAGCTGGCCCATCGGATTTTCAAAATCTGATTGTTCAGCAATCTCCATCGCCAAGCCCAAGTCCTTGACCATGAGATCAACCATAAAACCCGGTTTGTAGTCATTGCTCGCTGGCGCGGTATCCATCACCCCCGGGTAGGGGTTGTAAACCTCTAGAGACCAATTGCGCCCTGAACTGGCCAACATAATTTCCGAGAGGACCTTGGGATCCAAGCCATTTCGGGCGCCCATTTCCAAAGCTTCGCAAGTTCCGATCATATGCACTGCAAGCAGCATGTTGTTGCAACCCTTGGCCACCTGCCCCGCACCGGGAGGGCCAGCATGAAAGATATTTTTACCCATATCGGCGAGAATCAATTTGGCTTTTTCAAAAGAGGCTTCACTGCCACCACACATAAACGCGAGTGTGCCTGCTGCAGCGGCGGCGACTCCTCCAGACACAGGCGAATCCATAAACGCGACACCCATTTCCGCTGCTGCCTCGCCAACGCGGCGGGCTGTCGCTGCATCGATCGTGCTGCAATCCAATACCGTGGTGGAGCCATCGAGCTGAGCGAGTAAACCATCATCACCCAAATACACCCCCGCGACATGTTTGCCCGCAGGTAACATCGAAATGACATAGTCGACACCAACCACCGCAGCAGCAGCGGTGGCTGCAACGGAAGCACCGGCGGCTTGCAATTGTGAACAAGCTTCCTCGGAGAGATCGAAGACAGTGACCTGGTGTCCAGATTTAACAAGATTGGTAGCCATGGGGCCACCCATATTCCCCAAGCCAATAAACGCAACAGTTGCCATAGTGTATTCCTAAAAAAAGAGTCGCTTACAAATCTGCCAACGGGTTATTTACCCAGGGGGCGGTGAAAAAAGTTTCCAAAAACGCCTCGGGGACTTCACGAGACGTCGAATACTGCCAGTCGGGACTGCGATCTTTATCAATGAGTAGCGCCCGTACACCCTCGGCAAATTCCGGGTGCCTGACAATGTTGGTGGCAAGTTGAATCTCTGCTTGAAATACCTCTCTTAGCGAGGCATGTCGGGTTTCACGCAATTGCCGCTCTATCCACAGCGCCGCCAGCGGAGAACCAGCCGACAAACTGTCCCTCGCACGGGACAACCAGGGGTCCTCGGTCTGTTGACCACAGATATTGTCAATCACTTCATGAACATCATCGCCATCACACAAGGTGTTGATGGAACCCAGATGAGGTTCGACCTGACCCGCAGGACAGTTGCCAATGCTCTGTTCAGTAAACGGCCGCAACACCTTGCGAACCAGCGCATGATTTCCACTCTCCAGTGAACCCCACTCAAGCTGCTGTAGCTGCAGGACGACCGCGTCCTTTCGTTCGCTTGAAATAAAGCGGTCGGCTATACCTGTATAGATCGCATCCGCAGCATTAATAGACGCGCCGGTGAGCGCCAAAAACTGCCCCGATTTACCCGGCATATGATTGAGAAACCAACTACCACCCACGTCGGGAAACAATGCGATAGTCACTTCCGGCATGGCAATTCGAGTTTTCTCAGTCACAATGCGATGACTACAACCCGCCATTACGCCCAGACCACCACCCATCACAATCCCATGGCCCCAACAGATGATGGGCTTGGTGTAGGTGTGTAAGGTGTAATTGAGTCGGTATTCACGTGCAAAGAAAGTCTCAGCGTATTCACAGGGGCCACCAGGCGTCTCCACAGACGACTGGTGCAACGCTTGGACATCACCACCTGCGCAAAAGGCCTTCTCGCCGGAACCTTCAATAAACACAGCCGCGATTTGATCGTCATTGCGCCACTGGTCGAGTTTTTCCTGCAACAGATCAACCATTTCGAGATTGAGAGAGTTGAGTGTTGCCGCCACATTCAAGGTGACACGGCCGATAGATCCCGCGACACAGGGAAGCTCAGCAAATAATACGGGTGCGTCTGACATACGCCTTGATCCTATTGGTTTTTCCACACCGGGGTGCGTTTTTCAAGAAAAGCATTGACGCCTTCTTTCTGGTCTTCTGTGGAGAACAGTTCGACGAAAAGATCGCGCTCCGCCTGTAAGCCTTCCGCAATCACGGTGTCACGGCCAGAGTGGATCAAGCGTTTACACAAACCGATAGAAGAGGGACTCTGCTGACCCACTTGCTCCGCCAGCGCCATCGCTTTCGCCACTGACTCACCCTTACCGACAACCTCCTCAACCAGGCCTATTCGCTCAGCCGTTGCGGCGTTAACCCGTTCCCCGCACAAAATAATTCGCTTGGCCCAACCTTCGCCGACCAGCATACCCAATCGCTGCGTTCCGCCACCGCAGGGCAACAGACCGACTTTTGCTTCGGGCAGCGCCATCTGCGCCTGCTCTTCAGCGATACGAATGTCACAGGCCAATGCGAATTCCAGCCCGCCACCCATAGCAAAACCATTGATAGCGGCTATCGAAACACCAGAGAAATCCGCCAGGGCTTCAAAAGCAGCGCCAAAATAACCCGCCATAGTTCCGGCGTTTTCCGGGTCACCACTGGCAAACAGCTTGAGATCGGCTCCTGCGGAAAAAAACTTTTCGCCTTCGCCGGTCAGTACCATCGCGTAAATGTTTTTATCGGCGTTAAGCTTTTCGACCAAATCTTTCAGGGCCGGTAAACTTTCAACATCCCAGGTGTTTGCCGCTGGGTTATCGATTTTAACGAGTGCGGTGTGTCCTACGATCTCTACTTTTAACTTATCAGAAATACTCAAACTCATTTGATGACCTCCAAGGCCCCTTCCATTAACAGACGGCGAGAAACAATGACCCGCATAATTTCGTTCGTTCCTTCAAGAATCTGATGCACGCGGGTATCGCGCACATGCCGCTCCATCGGGTATTCCTTAATGTATCCATAGCCACCGTACAACTGGAGAGCATCGTTGCAGACGTTGAATCCCACATCCGTGGCAAAGCGCTTGGCCATGGCGCAATAGGTACCCGCCTGTGAATCCTTGTGATCGAGTTTACTGGCGGCAAGACGAACCATCTGCCGCGCGGCGACCAACTCAGTCAACATATCGGCTAGCTTGAATTGAGTTGCCTGAAACTCGCTAATAGCGGTATCGAACTGCTTGCGTTCTTGCACATAGGACGTCGCTTCTTCAAGCGCTTGCTGCGCAGTGCCAATGGAGCAGGTGGCAATATTGATCCGCCCACCATCCAGACCCTCCATGGCGATGGCGAATCCCTGTCCTTCGCGGCCGAGACGATTGGCTACTGGCACGCGTACGTTGTCAAAACTGATCGCGCGGGTAGGTTGCGCGTTCCAGCCCATTTTTTCTTCTTTCTTGCCGTAGGAAATACCCGGCAAGTCGGCTGGAATCAGCAGTGCGGAGATTCCCTTGGGCCCGGCTTCCCCTGTGCGCAACATGACCACCAGCACATCGGTATCGCCCGCTCCGGAAATGAACACCTTTGAGCCGTTCACCACATAATGATCGCCATCGAGAGCGGCGCTGGTGCGAAGAGATGCGGCGTCCGAACCGGCTCCGGGCTCGGTCAAACAATACGAAGCAAGCTTGGTTCCCATCACTAATTCGGGACACCACTCTTCGATAAGTGAATCACCGCAATAGCGACCAATCATATTGGTTGCCATATTGTGAATGGTTAAAAATGCAGCGGTGGTAGTGCAACCCTTGGCCAACTCTTCCACGATTAAACTGGCGTCCAGACGAGATAGTGCGAGACCACCGGCGGCCTCGGGCGTGTACATTCCCATGAAGCCCAATTCACCGGCCTGACGCAACGCGTCGATTGGAAAGATGGACTCGGCATCCCACTTGGCGGCATTGGGTGCTAAAACACCGTCGGAAAAAGCCTTCGCACTTTCGACAAAGGCGAGCTGATCTTCTGATAAATCAAAATCCACGCTGATGCACTCCGTCTGTGGCTAGTTGAACTTGGCCATCACCGAGCCGAACAGCTCTTCGTCGGAGGGCAGCTCTTTGGTTTTCGCAAGAGGCTTGGAGACCCAGGTTTCGTTGATCAGATCGCGCCAGGTTATGTTGTTATTGGTGCCATTACCGCCCCATGAACCACAACCCAAGGAAAAAGTTTGACGCATACCGTTCCACAAGTTGCCGCTATTGGAAGCGGACTGAGGTTGGTTGACCATCACTCTTGAGGTCTTGGTTGCGCCTGCAAACTGCAAGATATTGTCGTCGCTGCGTGAGTAAATACCGCAGGAATGCCCCTGCCCCTGGTAGGCCTGAATACCGTTGGTCACTCTGATTGCTTCATCGATATCTGCCACTTTGTATAAGGCCATGATCACCGACAGTTTCTCACCGGAAAAAGGAAACTCCGGGCCGAAACCGCTTTCCGGAACAATGAGGAACAATTTGCCCTCTGGTAACTCAATACCCGCCATTCCGGCAATTTTATGGGCGGGCTGGGCGACAATGGCGGTGTTGAAGTGACCATCTTGCCAGAGTGTATCTTGCAGCTTCTGCTTCTCTTCGGCATTGACCACGTAGCCGCCCTCGGACTGCAGCTTGGCCAGCATTTCGTCGTAGATAGACGCCTGTAACAGCACCGAATTATCAGAGGAACACGAAGCCGCGAGATCCAAAGTCTTGGAGACACGGATTTTCTCAGCAGCATCATCGAGATCGGCGGTTTCATCAACGGTGATGCAAGCATTACCCACACCAACTCCCAGCGCCGGCGTACCACTGGAATACGCCGCCGTGACCATCGCGCCACCACCAGTGGCCAAAACCCTGTCACATTGACGCATCAACTCATTGGTCAATTCCAGAGAGGGCACATCGGTACTCAGTACCAGGTCCGCAGGAGCACCACAGGCCACCAGTGCAGCACGCATGTGATCACAGATCATCTTGTTGGTCAGTTTTGCCCGAGGGTGAGGCGCAATGATAATCGAGTTGCGGCCTTTAACCGCTGAGATCGCCTTGATAACAGGCGTGGCTTCCGGGTTAGTAGAGGGAGAGAGAGCGCCGATTACGCCCACAGGCTTGGCGATCTTAACGATGTTTCGCTGCGGATCTTCCTCAATGATACCCACAGATTTGTCATTAATAATGTCCATCAGCGTCGCACGTGTCTTGCGGTGAATCTTCAGGTACTTGCCCTCGTAGTTACCCAACTGGGTCTCTTCTACCGCGAACTGCGCAATTTTCTCCGAGATATCCTCTCTAGCAATGGAGTAAACCATCGCTCGAATCAATTCATCGACCTGCTCCTGAGAGTAGTCGGCTATTTGCGCCTGGGCGATGCGCGATCGCTCAATCAAGGCGGCCATTTCTTCTTGTGGGCTGATTTCAGGCGACATGCAATTCATCCTTTGGGTTGATTCTTGAGTGAGCTTGGCAACATAGCATCGCCTCGGGCTGGTTCACATTGACGAAATTGCGTACTATATGGACTATATTGCTATAAGCTATCTATAGATCGGCTACCATCGACAACTCGGACAATCATGAGCACACCTTCGCAATGGCCCCTGCCAGATCAGGGTATCCGGTTTCTGACTCCCGCGTTTATGCTCGAAAAGCTCTACAGGCATCCACTCACCAGAGACTGCTATCCCACTGCTATGGGCTACTATCCACAGGCGGTTGGTCACCGAATGGAACGACCGAGGCACGACGACAACCTGTTGCTTTATTGCGTTGATGGAAATGGCAAGCTAGACACCCAGGGCACCTCCGTCGAGGTTACCCCCGGCGACCTGGTGCTACTACCCCAAGGCCTCGCCCACAGCTACGCCGCTAGCGAAGGACAGCCATGGACACTCTATTGGGTACATTTTCAGGGGGTTAGCACCGGTATCTTTCTCCAGTATCTGGGATATCGCGACAACCAACCGCTTATTCACGCCGGAGTCTCACCGGCATTATTGGCGTCTTTCAACAGCCTGTTAGCGGTGCGAAGAACCGGCTACAGCAGCAGCGCTTTTATCAATGCGGGCAATCAGCTCAGACACCTGTTCACACAGTTCGCCCTGGAAACCAGCAGACAACAGGCGGACCAACCAACCGGGCTGGATCTGGATTCCATCCAGGCTTATATGCAAGACAATATTGATCAGCAAATAGATCTGGATGCGCTCGCGGGTGTAGCGCACCTGTCAAAATTCCATTTCTCAAATCGCTACAAAGCCCTGACCGGCTACTCGCCCATCAAACATTTTTTACATATGAAGATTGAGTACGCCTGCCAACTGCTGGACAGCACGGAGATGAGCGTCAAGGCAATCGCCGCAGGCCTGGGCTACAGCGACCCTTTGTACTTTTCGCGGTTGTTCAGCAAGACCATGGGTATGTCGCCCCGAGCCTACCGAAGCTCTGTGCGCAAGTAGGCGACTCTAGCTTTCCGGTGGCGGGGGTTCAGAGACCTTACTGTGTGAATGGGTTAGATGGCGCATTAACAAGGCGCGCATCCACTGGTGAGGCGCACTGCGCGAAGTGCGGGTATGACGCATCAATGACATCTTGCCGCGATTGTTACTGTGAGTATTACGTATCATCCTCTGTAATTCTGCAGGCAACTCCAGGCCAATAATCCTGTCGTTGTACAGACCACCTTCCTCAAAGCCAGCATTGGCCACCAGCAGAGAATCCGTACGGGTCAGCACACCGACGGCTGAGGCAAACTGCGTTGTCTCCAGAGAGATGTTGCGGTGCACGCCGTATTGGCCAAGCACATCATCCACCATGGATGTGTTCTCCCGGGTGAGCCCTGGAAGATACAGACGCAAGTGGTCGTAGGCGAGAAACTCTTTCAAATTAAGCTCCTTGCCCACCAAGGGATGCTCAATGCGCATATAGCAACGCGGAGCGATAGCTGCGATGGGTTCGGCATGTATGTCGCGGTCAGTTTCAAGCGCTACAAACGCTGCGTAATCTGCAGCCCCCTTCTTCAATTGGTCCTGAAAATCGGGGGTGACCTCGGCCGTGATAATTTGAACTCCGGGTGCCGAATCGCTCAATTCAGCCATCAGCCCCGGCAACAGAGATTCGCTGAGAATAGGTGGCAATAGCAATTTAAAACTGCCCACAAAGGTATCCGGACTAAATTCCTCATTGCCTAATACACGTTCAACAGTCTCTAACAGGGTGGGCAACTCTGCGGCGAGCGCCTCTGCCCGCGGGGTCGGAATCAATCCATGGGCGGTGCGCGTAAACAACTCATCCTCAAAAGCGTCGCGGAGTTTTTGCAGGGTCTTGCTCAGCGCAGGCTGTGACACTGACAGACGCTCAGCAGCGCGAGTGACGTTTCTCTCCTCAAGCAAAATCTGCAATGCCACCAACAGATTCAAATCTGTCCGGATCATTTTGCGCGAAATCATCGGGCCCCCAGTGAAATAACTTATTGTTATATTGTTAATCCTAGCAAATTCAAAGACTTATTACACTCCCTGCCTCAGAGAGCTTTCAAACCGCCTGACCTGAGACTGCGAGTGGCGTCCATTGCCTAATCCCGGAGGGTGACAACATTCGCGTTTGTGCGCAAAAACGCTATGATCGCAGTTAAGTTTTCACCATGGGCAGACAGATGCTACGCACTCCGATACTCACAATTGTTGCAATATTAGGCCTGCTCCTAACTGCCTGCAGTGGCTTCGAAACGCGAACATCACCCGTGGACAGTTTTGTGGCCGGCGACTATCACTACTACCGATGGAGTAACGAGCCACTGGTGAACACCAACAATTCCAAAGATATTATTTACACCCTCGACCCCATTCTCAGAACACAGTTGAATCAGGAACTGCAGCGCAAAGGTTATATGCTTGACCCGGAGAGAGCAGAGTTCGCAGTGGAATACATTTACGCCGAGGGAATACGATTAGGAGAACGCAGCCGCAATGCGAGCAACCTGGGGACCGCTCCCGGTTCAATCCCGAATCGCAATATGGACCAGGCGTCCATTGACAACGCCTACGCATTAGGCGGAGTAAAAGAAACCAGTAATATCGGCATACGCTTTCGCGACATAGAAAGTGGCGCAGAAGTGTGGCGCGTGGTCATTACCAAAATAATTGAGGACGTCAACTCCACCGATCGGTCGTATATGCGACACGAAGTTGAAAAAGCGATGCAACTTGGGACGAAAGATCTACCCCCGGCGACGGTACTCTAGAAGGAATACACATCAGGATTGACACAGTGGGGCATAGGCTGCCCCTCCAACGCCGCGATAGTATTGTCGACAGCCAAGTCAGCCATTCTCGCCCTCGTCAACGTTGTCGCACTGCCGATATGCGGCACTACCACCACATTAGGGAGCGACAACAAGGGGTTGTCCTGGGAGACCGGTTCCTGTTCAAAGACATCGATTCCAGCGGAGTAAAGATCACCTCTAGATAGCGCTTCGTAAAGCGCCGTCTCATTCACAATCCCACCCCTAGCGGTGTTTACCAAAACCGCACCGGGCTTCATCATTGCTATTTTAGGCCCATCTAAAAGATTGTAGGTATCACTAGTGCGCGCCACATTGACGCTGACGAAATCGCTGCGCAGCAGTAATTCTTCCAGGGTGACATTCTGAACACCCTCTACCTCCCTCGGCGAACGATTCCAGGCCAGTACCTGCATACCGAAGCCCAGTGCACGCCGGGCAACAGCCTGTCCTATTTCACCCAAGCCGACAATTCCCAGCGTGGCACCGCTCACATCTTTGCCGGTAAAAAACTCCGGAGACCAGGCATTCTCGGCGCGCCATTGGCCTGCACGCACAAAGCGATCTGCTTCTACCACTCGTCGAGCGGCGGCTAAAAGCAGCGCAAAGGTCGCATCGGCAGTGGTGTCAACCAGAACGCCCGGAGTGTGCCCCAGCGGAATACCGCGTTCGGTTAAGGCTGTGACATCCACATGGTCTACGCCCACAGACATGCTGGATACAAACTCAAGATTGGGCAGTGCTTCCAGCAATTGTCGATCAATTCGATCGGTAAGCATGCACAACAAGCCCTGGCAGTCACTCAACTCTTCACGGAGAGTTTCCGCGGGCAGCAGTCCCGGCCCCATCCAGACGTTCATCGCGCTGCGCTTTGCCAAATGATGAATTCGCTCACCGGGCAACTGGTGGGTTACAAATATTTTTTTACTCATAGTTACTGTTGGTTGGCATAGGTTCAAGAATCGTAGCTAGGCGGCACCCACCACCAGCCCAACGCTTTTCACAAGCCCTTCCTGGATCGTCCGAACTTTGTCGTTAGTGTAAATGCTGGAGTGATGGATATTGCCCCAGATTGGATCGGGCCAGCAAACATCGCCGACATGCCTGCCAACAATGTGCAAATGCATTTGAGGGACCTGATTGCCCAGTCCTGCAAAATTGATTTTTGGATAGGATAGTTCTTCTTTCATATAGGCCGAGATGGCTGCGCAATCAGTGAAGACCAGCTGAGCCTGATTCAGTGGCAAATCGAGAACATCATAGAGTTTGCTTTGCGGCACTAAAATAAACCAATGCAGCGAAGCATTGCGGTTGAGCAAAAGCATTCCGGAAGGCACGGCACCAAGCACATGGCAGTCATCCAGCAAGCGCTTGTCTATTGAATCGACGTCCATCGCGGGGCCCCATTAGCAGCGAATCAATATCCCAAGCATCTCACTGCAGCAAGAGCGTTGCAATATCTGGGCTCAAAACAGCATCTCACTATCGTGCTAATATTATCCATGACAAGCAATAACTACCTCGATCAGGCTAGCTAACATGAGCGAACAAACCCAGGCACTGAATGGGGACCTTTCAGTGCGCGTTGCAGTAGACACGCAATCGATGGAATGGACTCCAAGTCCCAGCGGCACCGTATGGCGCAAACGCGTGCATCTGGTAGGCCCGCCGGAATCCGGACAGGTAACCTCCGTAGTACGCTACGAACCCGGAGCAAAGTTTCCAAACCACGAGCATCCAGGTGGCGAAGAGATATTGGTACTAGAAGGTACATTTTCGGATGAGCACGGAGATTGGCACGCCGGCACATACCTACTCAACCCCGAGGGGTTTTCCCACCGGCCCTTCTCTAACGAAGGCTGTGTTTTATTTGTGAAACTTCGTCAGTTTCCTGGACACGATCGCGAGCACATCGCAATACAAAGCAATGATGAGCCCTGGAAACCCTCAGTTCGAAAAATTTCCTCCTGGAAGAAGTTGTATGCCCAGGAACCCTATAGCGACTTCATGCGATTAGAGGCCTGGGACATCCCAGCAGAACTTGGAAAAATCAATTTCTCACAGGGTGCTGAACTGTTTGTCCTCAAAGGGCAATTCAGTGATGAATTCGGCAGCTACCGCACTCACAGCTGGCTGCGAATCCCGCCTGGCGGATCCATTACCCCTATCAGCGATGATTACTGTGAGCTGTATATCAAAGAAGGCGGCTTTACCTATCTGGAGAACTCAGCATTATGAAAAGGACAATAATCTCCTCCCTCTTTACGTTGCTGATTCTTATTTGTTCTCCGGCCATGAGCGAAATATATACCTGGATTGATGAAAGCGGGAAAAAGCACTTTGGCGACAAAATTCCCGAAAGATTTCAAGACCAGGGATCTGAATATGCAGTGTCAAAAACCAACTCCTCCCAGTCAGTAAAAGTGGTTAAGAAACCAGTGCAAGCGACTTCGCCTTTGGCAGATGTCTATACGCGCGATTCCAAGTCCAACTACATACTCGACAGCGATACACCCGAGCCGGCAAAGTTAGATTGCAAAGCCCTCAATCAACAGTATCAAGAAGCCAAGCTGTGCTACGCAGCCTGTCGGTCCGCGAACGGTGGAAAAATTGGCCCTGGCTGCCAGCGCTGCACCAATGCGAAAAAACCAAAGTGCTAAAGCAAGCTGGGAATAGCGGCTCAGTCAGGTATTGAGATTTCTGCATGTTGAGTACCGCCACAGACGACGCCCCGGAGGCCACAGTTAACACGATCAGTTCCACCGCTTTGGCCGAGGCGTTCCGTGGGTTTATCGATGCCCAATCCGTGATTACCGACGTTGAGACACAACGGGTTTACGAATGCGACGGCCTGGCGGCTTATTGCGAAATACCATTACTGACCGTGTTACCGGAATCGGTTCAACAAGTACAAAAAGTGTTGCAGATCTGCCACAAGCACAGCATCGCAGTCGTCGCTCGGGGAGCGGGCACGGGGTTGTCTGCGGGCGCCACGCCCAACAAACACGGCGTACTGCTATCACTTGCCAAATTGAATCAAATCGTCGAAATCGATCCCATAGCGGGACTAGCACGGGTGCAACCCGGCGTAGGCAATCTCGCTATCAGCGAAGCTGCCGCGCAATACGGATTGTATTACGCTCCGGACCCATCCTCCCAAATCGCCTGTTCTATTGGCGGGAACGTTGCTGAAAATGCAGGTGGTGTGCACTGCCTTAAATACGGCTTGACCGTACACAACGTCGTTCGGGTAGAGTTTCTAACAGTAGAGGGCGAACTCGTCAGCTTGGGAAATGAGGGTCTGGATAGCTATGGAGCTGACTTACTTGCTTTGATTCATGGCTCCGAAGGAATGTTGGGGGTGATTACCGAAATCACGGTTAAATTATTGCCAACTCCGGAAGCGGCACAGGTCATTTTGGCAGGCTTTGACTCGGTAAGCACAGCCGGTGATGCCGTGGGTGAAGTGATTGCACAGGGCATCATTCCGGGTGGATTGGAAATGATGGACAGTTTTGCGATACAGGCCTCCGAAGACTTTGCTCAGGCCGGCTACCCAGTGGAAGCGAAAGCTTTATTATTGTGCGAAGTCGATGGCACCTTTGAAGAAGTTAGCGAACACGTCGAGACGGTTGCGGCGCTGCTAAGAGAACTCGGTGCCACTAGTGTCCGCATTTCGCAAGACGATAAGGAGCGAATGCTACTGTGGAAAGGTCGCAAATCCGCTTTTCCAGCAGTCGGCAGACTCTCGCCCGATTACTATTGCATGGATGGCACTATACCTCGCGGGCAATTGGCGTATGTGTTGTCTGAAATCGATCGTCTTTCCCAGGAGTATGGTTTGCGCGTGGCGAACGTATTCCACGCCGGCGACGGCAACCTGCACCCACTGATTTTATTCGATAGCAGCGTTGAGGGTGAGTTTGAAAAAACAGAAGAATTCGGAGGTCGCATTCTCGAGCTCTGCGTAGAAGTCGGCGGTTGCATTACCGGGGAGCACGGCGTCGGGCTGGAGAAAATTCAGCAGATGGCGGCTCAGTTTAGCGATCAGGAGATTACACAATTCCACAGCATTAAAATCGCATTTGATGCAGGCAACGCCCTGAACCCCGGCAAGGGCATCCCCACGCTCAAACGTTGCCAGGAATACAGATCCCTTCGTGGCTCCGCACATGACTGACATGAGCGAACAGCTTGTCGATCAGGTGAAGGCGGCGTTGGAAGATCGAAGACCTCTAAGCATTCAGGGAAACAATACCAAGTCACAATTAGGTCGTACGAACAAGGATCGTGATGACGATGAAGTGGATGTGATCCACCTGTCACCACACAAAGGCGTCGTGCAGTACGAACCTGTGGAACTCATACTTACCACGCGCGCCGGCACGACCCTCGCTGAAATAGACGCGGTGCTGGCAGAGCATAACCAGGTGCTGGCCTGTGATCCTCGCCGTTACAATGGCGAAGCCACGATAGCGGGCTCACTGGCAAGCAATCAATCGGGTAACGCAAGGCCCTGGTCCGGCTCAATCAGAGACCATGTATTGGGGTTAAAGTTGATTAACGGTAAAGGCGAGCATTTGCAGTTTGGCGGGCAAGTATTAAAAAATGTGGCGGGCTATGACGTTTCACGCTTACAGGCTGGCGCAATGGGAACTCTCGGCGTGATTACAGAAATCAGTTGCAAAGTTTTACCCAAGCCTGCCGCCAGCCTGACGCTCACGAAGGAGCTTAGTGCCGAGCAGGCGCTCAAGGAAATGAACGCGCTCGCCCGAACCGCAAAACCAATGACCGGAGCAAGCTGGGTTGATGGAACACTATACCTGCGATTGCAAGGCGCAGAGAGTGCCGTGACGGCCACGGCGCAGCAATGGCAGAGGGAAAGGCAGGCACAAGTCGTGGCGCCCGAAGGAGCCGATGCCTTCTGGCACGATCTCCGCGAGCACCAATTGCCATTTTTTCACCAAGGAAGTTCAGCCAGCCCGCTCTGGCGCTTTTCCGTTAATCCAAACGCAGCACACTTTCTCATAGATGAACAATGGGCCTTTAACTGGGCGGGCGCGCAACGCTGGCTAAGAGGCAGTTTCGATCAGCAGCAGTTACACGATATTGCGCGCGAGGCCGGCGGCGAGGTACAACTCTACGAAGGCGGCAATCGCACAGGGGATATTTCCTTACTGGACAATGATGCGCTTAAGCAGCTCCACCAAAATATCAAAAGAGCTTTCGACCCGCTGGGCATCTTCAACCCCGGCAGGCTGTATAGCTGGCTGTAGATCAATTCTAGAGTAAGAATCTAATGCATACGGAACTTCATCCACAACTCGCCACGCAATCTGAAGCGCTACAGGCCAAAGAGATTATTAGCGCTTGCGTTCACTGTGGATTTTGCACGGCAACCTGCCCGACTTATCAACACTTTAACGATGAACGCGATGGACCCCGTGGACGCATATATCTGATTAAGCAGCTTTTAGAAACCAACCAGGCCAGCGAAAAAACCCAGCAACATTTAGACCGATGCCTGACTTGTCGCAGCTGTGAAACAACCTGTCCTTCGGGCGTCGAATATGGACGTTTAATTGATTTCGGCCGCCACATGGTCGAACAGAAAGTCGACAGGAGCTGGTTACAAAAAGGTATTCGGTGGTCATTGCGAAAAGTATTGCCCTACCCTGAACGGTTCGGCCCGCTTTTGAAAATCGGACAACTTTTTCGACCTCTCTTACCCGGCCCGCTAAAAACGAAAGTACCCCCAAAACAAAAAGTGCGCCCCTGGCCTGCGAACAAGCATCGTCGCAGAATGCTGGTACTTCGCGGCTGCGCACAACCAGCGGCAACGCCGAACACAAACGCGGCGGCGGCCAGTGTGCTCGATAAACTGGGTATCACATTGATGGAAGAACCTCAGGCGGGCTGTTGTGGAGCGGTGGACTACCATCTAGGAGCACATGAAGACGGTCTTCGGGCGATGCGAAAAAATATCGATGCCTGGTGGCCGTCAGTCGAAGCGGGGGTTGAAGCCATTGTAATCATGGCATCGGGCTGCGGCGTGACCGTGAAAGAATACGGTGAAAAATTTGCTCAGGATACGCGCTATGCCGCAAAGGCGGCCCGCATTTCAGACCTCGCCCGGGATATTAGCGAAGTTTTGCTTGAGGAAGATTTAAACCCGCTAAAACCCGCTGATCAACTTGTAAAAACGGCTGTTCATTGTCCCTGTACTTTGCAACACGGCATGCAATTACGCGGAAAAGTCGAGCAAATCCTACAACAAGCCGGCGTCCCTTTAACGCGAACGAAAGACGCCCACCTGTGTTGCGGCTCAGCGGGAACCTATTCTCTATTGGAGCCGAAAACCAGCGCGCAACTGCTGGATAACAAGCTCGAGGCACTGATGATAGAAAGTCCCCAGCAGATTGTGACCGCTAACGTTGGCTGCCAATTACACCTCAATACCAAGGCAACAGTACCCGTCAGGCACTGGATTGAGTTGCTGGATCAGTAAACACTCGAGGTTGATAAGCCAAGCTCAACAAAAAGGACCAAACCGTAGTAGATTAATCGCGAGCTAAGACTCTGAGTCTTTTTTAACTTTCCGTTTCCTCGGCTTTGCAACAGAGGAATCACCCGACTTTTTTGATGCAGGCTTCGTTGACGTAGGCTTCTTTGAGACAGGCTTCTTCGCAGCTGGCTTTTTTGATGACGCAGATTTTTTGGACTTACCCGGTTTACGTTCTTTCCGAGCCGAATTTTTAGCATCCTCGAACACTTTGCTGTCTTTACCTATCTTGGAAATATCCAGGCGCTGCCCGCTTACCCTCACCTTTTTAAGGTGCTTGAATAACTCCTTGGGCATACCTTCGGGAAGATCGACGGTACTGTAATCATCGTAGATTTCAATGCGACCAATATATTCGCTATCGAGCTCCGCCTCATTGGCGATGGCGCCGACGATATTGCCTGGTTTCACACCGTGTTCCAGACCCACTTCAAGACGATAGCGTTGCATGTCTTTTTCGGGCGCTGGAACTTCAATCTTTTTCCGTCGCGGGGGTTCTTCTGAAACACTGCTTTTTCGTGATTCGGATTTTCCAGCAGTCAGTAAGAACTTCTCGCTGCTGCTCATTTTTTCACTAGCTGGTGTTTTCTTTCTATCGCTGGAGGACTTTTTATCCGCGCCACGTTTGGCTGCAGGGACAGGGGTCGACAGAGATGACTTTCCTTCAGCCAACGCAGCCAGAGCTGCCGCAATTTCCACAACTGGAACCCCGTATTCGTGCTGATAGTCATCTACCAATTTACGATAGACCTCGAGCTTGCGAGTATCGAGCACTTCTGTGATGCGCTGCTTGAACTTACCCAACCTTTTGTCGGTGACCTCCTCCGCGGTGGGCAACTGCATTTTCTCGATTTTTTTACCGGTGGCCTTTTCAATCGCACCCAGCAAGCGGCGCTCGCGATTAGCCGCGAACAGAATGGCGTCGCCCTGTCTTCCCGCTCTACCAGTTCGCCCAATGCGGTGAATATACGCTTCAACATCATAGGGAATATCATAATTGATCACATGGCTGATACGAGTGACATCCAGCCCCCTCGCGGCCACATCTGTCGCCACCAGAATGTCCAATTTTCCGGACTTGAGATTTTCAATGGTTTTCTCTCGCAATTTTTGCGCGATGTCTCCATTGATCGCCGCACAGGCGTAGCCTCTGGCCGCGAGCTTATCCGACAGCTCTGTTGTAGCAATACGCGTACGCACAAATACAATCATGGCGTCGAAGTCTTCCACTTCCAGAATTCGCGTGAGAGCGTCGAGCTTACTACTCCCCGCCATCATCCAGACTCTCTGGCGAATCGACTCATTAGTGACCGTCTTCATCTTAATCGTCACTTCGCGTGGTTCGGTCAGATACTTTTGCGCGATGCGGCGAATAACCGCGGGCATAGTCGCTGAAAACAGCGCGATCTGGCGGCCATCCGGGGTTTGATCCAAAATCCACTCGACATCATCAATAAAACCCATACGCAGCATTTCATCGGCTTCATCCAGCACCAAGGTTTTTAACTTGCTGAGATCCATTGTCTTACGACGCATATGGTCCATAACACGGCCCGGTGTTCCGACCACAATGTGAACGCCACGTTCGAGTTGTCGTTGTTGGCCACGGTAGTCCGAGCCACCGTACACAGGCAAAACCCGAAAGCCGGGGATGTGTTTGGCATATTTTTGGAAAGCTTCAGCGACCTGAATCGCTAACTCGCGAGTCGGTGCGAGCACCAGCACCTGTGGTGTTTTTTGTTTGAGGTCCAGCCTCGCCAATATCGGCACCGCAAAGGCTGCTGTTTTGCCCGTACCGGTTTGCGCCTGGCCCAGTAAATCGGCCCCTTCAAGCATGTGAGGAATCGTCTGTGCTTGAATAGCGGAAGGGGTTTCGTAACCTACCTCATCCAAAGCTTTCTGGACGGTAGCGGGTAGGTTCAGCTGTGAAAAGCTGGTGACCGGGTTTTCTGAAGACATGATGGTACCTTGAGATAAGTTTATATCCGCCAGAGTTGCGGCGGCGGGGGATTATACAGCGCATCGACCACCTTGCAATGGCCGCGGTATTAAGTCACCTCAGCATTAAGCTTAGCAGTGCGCAGTGCAATCTGCCCGCGCCATTTTCTCTCAGCAAGATAATTTGCCAACAGACAGGACAAGCATTCAAAGCTAACATGGATACAACAATTCGGCGGCCCTAATCGACCACCACCTTTAACAGGCAGAGATGAACTGAGTCCGGTATGAGCAAATTCAAAACCGATCGACTGAGGATGGATGAACTAACCCTCGCTGACGCCCCCTTCATAGTCACTTTGCTGAACGATCCGTCTTACGTGGCCCATATCGGTGACCGCGGTATTCGAACTGTCGAACAGGCGCAGCACTATTTAGACGATAAGATCAGGGCCAGCTATCGGGACCACGGTTTTGGCCTCTACGCCGTCAGGCTCGCAACGGGGGGGGAGCCCATCGGAATATGTGGATTAGTCAATCGCGATAGTATTCCGGATGTCGATATCGGGTATGGATTCCTTCCACACGCCAGAGGCCAAGGCTATGCGCTTGAGGCCGCTGAGGAAATTCTTAAATGGGCCCACTCAACACTCGGACTGACTCGTCTGGCCGCTATTGTCAGTCAAGAGAACAGACCCTCGATCGCCCTTCTGGAAAAAATTGGCATGCAGTTTGACGCAATGATCCAACTGCCGGGCGACGAGGAACAGATTTGCCTGTACATGTGGCGCAGCTCCGAACAGTGAAAATACGGAGGCGGCTCAGCTCGCCTGAGCAGAAAGCTCTTCCAGCATAGCGCGCATCTTACCGTGTAGCATGTTGACACCTTTGAGTGGGCGAACCATCACTTTAAACTCGATGATTTTGCCCTCCCCATCGAAGCTCATGATATCCACTCCATTGACCATGATCCCGTCTACCTCGCAGGAAAATTCCAGCATGGCATGGTTCCCTGAGGCAATCTCTTTGGTGTAGACGAAGCTGTCATTAAAAACATTAGCAGCGCCGGTCAAATACAACATGGTCAGCTTTTTCCCTTTCTGAGGGGTGTGAACTACCGGGGAATAAAACACGCAATCATCGGCAATAATTTCATGCAGGCGCTCAGTGCTGCCCTCGCGCATGATCTCGTGCCAGATTTCCAGAGCATTCATAATGTGGTCTCGATGTGGAATAGTTAGAAGTGGCGGATTATGCACCCACCGGGCTTAGAGTTCGACCTCTTGTCGAAACTCTTGCTCGATTTTTTGCTGCATTTCATACTGTACAACGCCTTTGCGCCGTTTGGATTCCTGCATGCGCTTGGTGTACCGCTTGCTGCGATAGTGAGCCACCATGCGTTCGAATCGGCCGGCCTCGACCTCACCGGCGATAAGCTCTTCGATAAATGCAATATCAATCCCTATTCGGTAGGCGATCCGGCTGGGGCGAATTTTATGGGCGTGAAACTCCGCGACAATATGAATCTGCTCCTCTCTTGAGTGAACACACTCTCGAGAGTAACCATACGGTGGTGAAGGGGTGCGGGCATCCGCTGTTGTGGTTTCATCGTTCATAGCTACTTTTTAGCAGCTCATTGTCGACTTGCCAAGCCAAAAAGGTTTAGCGACCCGTTGCAACGCCTTAGGGTGAGGCAAATGAGCGAAGCTGCGGGGCTGACTATTCCCCTTTCCACTGCATTTGGGTAACATGCGCCACCTCGCAGAAGCGGGGACTTTACCCCGCTACGCCAAGCACCTGAGAACACTATGACATTCGACGAACTCGGTCTATCCGAGTCACTGCTGCGCGCAGTGAAAGAGAAAGGCTACACCGTACCTTCACCCGTACAAGCCCAGGCCATACCAGCGGTTCTGGCTGGCCGTGATGTGATGGCTGCCGCACAAACTGGTACAGGCAAGACCGCTGCCTTTACTCTGCCGATCCTGCAGCGGCTGAGCGCAGGAACGCGAGCTAAAGCGAATCGAACGCGCGTCTTAGTTCTCACGCCGACCCGAGAACTAGCGGCTCAAATTCAGCACAGCGTCACCACCTATGGTGCCCACCTGCCACTCTCGTCTACCGTCGTTTTTGGTGGCGTAAAGATCAACCCGCAGCTGATGAGACTGCGTGGCGGTGTAGACATATTAGTTGCGACACCGGGACGGCTGCTGGATTTATATGGCCAAAACGCGATCCGCTTTGAAGACCTGGAAATTCTGGTACTCGATGAAGCAGATCGCATGCTAGACATGGGCTTTATCCATGACATTCGCAAGATCCTGGCATTGCTACCTGAAAAGCGGCAGAACCTGATGTTCTCCGCCACTTTCGCGGCTGAGATTAAAGCGCTCACTGACAAGATCTTGCACAACCCTGTAGAAGTGACCGTAAGCGTTGCCAATGCCACGGCCGATACTGTGGAGCAACACTTGTACCCCGTGGACAAAAAGCGAAAGCCCGCTCTACTCGCCCACCTCGTAAAAGAGAATAACTGGGAGCAGGTACTGGTATTTTCGCGCACCAAGCACGGCGCTAACAAACTCGCTCAATACTTGGAAAAACAGAATATTCAAGCCTCTGCGATCCACGGTAACAAAAGCCAGGGCGCTCGCACCCGCGCGTTGGCTGGATTCAAGCAGGGAAAAATCCGGGTATTGGTGGCTACCGATATCGCCGCCCGCGGGCTGGATATAGAACAGCTTCCTCAAGTAGTGAATTTTGATCTTCCCAATGTGCCGGAGGACTATGTTCACAGAATAGGCCGGACCGGCCGAGCCGGTTCGTCGGGAACCGCTTACTCACTGGTATGCGCCGATGAAATTAAACAGCTCAGAGACATTGAGCGACTCATTCAAAAGCACATTCCGCGAGAGTTGATCGACGGCTTCGAACCCGGCCACGACGTCCCGGCCAGTGGCACATTGCAAAAAGCTCACAAACCCAAACGACCACACAAGCCAGGCAAAGGTCACAAGGCGCGCAACGCCAACTCAGCCCGGGGCCGGGGCAGCAGCGGGCACAATCGTCCCGAAGGGGCGGCACCCTCGAGACGCCATGGTGGCCGTTCGGGCTCTGCGAGCCGCAATGGCAACAGTACGCGCCCAGTATCCGGCAATCGCTAGAAATTCAAACACAGATGCGCCCAAGCCAGCTCAGTCACGCGAGTGTTCAGAGGCGAGTGGCCACATTTAACTGGTATTTGTCGTTAAGTTTCCTCCAGCAGGGGTCTATACTGGTCAATTAACACTCATATTTATAAGCCACGCATCCAGCGTAGAGGAGCAGCGCAATGAACGCACCGGAAAATATCCAACCCCAGGAAGATATCTCCATCAAAATGAACGCTGTATTACAGGCGCAGCGTGAAGATTTCATAAAGGAAGGCGCCGTCTCTGCCGAATCTCGCATCGATCGGCTAGATCGCGGGATCGATGTCACTCTTAAGTATCAAGACAAGCTCGTCGCCGCTCTGAACGAAGATTTTAGCTGTCGCTCCAGGGAAGTATCACTGATCACCGACGTCGCTGCAGCTGTTGCCCCGCTAAAACATGCGAAAAAGCATTTGCGCAGTTGGATGAAGCCCGAGAAGCGGGCCACCATGTTCCCACTGAACCTTCTCGGGGGCCGATCGCGTATCGAATATCAGCCACTGGGTGTTGTTGGTGTCATCTCGCCCTGGAACTTCCCGGTCAATTTGACCTTTGGCCCACTGGCCGGAATTCTGGCGGCGGGCAATCGCGCCATGGTTAAGCCTTCGGAATTCACTCCTGCCACTTCTGCCGTCATGGCTGAAATGATCAGTGAAGCTTGGGACGAAAAAGAAGTCGCTGTCTT
Organism: Halioglobus sp.; assembly: GCA_045110675.1. Lineage (GTDB taxonomy): Bacteria > Pseudomonadota > Gammaproteobacteria > Pseudomonadales > Halieaceae > JBALVT01. Next base: position 36,151 of record JBGCGJ010000023.1, on the reverse strand, counting down.
TGATGGCGGTCCCGAAGTCGGACAGGCTTTCTCCGGTCTGGCTTTTGATCACCTGTTATTTACTGGCGCAACGTCAATCGCCAAGCACATCATGGCCGCTGCTGCCCCGAACCTGGTTCCGGTCACACTGGAACTGGGCGGTAAATCACCCGTGATCATTTCGCGCACTGCCGATATCGAGAAAAGCATTGGTCGCATCATGGTCGGCAAGACACTCAACGCAGGCCAAATATGCCTGGCGCCGGACTACCTGATGGTTCCCGAGGAGAAGTTGCACGAAGTCATTGCCGCAGCCCAAACTGCCGTTGCCGAAATGTACCCGAAGATACTCGACAATGACGAGTACACGTCGATGATCAATAGCCGCCACTACGACCGCCTGAGCAGCTACCTGGCAGAAGCCGAAGAGCGCGGCGTCAAGGTCATCCCTTTGAACCCAGCCAACGAAGACTTCAGCAATCAGGAAAACACGCGCAAAATTCCACCGACTCTGATTGCAGAGCCGTCTGACGACATGTTGGTTATGCAAGAAGAGCTGTTCGGCCCACTGCTGCCCATCAAGACCTACAAGGAATTCGACGAGACCATCAACTTCGTCAACGCCAACCCAAGACCACTAGCCGCCTACTACTTCGGTGAGGACAAGGAAGAAGAGGAAGCAGTGTTAACTCGCACGACCTCAGGTGGAGCCTGCATCAACGATGTGATTATGCATGTGATGCAAGAGGAGCTTCCCTTCGGCGGTGTTGGACCCAGTGGTATGGGCGCCTATCACGGCATCTCCGGCTTTAAGAACTTCAGCCATGCTAAATCCGTGTATCGCCAGGCCAAAGCCAATGTCGGCAAGTTGGGCGGCATGTTACCTCCCTATGGCAAGGCAACTGAGAGCACGATTAAAATGCAGCTGAAAAAATAGCTGCTCTCGCAGGTTTTTCTGCCAGTAAAAAAGGAGCCAATAGGCTCCTTTTTTTTGCACGGCGTGTTTTCAGGGCTATCGCTGCTCATACATCACCCCTGTGAAAGCTTGAGTTTTTCAATCTCAAGAGTAAGTGCTTGTCGGGCGGGGGTAGTCCTTAGCTGATCCAACTGTATCTTGGCTTCATTCAACAAAGCAGACGCCTCGATATTTCTTTTGTCCTGCAACAGTAAACGAGCCATCTCCACTTTCCAGTGAGGGTTTGATCCCAGGCTTGGTTCCAGTTTCTTGAATCTATTCACCGCGAGAGATACTTCCCCTCGCTGCAACTCCAAGGTGATTGCAAAGCGTTGCAGCTGGCCTTGATTTCCCACACGAGACATTGCCGCATCCAAAAGTTGCAGCGCGTCACTAAGGGCGGTCTCAGATTGAGCAGCAACGAGTTTAGCGGCCGCTATAACATCGCCAGGATGAGGAGCTTCGGCCGAGGCAATGTAGTTGATAAAATCCAGGCGTGCAGCCTCAGCCAGGCCCAGGTCTCGTGCCGCTCTGGCTCGATACAGCAGTGCTTGTTCGTGATGAGGGTATTTAAGCAAGTAGCGTTTTAATGCACTGCGGGCTTCCCAATACTCTCCGCGTCGATAATGCAACAACCCCAGCTCATAATCTGCTTCGACTGGATCACCGAGGCGCTGCGCTCGTTCTAAATCTTCTCGGGCCCGTTGCCAGTCGCCCTCCTGGGAGTACATGCCGGCGCGCAAAACAAACAGCGCCTGCTGTCTGGGATTGCTCTCGATTAACTTCGCCAACTGAGCCAGGCGAGTTTCCATACCGGGATGGGCCGACGCTGTGGATAGGCTCATCAGCAATGAAAATCCCACCAATAAGTTTGAAAACTTCAGCACGGGTTTGAGCTAGCGTGTTATCACGAAATAGTCCAAGACCTCGCCGTGCTCATCCACGAAACGAGAGGTCAGAGTTTCTGCAGTGGCATCGACCACAACACTACCTCGGCGCGCCAAACCGTGACGCCTGGCCCCCTCGATTGCTTCGTCAAATGTCCGATGGACCGGATGCAACAACCAATCCGGTCGGGTGCAGCGGAACATCTTGCCCTCTTCGCAGGGGTTTTCCTCATCCGCTTTACCGGCACTTCCTGCGACAGTGTAGACCGCCTTGTCGTCGCTGCCACTGCCCTGACTGATCTGGTGGTAGTGATCTTCACCCTGACCTATAGAGGGTTCACCTGCAGCGTTGAGTTCCGCGTGCTGCTCGGCCTGAAAACTGGCAGATTTTCCATGGTGGCCATTGATATACCAGGAGCGCTCATAAGAGTGGGCGTGACCTCCATACACTACATCCACACCATGATTTTCAAACACGGGAGCAAAGGTTTCCCGCATATCAATTTCCGCCTGTTCCTGATCGGAGTCGTGATTCTCCCCTTTCGAATAAGGTGGGTGATGGAAAATCACAATCGTCCAGTCCAAGGCGTTGTGATTCAAATCGTCGATCAACCAATCCCTCATTGCCGCTCTTTGCGCGGGATCGCGATTCGACAGCTGTGAGTCGAGACTGACAACATGGACATTGCCATGATCGAAGGCGTAATACTGTTCAGTTCCGCTTGGAACCCCGCCAGATTCACCACGACTGGGCAGATCAAAGATATTCAGGTAGGGCAAGCCACCGGCGTCGGGGCCGTCGCCATCGCTATCGTAGCTAGCGGGATCAGATGACTGGCTCAGGCCACCGAGTGGCATCACCACCGGGCCTTTTTCGCAACCCGGTATCTTCGTCAACAGGCATATATCGAGTGGCGCGGCTCCCATCTCATGATTTCCGATCGTTGGCCAGGTGGGTGTGCTGCCAATAATTTTCGGATAGACGTCGAAGAAAGCGCCCTGCCATTGGGCGTCGGTTCCCTCCAAATACGCGTTGTCGCCCAGCAGTAACAGCATGTCCAGGGGCTCTCCGCCGGCTTGTTCGGCGTTGTACTTTAAAAAACCCTCTTTAACTGCGAGGGCCTCACCGGCGTGCGAAAAATGTCCGCGAAACTGTTCAGTAGCGGTTCCAGAATCTCCAATCAACCAAATATGGGTATTGCCATCGGCAGGCGTTTCGCCGGGTTTCGGAGCGGTACGAAATTGCTGATTATCAGAAGCTGTGCTGGCCCCGCCGATGGAGTAAAAGTAAACCGTATCGGCTTTGAGCCCTTCAATACGGGCTACACGATGCCCTCCTTCAGTGCTGGCCGTGGCATACCTATTCAATCTGGAAGGATCTTCCCCTACACACGCTGTCTCAGCGTCCCCCCGCCATTTTAGAATGACGCTATCGTGGGTTAGTTGTTGCAAGAATTTTCGTGTGCTTGGCTGTTCCACACCATCGCACTGACTCGCTACAGGATCGAGAGATACGCAGCTGGTCAAACCCACGGCGGCGATCAAAAAAAACAATGAATGAAATGGGGTCGCGCTAACTTGCCGTTGAATATTCATAATCCAAGTGTCCCTTATACCGTGCGCATTATCTTAGTCCGTCTGAGAAAATATCTTAACCCATAATGTCAGTCAGCAGCATTGCGAGTGATTTTCCCAGCCACTTAAGGAAAGACATCACTTCGACAACATCGTAAAGCCTGGACCAGTGTGTCACTAATCCTGGAATGCGTGAGCCACTTCGACGATTGACGATTTTTTGCACAGATTTGCTTTCCCCTGCCCGAGGGGTCGAGTATCATACCGCCTCTTTTTTTGACCAGACTCTGATCAATTTTTAGCAATTGAATAATGATTGAAATCGGACCCTACACGCTCCCCAATCGAGTTGCTCTGGCACCGATGGCCGGAGTAACCGACCTGCCCTTTCGACGCTTGTGTCGCGAGCTGGGCGCGGGCTTGGTGGTATCTGAAATGATCAGCTGCAATCCAAAATTGCGCGATACAAACAAAACCATTCTGCGCTCTCGCCACGATGCAGAAGTTGAGCCTCGCTCAGTGCAGATCGCCGGAAACGACCCCGAACAAATGGCCCAGGCCGCGCAATTCAACGTGGCGCGCGGCGCACAAATCATCGATATCAATATGGGCTGTCCTGCTAAGAAAGTCTGTCGCAAGGCCGCCGGCTCAGCTCTCTTGCAAGACGAACCTCTGGTGCAGTCAATTCTCGAGGCCGTTGTCTCAGCGGTGGAGGTCCCGGTCACATTGAAGATTCGCACCGGAGCCAGTCCAGATGCCCGCAATGGTGTCACCATCGCTAAAATTGCCGAAGAAGCGGGGATCAGCGCGCTGGCGGTACACGGTCGCAGTCGCGCCTGCGCATTTCGCGGAGCAGCGGAGTACGACACCATCGCCGAGATTGTCAACGCAACCCGGTTCCCCGTTTACGCCAATGGCGATATCACCAGCCCCGACCAAGCGGTTGCAGTGCTGGAGCACACCGGTGCTGCAGGCGTCATGATCGGCCGGGCCGCTCAGGGGCAGCCCTGGTTATGCGGCCAAATTGCGCAGAAGCTGGAAACCGGCCTAAGTGCCGATGAGCCCTCCAGGGAAACACAACACGGTTTGATACTCAGGCATGTGAAAGAGCTGCATCAGTTCTACGGCGAGTTCATGGGTGTACGAATCGCCCGCAAGCACTTGTCGTGGTATTTACAGAAAATTCCTTGCGACCGGCCAGAGCTGATCATTGGCCAGCGCAAAATATTTAACGCCCTGGCGACACCCGGCGAACAAACACTTTTTATCAACCAATTTTTTCAGCATAGATTTAGTGAGGTAATGGCGGCATGACAAGTACGGAACTCCTGGCAGAGACACAAGAGCATATCAATTCCGAAACAAGGCGCGACGAAGACTCTCAGGAGCAATTCAAACATGGCGATAACTTGCGTGATGCGGTGACCATCGCCATGCAACAGTACTTGAAAGAGCTTGACGGACAAATAGCGACTGACGTCTATCCCATGGTCTTGGCAGAGATTGAAGCCCCACTGCTCACGGAAATCATGAAATACACCCGCAACAACCAAACCAAGGCTTCTATTATGCTGGGTTTGAACCGCGGAACGCTGCGCAAGAAACTCAAACAGTACAAGTTAATCGCTAAAGATCAGGGCTAATTCCCGAGTACTCGACCTCGAATCGTCACCTCTACTTTCTCTACTCTTCCCAAAGGCAAGCAAGCTCCAATGACCGCTACCCATCCAGTAAAAGTAAACCGCGCGCTAATCAGCGTATCCGACAAATCTGGCATTCTCGAATTTGCCACCGCCCTGCAAGCAATGGGTGTAGCACTTCTCTCAACCGGTGGCACCTACCGGCTACTGCATGAAGGTGGTCTACAAGTCACCGAGGTGGCGGATTACACCGGCTTCCCTGAAATGATGGACGGACGGGTAAAGACCTTGCACCCCAAAGTACACGGCGGAATTCTGGCGCGCCGAGGGCAGGACGATGAGGTGATGAAAGAACACAACATCGATGCCATCGACATGGTGGTCGTCAATTTGTACCCCTTTGAGACGACTGTTGCTAAACCTGGCTGCACACTGGAAGATGCCGTTGAAAATATCGACATCGGTGGGCCTACCATGGTTCGCGCAGCGGCCAAAAACCATCGATTCGTCAACATCGTTGTCAACGCGTCCGACTACAACGACGTCATCGCCGAAATGCAGGCCAACGACGGGGCAACCTCGCTGGAGACCCGTTTCGATCTGGCCATTAAAGCCTATGAGCACACCGCCGCCTACGATGGAGCGATCGCCAACCACTTTGGCAAGCTGGTCCCCGGAGGCAGTGAGAACTTTCCGCGCACCTTCAACACTCAATTCAATAAAGTTCAGGAAATGCGCTACGGAGAAAATCCGCACCAGGGAGCCGCATTCTATGTAGAGTCCAAGCCCTCTGAAGCTGGCATCGCCACGGCCACCCAGCTACAGGGCAAAGAGCTTTCCTATAACAATGTAGCCGACACAGATGCTGCGCTGGAGTGTGTGAAGAATTTTGAGGCTCCCGCCTGTGTCATTGTGAAGCACGCCAATCCCTGCGGTGTCGCCGTCGCAAACACCATTGGCGAGGCCTATGATCTGGCCTTCGCTACCGATCCCGAATCGGCGTTTGGCGGCATCATCGCCTTCAACAGGGAACTCGATGCAGGCACCGCCAGCGCGATTGTCGAACGGCAGTTTGTAGAAGTCATCATTGCCCCCACAGTCAGTGACGACGCGGTGGCGGTCATCGCTGAAAAGAAAAACCTTCGACTGCTGGCCTGCGGTGAGTGGGCCGTACCGGGTCCCGCATTTGATTACAAACGCGTCAATGGTGGCCTGCTAGTCCAGGACCGAGACATGGGAATGGTTGGATTGGACGACCTCAAAATTGTCAGCAAGATTCAGCCTTCACCCGCTCAGATGGAAGATCTGCTGTTCGCCTGGAAAGTCGCCAAATTCGTAAAATCCAATGCGATTGTTTACGCCAACAATGGCCAGACTGTCGGTGTGGGTGCGGGGCAAATGAGTCGAATTAACTCAGCTCGTATCGCCGGTATTAAAGCGGAACACGCAGGGCTCGAAGTACGCGGCTCCGTCATGGCCTCCGACGCTTTCTTCCCCTTTCGCGATGGTATCGACAACGCTGGGCAAGCGGGAATCGCTGCGGTGATACAACCCGGTGGCTCCATTCGCGATGACGAAGTGATTGCGGCGGCCGACGAACACGGTATGGCCATGGTTTACACCGGCATGCGGCATTTCCGACACTGATGAATATTCTGATTATCGGCAGTGGCGGCCGGGAACACGCTCTGGCCTGGAAAGCCGCGCAATCTGTTAGCGCTGAAACGGTTTTTGTCGCTCCGGGCAATGCGGGTACCGCGCTGGAGACCGGAGTTGAAAACATCGCCATCGATATTACGGACTTCGTCGCCCTGGCGGACTTCACTCAAGGCAATGATGTTGGTCTGACAATCGTCGGCCCGGAAGCACCTCTGGTAGAGGGCATCGTAGATTACTTCGAGTCCCGCGAACTACCCTGTTTTGGGCCGCGAAAAGGCGCGGCACAACTCGAGGGTTCGAAAGCATTCACTAAAGACTTTCTGGCAAGAAACAAGATCCCCACGGGCAGCTACGGAAACTTTACCGAATTGGAACCGGCACTCGCCTATCTACGCGAGCACGGCGCCCCCATTGTCGTAAAGGCAGACGGCCTGGCAGCGGGCAAGGGTGTGATTGTTGCAATGTCGCTGGAAGAAGCGGAAACGGCAGTGACCGATATGCTGTCCGGCAACCGTTTTGGGGAAGCGGGATGCCGGGTGGTCATTGAAGAATTCCTCGAGGGCGAAGAAGCCAGCTTCATTGTGATGGTCGATGGCGAAAACGTTCTCACGATGGCAACCAGCCAGGATCACAAACGCATCGGCGAAGGCGACACCGGCCCAAATACCGGCGGCATGGGCGCCTACTCACCGGCGCCCGTTGTTGATCAACACGTCCACCAACGCATAATGGACGAGGTGATTACGCCGACCGTGCAGGCAATGGCCGCCGAGGGCAATGCGTACACAGGCTTTCTCTACGCCGGGTTGATGATCTCACCCGCGGGAGAACCGAAGGTCATTGAATACAACTGCCGCTTTGGCGACCCTGAGACACAACCCATCATGGTGCGCCTGCAATCCGATCTGGTTGAACTGTGTCTAACAGCTCTGGATGGAAAGCTGGATCAAACAGAGGCGAACTGGGACGAGCGATGTGCAATAGGCGTCGTGTTAGCCGCCGGCGGCTACCCCGCAAGCTACGACAAAGGTGCCGTCATCAACGGGCTAGGGGCTCAGCAAGACGAAAATATCAAGGTCTTCCATGCCGGTACAAGTTCAAAAGGCGAGGAAATTGTCACCAGTGGCGGTCGAGTATTATGCGTAACAGCATTGGCAGACACTATCGCCGAGGCGCAAAAAGACTGCTACCGAGCCGCTGACAAGATCAGCTGGGAAGGTGTCACCCTGCGCAGAGATATTGGCTGGCGCGCGATTGAGCGCTATAGTCAAGATTAGGCAAATCAGCACAACTAAGCGGCTTAGTAAAAGAGAAATGCGCGAACGAAGACTGTCCATGCTGGATCGACTGATCGGCGAAGCCGATTCGGTGCTGCGCACGCTCGGCAATCGCGGCCACCAGGCTGAACGTCCCTCTCCGGCTGAGGGGCACAGCGAGGGTGAGCTGGATTCTGAACAACGCAAACACATCGCCGGCCTGATGCGGGTCAATCACACGGGAGAGGTCTGCGCCCAGGCGCTATACCAAGGCCAAGCGCTCACCGCCAAACTTCCTCAGGTGCGCGAGGAGATGCAGCAATCTGCCCAGGAAGAAATTGATCACCTGTTGTGGTGTGAAGAGCGCCTTGGTCAACTCGACAGTCACACCAGTGTATTAAACCCCGCTTGGTACGGCCTATCTTTTGCCCTGGGTGCCGCCGCAGGTGCTATTGGAGACAAATGGAGTCTTGGGTTTGTCGCCGCTACTGAAGAGCGGGTGTGCAATCACTTGCGAGATCACCTGCAAAGCCTGCCGGAGGAAGATCGTAAATCCCAACTTATTCTCCAGCAGATGCTTGAAGATGAGCAACACCACGGTGAAAAAGCAATGGAAGCGGGCGGAGCGGAACTGCCTCGCCCTCTAAAAGATGCCATGACCGCAGTTTCGCAAGTCATGACGAAAAGCAGCTATCGAATTTAGAACAACTCGCGCTCGCTCAACCCATAGAACTAGGCATCAGCCTCAACAATTTCGTAACTGTGACTGATTTCAACGCCGGCAGCCCCGAGCATAATAGAAGCCGAGCAGTATTTTTCCGCTGACAATTCCACGGCGCGCTTTACCTGTGGCTCTTTGAGAGTACGCCCAGTGACGATAAAATTGAGGTTGATGCTGGTGAAAACTGCAGGGATAGCATCGGCCCTCTCGGCCTGCACTTCCACCCGACAATCAACCACCTGCTGCCGGGACTTCTTGAGCATGCTCAAAACGTCATAGATAGCACAGCCACCCACACCTAACAGCAGGGTCTCCATTGGCCTGACACCCATATTGCGGCCACCGAGATCTTCCGGACCATCCATGACCACTGTGTGGCCACTGCCGGATTCGCCCACAAACATCGCGCCATCCATCCATTTTACCGTTGCTTTCATCGCTCGCGTTTCTCCTCGCTAGGTTCGATCAATCCCGGCTGCCATCGGCCAGCGGGGCGAAAACTTTAGCACAACAAGTAACGTTTTACTTGCGGCGATCCTGGGGTAGAATCAATCAAAAATCCTAACCGCAAATCGGGAGCACACAGCGTGATTAAACCCCAGATAGTAAACGCGATTCCTACGATCGAGAACTTTCTGAGGCATTGTCAGCGACACGTTCACAAATCGAAAAGCATCATTGTCCGCGAGGGAGAGCAGAGCGATTCCCTGTTCATTATCCTCGAGGGTTCTGTTTCGGTGATGGTCGAAGACGATGACGACAAAGATCATAAGATGGTAGTGAGTTATCTCAATCCAGGTGATTTTTTCGGAGAGATGAGTCTTTTCACGACAGAATCCGAGATGCGCAGTGCTGAAGTGATCGCTAGAACCCAGTGCGAAGTCGCCGAAATCAGCCACGAGCGTTTCCACCAGATTCGCAGCCAATTCCCCGATATTTTGTTCGCAATAGCCAGACAAATGTCCGAACGCCTGCGTCAAACTACCTTGAAGTTAAAAGATTTGGCCTTCGTCGATGTCTCAGGTCGCGTCGCTCACACACTACTGGATTTGAGCAAACAACCCGACGCCATGACTCACCCCGACGGAATGCAAATTAAAGTCACCCGCCAGGAGTTGGGAAAAATAGTTGGCTGCTCTCGGGAAATGGCTGGCAGGGTATTAAAGTCTCTCGAGCAGGAAGGCCTGGTAGCCGTCGCAGGCAAAACCATGGTAGTACACGGCACTCGCTAGAAGAACAGTTCCCGAAGCTTTTCGCCGGGTTCCGGTTCGCGCATAAACGCTTCTCCGACCAAAAATGCGTGAACATTTTGTTCGCGCATTAAAGACACATGCTCCGCCGTATGAATTCCGCTCTCAGTAATCACCACTTTGTCAGGCGGAATGTGCGGCAAAAGATCGATCGTAGAATCGAGACTGGTTTCAAAGGTATGTAAATCTCGGTTGTTAATGCCCAGCAGGTCAGTGGAAAGCTCCATGGCCCGCTCCAACTCTGCTCTGTCGTGCACCTCCACAAGAACGTCGACACCCGCCTCGTCCGCCGCCTGAGCTAATTCGAGCATTTGGTTTTGCTCAAGGGCCGCTACAATTAACAGGACAGCATCTGCGCCTATCGCCCTGGCTTCAATCACCTGATAGGGATCAACAGTGAAATCTTTGCGTAATACTGGAAGCTCGCAGGCGGCGCGAGCCTGGCCCAGATACTCGTCGGCTCCCTGAAAAAAATCGGTATCTGTAAGAACCGATAAACACGTGGCTCCACCAGACTGATAGCTTCTGGCAATCTCGGCCGGCTGAAAATTTTCGCGAATAACACCTTTACTGGGCGAGGCCTTTTTAACCTCGGCGATAACCGCAGCACGCTCCAATCGAACTTGGGCTTGCAGGGCTGCGGCGAAGCCTCGCACCGCAGATTGTTCCGAGATACTCTGCTCCAGCGAGGTAATAGAACGCTTGACGCTCCTTTCGCTAACTTCCGCGTATTTGCGTTCGATAATGCTGCGCAATATCGTAGGTGTCGAACCAGCCATATTAATTCCCTGAACTCGCAGTGAGCAATTGCGTAAATTCGATAAATTCCTTGAGCTTCTCCGCAGCCTGACCCGTCGACAGCACATCCTCGGCCATCGCTACACCGGATGCCAAGGAGTCGACGACACCGCTAACGTAAATGGTTGCGCCAGCGTTCAAAGAAATGATCGCAGCGGCTTTTTTCGCAGCTGTATCGCTGGCTCCAGACAGGGCCCGCCGAATCAGCGCAGCCGATTCGGCGGCTCCATCGACAGACAAGCCCGACAAATCCTGTCTATCGATAGAAAATTCCTCGGGATTAACCTTGTACTGGCTAATGGCGCCCTGGCGAAGCTCAACAACATGAGTCTCTGCTGCGATTGAAATCTCATCCAGACCATCGATCGAATGCACAACCAGGGCGTGCTCGCTGCCGAGTAGTTGCAATACCTCGGCCATCGGCTGGCACAGGTCTGCCGAGAACACGCCAATCACCTGCCGCTTAACCGCGGCCGGATTGGTTAGCGGACCTAGAATATTGAAGATGGTTCGCATACCCAGCTCTTTTCGGGGGCCTATCGCATGGCGCATCGCACTGTGATGAGCAGGTGCAAACATAAAACCCATGCCAATATCTTCAATGGCGCGACCAACTTGTTCGGCAGTGAGTTCGAGAGATACACCCAATTCCACTAATACATCGGAACTGCCGCTGGTGCTCGAAACAGAGCGGTTGCCATGCTTGGCAACTTTCGCTCCCGCCGCCGCTACGACAAAAGAAGAAGCTGTTGAGACGTTAAACAAGTTAGCGCCATCACCACCGGTACCCACCAGATCGACCAGATGATCTGCACAGATATTGACGGGAGTTGCCAGTTCACGCATAACTTGGGCGGCACCGGCAATTTCATCGGTGGTCTCGCCTTTCATACGCAACGCAACCAATAAGCCCGCTATCTGGGCATCAGTGGTTTCGCCCGTCATGACTTGTTGCATTACTGCGGCCATCTCCTCGCGACCGAGGTTTTCGCCCTCTACCACTCTCGCCAGGGCCTGCTGAATATTCATAGGCGACTCCAATTACTGCTCCAAGAAATTGCGCAAAAGATCGTGGCCATGGGCCGTCAAAATTGACTCCGGGTGAAACTGAACACCCTCTATAGCCAACTCGCGGTGTCGAAGGCCCATAATTTCGTCAATGTCACCCGCCTCATTTTCAGTCCAGGCGGTAACTTCAAGGCAATCAGGCAGTGACTCGCGCTGCACAACCAGGCTGTGATAACGAGTGGCCTCAAAGGGCTCGCTCAAACCGCGGAATACTCCCTCACCACTGTGGTGAATCGGCGAGGTTTTGCCGTGCATCACTCTACGCGCGCGCACCACCTGCCCACCAAAGACCTGACCGATGCTCTGATGACCCAGGCAAATTCCCAGCAGAGGTAATTTGCCTGCGTAGGCGCGAATGACGTCCATGGAAATGCCGGCCTCATTTGGTGTACACGGTCCCGGCGAAACCACTATTTTTTCTGGATTGAGCGCCTCTATATCCGCAACCGCAATCTCATCGTTGCGAACCACGTGTACATCGGCGCCCAACTCACCGAGATATTGCACCACGTTGTAGGTGAAGGAGTCGTAGTTATCTATCATCAGTAACATGTTCAGTCCTCCGCCGGGCTGTCAGTGGCCAAAACCATGGATGCGGCTCTGAAAATGGCGCGCGCTTTATTCATGGTCTCCTTCCATTCAAGCTTTGGTATGGAATCTGCAACTACTCCACCTCCCGCCTGGATATACAAATTGCCATCTTTTATGACGGCGGTGCGAATGGCAATCGCGGTGTCCATGTCGCCCGCCCAGGAGATATAGCCCACCGCGCCGCCATACACTCCGCGCTTAACGGGCTCGAGCTCATCAATAATTTCCATGGCACGAATTTTTGGAGCTCCGCTCAAAGTACCTGCAGGTAAAGTGGCGCGTAATACATCTACAGCGGACTTTCCCTCGTTAAGCTCACCTGTGACATTGGAGACGATATGCATAACGTGGGAATATTTTTCGATGACCATTTTGTCCGTCAGTTTTACGGTGCCAATCTGGGCGATGCGGCCGACATCATTTCGACCTAAATCGATCAACATAAGGTGTTCGGCAATTTCCTTAGGGTCCGCGAGCAACTCCGCTTCCATGGCCGCATCTTCGGCTTCACTATGCCCCCTCCGGCGTGTTCCAGCGATAGGTCGAACAGTGACCAAACCGCCATCGGATCGCGCCAGAATTTCAGGAGAAGAACCCACAATATGAAAGTCACCCAAATCGAGAAAGTACATATAGGGTGAGGGATTAAGATTCCGCAGCGCACGATACAAATTGAGCGGTGGTGCAGAGAAAGGCAAGCGCATTCGCTGTGAGGGGACGGCTTGCATGACATCGCCCGCAAGCGCGTATTCCTTAACGCACTCTACAGCTTCTTCGTAACGCTGCTGAGTAAAGTTGGATTCCGCCTGAGCTTCGAGCAGACTGCTTCCCGAAGGGTCTAACACCACTTTCGGAAGCGGAGCCATTGGTTGTGGTAGACGAGACTCCAGCTCCTCCAAACGTTTTTGTGCAGCTTCGTAGGCATCTGAGACCACTGGGTCGGCATTCACCACCAGACGAATCGTCCCCGCCAAATTGTCGAATACCAACACTTCGTCCGACACCATTAACAAAATATCGGGGGTCCCCAGTTCGTCGGGTGGCATGCTGTGTTGTAAGCGGGGTTCCACATATCGAACCGTATCGTAGCCAAAGTAACCGACTAATCCACCGTGGAAAACGGGCAGATCTTTAGCCGGGGCTGCGCGATACCGCCGCTGGAACTCTTCCACATAGCGCAGAGGGTCTTCCACTTCAGTGCTCTGCAACAGCTCATCATCTACCCATATTTCGGCGCGGTAGCCGAAAACTTTTAAAACGGTTCTGCAGGGAAGACCGATCATCGAATAACGCCCCCACTTCTCGCCGCCTTGCACAGACTCAAAGAAATACGAATAAGGGCCTTCCGCCAGTTTACGATAGGCACTGATTGGGGTTTCGACATCCGCCAATACTTCGCGGCTGACCGGAATGCGATTGTAGTTCTGTGCTGCAAAAGCAGAAAAATCTTGAGAATTCATGATGTGTTGTACCTGGAGATTAGATTAGCGTTTTTCGGTCGTAACTCTTTACAGTGGTGACTTATTAAAGTCGTGACTGTGCTCTGGCTACCATCGCCAGCAAGTGACCTCACGCATCGACATTAAATCGACAGCTTTACGCTTTGCTGTTTGCACAGCTCTCTCCAAGATTTGGGAAGCAGTTATTGTACAGATGGGCCGCCGCTTGGCAAGCCATCCAGGGTGGCAATATTTTACTCAGTTGAGTTAAGCAACAGCTTTCGCCAGCTCAGATCGCATTTGACTAATCACATCAGCGTAGTCTGGAGCATTGAATATCGCAGATCCGGCAACAAAGGTATCCGCTCCCGCGAGCGCGATTTCGCCAATATTTTGGGTGGTGACACCGCCGTCAATCTCCAAGCGAATGTCGAAGCCCGAGGCATCAATGAGTGCGCGAGCTTCGCGCAACTTGTCCAGGGTAGAAGGAATAAATGACTGGCCACCAAATCCAGGATTTACCGACATCAGCAAAATCATATCGACCTTATCCAGCACGTATTTAAGGCAGTCCAAGCCCACATGGGGGTTTAAAACCAGGCCGGATTTACAACCCGCCGCTCGAACCATTTGCAATGACCGATCAACATGAGTGGAAGCATCTGGGTGAAAAGTAATATAGCTGGCACCGGCGTCGGCGAAATCGCCAATCAATTGGTCGACGGGACTGACCATAAGATGAACGTCGATATCGGCCGTCACGCCGTGCTTACGCAGGGCCTTGCACACCATGGGCCCAATGGTCAGATTGGGTACATAGTGATTGTCCATTACATCAAAATGAACAACATCGGCTCCGGCGGCCAACACATTGTCGACCTCCTCCCCCAGGCGAGCGAAGTCCGCAGAAAGAATAGATGGTGCGATGAGAAAATCTCGCATGTCGGACTCCGAAATGGGTTTATATCTTCAGTTTAGGTGCTTTAGAGGCCGGTATTCTAGCGGGTATCGCGCGCCAGTTCACGCCCACGACAAAGAAACTCCCGCCAACAAGGGCGTTAAAATTCAAGTGTCGGGTGCCAAACGACGATTGAGAGAATCCAATCGCTCGGGAGTGCCTACATCGACCCAATCACCCCGGTAGTACTCCCCCTGCAGCCCACCCCGTTCAATCGAACGCAGTAGCAACGGCTTCAGAGGATACTTGCACACGGGCAAATCCCTGAAAAACCCTGAGCTGTATATTCCCACGCCCGAGTAAGTCAGCCCCTTGTTCGCTTGCTCTAAGGTATCCAAACGCCCATCTTCTCCCAACACAAAGTCTCCGTTGGCGTGTTGTGGGGGGCTTTCGACCATTACCAGATGCGCTCCTTCGGCATGCAAAAGTTCGCGATTCACCAACTGTGCAAAAGGGTAATCTGTCCATATATCACCATTGACGACAGCGAAGGGAGCTGAGCCCAAAACAGGCAGCGCCTTAACAATGCCACCGGCAGTTTCAAGCGGCTCATCTTCCACGGACCAATTCAGAACCACCCCCCAGCGACTGCCATCACCAAAGTAATCTACAATTTGATCCGCCATATGAGACACGTTAACGACCAGTTCGTTAAAGCCTGCATCGCGCAAACGCCGTATATGGTGCTCGAGCAATGGGACTCCGGCCACCTTTAGCAGGGGTTTGGGAGTGTGATCTGTTAACGGGCGCATCCGCTGGCCCAAACCGGCCGCAAGAATCATGACTTTCACGACGACGCACTCCAGGACTGCAAGGCAATGCGCGGCGCCAGGGTCTCTGCAAACCACTCCGAAAACTCTGCAAAGGCCGCTTCTTGCACCGCGTATCGATCGAGCGTTTCGTGAATGTAGCCAAGAACCATGGGCAAATCGGCCAGGTAGGCTGCTTTACCGTCGCGCAGATACAATCTTGCGAAGGTTCCCAGAACTTTGATGTGCCGCTGCAGCGCCATCGCGTCAAACCAGCGCAAAAACGTTTCGTCGCTCAAGCCCTGCAGATTTACCCATCCATCGAGTTGCCGCTTGTATGCCAGTGCCCATGCCTCTACTTGGGCTTGCGGCCAGCGGATGTAGCAGTCTTTCAGCAAAGAGGCGATATCGTAGGTAATAGGCCCCCGCACAGCATCCTGGAAATCGATGATCACCAACTCTCCGTCTTCAAGAATCATCAAATTTCGACTGTGAAAATCACGATGCACTAGAACCTGCGGCTGTTCCAGAGCACTTTCGAGCAAAACACTGCTAAATCGGGAAATTATTTCCCGCTCGGAATCGCTAAGGGTGTAGTTGAGAAGGCCTGTGACAAACCACTCGCCGAAGCGACTAAGCTCTTCGCTGAACAAGGCATGATCATAGGCGGCATCAACAGAGCCGAGATCAACTGCCGCCATTTTCCTCAAAATGCCCTGAGCCTTCTCATACCAGGCATCAACTGAGTTTTCGTTTAAGGCCGGCAACAGCGAGTGATCACCGAGGTCTTCAAGCAACAGGTAGCCCCGATCGATATCCGCCGCGAATAAATGCGGTACCCGCACGCCGGCATTCGACAGTACTCTATGGATGGCAACAAATTCGCTGTTCTTCTCCGTTTCTGGGGGGGCATCGGCGACGATGTAGCTTTTATCGGCACAAACCAGGCGAAAATAACGCCGATTGCTGGCATCCCCGGTTACCAAAGTCAGTGCGCTCTCAGGCGATTCTCCCGCGTCGGAACTCTGTAACACGGTCAATGCCCAAGGCAACAGCTCAGATGGGATGGGACGGGGTGACATTTACGTGCACTTCCTTTTTCAATTATTCACGGACAGGAGCGAGGGGATGCATTATCATCCTCCCCAACATATCAATAAAGCCGCTAACCGCAAGTATTAATGATCCCCTCGTTGTTTAACTTCTCTGACACCGCTTCGCCGCGCCTTATAGGGCCGCAGCTGTTTTTGGCCGCCCTGTTCCTTGCGGCGCCCGGATATGCGCAGGAATCGGACACTCCAGCCGCGCATGACCCCAATCAGATTCTGGAGTCCATTCCAATCAAGCGAGGCCCTCTGGATTGGGTATCAATTGAATCGGTACCCCGGGAGTTAAGAAACGAGTCTTGTATCAGCTGTGCAGGTCGCTATATAGATCCACTGTCGGAGATCGATCAGAGCGTAAAACCAGAGGCTTCGGATATCGAAGCGAGTGCAACAGAAACCACTCTGCGCGGCGACGACATAACCCTGTCTGGCGGTGTTGAGGTCAATCAGGGGTACCGACAACTGCGCGGCAACACTGCCACTTTTAACAGGGCCAAGCGAACCGGAACCCTCGAGGGTGACATTTCGGTCAGAGAACCGGGTGTGCTATTTCGGGGCGACAGTGCAGAATTTGACTCGGTCAGCGGCGAGGCAAAAATTAATGGCAGTGAATTTGTTTTGCACGACATGCACTTTCACGGCTCAGCGCAAGAGCTACAGCGGGATGAGGAAGGTCTCATTCATTTGCTCGACAGCAATCTGAGCTATTGCGAACCCAATGAAAAGGACTGGAACCTGCGCGCTGACACAATGGTGCTGGATGTCGAAGAAGGTTTTGCCACCGCTCGGGGAGCCAAGATCGAGCTCGGGGGAATCCCGGTATTTTATGCTCCATGGCTGCGCTTACCGCTGGATGATAGACGCCGCACAGGAGTCTTGTGGCCGTCGCTAGGCAGTGATTCAAAAGGCGGAGTCGACATATCCGTGCCCGTTTATCTCAATCTGGCACCCAACTACGATGCCCTGTATTCACCCCGCTACATACAGGAGCGAGGACTGAATCACGATCTGGAGTTTCGCTATCTGGATGAGTTGCTTGGAACCTGGTCTATTGGCGGCAGTTATCTAATCGATGACAAACGCTACCGCGACGAATTTCCGGATGATCGAGACAACGATAGATGGCTCGGGGTTGTCGCACACGACGGTTTATTCCAACAGCGCTGGCGATCCAAGGTGGACTACGCCAAGGCCAGCGACGTCAACTATCTGAAAGATCTGGATACTTCGAGCCTGGAAACGAAGCGGCAAACCAGCCTGCTGCAATTGGCATCGCTGGATTACCTGGGTGATGACTGGCTGGTGGAGATGGAACTCCAGCAGTTTCAATCTCTGGCGGATGACATCAACAATGATTACAAAAAATTGCCGCAAATCACCGGGCGCTATCGAAGCCAGCGAGTTCCCTTCGAATTTGACCCAATCCTGCTGGCGCAATATTCCGATTTCGATACCGACGATAACCGAGTCACCGGCCAGCGCCTCTATGCAGAAGTCGGCGCCGGTTATCCCATGCAGTGGAGCTACGGTTTTCTAAACCCGGTACTCAAGTATCGTCAGCTAAACTACGACCTGAGCGATCAAAACTCGCCAAACGCAGACAACAAGCCGTCGGCTGGCTCGGCACTGGCCAGCATTGACGGCGGCCTGTTTTTTGAACGCCAAACAATGATCGCCAACAAAAGCCTGGTGCAAACCCTGGAGCCAAGGCTGTATTACGTTCACAGCGAGTTTGAAGATCAAACCGATCAACCGGACTTCGACAGCGCTGAGCTGACCTTTAGCTACAATCAACTGTTTCGTGAAACGCGATTTAGCGGCCGGGACAGAATAGACGATGCCGATCAGATTTCGGTCGGTGTGACCACACGCCTGATAGGTGATACGGACGGCCAGGAATACCTGAGCGCCAGCATCGGCCAGATTTTCTACTTTAAGGATCGCAGAGTAAGGCTCAAAGCGACAGATGAACCCGAGGAACAATCCGGTTCAGAAATGGCTGCTGAACTGCGATTTAAGCCCAATACCCGCTTGGGGTTGCGCAGCAATCTTTTGTGGGACCCCTATAGCGGCGAGGTTAACGCAGGCAGCGTCCAGGCAAATTACACCTGGGAAGACGGTTCAGTCATCAACGCAGGCTACACCTACCGTCGACCCGGAAGAGGCCTTTTCTTGCAGACTGTCACCGAGCAATTTCACCTGTCAACATACTTGCCAGTGACCGACAGATGGAGGTTTTTTGCGGCGTGGAACTACAGCGTTGAAGCGGATACCAGCATAGAAGATATGTATGGACTGGAATATGATACCTGTTGCTGGAAAGTGAGACTTTTGCATCTGCGCTATTTCGACAATGTGTCCGGCGCGCTCACTGATTTTAATAATCCAGACCTGGAACGAGAGAACTCAACGCAGGTCCAAATAGTACTCAAGGGCCTGGGCGGCTTTGGCAGCAGGGTCACCGGAATTTTACAAGATATGATTCGAGGTTTTGAAGATCGTGAATATTAGGGCAATAGCACTGGCATTCGGACTTGCCACCACAGCGGTAACCACGCCAAACACTCAGGCAGCCACCGAAATACTGGATCAGGTGGTCGCGATCGTTGATGACGACGTGATTATGGCCAGCGAATTACGCAGCCGGCTTGCGGTTATCACGGAAAGTATGAAGGCGCGAGCGATGGACATGCCTCCCGAAGACGAGTTAATCCGCCAGACCCTGGACCGATTGATCCTGGAAAGCATCCAGATTCAAAAGGGACAGAGAGTCGGGGTTCGGATCAGTGACGCACAACTCAATGGCGCCATGGGCCGCATCGCGGCGCAAAATGGTATGTCTCTGGATCAGTTTCGCCAGCGCCTGGATTTAGAGGGGCAGTCCTATTTAAAAATGCGCGAAGATATCAGGCGCGAGATGGTCTTGCAGCGGGTCCAGAGCGGCAATGTTAATCAGCGTATACAGATCACACCACAGGAAGTTGATAACTTTCTGGCAACCGAAGAAGGGCAGAAACTGACTCAGCCCGAGTATCGCCTGGTTCACGCACTGCTGCCGATAGCTCCCGATGCGACCGAGCGCACAATTACAGACGCCGAGACGCATGTGAATTCGATTCTCGCGCGCATACAGGGGGGCGAGCCATTTGAAAAGGCGGTGAGCTCGAACTCTTCTGAGTACACGTTCAGCGGCGGAGATCTCGGTTGGCGCAAGCTTTCAGACCTGCCGTCACTGTTTGCCGATATTGCACCCGGGCTTGCAGTCGGCGAAACCTCGAAAGCCATTCGCAGTGAAAGCGGTTTTCACCTGGTGAATATGCAGGATATGAAAGGGGGTGCACAGATGGTTGCCCAGACCGAAGTACGCCATATTTTGGTCAAGCCCTCGGAGATCCTGAATGATGATCAAGCCCGAGAACTGATCGTCCAAATCAAAGATCGCATCACAGCGGGCGAAGACTTCGCGGCTTTAGCCAAGGAATATTCTGAAGATATTGGCTCAGCTCAGGAAGGCGGCGAGTTGGGCTGGACCAACCCCGGACAGATGGTTCCAGAGTTCGAGCAGGCGATGATTCGAACTGAAGTGGGTCAACTTAGTGATCCCGTTCGCAGCCAGTTTGGCTGGCATCTGTTGGAAATCACCGGTCGGCGAGATCAGGATATGACGGAACTGGCGATTCGCGGCAAAGCCCAGGAATTCCTGCATCAACGAAAATTCCAGGAAGAGCTGGATGCCTGGCTGCAACGTATTCGCGATGAAGCTTTCGTAGACATCAAGTAAGCCATGCCGTGAAGAACACGGGAGAACACACTCCACCCGCCCGTCTGCCCAGAATCGCCGTTACCAGCGGTGAACCCGCCGGAATAGGCCCAGATATTCTGCTGCACTGCGCCGGGCAAAACCACACGAGTGAACTGGTCGCCATAGCCGACCCGACCTTACTGAGCGAAAGAGCCGCTCAGTTGGGCTTGAGTATCGACTTCGAGTCTTTTGATGCGAAGAGCGAACCAATCCCCCATCGTCCGGGAACACTCAAGGTAATTCCAACACCACTAGCAGTACCTTGCACTGCTGGCGCACTGGATTCTGCAAATGCCTCTTACGTGATCGAAACTCTGCGCCTTGCTGTAGAGGGTTGTATGAACGGGGCCTTTACTGCGATGGTCACACCTCCTGTTCAGAAGTCGATAATCAATGATGCCGGAATCCCATTTTCCGGTCACACCGAATACCTGGCCGAGGAAACCGGAACTGAGAAAGTGGTGATGATGCTGGCATCGGGGGATTTGCGAGTGGCGCTGGCTACCACACACCTTCCTTTGAACGCCGTATCCGGGGCCATAACCTGCGAACTGCTGATGGAAACCTTGAGCATTTTACACGCCGATTTACGCAGCAAATTCGGGCTCGAACAACCTCGCATTGCCGTCCTGGGTTTGAATCCTCACGCCGGTGAGGGTGGCCACCTCGGCTCGGAGGAAGTTGACACCATTATTCCGGTACTCGATGTACTGCGTAAAAAAGGGATGAATTTGCAGGGACCGCTACCGGCAGATACCGCGTTCAACCCCAAAGTTCTGGATCAATGCGACGCAGTTTTTGCGATGTATCACGACCAGGGGCTGCCCGTTTTGAAATTCGCGGGTTTCGGGAACGCAATTAATATTACCCTGGGGCTACCGATCATCCGCACCTCAGTAGATCACGGTACAGCATTGGATCTGGCGGGAACAGGCGAGGCGAGTGCCAGCAGCCTGGAATGCGCGATTGCAAGCGCCGTCGAAATGAGCAACGCAAAAACTGTGTAGACGCCTCTAAGCTGTCGGCGTTGCATTGCTCATTGCATGGATATATTTTCGATATTCCACCAACACATCCGAGACATCGCCCTGGGCGGCGATTCGCGCCTCATTGAGCCAAATGGCCCTGTCGCACAGGTCCTTGACCTGGGAATCATTGTGGGAGACAAAAACCACTGTCTGATCGCCGCCGATGCGATCTTTCATAGCCCTCTGAGCTTTCTGCCTAAAGTGTGCGTCACCGACACTTAATATTTCATCGACCAACAATATATCAACATGCGTGATTAGAGCAGTGGTAAAGCCCAACCTGGCTCGCATACCCGAGGAATAGGATTTCACGGGTTCCTCAAATGATTCTCCCAACTCGGAAAAATCTTTGATCTCCTCCAGCAACGATTCCGCGTCTGCACGGGAAGAGCCCTGTAGCATCGCTGATAATAGTGCGTTATTTCTCCCTGAGAGATCGGCCCGGAAGCCCAAACCGATGGTAAGCAGAGACGCTGTCACACCCATCCGGGCCTGAACCACACCACTTGTCGGCGCGAGAATTCCTGCCATGACGCGCAATATTGTAGTCTTTCCACAGCCATTCTTACCGATGACCCCCAGGGTTTCCCCGCGATAGAGTTTGAGCGAAACCTGGTCGAGCACCAATTGATCGGGCCTGGATTTCCCCGGATGATAGTCCAGACAAACATTGTCCAGCTCGAGCAACAATGACTGTTCATCAATACTCATGAAGTGAGAACCTTCAAAGCAATAAACTGGCTGGAACGACGGATAAACCTGCCCATCACCAAAATGACAATGCCGCTGACAAGGGCTATTTGCAGAAGATGTACCATGTCTGGAACGCCCTGATACATGAGAACTTGCCGATAGGCATCCAACATAAAGGCCAGTGGATTGAGTGCCAGAACCAATTCGGTTTTCGCTGGATCACCCAAATCCCGCACGTCCCAAAAAATACCCGAGGTAAATAGCAGAAAAGTCATACCCAGATTAATGACCAAATTGAAATCTCTCATTAAACACACTAGATAGGCACCAATGAACGAGCAGGCAACAATCATCAGGTAATTGACAGCAATCACCGGAACCAACCATAACCAGCCCGGCGTCACCGAATAACCATAGGCAATGAGCATCGCAAAGAGCAGTAAAAACACGGCCGTCTGTTTGTAAACACCTTGCTGAACCAACGCCATAGGGAACAAGGTTTTTGGCACATTTACTTTGCCAATTAAACCCTGGTTGGCGATGATACTTCCCGAGGCCTGTGATACTGATTTCGAAAACCAGATAAACGTCAGTTTACCGCACATGAGAAAGGCCAGAAAATCCGCTCTGCGAGAATCCAGAATCACATTGAAAACAACATAGAACACCGCGACGTACAATAGCGGTTCCAGGATCCACCAGACGTAGCCTAAGAAGAAACGCGAAGCTTCGGCACGCAAAGCCATGCGCGCCTGTATATCGATAAGCCTGAAGTATTGTGAAAATGGCATTGAGGGATTGTATCCGCGCTAGGAAATCTTTTCGCGCACTTTTATTTTAGGACCAGCGCGACGGAAGTATAAATGCGCCGCAGTAACGGTACAATAGCGCCTATGAGTAATCCCCAAGCCCCACATCGCGCCCGCAAACGTTTCGGTCAGAACTTCCTGCAAGATTCCGGCGTCATCAATCGCATCATCGACAGCATTCATCCACTCGCAGACGAGCACCTGGTAGAAATTGGCCCGGGTCAGGGCGCATTGACCCAGTGGCTAATGCGCAGTGGGTGCCGTTTGGATGTGGTGGAGCTGGACAGAGATCTGGTGCCCGCCCTGCTCGCCGCCTACGGCGACTCTCCAAAATTCAACTTGCACAGCGCCGATGCTCTTAAATTTGATTACGCTGCACTCGTCGAGAACAGCGACTGCAGCGATAAAATCCGCGTGGTGGGAAACTTGCCCTATAACATATCGACTCCGCTGATTTTCAAACTGCTGGAGAACACCGAGCGGATCCAGGACATGCATTTCATGCTGCAGCTGGAAGTGGTGAATCGCCTCGCGGCATCGCCAGGAAATAAAAACTGGGGGCGGTTAGGAATAATGGCACAGTACCACTGCGAGATAGAATCCCTATTCGAGGTTCCACCCACCGCATTTAGTCCAGCACCGAAAGTACAGTCTGCTATTGTTCGCTTAGTGCCCAGAGAAAACACCCAGTGGCCAGATTGCGACGAAGCAATGTTGCGAAAAGTCGTTCAGGCATCTTTTGCGCAGCGCCGGAAAACCTTGCGGAACAACCTAAAAGGCCTTATAGATGCACAAGCGCTTGAAGCCATTGGAATTGATCCCGCAGCAAGAGCAGAAACTCTGCAACTCCACCAATTTATAGAGATAGCAAACCTCAATCATGGATAAGTTCGATCAAATGGAAGCGCAAGCCAACCAGGTGAGTGTGAAAGTCTTAACCACTTACTTACCCAGTCATTCCAACCCGGAAGACGATCACTATACGTTTGCCTATACCATTACCATCAGCAATAACAGCGACGTACCCGTACAGCTCTTGAGTCGTCACTGGATTATTACTGACGCTGATAATCAGGTGCAGGAAGTTCGCGGCGAAGGTGTGGTAGGCGAACAGCCCGTTATTGCGCCGGGAAAATTCTTCAGATACACCAGTGGAACGACCATGGAAACTGCAGTGGGGTTTATGGAAGGTAGCTACACCATGATAAGCATTGCCTCAGAAGGTGAGGATCAAGACGCAATGGGAACATTCGATGTGCCTATTCAGCCTTTTTCTTTGCACATTCCCAATGCACTCCACTGACCCAAACTAACACATGAGCACCTACGTCGTCGGCGACATACAGGGCTGCTTAAAGCCCCTGAAGTGCCTGTTAAAAACGGTAAAGTTTAACCCCAAAAAAGATATGCTTTGGTCGGTGGGTGACATCGTCAATCGGGGGCCGAAATGCCTGAAAACCCTGCGCTTTTTGTACAAAATGCGAGACAATCTGGTGATGGTACTGGGCAATCACGACCTGCATCTACTGGCGGTGGCCGCAGGCGTGCGCTCACCCAGCAGTTCGGATACCCTCGATAAAATTCTCCAGGCACCGGACCGCGACACATTATTGGGCTGGTTGATTCGTCAGCCCCTACTCCACCGCGAACACGGCTATACCATGGTGCATGCGGGTATCCCCCCTCAATGGTCCGTGAAGGAGGCCGCCAGTTATTCCCGCGAAGTTGAAACCGTATTGCGCAGCTCCGATTGCGTGGCTTTCTTCAAGCAAATGTATGGCAATGAACCCGCCGTTTGGTCTGAAGATCTCAGGGGTATGGAAAGACTGCGCGTCATAACCAACTACCTCACCAGAATGCGGTTCTGCACCAAAGACGGTGTGTTGGACTTGGAAAGTAAGGGTGCAGAACCAAACCCACATCTGGGTGACAAGAAAGTCTCGGCCTGGTTCAGTCATCCCAAGCGAAAAACCGCAGACAATAAAATTCTTTTTGGTCATTGGGCTTCCATAGAAGGTCATACCGATAGTCCCAATGCCATTGCACTGGATACTGGATGTGTGTGGGGTCGCGCCCTATCCTTCTATGAACTGGAAACTGAGCAGTGGACACGCTGCGAATGTGGCGAGGCGCACTGAGAGCATGGAAATCTACCTGGTGGGCGGCGCGGTTCGCGATGAATTACTGGGCCACCCGGTCACCGATCGTGATTGGGTTGTGGTCGGTGCGCGCCCTGAAGAATTGCTGAACCAAGGCTTCCAACAGGTGGGCAAGGACTTCCCGGTTTTTCTCCACCCCGATACCAAAGATGAGTACGCACTGGCACGCGTTGAGCGCAAACAGGGGCACGGCTACACTGGATTCAGCGTGGATTGCGATCCAACGGTAACGTTGGAGGAGGATCTGCTTCGCCGTGACCTTACCGTCAATGCGATCGCACGCAACACTGAGGGCGAGCTGATTGATCCCTACGGTGGCCAGCGAGATCTGGAAGCGAAAACACTACGCCACATCTCGGACGCCTTTGTCGAAGACCCCCTACGCGTGTTGCGCACCGCTCGCTACGCAGCACGATATGCTCATCTAGGGTTTTCAGTGGCCCCAGAAACCATCGCACTGATGGCCCAAATAGTTTCCGATGGGGAACTAGAACACCTGCCCACCGAACGTGTGTGGGTGGAGATGGAACGAGCCCTCGGTGAGCGCAATCCCGATGTTTTTGTGCAGGTGCTGCGTGACTGCGGGGCGCTGCAATCACTACTACCCGAGGTTGAAGCCCTATTCGGCGTTCCTCAACCCACCGAACATCATCCGGAAATCGACACGGGCGTGCATGTTTTAATGGCCCTGCAATTGGCTGCGGCCACCGAAAAATCCACCCCGGTGCGTTTTGCAGTGTTGATGCACGACCTGGGTAAAGGCACAACACCCGAGAAAGAGTGGCCAAGGCATATCGCCCACGAACACCGCGGCGTGACATTGGTGGCCAGGGTTTGTGATCGTCTGGCAGTTCCCAATCACCACAGGGAGTTGGCGCTACTGGTCTGCGAGCAACACACCAACTGCCATCGGGCCTTGGAACTGCGCGGCAAGACCATTATGAAACTGCTGGAAAGTGCCGATGCCGTTCGCCGTCCAGAGCGCTTCGAGGAGTTTTTGCTCGCCTGCGAGTGTGATGCGAAAGGCCGCTTAGGATTGGACGAGCGGGTATATCCACAATCGGACTATCTTCGAAAAGCGCTTAACTTGGCCCTCGAGGTCACCGCGGCAACCTTTATTGAAAAAGGTATAAAGGGAAAGGAGTTAGGCGAAGCTATCAAATCAGAGCGCATTCGGGTCCTGGAACATTTCAGAAACAACCAACCTGGAAACGTGTAACTCATCAGCAGCGGCTAACTCAGCGCAGTCGAAATAGACCGCCCTCGCCATTCAAAGTCAACTTTGTGGATTTTCTGGGAGCCCTTGTCATAATCTTCCCATAGCTGTGAATAAGCGACGCCCAATCGCGGATGATGAACCTCAGGTGCAAGTTCAGCCAAGGGCCTTAACACGAAAGCGTTTTCCACTATTTCGGGCCGTGGCAACTCTACGCCGTCGATCTTACCGACCCTGTCAGCATAGGTGAGAATATCGATATCCAATTGCCGTGCACTGAAACGCGGTGCATTTTCAGGCCTACCGTGCTCCATCTCAATTTGGCGAAGTTGCTTAGCCAGCTCGGCAATAGTCAGTTTGGTTTCTACAGCAACGACCATGTTGAGGAAAGCCTGCCCTTGAAAACCAATGGAGTCGCTTTCATACACCGAAGAGTGATCGAAATCGGAGAACATACGCACCATGGCATCGAGACCGGCCACGATGTATCGCTCGCGTTCAATATTACTACCAAGACCCAAAAACACGCGAGCCATCAGTGTTTGCTGCCCCGTTCAATGAGCACACCCACATCGCGAGCCTGCATAACCGCGCCAGGTTTACTCACTCGCAATCGCAACCAGGGTACGCTGAACTCCTCAAGCACAATCGCGGCAACCTGCTCTGCCATTGTTTCAATCAACTCGAATTCACTTTGTTCGACAAATGCCAACAGGCGTGCGGATATCGCCGCGTAATCCAGGGTATGTTGCAAAGCATCTTCACCGGCCGCTTCGCTGATATCGGTCGCCATTTCCAGATCCAAAACGACCGTCTGGCGCACCGATCGCTCCCAGTCGTAAACACCGATAATAGTGTCTATTCGAAGTTCACGGATAAAAACAATATCCACTTAAGCCGCTCCTGAAGCGGCGGAGGCCTTCGGCAATGGAGGTAATTCTTCCATTGGCCAGCGCGGTCGCACGCGAGTTTCAGCATTGTCGACTTGTCCAGCCTGCAATCGCTGGGCGCCGGCGTAGGCAATCATGGCGCCGTTGTCAGTACAGAACATCGGAGCGGGGTAAAATACTCGAGCCCCCTCTTTCGCCAGGGATTTCTCCAACACAGCCCGCAAATTCGTATTGGCACTTACTCCGCCTGCAATCACCAGCGTTTTAAGATTCTCCTCTCGGAGCGCCCGGCGACACTTGATCATCAACGTGTCTACGACAGCATCTTCGAAGGCTCTGGCTATATCCCATTTGTCTTGCTCGCTGATTTCGCCTTCGATATCTCCACCGGCACGACATTCCGCAGCGGTGTTGAGGGTATAGGTTTTCAGTCCGCTAAAACTAAAGTCCAGACCGGGTCGATTCACCATGGGCCGGGGAAAGGTGAAGCGTTCGGAATTACCCTGCAGCGCCATACGAGCGATGTGAGGCCCTCCCGGATAGGGCAACCCCAACATTTTGGCGGCCTTGTCGAAAGCTTCACCTGCGGCGTCATCCAAAGACTCTCCCAACATTCGATACTCGCCGATGCCATCGACTCTCACCAATTGGGTGTGACCGCCGGAGACCAGCAGGGCTACGAAGGGATATTGCGGGTGTTCATCCTCGAGCATGGGGGCCAGCAAATGCCCCTCCATGTGGTGTACGCCCAGCACTGGAATACTCCAGGACCACGCCAGCGCTTTTGCGATCGTGGCCCCAACCATGAGCGCTCCCACCAAGCCAGGGCCTGCCGTATAGGCGATGCCACCTAATTCTCGAGTCTCACAACCGGCCTGGGCGAAAGTGTCTTCGATGAGCGGTAAAATTTTGCGAACATGGTCTCGGGAGGCTAATTCAGGTACAACACCACCGTATTCCCTATGCACTTCAATCTGGCTATATAGCGCGTGCGCAAGCAGGCCGCGCTGGGTGTCATACAGCGCAACTCCGGTCTCATCACAGGAGGTTTCCAGACCCAAAACCAGCATTTTTCCCACCTTCATTTCATCAGGAGCGAATCATAGTTGAGGGGCTGGCCCTAAGCCAGCCATTAATCCGGTGAATGTAGGAAACATGCGGCTTGCGGAGCAACGACCTTCTCTCAACCAGGCCGACCCGGTAGACCGTCTCCGAGCTGAATAACTTTGCCTCTATGCTTTGCAAAATAAGCCTGATAAGTATAGAATGCGCGCCCTTTAAGGCATTGACCAGACGTTTGCCGGGTCCTTGCAGATATAAACACTATTTACAGGTAGCAATACATGCCATCGATCAAGATCAAAGAAAACGAGCCGTTCGACATCGCTCTGCGTCGTTTTAAGCGTTCATGTGAAAAAGCAGGCGTTCTCGCCGAAGTTCGCAAGCGCGAGCACTATGAAAAGCCAACAACCGTCCGCAAGCGCGCCGGCGCAGCTGCTGTAAAGCGTCACCTCAAGAAGCTTTCTCGCGAAAATCGCAAGCGCGTTCGACTCTACTAGGTCGCTGACAGCACTCCTCCATGAGCGATCAATCTCTCAGGGAAACCATCACGGCAGCCATGAAGGCTGCCATGAAAGCGAAAGACAAGCCCAGGCTGGGGACAATCCGGCTTATTCAAGCAGAATTCAAACGAATCGAAGTCGATGAGCGTATCGAGATAGACGACGCTCGCGCACTTGCTGTTATGGACAAAATGGTCAAGCAGCGCAGAGATTCAGCAGATCAATACATCAAAGCCGAACGACAGGAATTAGCCGATCAGGAATTGATGGAAATCGGCGTTATTCAAGAATTTTTACCCTCGCAGCTCAGCGAAGCGGAACTCACCGAAATGATAGATGCTGCCATAGCAGCCTCCGACGCCACTGGCATGGCGGCCATGGGCCCAGTCATGGGTCAGTTGAAACCGCAAATTCAAGGCCGCGCCGATGCCGGTGTTGTCAGCCAACTGGTAAAAGCCAAACTGCTTGGCTAGCAGCAACCCCAAACACCGCTAAACATTCTACGTGCGGCATGGTTCAATAAACCACTAATGGCCGGACGAATACCACAAGCTTTTTTAGATACCCTGCTGGATCGCCTCGATATCGTCGAAGTGGTGGATCGGCGCGTCAAACTGAAAAAAACCGGCAAAAACTACTCAGCTCGCTGTCCTTTTCACGACGAAAAAACCCCGTCATTCAGTGTTAACCCGGACAAACAGTTTTACTACTGCTTTGGCTGCGGCGCCGGCGGCAACGCCCTCGGCTTTGTTATGGATTACGAAAATCTGGAGTTTCCCCAGGCAGTAGAGTCTCTCGCCAGCAGCATGGGCCTTGAAGTACCGCGAGAAGAAACGCGTCCCGGAGCCGCCCCTTATCGAGAGGACCAGAGCAATCGAGAACTGTATGCATTGCTGGAGAAGGCCGCGAATTATTATCAGCACGAACTGCGCAAGCACCCTCAGGCGACTCGGGCCGTAGCCTATTTGAAAGAGCGCGGCTTGACCGGCGAGATCGCCAAACAATTTGATCTGGGCTTCGCTCCGCCGGGCTGGGATAACCTCACCAAAGCCTTGGGTGGGGGTGAAGAGCAACAGAAACGCCTGATAGACGCCGGAATGCTGGTGGAAAACGAGTCCGGCAAAATCTATGATCGGTTTCGGGATCGTGTGGTATTCCCTATCCGGGATCAGCGCGGCAGAGTGATCGCCTTTGGTGGTCGGGTATTGGGCGATGATAAGCCCAAATATTTGAACTCTCCCGAGACCTCGATATTCCACAAAGGCCGCGAACTTTACGGCCTGTATCAGGCAAAACAAGCCAACCGAAAGCTCGACAGTATTCTTGTAGTCGAGGGCTATATGGATGTGATCGCCCTGGCCCAGCACGGCATCAACAACGCCACCGCGACCCTGGGTACCGCCACCAGCAAAACTCACCTGGAACGAATCTATCGATTAAGTCCGGAAGTTTTATTTTGTTTTGACGGTGACGAAGCTGGTCGTAAAGCGGCGGTCAGGGCGATGGAAGCTGCGCTGCCATGCATGGAGGACGGAAGACAAGCGCGATTTTTGTTCCTGCCCGAAGGTGAAGACCCCGATACGATTGTTCGCCGTGGTGGCAAGGCGCTGTTCGAAGAATTGGCGGCTAAGGCCATCCCCTTGGAAGAATTCTTGTTCGAATCGGTATCAACCGGCATCGACACCAGTAGTATGGATGGTCGCGCTCGATTGAGTAAGCTCGCTCTGCCTCATATCCGCCAACTCCCCGAGGGTGTTTACCGACAATTAATGTTCAAAGCACTGGCCGATAGAACGGGTCTCGAGCTGAGCAGTTTAATGCAGTTAGAGGCACCCCCTATCCCGCCAATAGTGGAAGAGCCGCCCGATCACGAAGTAGCGCCCGAAGACGAAACCTCTGTTCCCACTGGCCCTAGACAGCGGGAAATGCCTGCGGAACTACCTCGCAATTACTCCAACTTCGCGCAGGCAGCCATCGCCTTGGTTCTGCATCAACCGAAAATTGCGAGCCTGGCGGCGCCTGCGGATCTCGCTGAACTGCAAGGAGAGGACATCGATCTCCTACGCGAATTGATCGACCTGCTGAATCGCCGCCCGGAGTCCAACACCGCCATGTTATTGGGACACTGGTATGGCACCCCGGAAGGCGAATTGCTCAGCCGTCTCGCAGGTCAAGAGCGACTAATTCCCACTGAGGGTATAGAGCAGCAGTTCGTCGACACTATACGAACTCTGGCGGAATTACCCCAGCGCTCCAAACTGGAGCAAAAAGTCGACAAACTCAAACTCACCAACTACGCTGAGATGAGCGAATTGGAAAAGCAGCAACTGAAAGACATGTTGCAGCAAAAACAGCTACGCGATTCGCAACGCGGTAAAAACCGCCCCTAAAGCACTCCCGCGGAAGGCTGAAGAGGTGGAATCGTAGCGCCTTTAGCCATTGATAAAGCCAGTGGCCGCCCCCATATAACTAAAACCGGGGAACCGCGCTGAAACTGAGCTGAATTTGGCCAATTTACTGGGCTTAGCGCTAGTGTTAGCTAGCAACTACCGGTTATAATCGCCGGCTAATTTTTTTTCGAAATTTTTTGTGAAAGGTGTCTGCTTAATGACCGACGTCGTGCAACAACAGTCCCGCTTGAAGGACCTCATCGCCAAGGGCAAGGAACAGGGTTACCTGACCTATGCCGAGGTGAATGATCACCTGCCGGAAGACATCTCTGATCCAGATCAGGTTGAAGACATCATCCAGATGATCAACGACATGGGCATACAGGTGTTTGAAGTCGCACCGGATGCCGATGAACTGCTGATGACCGAGGGCGATACCTCTGCAGATGACATTGCCGCCGCCGAAGCCGCCGCCGCATTGGCCGCCGTTGAAACAGAAGCGGGTAGAACAACAGACCCTGTACGCATGTATATGCGGGAAATGGGCACCGTAGAGCTGCTCACCCGTGAAGGCGAAATCGTTATCGCCAAGCGCATCGAAGAAGGCATTCGCGAACTGCTCTCTGCGCTGGCGCACTACCCAGGCACTGTCGCCAAGCTCATTGCCGAATACGACTTGATCGCCAAGGAAGAGCGCAAGCTCTCAGATATTCTGATTGGCTACCTGAACCCTGCCGAGCATGTTCCCTCCGCTGCCGAAGTTGCTGCCGCCAGAGAGGCAGGCACTGATGATACCGAAGAAGAAGCGGATACGGGCCCGGATCCTGTAGAGGCCAAGAAGCGCTTTACCGCACTGAAACGCCAGCAAAACAAGACTGAAAAAGTGCTGGCCGAAAAAGGCCGGTCCAGCAAGGAAGCCGTAAAAGAAATGAACAAGCTGGGAGATATCTTCCAGTTCTTCAAACTGACGCCCCGAGTTTTTGACCCACTGACCATGGACGCGAGAAAAACACTGACTGCAGTGCGCAGCCAGGAACGCGAGATCATGCGTTTGGCGGTGAAGGTCTGTGGCCTGCCGCGCAAAGACTTTATCACCACTTTCCAGGGTTCTGAGTCTGACGCAAAGTGGCTGAGCAAGCATAC
The DNA here is from genome assembly GCA_045110675.1 of Halioglobus sp. Classification (GTDB taxonomy): domain Bacteria; phylum Pseudomonadota; class Gammaproteobacteria; order Pseudomonadales; family Halieaceae; genus JBALVT01. The sequence goes on along the minus strand of JBGCGJ010000023.1, from coordinate 3,828 downwards.
GCGCAGCAAAAAAGATTACGCCGCGAAGCTCATCGCTGAAAAAGAGAATATCCAGAGACTGCAGCGACGCATCGGCCAAATTGAAGCCCAGAGCGGTCTCACTGTTGGCGAAATTAAAGAAATCAATCGCAAGATGTCCATGGGCGAGGCTCGCGCTCGTCGCGCCAAGAAAGAAATGGTTGAAGCTAACCTTCGCCTGGTAATTTCAATCGCCAAGAAGTACACCAACCGCGGCCTGCAATTTCTCGATCTTATTCAGGAAGGCAACATCGGCTTGATGAAGGCGGTCGACAAGTTTGAATACCGCAGAGGTTACAAATTTTCAACTTACGCCACCTGGTGGATTCGTCAGGCGATTACCCGATCCATTGCCGACCAGGCCAGAACCATCCGTATTCCGGTTCACATGATTGAGACGATCAACAAACTGAATCGTATCTCCCGTCAAATGCTTCAGGAAATGGGCAGAGAGCCGACCCCGGAAGAGTTGGGCGAGCGCATGGAAATGCCAGAAGACAAAGTTCGCAAAGTGTTGAAGATTGCCAAAGAACCTATCTCCATGGAAACGCCCATCGGCGATGATGAAGATTCGCATCTTGGAGACTTCATCGAAGACGGCACCATTCACTCACCCGTAGATGCCGCCACGGGCCAGGGCCTGCAGGAAGCCACCAAAGACGTATTGGGTGGACTGACCGCAAGAGAAGCCAAGGTTCTGAGAATGCGTTTCGGTATCGATATGAATACCGACCATACGCTCGAAGAAGTGGGTAAACAGTTCGACGTTACCCGAGAACGTATTCGTCAAATCGAAGCCAAAGCACTGCGTAAACTGCGTCATCCGACTCGCTCGGATTACCTGCGAAGCTTTTTGGACGAGTAAACCTCCCTTCCCCACTCGCTGCCAGGTTCACTGGCAGCGAGCAGATCCAATACCGCCACAGAATGTCTCTTTTCACTGCGCGCTTATCCTCCCAGGTGGCTAGCTGCAATACTGGTTCACAAACACGACAATAAGCCTAAAGCTAATTCCAAACTGACCGACAAACATTAAGTTAGGGCTGCGCTCCATCTTGGTGCGCGCGAATTAGCGAGCATGATTTGGGGCGATGAGAAAAGCGAGAGTATTTACCTGGGCACCTACTTTCGTACTTAGGAGCAAAAAAGTTCAGCTGGCAGTGCTGGCGCTTATTGGCATGCTCGTAACAACAGGCATCCAAGCCGTGACCATCACGGACAACCATGAAAGACTGGATTCGGAATTCGCTTACTTCGTGGATGAAAAAGGCGAACTCACTTTGGAAGAGTTACTTGCCAATCCATCGTATTACAGCTTCACACCGAGTAAAGACAGCAAACCCAAAAAATTTTTCACACCTGTCTGGCTGAAAATAACGCTTAGCTTCAATGAAGACATTCGTCATCAGCAATATTATCTACTCGGTCGGGCCGGTAACTTATTCGACATACGCGTCTACCGCCCCGATCAAAGGGAAGTTTATTCCGAATGGAAAACCGGTTTAAATTACCCCGCCTCGACCCGCGAAATTGATGCTCTACGCTTTGGCTTTCACATCGAGCCAAGAACGGCACCAACAACCGTTTACATCCGCTATATTGGAGGAGCTGGTACCTCGCGCCTGGCATGGGACCTGGTAGAGAAAAACACCTATATCGCTAAGAGCGCAATGCTATACAGATATGAAGTTGGGAGCTTCTCAGCAATCGCGGCGCTACTGTGTTTTAACCTTATCATCGCCATCAGTCTTAGAAGAAAAAATCACCTCTACTACTGCCTCTACATCGCCGCCACATGGCTTAGCCTTATAACGATGGCCGGAGTCGGCCCCTACTATCTATGGCCGGAACTGCCCTGGTTCAACGAAAGGGCCCTGCATTTCTTTACCATTCTGTCCGCCTCCCTCAGGTTGTTGGCCATTGTGAGTTTTCTGGATATGGCCAACCAGGCGCCTCGGTGGAACTTCGCCACGGCCTGTATATTTTCTTTATTGGGCGCGATGTTTTTGGCCAACATGTTATGGGGCGTGGCTAGTCTTCCGCCCTACCTCGCAATCGCTGTCTGCACGATAGGTATTATTTATGGTTTCGCCGTGTGTATTCATGCGATTCGTCTTCGCATCAAACTGGCGTGGCCACTGTTCATATCGCTTCTTGCTCCCGCAGTAGCCGCACTAGTTGGGGGAATAATTGCGCTTTCGGGGGGCCCCATAACAATAGTGGAATTCCAGGCGGCGGAATTTGGCTTCGTGATACAGGTGCTATTATTCTCGTTCTGCCTCGCTGCGCAAATGAAGACACAGGCGGAGTCACACATGGAGGCACTACACGACAGCCTGACGGGTTTACCACGAAAAAGACTGCTGGAAGAACGGTTCGAATGGGCGGCAAATCTGTCCAAACGCCAACAGTGGAAAATGGCCATGCTATATATCGACCTGGATGGCTTTAAAAACATTAACGATACGCTTGGCCATACGGCCGGAGACCAACTGCTGGTTCAAGCCAGTGCACGCATGCAGGGACTATTGCGGGAGTCAGATGTTCTTGCGAGAGTGGGCGGTGACGAATTTGTGGTATTGCTGCTCGAGTTAGAGGAAGATTATTCGATCGTTCCAACAGTGGAAAAACTGTTGGATGCTGTGGCCAGACCGTACCGGGTAGAGGGCAAAGAGGCGAGAGTCAGTGCCAGTATTGGTGTAGCGTTTTATCCGAGCCATGGAGAAGATCTTGCGACGCTGATCAAAGCGGCTGACACGGCGATGTACGCGGCTAAAAGGAATGGCAAGAACAATTACTCTGTGGCGGAAAGTCGTAACCGGGTAAACTCTGCAAGCGCTACAAAGGTGCATACTGAACCCTCAACAAGATCAGGCGCTATGGTGAAGTATCTAACCTAATAGACCTAAAATACCGATTAAGGCTAAACCTGCATACCCCCACTACTCCTACCCAACTCTCCGATTACTTTACACTAAGCCAAACACCTCACCCGGCACACAAGGCAATGACAAAACACATAGAATTCCCTGAACTCAGCTGTTATTTACTTCCAGGTCACACCACAACACCGGCAGATGCCATAGAAGAGGCCAGGCAGGCCGAAGCACTGGGTCTTGGCAAAGTCTGGCTATCGGAACGTTTCGATGTGAAGGATGCCGGTGTAATCTGCTCTGCCGCATTAACCGCAACTGAGTCGATACACGTCGCAACGGCAGCGACCAATATTCATACGCGTCATCCACTGGTGCTGGCGACAATGGCAAGCAGCTTACACCATCTGTCGGGCGGCCGGTTCGAATTGGGTCTGGCACGAGGCGTGGCAATCCGAAACCAGTTGATGGGGCTAAACTCGGTTAGCAATTCACAGCTTGCAGAGGGCGTCGACCTGCTCCGAAGGCTTTGGCGCGGCGAGAAAGTCATGGGGCACGAAGGTGAAATGGGCAATTTACCTTATCTAAGCATGGGTGATTGGATGCAAGCTGAGATTCCGATGCACTTCGTCGGATTCGGCCCGAAGAGCCTGGGTTTTGGTGGTGAGCATTTCGATGGTGTCCACCTACATACTTTTATTACCGACCACGGCTTGCTTCGAGCCAAATCTTTCGTGGCGGAAGGTGCGAAGAAGGCGGGCAAGAGTCCAGATGATGTAAAAGTCTGGTCTGTTTATGCCACCGCGCTAAATCCCAGCCCCGAAGACATCCTGAAGAAACTGGTCGCACGTATGGCTACGTATATGCAGGCGCCGGGCTATGTGGAAATGTTAATCGCACTAAACGAATGGGACCCCGAGGTACTCACGGCGTTTCG